>NZ_CP049253.1:1271369-2542738 GCF_011046975.1 Microbacterium amylolyticum | reverse complement strand
TCACGCGCAGGCGAAGGGTGTGTTCTTCTCCGTCGACGACGAGGTGTGAGACGGTTCCGGATGCCGAAACATCAATGTCCGTGGCGCGTACATGCGCGGAGCCGGTTTCGCCGAACCACCGCACGTTAACGGACCGCTGAGCAGCGGCGTTCGCCATATCTGCCACGCGGTGGTCGTCGGCGTTGAGAACGGCCGTCCCGCCGGGAGGAATGGCCTCGACCAGCTCCTGTTTGGCGAGCTTGGTGTGTTCGATACCTCCGAAGCCACCGGCGTGCGAGAGCCCCACCATGAGCACAACCCCTACATCGGGGTCGACGAGGCCCGCCAGGCGGGCAATCTGGCCCGGTGCATCGGCGCCGAGTTCGCAGATCAGGAACTCGGTCGACTCCGTCACCTTCAGCATGGTCAGCGGCGCGCCGACGGCGTTGTTGTACGAGGCGACGGGCGCGACGGTCTCGCCCTCTTCCCGCAGAATCTCCCGCAGCATGTTCTTGGTCGTTGTTTTGCCGTTGGAGCCGGTGATGCCGATGACCCGCAGGCGTCCGCCTGTCCGCACGCGCGCGACAACGTCGCGCGCGAGATCCGCAATCGCCAGGACGACGTCGGGAACAACGATCTGCGTAACGGGATCGTCCGCCCGGCGCTCGACGATCGCAAGAGCGGCACCGCCCGCGATGGCCGCGGGAATGAAGAGGTGACCGTCGGTCACGTCGCCCGGTTTGGCAACGAAGATGCCTCCGGGGCCGATGTTGCGGGAGTCAGTATCGACATCGCCGGAGACCACTGTCTCCTGGGTATCACCGGCGGCGAGGTGCAGCTCGCCGCCGGTGATGGCGGCAATCTCTGCAAGTGTGAGAGCGATCATGTGCGGGATGAATCCTTCGCGTGGGACACGCGTCAGTCCGTGAACTTGGGAAGCGGCTCGAACGGCTCCTCGGAGGGCGGGACGCGGTAGGTCTTGAGCACCTGGGTCATTGCCTTCTGGAACGCCGGAGCCGTGGCCGCAGACGACGTTACCCTACGCGGCTCGTCCAGCGTCACCATGACGATGTACTGCGGATCTTCCGCCGGCGCCATGCCGATGAGGCTAGTGAAGAACACACCGCGCTTATACCCGCCCTGGCCATCGCTCTTTTGCGCCGTTCCCGTCTTGGCCGCGATGCGGTATCCGGGAACCGCCGTCTGATCGGCGAGGGTTCCCTGCGCCGAGACGTTCTCGAGAATCTCGACGGTCTGCTGAGCGGCCTCTTCGCTCACGACCCGCTCGCCATCCGGCAGATCGGCCTTTTCGATCGTTCCGTCTGGCAGTTCGCACCCGTCAACGATGTGAACAGGCTGCTTCACTCCGCCGTTCGCGAGTGTTTGATACGCGCTGAGCACCTGAGGAATCGTCGTCGTGAACGTCTGGCCGAAGGTGGTCGTGTAGTGCGTTTGGTTGTCCCAGTTCTCGGCAGGGTGCAGGATGCCGGGTTCTTCGCCAATGAACTCGATCGAGCTCAGGGTTCCGACGCCGAAGGCTTCCAGGTAGTCGTGCCGCGTCTGCGGGTCGACGAGATCGCCGATCTTCGACATCGCAACGTTCGACGAGTCGATCATTGCTCCCGTGAGCGTGTAGTTGTAGGCGGGGTGCGAGAACGCGTCGCCAACGGCGGCGCCGTTCGGGAACGTCTCATGGCTCGAGGCCGTGACCTGTGTCAGCGGCGTGGCCTTGCCCTGGTCGAGCAGGGTAGCCGTTGTGACCGCCTTGAACGTCGACCCCGGTTCGAACGTGGTCGAGAAGATTCGAGAGCCACGATCAGCGGGATCCGCCGCGGTCGGATCGTTCGGGTCGAGCGTCGGATACTCTACCGCCGCCTTCAGATCACCCGTCGCGACCTCAAGCACCGTAATCGTTCCCGACTGGGCACGCTGTGTTTCCACCTCTTCCTTGAGCATCTGCAGCAGATACCAGCTCAGATCGGAGTCGATCGTCAGGTGAAGCGTGCCGCCATCAACGGGAGGCGTCTCGCGCATGGTCCCGGGAATCATCACGTCGAGATCGTGATCGCCGGATTTCTGATACTCGACCTTGCCGTCGGTCTCCTGCAGACACTGGTTCTCGAGAAGCTCATAGCCGGCAAGCGGGGTGTCATCGCTGCTCATGAAGCCGACGAGATTCCCCCCGACGGCGCCGTTGAGGTAGCTTCTCGATTTTTCGGCCGACATCGAGAGCATCGGGGCGCCCAGGGCGACAAGGTCACGGTACTGCTGCGTGGAAACATCGGCCTTCAGCGGCAACCAGCGGTTTGCGGGGTTCTCGTCGAGCGACTCCGCAACGGCACGTTCGATGTCCGGCCCTGGCATGTCGAGGATGTCACCGATTCTGCCGGCCAGGTGTCCCCACGACTCCACATAGGCGTTACCCGATTCGTCGAGTCGATTAATGTCTCCTGCGAGAACGGGATCCACCGCCACCCGATAGCGAATCGTGCTCTGGGCGAGGGCGTTGCCTTGATCGTCGACGATCGACCCTCTGACCCCGAACAGTGTGTCGGAACCGACGAAACCGCCGATACGGAGCGAGTCGTCGATGTGATCCTGCGCGCGCACGACCTGGATGTCGAAGAGACGGATGACGAAGGCGATGAGGACGACAACAACGAAGATCGCCGCGAACATCACGCGACGATTCGTGCTGGTGCGGGCGCTGACCACGATCGACGACTCCTCGGCTCGGGTTGCTCAGTGCGTGGACGGTGTGGGGAGGCCGTCAACAACGGGCGGGGCCTCGGGAAGGTCAACGGGGAGCGGTGCGGGCTCGGCAACATTGCCGAACGTCTGCTGCTGGTCAGTGGCAAGCGGGCGGCTGTCGATGAGCGCGTTTCCTGCGGCGTTGCCTGCGTGCACGTTGACCGTCGACCGGTCTCCTGACGGAGTGCCGGCGCCCAGTACCTGGGCATCGCTGAGACGCAAATAGCTGGGCGAAGAATCGATCACCATACCGAGCGCGGAGGCGTTGGCGGCGAGGTACTGTGGCGACCCCAAGCCGGCGATATCGTCACTCAGCTGCTGCTGATCGAGCGTCAGCTGACGCTGTTCGGATTCCAGGGTGGCCAGCTCGTAGCTGCCCTGCGCCGTCATGATGGACAAACCCAGCTGAGCCACGGCGATCAGCGCCGCTCCGGCGACGGCGATCAGCGCGTATCCCAGGCGAGGCTTGCGCTGCTTCTGCGGAGCTTCGACCGCGGCGAGCCGACGGACACGACCGGGCTCGCGCGGCTGTGGATCGTCGAACGGAAAAAGGTCGATGTCGGCGATACTCATTCGCGTTCCCTCACCCTCTCGATGGCACGCAGCCGAACCGGCTTCGCACGGGGATTGCGTTCTGCTTCGTCTGCCGATGCGAGTTCTGCGCCTTTGACCAACAGGCGGAAACGCGGACGGTGTTCCGGCATCTCCACGGGAAGACCTGCTGGCGCCGTTGAGCGAGTCGCCTCCGCGAACAGTCGCTTGATAAAGCGGTCTTCGAGCGACTGATAGCTCAGGATGACCAGCCGTCCCCCGACGGCGAGGGTGTTCAGAGCCGCAGGAATCGCGCTTTCGAGAGCAGCGAGTTCGCCGTTCACCTCGATACGGAGTGCCTGGAACACGCGCTTGGCCGGGTGGCCCTGATTCTTCAGGGCGGCGGGTGTTGCGTCCTGGAGCACGTCGACCAGCTCCCCCGTGCGCGTCAGTGGCGCCGTCTGCCGAGCGGCGATGATCGCGCGGGCGTATCGACCAGAAAGCTTCTCTTCCCCGTATCGCTCGAAGATGCGGCGAAGATCACCCTCTCCATAGCTCGCGATCACATCCGCCGCCGTGATGCCGTCAGACTGATTCATCCGCATGTCGAGCGGTGCGTCCTTGGCGTACGCGAATCCGCGGTCCGCCTCGTCGAGCTGAAGCGACGAAACTCCGAGGTCGTAGAGAACAGCGTGGGAGCGCGGCACACCGGCCTGTGCCAGTGCGCCCGCAATGCCGTCGTACACCGTGTGGACGAGCGTGGTACGGCCCGCGAACGCCGCGAGCCTCTCCCTCGCGATCGCGAGGGCCTGAGGATCGCGATCCATCCCCACAAGCTGCGCGTTGTCGTATCGCGAGAGGATCGCTTCGGCGTGCCCGCCCATGCCGAGAGTTCCGTCGACGTACACGGAGCCAGGGGCCTGCAGCGCAGGGCCGAGCAGCTCGAGGCAACGCTCGAGCATCACAGGAATGTGGATATCACGCGGATTCATCATCGTCCTCGGTGTCTTCGGGTCCGGAAGTCCTGATCCCCATCCGCGCAACCTGTCACCGGGGAAGGGGAGACAGGGCCGCGGCTGGGAGTCACGACCTCCGGGTCAGAAGAGTCCAGGGATCACCTCCTCCTGCATTTCGGAGAAGGAGTCTTCTGTGCTGGCGAGGTAGGTGTTCCATGCTTCGGCGTCCCATATCTCAGCGTGTGCGCCGACGCCGGTGACGACGAGCTCCTTTGAGAGCCCCGCGTACTGGCGCAGGTGCGGAGGAATGGTGACGCGGTTTTGTCCGTCAGGTGTCTCCGCGCTGGCGCCGGAGAGGAACACGCGAAGAAAGTCGCGAGCTTGTTTGTTGCTGAGCGGGGCCTGGCGGATGCGCTCGTGTACCTGCTCGAACTCTGCTGTTGAGAACACGTAAAGGCACCGCTCCTGACCGCGGGTCACGACCACGCCTCCGGCAAGCTCCTCGCGGAACTTCGCGGGCAGGATGACGCGGCCCTTGTCGTCGAGTTTCGGTGTGTGCGTACCCAGCAGCATTGGCCTGTCACCCCCTCCGTGATCGGCCTCCCGTGAGGTGGGCACCACTTTACTCCACTTTCCTCCACATACCAGAGGAAAGACGAGACACACCGCTCATAGCACACGAAAACACCCGCGTAATCATGCGGATTCACGCGGGTGGAGCGAGGTGGAGGAGGGACGTGCTATAACGAAGCCGCGGCGGCGTGTCGTCGACACGACAAAGGCGTCACCCTCAGAGAGTGACGCCTCGTGTCAGAAAGCCGCGGATCAGCGCTCTTGCTGGCGCCGATCCCACCGGTCATTCATCCGGTCCAGAAAGGACTCATTGCTTACGCCGGGACCCGGACCGCGCGACGCGCGCGCAACAGGTTCTTCGCCCGGTTGTTCCTTAGCGGGGGTAACCGCCAAGATCACGCCGCCGAGCATAGTGACAAAACCGGCGACGCCAACAATGACGCCGGCGACGGTTGGCCCGCTCCACAACATGATGCCGACGAGGACGCCGACGAGGCCAAGGAAGACAAGTAGCGCTCCGAGAACCATGTTTCGGTAGCTGTACGAGCGGTGCTCGCCAGCGTGAACGACATCGGCGTCGTTCTGCATGAGCTGGCGCTCCATCTCGTCGAGAAGTCGCTGCTCCTGCTCGGAGAGTGGCATCTTGAACCCCCTCTGTTAGGTGGGATGTCATTCTATCGCGATCACGGGGAACTAGGCTAGGCGAGTGCGCTCACCTCACGACATCATCACAGCCGTTTCCGAGGTACTCGAAGCGTTTGTGAGCGAATGCCGCAAAGAGATTCTCGATGATCCCATCTATGCAGGCGCCGAGAACCCTGATGTTGTCGCGACCGCGCTCATCGACCACGCGGCAGAAGCCCTTCGCGGAGGCAAACGGCTGCGTGCGCGATTCGCGTTTTCCGGGTGGCGAGCGGTTTACTCACAGGAGGATCACACCGGGCGTGTCACGACCCTCGGAGCCGCCCTCGAGGTGTTCCAGGCCGCCGCCCTTGTGCACGACGACATTGTTGACAATTCCGACACTCGGCGAGGTCGCCCTGCCATGCACCGGGCCTTCGAAAGCGTGCACAGGGCACGTGAGTGGCACGGAGCGAGCGATTCCTTCGGCCGCTCCGGGGCGATTCTGCTCGGAGATCTCCTGCTCGGATGGAGCGATGACCTCCTGGAACGGGCAATTTCCGATGCCGACGCCGCGGCAGGGGTTCGCGCCCTCTACGCGCGCATGCGCCGAGACGTCATCCTCGGACAGTTCCTCGACATCGCGGAAGAATCCGCGTGGCCAACCATCCCCGATCGTGAACACGCCACGCGCGCGCTGCGCATCGCAACACTCAAATCAGCCCGATACAGCGTGCAGCAGCCGCTCCTCCTCGGCGCAGTGCTCGGGGGCGCGCGGAGCGATCAGATTGCCGCGCTGGAATCATTCGGCCATCCGCTCGGAATCGCCTTCCAGCTCCGGGACGACGTCCTCGGCGTGTTCGGCGACGAAAGCGTCACAGGAAAGCCATCAGGAGACGACCTGCGCGAGGGCAAGCGAACGCTCCTCATCGCATACGCGCGGGAGGCGATGACGGCCCGCGACCGAGCGGAGCTCGATCAGCGCCTGGGAGCATCCGACCTCACGCGCGACGAGATCGTTGCCCTCCAGCAGGCGATTCGCGACACCGGCGCCCTCGATCGCGTCGAGACGCTGATCACTGAGAGCGCATCACAGGCAGATGCTGCCATCGACAGCGCCGATATCGACGCGGAAGCGGCGACGCAGCTGCGCGACCTCACGACAGCAGCAACGCGTCGCAGCGCCTAGAGCGAAGCGACGCGAAACGGGCTTAGGCGAGAGTCTGAGCAACCCGACGAACCTCGGCCTTGCGTCCGGCTACGAGCGACTCGATCGGCGCGTTGCCGAGCGATTCCTCCACGCGGAACAGCCATTCGACGATCTCGTCGTCGTCAAAGCCGATGTCGCCCAGGAGGATCGCCGTGCCGCGAAGCGACGACAACGGGCGATCGCCGTCAATAAAGAGTGCGGGCACGCGCCACACGCCATCGTGACGCACGGCGATGAGCATACGTTCGTCCAGCAGTCGTTTCACTCGACCGGGAGATTCGTGCAGGCGCTCGCCGACCTCGGGAAGGGTCAGCCACTCGATGGATGCGGTCGTCGTCTGTTCAGGCACGTCCCGATTGTGTCACGCGGCGCCTGAGCACGCGCGCCGTGCGGAGGTTCGGAGCCAGGCTTCCCTACACTTTCCAGGGTGAGCACTCGACGACAGCCCGATCCCCTCGTGGGGCGGCTTGTCGATGGCCGCTATCAAGTTCGGGGGCGCATCGCGCGCGGCGGCATGGCAACGGTGTATGTTGCCACCGATCTGCGCCTGGAACGACGAGTGGCGCTGAAGGTGATGCACCATCATCTCAGCGATGATGAGCGCTTCCAGACGCGCTTCATCCTGGAAGCGCGCGCCGCCGCCCGGCTCAGCGATCCCCACGTCGTCGGCGTTTTCGACCAGGGCCAAGACGACGACATCGCCTATCTTGTGATGGAGTACCTGCCGGGCGTCACCCTCCGCGATCTGCTGAACGAGCAGAAGCGCCTGTCGCTTGAGCAGACGATCACGATCATGCACGCGATCCTCGAAGGCCTGGCCTCCGCGCATCGCGCCGGCCTCATTCACCGGGATGTCAAGCCCGAGAACGTTCTCCTCGCGGAGGACGGCCGCATCAAGATCGGCGACTTCGGCCTCGCACGCGTTGCGAGTGCGAACACCGCAACCGGCCAACAGCTTCTCGGCACCATCGCCTACCTCGCCCCCGAGCTCGTCACCCAGGGAACGGCCGACGCCCGAACAGACATCTACGCGCTCGGCATCATGCTGTACGAGATGCTCGCGGGAGATCAGCCGTACCTCGGTGAACAGCCGATGCAGATTGCGTATCAGCACGCGACAGAGCAGGTGCCGCGCCCCAGCATCAAGAACCCCGGTGTTCCGGAGCAGCTCGACGAACTGGTGATGTGGTCGACGGAGCGAGAGCCGGACGAACGGCCCGCTGACGCCGCTATGATGCTCGCGCGCCTCGTCGAGATCGAACGTGAGATCGGCATCAAGCCGATTCCGATCGCTCCGCCCTCGGCTGGCCCCGCCCGTGACGACAAATCTGACCTCGACGGATCGGGTGACACCACATTGCTGCCGGAAACCGGCGCCACCAGCATCCTCGCACCGACCGGCCCGCTCTCCCCTGGCGGAGGAATCGGCGACAACGCCACACAGCTGCGCCGTCGCACACGTCGACGCGCCACCCGTGGCTGGTGGGCGGCCATCATCGTCGTCGCCATGGCGATTGCCGCGGGAGGAACCGGCTGGTGGTTCGGGTCCGGGCCGGGCTCCATGATCGCGGTTCCGTCGATCGCGGCGCAGACCCCCTACGAAGAAGCCGAGGGAATTCTCGCGGCCGTTGATCTGCGGCCCGTTGCCGAACAGCAACCCAGCCTCGACGTTCCTGCCGGCACGGTGATCGCCCTCTCCCCCGGCAGCGGAGAACGCCTGTACCCCGGGGATCTGATCACAGTCACGGTCTCCTCGGGGCCGGCAGCCGTCACGATCGACTCGTTGCGCGGGCTCACGCTCTCGGCTGCCGAGCAGCACGCCGAAGACGCGGTGATCACCGTCAGAAGCGACCCCGAAGAGATTTTCACCGACGCCGAAGCGGGAACCATCATCGGCGCGCGTCTGCACCCCTCGGGATCAGACGAGACGATCGATTGCATCGATGGTTGTCAGGGGCATCAGGCGGACGAACTGTCCGTAACGCTCTCGGCCGGGCAGGTCCCCGATGTTCATAACGTCTCCGTGCAAGAGGCACGCGAACGTCTCGAGGAGGCGGGACTCACCGTCTCCGAGGAAACGGAGCGACACCACCACGAAGAGATTTCCGCGGGTCTCGTGATCGGCATCGTCAGCCCTGGCGACGATGTCCAGCTCAGACGCGGCGACTCCGTCACGCTCCGGGAATCGATCGGCCCGCAGCCGCATCCCATCCCCGATGTCGTGGGAATGAACCGTGACGAAGCCGTCGCAACGCTCGAGAACGCGGGCTTCTCCGTCAGCTACTCGCCGCTGCTCAACGGCCTCCCCAGCAGCTGGGTCATCGTGTCGTCGACAGACCCGGCGCCCGGAACAGAACGCGTGCCCCGCGAGACGACGGTTCACCTGAGCTTGAACCTCGCCGGCCCCGTATCGTGAACCTCGCCAGTCCCGGATAACGCGGAACACGGCCCCGTGCGGTAACCGGCTTCGAGAGCCCGGAACGACAAACGGCGGGCCACCTCACAGGGCAGACCCGCCGTTTGTTGCGGTCGCGGTTAGCGCTTCTCAAGCTCCTCGGCGACGAGGAACGCCAGCTCAAGCGACTGCTTGTGGTTCAGACGCGGGTCGCACAACGACTCGTAGCGAGTCGCGAGCGATGCTTCGTCGATGTCTTCCGATCCACCGAGGCATTCCGTGACGTCGTCTCCCGTGAGCTCGACGTGGATGCCGCCAGGATGCGTTCCGGCGGCACGGTGGGCTTCGAAGAAACCGCGGACCTCGTCAACGACATCGTCAAAGCGACGCGTCTTGTAGCCCGTGGGTGTGGAGAATCCGTTTCCGTGCATCGGATCGGTGACCCACAGCGGCGTCGCACCAGAATCGCGAACCGCCTCGAGAAGAGGAGGAAGCGCCTCGCGGATCTTGCCCGCGCCCATTCGCGTGATGAAGGTCAACCGGCCAGGTTCGCGTTCGGGGTCGAGCTTGTCGATCAGGGCAAGCGCCGTCTCCGGTGACGTGGTCGGGCCGAGCTTGACGCCAATCGGGTTGCGGATCTTCGAGAAGTAGTCGACGTGCGCGCCATCGAGTTCACGCGTGCGCTCGCCCACCCACAGGAAGTGCCCCGAGGTGTTGTAGACCTCGCCTGTGCGCGAATCGACGCGCGTCAGCGGCCGCTCGTAGTCCATCAGCAGACCCTCGTGGCCCGTGTAGAAATCGACGCGCTTCAGCTCATCGAAGTCGGCGCCAGCCGCCTCCATGAACTTAATGGCGCGATCGATCTCGGTTGCCATCTGCTCGTAGCGCTTGTTCGCCGGGTTCTCCGCAAAACCACGATTCCAGGAGTGCACCTCGCGCAGGTCAGCGAAGCCACCCTGCGTGAAAGCGCGGACCAGGTTCAGCGTGCTGGCGGACGTGTGGTACGCCTGCAGGAGCCGGCGCGGGTCGACGGCGCGAGACGCTTCTGTGAAGTCGAAGCCGTTGACAATCTCGCCGCGGAACGCCGGAAGCGTCACATCGCCACGCGTTTCGGTGTCCTTCGATCGCGGCTTCGCGAACTGACCGGCCATCCGGCCCATCTTGACGACGGGCATCGAGGCACCATAGGTGAGGACGACGGCCATCTGAAGGAGGGTTTTGATGCGGTTGCGGATGCGATCTGCCGTTGCCCCCGCGAAGGTCTCGGCACAGTCACCGCCCTGCAGCAGGAACGCGTTGCCCGCTGCCGCCTCGCCGAGGCGATAACGCATCTGATCAACCTCGCCAGCGAAGACCAGAGGAGGCAAAGTTGCCAGCTCACTGGTGACCTGCTCGAGGGCCGCGCGATCGGGCCACTGCGGCTGCTGTTTGATGGGAAGATCACGCCACGCGTCCAGCGCGTCGAGGTTCTGCTGCATCCCCATAGCCTACCGACCCGGACGGCCTCGAAGGTAACGCGCCGCCGCGGCGACTACGACGAGAACGCGGACGGCGCCCGTGTTCCGGCCTGCTCAGCAAGAGCGCGGTACTTCGAGGCGTAGTCGTCGACGTACTCCTGTCCACCGAGTCGCTGCAGCGCGACCATAATTTCGTCTGTCACGCTGCGCAGCACGAAGCGGTCGTCTTCCAACCCCTCGTACCGCGAGAAATCCAGGGGTTCGCCGATGATGATGCCGATACGCATCACGCGCGGCATGGACGCGCCAATCGGTAGCATCGTGTCGGTATCCACCATCACAACGGGAATAACGGGAACTTTCGCGACGAGCGCCATCCGCGCCAGTCCCGTGCGGCCCTTGAACAGGCGTCCGTCCGGGCTGCGCGTTCCTTCGGGGTAGATCCCCAGCAGATCGCCACGCCCGATCACCTGGAGCGCTGTGTTGAGAGCGGCCTCGGACGCAGATCCGCCCGAGCGGTCGATCGGGATCTGCCCCGTGCCCTTCATGAACCACTTCGTGGCCCATCCCTTGAGGCCCTTCCCCGTGAAGTATTCGCTCTTCGCCAGAAACGACATCGGGCGATCGATCATCAACGGAAGGAAAACCGAGTCGATGACGGAGAGGTGGTTGCTCGCGAGAATGGCGGCACCCTGCTTCGGGATGTACTCGGCTCCGGCGATCCACGGGCGGAAGATGGCCTTGAGGATCGGTCCGACGATGACGTACTTGAGAATCCAGTAGAACATTGGACGCGGTTCTCCCCAGGGGTGGCGGCGCGAGAAAGTCTAGCCCGACTTCGCCACACCGTTGTGCCCGACCCACAATCGCTGCCACACCGGGCGCAGCTCGGCATAGACTCGGTGACGACATCGACAGCGGGTGAACGTGACCTTCGTTCGCCCCTCCGACCGGTATCGAAGGAGCTGCCGTGATCGAGTTCTCCGCACCGTTAATGGTGCCAGCGGACCCCGAACGCAACATCAGTGATCTCTTGGCGGATCGCGCCAAGAAAACGCCCAACAAGCCTCTGTTCGGCATTCCCGATGGGAACGACGGCTGGCGCGACAAGACGGCCCGAGAATTCGAAGCCGAGGTGATCGCACTCGCCAAGGGATTCGTCGCGGCGGGTGTTCACCCCGGTGACAAAGTTGGTTTCCTCGCGCGAACAACGTACGAGTGGACCCTGGTCGACTTCGCCCTGTTCTACGCGGGTGCGATCATGGTTCCCGTCTACGAGACCAGTTCGCCCAGCCAGGTCCAGTGGATCCTGTCGGATTCCGGGGCAACGGCGCTCATGGTCGAAACTGCCGAGCACGACGCACGATTCTCCGAGGTGCGCAACGAGCTCCCTCTGATCGACGCCTACTGGCGCATGGATCAGGGTGCTCTCGACACCCTCGTTGCCCAGGGCGCCGAAATCGATGACGAAGAGATCCAGCGCAGAAGGAAGCTTGCCCGCGCTGACGACATCGCGACGATCATCTACACATCCGGGTCGACGGGACGCCCGAAGGGTTGTGTTCTCACCCACAGCAACTTCGTCGACCTGGTGCAGAACTCGGGAACGTCGCTCAACGAGATCGTCACACAGTCCGATGCATCGACGGTGTTGTTCATTACAACGGCACACGTGTTCGCGCGCTTCATGTCGATCTTCTACATCCACTGGGCCGTCAAGACAGGGCACGAGCCGAACACGAAGAACCTCGTGAACACGCTCGGCTCGTTCAAGCCCACGGTACTTCTGGCGGTGCCGCGCGTCTTCGAGAAGGTCTACAACGCGGCCGCGCAGAAGACAGAGGCCGAGGGCAAGGGGGCTATCTTCCGCCGTGCCGCGAAGATCGGCATCGAACACGCTCGTCGGGAGCAAGAGGGCGAGAAAATCGGGCCGCTGCTCGCGCTGCAGTTCGCGCTGTACAACAAGCTCGTCTTCAGCAAGCTGCGTGAGCGCATGGGCGGCAAGGTCACGTACGCCGTTTCGGGATCGGCCCCATTGGGCCCCCACCTCGGGTATTTCTTCCGGGGCCTCGGGATCAAGATTCTCGAGGGATACGGACTGACCGAAACGACGGCGCCCGCCACCGTCAACGTCACCGAGCGCATCAAGGTCGGCACAGTCGGACCTCCTCTGCCCGGTGTGAGCATCCGCATCGCTGATGACGGAGAAGTGCAGGTGAAGGGCATCAACGTCTTCCGTGAGTACTGGCGCAACCCGGAGGCAACGGAGGATGCCTTCGATGGCGACTGGTTCCGCACGGGTGACATCGGTGCTCTCGACGACGACGGCTACCTGGCCATCACCGGCCGCAAGAAGGAAATCATCGTCACGGCTGGCGGAAAGAACGTGGCGCCGACAGTGCTCGAGGACCCGATCCGGTCCAACCCCATCGTCGGTCAGGTCGTCGTCGTCGGCGACCAGAAGCCGTTCATCTCGGCGCTCATCACGCTCGATCCGGAGATGCTGCCCGCGTGGCTGGCAACCCACGGTGAGTCGAGCGAGCTCACGCTCGAACAGGCCGCCATCAACCCCACCGTTCGCGGCGAGGTGCAGCGACAGATCGACGAGGCCAACTCGCGGGTGTCCCGCGCCGAGTCCGTTCGCGAGTTCGTGATCCTGCCAACGGAGTGGACCGAAGCAACGGGTCACCTGACGCCGAAGATGTCGATCAAGCGTGCCGAGATCGTCCGCGACTTCGCCGACGAGATCGAGAAGATCTACTCGGCACCGCGCGATGTCACAACGGGGATTCCCATCGGCGGCTAATTTGCCGATCGTGTGTCAGGAGGGGGCCGGCTGAGCCGGGCCCCTCCTGACATTAGAACCAGTCGGACTCGCGAACCTCGCGCATCGCCACGCGACGAGCGTCCTTTGTGAGGCGTTGCAGGTAGACCATCCCGTCGAGGTGGTCGGTCTCGTGCTGAAGCATCTGCGCAAAAAGGCCCTCGCCCTCGAGCACAAGCTTCTTGCCGTCAACGTCGATTCCCTCGGCGCGCGCATAGGGGTGACGCATCGCCTCGTGCCAGAGGTTCGGCACCGAAAGACAACCCTCCCCCGTGGGAACGAGCTCACCGCGGACCTCGACAATGCGCGGGTTCAGAATCGCCCCGAGCCGACCGTCAACGTTGTAGCTAAACGCACGAAGCCCAACGCCGATCTGGGGCGCGGCAACACCAGCGCGTCCTGGCACCTTCACCGTGTCGATGAGGTCCGTGACCAGGGCGCGGACGCCATCGTCAATCGCTCCGATGTCTGCGCAGGGCGTGCGCAGAACAGGGTCGCCGTACAGGCGGATGTCGCGGACCGTCATGCGTTCCGGACTCCCTCCACAACATGCGCCGCAAGTTGGCGAGCGGCCTCACGGGTCTTCGCGTCGAGATCGTGGAACGAAATCGCGCTTCCCGTTGCGAGGTGGGCGTCGTGCGGAAGGCGCACGGTGTGGCGAACACGGGTGCGGAAGTGTGCTTCCAGCTCATCCATTCGCACGAGGGGCGTGCCAGCGCTGTCCTGGTTGATCACGACAATCGCCTTGCGTGCCTGCTCTTCGTATCCGTTCGCTTCAAGCCAGGAGATCGTCTCGCTGGCGAGGCGCGCCTCGTCGACACTGAGGCCCGAGACGATCACGAGCTGATCGGCGAGATCGAGCGTTGCCGACATCACGGAATGCACGATGCCGGTTCCCGTGTCGGTGAGGACCAACGAGTAGAAGTGCTCCGCAATACGGGCAACCGCGCGATAGTCGCTGTCGTTGAACGCATCGGCCACATGAGGGTCGGAATCCGAGGCAAGTACGTCGAGGCGCGTTTCATCGCGGACGACGTGCGCCGAAATGTCACCGTAGCCGCGCACCGCCTCATGATCGCGAACGAGGTCGCGGACCGTCTTATCGGATTTTTTGGAGATGCGCTCGGCAAGCGTGCCGCGATCGGGGTTCGCATCGACCGCAACCACGCGGTCGTCGCGAGCATCGGCGAGCGCCATGCCCAATAGGGCCGTGACAGTTGTTTTGCCAACGCCACCCTTGCGGCTGA
This sequence comes from Microbacterium amylolyticum, assembly GCF_011046975.1. NCBI lineage: Bacteria > Bacillati > Actinomycetota > Actinomycetes > Micrococcales > Microbacteriaceae > Microbacterium > Microbacterium amylolyticum. The sequence continues at coordinate 2,528,194 of NZ_CP049253.1, read as the reverse complement.
GAACCGGAACGAAGCGCGCGCGGCCAGGGATCGGGCCAGCAATACGCCCGATGAGTTCCTTGCGGGCCCGAGTCTTCTTACCGTCGCCGAGGTTGATGCCGCCGCCCGTCATCGCGAACAGAATGCGGCGCCATGGGTCTTCCGGTTCGGGCCGGCGAATGGCTCCGGTATCGAGGAGACGATCGGCCGTCAGGACGTCACTGGACTCACGAGCCGTCGACGTAGCAACCTCGCCCACGCGGCGGGCGGTCGGCACGGTGTCCGTCTTCGATTTCTTATCCGTTCCTTCGACGCGCGCGACTTGGACGACCCGGTGGGCGCCGGTCTCGCTCATGGCAGCCGCAACAGGCTCCGCTCCCGGAATCTCAATCGAGGTCGGAACGGCTGTGTCGTCGGCCGCCGACGCGGGCGGTGCGGCGGGGCGCTCCGGGATCACGATTTCGGACGCTGCGATCTCGCGAGCATCCTGGTCCGACGTGACAACGTCCGCGTCGCTGTTCTCCGTCTCACCGGCGTCGTCCGCCTGGTCCGTCAGGTCCTGGTCGTTGTCGATGGTGTGTGCCTCGTCTTCGCTATCGGTGTCGTCGTGATCCGTTTCAGCCTCACGGTCGATCTCATCGGCGTCGCCCTCGGCTTCGACGGCTTCGACGGCTTCGGCTTCGGCTTCGGCTTCGGCTTCGGCTTCGGCTTCGGCTTCAGCTTCGGCTTCAGCTTCGGCTTCGGCTTCGGCTTCGGCTTCGGCTTCGGCTTCGGCTTCGGCTTCGGCGAGGGTTTCATCCCCTGCGTCGTCCTCATGGCCATCGATGACGACGTCGCCAGTCACCGGCTGTTCCTCATCAGTGACCGTCTCGGAATCTTCCGCGCTAGCCGAACGGGAATCGCCGTCGTCGGTGACGATCTCGCCCGTGATGGCAACGCCAACGTCCTCATGGGCGATCTCGTCCGCGGTGACGTCATCATCCTCATCGTCGTCGTCGCGATACCCGGCAGGAAGGCTCACGCGCACCTGCGCCATGCTGCCGAAATCAATCGCCGTCGTATCGACGCCGACCTCGTCCAGCAGCCCATGATCCTGCTCGGCGGGTGACGCGCTGGAATCCTGTGCCACGAATGCTCCTGGGGAAAAATGGGGGCGGGAAGCCCATGGCGGGTCCATCCCGCCCGGGAAAGATTACTCGGACGCGCTGATTGCTACCAACAGGTCTCCTGCTTCCACCTGTTGCGTAGAGGCGATCGCGACACGTTCGACGGTGCCGGACAGCGTCGCGTTAATCGCCGCTTCCATCTTCATCGCCTCGATGGAGGCGATGGGAGAACCGGCTTCAACCGTGTCGCCCGGCTGGACCTTGAGCGTGACCACGCCTGAGAACGGCGCAGACACATGACCGGGATTGCTGCGATCGGCCTTCTCCGCTTCGTGGACTTCCACGTCGACGGACAGGTCTCGGGCTTCGATGGGACGGAGCTGCCCATTGAGAGTAGCCATGACCGACCGGGTGCCCCTGTCGTCGACGTCGCCGATCGATTCGAGACCGATGAAAAGTTCGACGCCCTTCTCCAGCTCGATGGCCGCCTCGCGGCCGTGTTCGAGTCCATACAGATAGTCGAGGGTGGCGACCCCGGAAAGATCGCCGTAAATCCGACGGTGCTCTTCGAAAGCCGCGGTGGGCTGCGGGAACAACAAGCGGTTCAGCGCCTGCCGACACGTCGCCGAATCACCGCGCAATGCGGCTTCATCTTCCTCTGTCAGCGCCGTGACGCCGCGCTGAACCGAGCGCCCAGCGAGCACCTTCGACCGGAACGGCTCCGGCCACCCTCCGGGAAGTTCTCCGAGTTCGCCGGCCATGAAACCGACGACCGAGTCTGGAACGTCAAACTTCTCGGGGTTCTGCTCAAATTCGTGGGGGTCGGCGCCTGCGGCGACAAGGTGAAGCGCGAGATCACCGACGACCTTCGAGGACGGCGTGACCTTGGGGATGCGTCCGAGCATGCGGTTTGCCTCCGCATACATGTCTTCGATTTTCTCGAAGTGATCTGCCAGACCGAGGGCGATCGCCTGCTGGCGAAGGTTCGACAGCTGCCCGCCCGGAATCTCGTGCGTGTAGACCCGGCCCGTCGGCCCAGACAGTCCCGACTCGAACGGTCGGTAAACGCGGCGGACAGCCTCCCAATAGGGCTCAAGGTCGGCAACAGCCTGCAGATCGAGTCCGGTATCGCGTTCTGTGTGCGCCAAAGCTGCCACGAGGGCCGACATCGGGGGCTGACTGGTTGTTCCCGCCATTGCCGAGCTGGCAACGTCAACCGCGTCTGCCCCGGCCTCGCTGGCAGCGAGAAGGGTGGCGAGCTGGCCGCCTGCCGTGTCGTGTGTGTGCACGTGAACGGGCAGATCGAAGCGATCCCGCAGCGCCGTGACGAGCCTGGTCGCCGCAGCGGGACGCAACAGGCCCGCCATGTCCTTGATCGCGAGAATATGCGCGCCAGCGGAGACGATGTCTTCTGCGAGGCCGAGATAGTACTCAAGCGTGTACAGATCTTCGTCGGGGTTCATCAGATCGCCGGTGTAGCACATCGCCACCTCCGCGACCGCGGTTCCGGTTTCCCGAACAGCGTCGATCGCCGGACGCATCTGCTCAACATCGTTCAGAGCGTCGAAGATGCGGAAGATGTCAATGCCCGCGTCCGCGGCTTCGCGAACGAACGCTGTTGTCACCTCTGTGGGGTACGGGGTATAGCCCACCGTATTCCGGCCGCGTAGCAGCATTTGGATCGCAACGTTGGGAAGTTCTTCGCGGAGGCGCGTCAGACGCTCCCACGGGTCTTCGCCGAGGAAGCGCAGCGCAACGTCGTATGTCGCCCCTCCCCATGCCTCCACGCTGAGGAGCTGAGGAGTGGTTCGCGCAACGACCGGAGCAACTTCGAGGAGGTCGCGCGTGCGGACGCGGGTTGCGAGAAGCGACTGGTGCGCATCCCGAAAGGTCGTGTCTGTCACCGCGAGGGCGGTCTGCTGGCGAAGCGCCCGCGCGAATCCCTCGGGACCGAGCTCGCGAAGCCTCTGGCGACTCCCCTCCGGCACGGGCAGGCTGCTGTCATAGACAGGCAGCTTCTCTCGGGGATCGGCTCCCGCCGGACGATCACCGTAGGGCTTGTTCACCGTGGTTTCGGCCATCCACTTGAGGATCTTCGTTCCACGGTCTTTCGAGGCACGGCCGCGCAGAAGCTCGGGGCGCTCGTCGATGAACGATGTCGACAGGTCTCCAGCGATAAACGAGGGGTCATCGAGAACGGACTTGAGGAACGGAATGTTCGTTGCGACACCGCGGATACGGAACTCCGCAAGCGCTCGACGCGCTCTCGCCACGGCAGACGGATAGTCGCGACCGCGCACCGTCAACTTGGCCAGCATCGAGTCGAAGTGCGGCGACACCTGCGATCCGGCGGCGGTGGTCCCACCATCGATACGAATACCCGCCCCACCGGGCGAGCGGTAGGTCGTAATTCGTCCGGTATCCGGCCGGAACCCCTGAGACGGATCCTCGGATGTGATGCGGGTTTGCATCGCCTGTCCGTGCAGAACAATCGTGTCCTGGGAGAGGCCAAGTTCGGCGAGCGACTCACCCGAGGCAATACGCATCTGAGACTGCACGAGGTCGACGTCCGTGACCTCTTCGGTCACGGTGTGCTCCACCTGGATGCGGGGGTTCATCTCGATGAAGACGACCTCACCGGCTCGCGGCCCGGAGGTCTCGAGGAGGAACTCGACCGTGCCCGCGTTCTGGTAACCGATGGACTCGGCGAAAGCGACGGCGTGCCGGTGCAAATCTGCGGCAATAGCCGGGTCGAGGTTGGGCGCCGGTGCCAACTCGACAACCTTCTGGTGACGACGCTGAACGGAGCAGTCTCGTTCGTACAGGTGGATCGTCGACCCGTGGGAGTCGGCAAGGATCTGCACCTCGATGTGCCGAGGGCGCAAGACCGCCTGTTCCAAGAACATCCGGGAATCGCCGAACGCGCTGCCCGCCTCACGCATCGCCTCTTCGAGCGCAGGGACGAGCGCCTCGGGCGCATCAACGCGGCGCATGCCGCGCCCGCCGCCGCCCGCAACGGCCTTTGCGAACAGGGGGAAGCCAATATCATCGGCCTGCGCGACAAGCGAGGCGACATCATCGGTCGCCTGCGTCGAGCGCAAAACCGGGACACCTGCGGCGATCGCGTGGTTCTTCGCCGTGACCTTGTTTCCGGCCATCTCGAGAACGTGTGATGGCGGTCCGATGAAGGCGATTCCGTTCGCGGCCGCCTTCGCGGCAAGCTCAGGGTTTTCCGACAGGAAGCCATATCCCGGGTAAATCGCATCGGCTCCGGAGTCCACCGCGACGCGAACGATCTCGTCGATATCGAGGTAGGCCCGAACCGGCTGACCCGGCGTTCCGATCTGGTAGGCCTCGTCGGCCTTCAGGCGGTGCAACGAGTTTTTATCCTCAACGGGGTAAACAGCCACCGTCTTCGCGCCGAGCTCATAGGCCGCACGGAAAGCACGAATCGCGATCTCTCCGCGGTTTGCGACGAGCACTTTCGAGAACATGCGCCTCCTCTAAGAAGAGATTCTGCCGAAGACTCTCGGCGGTCCGGGACGGCACTCAGCATAGATGACGGTAGCGTTGTGCATGTGCACGTACTCAGCGTCAGTTCTCTTAAGGGCGGCGTCGGTAAAACGACGGTGACCCTGGGCCTCGCCTCTGCGGCCTTCGCCCGAGGCATCCGCACGCTTGTCGTCGACCTGGACCCACAGTCCGATGTCTCGACGGGCCTCGATGTACAGACCGCGGGACGACTCAACATCGCGGATGTCCTCGAAAACCCGAAGGAGAAGACTGTCCGCCAGGCGATCGCCTCAAGCGGGTGGACGAAAGTGCATCCCGGCACCATCGACGTTCTGCTCGGGAGCCCGTCCGCCATCAACTACGACGGCCCACATCCGTCGGTTCGCGATGTCTGGAAGCTCGAAGAGGCACTCGCGATTATCGAGGACGAATACGACCTCGTCCTCATCGACTGTGCGCCCTCGCTCAACGCCTTGACGCGAACAGCATGGGCAGCCAGCGACCGTGTCGCCGTCATCACCGAGCCCGGCCTGTTCTCGGTCGCCGCCGCAGACCGTGCCCTGCGCGCGATTGAAGAAATCCGCCGGGGTCTTTCCTCTCGCTTGCAGCCCCTCGGAATCGTCGTCAACCGCGTGCGTCCGCAGTCGGTCGAGCACCAGTTCCGCATCAAGGAACTGCGCGACATGTTCGGTCCGCTCGTTCTCGAGCCACAGCTGCCGGAGCGCACCTCGCTGCAGCAGGCGCAGGGCGCCGCCAAACCGCTTCACGTGTGGCCGGGTGAGTCGGCACAAGAGCTGGCAAGCGACTTCGACGAGCTTCTCGACCGCATCGTCGAAGCAGGACACGTTGTCGTGCCGAAAAACGGCCCGCAAACGGCGTAGTTTTCGCCTCACAGAAAAGCGGCCCCGATCTTTCGATCGGGGCCGCTTTTCTGTGAAGTGATGGGTTACATGTTGATCATGTGACCGGCGAGACCGTGGAAGGCCTCCTGCAGCGCCTCGGACAGCGTGGGGTGCGTGTGCACGTTCCGCGCCGCTTCCTCGGCAGTGAGGTCCCACTTCTGAGCAAGCGTCAGCTCGGGCAGAAGCTCGGAAACATCGGGGCCCACCATGTGTCCACCGAGCAGCTCGAGATGTTCCGCATCGGCGATCAGCTTGACGAAGCCGATGGGCTCGCCGAGGCCGTTGGCCTTGCCGTTAGCCGAGAAGGGGAACTTCGCGACCTTGATCTCGTGGCCCTCGGCCTTTGCCTGCTCTTCCGTGAGGCCGAAGCTGGCGACCTGCGGCGAACAGAAGGTGGCACGCGGCATGTTGCGGTAGTCGCCAAGCGTCATCGTTTCGGCGCCAGCAATCGTTTCTGCCGCGACAACGGCCTGGGCCTCAGCAACATGGGCGAGCTGCAGCTTGGCGGTGACGTCACCGATCGCGTATACGCCGTCGACGTTTGTGCGCATGTAGTCGTCGATCGCGATGGCGCCGCGGTCTGTCATGGCGACACCGGTCTTGTCGAGGCCATAGCCATCGACGTTGGGGGCGAAGCCAACGGACATCAGCACCTTGTCGGCGTCGATCGCGCCCTCAGAACCGTCCTTCTTCTTGTAGGTCACGTGCACGCTCGAGCCGTTGTCCTGCACCTGCTGAACGCCGGTCGATGTGAGGATCTCGATGCCGTACTTCTTGTACTGCTTCGCGATCTCCTTGGACACATCGGCATCTTCGTTGGGAAGAACACGATCGGCGAACTCGACGATCGTCACCTTCACGCCGTAGTTCGACAGCACATACGCGAACTCCATGCCGATAGCACCGGCGCCAACGATCACGATCGACGAGGGCAGCTCCCGCGTGAGGATCTGGCTCTCGTACGTGACCACGTTGTCGCTGAGCGTGACGCCCGGCAGCAGACGCACGGTGGAGCCGGTGGAGATGATCACGTTATCGGCGGTGACCCGCGCGGTCTGACCATCGCTCTGTGCGACGTCGATCGTCTTCGCATCGACGAAGGTTCCGCGGCCGTTGTACTCGTCGACGCCGTTCTTCTTCATCAAATAGTGGATGCCCTTGACGTGCGTCTCGGCGACCTTGCGGCTGCGGTCGAACGCCTTGCCATAGTCGAAGGAGACTTCGCCAGAGATGCCGAAGAAGTCGGCCTTGTGCGTGAATGTGTGGGCGATCTCCGCGTTCTTGAGAAGCGACTTCGACGGGATGCAGCCAACGTTCAGGCAGACACCGCCCCAGTACTTCTCTTCGATGATCGCTGTCTTGAGTCCGAGCTGGGCGCTGCGAACGGCCGCGACGTAACCGCCGGGGCCCGCGCCGAGAATGACGACGTCGTAATGAGCCATGTGCCCAGCCTACTGTCCCCGTGGCACACAGTTCCCCGTGATCAGCTTCTGCGCGCGCGCAGAATCATGGTGACAATCGCAATCAGCAGCCCGAGGACCACGACACCGGCCACAACGGCGATGATCGCGCCCGTCGAGAGCCCGCCCTGATCCGCATCGGAATCATGGTCCGCCTCCGCGTCGACGCTCGGCGTGGCGGACGGAGTCTGCTCACGCTCCTCGTCGGGAATCTCCGTGGGGGCAGGGTCCGCGGTGGGCGCGATGACGCCTTCCGTCGGCACGGGAGTCGGTGCGGTCGCTTCTTCTGCCTCGAAGGTGAACATCTGGCTTCCGACGTGGCCGTCGTTGTACAGAACGCGCCACACAACGGTGTACACACCGGCGGGCGCGGCAGAGGCATCGAGTGCCTGCGTCACGGTCGGGCCGGCGACAACGGCAAAGCCGTCCGAATAGTCGTGGCAGTCTCGCATGTCTGCGCGTCCGGGATCAGCAACGAGCAGCCCCGCGTCCTCGCAGGAGGCGTCGTAAACGACGATCTCGGTTGTTCCGTCGCCGGGGCTGGCGGGCGGAACGAGATCCTCGCTGAACGTCAACGAGACCTCGTCTGGCAGATGGGTGACGGTGCCGTCGGTGTCCGGCGACGTCATGATGAGTTCGGAGTGTGCGGCCGCGGGCGATGCCACCAGCATCGGACCAAGAGCGGCGGCGCACAGGGCCGCGATGGCAACCGCGGCGGCTCGACGGACGGGGACACGGGCGGGACGGTCGCGTTCGATCACACCCGCCACAGTACGCGGAATGCGCTCTGGGCTCCCCGAAACTCGCCACGCCCGGGCTGCGAAAAACCGCATGAGAGACGGACATACGGAGCAAGAAACGTTGCAGATCCGTTAGGCTTGCCGGAACGAAAGGAGCGCGCGTGTCTGACGAGCAGTATGTACCCACGGCCGCCGCAACACGGCGTGTCCCCAGCGTGGCCGGGCACGACGGATCTGGCGATCACACGCAGACGTTCGGGCAAGACTCGGACCTGTCGTTCATCCCCTTCTCGGGCGACCTCAGTCAGCCTGAGCTCGACGCCATCGCCGCGCTTCCTTCCGGAGCCGCCCTGTTGCTCGTGCGCTCTGGCCCTAACGCGGGTGCGCGCTACCTGCTGGATTCGGATACAACGTCCGTGGGCCGCCACCCCGAGGCCGACATCTTCTTCGACGATGTCACCGTCTCGCGCCGTCACGCTGAAGTGACCAGGGGCCGCGTCGGATTCGAGATCGTCGATCAACGCTCGCTCAACGGCACGTATGTCAGCGGTGAGCGTGTTGATCGCGCAACGCTGCGCAACGGTGACGAGGTGCGTATCGGAAAGTTCCGCGTCGTCTTCTTCAGCTCCCCGCGCGACCTTCCCGGGGCCACCGACTGATGCCGGCGGCGGCCGCGGAAAGCGGGGCTGCCGCGCCGCTCCTCTCGATCGGCCAGGTCCTCTCGAAGCTGTCGGGAGAATTCCCTGCCCTGACGTCGAGCAAACTCCGTTTTCTCGAAGTGCAGGGAATCGTCTCTCCGCAGCGCACGTCATCCGGATACCGCAAGTTTTCACCGGGGGATGTTGAACGGCTTCGTCTCGCGCTCACCCTGCAGCGCGACCACTATTTGCCGCTCAGCGTTATCCGCGAACACCTCGACGGCGCCCCGTCGGGTGACGCCCCGCGGCAGCCCGATGTGCCGGAATCGATCCACCCGACGGCGAGAACTTACTCGCGCGCCGCACTGCTCGAAGCAGCCGGTGCGCCCCCGCAACTCCTCAACGATGCGTTCAGCCTCGGTCTTATCTCCCCCGCCGAGACATACGACGACGACACTGTTGCGCTCATGCGCTCTCTCGTTGCGCTTGATCGTCACGGCATCGACCCGCGGCACGTTCGCGCAATGCGCCAAAGCGCCGAGCGCGAGGTCGCTCTGATCGAAGCAGCGCTGTCATCCCTGCTAAGCCGTTCTGACACGCGCTCGCGCGCCCGTGCGAGCGAGCTCGGCCCGCAGCTGGCAGACCGTCTCGACGAGGTTCGGTCGCTGTTCGTTCGACAGGCCCTCGTCCGCGTCCTTCCGGAGTGATCTCGGCGGGCGATTCGCGCCCCCGTTCCGATTTCCTCCCGCGCGAGATTCGAACCCTCCGTACATACGGTCACGGAAGATAACGCTTGACCGACACGCCGCCAGACGATCGGCGGATGTCTCCCTCCCGGCGCACGAACGGTCGTAATGTGGGGATGACCCGGAAGGAAGGACGATCATGAGCGCGGGTACCCCCCACGAAAACGGTCTCACCGTCGACCTTCTCTTCACGGATGGTCTGCCCCAGATGGATCCCGACAAGGGCTATCGCGGTGCGATCGCCGCCAAGGCTGTCGGCATCACCTACCGTCAGCTCGACTATTGGGCGCGCACCGAGCTTGTTGTCCCCACCGTGCGCGACGCAAAGGGCTCGGGATCGCAGCGTCTCTATGGCTTCCGCGACATCCTCGTCCTCAAACTCGTCAAGCGGTTGCTCGACACCGGCATCTCGCTGCAGCAGATTCGCATTGCCGTTGAGCAGTTGCACGCATCCGGCATCCGAGATCTCGCCAGCACAACGCTGATGAGCGACGGTGCCTCTGTCTACCTCTGCACATCTGATGACGAGGTCATTGATCTCGTCAGTCGTGGCCAGGGTGTTTTCGGCATCGCGGTCGGCAAGGTGCTGCGCGAAGTGGAGTCGCGTCTGATTGAGTTCGACGCGACATCGCCCGACCCTGTCGATGAGCTCGCGGCCCACCGCCGCAAGAAGACGGCGTAGAGCCGCTCTACATCGACTCGAGCTCGCGGCCCTTCGTCTCTTTGACGAACTTGATGACGAACAGCAGCGACAGCGCTGCCATCGCGGCGTAGAGACCGTAGGCGAGCCCCAGCCCCGCCTGGGCCAGGCTGGGGAACGTCAAGGACACCGCGAAGTTGGCCACCCACTGAGCGGCCGCGGCCACCGAGATCGCGTAGGCACGAATCCGGTTGTTGAACATCTCCCCGAGCAGTACCCAGACAACGGGGCCCCAGCTCATCCCGAAGAACACGACGTAGAGGTTTGCGGCAACAACCGCGACGATTCCCGCGGCACCGGTGAGAACGGGCTGTGTCGCCCCGTCAATCATCGTTGTGGGAGCCGTACCGAAAACAAACGCCATCGTCGCCAAGGTCAGAAGCATCCCGATGGAACCGATCAGCAACAGTGGGCGACGGCCGATGCGGTCGACAAGAAGAATGGCAACGATCGTCGTGGCGATGTTCACAACCGAGGTGATCACGCCGGTGAGCAGCGCGTTCGATTCATCGAACCCGACCGCTTCCCAGAGCATCGTCGAGTAGTAGAAGATCACGTTGATTCCGACGAGCTGCTGGAACAACGACAGGGCGATGCCGATCCACACGATCGGTGCCAGCCCGAAGCGCGGGCCGCGAATAACCCGAATCGACTGCGTGGCCTCGAAGTCGAGCGAGGACTGAATGGTCTTCACGATCTCTGTCGGTGTGCCGCCGACATATCGTCCGAGGACCGCTTCGGCCTCAACCGTGCGGTTCTTACTGACGAGGTAGCGCGGCGACTCGGGGATCACCGACGCGAGAATGCCGTAGATGATCGCGGGAACGGCCTCGACGATGAACATCCAGCGCCACGCCTCCAGCCCCAGCCACAGCGTGCTTCCCGCGCCGCCCGCCGCCTGCGCCAGCATGTAGTTGCTGAGGAGGGATACGAAAATTCCGATGACGATGGCCAGCTGCTGCAGGGAACCGAGCCGTCCGCGAACGTGTGACGGGGACACCTCCGCGATATAGGCCGGCGCGATCACACTGGCCGCGCCAACGCCGAATCCTCCGATGAAGCGGAACACGGTCAGCGATGTGATGTCCCAGGCCAGGCCGGAGCCGATTGCCGAGATGAGGAACACGATGGCGGCGACCTGCATCACACGAACGCGCCCGAAGCGCGCCGAAATGGGGCCGGCGAACCACGCGCCGAACGCGCATGCGAGCAAGGCCCCCGCGACAGAGAATCCCAGCAGAACCGGGCCCGCTCCGCTCCATTCGCCAACGGCGCCGACCGCGCCGTTGATCACGGCGGTATCGAAGCCGAACAGAAAGCCACCCATCGCCGCAGCAGCGGCGATGAACACGACGCGTGACATCGGCGGCGTCGCAGCCGAGGCGCCGGGAATCTTGTAATTAGTCATGCGAAGTCCGCTCTGAGTCGCGATCGAACCGGCGCTCCTTCGCGCCGTGGAACGAGCATTTCGTGGTTGACATGGTCCGTCAAGCCGTCGTCCAGAATAACGCGGGACAGCCCGTGAATCGGCTCACAGGCCGAGTGCGCGAGCGAGTTTCGAGGCGCTTGACGGAGCCGTCGCGCCCGCCGCGATCGCCCGTTCCGCGACAGCGGCGAAAAATGCCTCAATATCGTCAGGGGCTGCGGGGCCAAGTTCCATTTCCCATTCGCACCATGCGCGTTCAACGCCCCGTCGAAGGTCCACGGTAGAAACGCGATCGGCGGCGAACTCGGCGACAACGCCACCGGCGCTGTCGCGCAGTTCGTAGGCCGTACGATCGTTGACGATCTTCGCGAGCGGTGTGAACTCGGTGCTGTCCGTCCACGTTGCGAGCGCATCGCGCACGTCCTGCGGCACGTCGTCTGTGAGCGTGAGCGGCCACTGCATTTCGACGCGCCCACCGTCGATCAGCGGCCCCTTAATGTGCCACCCTGCGTCGGGCCCGCCCGTGCGACGCCGCACGGCCACACCGCGCCGCCCCAGCGCCAGGTCTTCTGTGTCGAGGTACAGGGCGTCGAGGTGACGCTCGTCCCCCGGTGACACCGTGTGAACGCCGGGGACACCCGTCCAGTCGGGCACCGGAGTGCCGGGGGCTACGTCGAACTTACGCTCGATCTCACGGGAGCTGATCGCAGAAGCCATGCGACGAATCTACCGCGCGTTCTCTCGCATTTTCGTGCGCTCTTCCCGCTCGGCATCACGCGCCGCGAGAAGCTCGTCCTCGGCAACACGCAGGTTGCGCTGCGCTGTGCGCACCGCGCGCTGTTTGAAGGTATCGGCGCCATACCGCTCGCCAACTCGATCACTGGTTTCTTCATGCGTCACGACAATGTACGCACACGCGATCAGGATGACCTGCGCGGAGAGGTTGAACCACAGCAACAGCGCAATCAGCGATGCGAAACCGGCGAGGAGCGGATTGCTGGTGGCCCCGCCGACGAAAAGACTCGACGCCTGTTGCAACACCACGAGCCCCGCGGCGCCGACGAGCGCTCCGGGCAGGATATGGCTCAACGGCGCCTTCACTCCGGAGAGAAGCCAAAACAGCCACCCGACGATCACCGCGTCCAGAACGAAGATGATCAGAACCGTGCCGAGCCAGGTGAACACGGTTGTTGCCCGGCCGCCCGTCCAGCCGAACGCGTCCAACAGGGTATCGATGAACGTCGAGCCGAGAACGGACAGAACGGCTGACACGATGAGAAGAACGCCGATCGACAGCGCAAACAAGAGATCGCGCACGCGCAAGAGAAGAGCCGAGCCGCTCTCATGCCGAGTGCCGGCGATCGATCGCACCGACATGCGCAGATTGCCAACGGCACTGACGAGTGCCCAGACCAGCGCAAGAATGGACGCGACACCGGCCAGCCCGACGCCCGCCGACATCAGATCAGCGTCCTCAATGTCGATGAGGGCACCGCTCTCGCGGTCGCCAACGAGGCCCGGGATCACCGAATTAACCATCTCGATCAACGCATCCCACAGATCGCTGCGCCGTGACAGCCACAGAGACGCAGCGGAGAATCCCAGCAGAACCGCGGCGAACACCGCGAAGAGCGCGCGGAACGTCACGGCCGCGGCGAGAAGACCACCACGGTGGTCGCTGAACATCAGCGCCGCTCGGACGATGCGCAAGCGCAGCACGCGAGTGATGAGCGTCTGAATACCGCCGACTGCCTTCGACATGCGGTCAACGCTATCGGAATCGCGGCGTCATGTCAGCGCAAGCCCGAGGCACGCGCCGATGAGCATCCAGGGTCCGAATGCGATATGCGTCCCGCGCGTTGCCAGCCGCGCCAGAAGAAGCACGACCGACGCGATTCCCCCCAGGACGAACGCAAGCCCGGCACCGACGACAAGCGCCGCCCACCCGTCCCACGCGAGCAACAGGCCGAGGGGAATCGCGAGCTTGACGTCGCCGCCGCCGAGTGCACCTCGCGACCCGGCACGTAGGAGAAGGTAGAAGCCGCCCAACGCGATGCCGCCCGCGACGGAACGGACCAATGCCCCAAGGTCCGCCGTTGCCAGCGACAGAATCAGGAGGGCGATCACCACCCCCGCGGTGAGAGGCAGAACCATGATGTTGGGGAGGCGGTGCTCCATCACATCGACATAGATCAGCCGCGCTGACACGCAGAAAAACGTGGTCTGCGTTATCAGGAGAAAAACGTCGGCTGGCAGCACGCCATCAGGCTAGGCGCCACACGGGAGGTGGCAGAAAAGCCTGTGAATAACGCCGCCTACTCCCCCACGCGGTTGCGCGTCCGCATGGCCCGGTCGGCCTCGCGCTTATCTTGACGCTCTCGCAGGGTCTGACGCTTGTCGTACAGCGTCTTACCCTTGGCGAGGCCAATCTCGACCTTGGCACGGCCATCGACGAAGTACAGCTTCAGAGGGACCAGCGTGTACCCGCCCGCGGCAGCCTTTTGCCCCAGTTTGACGATCTCGTCCTTGTGCAGCAGCAGTTTTCGCTGGCGCTTGGCGGCGTGATTGTTCCAGGTGCCCTGGGAGTACTGCGGAATCGACACCTGGTCGAGCCAGGCCTCGCCGCGATCGATGTACGCGTAGCCATCCGTGAGGTTTGCGTGGCCAGCGCGCAACGACTTGACCTCGGTTCCTGTCAAAACAAGACCGGCCTCGTACGTCTTCTCAATCGTGTACTCGTGGCGCGCACGACGATTGAGCGCGATGACTTTTTCGCCCTTTTCTCGGGCCATGCGCGCACCTCCTGATGCGTTGTCGGACAGCCCTTCAGCCTATCAGGCGCGCAACCACCGACGAATCGCGAAGCCAGCGGAGAGCGCCGCGAGAACAACGCCGAACAGAATGATGATGGGAACAACAACCCATGCCTCGGCAACTCCGATCCAGGGGATCGCACCGGCCTCACGCGCCAGGTACTCCTGCACCCCGAAACGCACGCCGGCGATAATCGCGGCGCTCGCCAGGGTTGCTCCGAGGAGTGCGGCAAGGACGCCCTCGAGAACAAAGGGAGTTTGGATGGTGCTGTTCGAGGCACCAACAAGTCGCATAATGCCCACTTCACGGCGCCGCGCATACGCCGACAAGCGGATTGTTGTCGCGGTCAGCAAAACGGCCGAGATCAGCATCAGCGCAGCGATGCCCACCGCAATATACGTGGCAATCGTCAGCGTGGCGAACAACGGGTCCAGGTAGGCGAGCTGGTCCGCCACCTCTTCAACGCCCTGCACACCGCTGAACGCCTCGCGGATCACTGCCGTGTGCTCGGGGTTGATGAGGTTCACGTGGAAGATCGCGCTCGTCTGCTCGACCGTGAGAAGTCCGGCGATCGACTCGTCGAACGTCTCGAGGAGCGAGTCATACGCTTCCTCCTGCGATTCGAAGTCGACGCTTTCGATGAGCGGCGCGAGCGTCGATCCGTCGAGTTCGTCCTGCACGCCGGATATCTGCTCATCACTGGCGATCCCCTCCGTGCAGGTTTCGCCATCCGAAATCGACGAGCACATGTAGATGTCCACCTGTGCGCGGTCTTCAAAGTAAGCGTTGGTCTTCGCGACCTGTGCCTGCATGAGAATCGCGGCACCGACGAAGGTGAGAGAGACGAACGTCACCAGGATGACGGAGACGACCATCGATGCGTTGCGACGAAGGCCTTGGAATGCCTCCGAAAGGATGAGTGGCACGTTCACGAGGTCGGCCCCACTTCATCGTCGCGGCCGGAAAGGCCAAGGCGATCGGCCATTCCGAGCTCGTTGACGTCGACGTCGTGGCGCGGAATGGACGATGTCTCAGCGTCGGCTTCTGCGGCGTCCTCGACCGGCTCATTGTCCTGTGCGCTGGCGCGCACGGCCTCGGGGGCGAGCCTTTCCAGTTGCTCACCCTCGACCTCGCGCTGAACCTGGAGTGCGGCGGTGAGCGCGGCGATCGCCGATGCGCCCTTGACGGCCTCGGGCTTCAACGTCTGCACAACCGAGGTGTCGCCATAGGATCCGTGTCGTTCGTCGCGGACGAGCTTGCCATCGACGAGCTGAATCACTCGGCGCTGCATTTTGTCGACGAAACCGGCCTCGTGCGTCGCCATCACCACCGTGGTTCCCGCAGCGTTGATGCTCTCGAGCAGACGCATGATCTCGACGGACGTGCCGGGGTCGAGGTTACCGGTCGGCTCGTCGGCAAGAAGCACCTGCGGCCTATTGACGATCGCACGAGCGATCGCAACACGCTGCTGTTCACCACCGGAAAGTTCGTGAGGGAACCGCTTGCCCTTGTCCGCGAGACCAACGCGTTCGAGAGCCTCGGGGACCGCCGATCGAACGACGGCACGCGGGCGACCGATGACCTGTAGCGCGAACGCGATGTTCTGCGCAACAGTCTTCGAAGGAAGCAACCGGAAATCTTGGAAAACCGAGCCGATGCTGCGGCGAAAATAGGGTGTGCGGCGGTCGCTGAGGCTTCGGGTGTCCCTGCCGAGAACGAGGACACGCCCCGTTGACGGGACACCCTCGCGCAGCATGAGCCGCAGGCAGGAGGACTTGCCGGAGCCTGAGGCGCCGACAAGGAAGACGAACTCGCCTCGCGCGACCTCGAAATCTACGCTGTCGAGGGCGGGGCGCTTCGTACCGCGATACCGCTTGGTGACGTTCTCGAACCGGATCATGACCCCACGAGATTACGCGCGCGTCTCGCTGCTCAGCGGATCGACACGGCGGACCGGCGCCATCCTCAGGACGTGTTCAATTCCGGCGATCGCGTCGTCCCTGTGCGCAATCACGATCACTGTCATGTCGCGCCGCGCCGCAATCGCTCGACGAACCGCCGCCTGCGTCGCGGGGTCCTGATGGCTTGTGGCCTCGTCAAGGACGAGGACCCGCGGAGAACGGGCGAGGGCGCGAGCGAGGCTGAGCCGCTGACGTTGCCCACCGGACAGGGAGAGCGCATCCTCGGAGAGCTTCGCGCGGAGACCGTCGGGATGTGCGCGAACGTCGTCGGCGAGCGCTGCATCTTCCAGGGAGCGCCAGGCCTCGTCCTCGGTGAGGCGTGAGTTTCCCAGGCGGAGATTGTCGAGAACAGTTCCCGCGATCAGCACGGGACGCTGTTCGACGACGGCGATGGCGGCGCGGAGATCAGCAAGGGAGATCTGGCGCGTATCGACGCTTCCCTGCGCACCCGTGAGCACGATGGTTCCCTCGTCGGGGTCGCGCGCACGAACAAGAAAGCTCACGAGCGTCGATTTTCCGCTTCCCGATTCACCGACGATCGCGAGGCGTCCGCCGGCGGGAACGTTAAAGCTGATGCCGTCCACGACGCGTTCCCCGGAGAATGCGTGACCGAGGTCCGCTGCCGCCACGCCGAGGGGGCCGTTCGGAAGCGCTAGCGGTTGACGCGTATCGACCACAGAAGGCTCACGGCGCAGGACATCGAGGTAGCGTCGCGCCGAACCAAGTGCGTCCGGAAGGGTGCGGGCGAAAGCAGCGGTCGCGGAGGCGGCGGGCGCGGAACCAATCACGGCAAGCGCGGCGCCAACATGCGCGACAAGGTTGTCCGGACGAGCGACCGCAATAATCGCGATGGCCGCGGCGAGGGGCCAGGCGAGATCGATTGCGGCGCGAGGGGCCTGGACGCGGGCGCCGGCTCGCAGGGATTGCGTCACAACATCCTCTTCGCGGCCCAGTCCGCGAAGCCGAGTCTCCTCGG
The DNA here is from genome assembly GCF_011046975.1 of Microbacterium amylolyticum. Taxonomy (NCBI): domain Bacteria; kingdom Bacillati; phylum Actinomycetota; class Actinomycetes; order Micrococcales; family Microbacteriaceae; genus Microbacterium; species Microbacterium amylolyticum. Next base: position 2,511,233 of record NZ_CP049253.1, on the reverse strand, counting down.
CGCCCATGCTCCGGATTTCTGCGAGACCTGCCTGGTCTTCCGCAAGATGACGAGCGATCCGCGAGCGTGCCAAAACGGCATCGTGCGATGCTTTCGTCGCTGTGCGTGCGCCGACGAGCGGAACAACGACCGCCCCGACGATGTATGCGCCCGCTGCGATGAGAGCCGGCCCTTCGCCCGTTGTCATGGCAATGCTGATGACGACACTGCCGGGGACGATAACGGCTGCCGCCGCCGGCACGATCGTATGGGCGAAGAACACTTCGACCCTGTCGATGTCGCGAGTGGCGATGGCCGTGAGCTCACCGGACTCCGCGCTCTCGTCCGCGGGCGTCAGCGGCGCAACGGCATCGAAGAAACGCAGCCGCATATCGGCGATGAGATCGAACGCTGCTCTGTGGCCGAGATAGTGCTCGAGGTACCGAAACGCTCCCTTCGCCGCCGCAAGCGCGATGAGGACCAGCGCCGTCGCGACGAGGTGGGGCGAGGGATGGGAGACCGCCAGCCAGGGGATCACGAGCAATGCGACCCCGATGAGGAGATTCAGCACGCGCGCGATCAGCGATCCCGCGAGCCACGGCCACGCGGGCCGGGCGATGCCGACGAGAGCGCGAATCATGCGGGCCGCCCTTCCGTGATCTGCGCAACGCGGCCCTCAGCAAGCGTCACGATGCGATCGGCGCGGGCCGCCTCGTCCGGCCGGTGGGAGATCATCACGACAGCGTGGTCTCGGGCGAGATCACGGAGGGTGTCGAGAACGAGGAGGGATGTCACGGGGTCGAGATTCGCGGTGGGCTCATCGGCGACAATCACGGGGCTTCCGGTGAGCAGGACCCGGGCGATGCTGATCCGCTGCGCCTGTCCGCCGGAGACACCGCTGGCGCCCTCCCCAACGCGTGTGTCGAGCCCGTGAGGCAGTTCGTGGCCGCCGCGAGAGAAACCCGCGCGGCGGAGCGCGGCGTGAAGAGTCTCGTCTCCCGCGTCCGGGGCCGCGAGGTGCAAGTTCTCACGAACGGTTCCTCTGAAGAAGACGACACGTTGCGGAACAGTGGAAACGGCGCGCCGAAGCTGGTGGGCAGAGGCGGGTTCGCCGCCGAGCAGGATGCCGTCGGCCGCGATGAGTCCCGCTATGGCCATGGCGAGCGAGGACTTTCCCGCGCCCGAGCGGCCGACGATCGCGAGCAGTCCACGTTCGGGAATCGTCAGGTTGACCCCGCGTACGGGGAGGGCTTCCCCCCGACGCACATGAACATCGTCAAGCGTGATCGTGACGCCACCGCGCATCTCCTCCGGCGCGTCGGCCGGGAGATCATCCCGGGCAGGGTCCTCGAGAAACGCCATGACGCGGTCTCCGGCAGCTCGTCCCGCGAGGCCGACGTAGAACGAGCGGCCGAGCCGGTCGACCGGCTCCCGCAGCAGTCCAGAGAGAAGAAGAAGGGACACGGCCGCTCCGGGCGTCAGCCACCCTGCCGCTGTTCCTGCCACGGCAAATGTCCCCAGCACGGCGAGAACGACGATGCCGAAAAGCGCATCGGTGGCCAGAATCACCAGCTGATTGCGGCGCAAGAGGCGCATGACTTCCTGCCGTACCGCCTCGGCCTGTTTCGCCAGCCGTTCCCGGCGAGAGGGGACGGCGCCGAGCGCCCGCACCGTGTGGCGCACTCGCATGGACTCGAGGAACGTCGCCGTGAGACGGCCGGACAGCATGCGGTATCGGCCGCTCGAGGCTCGGAACCGGGCGAAGAACCAGGCCACCATCGGCGGAATCACTGCGGTGCAGACGGCGAGTCCCACGGCCAGACCAGCGGATATCGCCGCTCCGATGATGAGCAGGACGACAACGGGGACGACGAAAGCCGCGACGAGCGGACCGAGAAACGCCGTGCGATAGTGCGCAAAGCGCTCGACCTCTTCTCCGGCCCGTGCCACAACCGTTCCGGCCGGCACCGCGCTGTCGATCGGCTCGGCGAAACCTTTCCGTGCGACGCGTTGACGCCACCGTGCTTCTTCCCGTCCCTGCGCCGCCGGCGGTATGTATGCCTCCGCGCCCGCCGCGAGAGCCGCGACGAGGAGGAGACCCGCAGCGAGGGCCCACGTCACGCCGGCAGGGGCACTCTGCGCGATGAGGTCAATTCCTCTTCCGGTGAGGAGCGCGGCGCACGCGAGCGCTGCGGAGCGGACGACGGCGAGGGTCACGACACCCCAGCCGGAACCCGGGAGGTCGCGTAGCGTGCGGAAGAACATCAGGCGTCCATTCTCCCCTGCCGGCAGTTCTGGTCCGTACGTAACATTCCGGTCGACACTCGTCTGCGATGTGCGGCAGACTGACGCCATGACGACCTCCGAGCCCCTCGTGTCTGACGATCCCCGCGCGATGCGAAGCAGGCAGCGTCTTCAGGAAGCTCTGCACCGCCTTCTTCCCACGGCGGCACTCGGTGAGATTGGTGTGGCCGAGCTGTGCCGGGAAGCAGGAGTTCACCGAACGACGTTCTACGGCCACTATGCAACCGTTGGTGACCTCGCTGCCGATGTGTACGCGGAGATGATTGACCAGGTGAGTGCCGTCGACGCCGACAGTGACCTCACAGCGCAGGGCGTTGTGCGGGTTTACCACGAGACGATGGTCGCGATTCTCGTCCGGGTGATGCGCGAGCGCGACGCGATTCGTGCTCTGTTCGAGTCGTCGGTTTCCATCGGTTTCCGCCGCCGTCTGCGCGAGTACTACGTCGGTCGCGTTTCCGTGGCGATCGACACATTGCGCAGAGCGAACCTTGCGGCCCCCGCGCACGCCGAGGTCGCGGCCGCGTTTATCGCTGGCGGGCTGGTGAGCGCCATCGAGTCGTGGGCGTTGTCGGAAGAGACGGATGCTGATTCCTTCGCACGCGCGATTCTGGAGAACATGCCGGTCTGGTGGCCGGAGCACAGCCTATGATCATCCCGAGATTGTTTCGGGGAGGTTTCGGAGAGATCACATGATCAGATCCGCTCTCCGAACGGCAGCGGCGGCCACTCTCGCCACCGCGCTCGTCGTTACGGCAGCGACACCCAGCCTCGCCAGCACAGGAGAGGGGGTGACGCCCCCTCCCCCGCGCCCCTCACTTCTCCCGCAGAAGACGGCCGCTATGTGGTTCTTCTGACGGACGAACCTCTCGCGCCTACCTCGCGCACCTCCGCAACGAACAACGCAAGATCGCCCGGGACAACGGCATTGAGCCAACGCACGAATACGGCGTGACCGTCAACGGTTTCAGCGCCGAGCTGACGGCCAAACAGGTCTCCGAACTCCGTGCCAACGACGCCGTTCTCACGGTTGTGCCCGATGAACTGCACAAGCCGACGGCACAAACGGGAACCGACTTCATCGGCCTTGGCGACGATGCCACGGGCACCGGAGGCGTCTGGGACCAGCTCGGTGGCATCGAGGCCGCCGGCGAGCGAATCGTCGTTGGCATTATCGACACCGGAATCGCCCCTGACCACCCCTCGTTCGCAGGGGAACCGCTCTGAACCGAGCCCGTGAAGACCACCTCGTCGAAACCCAGTAACGGCAAGGCAAAGGGACACAACAAGGGCAAGAGAGCTCGCGCGGCGACATGTCGCAGGGCTCGGTGCGCTCTATCTCGGTGAGCACCCGAACATGGCACCGGGCGATATCAAATCGGCTCTGATGACCACGTCCTACAACACGCTCGATGGCGCGGGGAACCCCTTCACCGATCCCTTCGCCCAGGGCGCAGGACACGTTGATCCGACCGCGATGTTCGAGCCCGGTCTGGTCTACAGCAACGACACCTCCGACTGGCAGGGCTATCTGCAACCGCACGCGCCGGTGTCCCTGGCATCGACGTCGTGGTGTCGCCGTCCGTTCTCACACTCGCCGCGGGCGAGAGCGCCGACATCCAGATCACGTTGACCGCTGGCTCTGCTCCGGCCGAGCAGTGGGCAACCGGCTTTTTGACCTGGTCGGGCGGCACGAACGACGTCCGGTCGCCTGTTGCGGCCTTCCCGGTCACGGCGGATGCCCCGGCCGAGGTCTCCTTCACGGGCGTCTCGGGAACAGGTGACGTGACAATCGTCTCGGGAATCTCGGGCGACATGCCGCTGCGCGTGGCCGGTCGCGCGGCGGAGCAGACCGTCGCCTCAGGTACGCAGGATTCGATCCGCCACACCTACACGGAGGTCACAATCGAGGAGGGGACGAAGCGTGCCCGCTTCGACCTTCTGACGGACGACGAGCAGGGCAGTGATAGTGCCGGCGAGGGTGAGCTCACAGCGCAGCCGAATCCCCTGACGGTCTCGCAGGGCGCTGAAGCGACCTACGAGGTCTCCTGGAGCGGACTGACGCCGGAGACGACCTACTACGGCGTCGTCAGCTACGCCGATTCCGATGTCGCGACGATCGTGAAGGTCATCGCCTCTGAGTAACTAACGCGGAGAGTGCCCCGGACGGAGACAAACCGTCCGGGGCACTCGTCGTTTCACCGTTGTGTCTGAGCCGCACGAACCCGCAATTCGCGGGCAAGGTGATCACGCTGCTCGATCACCAGACGCCGCAACGCGCCAGGCGCATCTTCGTGAGCAGCGAGCCACGCGTCGACAGCATCGGTCGAGTCTCCTGACGGGAACATCCCCGTCACCAGACGCCGAGATATCTCGATCGACCGCGACTCCCATACGCCAATGAGGCGCGCGAAGTAGTCGTCATCACAGTGCTGGGTCAGATCGCGTCGTCCGCCCGCGCGGAACCCGGCGATGACCGCAGCTAGATGATCGTTCGACAACGAGGTGTCCTCCCACGCGGACGTCCATGCGGCCGCCCTGACCTCGCGTTCGGGGAGCGACGCGTGCGCCTGGATCGCTTCCGTCCGGCCCGACATCGTATTGTCGCTTTGCCGTTCAGCCTCAATGTCCGCGCCTTCCACCCGACCGGTTGCGGCGAGCGCCTGCGTCCAGATCCACCGCAGATCCGCATCGAAGGGAAGCCCGTCCGGCCCCGCCTGATCACCGATGAGAATCGACCGCATGTCGTCGGCGCGCGCGGCGTCGAATGCCGCGGCGTGGCCGACCGCGCGCGCCCACACGAGCTGTCCATCACTGCCGGCAGCCGCGCCCTGAAGCCCCTGCCAGGCCGCGTCGAGCCACGTGGCGGAAGCCGCGTCCCTGTCGGCGTCCGCGACGTAGTGACGCACGGCGAACAGTGCATTCGCCAGCACCCCGGTGAGCAGGCCGACATTGGTCTCCGCGTGTGCGTGCCGCGCGACGATGTCGAGGAACCGCGATGCCGCCAGTTCGCCGTCGCGGGTGGCGTTCCACAGGGCAGACCAGATCAGGCCGCGGGCGAGAGTGTCGTCGAGCGACGACAACGACCGTTCGACGGTCCGCAACGATCGCTCATCCAGCCTCACCTTGGCATACGTCAGATCGCCGTCGTTCAGCAGAATCAGATCGGACTCTTCGCCGTCGATCTGCGGCACGCTGATCGACGTTCGCTCCTGATGAATGTCCACATCGATGCTCTCGCGCCGCACGAGCGCGCCGTCTTCTTCGCGGAACAGCCCGACGCGCAAACGGTGCGGCCGCGGGTCGGTCTGGACGATGTCCCGCGCCTCGCCTGCCCCCTCGAGTGAGAGGGTCGACATTCCGGTGGTCTCCAGCCAGGCGCGTGACCAGGCACGAAGGTCGCGTCCCGATGTTTCCTCCAGGGCGAGCAGAAGATCCTCGAGCGTTGTGTTGCCGTAGGCATGGCGAGCGAAATAGATCTGCGCGCCGCGGAAGAAGGCTTCCTCGCCGACATAGGCGACGAGCTGCTTCAGAACGGACGCACCCTTTGCATAAGTGATGCCGTCGAAATTGAGCTTGGCGGCCTCCAGATCGGGAATATCCGCGACGATCGGGTGCGTGGTCGGAAGCTGGTCCTGCTGATAGGCCCAGGCCTTTCGCCGGTTCGCGAACGACGCCCATGCGTCATGAAACCGGGTCGCCGCGACGGAGGCGTGAGAGCCCATGTAGTCGGCGAACGATTCCTTCAGCCACAGGTCGTCCCACCACTGCATCGTCACGAGGTCGCCGAACCACATGTGCGCCATCTCGTGGAGGATCGTGTTTGCACGCCCCTCGTGCTGAGCGTCGGTCGCGGCTCCGCGGAAGATATATGCCTCGGTGAACGTGACAAGTCCCGGGTTCTCCATCGCACCGAGGTTGTACTCGGGGACGAAGATCTGATCGTACTTGCCCCACGGATAGTCGAAAAGGAACGCATCGGTGAAAAAGTCGAGGCCCTGGCGGGTGATCTCAAGGATGTTCGCGGCATCGAAGTGTTCGGCCATCGATGCCCGGCAGAACGCTCCGAGCTCGACGCTGTGTCCAGCGCGCGTCCACTCCCCCGTGACCCGGTGATACGGGCCGGCGGCGACGGCGGTGATGTACGACGAGATCGGGAGCGTCGGAGCAAATTCGATGGTCTGCGTCGCCCCTCCTCCTGTTGTCACAACGGGCCGTTGATTGCTGAGAACGCGCCAACCGGTGGGAGTCGTGATGACGAAGGTGTACCTGGCCTTCATATCGGGTTGTTCGAAACAGGCCATCACCCGCCGAGAATCGGCCGGTTCGTACTGTGTGTACAGGTAGGTTTCGCCGTCGGCCGGATCAACAAAGCGATGCAGGCCTTCTCCCGATCGGCTGTATGCCCCGCGTGCTTCGACGGTGACCTCGTTCTCGCTCAGCAGACCGGACACCGTGATGCGCGCACCATCCCAGACAACGGGGTGATCAGCGCCATTCACGATGACGCGGCTGACCTCTTCTCCGAGGAAGTCAATCCACGTCGATTCTGCTGTTGCGTCAAACCGGAGGGTTGTCGTTGTGAGAAACCCGGTGGTGTCGGCATCGGGCGCCGTCGTCAGATCGAGTTCGACCCGCGCGTCGTGAAGGGTGATGGACGATGACCTGGCCGCCGTTTCTTCGCGGCTGAGGTTGGCGGCATTGTGTGCGCTCATTCCCCCATCGTAGGAACACGCGAGGTTTTCCTCAGCTTCGCAATGAGCCCGTGGCGCGGGGCGAACATCCACACCGCGACAAACACCGTGCCCTGGACGAGCACAACGAGGCCGCCGGAGGATGCGTCCAGCCAGTAACTGAGATACAGACCCGTCACCGAACAGGCGGCGGAGATCGTCGGAGCGATCACGAGCATTCGGCCGAAGCGGTTCGTCAGCAGGTAGGCGGTCGCGCCGGGAATGATGAGCATCGCGACAACGAGAATCACGCCGACCACCTGAAGCGCGACGACCGAGGTCAGGGCGAGAAGGCCCAGAAGAATGGCCGCGAGCAATCGCGGGTTCAGCCCGATGGCATGCGCGTGTGTGCGGTCAAACGCGAACAGCTCGAGGTCGCGCCGCTTGACCACGAGAATCGTGAAGCTGATGGCCGCGATCACCGCGATCTGCCAAAACTCGGCCGGGCCGACGCCCAGGATGTTCCCGAAGATGATGTGTCCGAGGTCTGTCTGGCTGGGCGTCACCGATACCAAAACGAGGCCGCCCGCAAAAAGCGTCGTGAAGACGATGCCGATGGCGGCATCTTCTTTGACGCGTGTCGTCCCGCGAATTGCGCCGATCGTACCGACCGCAAGGAACCCGAACGCAACGGCGCCGACAGCGAACGGCCAACCGAGGATGTATGCGATGACAACGCCGGGGAGAACCGCGTGCGAGACCGCGTCTCCCATCAGCGACCACCCGATGAGAACGAGCCAGCACGACAAAACGGCGCACACAACGGCCGCGATCACGGTGGTCGTGATGGCGCGCAGCATGAATTCGTACTGCAAGGGCTCGAGGAGCACATCGAGAATCATGCGAGATTGCCTTTCGTCACGAACCGTCGCCGCGGAGAAAACCGAGAGCGGACACGCTGAGCGGAGCGCACGGCTACGCCTCCAGGCCGAAGGCGCGGGCGAGCGTCGTCGGTTCCAGCGCGTCCTCGACCGCTCCGTGGAAAAGGACGCTGCGCATCAGCAAGACGGCCTCGTCGGCGAGTTCGGGAAGCGCGTGCAGGTCGTGCGTGGAGACGAGAACCGTGTGGCCGGAGGCCGCCATCTCCCGCAACAGCCGAACGATCATCGCTTCTGATCGCTTGTCGACACCGGCGAACGGCTCGTCCAGCAATAGGATCCGCGCTTCCTGGGCGATGCCACGTGCGACGAATGCCCGTTTTCTCTGCCCGCCGGAGAGCTGCCCGATCTGACGATGCTGTAGGTCGGTGAGGTCCGTCCGCTCGAGAGCCTGGTCGACGGCGTCGCGGTCAGCGGGGCGCGTACGCCGGGTCATCCCCTGATGCCCATACCTCCCCATCATCACGACATCGCGGACGGATACGGGGAACGACCAGTCGACCGCCTCGCTCTGCGGGACGTACCCGACGAGCCCTTTCTTTCGCGCCGCGGTTGGCGTTCCTCCCGCAATCGTCACGGATCCGGCGTCTGGACGCACAATGCCCATGATCGTCTTGAACAGCGTCGACTTGCCGGAACCGTTCATGCCGATCAGGCCCGTGACACGCCCCTCTGTGACGTGAAGGTTCACCCCGTCGAGCGCAACGACGTCACCGTAGGCCACACGGAGACCGACAGCTGAGAGCGCCGCTGTCACTCGGCCCCTCCCGTTAGCGCAGCCGCGATGACCTCGGCGTCGTGTCGCAGGAGGTCGAGATAGGTGGGAACGGGGCCGTCAGCCTGGGACAGGGAGTCGACGTAGAGCGTTCCGCCGAAAGACGCGCCTGTCTGTGCGACGACCTGCTGCATCGCCGCGTCGCTCACGGTCGACTCACAAAACACGGCGGGAATGCCACGCTCCAGGACAACATCGATAACGGCGGCGGTTTGGCGCGGTGTGCCTTCCTGCTCCGAGTTCACCGGCCAGAGGAAGTACTCATCGAGACCCGCGTCACGCGCCAGGTAACTGAATGCCCCCTCGCACGTGACCAGTGCCCGCGCGGCATCGGGGACGACGTCAAGAGTCGCGGTGAGTTCGTCGTGAACCGCGCGAAGCTGAGCGGAGTAGTCGTCGGCGTTGTCACGGAAGTCCTCGGCGTGTTCCGGGGCGAGCTCAGCGAACGCGTCAGCAATGTTGTTCACGTAGATTTCAGCGTTTGTCGTCGACATCCATGCGTGCGGATTCGGCGCGTCCGTTCCGGCGATACCGATCGGCACGATGCCCTCCGTCGCGAGAAGGTGCGGCGCATCAGCCGAGGCGAGGAACTTCGTGAACCAGTCCTCGAGCCCGAGCCCATTATCGATCACGAGGTCCGCTTCGCTGGCCCGCGCAACGTCACCCGGCGTCGGTTCATACCCGTGTACCTCTGCGCCGGGCTTCATGAGCGACTGCACCTGAATATGCTCTCCGCCGACATTCTGAGCGATGTCGGCGAGCACCGTGAACGTGGTGAGCACAACGGGTCGCTCATCCGACGCGCCTCCTGTCGCGCTTTCCGTTGCCGAACACGAGGCCGCCACGAGGGCAACAGCGGGAAGGACAAGGAGGGCAGACAGTCGATTTTTAGGCATACCGAAAAATGTACCGCGTCCGGATTCATCTCGCAGGCAGGTGTGCAGTTTTCGCAACACCACGCGTGCTGTTCACCACAAGCAATCCGGCTCAGCCGCTCGTCTCGCAGCACCTACGCACGCTGCGTCAGGCGGGGCTTGTCTCGCCAACGCGCAGCGGCAAGGAGGTGACGTACGAGGTGGCCGACCATCACGTGACCCACGTCATCACCGATGCGTTGACCCACGTCCGTGAGCCAGCGGACGCACATCGCACGAACGACGAACGAGGAGCGCCATGACCACGGAAACGCTCGCAGAGCACGCCCCCGCAGAGCACGCGCACCCCGCGTTTTATGCGCTCAGGCGGCGGTATCGCTGGAGCCGTCGCACGCCGGCGGCCCCCGCCGTCGGCCCAGACACCACTCCCTGAAGTCGGCGTCGCACCTCCTCGATATCCAGGTCCACGCCGATAGCGACGAGCGCGTTCTCCCCCTGCCCTGATCTCGCCGTTCGCACATGAATCGAACGGCCGACCAGGTTCACCAGGTAGCGCCGAGAGCACACCGGAACGGTTCCCTTGAGGCGGTACACGCCGCCCGGCGGATCCTCAAGCAGGTCAACGAGCGCCCCCGCGTCGACGGATCCAGACACTGGAACCGACACGGCGTCGGCGTGGACATGGTCACCGTGCCCGCGATGCTCTTCCCGCAGCAACGCCGCGATCGGTAGCTCGTCGACCGGGTCCTCCTTCTGCGCCACGTCAAAGACGAGCGCGGGATCGATCCGGCCGCGCACGGACGCAATGACGGGAACATGCGGGTTACGCTCGCGAATGCGTTCCGTGATCCGCGCACGGCGCTCCTCCGGATCTGCCACGGCATCCAGTTTGTTGATCACGACGAGCGTTGCCGCCGCATAGCGCGCGAGAGGAACGCCGCCCGTATCAACCGTGTGCTCGTGCTCAATCGCGTCGACAATGTCGATGACACCGCCCAGCCGAGCATTCTCCGCGCCCGAGAAGCGCACGAGACGCGCGAGCGCGAGGGGCTCGGCAACGCCCGACGCCTCGATCACCACCGCGTCCAGTCGGAGCTGAGGATCCGTGAGTTTCGCAAGCGCCTGGTCAAGACCGCCGTCGTCCGGCAGGCAGCAGATGCACCCGCCCGCGATGGACGCCGCCTCGTCAATCTGTCCGACGACAAGCCCGGCGTCAATATTGACGGCGCCGAAATCGTTGATGACAACGCCGACGCGTGCACCCGGCGCCGACAGCAGGTGATTCAGCACCGTCGTTTTGCCGGCGCCGAGGTGCCCCGTCAGGGCGATCACGGGAACTGACATTGGTGCGGTCCTTTCAGCGATGCTCGAATACACAGATCACACACCGTACGCTATTGATAATGATTCTCATCTGGTGCATGCGCCAGGAAAGCACGGTGACATGACTTCTTCTCCGCACCCCCTCGATTCTCTCGTGATCGGAGCGGGCCCCGCCGGGATCGGAACAGCGCTCGCTCTCGATGCCGTCGATGGACTCGCTCATAGCATCGTGGAACGTAGCGCGATCGGCCAAACCTTCCTCGACTGGCCGCGGGAGCAAACCTTCCTCACACCGTCCTTCACCGGAAACGGATTCGGCGCAACGGACCTCAACGCCGTCCACCACCGGACATCGCCTGCGTTTAGCCTCGCAACGGACTACCCAACGGGAGCCCAGTACGCCGCGTATCTGCGCGGCGTGGTGAAGGCCTTCGATCTTCCTGTTCTGCGTGACACCGACGTCGAGGATGTCACTCCTGCCGTCGATGGCAGCTATGAGGTGTCGACCTCCTCCGGCCCCATCCATGCGCGAACGGTTGTGTGGGCGGGCGGAGAATTCTCCGACCCGACGCCCCCGCGCGTTGCGGGCGGAGCCCTCGCCGTCCATAGCTCCGAGCGCGATGCCTGGGAATCGCGCCCCGGGGAGGTTGTCGTTATCGGCGGCTACGAGTCGGGTATCGACATTGCCTGCCACCACGTCGAGCGCGGTTCCTGCGTGACCGTTGTCGACGGCGAGGCGCCGTGGGATGCGGGACACGGCTCCGATCCGTCTTTCAACCTCGCTCCGCGATCACGAATGCGCCTGAAGAGCGCGCTGGCAACCGGCCGGCTCACCCTCACCGAGGCACACGCGGCGCGCATTAAACCGGACGGCGACGGTTTCATCCTGCTGCTGTCGACGGGTCAGCGATTGTCAACGCCCCACCGCCCGATCGCAGCCACCGGGTTCGGCTCGGGACTCGGGCCCGTCTCGGCCCTGTTTGCGCGCCGCATGGATGGATGGCCGGAACTCACAAAGGACGACGAGTCGACGATCGCGCCCGGCCTGTTTCTTGCCGGCCCGGCGATGCGCCACGGCGGGCTGAAATTCTGCTTCGTGTACAAATTTCGACAGCGCTTTGCCCACGTCGCGAACGTCATCGGCACACGCCTCGGCAAAGACTGCTCGGCCCTCGAGGAATGGCGTGAACAGGGCATGCTCACCGACGATCTCTCGTGCTGCGGAGTGGAGTGCGCGTGCTAAGGCGCGAGGCGCCCGCTTGGGCGATGACGGCGCTCCTGCTCACCGCGATCGTCCTCGGGAGCACCATCGGTGTAATGTCGCCGCGGGCGGGGGACGCCCTGCAGGAGGGAGTCGATCCCCTGATCCTCCTCCTCATCGGCGCTCTCGTCTTCGCGGTGCGTGTTGACGCCCTCCCGTCGCTGCGACGTGCGCCGCGCACAGCCCTGATTGCCATCGGGCTGAACTTTCTCATCGTCCCGCTGATCGCCGTGCCCCTCACGCTGATTCTCGTTCCCGACGACGCGCTGCGGCTGGGCGTTCTCATCTACTGTCTCGCGCCATGCACCGACTGGTTCCTTGGGTTCACACGCCTCGCCGGAGGCGATATGGCGACCGGCGCCGCGCTGATCCCCGTGCAAATGCTGTTGCAGCTTGCGCTCTATCCCGTGTGGCTGATGGTGTTCGCCGGTGAGCAGGTGGGCTCCGTCTTCGGGGAAGCCGGGGAATCGCTGCTGTTGTGGTTCGCCGCTCCCGTCGGCCTGGCCATCGCGCTGCGTATCCTTCTCCGCTTTGCCGCACGGTCATCGCTGCGAAGGCGCCTCACGCCCGTTCCGGCTCCGACACGACGAACACGCCCTCGTCACGATCACCACCTCGGCGCGAAACGCTCCGGTGATGCTCGGCGTGACGCTGGCGGCCTTCCCGGATCGCCCCGTCGTCGCCGCGGCCATCGTTCTGGGCATGCTGATCGAGTTCCCGCACCTGACAGCTGTCACACATCTGCTCCGACGACGCGTTCCCGCGGATGATCAGCCTGCTCCCGCCACTGCGGCGACAGGACAGTGAAGAAACCTGCGAGGACGGTCCTTCCCGCCGCGTTCCTCCGCGGTGTCGGCCCGGCGTTACATCGAGACGATCCCACCGAGGCGCCGGAACGTGCGGTCAGCAAACACCAGTGGTTCACCCGGTTCGCCATCGTCGATCTCGTCGACCTCGAGGACGACGAGCATCGAGCTCCCCACCGGGATCGTTCCCGCAATCTTTCCCGCCACCCGCGCACGGGCGCCGTCCAGGCGAGGCGAGCCATCCGCGTCGAACGACCACCCTTGTTCGGGCGTAAAACGCTCATCACCCGACCGGGCAAAGCTCATCGCCACCCCCGCGTGCTCCGGCGTCACGAAATGCACCTGCAGGCGTTCTGCGCCGAGCAAACCGCCCGCGGAACCGGTTGATCGCGTCACAGAAAACGACAGGGCCGGCGGATCGACCGCCACCGATGCCACGCTCGATGCGGTGAGGCCAACAGGGCCATCGGCGGTAATCGCCGTGATCACGGTGACGGCGGCCGGGTGATCACGAAAGACGGCCTTAAAGAGGTCGCCGAGCGGTGCGTGCTGCATACAACGACCGTATGCGCTGCTGATGGGAGGAGAGCGGAAATGGCCGGTTTCCCGGCCGTCCTTCACTTCGCGTCGCGATAGCGCAACATCGTGAGTGTCCCGAATACGACCACCAGTCCGGCCGCCCAGGCGAGCGTGAAGAACACCTCGCTGCCAACGGGCGTGCCTCCCATCAGCGAGCGCACGGCTGTGACGAGGTGTGAGATCGGGTTCACGGAGACAAAGCCCTGCAACCAGCTCGGCATCGTGCCGGGGTCAACAAAGATGTTGCTCACGAACGTCAGCGGCATGATCACCATCATGCTCACGCCCATCACAGCTCCGGATGAGCGCACGACGAGGCTGATGAAGGTCCAGACCCAGCCGATCGCGAAGGCGAACACCAGGGTGAGCAGAACGCCGAGGACGATTCCGATGGCACCGCCCTGCGGCCGCCATCCGATCACCAAGCCCAGCAGACAGATGATCAGCGACGCCAACGAAAACCGAACAGCATCGCCGAGCAGCATGCCGACGAGAGGCGACGGCCGCCAGATCGGCAGCGAACGGAAACGGTCGAAGACGCCCTTCTCGAGATCGGTGCGCAGCGTCGTTCCCGTGTACATCGTGATCATGATCACGGACTGCACGAGAATGCCGGGCAACAGGAACTGAATGTAGTTCTCCACGCTGCCGGCGATCGCGCCGCCGAAAAGGTACGTGAACATCAGCGTGAAAATAATGGGGAACAGCGTCACATCGAACAGCTGCTCCGGCACGTGTTTGATCTTCAGCAGTGCGCGCCACCCGAACGTCAGCGATGTCGAGAGGGCGCTGGGCCGCGGCGGACGATCGCGGTTGGCGAGAACATCGACGATCGCCTCGCGGCGCACCTCTTGTGTTTCGCTCATGCCGCCTTCTCCTGCTCTTCTTCCGCCGGGTGGCCCGTGATCGAGAGAAACACCTCGTCGAGAGTCGGCTGTCCCAGCGAGAGCTGCGCCAGGTCGATGCCCTCACGCTGCAAAGCGGCGAGCGCTTCTGTCGCGGCCGCCGAGCCATCGACGGTTGTCGTCAGAGCGAAGGGGTCGGCCTCCTCGCGCATCTCGGTGCCCAGAACGCGGTCGAGGATCTCCTTCGCCCGTTGGCGCTCAACGGCGTGGACAACGCGGACAACGAGTGAACCGGAGCCGACGGATGCCTTGAGCTCGTTGGATGTGCCTTCCGCCACGACGCGTCCCCGGTCGATAACGCTGATCCGGTCGGCAAGCTGGTCGGCTTCCTCCAGGTATTGCGTCGTGAGCATCACGGTTGTTCCGCCCGTCACCATGGCGCGGATCACATCCCATACCTCGTTGCGGCTGCGCGGGTCCAGCCCCGTTGTTGGCTCGTCGAGAAACAGCAGCTCTGGCGTCACGATGAGTGACGCCGCGATGTCGACGCGGCGCCTCATCCCTCCCGAGTACTTCTTGATCTGCCTGTTGGCAGCGTCAGTGAGTGAAAAGGCCTCGAGCAGTTCATCGGCGCGGTTGCGGGCGCTGGCACCGGAGTAGCCGAACAGCCGACCGATCAGTCGCAGATTCTCGCGCCCCGTGAGGTCTTCGTCCACGGAGGCGAACTGGCCGGTCAGGCTGACCCGCCGGCGTACCTCCGTTGCTTCGCGCACGACGTCTCGCCCCAGGACGAGCGCGGTGCCCGCATCCGGGCGCAGCAGAGTCGCCAGCATCCGGATCACGGTGGTCTTTCCGGCACCGTTCGGAAGAGGAAAGGGGTGTTATCGCTGAGTATCGCCCGGCGCGCCACGCTCGCGAAGCAGGACCAGCGCCTCGCGGAGATCACGCTGAAGATCGCTGACCTGCGAACGCAACTCGGCCATTTCGCTTCGCGTCTCGTGCACCTCTTTTTCCGCTTCGCTCTCATCCGGCCACGCATCGGGAACCTCGCGCAGGTTCTGCATCGAGTCGACGATCACCGCCACAAAGAGGTTCAGGACCGCAAAGGCCGACAGTACGACGAAGGGGACGAAGAAGGCCCACGCCCACGGATGGACCTCCATGACGGGACGAGCGATACCCATCGACCAGCTCTCCAGCGTCATCACCTGAAACAGGCTGTACGCCGATGCACCGACGTTGCCGAACCACTCGGGGAACGTCTCGCTGAACAGCGAGGTTGCCATGACGGCGCCCACGTAGAACATCAGGAGGAGGAGCGTTCCGATCGAGGCAATGCCGGGGATCGCGCCGGCGAGCGCCTCGATAACAAAGCGCAGACGTTTGACCAACGAAATCAGTCGCAGAATCCGCAGCGTGCGAAGAACGGCAAACCCACCGGCGTCGGGGACGAGGGCGACAGCGACAACGAAAAAGTCGAAGACGTTCCATCCGGACCGGAAGAAGGCAAACCCCTTTCCGTACAACTTGGCAACGATCTCCGTCACGAACACGACCAGACAGATCGTGTCGAGCACCATGAGCGTGCTGCCCACGCTCCCGCTGGCCCAGGACGTCGTCTGCAGCCCGAGAATAATCGCGTTCGCGATGATCACGACGATGACGATGCGCTGAACGACGGCGCTTTCTACCCAGCCGTCCACCCTGGCGCGCAGGCTGGGCGTAGCGGGAGGCTGTCGGTCTTTGGCGGTGATGGACGCGTTGGCACCGGTATCCGTCGAGACGTATTCCATGCTCAGCTGCTCCCCGTGAGTGTTGTCGTCACCCGCTCCAGGATAATTCGTGCGTGACGTCCGGAGCTGATCGTTCCGGAGGACGCCCGCACCTCGTCATCACCTGTAGCGTGAAGGCATGCGTTCGCCGTTTTTGTCACGCCTCGCCGATTCCGGATCGGTTACCCACGGAATCGCGACAACGGCGGTGATCGGAGGGTTATCGCTACTCTCTCCGCGACGGCTCTCCCCCACGAAACGATTGGCATACCGCCTCGCAAATGGCGCGATTGCCGCGTGGATGACGGTGGCTGAGTTCCGTTCACACGGACGAGGAGTTCTGTCTCGTGGCGCAGCCGCGGGCGCGGTCGTCGGTATCACCGGCCTCACGATCGGACTGTCGGAAGCCAGCGAGGCCATCGACGAGAGAATCCAGCAGCGCCTGGAGAAACGCGGTGTTTCTCACCCCCGGGTGTGGATCGCTGCGGCGAGCGTCGTGTTCGCCGCAGCAAGCTGGGCACTCGGTGCCATCAGCGCGCGCCGCGGGAGCCGCGAAACAATCTGGATGGACGGCGACGACGAGATCCTCGCCCTCACGCACGTTCCTCATGACGTACGTTCCCTGACAGAAGCACTTCTCGGCACGACATCGTCGTACGGCGCACCCGCGTTGCGACAGCAGTTGGCGTCGGCACGCGTCTCGGCCGACGATGTCGCACAGCATGATCGCCTGTCCGTCACGTTTGTTGTCTCAAGCGGAACAGACCTCGCGGTCCCGCACGATGGAGTCTTCCCGCACGCCGGCCAGTTCTCCGATGGGGACGGTAACACCATGCTGGTGCGCCTCACCGTGACGGCCGGACAGCTCGATACGCTCTTCGTCGAGTCTGCCGACGGAGAGAACGTCGATGCGACCACGTTCCTGCCTGCCGCCGACACCATCACATTGGTGGCCGAAACTCCGTACGGCTTCGAACCCGTCACGGAAGATCGTTGACACGTCGGTCTGATCTCGCGGGCATCGCCGCCGTCAGCGTGACATCACTCCTCTGGGGAACCACGGGAACGGCCGCAACGTTCGCGCCGCAGGCGGGACCGCTCGCAATCGGCGCGGCCGCCCTCGGAATCGGCGGGCTATTGCAGGCCCTGATCGCCCTTCCTTCCCTCCGGCGGGAGCGGAACACGCTCATCGCTCACCGAGCTGTTGTTCTCACGGGGGCCGTCGGCGTTGCCATCTACCCCCTCGCCTTCTACAGCTCCATGCACCTCGCCGGCGTGGCGATCGGGTCCGTCGTCTCGCTCGGCTCCGCTCCTCTGATGTCGGGCCTGATTGAGCGGATCGTGGATCGGCAGGCGTTGAGTCGACGGTGGATGCTCTCAGCAGGGCTGGGCGTGGCCGGCGTCGCCTTGCTCTGTGTGTCGAAGCTCGATCCCGCATCGATGTCCTCGGAAGGCACTCTTGCCGGCATCGCCCTGGGCCTGCTGGCCGGTCTCACCTATGCGACGTACTCGTGGGCGGTGCGCCGGCTCATGGGAAGCGGAATGGGGCGGGCGGCGGCGATGGGCGCCGTGTTCGGGGCAGGGGGTGCTGCGCTCATGCCCGTTCTTGTCCTCACGGGAGCTCCCCTCCTTGCCAGCGCGCATGCCTTCGGCGTCGCGGCGTATATGGCTCTGGTGCCGATGTTCGCCGGCTACGTTCTGTTCGGCTTCGGCCTCGCGCGTATTCCCGCGAGCACGGCCACAACCGTCACGCTCATGGAGCCGGCGATCGCGACGATCCTCGCCGTTGCGGTGGTCGGTGAGCGGCTCTCCCCCGTGGGCTGGTTGGGTCTCGTTGTGATCGCGGGCGTTCTGGCTATTCTGACCACCGCTCCCGCGGACAGTGCCCCGGCCCTCACCCGTCCCGTTCGTTGACGCTTCGCCGACCCCGGACATCACGAACAACGCGAGAACGACGCCTGGCAACAGGCTCCTCTCCGGAACCGACCGTCACCAGACGTCGTTCTCGTGTGTCACGCGCTACTTCTTGAACGCGTCCTTGACGTTCTCTGCGGCGTCCTTGACGTTTTCCGCGGCGTCCTTGAGGTGCCCCTTAAGCTGGTCAGCTTTGCCCTCAGCCTTCAGCTCCTCGTTGCCCGTTGCCTCGCCAGCGGTTTCTTTCGCCTTCCCGCTGATCTTGTCCGCCGCAGCCTGGAACTTGTCTTCAATACCCATCACGTTCTCCCTCTGATGGCCATGCCCGGTTGTCGGAAGCGGAATCGCCTTCCGTGAGTGATTCGACATCCTCGATGCTGCATTGTCAAGGCCCTCGTCACGCTTCGCCGCGGCCTCTAGCCTTCCGATCACGACACACACAACAGCGACGATGAGAAGAGGATCACGATGTCGGACGAGGCGCTGGCAGACGAAAGCCCGAACACCCCCGAACCAACAACAACCCACGCCGAGTGGGGCGCCGGCAACCCCCGTCTGATTGTGACGGCGGAGGGAGAGCGGTTCGTCCACGACCTCGACGTTGACGAGCTGACAATCGGATCTGCGGCCGCGTGCGGGCTCGTTCTGCCCGGCCTCGATGCTCTTCACGCCACGATTCATCACGATGCGCGAGACGAATACGTTCTGACGTTGCACGGGCCCGGCGAGACGAGCGCCAAACTCGTTGCGCTCGCAACGCACCCTGACGAGCACAGTCAGACGTTGCGCACGGGCGCCCAGTTTGCAGCCGGTGCCTGGCGATTTGTCTTCCACCGCGAGGAATACGCCGATCACGGCCGTCCGTACGGCGGCCGCCAGGGCGGCGAATACGCTGTGCAGCGTCCGCAGCCTCCGCGGCCCGATTACTCCGGCCCCGATGCGAACAGCACGGGCGAAGGGTCAGACGATACGACGGCGTGACGACTGCTCGGCAGCGGCCGTCACGCGGCGCCGTCCGCGTCCGCCTGGACGCCCCCCTCGAGGTGCTTCGGATCGAGCCGGATACCACCGGTTGAGTGCGACGACCGCACGAGATCGTCGAGCCACGCGGGGTTAAGTTCAGCGGGTTCGACATCGTCGAAGACGAACCACAGCGGGATGGAGGGATGGAGCCAGATCGTGCTGCGCCCTCCCGGTTGGTCGTCCGGATGGTCCCAGGACACCGTGAAGCTCTCGTCCCGACGGAGTTTGGTGGTGATAACCACCTTGAGATGCGCGAGAGCGACGTCGTCGATGACGATCTCCTCGCCGACTCCCCCGTATCGAAGTTTGCCCATGTCACATTTCCTTGCGTACGTCGTCGAAAAGGGATCCGCCGGTGCGTCGAAGGCTCAGCACGTCATTCACGCCGTCGCCGGTGCGTCGGCTGCGACAGGGGCGTCTTGCGGTTCAGACAGAACCCGCAAGCCCGACGGAGAATTTGCGGCGAATGCGAGGGCATCGATCCATGCCGGGTTCAGCGCGGGTCGACGACTTCCATAGAAGCGAAACACAAGAGAAGCCCCGGGGTGAAGCCACACGCTTGTGCGACCATCGCCGACGGACGCATCCTCACGCCAGGTGAAGAACATCGGCTCGCTCCGCCGGAGTTTCGTGCTGATCACGGCTTGGAGGTGCGCAAGTGCGCGGTCCTCGACCTCCAGCGACACCGTTCCGTCGTAGATAAACTTGCCCATCATTCTCCTCCGGTGTCGACACCGGTCCTTCCCGGCATGACTGCAGAGAAGGACACTTGTCGCTCAGAATGACACCGAGCGCTCAGAAAAGCACATATGCCGGCCGTCTTCGGGCGAATCCTCAGCTACGAGGTGAGGGAGAGTCCTGTCAACCCCCGCGACAAGGCGTACGGACATCGATACGGTGCCCACACGGTCGCCTGTCTCGTCTCAATTGGAACGTCACTCCCCCACGCACGGATGGACCAGACCGCAGTCCGGGACTTCTTCGCGGACCAGCCGGGCGCCGTCGTGCTTGTCGTGTGCACCGATCTGTGTTCGCTGCACCTGCGAACATCCGACGATCCGGAACAGATCGACGCCTGGGCCGTGCATCCGGGAGAACGGAGCATCCTCGATCGGGTGCAGAGCGGTCTGGACCTGCCGGATTCCGCTCCGGCTCCGTCGCGCGAAGTGCTGCGAGAGACGGGGAACATGTCCAGCGCAACGGTGCTGTTCATCCTGCAGCGCATCCTCGACGATTCCGCACTGCCCGAAGGAGCACGCGTGGCGGGAGTCTGTTTCGGCCCGGGGCTGACGGTCGAAAGCGCCCGGCTCACGCTCCGTGATGCACAGACGTGATGCGGCGCTGTCGATGACCTTGCGGACGCGGGATGAGCACCTCCGTGAGTTGATGGACGATCCGCTGTGCGCCCCGGCACGGCTCCGCCGCACGCTCCAACGGTTCGGCATCGTCAACCGCGCGGTGTCCTCCTGGGGCCGGGTCTATGAAAACCGCATCCGTCCCGTGCTGGCAGATGCAGCGAAACCGGCGTGCGTCCTGGACATCGGGTGCGGAGGAGGCGACGTGCTTCGTCGTGTCGTGAAGCGCGCTCGACAGGACGGTTTCAGCATCGAGGGTCTCGGCATCGATCCGAACCCCGGTGCGCTCGCCGTCGCAAATGAGCCTCGCCGCGCCCTCGCCGCGGTGAGCTTTCGGCTGGCCTACAGCCACGACCTCGTCGCGGACGGCGCATCATTCGACATCGTCATGTCCAATCACCTTCTGCATCATCTCGACGCAGATGCCCTGCCCCGTCTGCTGAGCGACTCGGAACACCTAGCGACCCGGATAAGCCTGCATTCCGACATCGCGCGCGGACGCCTCGCCTAGGCCGGGTTCGCCGTCGGCTCCGCGGCGATCGCCCCGGGAACGTTTCTCCGTGTCGATGGTCTGCGTAGCATCCGCCGCAGCTACACCCGCTCCGAGCTGGAGGCGTGCACGGCCCCGCTCTGGCGGCCATGGAGGCCGGCGGAGTCACGGTGGCGGCGCAGTCGAAAGACGGCACCATGACCACGACAACCGGGCGCGCCGTTGTTGTTGCCTCGGGAGCGGCCGCTCGGGATCTCACGGATCCGTCGATGCATCACCGGCTGCGGCCCGGACGGGACCGATATCTGATGTCTGATGTTGAGTCCGCGCCCGGAGAAGTCGCAGACGCCGCAACAATACGACTGTGTGTGTCCGAGCGGCGTTGTCGAGTCTTTTCCTCTTCCCCCGGGAGGGCGACGGATCGTCGCGTGGGATGAGGGGCCGCGACGCTCGGAAACGGATGATGCCCGTGCGTCACGCCTTCGCCGCATTCTCTAGGATCGCGGCGCGGCGCCCGAACTAGCCGAAGCCGTCGAGTCGGCAACGGCCTTCGGAATCCGCCGCACGATCGCCCGGCAGATGAAACGAGGACGTGTCTTCCTCATCGGCGACGCCGCTCACGAGGTCAGCCCGATCGGTGGCCAGGGCGTGAACCTCGGTCTTCTCGATGCAGCGACGCTTGCTCCGCACCTCACCGCGTGGTTACGCAACGAGAGCCGTAGCGCCGCTCTCAACGAGTGGCAGAAGCGGCGACTCCGCTCCGCCCGCACCGCCTCCGCCGAGACGAATACGAGAATAGGGTGTCCCCGATCTGACTGGGCGCACCGCACTCTCATCCTGGGGCTCGAACGGGCGATGAGAGCCCCCGTGCGACGGGTCGCGGCATCCGCGTTCTCCATGGGCTACGACCGCGACGCAAAGAGCCCGTTCTGACATAGACGAGACCGGCCGGCCGCAGGGGGCCAGCCGGTCTCGTCTTCGCGGATCGACGATCGCGCGATCAGATCACTTCTTTGCGCTTCGCCCCACGATCAGGCCGTAGATCAACAGAACAACAATCGATCCGCCGATCGCGAGCAACCAGCTTTGGATCGAGAAGAATCCTTCGAGATCGACATCGAAGAGAACGCTTCCGAGCCATCCGCCCACGATCGCTCCGATCACTCCGAGAACGAGGGTGAGTATCCACCCGCCGGGCCCTTTGCCCGGGAGGATGAGCTTCGCGATCGCACCAGCGATCAAACCCAGAAGAAGAAAGCCGAAGAAACCCATGGGGTCCCCCTTTCATCGAGACGGCTGAATGGGCGTGGCGCGCCTCCGAACGGAGGCGCGCCACGCGAGGACGTTACTTGTCGAAAGCGTCCTTGACGTTGTCCGCGGCGTCCTTTGCGGCTTCCTTGGCGTCGTCGGCGGCCGCGCGCATGTGGCCCTTGGCCTGGTCTGCCTTACCTTCGGCGACGAGGTCGTCCTTACCGGTTACCTTTCCTGCGGTCTCCTTTGCCTTTCCAGAGGCCTTTTCTGCCGCTGCCTTGATCTTGTCCTCTGCGCTCATCGCGTTGTCTCCCTTTTCTCGTGGTCCGCCGGATGACGGGGACCGCTCGGTTGGCGACGGATCTGCCGCCGGGTCGGTGCGGTGCAGGCACGTCGTGCCTGTCGCGGGACGAACGAGCGTGGCCGCGGTGGCGGTCCGCTCGGATGCGGTTGTGGGTTCATTCGACCGCATTCCAACGAATCGCTCAAGGGGGTTCCGCATGGTGCCCGGGATGCGATATAGGGGCGCACGCGCGCGGCGGAAGGCGTTCAGACACGGTCGCAGCGTCATGTGCGTATCTCTGCCACATCGGCGATATGGTCGACACACGGACCAGGCGCTGTCGGTCGAAGGAATAACCATCGGCCTCAGCACGAGGACATCTGACCTACCGCGTCGCCGACAGATAGTGAAGGGAGCAGGTCGCACCATGAGCACAGATCGCATTGTCGTTGCGGGATCATCCGGCTTGATTGGGACCGCCCTCGTATCGTCACTGCGAGCCGACGGCATTGATGTCACGACTCTCGTGCGGCGGGCACCGCGTGATGAAAACGAAATCGAGTGGCAACCCGACCGGCTCCAGCTCGACCCCGCAGCTCTCGCCGGCGCACGAGCTGTTGTGAACCTCTGCGGAGCCAGCATCGGAAAGCTCCCGTGGACTCGAGGCTACCGCGCACAACTCGCCTCATCCCGACTGCGGCCCACGCGCACGATCGCGGCAACGCTCCGCAGCCTCGGCCCGGATGCACCGGCCTTCGTTTCCGCATCGGCCGTCGGCTTCTACGGCGACCGCCCTGGTGAACGACTCACCGAAACCAGCGAGGCGGGCGACACCTTCCTCGCCACCCTCAGCGCTGATTGGGAGCATGAGGCGCTGCAGGCAGGACCTGCTGCCCGGGTCGCTCTGTTGCGCACGGCCCCTCTTCTGCACCCTCGCGGGGTACTGAAGCCACTGATGCTTCTGACCAAACTCGGCGTCAGCGGTCCACTCGGCCGCGGCGATCAGGTGTGGCCGTGGATCACTCTCGAGGATGAGGTGCGCGCGATCCGGCACATCATCAACGAGGGCATCACCGGCCCCGTGAATCTCTCCGGTCCCGAGCACGCAATGGCGAATGACATCGGCAGAGGTCTCGCGCGCCGACTTCGTCGCCCGTTTTTCCTTCCGGCGCCCGCGTGGGCGTTGCGGCTGGGGTTGGGCGCGGACGCGGCTGACTCACTTCTGTTGTCAGACGCGATCGTCGCCCCCGATGTGTTGCTGACAACGGGGTTCCGGTTTATGCACGGCACCCTGGACGAAGCGCTCGACGCGGCAACACCCTAGGCTCGCGCTTTAATTTCTTCGTACGCAGACAGCGCGCGAGCTCGGCTGGAACGCAGATCGACAAGGGGCGATCGTGACGCGCTGTCCGGCGCCCAGCGATTGGTGTAGTCGCCCTCTGGGTCGAAGCGTTCCTGCTGCGTGACCGGATTGAAGATCCGGAAATACGGCGCCGCGTCCGCGCCACATCCCGCGACCCACTGCCAGTTAAAGGGATTACTGGCGGCGTCCGCGTCGACGAGGGTGTCCCAGAACCATGCTTCGCCGATCCGCCAGTCGACGAGGAGGTTTTTCGTGATAAAGGATGCCGTGACCATCCGGACTCGGTTGTGCATAAACCCGGTCTGCCACAGCTCGCGCATACCGGCATCCACGAGCGGAAAGCCGGTCTCTCCGCTGCGCCATGCGGCGATGTCTTCGGACGCATCCTGATTCCAGGGAAACTGATCGAATTGCTGGTTGAGTCCGTGGAGGTGCAGCGCGGCATGATGATATGCCGTGTGCCGGGCGAATTCCCGCCACCCGAGTTCCGACAGGAACTTCCCGACGTCCATGCCCGAAGCAAGGGCGCGCTGCCACACGGTGCGCGGGCTGATCTCGCCCCAGCGCAGATACGGTGACAGCTCCGAGCCAACATCCGCCGATGGTCGGTCCCGCTGGTCGACGTAGCGCGTCGCCGCTTCATCGAGAAAGCGAACAAGGCGCCGCACCCCCTCGTCCTCACCCGGGGTCCACCGTTGGGCGATCCCCGTCGCCCAATTCGGCGACGACGGCTGCAACGCCCACGAGTCGAGGTGGTCGCTGTGAACAGGCACCCGAGACGCGTGGATGCTCTCCGGTTGGGGAAGCGGCGCGGCCGGAGCGGGCATCGCGAGGCAGGCGCGCCAAAATGCCGAATAGACGCGGTAGGGCCCGCCCGCCTGTGTGGAGATCGTCCAGGGTTCGAACAACACGCTGCCAGGGAAAGAACGCACCGGCGTCCCTGATTCGCGCAGGGCGGTCTTGATTCGTGCGTCGATGTGACGCTCTGCTCCGTAGCGACGGTTCCAGAACACGCCGTTCGCTCCCGCTTCCTTGGCGACGGCCGGGACGATCGTCTCCGCGTTGCCGCGACGAAGAACGAGGGGAACACCGTACGAGGCGAGGGCATCCGCGAGCCGCACAAGCGACTCATGGAGCCACCATCGCGCGGCGCCGCCCAAAGGCCGAACGCCCTCGGATTCTTCGTCCAGAACATAGAGCGCGACGCATCCGTCGGGGTCCTGGGCCGCGGCGCTGAGCGCCGCGTGATCCGTGAGCCGCAGGTCGTCTCGGAACCACACAACACTCGTCACGTCGCCATCGTACGCGTCGGGTGGCGCAGTGGTTATCCGTTCGGCGTCGGGTGCAGTCGCTGTTCCGCCAGCGGGCAGGTGAACACGTCGCGTTCGCCGAGACCGACACGGTTGATGTAGCGCACGACGATGGCGTACGACGCCAACAGCTCTGTTTCCGTGTACGGCACCTCATACTCTCGGCAGTATGCGGCGATCAGCGGTGCTGCGTGACGCAGGTGAGGGCGCGGCATCGAGGGGAAGAGATGATGTTGGAGCTGGTAGTTCAGCCCGCCCATCGCGGTGTCGAGCATGCGGCTTCCCCGAATGTTGCGGCTCATCATGACTTGCCGCCGCAGAAAATCGATCGTGGCCGAGCGTGGCACGAGCGGCATTCCCTTGTGGTTCGGGGCGAATACCATCCCCATGTAGAACCCGAAGAGCCGGAAAAGCGCCTTCCGCAAACAGCAGGCCATGTGGTAGGCACGGCACATGACTACCGCACTTTCCTCAGCGGCCTCCCTCCTTCTCCCGGTGACGGCATGAACCGCCGCGAGGCCGACCTGATCGTCATCGGCGCCGGCGCTGTCGGCGAAAACGTGGCCGACCGTGCCGTGCAGGGTGGGCTGGAGACGGTGATCGTCGAAGCGGAACTCGTCGGCGGAGAGTGCTCGTATTGGGCCTGTATGCCGTCGAAGGCACTCCTGCGTTCCGCGCAGGTTCTCGGCGCCGCCCAGGCTGTTGCCGGGGCGGCGAAAGCTGTCACAGGACAAATCGATATCCCGGCCGTCCTCGCGCGCCGCGATGACTTCACGAGCCATTGGCAGGATGAGGGGCAGGTGCGCTGGTTGGAGGAAACCGGCATCAGCCTCATCCGCGGAAGGGGCCAGATAACGGGCACCCGCGAGGTGACCGTCACGGCCGCGGATGGATCGATCACGGTGCTCACCGCGCGGCATGCCGTCGCCGTCGCAACCGGATCAACCACATCCCTGCCCGAGATTCCGGGGATAGCGGATGTCACACCGTGGACGACCCGCGACGCGACCAGCACGAAGTCGATCCCCGCCTCGCTCGCTGTCATCGGCGGCGGCGTTGTCGCGACGGAAATGGCCACGGCGTTCGCAGCGCTCGGGAGCATCGTGACGATCATCGCCCGCACGGGGCTGCTCACGAAGCTCGAACCCTTCGCGCGTGAGCAGGTCACGAAGGCGCTCGAACATCGCGGAGTTCGGGTTCTGTGCGACACAACCGCACTCGGCATGCGCCGCGATGCCAACGGTGTCCACATAGAGACGACGCAGGGAAGCGTGTCTGCCGAGCAGGTCCTCCTCGCCACCGGCCGGACGGCGGCCACAACCGACCTGGGTCTCGAATCGATCGGCCTCGAACCCGGCGAGTGGCTCAAGACCGACGACTCACTCCGCGTGAAGGGTCATGACTGGTTGTACGCCGTTGGCGATGTCAACGGACGCGCTCTGCTGACACACCAGGGGAAGTATCAAGCGCGGGCTGCAGGAGATGTGATCGCGGCTCGCGCAACGGGCAAGCCGGTCAGCGATGCGCAATGGGGTACCCACGTCGCCTCGGCCGATCATGTCGCTGTTCCCCACGTCATTTTCAGCGACCCCGAGATTGCCACCGTCGGGCTCACCGCGGCGCACGCGCGTGAGGACGGGCGCGATGTCCGCGTTGTCGACTACGACCTCGGACAGGTCGCCGGCGCAAGTCTTCAGCGGGACGGGTACAAGGGAAGCGCACGGATCGTTGTCGACGAACGGCGCCACACGATCATCGGCGCCACGTTCGTCGGCCCGGACGTCGCCGAGCTCCTGCAAGCCGCCACGATGGCCATCGTCGCCGACATCCCGATCGACCGTCTTTGGCACGTCGTCCCTGCCTATCCAACGGTCAGCGAGATCTGGCTCCGCCTGTTGGAAACATACGGTCGCCCCGGCGCCGGGGCCTCCGGCTGATGCCAAGTTCTTAGGGAAAGCCCGCTAGCCTCGTTGCATCGCCGCCGTGACGGCCACGACGTTGCTGAGGATGATCGTCGTGAGTGTGTGAGTGACGGCCGTGACCGCGGCTTCCGCCCCCAGTGTCAGTCCTTGAGCTCTTCGGCGCGCGCGATCACGGGCGATGACCACGGAATGTCATGGTTGAACTGCGGCAGGGTCCCGCTGGCATAAACCAGCGCGGCGGTCCGCGGCGCCGACTATGCGTGGGCCAACTCGCTCCGACTGCAGGCCGCTCTCGACCAGGCTCGGATCGACTACCGGCACCACCGCGAGCTTGCCCCCACCACAGAACTGCGTCAGCTCCAATACGCCGAGGACGACCGTCAAGGCGTCGGCAAGCGCACGCGCCGCGCACTGGCCACGGACTACACTCGCCGCTACACCGCAGAGATTCTGAGCCACGCCGATCTCGCGCCGGTGCTCGCCGACTTCCCCTCCTCCGGCTATGCCGCGCTGCTGTGCGTCGAACGCGACCCCGAAGCGTGTCACCGTTCCCTCATCACCCAGCGGCTCGTTGAGCGCTTCGGCATCGCAGCCGAACATCTCCTGCCCCGATGACGGGGAACCTGGACTGCCTGGTTGCGCCAGCACATCTCCCGCACGCGAGTCGCCACCACGCTGCCGCGGCCGTCTGACTCACTTGCCGCCGGGCGGGCCGATCAGCAGCAGTGCTACGTAGAGCGCGACGATGCCGGTGATGAGAAGGATGGCGAGTACCCATGGGCGTCGCAGGAACCAGCGCATCGCCCGGTCGTACCAGCGGCGATCGCGCGGATCCTCCGTGGCTTCCGGGCGCCAGTCGCCACGCAGTCTCTCTGAGCGATGCAGCCAGACGTCAACGGGAACCGTTGCGTACGGCACGACGGCGCTGATCACGGCAAGCGCACCCACTCCGGGGTGCCAACGCTGGTTGACGGCGACCAGCAGCGCGGTTGCAGCGTAGGCCAGGAAGACGAAACCGTGAATGCCTCCGCCGATGGTCACAACGATTGCCGAGGCACCAACGGCTCGGGCGATGATCGCGGCAATCAGAATCGTCCATGTGATCGCCTCGGCGATCGCAAGAACTCGGAACAGGCGGGCGGGGGTACGAAACACGGCGCTCCTCGGGGTCATGCGTGTCTCCAGCCTATGCGCGCGCAGCCGCCGCGCCGGCGCGGCGGAATACGTACTCGCGTCGCGTCGTTTCTCACCGCATGACCTCGATTGATCCCGCGGCCCTCGAACAGGTGCTCACATCCATCGATGTGGCGATCGGCACCGCACGGCGGGTGCGCCTGCAGGCTGCGGCGCTCTTGCCTCTCGCACCGGGCACCGCACTGCTCGCCTACGTCGCAGACGGGGTCGTTCACGGCGTTCCAACGGGTCCATCCGGGTGCGTCCTCGACGTCGATGCAGAATCGAAAACTGTCGCCGTCCGGCGCGCGGGCGATTCCGCACTCTGTGCCGGGGACGTGTTCGTCACGTTCGGCGCAGACACGTTCGTCCTCCCGGACCGTCGGTGATGCGCAAAGAAAAGACCCGGCGCCAGAGGCGCCGGGTGGTATGGCCCCACGCTAGCACTCGTCACCATGGTGCGGGCTTCGTGATCCGGGACGAGATCACGTTCGGGAGCTGATGCGCGTAGAGGTCATCGGGCTCAAGACGGTACCACCAGTGGTTGCCTGCGCCTTCGGTCGGCGTCCCTGCGAGCTTGCCCGCGCGGACCCCTTTCGTCGGGTTGATCAGGCCGACGGGAACGTGCTCGCGCGCGACGCCGATCGGGTAGGCGAGGTCGCTGTCATTGCTGATGACGACGGCCGCATCCACCCTACGGGTGAGCACGTCGATCAGCAGATGGGAGGCGACGTTCACGTCGCTGCCCTTCTCCTCGCGCCGGGCAACGGAGGCCATGAACGTCGCGCCCGGGACGTCCTGGCCGCTGTGGTCCTGGATCATGATCGGCCAGTCCGGTTCGACGAGAACAGGTTTGCTGTTGCGTCCTTTGACAGCCAGCGGCGCCGTCGACACGCGCGCGACGTACGTTCCGAAGCTGATCCTCGTCGCCGAGCCCGTGTGCGCCAGAGCCCGCAGGTACACGTCCTGCTCCCGCTGCCCCTCGGGGTTGCTCGCACCACTGATCCGGGCCGTGCAGTAGGTGACGTTCTCGATCGTCACCTCTCCCCAGTGCGAACGGGTGGCGATCACACTCTCGACCATGCCTCGCAGATCCAGCCCGCGCTATCCCGTCTGACCCCGACGAAGCAGTGGCTACTCCACGCGTTCCATCTCCCATCGAAGCCGCTGCGCAGGAGCGCCGTGGCCGAACACCGCCGCCGAATCGTCACACGCGATCGAGACCTGCCGAGGCGAGCGAGCGTCGCCTTCCAGGAGTTCCTCGACGCGCAGGAAGCCATCGATCACGACAGGCGAACGGCGCCTCCCGTGTCCCCGCGGCGCGGGCCGACGCGCGGCAGACGCGGCCGAGACGAGATCCGCCTCCGAAGTCTCGTCCGCCCCGAACCCGACGCGAAGCTTCTCGCGCAGGCGCTGTTGCTCGCCTGGACAGAAAGCACCTCGGGGAAACCCGACGACGATCCGCCTGGTTGACTTCCCACAAGGTGCCTGACGGGAAAGAAAACAAGACGAACCCTGGATTCACGGCGTAGCCAGGTATTTCTCTCCGAACTGTTGCCGAGATGGCGACGAGTCCTTCACTCTCAACACAAGAGTCAAGGTTGCAAGAAGAAGCCCCTTATCAGGCATTTTCTGACGTCCAATGAGAGACTTCCTCGTGTATCCGTCGGCCTTGTCCACCTCTGTTCCACTAATTCGCTAACAGGGGTGAGGACGGCGGATCTGCGCCAGATCCGGGCGCGTCGCAGCGCCAGGAACGAAGCCACTCGAAATGCGCCGCAGCCTCGCCGCAAGTGGAGTCGGCTGAGCGACGAAGCACGGGCTTCTGTGATCGCCCGCTACTCCGCGGGAGACACGACGACACGGCTGGCGGAAGACTTCGACGTCGCCAAGTCCACGATCCTCGGCATCCTCCGGGCGAACAACGTAGTGGTCCGGCGACAGCCGTTGACAGTAATGCAAGTCGCCGAAGCGGCGCAGCTCTACGAATCCGGCTTGTCCCTCTCGCAGGTCGCCGAGCACCTACAGGTGAATCAGGAGACGATGCGGGTCGCGATCCTCAAGGCGGGCATCACGATGCGGGCGCCCACTGGGGCGTGAGCGCCGTCCTCTAGAAATCCGTCCGCTCAGCGACCTACAGCTGACTAGCTATCGAGGAGCTCTCGCAGATCACGCTTGTAGAGCCGGAAGGCGATCCGACCATCTTCACTGAGCCGGATGTACGTGACCGCGGAACGCCCTTCGAGAACCTTCTCGATCGTGACGTAGCCGCTCTCCTCAAGCTTGCGTAGATGCGTGGCGAGATTTCCCGAGGTGACGGAGATGATCTCCTGGAGCCGCGGAAAGGCAAGCGAATCACCCGGTCCGAGAGTATCCAACACTGTCACGATCCGTAGACGGGCCTGGACGTGGATGACCGGATCGAGCTCACGCATCTGGTGCACGGTGAAGATCCCCGGCCACGAGATTCGGCCGGACGGCCGCGATTCCTGCCAGCGCCAAGTATCCAACCCCGCCGATCACGCCTGCTAGCAGGAGGTGTGGTGCGGGCAGAACGATCGAGAGTAGGCCAGCGATAATCGTCCACGATCCGAAGACCAACTGCGACCGGTCATTCCACAGCGCTGAACCGACGAGACCGAGCACTCCAACGATCAGGCATGGGACAGCAACCCAGTAGGGCAGCAGCGTAACCAGCGATAGGCCATCGCTGGCGAGCCTGCCTCCCAACAGCCCCATCATCGTGAACGCAACGGCGTACGTATTTCCGTAGATCGCGCCCTGCAGCCGTGAGGGCCCCCGCGAGCCCGTGGCTCTGCGCGTGACATGCGCACTGGACACCCAGATCCCAACGAGCAAGCTCACAACCCCGATACCCATCGCCAGCGGGAGCGGGAGAATCGGCTGCGCTTCAGGGACGAACGCGAGATACATGGCGAGGAAGCCGACAATCCACGCGAAGCCCCACACGAGGAACAGCAGTCGCGCGTCGGGCGTGAGGAATCTCTTCGCGCTCTCGGTGTCGTCCGCAATCGAGCGCAGAATCGACGCTGGATCCAGCTCCCCTGGCCGAGCCATGCGCCCTCCTCTCAGTTAGCGATGCTGTCGAGCACCTGCTCACTTTCTAGCACACGCGACTTTCCGCGACAGGCAACTTTCTGGTACAAAGTTCAGAGCACACGCTCCTGATGTGAAAAGCACATCAGCGAACCGGTTGACCTAGGTCGAGACTTCACTCATAGTCAAGGGCACAACTGAACAGGAGAACCCAAATGACGACGACCAGCAAAGCTTCAACGAAGACGACCACCGCGGAGTGGTTCGGTACCGCCGCGCGCTACGTCTCTCCACTCCCCCTCATCATGGGCTTCTTCATGCTCGTCTACGCCTTCTGGTTCATCCCCGCATGGGGCCTCCTCGGCGGGATCATCTTCGGTGCGCTGGCTGTGTACGCGGTCATCTGCGGGGCACTTGCGATCCGCAACATCAAGCACGCTGTCCGCCACCCGAGCATCAAAACCCCTGAAGGCGAAGCACAGGGAAAGAAGATGGCGGTGCTTAGTGGGATCACCTACCCGCTCCTCTGGCTGTCGGTCATTGCACTGCCTCTACTTGGACAGGCTCAATTCATCATGCAGGCCGTCGTCATCATCATCGGCCTTCACTTCATCCCGATGGCCAAGATCCAAGGACGACGCATCGACTACGTTCTCGGCCCGATCTCCGTTCTCTTCGGAATCGTCGGAGTCTTGATCGCGCTGAACAACTCAAGCGATTGGCAGCTCGCCTTCGCCGTTGCCGGAGTCGGTGGCGCTGGGGCGACCTTTGTCTACGCGTTCTACAACCTCATCGGCTACCGAAAAATGTCCGAACAAGCCCACGCGCTTCCGCTGTAGATCCGCAGGCGTCAGCGCGCCCCTCAGTTGCGGTTGAGACCGTGTCGTCGTGAGTCGAGCGCGACCTTGAAGTGGCTCTCGGCGGCGTCGATCTCTGGTGTCGGTGTCGACGGGTCGAAGACGCGCAGGAGCGAGTAGCGAAAAGTAGATGGATCGATTCCGCGTAGCTCGACGTTCCCGCCGTGACCATTCGTTGCGTAGACGCTCCAGCGCTGTCTCACACTCTCGACGCCATCCGCTTTGCCGACGTACTGACGACCGTCGCGGGTGTCGGTGATGAGGTAGATACCAACAACCGACGAAAGCGCGGTCCGCCACGATGCGTAGCGATGGTCGCGCATCACTGCTTGAAGGCGCGAGTAGTCGAGGACGAGACGATCGAATCCCGGGAAGGGGATCGGCTCTGCGTCGGCTGGGCTGACCCCGTTGCGTAGGTCCGGTGGTTCTGAGAGTCGTCCTGTTGCCCGAGGGTTCGGGCAGGGAGACTGGTCAGATCATGTCGAACAGCAGGAAGCGTCACACCCCGGAACAGGTCGTTCGCAAGCTCGGGCAGGCCGACAGGATGCTCGCCGATGGCGCGGATGTCGCGGCGGTGTGTCGGGAGCTCGGGGTGTCCGAGCAGACGTACTACCGGTGGCGGAACCAGTACGGCGGCCTTAAAGCCGACGACGCGAAGCGCCTGAAGGAGCTTGAGAAGCAGAACGCGACGCTCAAGCGGCTGCTCGCGGAGGCGGAACTGGAGAAGGCCGCGCTCAAGGAATTGGCTGAGGGAAACTTCTAGGCCCGGGCAGGCGCCGCGCCGCCGTCGCTCACCTCAAGCGCAAGCTGCGGGTGAGCGAACGGATGGCGTGCCGTCTGGCCGGGCTCTCACGCTCCGCATACCGACGCCCGCTCAAGGGCGACACGGTCGCGGACCCGGACCGGGCGTTGCGGGACTGGCTGCGCGCCTGGGCGAAGAGCCATCCCCGCTACGGGTACCGACGCGCGTATCACGACGCCCGCGCCGAGGGGTGGGTGGTGAACCACAAGAAGATCCAACGCCTCTGGCGTGATGAGGGTCTGCGCGTCCCGCAACGGCGTCATGGCCCTCTTGGGGAACGGAGCGTGGTTCTGGGTCAGACAAGACCGCTCGCCAGGAGGAAGATGCCTGATCCGTGAGCGAGGGTTGCTGGGATCACGCCACGCCGCATCCGCAGGAAGGCGCATATCAGGCCTTCGTAGAGTGTGAAGAGCATGAGCGGCCAGCCGACCGTGGTGACTGTGGTTGCTAGATAGGCGTGACACGCGGCGAAGAGTACGCCAGAGAGCAGTGCCGAGCGCAGCGGGGTCATGGTCTGTTCGAGCCGGCCTTGCAGGAAGCCTCGGAAGATGACTTCCTCGCCGAGGTTGCCCGACAAGGCAAGGAACGCCAGCGCTGGCAGCAGGGCTAGCGGGACCTCCCCACCCCGGCTCTCAACCGGCGAGAGCAACGAGAGCGCGAGGACTGGTGCGGCCACGAGCACGCCACCGCCCAGCCCGAGCGCGACTGTCGACACGTCGGGTCTGCCCCAGCGCACGAGCGCCCTCAGCCCGGGCATGGCGGCCAGTAGTCCAGCAGTCAGGGCGAGCGAGCCACCGCCAAACATCACGAGCACCAAGACATCGTCGGTAAACCGCAGCCAGGGCACCCCGTTGGACGCACCGAACTCCCAGAAGCCCGCCGGTGTCATAGCGTCGCGGATCAGGACGAAGCCGAGGATGAGCAGCATGACCCGGAACAGCAGATCGCGTTCCGGCCGCGCTAGAACGATCGCCGCACCGATGAGCAGCAACCCCGGCAAAACGAGCAGGCTGTAGTCGAGCATCAGTCCGGATCACACTCCTGTATACGTTTGACGCATGTTCGATGGGGAGCAACGGGCTTCGGTCGTCAAGCGGCGTTGACCCGATAGGCCCGAAGGAATGCTTGACTGCCTGCGGTGATGGTCTCGATCAGTTCCTGCTCGCCCAGCGGCATCGTCGCGGCGAACATGGTCTGGTTGCTGGGGATCCACAACAGCAGCCCTGCGAAATGGTGAGCCGCGAGGCGCGCTTCCGGGATCTCCATCATCCCGCGCTCGTCGAGGATCGACAGGCAGCGCGCAACCGAGTTCACGACGCGCAGGAACCCCTCCTCCCAGTACAGCTGCCCAAGGTCCGGGAAGCGGGTCGCCTCGGCGATCACCAGGCGCCGCAGCTGCTGCACGTACGGCGACATGATCGAGCGGCTGAACTGCGTCGCCATCAGCGCAACGGCGTCATCGGCCGAGTCGATATTGCGCATCTGGTCCACCAAGGGGGCGAACGGGTCGTCGACACGATCGCAGGCGAATCGGATCAGCGCCGCGAAGACGCCCTCTTTGTCGCCGAACTCCTTGTAGAGCGTCTGCTTCGACACCGACGCGGCGGCGGCGAGCTGATCTGTGGTGGTCCCGACATAGCCGTGCGCAACGAAGACCTCCAGAGCGCGCTCGAGGATGAGCTCGCGCTTCTGAACTGACCTGGCGGCATCCATGCGGACCCTCGACTTTCGTTGCAGGGATCGAGACTTGACAGTAGCACTGAACAGTACCGTACAGCGGAGTACTGATCAGTACTTTACCTGGAGGAATGAATCACATGACAAGCGACACGGTCCTCAGCGCCGACGGGACAACGATTGCCTTCGACGTGGAGGGAAGCGACTCCCACCCCGTGCTCCTCCGAGTAGACGGGGCAGCCTCGCACCGAGCGTTGGACCCCGGGCGTGCTGAGTTCACCCGCCGACTGGCCGACCGGTTCCGCGTGGTCTCCTACGACCGTCGCGGACGCGGTGGCAGTGGCGACCGCGACACCTATGCGGCGGAGCGCGAGATCGAGGATGTCACCGCGCTCCTGGACCGCTTCGGCGGGCGAGGATTCGTTGTCGGCCTGTCTTCCGGCGCGGTACTGGCGCTGCGATGCGCCGCTGCCGGTCTGCCCATCGACGGGCTCGCCTGCTACGAACCGCCCTTCGTCGTCTCACCGGACCGCGCGCCCGTCGCAATCGACTACGCGGAGCGGTTACAGACCGAGATCGACAGCGGCCGGCCGGCCAACGCGATGAAGCTCTTCATGACCGAGGCCGTCGGAATGCCGGCCGCGATGGTGGACGGGTTTGAACCTGCGACCCCTTGACATCACCGCTGGCAGAGACCGCCTGCTTGCGCAGGTGAACGCACGGGCATCACGCCAGGTCAGTCATTGTGATCACTTGTCGGCAACTAACGGTGCTTGGTGTAGATGTGTCTCGTCTGCCCCTGGCGAAGATGTACGCGGCCGCGTTCGCGCGGGAAGGCCTGACGCGGCCGGGTTCGCGGCTTCACGATTCCCTACCCTCGAGCAAACCCGTATCACGGCGCACTGCCGCACGTGATGCGGGTCGAGCCGGCGAGGACATTCCCACGTTGATGCGTCAGCCGAGCCGCATCCGTTCCATCGACTCCTGGATCGCGACGGCGGCGGCACCCCTTGCCCACGCGCGGAACCCGGACACGTCGACGTGGATGTCGATCGGGGCGGCCTGCGCGTCGCGTCCCGCTGCGAGCGCGTCGCGCACCGCCCGTTCCGCGACCCGGAACAGGCCGATGCCCTCCCCCGAGAGCACCACGGCGGACTGCAGGCTGAGGTTCGCGGCGAGCGCGATGAACCGTCCGAGGGCTGTGCCCGCGGCATCCACCACCGCCCTCGCGGCGGGGTGGTCGGACGCGGCGAGCCGGAGCGTCTCGTCGTAGTCGACCGCCCGGCCGAGCGCTGCGGACACCTGCGTCGTGATCGACCCGGCCGACAGCATCGCCTGCGCGCACCCGCGGTGCCCGTCGCTGCAGACGGGTCCGTAGGGGTCGAGCGGAATGTGCCCGCCGGTCCCCGTCGTCGCGTCGGGGGTACGGACGACCTCACCGGCGACGACGAGCCCGTAACCGACGCCCGCGCCGATCGTGATCGTCGCGAAGCCGTCGAGTCCCCGCCCGGCGCCGAACCAGCGCTCCGCCTCGGCGAGCGCGACGACGTCGTTCTCGACGCTCACGGGCACGCCGAGCTCCGCCTCGAGGGTGGCGCGGACGTCGACGTCGATCCAGTCGAGGAATGGAGCGAACACGGCGACCCCTCCCTGGACGACACCGCCGACGCTGACGCCGACACCCCGCAGGTCGGTGAGACCGAGGCCGCGGATCGTCGCTGCGACGAGGGCGAGGACCGCATCCGGAGCGTGATCGGACAACGGGCGTTCATCGCCAGCCACCGATTCCGCCCGGATGTCGGTGCCGACCGCGATGATCTCGTCGCCGGTGATCTTCACCCCGGCGAAGGTGCCGAGTCCTGGTGCGATGTCGAGGGGGCGCGACGGTCGCCCGACCGAGCCGTCGGTCACCTCGTCGAGCTCGATGAGGAGACCTCGCTCGAGCAGCGGCTTGGCGAGTCGGGTGAGGCTCGCCGGCGACAGGCCGAGCCGAGCAGTGAGGTCGCGTCTCGAGAGCGGGCCGTGGATCAGGACGGCACGAGCGACGGCGGTCTCACTCTCACTCATGACCACTCCTTCTGACGTTGATTTCATTCTGGCACGAATACGAGGCCCGATCGCGATCGGATCAGCCGCGGAGGGCACTCTTGACGTCGGAATATTTCCCCTGTAAAACTAATCTCATGATCGACCATGACGACGTCGTCCCCGTTCCTGCCGCGGCCACAGCGCCTGCCGTCGCTCACCTCCGCTCCGGCGGGACGAGCGTGGTCGTCGACCTCGGCGCCGCCGTCCCCGCCATCGCCCATTGGGGCGAGGACCTGGGCGACGCCCCGGAGGAGACCCTCGTATCCCTCGCGGTCGCGTCGCGTCTGCAGCGCGTCTCGGGCGGTCTCGACAGCACCGCCCGCCTCGGCGTCGTCGCCACCGCCGCCTCCGGCTGGCTCGGCACCCCCGCACTCGAGGGGCACCGCGACGGCGAGTCCATCAGCGCGCTGTTCGCCCTCACGGATTTCCGCGCGACGGACGACGCCCTCGAACTGCACTTCACCGACACGGAGACCGAGCTCTCGGCACGCTACGAGCTGCGCGTCACGGCATCGGGTCTCGTCCGCGCCCGCACGACCGTCCGCAACGACGGCACCGGGACCTACACGGTGCAGGCCCTGCACACGACCCTTCCGCTGCCGTGGGACGCCACCGAGATCCTCGACACGACGGGTCGCCACCTCCGCGAGCGGTCGGCACAGCGCCACGAGCTGACCTTCGGCACCCACCTCCGCGAGTCCCGGCGCGGTCGCCCCGGCGCCGACGCGACCCTCCTGCTCGCGGCGGGCACCCCGGGCTTCGGGTTCGAGCACGGCCGGGTCCACGGTGTCCACCTCGCCTGGAGCGGCAACTCGCGCATCTTCGCGGAGCGCATCCCGACGGGCGAGTCCTTCCTCGGGGCCGGCGAGCTGTACTTGCCCGGCGAGATCCGCCTCGCCTCCGGCGAGGAGATCGCCTCGCCCGAGCTGCTCGGCTCGTGGGGCGACGGCCTCGACGAGCTCGCCGTCCGCTTCCACGACGAGTGGCGCGCCCGACCGCAGCACCCCACGCGCCCCCGACCCATCACCCTCAACACGTGGGAGGCGGTCTACTTCGACCACCGCCTGCCCAAGCTCATCGCCCTCGCCGATGCGGCGGCCGAGATCGGCGTGGAGCGGTACGTGCTGGATGACGGCTGGTTCCGTCACCGCCGCGACGACACCGCCGGCCTCGGCGACTGGTACGTCGACGACACCGTCTGGCCCGACGGTCTGCACCCGATCGCCGACCACGTCGTCGCGAAGGGCATGGAGTTCGGCCTCTGGTTCGAGCCCGAGATGGTCAACCCCGACAGCGATCTCGCCCGCTCTCACCCCGACTGGATCCTTCGTGGCCGCACCGATCTGCCGCCGTCCGCCCGTCAGCAGCAGGTACTGAACCTCGCCCACCCCGAGGCGTACGCCCACATCTTCGGCGTCATCTCCGACATCCTCGCCGCCTACCCGATCTCCTACATCAAGTGGGACCACAACCGCGACCTCGTCGACGCCGCGGCCGGCCCCGGCGGAGCCGCGAAGGTGCACGCGCAGACGCTCGCCGTCTACCGCCTCATCGACGAACTCAAGGCCGCCCACCCGGGCCTCGAAATCGAGAGCTGCGCATCGGGCGGCGCCCGCGTCGACCTCGGCATCCTCGACCGCACCGACCGCATCTGGACGAGCGACTGCCTCGACCCCGTCGAGCGCCTCGAGAACCAGCGGTACACCGCGCTGGTCGTGCCGCCAGAGATGATGGGCATGCACCTCACCACCCCCCACGTGCACTCCACCGGCCGCACCGTGTCGCTCGCGATGAGCGGCGCCGTCGCACTGTTCGGCCACTTCGGCATCGAGTGGGACGTCACGACGCTGTCCGAGACGGATGCCGCCGAGGTCGGCGCGTGGGTCGCGCTCGCCAAGCGTGTGCGCCCCCTCGTCGCGACGGGCCGCGTGATCAACGTCGACGTGGCCGACCCCGGGCTCGACGTCCGCGGCGTGGTCGCGGCAGATGCGGCATCCGCCTTCTTCACCGTCACGCAGTCGCAGACGCTCATCTCATCGCCGACCGGCCGCGTGCGCTTCCCCGGGCTCGACGCCGACCGGACCTACCGGATCCGGATCGTCACCCCCGGCGGCGTCGTGCACAACCCGGCGCAGTCGCCGCTCGAGTGGGCCCACCACGACACCGTCCTCACGGGACGTCAGCTCGCCGTCGTCGGCGTGCGCCCGCCCGTGCAGAACCCTCAGCAGTCCACCGTCATCGAGATCACCGCCGCGTAGTGCGCGGCACTCGCGCAAGGAGGCGCACCATGAGACCCAGATCCATCCGCACCGCCGTCGCGGGCACCCTCATCGCCGGGCTCGCGCTCGGCATGGGCGGCTGCGCGACCGACGGCGGCGGCGAGGTCACCACACTCGACTTCTTCCAGTTCAAGGGCGAAGCGCTCAAGGACTTCGCCGACATCATCGACGCCTTCGAGGCCGAGAACCCCGACATCAAGGTCGTGCAGAACCAGGTCGCCGACTCGGAGACGCTCATCCGGACGCTTCTCGTGAAGGACCGGACCCCCGACGTCATCACGCTGAACGGCAACGGCAACTTCGGCAAGCTCGCCGAGGCCGGCGTCTTCTACGACTTCTCCGACGAGCCGGTGCTCGAGACCATCAACCCCGGCGTGCAGGACATCCTGGCCGACCTCGGCAACTACGGCGACGAGGTCAACAGCCTCGGCTACGTCAACAACGCCAACGGCATCATCTACAACCAGGATCTGTTCGAGGCGGAAGGGCTCGAGGTCCCGGAGACGTGGGATGAGCTCATCGCGCTCTGCGACACGCTCGAGGAGCGAGGCATCACCCCCTTCGCGACATCGCTCTCCGAGAACTGGACGGCGATGCCCTCGTGGAACGGCATCGGCGCGTACTACGCGCAGGGCGGCTTCTTCGACGAGATGCGCGCCGAGGGCGACACCGTCGGCGCCGACTC
The DNA here is from genome assembly GCF_011046975.1 of Microbacterium amylolyticum. Classification (NCBI taxonomy): domain Bacteria; kingdom Bacillati; phylum Actinomycetota; class Actinomycetes; order Micrococcales; family Microbacteriaceae; genus Microbacterium; species Microbacterium amylolyticum. Next base: position 2,471,577 of record NZ_CP049253.1, on the reverse strand, counting down.
CCCCGTCTCATTCGAGAAGGACTTCCCCGAGGCGATGGAGCGTCAGGCCGAGCTCTTCCAGTACTCGCAGGAGGGCTATCGGGGCGCGTCGTACGACGACAGCACGTCGCTGTTCGCGAACGGCGGGGCGGCCATGATGCTGCAGGGCATCTGGGCGCTCAGCCCCGTCAAGGCGGTCAACCCCGACATCAAGGCGGCGATCTTCCCCTACCCCGTCTCGGAGGACCCCGAGGACCGGATGCTGGTGTCCGGCGTCGACGTCACGGTGACGATGGCCCGCAACACCCCGCACAAGGAGGAGGCGCTGCGCTTCATCGAGTTCATGTTCCGCCCGGACGTGATCGAGGAGTTCGCGGCTTCGCAGACGATGGTGCCGTCGGTCGAAGGGGCGGAGCTCAGCGACGACCCCGCGCTGCAGTCGATCGCGCCGTACTTCGATGCGGGCAGGATCACCGGCTTCATCGACCACCAGGTCCCGACCGCCATTCCGCTCGTTGGCGTCGTGCAGCAGTTCCTCTACGACGACGACACGCAGGGCGCCCTCGGGACCCTCGACAACGAGTGGCGCAAGGTCGCCGCCCGCACGATCACGACGAACGAGGAGGACTGAGATGGCCACCGTCACCGCCGACGGCACGCGCCGCGCCGAACGGGTTCGACCCGCGGCGCCGGACGCGCGTCGCCGCTCGAAGCTCGCGCCCCGCGCGTACTACTGGTTCGTCTGGCCGGCGGTCATCGCCTTCGCCGGCTTCCACACCGTGCCCGTCCTCATCGGCGTGTTCTTCAGCTTCACGAACTACGCCGGGTACGGCGCGTGGGACTTCGTGGGCATCGCGAACTACGTCAACATCTTCCGCGACGACCGGGTGCTGCAGGCATACGGGTTCTCGTTCCTCTTCGCGATCGTCGCAACCGTCTTCACGAACGCGATCTCGCTCGCGATCGCGATGGGGTTGAACGCGAAGATCCGGGCTCGGAACTTCTGGCGCGGCGTCTACTTCGTGCCGTACATCCTCGCGGTGCTGGTCGTCGGCTACGTCTTCCAGTTCCTGTTCTCGAACTCGCTGCCGAGGATCCTCTCCGGCATCCCGCTCTTCCGCGACAACATCCTGGCCAACCCGGACTGGGCCTGGACTGCGGTCGTCGTGCTGGCGGTCTGGCAGGCCTGCGCGTTCTCGATCATCATCTACCTCGCGGGCCTGCAGACGATCCCCGCGGACATCTACGAGGCGGCATCCATCGACGGGGCGACCCCCGCCCGCCAGTTCCGCTCCATCACGTTCCCGCTCATCAGCGCGTTCTTCACGATCAACGTCGTGCTGAGCCTGAAGGGCTTCCTGCAGGTGTTCGACCCGATCATCGCCCTCACGAACGGCGGACCGGGCACCTCCACCGAGTCGGTCACGATGCTGATCTTCCGCGGCGGCTTCTCGGGCGGCGAGTTCGCCTACCAGACCGCCAACGCGGTGATCTTCTTCATCGTCATCACGATCGTCTCGCTCCTCCAGTTCCGGGTCCTTCAGCGCAGAGAGGCCGACTTCTGATGTCCAGCTCCGTCACCACGCCCGTCGAGGCGGGCCCCACCACCATCGCCGTCGTCGTGCCGCGCAAGCGTCGCTTCTCGGGCGGCTACGATCCGTCCGACACCCGCCGCACCAACTGGTGGGCGACCGCCCTCATCGCCGTCTGCTCGCTCACGGTGCTCATCCCGCTGTACCTCGCGGTCGCCGTCGCCCTCAAGACGCCGGCGCAGCTCGCCGGCGGGACGGGCTTCGAGCTCCCTTGGCCGATCAACTGGGAGAACTTCGCCGTCGCCTGGGAGCGCACCTCGTTCCCGCAGGCGCTGATGAACACGGCCATCATCACGGTCGGCTCGGTGGTGCTCACGCTGCTGACGAGCTCGCTCGTCGCCTACGCGCTGGCGCGCAACCTGCACCGGCCGTTCTTCAAGGGCGTCTTCTACTACCTGCTGGCGGCGCTGTTCATCCCGTTCCCGATCATCATGCTGCCGCTGGTGAAGCAGACGTCGCTCCTCGGGCTCGACAACCCCGCGGGCATGATCGTGCTCTACACGATCTACGGCCTGAGCCTGAACATCTTCATCTACACCGCGTTCATCCGCTCGATCCCGATCGAGCTCGAAGAAGCGGCGCGGATGGACGGCGCATCGACGTGGCGCGTGTTCCGGCAGATCGTGTTCCCGCTGCTCATGCCGATGAACGCAACGGTCGGCATCCTCACCTGCGTCTGGGCCTGGAACGACTTCATCATGCCGCTCGTCGTGCTAACCTCGCCCTCTGACCGGACGCTGTCGCTCGCGCAGTACGTCTTCCAGGGGCAGTACAACACCGACTACACCGTCGCGTTCGCGTCGTACCTCATGGCGATGGCTCCGCTGCTGATCGTCTACATCTTCTCGCAGCGCTGGGTGATCTCCGGCGTGATGCGCGGGTCGATCAAGTAGTTCCGGACGGATGCCGCCGTCCCGCCGGCCGTCGCGGCTGCGGGACGGCGGTGGCGCTGCTCGCCCGATCGGACGAGTCCGCGGAGCGCATCGAACGGTCCTGGAGCGTCCCGGAAGGCATCAGCACCCGCGGCCGGGTGCTTCCATAAACCCCTCCGAAAAGGACAACAGAAACGACGAAGCCCAGGTGAGAAACCTGCTCTCACCTGGGCTTTTCTGTCGGGATGACAGGATTTGAACCTGCGACCCCTTGACCCCCAGTCAAGTGCGCTACCAAGCTGCGCCACATCCCGTTGTTTTGTTGTTGCCACGTGGACAACTCGAAAAGTCTACCTGACGCCGGGACGGTGTGCGAAACGGGGCTCTCGCCGGGCGCGTCTGCGCAAGAATGGTCGGATGGCAGATCCAGCTTCCGTGCGTATCGACGTGTGGCTGTGGGCCGTGCGCATGTACAAGACCCGTTCGAATGCGACCACCGCGATCCGCGGGGGTCATGTGCGCGTGGGCGGAGAGCACGTTAAACCCGCCTACAAGGTGAAGGTGGGCGAAGAGGTGCGCGTCCGCATCAGCGGCTTCGATCGGATTCTCGGTGTGAAGAAGCTCCTGCTCAAGCGCGTGGGCGCGCCCATTGCGGCGGAGGCTTATGAGGATCGCACTCCCCCGCGCCCGCCGCGCGAGTTCTACGCGCCGATCGTCACGCGCGATCGTGGTTCTGGGCGTCCTACCAAGCGCGAACGGCGCGAAATCGATCGCCTGCACGGGCGCGACGCCGACTAATCCGCGGCGCAAAGCGGCCCGCGGTCACTGCGGTCTGGTGGCCTTGCCGTCCAGCCAGAGGGTGTCGGACGCATCACTGTGCGATCCGCCGCTGCCGACGTGCTTCGCGTCGATCTTCGGGCCCCTCTTAATCACGTGCACGAGCGCCATGCCGTGTCCGCGCCCCAGGCCGTAGTCCTCCTTCAACCACTCGAGAATCCTCCCGGCCTTCACATCAGGCGCGTCGCGGGCGCCTGGTCCAGCAGTCTTTTCAGCCAGCTCACTCCCCGCACGTCCGCGCCCGCCTGCTCCAGCCGGCCCGTCAGCGCTCGGTCGCTCGTTACGGCCGTCACCCGCAGCCCCGCCGCAGCGAAGTCCGTCGCCCGGAAGACCAGCTCGTCATCGCCGGCCCCATTGGCGCGCACCAGCATCACCCGGCCGGCCGCATCGCACACGCCGTTTGCCTTCCCCTCCGTGACCATGACGATCGCGGGAAACCACTGCTGAAGCCCGAGGCCCAGCTCGCCCGACGCGACGCCGGATGCGGCGAGCGCCTCGAGCCGCGCGTACAGATTGTCGGCGGCAGCGACGCGGTCTTTCCACCATCGATTCGGAACCGATCCGACAACGTTGGCGGCGTCGATGAGCAGAACCGGTCGCACGCTGAGAGCGTCGCGCAGCGCGGGCCAGGCGGCTCCGAACCCCGGGTGCAGGGGCTTGTCGTCCACCTGATCAACGGGCACCCACTCGAGGGCGAGCGACTCCGGATCGGTGATCTCGGGGGCGAACGGCGCGACAACGTCTCCGGCCACCGTTGTGTATGTCCACACCCCGGCGTCGAAGACGTGGGTGAACCGCGGGACCATCACGCCGTTCGGCACTCCGGCCTCTTCCTGCGCCTCCCGCAGCGCGCCGCACACGGCGGATTCGCCCTGATGCATCGCGCCACCCGGCAGCCCCCACGTACCACCGAAGTGGCTCCACCCCACCCGGTGCTGCAGGAGAACGCCGCGCACGGGATCAACCGCGAGCAACCCCGCCGCCCCGAACCGCCCCCAGTACCGTGCGCCGTTCGGCGCCTCCACCCACGCGTCGCCGGGGTCGCGGGGCTGAGAGTCGAGGGGATGGCGCGTCACACGCCCACCCTATTGCCCCGGCCGTGCCGCTGCGCGGGACAAACACACCGCACACGACGAACGGCCCGGCCAGATGGCCGGGCCGTTCGGGGCATCATCAGCGCTTGCGGCGTTCCCGCACACGCATGTTGACAACGATCGGAGTTCCCTCGAAGTCGTACAGCTCGCGCAGGCGGCGCTGCACAAAACGGCGATACCCCGGGTCGAGGAAGCCGGTAGTGAACAGCACGAATGTGGGCGGACGCGTCGACGCCTGCGTGCCGAACAGAATGCGCGGCTGCTTGCCACCACGCAGCGGGTGGGGGTGCTCGGCGACGAGTTCCGAGAGGAACGCGTTGAACTTCCCGGTGGGGATGCGGCGGTCCCAGTTCTCCAGGGCTGTTTCGAGCGCCGGAACCAGCTTGTCCAGGCGACGACCGGTTTTGGCGGAGATGTTCACGCGCGGCGCCCACGCAACGTGCGCGAGGTCCTGTTCGATCTCACGCTCGAGGAAGCGGCGACGCTCCTTGTCTTCCATCTCGGGGGTGTCCAGCATGTCCCACTTGTTGAAGGCAAGAACCAGCGAACGGCCCGACTCCAGAACCAAGTCGATGATGCGAACGTCCTGCTCGCTGATCGGCTGTGTGACGTCGATGACGACAATCGCCACCTCGGCCTTCTCCAGCGCCGTCGACGTGCGCAGGGAAGCGTAGAAGTCGGCGCCCTGTGCCATGTGAACGCGGCGGCGAATACCGGCCGTGTCCACCAGCGTCCACAACTTGCCGCCGAGCTCGACAATCTCGTCAACCGGGTCACGCGTGGTGCCGGCCAGGTCGTTGACAACAACGCGCTCTTCGCCCGCAGCCTTGTTCAGCAGCGACGACTTGCCCACGTTCGGTCGACCCAGAATCGCCACCCGACGCGGGCCGCCGATCTCGTGCTTCGCGATCGCCGAGAGCTTCGGGGTCTTCGCCATCACGGCGTCGAGCATGTCCGCAACGCCGCGGCCGTGGATGGCCGAAACGGGGTACGGCTCGCCCAGACCGAGGTTCCACAGCACGGCGGCCTCGGCCTCGTGTGAGGCGTCATCAACCTTGTTCGCGATGAGGAAGACGGGCTTGTCCGACTTGCGCAGCAGACGAACAACGTGCTCGTCGGTGGCCGTCGGGCCCACCTTCGCGTCGACGACGAAAAGGATGACATCGGCCAGGTCGATGGCCACCTCGCTCTGCGCGGCAACGGAACGATCGATGCCCTTGGCGTCGGGCTCCCACCCGCCCGTGTCCACCAGCGAGAACTTCCGGTCCAGCCACTCGGCCTTGTACGTCACGCGGTCGCGCGTGACACCGGGGGTGTCCTCCACAACCGCCTCGCGGCGGCCGATGATGCGGTTGACAAGAGCCGACTTGCCCACGTTCGGGCGACCGACGATTGCCACAACGGGAAGAGCCGGAACGTACTCGTTGCCCTGCTCATCGACGTGGATGTCGGCCAGAAGCTCGGCGTCCTCATCGTCCAGCTCATAGTCGGCGAGGCTCGCGCGCAGGGTCTCCGCGCGTGCCTCGATCAGCTCGTCGTCGAGCTCCTCCAGGCGCCCCGCGAGGTTTTCGGCCCCCGCGGGCCCATACTCGTCATACTCGTTGTTCGCGGCCATCCTGGCCTCCCTTGCGCTTGCCGTCGATCACCGCGATGACGGCCTCAACAGACTGTTCGAAATTCAAATGTGTTGTATCGACGATGTCCACGCCCTCAGCTGCCGTGAGGAACTCCGACACCGTGGCATCGGAAGCGTCGCGGATCCGGATCGCCTCGGCCACTGCCGCAACATCCGCCGAGCCCATCTCGCGGCTGCGGCGCGCGGCGCGCACGTCGGGGTGCGCCGTCAACAGGATGCGGGCGGGGGCGTCGGGCGCGACGACCGTTGTGATGTCACGACCCTCCACAACAACGCCCGAATAGCTGGCCTCCGCGACGATCGCCCGGAAGAGGTGGTTGATACGCTCGCGCACCACCAGGTTTCTTGCCACACCCGCAACCGCGGCCGTGGTCTCGGGCGAACGAATAACCGACGTGACGTCGACGTCACCAACGCGCACATCACGCACATCGGGGTCGAGCGAAATCCGCGGCTCGAAGGCGTCGAACGCCGCGGCCACGGCCGTCTCATCGTCGGTGGCATACCCGAGGTGCACAACGTGCCAGGCAAGCGCCCGGTACACGGCGCCCGTGTCGAGGTACCCGAAGCCGAGCACCCGCGCCACCTGCTGGGACACGCTGGACTTCCCGGAGCCCGCCGGGCCGTCGATACCCACGAAGAATGTCTCAGTCACTGGTGCTCGCAATCCGCCAACCGCGCGCGGTCAGCCCATCGACGGCGCTCTGCAGCGTGGCCGGATCGACCGACACCTCGGCCAGGCCCAGCTGGGCGCCCGGCGAGTGCTCCAGACGGAAGTCCTCCACGTTCACGCTCAGCTCACCCAAATCGCCGAAGAGGCGACCCAGCTGGCCGGCCGCGTCGTCCACCATGACGACGAAGTTCTCGAAGGTGCGGCGCTGACCGTGCTTACCCGGCAGCCGTTCCACGCCGATGTTGCCCTGGCGGATCGCATCGGCCGTGCGGCGGCGCGCGCCGGGCGCATCGGGAGAACGCAGGGCGTCGGCAACGGCGCCGAGGTCCGCGGCGAGCGCGTCCAGCTGCTCGACCACCGGGGCGGCGTTGGCGGCAAGGATCTGCACCCACAGCTCGGGCGCGGACGCCGCGATGCGGGTGGTGTCGCGCACGCCCTGTCCGGCAAGGCTCAGCGACAGCTCGGGGGCATCGGCGAAGCGCGCGGCCAGAAGCGAGGCCACCACCTGCGGCACGTGCGACACGAGGGCAACGGACCGGTCGTGCTCTTCCGGTGTCATCTCAATCGGAACGGCGCCCAGGTCGAGCGCCAGATCTTCGATCAGGGCGAGAGCCGCGGCGGGCGTTTCGCCATCTCGGCAGATCACCCACGGCCGTCCCGTGAAGATATCGGCGCGGGCCGAGATCGCCCCGCCCCGTTCGCGGCCGGCCATGGGGTGCGAGCCGATGTAGTTGGCCAGGTTCAGGCCGCGATCACGCAGTTCGCGCAGCGGCTCCAGCTTCACGCTGGCGACATCGGTGACAACCGCCTCGGGGAAGCGCGTCAGCTCGGCGGCAACGGCGTCGGCAACGACATCCGGGGGTGTGCACACCACGACGATCGCCGGGGCGTCGTCTTCCGCCGCGGGACGACCGGCGCCGTAGTCAACGGCGAGGCGCAGCTGTGCGGGCGAGGTGTCAGTCAGCGCAACGTCAACACCGTTTTTGCGCAGCGCGTGGCCAATGCTCGATCCGAGCAGTCCCGCGCCCACAATCCGGACCGTTCCGCCCACGCGGGCACGACGACCGGCGACAAGAACCTCGTGCGGCTCACGCACGATCGAACGATCGCTCATCCGGTCTCCTCCCCGTCCGACGTCTCACCGCCGGAAACGGGCGATTCCTGCGTGGTCTGGCGCGCGAGAGTCAGCAGCGCACCACGTTCTACCTTATCGAGTTCCCGCGTGCGTCCGGCGGGGAGTGTTCCCAGGTGCAGCGGGCCGAACTGGCGGCGCACCAGCTCGACAACGGGGTGCCCCACCTCGGCCATCATGCGCCGCACAATGCGGTTGCGGCCCGAGTGCAGCGTCAGCTCCACCAGGCTGGAGCCGCGGGAGGAATCTAGCAGCCGCGCCTTGTCGGCACGAATGGGTCCATCCTCCAGATCGAAGCCCTTGGTGAGCAGCCCGATCGTCTGCGGTGTGACGGTTCCCTCGACCTTGGCGATGTATACCTTCGTCACCCCGTAGCGGGGGTGGGCGAGAACATTCGCCATCTCGCCGTCGTTCGTGAGAACGAGCAAACCCGAGGTGTCGGCGTCGAGGCGGCCGACGTTGTACAGCCGCTCCGGCCAATCGCGCGTGAACTCCGTCAGATCACGGCGACCGCGATCGTCCTTCATCGAGCTGACAACGCCCGTGGGCTTGTTGAGCAGCACATAGCGCTTGGTGGCGTCGAGCTGAACGGCCTGGCCGTCAACATCGACCAAATCGGTTTCCGGGTGGATGCGGTTGCCGAGTTCCGTGACAACCTTCCCGTTCACGCGCACGCGGCCGTCAACGATCAGCTGCTCGGAAACGCGACGTGATGCGACGCCCGCGTTCGCGAGCACCTTCTGCAGGCGTACGCCGTCTGCTGCGGGATCCATCTCAGACATCTCCCCATCATGACGGATCCACCTGGTCAGACGCAGGACACGGCCCGGCTCACCTACGTGATGTCGATTCCGTCGAAGCCATTTGCCCCGTCATCCAGCAGCGGCGAAATCGGCGGCAGCTCATCCAGGCCGTTGATTCCGAGCTTCTGCAACAGCAGATCCGTTATTCCGTAATGCATCGCCCCGGTCTCCGGATCGGCGTGCATCTCGGTGATCAGCCCCCGCCCCAGCAGGGTGCGCACAACGGAATCGACGTTCACGGCGCGGATCTGCGCTACCTGCGAGCGCGTGACGGGCTGTTTATACGCGATCACCGCGAGCGTTTCGAGAGCCGCCTGCGACAGCCGCGACGGCGCCTGACTTCCGACAAAGTCGGCCACAACGCGGTCCAGCTCCTCGCGCACGTAGATGCGCCATCCCCCGCCCACTTCGCGCAGTTCAAAGCCGCGGCGCGGGCCATCACTCTCGCCGTCATAGTCGGCGCGAATCGCCTGGAGTCCTGCGCGCACCTGGGGAACCGGCGCGTTCACGGCCGTGGCCAGGTTCACAACACTCATCGGCTCATCGGCAACGATCAGCATTGCCTCCAGTCGCTGCTGCAAAGAAAGATCATGCGTCATATTCGGCTCCCAGTGCGGCCAGGCTTTCGTCGTTCCACGTTTCGGCCGTCCACCGCACGGTGAGTTCGCCGAGCGGTTCGAGCTGCTCGAAGGCGACCGCATCGTGCCGGTACAGCTCGAGAATCGAAATGAACCGCGCCACGATCACCCCCGGGCCATCCGCGTTCGCGATCAGCTCCCGGAATGTCAGCGCGGTGTGCGTGCGCAGCGACGACACAACAATCGCCGCCTGCTCTCTGACCGACACCTGCGGAGCGTGCAAGTGGTCGAGGCCCACCGTGGGAATCTCCCGCGGCGCGAAGGCGAGAGTGGCCAGCGCCGCAAAATCCTCGGCGGTAAGCGTCCACTGCAGCTCCGGCGTCTTCGCGCGGTGCTTTTCTTCCAGCGGCACCTCGCGGGTGATGCGCCGATCCTCCCGCTGAATGTTGCCGGCGAACCATACCGACACCTCTTTGAAGGCGCGGTACTGCAGCAGTCGCGCGAACAGCAGATCGCGCGCTTCCAAAAGCGCGACGGCATCGGCGTCGACCAACTCGCCCTGCGGCAACAGACCCGCGATCTTCATATCCAGCAGCGTTGCGGCAACAACGAGAAACTCGCTCGCCTGATCCAGCTCTTCCGGGCCGTCCAGGTGCGACAGATAGGTGATGAACTCGTCCGTGACGGCCGACAGCGACACCTCGGTGATATCGAACTCACGCTTGGTGATCAGACTCAGCAGCAGGTCGAACGGGCCATCAAAATTCGACAGCGATACCCGAAAGCCGGAATCGCCCTCGCGCGCCTCCGAGAGGTCGCCGGCGGGATCAGCCGGCCGCGACACGGCTCTGCTGAGGCGCCCGCACCCGGCGGCGCATCGCTACGCGACCGCCCCGCGGTCGACGAGCTCGCGTGCCAGCCGCAGATATGCCTGCGCGGCGGGGTGCTGAGGCGCGTACTCGATGATCGGAACGCCCGACACCGATGAATCAGGGAACTTCACGGTACGCCCGATCACGGTCTCGAACACCTTGTCGTCGAACGTCTCAACGATGCGGTCGAGGACCTCACGCGAGTGCAACGTGCGCGAGTCATACATCGTCGCCAGCAGACCGTCTAGCTCCAGCGACGGGTTCAGGCGGTCCTGCACCTTCTCGATCGTCTCGATCAGCAGGGCCACACCGCGTAGGGCGAAGAACTCACACTCGAGCGGAACAAGAACGCCGTGCGCCGCCGTGAGCGCGTTCACCGTGAGCAGCCCCAGCGAGGGCTGGCAGTCGATGAGAACAACGTCGTAGTCGTTTACGACCTTGCGCAAAACGCGGGCGAGGATCATCTCGCGAGCGACCTCGTTGACCAGGTGCACCTCGGCCGCAGACAGGTCGATGTTGGCGGGGATGATGTCGAGACCCTCGACATGTGTTTCGACGATCGCGTCCTTCGGGTCGCGCTTGGTGTCGAGCATGAGGTCGTAAATCGTGGGGATGTCGTGCGTTGGCACGCCCAGGCCCGCCGACAGCGCGCCCTGCGGATCGAAGTCGATCGCCAGCACCTTCCGGCCATACTCGGCCAGCGATGCCGCCAGGTTGATGCTGGTCGTCGTCTTGCCGACGCCGCCCTTCTGGTTACAGAGGGCGATGATTCGCGCTGGTCCGTGGCGGTCCAGCGTCGGAGGGGTGGGGAAACCGCGGTACGGGCGTCCCGTTGGGCCCAGAATGACCTTGTCATCCGCGTTTGGCTGGTTGTTCTTCGCCACCGATGATCCTCCTGATACGACTGGGGCGAGTCTATCCGCACGGAGTTCGAAGAGGGCGAGAGGATCGCCGGGCATCGGGCACCCTGATCGCTGGCCGGCACCCAGCACACAGAACGCCAAGGCGGTACCGGAAACCTGTGGCTTTCGGCACCGCCTCGGCGCGTCTGTGCTCCGCTAGTTGCCGCGGAGCGCCGTGACCGGTTCGACCTTCGCCGCGCGGCGCGCCGGATACCAACCCGAGACCCAGCCGACGATGGCGCCGAGAGCAACGCCCGCGACGGCGAGGAGCGGATCGACAACGGCCGTCCACTGCTGGATCGCCGCAACGCCAACCACCCCCGCAACCCCCAGCGCCGCTCCGATCAGCCCGCCGAGCAGGCCGATCACCACCGACTCCACCGTGAACTGCGCCTGAATCTGTTTTCGCGTTGCGCCGAGGGCGCGCCGCAGACCGATCTCACCGATGCGCTCCGTCACCGACAGCAGCGTGACGTTCGCAATACCCAGGCCGCCGGCCAGGAGCGAAACGGCGCCGACGATGAGGAACAGCACGTTGACATCCGACTGCACGGCCGATCCCAGCTCGGACCCCGCCGACGGTGCACGTACCTTGAGCGTTTCGGGATCACCCGGCGCCAGGGTGAGAGGCGCCTGCTCCGCGATCTGTGGACCTGCCCCCACCGCGATACGCACAATCGCCTCACCGGGAGCGGACAGACCGAAGTCTTTCCGCGCCGCTCCGTCGGGAATGATCACGGCATCGCGCAGCTCCCCACGCGTGACCGTCTCCCCCACAACGCCGATCACGGCGTAGGCCAGACCGTCGATGAAAATCGACGGCTGGCTGTCGACACGCGTCACGTTCAGGCGTTCGGCAACGCGCTCTCCGAGAACCGCAACACGATCGCCGCGGGCGTCGTGCCCGTCGTCGAACATCCGGCCCATCGACAGCTCGCCCGAGATCACATCGATCAGGCCCGATGAGGCGGCCTTCACGGGCGGGGCGGCGAGCTGCGCCGCCGAGGGATCGTTGATGGGCACCGAGGTGATCTCGGCCTCCCCCAGCGGAACATCGGACAGCAGCGCCGCGCTATGCGCGCCGGCGAGCCGTTCCAGCCGCTCGGGAGCATCCCACGGGATGCGCCCGATTGCGCCCGACGGACCGTTCGATCCCAGCGAGCGCTCTTCGGGCGTGATCATGACCTGCGTTGCCGCCACCGCATCGAACTGGCTGGCGATCTGCGCCGACGCCGTCTGTGCGAACCCCCACGTCGCCACAAGCGAGCCGATTCCGAGCACAGTGCCCAGAATCGTCATGATGAGACGACCGGGACGCGAGCCGATATCGGCCGTCGCCTCGACGACGAGGTCGCTCGCCGAGAAGCGATCGCCCCGAGCAACGGGCTGCAGCAGATCCTGAGAAGCGCTCTCGGGCGCCGTGCGGCGGCCGAGGATGCCGCGGCGGCGTGGCCCCGGCTTCTTTTTCTCCTTTACGCGGCCCATGCCACCTCACTCAGACGCCCATCCGAAATACGAATAGAGCGACGCGCCCGTTCGGCGACGGCCTGATCGTGCGTAATCACCACGAGCGTGAGCCCATCGGCGTTGAGCTCTTCGAACAGCTCCATCACCTCGGCCGAAGTGCGCTGGTCGAGGCTTCCCGTTGGCTCATCCGCCAGCAGCATCTTCGGCCCGCTGACAACGGCCCTGGCCACGGCCACGCGCTGCTTTTCGCCGCCCGATAACGTTCCGGGAAGGAAATTCACGCGGTGGCCGAGGCCCACACGGTCAAGAGCAGCGCGTGCACGCTCCTCGCGCTCACCGCGCGGAACACCGCTGTAGAGCATCGGCATCAGCACGTTGTCGAGAACGGTTCGCCGCGGCATCAGGTGAAACGCCTGAAAGACGAATCCGATGAACTGCGCACGCGCAGCTGCCCGCTCATCGTCCGTCAGCGATCCCGTCGACGTGCCGTTGAGCCGATAGTCCCCCACCGTCGGACGATCGAGCAGACCGAGGATGTTGAGCATCGTCGATTTTCCCGAGCCCGATGGCCCAACGATCGAGAGGTACTCCCCCTCCTCCAACGTCAGGGACACGCCCTTGAGCGCCTGCACCTCCGGAGGACCAGGGAAAGAACGCGTGACGTCGCGCAGCTCAACGATCGGGGCCGTCACGACCCAACCACCACGAGATCGCCGGGAGCGAGCTCGCCATCGGTGGGAGTGATCTCCACGTATCCCCCGGCGGCCAGGCCCGTGTCCACTGTCACGAGAACCGTTTCGGCCTGATCACCATCACGAGGATCGCCCGTGACAACCTCCACACGAGAATCCCCACCGGGTCCGGCCGTCAGCGCGGCATACGGAACCGAAAGCACTTCGCCGTCGGTGGCGCCCACGGCGATCTCGAGACGCACGTTTGCCCCGCGCACCTCGTCCATCTGTTCCGGTGTGAAGGGATCGGGATCGAAGATCACCGTTGCGCGCTCTCCGCTCGACGTATCGATCTCGGCGATTTCCGCGCGATGGGGCGTCCCATCGGGCAGCTCGAATGTCGCCTCGTCACCCACCTCGAGAAGCTCGATGTCGGCCTGAGCGGCCGTTCCCGTGAGGCGCACGTTGGCACCGGAGACGGTCATCGCGGCGCCCTCAAGGGAGGAGCCTCGCGAAACACTGACCGAGTCGACACGGCGCGGCAGCTCCTGGAGGAACAGCACCTCGCTCGCGGGCAGATACGGGAGCGCGTCTTCCCGGGCAGCGGCGAGCGCCTCATTCGCCGCGGCGACGGCCTCAGTGGCACTGGTGACCATCGACTGCTCAACGCTGGTGTCGCGCGGGGCGTCGAGCGCCTGGCGCTGCAGCTTGGCGATCTCCAACTGGTCACGCAGGTCACGCGCGTCTTCGCCCTGGTTCTCGAGGGCAACGATCTGACGCCAAATGCTGTCGACCTGGCTGTCGGCCTCGCGAACGGCGATCTCGCTCGGGCCCTGGCCCGCTTCGGCAAGAGCCGACCGCGCGTCCACCAGCTGCTGTTCCGCCGCTCGCACGCCGTCTTCCGCCGCACGAACCGACTCACCAGAGCCCTCTTCCGGCTCGGGAGCAGGGTACCCGGCCTCGGTGTAGAGGACACCCACTGCCGAGGCAGCCGCGGCGTCGAAAACATCGGACTCGACGTTGCCGGGGTCGATCCCCACGTCGGCGAGCGCCTGCTTGAGCTGAAGAACGTCCGGCCCGGAAACGCCCACCCGAAGCGTGCGATAGGCGGGCAGGTCGCCGGGTAGCACGATCACGGGACGTCCCGTGACCTCCAGCGCGATCGACATCTTGTCGAGCTCATCGCCGACCGACGGAACCTGCCCGGTGACGATGGCCGCACCGGTGAACGACGTGGTGTCGAGGGTGAGGGAGACGGCGTCGGCGTACGCGACATCGCCGCGCATCGTCACGTCATTGCTGAGTTCGCCGAACTCCACCGGCACCGTGACGAGGCCGGGCTCAGGAGCTCCCGCGCCCGCCGCCGCGTCGAGCGGAGAGATCACGAAGCGACCAACGACGAGACCGGCGGTGAGGGCGATAACAGCGACGATCGCGGTGATCCACAGGGCACGGTTGCCCGTGAGAACGCGTCGCCATCCGCCGCCGCGGCCCGCTGTTTTCTCGGAAGCACCAGATTCCGCGGTTTCGGCGTCGCCGTCCGCCAGCATTTCGTCGAGTTCTTCTGGCGCGATCTGTTGTGTGTCGGTCACGGATCAGCTTGCCTGCTCGGCAGCCGATCGGAACGCCTCCAGGTCAGCCCGGTTGTCGTTGATGAACCGCTCTTCCAGCTCGAACTGAATCTCCAGCTGCGTTTCCCGATAGTTCAGCTTCTCGCGGCAATCAAAGTCTGCGAGCGCCGTGGCGATCTCTTCTTCGGCGGCTTCCGCCCACTCCGGCGACTGCATGGGGTCATCGGACGTCTGCGCTTCCAGCTGCTCGATCTCTTCTTCAGTGATCGTGTCCCAGTCGACGCCTTCCCACATCTCGTTCTGGGCCTCCCAGAACGGCTCCTGCTTGTCGTAGAACGACTGCTCCACCTCAGACTGCTTGGTGTACTGCGCGTAGCCGCTATCGGCCATGCACGACGACCACTCGGCGTCGAGCTCGATCATCTCGGGAGCGTTCTGTGCCTCGTCGTAAACGGCGAACATGCGCTCCATGAGCGGCTCGAACTGCTCATAGACGGCTTCCATCTCGTCGCCACCGTTCATCACGGCGTAGCCCTCGCCCCAGCAACCCTGAGGAAGCGTGCTCCAGTCGAAGTCCGGATCTTCCAACTGCTCATCCGTGGGGTTTCCGCCATGCAGAACCTCGTAGTAGGCGGTCTGCTCGGCTTCGGAAAGCGACTCGACATAGTCGGCGTTGGGGTCGACCCATTCGTCAACCGGCTGTTCTTCCTGCGGCTGGTCGTTCCACGGGTTATTAAAAACCCCGTATCCGTACTGAGCGACCCAGTCGCGGTCGTCCGGGTTCCACTCGACGTCATCGCCGAACGATACGGAGGACGAGCCCGTTTCGGGGATGTACTCGAAGCCCTCCGCCTGCATACATGCGGCAATGATGTCCTGCGCTTCTTTTTCCTGCTCGGCGTACTGCTCTTCCCAGTCTTCGGGAGACATGTCAGAGCCGTAGAGCGCCGCAAAGAACTCCGTGAGCGGTGAGTCCTCCTGAGTCGGGGTGGCCTGACCGCCGATCATCCCGCAGGAAGACAGGGTAAGCGCGGCTGCGGCTGTCGCTGCGACGGCCAGAACGGTGCGTGTGGAGCGCATGGAATTCCTCATCAGTGAAGTGCTGTGGTGCAGAACGCGAATACGTCTGGTTATACGTTTCCAGCAATTCCATACTGAGTACATCCCCCCAGAGGATGATCTTGGGGTGAACTTCAGACGGACGCGCGCGCCGCGCGCATCGCCCGTCAGGTCGCGCGTGGATGCGCCTGCTGATACATGTCCCGCAAGGTGTCGGCCGTGACGTGCGTGTAGATCTGCGTTGTCGCCACCGACGCGTGGCCCAACAGCTCCTGCACAACGCGCACATCGGCGCCGCCCTGAAGAAGATGCGTGGCGAACGAGTGCCGCAGCGTGTGCGGTGACACCGAGGACATCAGCTGGGCGTGCTCAGCCGCTTTCTGAATCACCAGCCACGCGCTCTGGCGCGACAACGGAGCTCCGCGCGCCCCGAGGAACAGTCTCGGCGTTGCCTTCCCCTTGGCCGCAAGGCTAGGTCGCACGCGTGTCAGATACGCATCGACCGCGTCGCGCGCATACGACCCCACGGGAACGATCCGCTCCTTGTTGCCCTTCCCGCGCAGACGCAAGACCTCCCCGGTGCGCAGATCGTCCACGTCAAGAGAGATCGCCTCGCTCACCCGTGCCCCCGTCGCATACAGCAGCTCAAGAAGAGCGCGATCACGGATCCCCAACGGCTCCTCCGAGCTGGGCGCCGCGAGAAGCGCCTCGACCTGATCGATCGTCAGCGCCTTCGGGAGCTTCTGCGCCTGCTTGGGCGGAACGATGCGGGCCGACGGATCATCATCCGCAATGCCCTCGCGCGCCAAGAAGCGGTGGAAACCGCGCACGGACGACTGCAGGCGAGCAATCGATGATGCCGCTGGCGGAGGAACGGCGCTGGACCGTTCCGCCGAGAACTCCGAAACGAGTCGTTCTGTGACGGCGTCGGTCTCGGCGATGCCCTGCTCCGCCAACCATCCCGAGTACACGGCGAGATCGCGGGCATAGGCCTGAACGGTGTGATCGCTCAGCCCGCGTTCGATCGCAATATGGCGCAAATACGCATCGACGGCGCGATCAAGGAGCACATCAGCTCCGGTCTCGGCGCAACCGCTCCGCCGTCATCAGCACCCCGACCATCAGGGCCGCATTGCGCATCCGGCCCGACATCACGGCAGCGACAGCATCCTCGAGCGGCACCCACTCGGCACGAATATCGGCCTCCTCAGCGTCCCGCGCGAAGGTCTCCCCAGACGAGGCGATGCCGCGCGCAAGAAACAGGTGGATGACCTCGTCCGAGCCACCGGGGGTGGGCGCCAGCTCACCCAGCCGTTCCCAGGAGGACGCGGTCAGATCAGCCTCCTCCGCGAGCTCGCGCGCCGCCGTGATCTGCAGATCTTCGCCGTCGACGTCGCGGAGTCCCGCCGGAATCTCCCAGTCGCGCGTCCGAATCGGATGACGATACTGCTGAATCAGCAGGACGCGGTCGTCCTCGTCCAGCGCAACAACCGCAACGGCACCCGTGTGATCGACATAGTGACGCACGATCTCATCGTCGCCATACCGGAAACGATCTTCCCGGATATTCCAGACGGCACCCCGGTAGGCGAGCTCGCTCGAGATCACCTCGACCTCGAGCGGCTCGTCCCGAAGGAGTTCCGTCACTCGGAAACCTCGAACAGCGCGCTGGCGCGCTGGCGCTCCAGCGCCGCGCCGACGAGGCCGCGGAAGAGGGGATGCGCCTGTGTGGGGCGCGACCGGAGCTCGGGGTGAGCCTGCGTTGCGATGTAGTACGGGTGGACCTCGCGCGGCAGCTCAACGAACTCGACCAGGTCGAGCGTGGCGTTGATCCCGGAGAAGTTCATCCCCGCCGACGCGATCTGCTCGCGGTAGGCGTTGTTCACCTCGTAGCGGTGGCGGTGACGCTCCTCAACGGACGTGTCGCCGTAAACCTCAGCAGCGATGGAACCCTGTGCGAGCGTTGCGGGGTACAGGCCGAGGCGCATCGTGCCGCCCAGGTCGCCTCCCTCGAGAATCTCGACCTGCTCCTGCATCGTCGCGATGACGGGAGCAGCGGTCTCGGGGTCGAACTCGCTCGACGACGCGCCCTCGATACCGGCGACGTTTCGGGCGTATTCGATAACCATGCACTGCAGACCCAGGCAGAGCCCCAGCGTAGGAATGCCCTGTTCGCGCGCAAAGCGCAACGCGCCCAGCTTTCCGTCAATGCCGCGGATACCGAAGCCGCCGGGAACACAGATGCCGTCGAGGTGTGTGAGCTGCTCGCGTGCGCCGTCTTCTGTTTCGCAGAGGTCGGAAGGAATCCACTCGATGTTGACCTTCGCGTCCCGCGCGAAACCGCCGGCCTTGATCGCCTCCGTCACCGACAGATACGCATCGGGCAGGTCGATGTACTTGCCCACCAAACCAATTGTCACCTCGTGCTTGGGGTGATGAACGGCGTCGAGCACCTGCTGCCAGCGGGTCCAGTCGACCTCGCCGGCTTTCGTCAGGCCGAGCTTGCCGACGATGTAGCTGTCGAGGCCCTGCGTGTTGAGGGTGGAGGGGATGTCATAAATGCTGGGCAGATCAACCGTGTTGACGACGCCCTCCAGGTCGACGTCACACATGAGAGCGATCTTGTTCATGTTCGACTCGGTGACCGGGCGGTCGCTGCGCAGAACGAGCGCGTCGGGCTGGATACCCACCTGACGCAGGGCAGCAACCGAATGCTGCGTCGGCTTGGTCTTCTGCTCCCCCGATGCGCCCATAAACGGCACGAGCGAAACGTGAACGAAGAACACATTGTCGCGGCCGAGCTCATGACGAATCTGACGAGCTGATTCGAGGAACGGCTGCGACTCGATGTCACCAACGGTTCCTCCCACCTCCGTGATGATCACATCGGGCTTCGGGTCGTCCTCAGCCTGCAGGCGCATGCGGCGCTTGATCTCATCCGAGATGTGCGGGATGACCTGCACGGTGTCGCCCAGGTACTCGCCGCGCCGCTCGCGGGAGATCACCTGCGAGTACACCTGTCCGGTGGTCACATTGGCGGCCGCGGTGAGGTTGATGTCGAGGAAGCGCTCGTAGTGGCCGATGTCGAGGTCGGTTTCCGACCCGTCGTCCGTCACAAAAACCTCGCCGTGCTGGAATGGGTTCATCGTGCCCGGATCAACGTTGAGGTACGGATCCAGCTTCTGCATGACCACGTGGAGACCACGCGCCGTCAGCAGATTGCCGAGGCTCGCTGCCGTCAGGCCCTTGCCCAAAGAGGAGACGACACCGCCCGTCACAAAGATGTGTTTGGTGGTGTCGTTGCTTGCCGCGTCAGAAGTCTGCATCACGGGCTTCGATCCTAACGCTCATCTCTGGGCTTCCGGTGGGTACGGCTGAATGATGGTGGTGTACTCGCGCCGAAACGGAATTGACTACGAGCATACTCAGGGCTCCGTCTCGCGTCAGCGTCTATCGTTCGCCGAGGGCGAGAAGCTCACGCGCATGCTCGATCGCGGCGTCGCTGTCGGCCATTCCCGACAGCAGGCGCGCCATTTCTTCTTCGCGTTGTGCGCCGACCAAGCGGGTAACGCTCGACGCCGTGATCGATCCGTCACTCGACTTCACGACGCTCAGGTGGTTGTTTGCGAAGGCGGCGACCTGAGCAAGGTGTGTGACGGCGATCACCTGGGCATTTTCCGCCAGCTTCGCCAGCCGGCGACCCACCTCGATCGCCGCGGCTCCGCCGATCCCCGCGTCGACCTCGTCGAAGATGAAGGTCGGAACGGGATCTGTTGCCGCGATCACCACCTCGATCGCCAGCATGACGCGGCTCAGCTCACCGCCCGATGCTCCCTTGGCAACGGGAACAGAATCGGAGCCAGGATGAGGCGAGAGAAGAAAAGCCACATCATCGCGCCCTTTTCTGGTCTCCGTGCCCGGAGTGACGTCCACAACGAGGCGCGCGTCCGGCATCGCCAGAGAGCGCAGTTCCTCTGTGACCGCCGCGCCGAGCCGGCCCGCAGCTTCCGTGCGTTCGGTCGTCAGCCGGTCTCCCGCGAGGTCGAGGGCAGCGCGCGCCTCATCACGCAACGCTGTAAGGCGTTCGGTTCGATCGCCGTCGTCATCGAGCTCCGCCAGACGCGCCGATCCGCTCTCCTGCAGCGCCAGGGCGGCCGACAGCGATCCGTGCGCGCGAACGAGGCCGGCCAGAGCGGCTCGGCGCTCTTCCACCTCGGCCAGTTCCGCCGGACCGTGCTCGTCCAGATCAGCCAGGTAGCTCGACAGTTCGATGGCCAGATCGTTCGCGCGATACCCGAGATCAGCGATCTGAGCGTTAATGGTGTCGAGTGCCGGGTCGCTCACGCGATCCAGCGCCGCACGGGCCACCCCGAGAATCGCCGCGACATCGGGAGTCCCCTCCTCGCTCGACAGTGCCTCGCGCGCAAGCAGCCCGGCTTCGCGCAGTTGCTCCGCGTTCTGCAAGCGCACCGCACGGGCATCCAACAGCTCGTCTTCCCCGTCTTCCGGTGCGATTGCTTCGATCTCTCCCAGCAGAACGCGTAAACGATCCGCTTCCGCGGCTCGCGCATCGCGATCGGCAATGAGCTGCGTCAGATCGTGATCGATCGCACTCCACGCCTCAAAGGCCTCGGCGAACGTGTTCAGCGCGTTCTGCACAGCGGGCCCGCCGAAGCGGTCGAGCGCATCGCGCTGCGCAGCGCGGGACTTCAGCCGCAGCTGATCGGTCTGACCGTGAACGGCCACAAGCCGCTCCGCCAGGTCAACGAGAACGCCGGCCGGGGCCGCTCGCCCCCCAACGGATGCGCGGCTCCGCCCTTCCGCCGCGATGGTGCGAGACAGATACAGCTCGCTGCGCCCGCCGCCGATCGGTTCGAGCTCTCCGCCCGCGTCGCGCACACGATCGGCCACCGGGCCCTCAGAATCCACTTCCCAGATGCCCTCAACAGCGGCGTTCGACGCTCCCTTGCGCACTGTTCCTCCGGCCGCACGAGCCCCGAGAAGCAGGCCGAGGCCGGTGACCACCATGGTCTTCCCCGCACCCGTTTCGCCGGTGATGGCGGTAAAGCCTGGCCCGATCGGCAACGCGGCATCGGCGATCACGCCAAGGTCACGCAGTCGCATCTCCTCGATCACTCAGATTCCTCCTCAGCACCCGATCGCGGCCCCGTCTCGGGGATCACTTTCACGGAGCTTGTCATCGTCGGTCCCATGGGTCCGCGCCAGCCCTGGACCGGAAGCTGGAACTTTCGAACCAGCCGGTCCGTGAATGCGGCCGGATGCAACCGCGCCAGGCGAACGGGGGTCTCGGCCCGTCGCACAGAAACGCGCGCTCCGGGCGGAAGGGGGTGAGATCTGCGCCCATCGCACCACAGGATGCCGCTTCCGCCGATCCCGCTCGCCAGTTCCACGGCCACCGCGTGCTCAGGTCCCACAACGAGCGGACGGGCGAACAGCGCGTGGGCGGAGAGTGGAACCACCACGATCGCCTGCACACTGGGCCAGATCACCGGGCCGCCAGCGGAGAAACTGTAGGCCGTCGACCCCGTCGGGGTGGCGATCACGCATCCGTCGGCGCCAAAAGCCGACAGCGGGCGCCCGTCGATCTCGATCACGAGCTCGATCATGCGCTCTCGAGAATCCTTCTCGATCGAGGCCTCGTTGAGCGCCCATGTCTCGTAGACCACCTCGCCCGTGCGATCACGCACACGAACGTTCAGCGCGAGGCGTTCTTCCACCCCGTAGTCGCCCGCGAGAATGCGATCGACGGCATCATCCATATCGTCGCGCTCGATCTCGGCAAGAAAACCGACGTGCCCCATGTTGATGCCCAGAATGGGGGCGGTGCCGCCGCGGACGAGCTCAGCGGCACGCAGAATCGTCCCATCGCCGCCCAGCACAATAGCCGCGTCGATCTCGGCCAAGGGCACATCGATGCCCAGCAGACGAACTGATCGCAGATCGGGGACAATCGCCGAAAGTTCTTCGCGATCGTCTTCGGCGAAAACCGGCGTCGCACCCTGCTCACGAATGATGGAGACGATGCGCGCGGCCGCCTCGACCGTGTCGTCGCGATACGCGTGCGCGACGATCAGAATGCTCCGACCGCTCATCGTCCTCCGTCCGATACGCTCGCGTCGCGGCGTGTGTGCCGGACGATCGCGTCTTCCCATTGTGTCGGATCGGAGCCCCTGCCCGGCGCGAGATGAACGACAACTTCCACGTTTCCGTGCGTGCCGAGCAGCGGGCTCGGCACAACGCCCAGAATGCCGAGGCCAAGAGCGCATGCCGCCTGGAGCACATCTCGAACTGCCTGTGCGCGCAGAGCCGCATCCTCCACGATCCCCGACCGAACGTTCGTTCTGCCCACTTCAAACTGCGGTTTGATGAGCAGAACAACATCGGCGCCCGGCGCGGCGACATCGGCTACCGCGGGCAAAACATGATCGAGAGAGATAAAGGACAGATCTCCCGTGATCACGCTCGGCAGCTCGGTGACCCCGGTGCGTGCGACAAGCGCCTCGCGCGTCATGAAACGGACGTTGAATCCCTCGACAACGTGCACGTGCTCATCGGCGGCGATGAGCGGCGCGATCTGATCGTGGCCGACATCGACGGCGAGAACCGGGGCGGCCCCGCGCTCACGGAGCACCTGGGTGAAGCCGCCCGTCGACGCTCCCATGTCGAGGGCAACGCGCCCCGCCGGGTCGATGCCGAATGCGTCGAGGGCCGCGATGAGCTTGTGGGCCGCGCGGCTGACGTACCGATCCGGTTCGTCGACGCAAATATCAGCTTCATCGGACACCCGGATGGATGCCTTCGTTGCTGTTGCACCATCAACCGTGACCCTGCCGTCAACGATCAGTCGCGCGCCGTGTGTGCGCGATCGCGCAAGGCCGCGCTCGGCCAGCGCGGCGTCCAGGCGGGACGTCACTCCGGTGCCTGCTCAAGAGTGCGCGTGAATTCCTCGTGAAGCCGCAGATACGACTCTGCACGCTCGGCAAGTGGCTGCGTTTCGATGACATCCAGCCGGGACACCAGCTCTTCACTCATGGGTCCAACGATACGGCTCCCCCGCGCCGGAGCCCTCGTGCGACGCCGATGCGACGAAGAAAGGCCCCGGGGCGGAAGAAGACGGGCTAAGGACGGTGGAAGGTGTCGCGGTACAGGCGCTCCGGAACACGGAACCCGAAGATCTGACGGCCCGTTGCCCAGATCGCGTGCGCACCGGCCCGAATCAGATCGAGGTCGTCGCTTCCCTCTGACTCGATGATCACATCGACGCCATCGATGCGAACGGACGCATCCCTGACCGTCGTGACATCACCCTTGTGGGTGACAACCGGATACGGCTCGAACATATCGCGCAGATCGCCGAGGATGTATGTCGGCCGCTGGTGGTCAAGTGCAGCAAGCACATGCTTCGGACGGTCGATTCCGGTGAGGATGATCGCCGAATCCACTCCGGCGGCCTGCGCCCCTTGAATGTCGGTGTCGAGCCGGTCGCCGAGCATCAACGGCTTCTTCGCGCCGAAGCGCGCGACCGCGGCGTGGAAGATCGGCGCTTCCGGCTTGCCCGCAACGGTAGCCAGGCGTCCGACCGCCGTGTGCACAGCAGACACGAGCGTCCCGTTACCCGGTGCGATGCCCCGCTCACGCGGAATCGTCCAGTCCGTGTTGGTGGCGATCCAGGGGATGCCGCCCTGATCCTCTGGCAGCGCAAGGGCGAACGCCGCCTCTGCAAGATGTGTCCACGCAACATCCGGGTTGAAGCCCTGCACAACAGCGGCAGGGTTATCCTCGGCGCTGCGGGTGACGACGAAGCCCGACTTCTCGAGCTCGACGACAAGGCCCTCGCCGCCCACAACAAGAATCGTCGAACCGGCCGGCACCTTCTCGGCGAGAAGCCGCGATGCCGCCTGCGGGCTGGTGACGACGTCTTCCGCCCGCGTACGCAGCCCCAGATCGGCCAGGTGCTGGGCGACAGCCGCATCTGTTCGGGAGGCGTTGTTCGTGATGTAGCCAAGACGGCGGCCCTCGTCCTCCGCGCGGTTGAGGCTTTCTACCGCGTGCGGAATCGCGCCAGGACCCGCATACACAACGCCATCGAGATCGGCGAAGAGGACATCGACGCCGTCGATGGGCGCGGGGCCAACCTTCTTCGAGAACAGACCCATTCGGTTACGCCTCCACCTGATCATCATCGTCGTCGTCCGTGATTCCCGCTGCCGCGAGGAGTTCCGTTACCTCGTCCTGGATCGAAGTGTCGTCGACAACAATGTCCTCAGGCGATTCCGGAAGGCCAGACTCATCGTCCGCCGGCTCTTCCTCGGAGTCGTCCTCAGCAGGGTCGAGGGGCAGGGAGTCCTTCCCCTCGTCAACAGCGTCTGCGTCTGCGTAAGCGGCCTCGTATGCAGCGCGCTCCTCGTCGGACATCTCGATTTCGATCTCGTCGATCACAATGGTGTCGTCTTCGGCGAGCTTCGCGGCGATCGCATCACCTGCGACCTCGGCGCGGTGCGCCCACATCTCTGCCTCCGATGTGCGACCGAGGTCTTCGAGAACCGCGGCGCGCGCAGCGTACAGACCGGCGCTCCACTCGAATGCGCGGCCCGGGTCGTCACCAGGAACATCGAGTTCGTGGAGCGCGAGCTCGGTCTGCCCCAAGTCGAGGCGTGCACCAGACATGGCGATCGCCAGCTCAACTCGCTGGCCGATGGGAAGCGATGCGAGGTCGGCCGAGCGGCCCTCTTCCAAGGCCTTCTCCGGTCGTCCAACACCGCGCTCGCTGTCAACAATCATCGCCACGTGATCGTTGCGTCCCGTGATGCGACGCACCGTGCGCAGCTCGCGCAGCGTCAGGGCGAAGTCACCGACGGTATAGGCGGTCACCGCGAGCGTCTCGCGGGCAACAGCAACACGTCCGGCGTGACGGACAGCCGCCTGCGCGTGCTCGTGCGCTAGCTCCGGGTCTTCCTCGATAACGGCGCTAGCCATCGCCAGGTGACGAGCGACGCGCTCCGCGTTCTCCTTGCTGAGAGTCTTCAGCTCGTTGCGCGCGGAAGGAAAGAGGTCCTTCGGCGTGATCTCATCCGGCAGTTCGGGGTCCGGAATGCGATCTGCCTGGGGCGGACGCGAGTTTCGGTCGTCGTCCCGGCGGTCGTCACGACCGTACGAGGGGCGACCGCCGCGGTCGTCACGGTTGTAGGACGGACGTCCACCACGGTCATCACGCGCGCCGTAAGGCTTGCGGTCCGAAGAACCGCCGCGGTCGTCGCGGTTGTACGACGGACGTCCACCACGGTCATCACGCGCGCCGTAAGGCTTGCGGTCCGAAGAACCACCGCGGTCGTCGCGCTTGTAGGACGGGCGTCCACCACGGTCGTCCCGGGAACCATACGGCTTCCGATCCGAGGAACCACCACGGTCGTCGCGCTTGTAGGACGGGCGTCCACCACGGTCGTCCCGGGAACCATACGGCTTCCGATCCGAGGAACCACCACGGTCGTCGCGCTTGTAGGACGGGCGTCCACCACGGTCATCGCGGGAACCATACGGCTTCCGATCCGAGGAACCACCACGGTCGTCGCGGTTGTAGGACGGGCGTCCACCACGGTCATCACGCGCGCCGTACGGCTTCCGATCCGAAGAACCACCACGGTCGTCGCGGCTATAGGGCTTCCGGTCCGAAGAACCGCCGCGGTCGTCGCGGTTGTAGGACGGGCGTCCACCACGGTCATCGCGGGAACCATACGGCTTCCGATCCGAAGAACGACCACGGTCGTCGCGGTTGTAGGACGGGCGTCCACCACGGTCATCGCGGGAACCATACGGCTTCCGATCCGAAGAACGACCACGGTCGTCGCGGTTGTAGGACGGGCGTCCACCACGGTCATCGCGGGAACCATACGGCTTCCGATCCGAAGAACCACCACGGTCGTCGCGGTTGTAGGACGGACGTCCACCACGATCGTTACGGGTGTACGGCTTCCGGTCCGAAGAAGCACCGCGATCGTCGCGGTTGTACGGTTTACGATCAGCAGAGCTACGCCCCTGGTATCCGCCGGAGGGGCGACCGGATCGGTCGGCGCTGCGGGAAGAGTCTCGGCCGCCTTCGCGGTCGAATCTCTTTCCGCCCCCACGGTTATCGCCACCGTCGCGTCGCGGGCGTTCGCCGCGCTCGTCGCCACGGCCCCGGGAGGGACGTTCGCCGCCATCACGACGTGCACGATCGCCGTCATTCCGGCGGTCGCGTGATTCTTTATTGTCGTCGGTGGCCATGTCCACTCCCCTATTGGCCGGTGTGGTTTCCCACCCAGCATATGTTGACTGCTGCGAAGCGGTCCCGGATGCTTTTGATCCTAGAACCTGCCCATAACGCACGAAAGGGCCGCCCTGCTTTGGGCGACCCTTTCGTCTCAAGTTAAGTCCGGCGGTGTCCTACTCTCCCACACAGTCCCCCATGCAGTACCATCGGCGCTGAGAGGCTTAGCTTCCGGGTTCGGAATGTAACCGGGCGTTTCCCTCTCGCTATAACCGCCGAAACACTCATCAACCAACCCAAAACGGGCGGTAAACCTATGCTTCGAACAGCAAATCACTATTCAAATATCAACAGCCCCCAGAACGGTGAAACCATACTCTGAGAACCACAAAGTGGACGCGCACACCCGCAGAAGGTGAAATGTTATCAAGTCATCGGCTTATTAGTACCAGTCAGCTACACACATTACTGTGCTTCCACATCTGGCCTATCAACCCAGTAGTCTGCTGGGAGCCTCTCGGACCGAAGCCCATGGAAGTCTCATCTTGAGGCCGGCTTCCCGCTTAGATGCTTTCAGCGGTTATCCATCCCGAACGTAGCCAACCAGCCATGCTCCTGGCGGAACAACTGGCACACCAGAGGTTCGTCCAACCCGGTCCTCTCGTACTAGGGTCAGATCCTCTCAAACTTCCTACGCGCGCAGCGGATAGGGACCGAACTGTCTCACGACGTTCTAAACCCAGCTCGCGTACCGCTTTAATGGGCGAACAGCCCAACCCTTGGGACCTACTCCAGCCCCAGGATGCGACGAGCCGACATCGAGGTGCCAAACCATGCCGTCGATATGGACTCTTGGGCAAGATCAGCCTGTTATCCCCGAGGTACCTTTTATCCGTTGAGCGACAGCGCTTCCACAAGCCACTGCCGGATCACTAGTCCCGACTTTCGTCCCTGCTCGACCTGTCAGTCTCACAGTCAAGCTCCCTTGTGCACTTACACTCGCCACCTGATTGCCAACCAGGTTGAGGGAACCTTTGGGCGCCTCCGTTACTCTTTGGGAGGCAACCGCCCCAGTTAAACTACCCACCAGGCACTGTCCCTGAACCGGATTACGGTCCGAAGTTAGATGTCCCAAATGACCAGAGTGGTATTTCAACAACGACTCCACACACACTAGCGTGAATGCTTCACAGTCTCCCACCTATCCTACACAAGCCATACAGAACACCAATACCAAGCTATAGTAAAGGTCACGGGGTCTTTCCGTCCTGCTGCGCGTAACGAGCATCTTTACTCGTAATGCAATTTCGCCGAGTTCGTGGTTGAGACAGTTGGGGAATCGTTACGCCATTCGTGCAGGTCGGAACTTACCCGACAAGGAATTTCGCTACCTTAGGATGGTTATAGTTACCACCGCCGTTTACCGGGGCTTAAATTCTGAGCTTCACCTTACGGTTAACCCGTCCTCTTAACCTTCCGGCACCGGGCAGGCGTCAGTCCGTATACATCGTCTTGCAACTTAGCACGGACCTGTGTTTTTAATAAACAGTCGTTCCCCACTGGTCTCTGCGGCCCACACACGCTTTCAGAGCAAGTCCTATACGCGCTGGGCGCCCCTTCTCCCGAAGTTACGGGGCCATTTTGCCGAGTTCCTTAACCACGATTATCTCGATCTCCTTGGTATTCTCTACCTGACCACCTGAGTCGGTTTGGGGTACGGGCAGCTAGAACCTCGCGTCGATGCTTTTCTCGGCAGCATAGGATCACCCACTTATCCTCATCACATCTCAGCCATCACGAGAGACGGATTTGCCTATCTCTCGGCCTACATGCTTGAACCAGGACAACCATCGCCTGGCATGGGCTACCTTCCTGCGTCACACCTGTTAATACGCTAACCGCACCAGCATGGGGTCGTGCGCTCCACCTCCCGGTGTCACCCGAAGGCAACGATAGAAGGTTTCGGGCACTTAGCACCACTGGATTAGCTTGGGCGGTTCTTCGCCGGTACGGGAATATCAACCCGTTGTCCATCGACTACGCCTGTCGGCCTCGCCTTAGGTCCCGACTTACCCAGGGAAGATTAGCTTGACCCTGGAACCCTTGGTCTTTCGGAGGACACGTTTCTCGCGTGTCATTCGCTACTCATGCCTGCATTCTCACTCGTGTGCCGTCCACGGCTGGATCACTCCGCCGCTTCACCCAGCACACGACGCTCTCCTACCCATCAACACGACTGGACCACGAAGGCCTATCGCATGTGTCAATGCCACAACTTCGGTGGCGTGCTTGAGCCCCGCTACATTGTCGGCGCGGAATCACTTGACCAGTGAGCTATTACGCACTCTTTCAAGGGTGGCTGCTTCTAAGCCAACCTCCTGGTTGTCTAAGCAACTCCACATCCTTTCCCACTTAGCACGCGCTTAGGGACCTTAGATGGTGGTCTGGGTTGTTTCCCTCTCGACGATGAAGCTTATCCCCCACCGTCTCACTGCTGCGCTCTCACTTACCGGCATTCGGAGTTTGGCTGACGTCAGTAACCTTTTGGGGCCCATCGGCCATCCAGTAGCTCTACCTCCGGCAAGAAACACGCAACGCTGCACCTAAATGCATTTCGGAGAGAACCAGCTATCACGAAGTTTGATTGGCCTTTCACCCCTATCCACAGCTCATCCCCTCAGTTTTCAACCTAAGTGGGTTCGGTCCTCCACGACGTCTTACCGTCGCTTCAACCTGGCCATGGATAGATCACTTCGCTTCGGGTCTAGAACACGCGACTCGATCGCCCTATTCAGACTCGCTTTCGCTACGGCTACCCCACTCGGGTTAACCTCGCCACGTATCACTAACTCGCAGGCTCATTCTTCAAAAGGCACGCTGTCACCCCTCAATGGGAGCTCCAACGGTTTGTAAGCAAACGGTTTCAGGTACTATTTCACTCCCCTCCCGGGGTACTTTTCACCTTTCCCTCACGGTACTTGTCCGCTATCGGTCATCTGGAAGTATTTAGGCTTATCAGGTGGTCCTGACAGATTCACACCGGATTTCACGGGCCCGGTGCTACTTGGGATACCTTCCACCGCAGAACACGCATGTCGACTACGAGACTCGCACTCTCTCTGGTCAGGCATTCAAACCTGTTCGTCTATACGCTTCTGTACGATCAAAACCACGGCAGCGATTTTAGGTAGGTCCCACAACCCCGAACGTGCAACGCCTGCCGGCTATCACACACGCTCGGTTTAGCCTCATCCGCTTTCGCTCGCCACTACTCACGGAATCACTTTTGTTTTCTCTTCCTGTGGGTACTGAGATGTTTCACTTCCCCACGTTCCCTCTACCCGCCCTATATATTCAGACGGGAGTCACTGGGATACGTAAACGCACCCAGCGGGGTTTCCCCATTCGGAAATCCTCGGATCACAGCCCGCTTATCGGCTCCCCAAGGCTTATCGCAGATTGCTACGTCCTTCTTCGGCTCCAGATGCCAAGGCATCCACCGTTTGCTCTTAAAGACTTGAAATCACATGAGTCACACAAAACAAAAGCCTTGTGTGTTCGCTTTCTTTAAGATGCTCGCGTCCACTGTGTAGTTCTCAAAGTACGGTCGCACCCACGCATCCACCACAAAGGCTTCAACACAGGGCGGAAAGCTGCAGTCAAACGACTGAGCCTTCAGGACCCAACAACGTGCACGCGCCCCCACCACACAACGACCCCGTTCCGACCAGCAAGCTGGTGTACTAAAAATCGCCCCGCAGAAGAGACGCCCTGTCAAATGTTCCACCCATGAGCAAACCCCTCCGAAGACATTCGCTCCGAACGAGGCTCTGGACACCCGAAAGTGTCAGAAGCTCCTTAGAAAGGAGGTGATCCAGCCGCACCTTCCGGTACGGCTACCTTGTTACGACTTAGTCCTAATTACCGATCCCACCTTCGACAGCTCCCTCCCAAAAGGGTTAGGCCACCGGCTTCAGGTGTTACCGACTTTCATGACTTGACGGGCGGTGTGTACAAGACCCGGGAACGTATTCACCGCAGCGTTGCTGATCTGCGATTACTAGCGACTCCGACTTCATGTAGTCGAGTTGCAGACTACAATCCGAACTGGGACCGGCTTTTTGGGATTCGCTCCACCTCGCGGTATCGCAGCCCATTGTACCGGCCATTGTAGCATGCGTGAAGCCCAAGACATAAGGGGCATGATGATTTGACGTCATCCCCACCTTCCTCCGAGTTGACCCCGGCAGTATTCCATGAGTTCCCACCATAACGTGCTGGCAACATAGAACGAGGGTTGCGCTCGTTGCGGGACTTAACCCAACATCTCACGACACGAGCTGACGACAACCATGCACCACCTGTATACCGACCACAAGGGGGCGACTGTCTCCAGCCGTTTCCGGTATATGTCAAGCCTTGGTAAGGTTCTTCGCGTTGCATCGAATTAATCCGCATGCTCCGCCGCTTGTGCGGGTCCCCGTCAATTCCTTTGAGTTTTAGCCTTGCGGCCGTACTCCCCAGGCGGGGAACTTAATGCGTTAGCTGCGTCACGGAGACCGTGGAAAGGCCCCCACAACTAGTTCCCAACGTTTACGGAGTGGACTACCAGGGTATCTAAGCCTGTTTGCTCCCCACTCTTTCGCTCCTCAGCGTCAGTTACGGCCCAGAGATCTGCCTTCGCCATCGGTGTTCCTCCTGATATCTGCGCATTCCACCGCTACACCAGGAATTCCAATCTCCCCTACCGCACTCTAGTCTGCCCGTACCCACTGCAGGCTGGAGGTTGAGCCTCCAGTTTTCACAGCAGACGCGACAAACCGCCTACGAGCTCTTTACGCCCAATAATTCCGGATAACGCTTGCGCCCTACGTATTACCGCGGCTGCTGGCACGTAGTTAGCCGGCGCTTTTTCTGCAGGTACCGTCACCCGAAGGCTTCTTCCCTACTAAAAGAGGTTTACAACCCGAAGGCCGTCGTCCCTCACGCGGCGTTGCTGCATCAGGCTTGCGCCCATTGTGCAATATTCCCCACTGCTGCCTCCCGTAGGAGTCTGGGCCGTGTCTCAGTCCCAGTGTGGCCGGTCACCCTCTCAGGCCGGCTACCCGTCGACGCCTTGGTGAGCCATTACCTCACCAACTAGCTGATAGGCCGCGAGCCCCTCCCGAACCGAAATTCTTTCCCACCAGAAGCGATGCCGCTCTGGTTCGTATCCGGTATTAGACGCCGTTTCCAGCGCTTATCCCAGAGTTCGGGGCAGGTTGCTCACGTGTTACTCACCCGTTCGCCACTAATCCACTCCAGCAAGCTGGAGCTTCATCGTTCGACTTGCATGTGTTAAGCACGCCGCCAGCGTTCATCCTGAGCCAGGATCAAACTCTCCATAAAGAAAAGATGCATACCACCGCGGGAAAACGCGGAAGCAGCGAGTTTGAACTGACCATATAAATAGATGTCATTGCTGACATCAAATGATCCAAAGGAATTCTCAAACACCCACAAAGTGAGTGCCGAGGATAATTTGGCATTTGACAAGTGCACGCTGTTGAGTTCTCAAGGATCAGACGCTCCCAGCCCCGACTCTTCCGAGCCGGCCCTCTGGGGCAACTTCTCTATCTTATCCGAAGCGATTCTCTCTGTCAAATCCGACACGCCGTAAGTTTCAAAGAAACCCAACAACTTGACGAATCAGAACCAGCAGAACCAAATCGGCGACAAGAAACTAACTTACTCGCTCTGCCTGAATGAATCCTGGGAGCGCCTCAAACGACAATCCCGATTCACATTCACTCCCGAAGAAGTAAAACCAGACCGAAACTCATAATAAGTTTTCCTGCCTGTCGCACGTCCTGGGGCGGGGAACCTTCCGGCTCAACCTCACCGCTTGGCGGCGACAAGGGATTACATTACGCGGAAATGGCCGCCCCGCCAACCCACCCCATCCCCGGGCGTGTCGTCAAGAGGCAAGGCATACCCGCACGTACACAGCCGCCCGCCCACACGAGGGGTCCTCGTCTGGGCGGGCGGCTGTGGTGACGGGCAAGGTCCTCTCGCCCTCAGCGTCGCGTGCGCATGCGCCACAGGAGCCAGAGGAAGTACGGGGTACCGATCACCGCGGTGGCCAGGCCCGCCGGCAACTGCGCCGGGGCGATCGCTGTCCGGCCGATCGTGTCTCCCATAACAACGAGCGTTGCGCCGAGCATCGCCGCAAGCGGTAGCACCCTCGCATGCCGTTTGCCAATCATCAGTCGCGCCGCGTGCGGAGCCACCAATCCAACAAACGAGATGACACCAACAGAAGCCGTCGCCACCGCCGTGAGCACAACGGCGATCGCAATGTGCAGAATCTGCGTGCGACCGAGATCGATTCCGAGCGTGCGCGGTGTGGTGTCGTCAAACTGCACGAGATCCAGATCACGGCCCGTTCGCGAGAGCACGACCCCTGCCGCCACGAGGACGACCAGCATCGGGAGCTGGTGCATGAGCGTCGCGCCATACGTCGATCCGCCGAGCCACGTGATCGCCAGCGTCTGGTTAAACGGGTCCGTGCGAACGATGAGCAGTGTTGTCAACGCGCCTGCCGCCGCCCCCACACCCACACCGACGAGAACCGTTCGGGCCGGAGACGCGCTGCGTCCCGTGCCCAGAACGAAAACCACAACTGCCGCGAGCGCAGCACCGAGGAGCGCCCCGCCCAGCGTCGACACGAAGCCGACGGAAGGAGCCGTGACGATCACCGCGACGGCTCCGAGCCCCGCGGCTCCGGAAATTCCGAGGATCCCGGGGTCGGCGAGCGGATTCCTTGTGACGGTCTGCACAAGGCAACCAGCGACGGCCAAGCATGCGCCAGCAAGCGCTGCAGCAAGGACGCGGGGCGTTCGCGTTTCCAACACGATCTCGATGTGAACCGAGGCGACTCCTCGCATCCAGTTCGTGACATCGCCGAGCAAAAGCGGGGTATCACCCAGCAGCGCACCGGTGACCGCGACGCCGACAAGAGCGATCGCGGCCGCGCCCATCACGACAGCCGGAAAGCGTCGCCCCCACCGCGTCCCCGCGCGCATTCCCGCGATGGCTTCGGAGGACACACCGGTGCGCACCGACTGCGCGAGCGCGATGAGGAAGATCGCTCCGATTAGGCCGTGTTGCTAAATCCATTGGAGGGCCGCGGAGAGGCAGAGTCCGGCCGCGTATGAGCGGGCGGTCTTGTCGTAGCGGGACGCGAGTGCTCGCCACTGCTTGACGAAGCTGAAGCATCGCTCGATCACGTTGCGGCCCTTGTAGCGCTCCTGCTGCTCGTCGCCGAAGTCGATCGGCCTGCCTCGCTTCTTGCGACGCTTCGCGATCTGGTCATCGCGCTCGGGGATCGTGGTCTTGATGCCGCGCTCGCGCAGCCAGGCCCGGTTCTTCTTCGACGGATACCCCTTGTCCGCGATCACGCGGTCGGGACGCCGGCGTGGACGGCCGCGTCCGGGGACGTGGATCTCGTCGAGTGGGTGAGCAGGTCGTCCCAGACGCCGTCGCTCGCCCATCGGCGGAAGTTCTTGTAGATCGTGTTCCAGTTCCCGAACCGCTCGGGCAGGTCCCGCCAAGCCGAGCCCGTTAGGAGTCGAGCGCGACGATCCGAATGTCGGAATAGTCGTAGCGAGCGTCTTCGGCGTTGGCCTGTTCGGCGAGCGCCTTCGCGAACCACACCGTCCAGTCCAATTCGTTCTGCTGCCACTGCCGGCCGCGCACCTCGTTCTGCGATGGCGACATGTAGGTGAACTCGATACCGAAGGTGTCATAGGCGGCCTCCATGGTTTCGAGATACCACGCGAAGCACTTGTCGTAATCGCCCTCCGTCCATGACGGTTCCGCCCAGCGCAACGCTTCGACGTTTATGTCGGGGTTGATCGTGCGCGCGTCCGCGACGAGGTGGAACCCGGCCCCGCGCAGCACGTCCGCCGGCTCGTCTTCTGCGCGCTTGGTCGCCGGTTCGGCTCCCGAGGACGTGTCGACATCGCCGCCGAGCTCGAGCTTGATGTGGTTCAGTCCCGCGCCGGTTTCCTCGTCGAAGATCGCGTGAAGGATGTTCCAGTAGACATCCGGGTGCTCTTCTTTGTAGTCGACCAGCAGGCTGGAGGTGTTGTTCGCCGAGACGGCTCCGAACCCACCGAACGTGTTGAACGGGGCTCCCGCCTCGTCGCGCTCGACGTCGTTTCCATCGACGATGATCTCTTGCCAGTCGATGAATCCCGGAGCATCCGATGCCGTCCCCTCGAGCGACATGTTGTTGACCTTGACGTAGGAGCCGGGCGTCTGGAAAACCACGCGGATTCCGGTTGCGTCCGGGGCGTCTACCGTGAGCTCGACGCGCCCGCCCGCGGGCGGCTGTTCGCTGGCGAGCTCGGTCCAGACGCCTTCAGAATCCCGCGCTTCCACCTGGAAGGACTGTGTTGTCCCTTCAATAATCGAAAACGACACGGAGCTGATGTTCCATGCGCCCGAGAAACCGGCCGTCAGGACGGCTTGCGCCGGGGCTCCTTGGTTCGGCGCCCAGGTGGACCAGGACGTCGAAGCTTTGCCATCACAGACGTTGCTCGCGGAATAGCTCGCACTTTCTGTGAACGATGCCGAAAGCCTTGTTCCCGAAGCAGAGCAGACGTCGACGACGGCATCGGCCGCAATCTCAACGGCCGCGGAGGCAGCGGGACGATGCCGAAGGCCCCCATGGACAGGGCCGTCGCAGCGCCGAGGGCCGATATCGGCACCAGCGATCATTTTCGATCATCTGCGCGGTCACACCGCGCACAAGGTCCTCAGCTCGCGACGAGAATCCCGAGAACGACGACGCCGGCGATCACCACGCCCGTCAGCGTCAGAAACGCAAAAACGATTCCCGCCATTGCTCCGCGGTCCTTGCCGTCGCGACGCAGACCCTTCGGCCCCGAGGGAAGCAGCTCAGCCGCGGCGGCGCGACGCTCTTCCAACGGCGACAGCTTGTCTCGCACACGATCCGCTAGCGCGGCCTGCGCATCACTCGTGTACTCACTCAGAAGCCTCGCCCTGCCCTCGGGCGTTCTCAGCGCCTCCGACTCGGCGAGAAGACGATCCGCAACGGGATCCGTGATCCCAAATTTCTCGGTTGCGTCACCCTTGACGTGGACGCCAAGTTCCCGCATTGCGGCAATACGCCCCTCCTCGCTGGACAGCTGGCGCACCTGCTCTAGCATCTGCGCCGCCTCGGGATCGCTCTCGAGCGCCGTTGCGAATCGGTGAGGGTCGCCGCCTTTCATCACATCAGCGCTCGCATCCGCCGCGCGATCGAGAATCGACGAACGTCGCTGCTTGTCCTTCGCCAGCTCCGCGATGCGCTCTGCGGTCTGATGCCACGGCATCGAAGAGGCCGATGGCGTCGGTGTTGTGCCCGTTTCGAGCTTGTCGCCGTTCTGCGCCATCGGTCTCTCCTCTGTTGTCATTCGACGTTAGCCGAAGAACACTCCTGCGAGTGCCTTCTTGCCGCGGCGAAGAACCGCAACACTGCCCGGCAGGCTTCCCTCGACAACGGCATCATCCGATGCCACCTTTTCACCGTTGACGGACACACCACCCTGTTTGATGGCACGCCGTGCCTCGGACGCGGACGTCACGAGTTCCGTTGCGACGAGCGCATCGATCACGGATGTTCCCTCGGTCAGCGTGGCGTTCGGGAGCTCAGCAAGCGCCGCCGCCAGCGTGCCGGCGTCGAGCGACCCGAGATCCCCCTTGCCGAAGAGCGCCTCGCTCGCCGCAATCGCCTTGACAACGGCGTCGTGTCCGTGCGCGAGCGTAGTTGCCTCGAGAGCAAGCCGCTTTTGCGCCGCCCGACGGAAGGGCTCGTCAACGACGAGCTGTTCGTACTCGCTGATCTCGGCGCGCGTGAGGAAGGTGAACACCTTCAGGCGCTCAATCACATCGCGATCGTCCGTGTTGAGCCAGAACTGGTAAAACGCGTACGGGCTGCACATATCGGGATCGAGCCAGATCGCGTTGCCCTCGCTCTTGCCGAACTTCGTCCCGTCGCTG
Source organism: Microbacterium amylolyticum (assembly GCF_011046975.1). NCBI lineage: Bacteria > Bacillati > Actinomycetota > Actinomycetes > Micrococcales > Microbacteriaceae > Microbacterium > Microbacterium amylolyticum. Next base: position 2,435,528 of record NZ_CP049253.1, on the reverse strand, counting down.
TTGGTGATCAGCGGTGTTCCGATCGCATGCACCGAAACACCCTCAACGCGGTGAATGAGGTCGGTTCCGCTGGTGAGGTTGCCCCACTGATCGCTGCCACCGGTCTGCAAAACACAGCCGAAACGGCGGTACTGCTCGAGGAAGTCCATTCCCTGCAGCAGCTGGTAGCTGAACTCGGTGAAGCTAATGCCGGCATCCGAGTTGAGGCGCGCGCTGACGGCGTCCTTCTTCAGCATCGTGCCGACGCGATAATGCTTCCCCACATCCCGCAGGAAGTCGATCGCCGACAGCCCCTGCGTCCAGTCGAGGTTGTTCGTCATCCGCGCGGCGTTATCGCCGTCGAAGCTCAGGAAGCGCTCGATCTGGGCGCGAAGACTCTCTACCCACTCCTCGACCGTCTCCTTTGTCTGCATCATGCGTTCAGACGTCGGACGGGGATCGCCAATCAGCCCCGTTGCGCCGCCGACAAGACCCAGGGGCTTGTGACCGGCGAGCTGGAGTCGACGCATCAGCAGCAACTGCACCATATGACCCAGGTGCAGGCTCGACGCCGTCGGATCGAAACCGCAGTAGTAAACGATCGGCTCTCCGCCGAGAAGCTCGCGAAGCGCGCCCTCATCGGTGGAGACGTGAATGAGCCCACGCCAGACGAGCTCGTCCCACACATTCTCAAAGCTCGGGTCGTTGGCCTGCGCGGCAACAACCGCAGACGTTTCGCTCATGGGGTCCGATTCTCCTCACGGGTCAGGGCATGGAACGCGGCCTGAGCGCGTGTAGCCAGCTCGGCTCGCTGCTCAGTGACCCGCACGGGGGCAGTGCCGCCAACACCGGAGCGCGATGCCACGGATCCCTCGATCGTGAGCACCTCACGCACACCCGGCTTCAGGTGTTCCGAGACATCGGTGAGAAGCGCATCGTCTGCCTCCTCCAGGCCGATTCCTCGGTCTTCGCACGCACGAACGAGCGCACCCGAGATCTCATGCGCGTCGCGGAACGGAACGCCCGTTTTCACCAGCCATTCGGCGACGTCGGTCGCCAAAGAGAAGCCTTCGGGGGCGAGTTCGGCCATCCGCTCGGTGTGGAAGCGCAGTGTGGCGACCATGCCGGTGAACGCGGGCAGCAGCAACTCGAGCTGTTCAACGGAGTCGAAAATCGGCTCCTTGTCTTCCTGCAGGTCACGGTTGTAGGCCAAGGGAAGCGCCTTCAGCGTTGCAAGCAAGCCCGTCAGGTTCCCGATGAGCCGCCCCGACTTTCCACGAGCAAGCTCGGCGATGTCGGGGTTTTTCTTCTGCGGCATGATGCTGGAACCGGTGGAGTATCCATCGTCGAGCGTGACGAAGTCGAACTCTCGCGTGTTCCAGATGATGATCTCTTCCGCCATGCGCGAGAGGTCGATACCGATCTGCGCGGCGATGAAGGCGAACTCCGCGACGACATCTCGTGAAGCGGTTGCGTCAATCGAATTCTCTGCTGGACGGTCAAGGCCCAGCTCGGAAGCGACAAGGGCCGGGTCCAGCCCCAGAGTAGAACCGGCAAGAGCGCCGCCGCCGTACGGCGAGACACCGGCGCGCTCACGCCAATCGCGGAGGCGCTCGATGTCGCGCACCAGCGGCCAGGCATGTGCCTGCAGCTGGTGAGCCAAGAGCACCGGCTGCGCGTGCTGAAGATGGGTACGTCCGGGAAGAATCGCCTCGGGATGCGCCTCGGCCTGCGCGACGATCGCGTCAATGAGCTGCAGCAGCTCGCGCCCAATGACCTCGGCGTGATCGATCAGGTACATCCGGACGAACGTCGCGATCTGGTCGTTGCGGCTGCGACCCGCGCGCAGACGCCCGCCAAGCTCCTGGCCGACCTCGTCGAGGAGCAGCTGCTCCATCGCACCGTGGACGTCTTCGTCCGCCTGGCGCGGCTGAGCCTCACCCGATCGCACTTTCTGCGCCAGTCGCTCGAGCCCCGCGTGCATCTCGCGCGCATCGTCCGCCGACAAATACCCGGCACGTTCCAGAGCCGTCGTGTGCGCATGCGAACCACGGATGTCATACAGCGCGAGCTTCCAATCGAAATGCGTCGATCGGCTCAGCGCCTCGAGCGCGGGGCTCGGGCCGGATGCGAATCGACCGCCCCACAGGGCGCCGTCGTTCGTACCGTGTGCGGTGGTCTCAGACTCAGGCGTACTCACGCCCTCCAGCCTAGTCTCGTGTGTCCGAACGTCGGGCACGCCCAGCGCTCTCGGGAACGATGGCGCGCGCTGTGACCGCGAGCACCCATTCCAACGGCCCCCGCCCCACCAGCCAGGCCCACGCCGAGCAGGCCAGCAATATTCCCACCGTCAACGGCCAGAACGGCTCCAGGGCGACGAATCCAGCGATCGGGTCCACGAACTCCGTTCGGGCCTCCTCCCGCCAGATCCAGATGTTCCACACCATCAGCTGCGCCACATATGCCGTCAGCGGCATCGACCCGATCGCTCGTATCGGCCAGACGAAATAGCGCACGGGAGTGCGGCACATAAGAACGCACCCGGCGATGATCGCCACGGCAAGCCCGCCTGTCCCGACCGCCTCGCCGATACCGCCCGAGTGCGGCGCAGCGCTCAGTACGGGCCAGGCCTGTTCCCGTGCGCCGATCACATATCGCCCCAGAACCGCCAGCCCGGAGCCAACCATCACCAGGGCGATGGCGACACGGGGACGGCTCATCCGGGCACGGCCAATCGCGATTCCCGCCGCGATAAACGCGATCCACAGGACGAACGGATAGTGCCATCCGAGAAGGTCCGCCGCGAGATCGGAACCCGGCATCGCCCAGACCGCGGAGTCATTTATCGCGTACACGACAAAAGGCATGACGATCGCCGCCGTCACCGAGGTAGCGATCACCACTCCGGTCCGCAGCCTCAGCAGCGGTATCGCCACAAGAAACAGCACGCCGTATGCCGGAAGGATGACATACACCGGAACCGGCGTGAACACGAGCAGAACGCCGATGATCCAGATCATGACGGCACGCACAACGATCCGCCAGGAAGCGCCGGTCATCGCCGCGCCCCGCAAGCGCCTGTTCCCGCCCGTCAACAACGCGAGGGAAACCCCCGCGAGCGTGGCGAAAAGGATCGAGGAGGTGCCATTGACGGCCTGGACCCAGGTGGCGGGATCAGACCAGGTGAACGCCTCGGTCGGCATCGTCACAACATGCGCGGCAAACATGCCAAAAACCGCGAGCCCGCGCGCCAGATCGACGCCGGACTCGCGGCCGGGTGCGTCAAGAGAAGCTCGACGCAAAAAACGCATCGGACCTACGCCGACTGCTTCTGCTGACGCAGCAGCCACACCAGCAACGCCTTCTGGGCGTGCAGACGGTTCTCCGCCTCGTCCCAGATCACGCTCTGCGGTCCGTCGATCACCTCGGGATCCACCTCATAGCCACGATCTGCCGGCAGACAGTGGATAAAGATCGCCTCGGGGTCGGCCAGAGCCATCAGCTCCTGTGTGACCTTGTAGCCTCCGAGGTCGCGGAGACGCTCAAGCTTCTCCTCTTCCTTGCCCATCGACACCCAGGTGTCGGTGACCATAACGTCGGCGCCCGCAGAGGCTTCGATAACGTCAGTCATTAGCGTGACCGATCCGCCCGTCTCCTGAGCGATGCGGTCAGCGTCAGCAATCACATCGGCGCGGGGCGCGTACGACTCGGGGCTCGCGACCCGCACGTGCATGCCCGCCATGACCCCGGCGAGCACATACGAGTGCGCCATGTTCGACTTCCCATCGCCGAAGAAGGTCATCGTCAGGCCCTGTGTCGCGCCCTTGTGCTCGCGGATCGTCAGCACATCGGCCAGCAACTGGCACGGGTGGAAGTCGTCACTCAGCGCGTTGATGACGGGAACAGTTGTTCCCTCCGCCATCTCCTCGAGACCCTTCTGGGCATATGTGCGCCAGACGATCGCGGATACCTGACGCTCGAGAACGCGAGCCGTGTCGCTCGGGGTTTCCTTCCCGCCGAGCTGGCTGTTGGCCGTCGAGATGATCAGCGGCGAGCCGCCGAGATCCGCGATTCCCACGGCGAACGACACGCGCGTTCGCGTTGACGACTTGTCGAAAACGACCGCAACGGTCTGTGGGCCCGCGAGTATCTTCTCGGCCCAGCGATTCTTCTTCAGCTCGGCCGCAAGATCGAGGATCTCGGACTGCTCTGCCGGCGTGATGCTGTCGTCACGCAGGAAATGACGGGTCATGCTGTTGCCTCCACGGGGTGCTCCTCGCGAACGGCGGCGAGGGCCTGTCCGAACACATCGAGGAATTCGGTGATCTCGCTCTCCCCCACCGTGTAGGCGGGAGCAATTCGGATGACATCGGGCGCCGGAGCGTTGATGATCAGGCCGAGCTTGAGGGCCTCGGCGGCAATATCGGCGGCAACCGGCTCGGACAGCGTGATGCCAACGAGAAGGCCGGCACCGCGAGCGCCGGTGACGAAGGGAAGGTCGACCACGCTCGTGCGCAGCTCTTCACCACGGGCACGAACGTTCTCCAGCAGGTTTTCGCTCTCGATATAGCCGAGCACAGCGTTCGCCGCAGCGGATGCCAGCGGGTTTCCGCCGAAGGTCGAGTTGTGCATCCCGGGGGCGAACAGTTCGCTGGCGGCGCCGAAGGTGATCAGACCACCCATCGGGAATCCCGCCGCGATGCCCTTCGCGAAGGTCACGGCATCCGGCACGATGTCTTCGTGCTGGAACGCGAACCACTGGCCGGTACGACCCGAACCTGTCTGAATCTCGTCCAGGATCAGCAGCGCGTCGTTCGCCGTTGTCAGCTCACGTGCGCGGCGCAAGAAGCCGTCCGGAAGCTCGACGACACCGGCCTCACCCTGAATTGGCTCGATGAAGATCGCCGCGACGTCACCCGCTGCGAAGGCAGCTTCCAACGCCTCGATCGTGCGGCCGACAGCGCGCGTGCCGGGGACGAGAGGGGCGAAGGGATTCTGATAGGCCGCCTTTGGGGTCAGCGACAGGGCGCCCATCGAACGGCCATGGAACGCGCTGTCGAGGTGCAGAATCGTCGTCTTGCCCGTTTTCTGGCCGTGCAGTCGCGCCAGTTTGAACGCCGTTTCGTTGGCCTCGGTGCCCGAGTTCGCCAGGAACACCCGCCCCGCATCGCCCGTTCCCGCCAGGCGCTTCAGGCGCGCTGCCAGCTCCAGCTGTTGCGGCGTTGTGAAGTAGTTCGACACGTGAACGAGCTTCGTCGCCTGCTCGGCGATCGCCTCGGCCAGCACCGGGTGGGCATGACCGAGGCAATTCGTGGCGATACCGCCGAGAAAGTCGAGGTAACGGTTTCCGTCCGCGTCGTAGATGACGGAGCCGGAGCCGTGCGTGAACATTCGGCCGCGCGAGCCCAGACTCATCAGGTCGCGCTCTGCCGCCTGGGTCCAGTCGTTCGTCATGATGCGACGACCTCCGTTCCGATTCCGTTGCTGGTGAAAAGTTCCACGAGGACCGAGTGAGGCACCCGGCCGTCGATAATCGATGCCTTCTGGACGCCGCCGTCGACGGCGTCCAGGCACGCCTGCATCTTCGGAATCATGCCGGACTCCAGCTTGGGCATGAGGTCCCGAAGCTCGGACGATGTCAGGTGGGAGACGAGCGAATCACGGTTCGGCCAGTCGGCGTACAGACCGGGAACGTCCGTGAGGATCACCAGCTTCTTTGCGCCGAGAGCGCGCGCCAGCGCCGACGCAGCGGCATCCGCGTTGATGTTCAGGGTGTGACCGGGGTGATCGAGGTCGGGCGCAACGCCGGCAACGACGGGGATGCGGTCGGCCCTCAGGTGGTCGAGAACGGGCGTCGGATCCACCGTCTCAACGTTGCCAACGCGGCCAAGGCTCTCTTCGATGCCATCGATCATCACACCGCGACGACGTCCGCCAAACAACGCGGCATCCTCGCCCGAAATACCCACAGCGAACGGACCGTGCGAGTTAATTTTGGCCACGAGCTGCGGGTTGATCTGCCCCGTCAGCACCATACGCACAACGCTGATCGCCTCTGTCGAGGTGACCCGGTACCCGCCCTTGAACTCGCTCGGAATGGCCAGGCGATCGAGCATGCTCGAGATCTGGGGCCCGCCACCGTGAACGACAACCGGCTTGATACCGACATAGCGCAGATAGGCGATGTCTTCCGCAAACGCCTCCTGCAGCTCTTCCGAGATCATGGCGTTGCCGCCGTACTTCACGACGACAATCTGATCGCGGTATTGCTTGAGCCACGGGAGCGACTCGATCAGAGTAGACGCCTTGAACTCGGCTTCTTCGGGGCTTGTCTGTTGCAAGTCAATGGGTGTCATGAGCTGTATGCGCTGTTTTCGTGAACGTAGGCGTGCGTGAGGTCGTTCGTCATCACCGTCGCGGAGGAATCGCCCGAGAACAGCTCAACGAGGACATGGGTGTCGCGCGGAGTGAGATCGACGTCTTCGCGCGGGCGGTCGGGGCCACCCTGTGTGCACACCCGGACGCCGTTCATCGTGACATCGACGTTGTACGGATCGAACACCGCATCCGTTGTGCCGATCGCCGCAAGAACACGTCCCCAGTTGGGATCGTTTCCGAAGATCGCCGTTTTGAAGAGGTTGTTGCGCGCCACCGAGCGTGCGACCGTGACGGCGTCGTCCTCCGTCTCCGCGCCGCTGACCTCGATGCGGATGTTGTGGCTGGCGCCCTCGGCATCGCCCATGAGCTGGGTGGCCAGATCGAGGCACAGCTCCGTGAGGGTGTCGGCGAACACGTCGAGATCGGGGCTGACGCCCGAGGCGCCCGACGCGAGAAGCGTGACCTGGTCGTTGGTGGACATCGCACCGTCGGAGTCGAGGCGATCAAAGCTGACGCGCGTCGCCCGGCGCAGCGCTGTGTCCGCCTGCTCGGCGGTGAGAACGGCATCGGTGGTGACCACCACAAGCATTGTCGCCAGGCCCGGTGCGAGCATTCCCGCGCCCTTGGCCATTCCGCCGATCGTCCACCCGTCACGGTCGCGCACCGCTGTCTTGGGGACGGTGTCGGTGGTCATAATCGCGCACGCGGCGTCCTCGCCGCCATCATCAGAAAGCTGCGCGATCGCCCGTTCCGTTCCCTGCAGAACCTTCTGACGGAACACCTCGTCGCCGACACCGATCAGACCCGTCGAGCACACGACGACGTCGCCCGATGAGACATCGAGCAGTTCCGCGGCCTTCTCCGCCGTGAAGTGCGACGTTTGAAACCCAAACGCGCCGGTAAAGCAGTTGGCGCCGCCGGAATTGAGAACGACGGCCTCGACCCGACCATCCATGACAACGCGTTCCGACCACATGATCGGATTGGCCTTCGCACGGTTCGAGGTGAATACAGCGGCCGCGGTCTTGTACGGGCCACGGTTGACCACAACGGCCACATCGGGCTTGCCGGTCGACTTCAGTCCGGCGGCAACGCCGGCTGCCTCGAATCCTGCGGGTGCGGTCACGCTCACGGCGCCACTCCGTTCACGGTGAGTGCCGTTGCCTCGTCGAGGCCAAGGGCGATGTTCATGGATTGGATCGCGGCTCCGGCCGTGCCCTTTGCGAGGTTGTCGACCGCCGTGACGACAACAACACGATTCGCCGCGCGGTCAATCGCCAAGCCGATGAGCGCCGTGTTCGCGCCGACCACGTCTGCGGTTCGCGGCATCGCCCCTGCGGGAAGGAGCTGGACGAAGATCTCGTCGCCGTATGCCGCCTCCCACGCATCGCGGATCTGAGCGTCGGTGACACCATCAGCGATCGGCGCGGTGGACGTTGCGAGAATGCCGCGAGCCATCGGCACGAGAACGGGAGTAAAGGAGATGCGCGGGTCGGTGGCGCCCGCGGCGCGCAGCGCCTGCTGAATCTCGGGAATGTGACGGTGCGTTCCGCCAACGGCATACGGCGTGGCGGTTCCCATCAGTTCGCTGCCCAGGAGGTTCGTCTTGAGGCTCTTGCCCGCGCCCGATGGTCCAACCGCCAGAACGCTGACGATGTCTGACGAATCGATCACACCGGCCGCGACACCCGGCGCCAGGCTGAGTGACACGGTGGACGCATTACACCCCGGCGCCGCGATCCGCGTTGCGCCCCGAAGCACCTCGCGCTGTTTTCCGCCGGGAACGATCAGCTCGGGGACGCCGTACGTCCACGGCTCATTAAAGCCGTCGCCGTAAAACGCGTTCCAGTCGGATTCGCTCGTGAGACGGTGATCGGCGCCAGCGTCGATCACGAGCGCTGCATCGCCGAGAGCGTGCGTGTACTGACCAGACTGCCCGTGGGGCAGGGCAAGGAACACCACGTCATGGCCGGCAAGCACCTCGGGCGTTGTCGGCTGCAATTCCAGATGACGCAACGATCGCAGATGCGGTTGGTGCTGGATCAACGGGTCGCCCGCACTGGAGTGTGCGGTGACCGTGCGAATCTCCGCATCGGGGTGCTGCGCGAGCAGGCGAAGGATCTCGCCTCCCGCATAACCGGAGGCGCCGGAAACGGCGACCGAATACGTCATACCCTCTACCTTATTCGCCTCTCGCCGTGTGCCTGTGAAACGCCAGCGTTCCGGAGCCCGTCTGACGCTCGAAATCACCCCGATCAGTCGCGCTGCGTCGAGCGTGCGATCGCCGTTGCGTGAGCGATGACCGCGTGCCGACGCGTGGCCGCATCACGCATCACATCGGACAGCCTCACGAGGTTCCACTCGGCCAGAACGAGGGAGGTCACGGAGAACAACACTTCTCCCGCCACCCGATCGCACGCCCACGGCATCGCCCTGCGGATTCCCCTCTTCTTGTCGGCGCACATTTTTCGTCGCCGATCAGCCGACGCGGCTTCGTCCATTTCGAGGCTTTCCCAGGCAAGCAACCGTGCTGTCTCGGGGGATTCCCGAAAGCGGTCGAAGAGCGCCCCGGCATACGCCCCGAGCGCCTCGGGCCCCTCGCCGTCGATAGCGATGTCGTCGAGCAGGCGTGACAGGCGGTCAGCGAGCACCGCCTCGTACAACCCGTGCTTGTTGCCGAAGTACTGGTACACGCGCTCGGCGCTGATCCCGGCCTCGTTGGCGATTCCCTGTATGCGCGCTCCCGCATACCCTTTGGCCGCGAATTGCGTCGCACCGGCCGCGAGGAGGCGGGCCCGCGTTTCTTCTGTGTTCCAGGCCACGTGCTCACCCTACGCCGATATCCAAATATTCATTTGGTGAAAGTACGATTGACCGTAAGGTCATCTCCAATCACTCGTTTGGAGATTTCGATGAGACCGTTGCCCCTTCTTCCGCGCATCATCGTGACCGGGTACGCGATCTTTCCGCTGATCGCCACCGCACAGTACGCCCTGTCACCGTTGATCTCGGCATGGCCGCGGCTTGTGCAGACACTCGTCATGGTGACGATCGTCGTCCCCATCGCGGTGATCTGTGTCGTGCCGGTGATGTCCGCCGCCTACCGGAAGGTCTTCGCACAGGCCGCAGACTAACCCACGCCGAGCACATGTGCTCGGCTCACACGCAGCGAGCCCCCCTCGCGACGGGACGTGATCCCGAGACGAGAGGGGCTCGCTGCAAACGAGGTGCCGCGCTAGTCGCGAATGCGCGCGCCGAAGCGCTGCTCCGTCACCGCAACACCGGCCAGCTTCGCTTCGGTCGCCTCGGCAGCCGTCAGCGTTCGATCCGCCGCACGGAAACGCAGCGCGAAGGTCAACGACTTCTGGCCCTCATCAATACCCTGACCGCGGTAGTCATCCACAAGGGACACGCGCTCAAGCAAGTCGCCCGCCCCCTGCGTCAATGCATCCCGCACCGCGGCGGCAGGAACGTCGGCCCCGAGAACGAGCGAAACGTCCTGCGTTGCGGCAGGGAACGTCGACAGCGAAGACACGGTGACCCTCTCGCCCGCAAGGGCGATAACGCGATCGAGATCGAGCTCGGCAACCGTCACGCGCCCCATCAGATCGGCGTCCTTCGCCACCTGCGGCAGGAGCTCGCCAACGTAGCCGACCTCTTCGCCCCGGACCGTCAGAACTCCCGTTCGCCCGGGGTGAAGCGCTGCGCGCTCTCCCTGCGAGACGGAGATATCAACGCCGGCAGCGGACGCAATCGTTCGCACGGCGTCGATCGCGACCGAGAGACCTGCCGGCTCGGCAGCGTGACCGGGCTGCTTACCGGAAACGTCGCCGGCGAACAGCAGAGCCACGTGACGCGGCTGCGGAGGAATCGACGCGAGGATCTGTGCGAGAACCTCGTCTGAGGGCTTCTCAGCGCGTGCGGCGTTGAAGCTTGTTCCGTACGTCACCCCCGGCTCGGGCAGAAAAACGTTGCCGATCTCGAACAGCGACAGATCGGTTGTTCCGCGCGAAAGGTTGCGGTGCGCCACGTGCAGAAGTCCGGGAATCAGCGATCGACGCAGATAGGGCCGGGTCTGATCAAGCGCGTTCTGCAGTCGGACGCTGGGCAACACCTCACCCGACGCCGAACCGTGCAGGGCGTTCTCTTCATCCTTGACGAAGGGGAAAGCCTGAACCTCGACGAGGCCGGCCGCCGCAAGAGAGTTCGCCACCGTTCGACGCGCCTGCTGCTCACGGGTATATCCACGGCCCGAGGGGGCAATCGGCAGAATCGACGGAACCTTGTCGAGGCCGTCGACCCGCGCAACTTCCTCCGCGAGCGACCACTTGTCCTCAATATCAGGGCGCCAGGAGGGAGCCGAAACGGCGAATCCGCCCTCGGATGTCTCCACACGGCAGCCGATCGCCTCGAGAATCTCGCGAATGCGCTCCGGCGCATAGTCAACCCCGATGAGGCCGGCGACAAAACCGTCTGGCAGGTGAATGGTGCGCGCGGAAAAGGAATCGTCCAGCGACGCGCCCTGCTCGCCCGCTGTTCCTCCCGCCAGATCGACCATGAGATCGACAACGCGCTGCGCGGCGGCACGAGCGACGAGCGGGTCAACGCCGCGCTCGAATCGCTTGGACGCCTCGCTGGGAAGCTTGTGCCGGCGAGCCGTTCGCGCAATCGACACGGATTCGAAGGTGGCAGCCTCGACGACAACATTCGTCGTTTCGCCGCTCAGCTCGGTCGTCTCCCCACCCATGACACCGGCAAGTCCGATCGGACCGGACTCGTCGGTGATGAGAAGATCCTCGTCCGACAACACGCGCTGCGTGCCATCGAGCGTTGTGAGCTTTTCGCCCTCAGCGGCACGACGCACCGTGATCCCCCCTGTGAGGCGGTCGGCGTCGTAGCCATGGATGGGGTTGCCGAGCTCGAGCATCACGTAGTTGGTGATGTCGACGAGCAGCCCGAGCGAGCGAAGGCCGGCCAGCTGAAGGCGTGCGCGCATCCACGTGGGCGTGGGACGCGTCGGGTCGACTCCCGTCACGGTACGCAGAACGAACTGCTTCACGCCCTGTTCACCGCGGATCGGGTTGTCGTCGCGCACAGTGAGGGGGAAGCCATCGCCCGCCGCGATCTCTGATGCTGGGCGATCGGCGGGATCCGAGAACGCCGCGCCGGTTGCGAGAGCGTACTCCCTGGCGATACCGCGGATCGACAGCGCGTAGCCACGATCGGGCGTGACGTTCACGTCGACCGCGACATCGTCGAGGCCCAGAAGAGCGATCGCATCGGATCCGACCTCGGGGTCAAGCCCCCACTCGGACAATCGGATGATCCCGTCGGCGTCGTCGGTCAGACCCAGCTCGCCCGCGGCGGCGATCATCCCGTCCGAGGTGTGACCATACGTCTTGCGGGCGGCGATCGGGAACGGCCCTGGAAGAACCGCGCCGGGAAGCGTCACGACGACCTTGTCACCGGGGTGGAAGTTCTGCGCGCCACAGACGACGCCGCGAACGCCACCGTGTGCTTCGCCGACGTCCACCTGGCACCAGCGGATGTTCTTGCCGTTCTTCTGCGGCTCAACATCGAAAGACACCACCTGGCCGACGACGACGGGACCCGTCACATCGAAGCCAATGGCCTCTTCTTCTTCGAAGCCAACAGAGACAAGCGTTTCGAAGACATCGTCAGCCGTTGCCTCGCCGGGAACCGCGACATACTCACGCAGCCACGAAAGCGGAATACGCATCAGACCACCATCCCGAACTGCTCGCTGAAGCGCACATCGCCCTCGGCCATGTCGCGCATATCCTGCACATCGCTACGGAACATCAGCGCCCGCTCAATACCGATTCCAAAGGCAAAGCCGCTGTATTCCTCAGGGTCGATTCCGGCCGCGCGCAGCACGTTGGGGTTGACCATGCCGCAGCCACCCCACTCGATCCAGCGGGCGCCCCCCTTGAATGTCGGGTGCCACAGATCGAACTCGGCGGACGGTTCGGTGAAAGGGAAGTGATTGGTGCGCAGACGCGTCTTCGCCTCGGAACCGAACAGCTGCTGCGCGAGGTGATCCAGCGTGCCTTTGAGGTGCGCCATCGTGATGCCCTTGTCGATCACGAGGCCCTCGGCCTGCGTGAAAACGGGAAGGTGCGTCGCATCGAACTCGTCCGTGCGCGCAACCTTGCCGGGTGAAAGAACGTAGATGGGGACGTCGCGCTCGAGCATCGCGCGCATCTGCACAGGGCTGGTCTGCGTGCGCAGGACGAGGTGACGTTCGGCGGGCTCGACGAAGAATGTGTCCTGCATCTGGCGCGCAGGGTGGTCTTCGTCGAGATTCAGGGAGTCGAAGTTGAACCACTCGTGTTCGAGCTCGGGCCCCTCGACGATCTCCCACCCCATCCCAACGAAGATGTCGGTGATGCGCTCCTGCATCAGCCCCATCGGGTGGCGTGCGCCCTGGCGTGTGCGTGAGGCGACAGCCGTGATGTCGATGCGCTCGGCCTCGAGAGCAGCGGCGACCTCGGCGGCGGCCAGCTCCTGCTCGCGCGCCGCAAACGCCTGGTTGACGCGGCCACGAGCGGCGCCAACAAGCTTGCCGAACTCGGCCTTGTTCTCCTTGGGCACATGGCGCATCTGGGCGTTGAACGTGGCCAGCGCGCTTCCGTCGCCCTGATGGGCGGCACGCGCGGCTTTCAGCGCCGGGGTATCGGAGGCGGCACCGGCCGCAGCGAGCGCTTCGGCGACGGCGGCCTCCACCCCCTCGGGAGTGATCACAGGAACGTCAGACACGAGGCACGAGTCTACCGGGCGCGGATGACAGCTCCTTGCGGCCGCCGGTCCGGCACCGCTGCTCGCGTCAGCGGGCCTTCGGCGCGTGAAGCGCGACGCCCTCGTACGTCCAGTTGCGGTCGTTCTTGCGGATCCCGTCGGCCTCGGCGGCGTTGGCCGTGAAGAAGTGCTTGCGGAACTTATCGCTCCAGAAGCGATACACGGGAACGGTGTCTTTTGACCCGGCCGGCGCGGAGCAGAAGGCAATTCCCTCGTACGACCAGTTCTTATCCCCCGCGCGAATGTCGGACGCCTCAGCCGAGTTCGTTGTGAAGAAGTGCGATGCGAATGTGGACGACCAGAACCGGTGAACGGGCACCGTTCCCGACCGGCACGAGCCGCTCGAAACGGGCCAGACGCGGAAGTCGGTGCCCTGATACGTCCAGTTCGGGTCGGATTCCCTCAGCGTCTTCGCCTCGGCCGCGTTGACCGTGTAGAAGTGTGCGTTGTCGAACTTCGGGCTCCAGAAACGGTGAACGGACTGGCTATCGGCGGGATTGGGGCTTGCCGGGGTTTTGCCTGTTCCGCCTCCCGTCGGACCGAACCAGTCGGTGTAGTAGTTGTAGAAGTTCCGGTTGCCATACGACGCACACGGGTCGTTCGCCGCGCCGTATCCGGCTGCCAGCGAGGCCCGGTTGGGCTGGTACGGCGTGTAGTAGTACAGGGCAGCCGTTGCGTCATTCGCAATGTGCACCGGCCCGGATCCGCAGGAGCGATTGGGGTGCCACAACACCTGCGTTGTTTTGCCCACGGGATACCAGTTGAACGAGGGGTCCTTTGTGTAGCGCTGCAGCTGGTAGGCCGCCATGTACACCTGGTTCTGGAACCCGAAATACGAGGGGTCGCACGCCGCGTCGTCTGGGCACGCGAAGCCCATCGCGATGTCGTAGCGCCAATCGCTCGGCCAGGTGTGGGTGACGAGGCCCTGCTCCTTCTGGAGCATGACAATCAGCACTTTCTCGCTGACGCCACACGCACGAGACACCTTCGAAATGATCGTCGCCGCCGACTCCCGTGTGGCCCCCGAATAGGTGCCGCTGCAGTACGCGTTCGCCTTTTTCGTCACAGTCTTTTGGGTGAAGTCCTTCAGACACGTGTACTTCGGGTCGCAGCGGGAAACCTTCCCGTTGAAAAAACGCTGGATCTCCTGCGCCGACATCGTTCCCGATGTGTACATCTTCGCGTTACTGATGATGTTTCCCGCGGAGAAGCCAGCGAGTGACATCGCCCCATACCCGTCCACCTGCTCGGCGTATCCGCCGGGATCGGCCTCGTGCTGCGTCGTTGACCCGATGTATGCGCCGTCTTCCGGCGTCGGAATCTCCGCTGCGTCCAGAGAAACGACGTCGCTCTCCGCGGTTTCCGCGATCGCCGACGACGGCACGAGGGCCGCTGCCAGCACGCCGATCAAGGCGAGGAGAACAACGCCTCGACGCGTGCGAACGGAGTGCTGCGTGATCGTCTGAGGGCGCATGAAGCCAGTCTGTCAGAACCGGAACCGGCACCACTAAAGCGAAGCGCGCGGGTCCTGCTTCGCGATCACCGATGTCACGGTCGCGCCCTCGTGCGCTCGCGGGTTGGCCGCGGCCACGACGCCACGCACCTTGGGCGAGCTTCGCATCTGCTTCTCAACGCGGAAAGCGACATACGACAGCAGGATGCACAGCCCGATGTAGATCGTGCCGATGACGAGAGTGGTCGGGATGATCGGCGAACCGAAGTTCATGTTCGAGCCCAGCTGGCGACCGATGTAAAGCAACTCGGGGTACGTGATGATGAACCCGAGGGCCGTGTCCTTCAGGCACACAACAAGCTGAGCGATGATCACGGGCATCATCGCTCTGACCGCCTGCGGCATCAGGATGAACGTCATCACGCCGCTCTTGCGCAGGCCGATGGCATACCCCGCTTCGCTCTGCCCCGTTGGCAGCGAAACGATTCCGGCGCGGATCGCCTCGGCGATCACCGAACCGTTGTAGGCGATCAGCGCGATCACCACGGCCCAGTACGGCGTCATGGCAACGCCGATCACGGGCAGCCCGTAGTACAGAAGCATCATGCCGATCAGCACCGGAACGGCTCGCATGACCTCGGTGACCGCACCGGAGGGATAGCGCACAGTGCCGTGATGCGACAAACGCCCGACCGCGAGCGCGAAGCCCAGCACGAGCGATCCCACCGCTGCAACGGCAAAAGCGGACAGTGTCGCGCCGAGACCGCGCAGGATGCTCATCCACACGGTCGTGTATGTAAACAGCTCCCAGCGCCGCGATGCGAACTGGCCGGTTACCGTGAACCGCCAGATCACAAAGCCGAGAATGCCGAGCACAACCAGTACCGTCACGACGCCGATGATGCGGTTGCGAATAATGGCCCTGGGACCGGGCAGGTCATAGAGGACGGAAGTCATCGGGTCACCTTCAGACGTCGTTCCAGCACGTTCTGCAACCAGGAGAGGCCCATCACGAGGACTACGAAGATCGCCATCACCCACAGCAGAACTGCGAGCGAGCTCTCGCCGCGCTCGGACAGGTAGGCGCGGATCGATCCGAGGTTGAGCACCGAGAATCCGGCCGCAACCGTTGTGTTCTTGAGGAGCGCGATGAACACACTCATCATGGGAGGAATCACCGATCGTCCCGCCTGCGGAAGCACGACCTGCGTCATCACCTGACCGAACGTGAGACCGATGGCACGAGCGGCCTCCGCCTGACCGACCGGCACCGTGTTGATACCGGAGCGCACAACCTCGGCAACATAGGTGGCCGTGTACAGCCCCAGCGCCCAGATCGCGAGGACCTGGTAATCAACGCGGCCGGGAAACAGGAGCGGAAACCCAAAGGCGAAGAAGAAAAACACGAGCGTGAGGGGCGTATTGCGGACGAAGTTGACGTACACCGCCCCCACGGCGCGGGCAATCGGCACGGGGGAAACGCGCATTGCGCCGACGACAAACCCCAGGACGAGAGCAATGCCGCCTCCTGCGAGGAACAGCACGACCGTCCCCCACAACGCGTCGCCCCAGAGTCCGAGGTTATTGGTGATGGTTCCCACCGAGATCGCTCCTTGAGAGGTGTCGTCGGGCGGGGCACTCACGCCCCGCCCGACGACGACTGACGAACCTGACCGGTTTACTCCACCGCGTCGACGGTGGGCTGAACGCCATCAACGCCCGAGGCGCCGAGGTTGTGGTCGAAGATCTCCTGCCACGTTGCGCCGCCGTCGGTGAGAACCTCGTTGAGGTACTCGTTCAGGACAACGTCGTTGTTGGGCAGGCCGATTCCGTAGCGCTCCTCGCTGAAGGGCTCGCCGACAACCTTGAACGAATCGGGCTCAACTGCCGCGTAGCCGATGAGAATCGCCTCGTCAGTTGTGACGGCGTCAACCTGTCCGGTGCGCAGCGCCTCGATGCACTCGGAGTACGTCCCGAACTCACGCGTCTCGGCGTCGTAGTTGTCCTTGATGTTCTGAATCGGCGTCGAGCCGGTGGCCGAACACACGACAACATCGCTTGTGAGATCGGCGTCGGAGGTGATCGTGTCGTTGTCCGCGGCAACGAGCAGGCCCTGGCCGGTGAGGAAATAGGGGCCGGCGAAGTTGATCTGCTCGGCGCGCGACTCGGTCATCGAGTACGTGCCAACGTACAGGTCGACGTCCGAGTTCATGATCGCCTGCTCACGGTTGGCGGACTCGATCTCGGACCAGTTGATGTCCTCATCGGCGAAGCCCAGCGACGCTGCCATCCAACGGGCGATGTCGATGTCGAAGCCCGAGCGCTCGTTTGTCGTGGGATCGAGGTATCCGAGGCCGGGCTGGTCGGCCTTGACTCCGATGTTGATCGTGCCGCGGCTGGTGAGCGCATCGAACGTGGGGCTTCCGTCGAGCTCCGGCGAGGCGACGTCGAAGCTGACACCGCCAGCTGCGCCATCTTCCATGTCTCCGGGCTCGGCGCCCGGGGTTCCGCTGTTGCAGGCTGTCAGAGCGAAAAGAGCGGATGCGGCGATTCCCGCCACCGCGATGTTCCGAAACTTGCGCATGGTGTCCTCCTGGTAGTTGGTCGCGTCGCCACACGGGGCACGACGCGGGTAGAGAGCTGAATCAGTGCGTAATGAGTTTGGAGAGGAAGTCCTTGGCGCGCGAGGACTGAGGATTGGTGAAGAACTGGTCGGGAGTGGCTTCTTCCACGATCTCGCCCTCGGACATGAACACGACGCGGTCGGCGGCCTTGCGGGCAAACCCCATTTCGTGTGTCACGACGACCATCGTCATGCCTTCCTTCGCGAGCCCGACCATCACGTCCAGAACCTCGTTGATCATCTCGGGGTCGAGGGCACTGGTCGGCTCGTCGAAGAGCATCACCTTGGGGCGCATAGCCAGCGCACGGGCGATCGCCACGCGCTGCTGCTGCCCGCCGGAGAGCTGTGCCGGCAGTTTGTTCGCCTGCTTGTCGACGCCCACACGATCGAGAAGCACGTGAGCTTCGCTCTCGGCCTGGGCCTTCTTCAGCCCGCGCACCTTGATCGGCCCGAGAGTGATGTTCTCGAGGATCGTGAGATGGCTGAACAGGTTGAACGACTGGAACACCATGCCGACATCGGCGCGGAGGTTCGCGAGCCCCTTGCCCTCTTCCGGGAGCTTCTTCCCGTCGATCGAAATCGATCCGCTAGTAATCGTCTCCAGACGATTGATGGTGCGGCACAGCGTGGACTTCCCGGAACCGGAGGGTCCGATAACGACGACAACCTCTCCCCTGTTCACGGTGAGATTGATGTCTTTCAGTGCGTGAAAGTCCCCATAGTGCTTCTGGACGTCTTCAACGACGACGAGTGGCTCTGCCATGGAGCACACACTATGTGCCGGGCACCGCCCTGACCACGCGGTTTACCGAGTCGTAACACAACGTGTCGCGCGCATACCGCCCGTGCGCCGGAAAACCGTCAGGCAGTTCGTTGCGCGAAGGCGCTCTCGTACAGGCACACGCTCGCTGCCGTCGCCAGGTTGAGAGACTCGGCCTTGCCGTAGATCGGCAACTTGAGCGCGCCGTCACACAGGCCCAGTGCGTCGTCCGTCAATCCCCGCGCTTCATTTCCGAACACCCATGCTGTCGGCTTCGCCAGCGCATCGGACGCGCGCGCCCCGAGAAGGTCATCGCCCTTCACATCCGCCGCAAGAACCTGCAGACCGGCTCCGCGCGAGCGGGCAACAACATCTGCAAGGTCGCCATCCACGGCGAACGGGAGGTGGAACAGCGAGCCAGTGGTCGAACGCACCACCTTGGGGTTGAACGGATCAACCGTCCGCCCCGTGAGGATCACGGCGTCAGCCCCCGCTGCATCCGCAGCACGAAGGATGGTGCCAAGGTTTCCGGGGTCACGTACCTCTTCGCAGATCACGATCAGGCGCGGCTGGTCCCCGTCCGAGGGGAAGATGTCCTTCACAGCCGTCGGATTCTGGCGGGCAACAGCCACGAAACCCTGGGGCGTGACGGTGTCCGCCATCGACGCGAGGACCTCTTCTGTTGCGTATTCCCACCCGAGATCAGGGTTGTGCACCTGAGCGTCATCGATCAACGTGCGGATGCCGGGGTGACGTTCCATACCCGTCGGGGTGACGAAGAGTTCCTCAACGAGGTCCGGACGGTAGGTGAGCGCCTCGCGGACCGCCTGGGGCCCCTCCAGCAGAAAACGGCCGGTATCGCGACGCTCGTTTCGCTGTGACAGCTTGCGGACGTTGCGGATACGGGGGGCGCGGGGGTTTTCGAGCACGGACAAAAGTCTACGGACCCGACCTCAACAACTCCCTGGCACGCAAAAGGGGCACCCCTCGCGGGGTGCCCCTTTTGACGAAGAGCTTCTTACGCTGCCTTGGGCGCGTTGACGTCGCCGGGCAGAGCGCCCTTTGCGACCTCGACGAGCGTGGCGAACGTCGCGGGCTCGTTAACGGCCAGCTCAGCGAGCATGCGGCGGTCAACCTCAACGCCAGCCAGGTTCAGGCCCTGGATGAAGCGGTTGTAGGTAAGGCCGTTGGCGCGGGAACCAGCGTTGATGCGCTGGATCCACAGACGGCGGAAGTCGCCCTTGCGCTTACGACGGTCCCGGTATGCGTAAACGAGGGAGTGGGTGACCTGCTCCTTCGCCTTGCGGTAGAGACGCGAACGCTGACCGCGGTAACCCGAGGCGCGCTCGAGGATAACCCGACGCTTCTTGTGCGCGTTTACTGCGCGCTTGACACGTGCCATGAGATGTGTTCCTTACGAGTAACGAGTAACGAGCCGGTCAGATCAGCGGCCGAGGAGCTTCTTGACGGTCTTGACGTCGTTGCCCGAGACGATCTGATCCTGGTTCAGACGACGGGTACGACGGCTCGACTTGTGCTCAAGGTTGTGGCGCATACCAGCCTGCTGCTTCTTGAGCTTGCCGCTACCGGTGATCTTGAAGCGCTTCTTGGCACCCGAGTGGGTCTTCTGCTTCGGCATTCTTCGTGACTTTCCTTGACGTGTGCGCCTTAACGGCGACGTGGGGGCTGCCCGCCCGCGAGGCGGGAAGACTTCTGTGTGGGTCAGTCCTGATCGTCGGACTGCTGACGGGCCTGCTTCGCCTCGCGGGTGGCCTGGCGGCTCGCCGCGCGCTGCGCATTTTGCTCGGCCTTCGCCTCGGACTTGTTCTTGGCCGGCGCGATGATCATGACCATGTTGCGCCCGTCAATCGTCGGGCGAGACTCGACCGACCCCAGCTCAGAGACCTCTTCTGCGAACTTCATCAACAGGCGAACACCCATTTCCGGGCGCTGCTGCTCGCGGCCGCGGAACAGGATCATGGCTTTGACCTTGTCGCCAGCCTTGAGGAAGCCCTCAGCACGCTTACGCTTTGTCTCGTAATCGTGCTCGTCGATCTTCAGCCGGAAACGAACCTCTTTGAGGACCGTGTTCGCCTGATTACGACGGGCTTCCTTCGCCTTCTGAGCGGCTTCGTACTTGAACTTCCCGTAGTCCATGATCTTGGCTACGGGAGGACGCGACTCAGGCGCCACCTCGACGAGGTCGAGGTCGGCCTCCTGCGCAAGGCGAAGTGCTACCTCGCTGCGGACGACGCCGATCTGTTCGCCCCCCGGGCCGATGAGACGGACCTCGGGAACACGAATTCGCTCGTTGATGCGGGGATCGCTGATGCGGACTCCTAGGGTGCGATGTCGAGTAAGCCACCGCGGTGCGTTGGTCGCGCCACGGGCGGGAGAAAATCAGCATCCACCCGTGCAGCGCGCTCACTTGCGTGCGCACACAGTCCACCCAGAGAGCAAGGCCGAAGCCTTGCGCCAACTCTCCTCGCGGAGAGCGGAGTGTCACGTGACCCGGTAGCCTTAAGCGGCAAGCGCGGGTGGGATGAAGATCCTCTTTCGTCCGAAAAACATTTCGGAGCCCGCTAGAGACTAGCAGAAGGCAGTTCATGAGCACCACCTCGGGCGACCACGCCAGCCATTCTCACAGCTTCGATGCGGATCGGGTCGCCGAATGGGACGAGAGGGAGGCGTCGGCGGACTCCGCTGGCGCGGCACGCGACATTGCCGATGTGCCGGCCGTCGAGGTTCTCTCGACCGCATGTATCCACCTGATGAGCGCGGCGGCCGTCAAGCTCGGCCTCGGCGATGAAGAGGGGGCAGAGAGCTTCACCGACCTCGACGAGGCGCGCAAGCTGATCAACGCCCTGGCCGGCCTCGTTACCGCTGCCGCCCCGGAAATCAGCGACTCGCATGCACGTCCGATCCGCGACGGGCTACGCACCCTCCAGCTGCGCTTCCGGGAGATCTCGCTGATCCCCGACCCGCACGGGCAGGGACCCGGCGAAAAGTTCACCGGCCCCGTGAGCTAGGCACCTCAGACACAACGCGTGCGGCGCATGTCTTCTGAAGACATGCGCCGCACGCGTAAACGAGCGTCAGTCTTCGCTGGCTGCGAGCGTGACCTGCATGCTGTCGACGAGAACCGCAATGCGATCGTCGTTCGCCCAACGCTGGGCAAGGCGCTGAAGAACCGTGTCGAGTTCCGCGCGATCGAGCCCCTGCATCAAAGAAAGCACCACCCTGACCTCGGGTCCACGCAGGCGAGCTTCGGGGTCGCCCGGCAGCACGCGAAGATCATGAACCGCGAGCTCCTGCCCGATCGACGCATGGAACGCCGACACCACTTCGGGGTTGCCCCACGGTGGCATCCACGGCTGGGACTGGGCGATCGCCCACACCGCCGGCCGACGAACGACATACTCGGTTGCGCTGGTGGGGTCAATGACAACGAGGTCCGTTTCGTCCCCCGCGGCGGCAAGAGCCGCGCGCGTGCCCGCAACCGGAATCGGGCGAGCAAGCGGGTTCCAGCGACTCATCGTCTCGGTGCAGGTGAAAACCGGAAGAACCGTGCGTCCATCAGGAGCGGCGACCGTGACGATCGACAGCTCCTGTGTTTTGTCCACGGTCAGACCGGTGGGACCGACGCCCTCCTCGCCCTTCTCTGCGACAAGGGGCACGAGGAGGCGCGCCTCACGCAGGGCATCGACGATGCGCTCGTGAGAGCCCGTTCCTGCACGGAACTCGGTGAGTGCCTGCCACAAAACAGGATCAGCCGATCCGTCATCCCCGGCGGCAGGATTCGGTTGAAAGGCGCGCCCCTCCCAGGGCTGCCCCGCCGAGTCGGCGGCGCCCCCCGCGAGGTGCCGCAGATGGTCGGGAGGAGTCGCGCCCGCGGGGTCGTCAGACCCGCGCGACATCCAGAGCCTCGACGAGCGTGAACGCACCCGAGTAGAGGGCCTTGCCAACGATCGCGCCTTCAACGCCCTCGGGAACGAGATCGCGCAGTGCCGCGATGTCGTCAAGATTGGAGATACCGCCCGAAGCAACGATCGGCTTGTCGGTGCGCTCGGTCATCTCCCGCAGCAACTCGAGGTTCGGTCCGCGAAGCGTTCCGTCCTTCGTGACGTCGGTGACGACATAGCGCGCGCACCCTGATCGTTCCAGGCGTTCGAGGACCTCCCAGAGGTCTCCGCCGTCCTTCGTCCAGCCCCGTGCCGCAAGCGTCGTGCCGCGCACGTCCAGGCCGACCGCAATCGCCTCGCCGTACCGTGCGATCACGGCTTCCGTCCAGTCCGGGTTCTCCAGAGCGGCGGTGCCAAGGTTCACCCGCTCGGCGCCGGAAGCGAGAGCCGCCTCCAGGGACGCGTCATCACGGATGCCGCCGGAAATCTCGACGTTGACACCCTTCATGTGCTTGATGACCTTCTTCAGCAGAGCGGTGTTCGCTCCGCGACCGAAGGCGGCATCGAGGTCGACCAGGTGCAGCCATTCGGCTCCCTGGTCCTTCCACTGCTCAGCAGCTTCGACGGGGTCGCCGTAGCTCGTCTCCGATCCAGCCTCGCCCTGGGTCAGGCGAACTGCCTTGCCATCGGCGACGTCAACTGCGGGCAGAAGGGTAAGTCCCTGTGTAGACGCGAAGTCGTTCATTTCTCCTCGACGCCCGCAGGACTCTCCCGCGAGGACGCACGAGTCCCCACGTTAGACCCCCTACCGACAACGATCAAACCGGGCGTCGCCGCATGTCATTCTGGGCCGTGTGGGCGAGCCGTCGGAATCGCTCAGCGTGGCAACGTACCGATCCAATTCCTCAGGAGCTGAATGCCCGCTGCGCCCGACTTTTCGGGGTGGAACTGCGTCGCGCTGAGCGGGCCGTTCTCCACTGCGGCGATGAAAGGAACACCGTGTGTCGACCACGTCACCGCGGGCTGCGGGAACGGCGGGATGACGTCGAGCGTCCACTTCTGCGCCGCGTTGGAGTGCACAAAGTAGAAACGTTCGTCAGAAAGGCCGTCGAAGAGTCGTGAGCCTTCGCCCGCCTGCACGCGGCTCCACCCCATGTGCGGAACAACGGGCGCGTCCAAAGCCGTGACCTCGCCCGGCCACTCCCCCAGGCCCTCGGTATCAATGCCACGCTCGATGCCACGCTCGAACATGATCTGCATCCCGACACAAATGCCCATCACGGGCATTCCTCCGGCGAGACGTCGTTCGATGATCTCTCCGCCGCGGATCGCCGTCAGTTGTTCCATGACGGCGCTGAAGGCGCCAACTCCGGGAACCAGCAGCCCGGCCGCCTCAGCAATCAGCCCGCGGTCGCGCGTGAGCCGAGCATCAGCTCCCGCGGCCTGCAGAGCCTTTACGGCGGAGTGGACGTTGCCCGAACCGTAGTCGAGAACAGCGACGATCGGCGCCGCTACCGTCATCAGAGTGCGCCCTTTGTCGATGGCACGCCAACGACGAGCGGGTCAAGGGCCTTGGCCTGACGGAAGGCACGCGCAACGGCCTTGTACTCCGCCTCGGCGATGTGGTGAGGATCACGCCCGCCCAGAAGAGTGACGTGCATTGTCAGACCCGCGTGGAAGGCCAGGGCCTCGAATGTGTGACGCACCATCGAACCGGTGAAGTGACCGCCGATCAGGTGCATTTCAAAGCCGGCGGGCTCGCCCGTGTGCACGAGAAAGGGGCGACCAGAAATGTCGACGACCGCCTGCGCAAGAGCCTCATCCAGCGGCACAAGGGCGTCGCCGTAGCGCGAGATACCCGTTTTGTCTCCGAGCGCCTCACGAATGGCCTGGCCCAGCACAATCGCCGTGTCCTCCACCGTGTGGTGAACGTCGATGTGGGTGTCGCCCGTTGCCGTGATGCGCAAATCGGTCAGTGAGTGCTTCGCGAATGCCGTGAGCATGTGGTCGAAAAATGGCACGGAGGTGTTGATGGTGCTCTCGCCGGTGCCGTCAAGATTCAGCTCGAGCTCAATCGAGGACTCGCTCGTTGTGCGCGTCCGGCTCGCAGTGCGTGCAGTCGTCATATCAGTTCTCCTCAGCCGTTATGTCGCGAAGCGCGTCCAGGAATGCGGTCGTTTCTGCCTCTGTTCCTGCTGATACACGGAGGTGTCCAGGAATTCCGACATCGCGCACGAGAACGCCGCGATCGTAGAGCTTCTGCCAGACCGCGCGCGCGTCTGCCACCCCACCAAACAGAACGAAGTTGCTCCCGGTGCGGTACGGGTCGTATCCGAGAGCGGCCACCCCCTCAGAGATGCGGTCGCGCTGCAGAACGATGTCGGCAACCGTGCGAAGCATCTCCTCGCTGTGGCGGAGGGCGGCGAGAGCGGCCGCCTGCGTGACGGCGCTGAGGTGATACGGAAGTCGCACAAGACGAAGCGCGTCGATCACCACGGGATCAGCGGCCAGGTATCCCACGCGCGCACCGGCGAAAGCGAAGGCCTTGCTCATCGTGCGCGAGACGAGCAGGCGCTCCCTGCCGGGAAGAAGCGACAGCGCCGTGCCCGATTCGGCGGGCGCGAACTCGGCGTACGCCTCGTCCACAACAACAATGCCGCGGCTCGCTTCGTAGACCGCTTCAACCACGTCGAGCGACAGGGGCGTTCCCGTTGGATTGTTCGGCGAGCAGAGGAAGACAACGTCGGGGTTCGCCTCCCGCACCTGTCGCGCGGCGTCGGACGGCGACATCTCGAAGCGTTCGCCGCGCGTTCCTGCGATCCACTCAGACCCAACGCCGCGAGCGAGCAACGTGTACATCGAGTAGGTCGGCGTGAACCCCATGGCCGTCCGGCCGGGGCCGCCAAAAGCCTGCAGAACGTGCTGAAGAACTTCGTTCGATCCGTTGGCCGCCCAGATCTGCTCGGCGGTGAGGTCGTGCCCCAGATACCCGGCGAAGGCCTCGCGCAGATCGTAGAACTCGCGATCCGGGTACCGATTCAGGCCGGCAACAACCTCGGCCACCGATCGTGCGATGTCGTCGGCGACGACGGGCGGGACCGGATGCGTGTTCTCGTTGACGTTCAGCGCAATGGCGAGCGGCGCCTGGGGCGCGCCATATGGCGTCTGGCCGCGCAGGTCGTCGCGAAGGGGCAGGTCGTCGAGAGTTACCGTCACACCCCTATCGTAGAGGGATCAGTTGCCGTAGACGGCGGGGAGAAACAGCGTCTGCCCCGCGTGAACGCTCTCTCCGCCGATCTGGTTCAACGCGGTGATCTCGGCGATGACGTCTCGGGGATCTGCCGTGGGATCGATACGCTCGGCGATGGACCACAGCGAGTCGCCGGCGAGCACCGTGACGGACGGGAACGACTCGAGAGACATTCCCTGATCGGCCGATCCTGCGGCGCTGCCGCCCGCGAGAATCGCGAGCGCTGCTCCCGCCGCGATGGGAAGAGACGCGAGAGTGGAAAGAACGACCCGTCCTCGGCGCGTAATGCGCAGCCGCGTGGACGTACCTGCGGATCGTGCTGTGCTGCCTGCCGTCGTCATCGCTCGCCCTTTCGTTGGTGTGTTCCGAATATATCTTCGATTGTTCGACGCTGTCAACGCTTTTTCGAAGATCACTCCGATGGAAACACGACACACTCGAACAAAACTGCCGAATATTCCCGCACTTCCGGTACTTTCGGGGTAACGCATCACCACCTCACCAGGGACCCCTGACATTCGAAGGTCCTTGCCCCGCAAAAGGAGCCGCCGATGAGCGACGACCAGCAGCCAACCCCCCTCCGCGGAAGTCGTCGCCGCAAGAACCTCAGCGAGAAGCAGCTCGCGATCCTCGAGGTGATCCAGCGCTCGATCCAGGTCAACGGTTATCCGCCGAGCATGCGGGAGATCGGTGACGCGGTCGGCCTGAAATCGCTCTCGAGCGTGACGCACCAGCTGGGCCAGCTCGAGCTCAGCGGCTACCTTCGCCGCGATCCCGGCAAGACACGCGCCATGGAGGTCCTCATCGACCTGCCCGGCACCTCCACGGAAAATCCCGCAGACTTCGCCCCCTCGGTCGGCGACGCCGCCCTCGTGCCCCTGGTCGGGAACATTGCCGCCGGCGTTCCAATTACGGCCGAACAGCACATCGAGGAAGTCTTCCCCCTCCCCCGGCAGCTGGTCGGGAACGGCGACCTCTTCATGCTCCGCGTTTCCGGCGAGTCGATGATCGATGCGGCGATCTGCGATGGTGACTGGGTGGTGATCCGCGCGCAAAGCTCAGCGGAGAACGGCGAAATCGTCGCAGCGATGCTCGACGGAGAAGCAACCGTGAAGACGTTCCGGCAGCGCGATGGTCACGTGTGGTTGCTCCCCCGCAACTCCGCGTTCGAACCGATTCTCGGCGATGAAGCCGTGATCCTCGGCCGCGTCGTGGCGGTCATGCGCGCCGTCTGACACGCGTGCGCCTGAATAGCGAAGGGCCGGGATCCGATGTGATCGGATCCCGGCCCTTCGCTATTCAGGCTCGGTTGGCCACGCCGCCGCGCGCCGCGCGCAGCCGAGCACCGGTCAGATCGCTGACCCCTCGCCGAGGCGGTGCCAGGTCCGGTTGTGGTATACCAACGGCCCGCCTTCGTGGTCCGCGTCGCGATTGATCTCTCCTTCGAGCGCGTGGGCGACGATAACCGTCGATCCGCCCGCTTCCATCCGGCCGGTGATCGTCGCACGTGTCCACGCACGAACCCCGCGATACAGAGGTTCGCCCGTGACCAGGCGCGTCCACTGGTCACGATCCGCGAATCTCTCGGCGCCACTTGTTGAGGCGAGCACGGCGATATCGAGGTCGTGGGCATCAAGCAGGTGCACAACAACCGAGTCCGCGGCGACGATCGCCGCAGCTGCCGAGGCCATCGCGGACACCGAGAAGATCATCAGAGGAGGATCAACGCTGATCGAGGAAACGGAGCTTGCGGTGAGGGCAACAGGGCCGTCGGGCCCCTCCGCCGTGATCACTGCAACGCCACTGGGGTGACCACGAAACAGCGCCTTGAAGCCATCCGCATCGATCGGCGTCGCGGAAGAACCGTTCTCGACGCCCTCTGCGCGAGCTGCTGTGATGTTCGTCATCCGGTGTGCTCCGTCCTGCTGCGGAGTCCGCTCACGACAGTTCCGCTCGGACGATCTCTGCGCCCGCGGCGAGCGCGATCATTTTGTCTCGCGCAATGTCTCGCGCAAGAGGTGCCATCCCGCAGTTCGTGCTCGGGAAGAGCTTGTCGGCATCGACGTAGGGGAGAACGCTTCGGAGCGTCGCCGCGACCTCTTCGGGTGTTTCGATGTCGTTGCTCGCGACATCGATCGCACCGACCATGACGTTCTTGCCACGAAGGAGTTCGATGAGCTCGACCGGCACGTGTGAGTGATGCGCCTCGAGCGACACCGTGTCAATCGTTGACTTCTGGAGCAGCGGGAAGGACTCCTCGTACTGGCGCCACTCGGACCCGAGCGTCGCCTTCCAGTCGGTGTTGGCTTTGATGCCGTAGCCGTAACAGATGTGCACGACGGTCTCAGCGTGCAGGCCTTCGGCGGCGCGCTCCAGCGTCTTGACGCCCCACTCGCGGACATCGTCGAAGAAGACGTTGAATGCCGGCTCGTCGAACTGAATAATGTCGACGCCCGCTGCCTCCAGTTCCTTGGCTTCCTGATTCAGAAGCGTCGCGAACTCCCATGCGAGCTTCTCGCGCGAGCCGTAGTACTTGTCAGCGAGCGTGTCGATCATGGTCATCGGGCCGGGAAGCGCCCATTTGATCGGCTTGTCCGTTTGTGCGCGGAGCGCCTTCGCGTCCTCGACGAATACCGACTTCTCGCGGCGCACGGGACCGATCACCGTGGGGACGCTGGCGTCGTAGCGGTCACGGATTCTCACCGTCTCGCGGTTCTCGAAGTCAACGCCCGTGAGGTGCTCAATAAACGTTGTGACGAAGTGTTGACGCGTCTGCTCTCCATCGCTCACGATGTCGAGACCCGCGTGCCGCTGCACGTCGGCCGCGAGGGTGAGGGCGTCCCGCTTCCCCTCGGCGAGCTCGGCGCCGTCGAGGCGCCAGGGCGACCACAGCTTCTCGGGCTCCGAGAGCCAGGCGGGCTTGGGCAGGCTACCGACGATCGTGGTGGGCAAGAGTGTACTCATCGGGAAATCTCCGTGTATCAGATCAGAGGGAGCGGCTGGCGGCCCACTGGGAAAGAAGCTCCCCGTGGGGCTTGATGAAATGCTCCTCGGTGAACTTGCCCTGCGTCACGCCCAACCGGCTGCGCTCCTCACGGTCGTACGTGACATCCGGCACGACGAAGTCGGGGTTGTCGAGCGCGGGTCGGTACACCTCTCCTGCGGGCGACGAGGCGTTGTAAATCTCCGGTCGGTAGATCTTCTGGAACGCCTCCATCGTGCTGATGGTGCCGATCAGAGCGAGGTCTGAGTAGTCACCCGTGAGATCGCCCCGATGGTAAAACGCGAGGGGCGCGGCCGATCCGCGCGGCTGGAAGTAACGCACCTTCAGGCCCATGCGACCGAAGTACAGGTCCGTCAAGGAGTCGGCGTCGTGGTGGTACTCGTGTCCCAGCACCGGGTGCTCGTATCCCGTACGGGTATACGTGCGGCTCGTCGAGACGCTGATGCACACCACGGGCGGCAGGGCGAATCGCGCGCGGTACGCCTCCGACTGGACAAAATGCTCGAACAGCTTTCCGTGGAGCTCACCGAACCCGTCCGGCAAGCCGGGCTGTGATGCCTTGTGCTGCGGCAGAACGACGCTGAAGTCGTAGTCGCGCACATACGACGAGAAGTTGTTTCCCACGATCCCGGGGGTGCGAGCTCCGGTCTGCTTGTCGAGGATCTGCACGTCCAGCATCTCGATCAGCGGGAATCCCGGGCCGCCCTGTTCCTCCTCGAGGTGCAGGTCAGCGGAGACAATGTTGAGCTCAACCACGTAGCGGTCCCCGTTCGGGTTGTCCTCGCCCGCAAGCTCGTTAAACCGGTCGTCGATCATCGCCAGCACGTTTCGGAGATTCTGCTGTCGGTGTTCACCTCGCGCGAGGTTGGCGAAGTTCGTCGTGGCGCGCGAATCCGACGCGGGTGTGTAGTCCTCGTCGAAGCGGGTGGTGCTGATACTGAACGTTAGATCGGCCGTCAAACTCATCCGATTCCTCGTCTCCTTGCCGTGGGCCGCGGGAATGTCCCCGCTGAGGAGATCAGCGTAAGCACGGAGACCAGTTATAGCCTCATTCGGAACCTTAACCCTGAGACATAGTCAAAACCTATGTCAAGAGTTCGACGCCGAATCCCGCGACAACATCGCGCATTTCGGCGACGAAACGCTCCGCCTGTCCCGTCAGCGCAGAAGAGCTATGGCCGATCCACCCGATCTCGATGCGTTCGTCCACGTCGAGGGGCACGGCCACGATCGACGGATCCAGGTCGTCGGAGACGATGCCCGTCGAGATCGTGTATCCATCGAGGCCGATCATGAGGTTGAAGATCGTGGCGCGGTCGCTCACCCTGATGTCCTGCTTGGCCGACCGTGTGGAGAGGATCTCTTCGGCGAAATAGAACGAGTTGTTGGCGCCTTGGTCGAAGGTGAGTCGCGGCAGATCCTCGAGGTCATCAAGCGTGACTCGCTCGCGCCCCGCGATCGGATTCGACCGCGCGATGAAGATATGTGGCGTAGCGCGGAACAGCGGCGTGAACGCGAGACCTGACTCGCGAAGCAACTTGTCGATGACGTTTCGGTTGAAGTCGTTGCGGTAGAGCACGCCGAGCTCGCTCCGGAGCGTTCGCACGTCCTCGATGATGTCCCAGGTGCGCGTCTCGCGAAGAGTGAACGCATATTCCGGAGCATCGGACGCCCTCACCATCCGCACGAACGCGTCGACGACGAAGGAGTAGTGCTGAGCCGAAATAGCGAGCAGGCGGCGCGATGGTGGACGGCCCAGGTACTGCTGCTCGAGGAGCTCCGCCTGCTCGACCACTTGACGCGCATAGCCGAGGAACTCCGTCCCGTCCTCCGTGAGCGTGACGCCGCGAACCGAGCGGACGAGAAGGGCGCGGCCCACCCGGCGTTCGAGATCTTTCATGGCCGCGGACATCGTCGGTTGCGAAACGTAGAGCAGATCGGCGGCCGCCGTGATCGAACCTTCTGCCGCGATCTCGACGAAGTACCGCAGCTGTTGCAGGGTGATGCCGCTCGCCGTCCCGGCATTGTCGCGCGTCATAGCCACAAGCTATCCCAGGACACGAGCAGAACAACAACCTCGATAAAAGCCCGCCGGGGCGGCGCGCGATCGCCACCCCGATCACACTTTTCGCTCGCCCTGCTTCGTCACATTCGGTGATCGAATAGCGTGGGGGACATGGCGCGCACACTCCCGTACGGCACCTGGCCCTCACCGATCTCAGCGGCTTCGATGCCGGAAGGATCCCTCCGGCTCGGGAGGGCACAATACGTTGCGGATTCGGTCTGGTGGGCCGAGTCAGTTCCCCAGGAGCAGGGACGCACCGCCATCATGCGCGGCGACGGCGAACACGTCTTGTCCGCGCCGTGGAGTGCGAGAAGCCGCGTTCACGAGTACGGCGGTGGCCCCTGGGTGTCGCTCGACGATGAGCGCTTTGCGTTCGTGAACCAGAAAGATCAGCGGGTCTACCTCGCCGCGGGCATGACCGAACCCCTCGCGATGACGGCGGACGACGCACGCGAGTCGTACGGTGACCTCGTCTGGGCAGAAGGTTCGCTCTGGGCCGTGCGCGAGACTCATAGCTCGGCGCATACGACGCCCCGCCGAGACATCGTCACGATCCCCCTCGACGGCTCGCACCGTGTCGTCAGCGTTGTGTCTGGCAGCGACTTCCTCGCCTACCCTGCTCCGCGCGCAGGCCGACTCGCCTGGATCGCGTGGAACCACCCCGACATGCCGTGGGATGCCGCGGAACTGCGCGTGGGCACACTCGCCGGAGGCGTTGTGACCGAGTGGGTCACGGTCGCCGGTGGCCACGGCGCCGCCAGCGACAACAGCGTGAGCGCGCTCCAGCCCGAGTGGACAGGCGACGATGAACTGATGTTCCTGCAGGACCCGCCGCTCCTGCTTCCCACACCGACGGGCGATCACCCCGCCCGTTGGAACCTTTTCTGGGCACGATTCGACGAGGGCATTGCCCCTCTCAGCCTCGAGGCCATCTACCAGGCCGACACCGACACGGGCGGCCCACTGTGGCAGCTCGGTGCCCGCTGGTACGCACCGCTCGATGACGGCCGCGTTCTCGCCGTGTCGACCAACGGACGATCGGCGCTGGTCCTCATCGATCCGACCAGCGGGGCCGTAAGTGAACTCGAGACGCCCCTCACGGGGGATGTGCACATTCACGACGTGCGCGGCGCACGAGTGCTCCTGACGGGTGGCGGCAGCAGCGTCACGGGCGGACTGTGGGAACTCGACCTCGACGGGCACTCACTCGAGGCGCTGCGCGGCGGAACTCCCGCGACCGGCGAACTGTGGTCGATCGCCACTCCCCTAACCTTCCCCGGACCGCGCGGTGATGTTCATGCCTTCTTCTACCCGCCGCACAACCCCGACTTCACCGCCCCCGAAGGCGAACTTCCGCCCGTCATCGTTCTCGTCCACGGCGGACCGACCGGACACGTCACCGGTGATCTCTCGCAAAGCACGGCATTTTGGACCAGCCGCGGCATCGGCGTTCTCGATGTGAACTACGGCGGATCGTCGGGGTACGGCCGGGCCTACCGCGAGCGCCTCCGGCACACGTGGGGTATCGCGGATGTCCACGATGTTGCGGCCGCGGCACAGGGCCTCGTCGATGGGGGCCTCGCCGACCCGAAACGCCTCGCAATCAAGGGCGGCTCGGCCGGTGGCTGGACGGTGCTGTGCGCTCTCGCCGATACTGACGTTTTCTCGGCCGGCATCAGCCGGTACGGCGTCGCCGATCTGCGACTTCTCCTGGCCGAAACGCACGATTTCGAGGCGCGTTACATCGACAGCCTCGTCGGCCCGTGGCCCGAATCCGAGGACGAATACGTGCGGCGCTCTCCTCTGTCACGTCCAGAATCGCTACGCACACCGCTGCTGATCCTGCAAGGCTCGGAGGACCCCGTTGTTCCCCCTTCGCAGTCAGAGGCTCTCCGTGACGTCATGAGCGCAAACGGTGTTCCCCACGCGTATTTGCTCTTTGACGGCGAAAGCCACGGTTTCCGCGGCGCGGAAACCATCACCGCTTGCTTTGAAGCGGAGCTGTCCTTCCTCGGCCAGGTGCTCGGTTTCGAGACACCGGGCGTTCCCACGCTCGATCTACATTGATGCTGTCGGCCCGGAGCGATCGCTCCGGGCCGACAGCATTCGCGTTACGCCGCGAACGGAGCGAGTTCGCTGGCCAGCTTCTCGCCCACTCTGGCGCGAACGAGTGTTCCGCGCTCTTCGTGGGATTGCTCGAGGAACTGCCCCGTCTCGTGGATCTGCGAAATGAGGTCGCCTCGCTCATACGGAACCAGCACCCTCACCTCGACGTCCGGAACGGGAAGCGCCGCTTCGACGACGGAACGCAGCTCGTCGATCCCCTCGCCCGTGTGCGATGAGACGAAAACAGCATCCGGAACAAGGCCGCGCAGCACGAGCCGCTCGGAATCGTCGATGAGATCGACCTTGTTGAAAACGACGATCTCGCGGACGTCTCGTGCGCCAACGTCGGCAAGGACCTCGCGCACCGTCGCCAGCTGACCAGCCGGGTCTGGGTGACTTCCATCGACAACGTGGACGATGACGTCGGAGCCACCGACCTCCTCGAGCGTCGAACGGAATGCCTCAACAAGCTGATGCGGCAGGTTGCGCACGAATCCAACGGTGTCCGCCAGCGTGAAGATGCGACCGTCGGACGTTTCCGTTCGCCGAACCGTCGCATCAAGCGTGGCGAACAGGGCGTTCTCAACGAGAACTCCAGCGTGTGTGAGCCGGTTGAGCAGACTGGATTTTCCGGCGTTGGTGTATCCAGCGATCGCAACGGACGGAACCGTGTTGCGGTTCCGCTCGGCACGCTTGGCCTCTCGGGCCGGTGCGAAGTCGCGAATCTGGCGCCGCAGAACAGCCATGCGTGTGCGGATACGACGGCGATCGAGCTCGATCTTCGTCTCACCGGGACCGCGCGAGCCCATACCGGCGCCTCCGGCACCCACCTGACCACCAGCCTGGCGGCTCATCGAGTCACCCCAACCGCGCAGGCGCGGCAGGAGGTACTCGAGCTGTGCGAGCTCGACCTGCGCCTTGCCCTCGCGGGTTTTAGCGTGCTGGGCGAAGATGTCGAGGATGACGGCCGTTCGGTCGATCACCTTGACCTTGATGACATCTTCCAACGCACGGCGTTGGCTCGGCGCCAGCTCGGTGTCGGCGATAACGGTGTCAGCGCCTTCCGCCTCGACGATCGCTTTGAGTTCTTCCGCCTTGCCGCGTCCGACGTAGGTTGCCGGGTCGGGGTGCGCACGTCGCTGGAGCATGCCATCGAGCACAACGGATCCGGCGGTTTCGGCCAGAGCAGACAGCTCGCGCAGAGAGTTCTCGGCGTCGACGAGGGAATGCCCCGAGTACACGCCAACGAGAACCACGTTCTCCATGCGCACCTGGCGGTATTCCACCTCGGTGACATCTTCGAGCTCCGTTGACAGACCGACAACGCGGCGAAGAGCGCGCCGTTCCTCACGATCGAGCTGATCGCCGTCTCTGTCGTCCGAGTGGGCGGTGCTGTTGTCTTGAAGTGCCTGTGCGTCGCCGAAGATCCGGGCTGATGAGCGTCGCTGCTCGCGTGCGAGAACGCGTTCAACGGCGTCATCGCCATGCTCCGCGGGGCCGGACGGAACGGTCGTATCGATGGTGTCGATCGGAATTCGCCTCTCATAAGGGGTGCTTAGCCCTTCAGGATACCGCGAAACGCCCGGGTGCAGGCGGTTCATCACACCCATTCCCCTCTCAGCGCTCCTCCGGTAGAGTCGCCCGCCATGGGGGATCACTATTTCAGTGCCGAGCCCTCGAGTCAGGAACAGCTCCGGCGCCTCGCTGTGACCCTCGCGGATCGCGATGTTGACGTCACAACAGCGGGTGGTGTGTTTAGCCCCGATCGACTCGACAAGGGCACGGACGTACTGCTGGCAAATACGCCAGAGGCGCCGGCTGGCGGGGACTTCCTCGACATCGGGTGCGGCTGGGGACCAATCGCGCTGTCGATGGCGATTCAGGCGCCGCGAGCGCGAGTCTGGGCGCTCGACGTCAATGAGCGCGCCCTCGACCTGGTGCGGCGCAACGCCGCCGATCTCGGCCTCGAGAACGTCCATGCCGTGACAGCCGATCAGATCCCCTCAGATGTCGTCTTTCGCACGATTCGCTCGAATCCCCCGATCCGCATCGGCAAGCCCGCGCTCCACGAGCTTCTCGAAACGTGGATCCCTCGTCTCGACCGCCACAGCGACGGCTACTTCGTCGTGCAGAAGAACCTCGGCAGCGATTCGCTTCAGCGCTGGATGGACGCAACGTTCGCCGATGGTTACTCGACCAGGCGCCACGCCACGGCCAAGGGCTTCCGCGTTCTGAAGGTGCGCCATCACGGCGATCCCCCCACCGGTCCTCTCGACCAGATCTGACGCGCGCCCCCGCGAGCTCGATCAGGCGAAGGCAATACCCGCGGCGAGCGCCATCATGCCGACGGCGATGATGCCATCGAGAATCTGCCACGACCGTGGCGAGCGCAGCCAGCGCGCCGCGTAGCGCGCAGCGAAGGTGATAAACGCGAACCAGATCGCGGATCCGGTGATCGCACCAACGGCGAACATGCTCGCGGCTTCTCCGTAGTGGGTCGACACCGACCCAAGCAGCAGAACCGTGTCGACGTACGTGTGCGGGTTGAGGAACGTGATCGCCAGGCAGGTCAGAACGGCGGGGAGCAGCGCGCTCTGCACCGCCGGAACGACCCGCGTGAGAGTAGCTGTTGCCACGGCTCCCGTGCGCAGGCTCTCCCCGGGCTCCGGAGCCGGCTCGGCGGGCGCTGTGAGAGTTGCTCCGCTGGGGCGGAAGGCGCGCCACGCGGCCATGAGGCCGTAGCAGGCGAGGAACGCGACGCCGCCCCATTTGGCAACGTCGAACAGCCACGGAACGCTCTCAACGATCACTCCGAATCCCGCAACACTCGCGGAGATGAGGACGACGTCGCTGACGAAGCACACGGCGGCGAGGGTGAGCGCGTGCCGGCGCCCCTCGTGCGCGTGCCGAATGCCCTCGCGAAGAAGGAACACGTTCTGAGCGCCCGGCGCGACGATGATCGTGAGGCACAGCACGAGGCCGGAGAACAGAGCGGTGAGCATGTCCCCATCCTGTTCCGGCGCGTGCGACAATCAAAAGCAAATGTGCACACGCGAACGTTAGTGAAGCAACGCTTATGTGGATCGCTCCCGACTTGGCGGAAACCGTCGCCGCAATCGTTGACGAAGGGTCCTTCGATGGCGCCGCCCGGCGTCTGCGCATCTCCCCCTCGGCGGTGAGCCAGCGACTGCGTGCCCTCGAAACCCAAATCGGTAGTGTGCTCGTCGTCCGATCACGCCCCACGCGCGCCACCGAAGCCGGAGCCGTCGTCGTGCGCCTCGCCCGACAATACGCCGTGATCGGACACGAGGCATCCGTCGCCCTCGGCCACGAACAGCGCGATGCCATGCACGTGCCGATCGCCGTCAACGCCGATTCCCTTGCCACCTGGCTTCTGCCAGCGCTCGAGCGCGTTACCCGCGACCACGAGGTGACCTTCGAACTGCTGCGCGAAGACGAGGACCGCACCGCCGCCCTTCTTGACTCGGGCTCCGCGCTTGCCGCCATCACCTCCGAGAGCCGTCCGATCGCCGGCTGCTCCGTGACCCCTCTTGGTTCGACGGAGTACATGGCGGTGGCCACGCCCGCGTACATCACCAAGTGGTTGCCGGAGGGTGTGGGCGCCGACGTTCTCCGCCGCGCACCGCTGATCGATTTCGACCGCTCGGACGACATCCAATCCGACTGGTTGCGCGCACACGGCGTTGACCCGATCGTGCCGCCACGCCACTACGTTCCGGCTTCGGAAGACTACGCCGCGGCCGTACGTCTCGGCATGGGATGGGGCATGCTCCCGCCTGCCCAGGCCGCTGCATCAATCGAGGCCGGCACGCTCCGCACGCTGGGGCACCCCGATCTCACCGAGCCCCTGTTCTGGCAGCAATGGAACATCGCCTCGCCGGTTCTGACCGCCATTCGCGCGAGCGTTGTCGGCGCAGCCCGCGCCGCCCTCGACCAAAGCCGAGACTAAGCGAGCGTGACAGTACCGGAGTAGACGAGCGTGGCCGGTCCGGACAGCGCAACGTGCTCGCCGTCCTGGGTCGGGAACATGCGCACGCCGAGGGTGCCGCCCGGCACCTCTACCCGCCAGTTCTGCGGCGCGCCCTCGCCCGCCCAGCTGCGAACCGCGAGCGCCGCCGCAACGGTTCCCGTTCCGCACGAGAGCGTCTCGCCGACGCCGCGCTCAAACACGCGCATGCGAATGCGGCCGATGCCGTCCTTCACGAGAGGCTCGGCCGGCACGACGAACTCAACGTTGGCGCCGTTCTCCGGCAGAGGGTCGATCTTGGGCAAGACTGTGAGGTCGAGCCCGTCCAGTTCTTCGTCACCCGCGAGCGCGACAACGACGTGGGGGTTGCCGAGGTCGATGTCCATGCCGGGGCGAGCGACATCGAGACCCTTCGCCCGGACGAGCGGGTCGATACCCGCGGTGCGCCACTGGCCAAGATCCACCTGGAAGCCCGTTTCGCTGCGCGTGACATCCTTCACGCCGCCGCGCGTTCCGATCGGCAGCGTCGATCCCGGCTCGAGCTCGGCCAGGCCAGTGTCCAGCAGATACCGCGCGAACACACGCACACCGTTGCCGCACATCTCGGCAATTGACCCATCAGCGTTGCGGTAGTCCATAAACCACTCCGCTGCAGGCTCCTCCGCCAGAACGGCCGCACCCTCGGCAATCGCCGCAGACCGCACAACCCGGAGAAGGCCATCGCCGCCGATACCGAACCGCCGATCGCACAGCGCCGCCACCTGCTCGGGCCCGAGGTCGATCTCACCGGCGGGATCCGCGATGATCACGAAGTCGTTACCGGTTCCGTGGCCTTTTGTGAAGGGGATCTCGGGCATGCCCACCAGTCTACGGTTCCACGCTGGCGTGGTACTCCTGTCTGACGTAGCGGCCCCCAGGTTCATCCCCCGCTCCGATGTGCTCACGCGGCGATCCGAGTGAGATGGAGACATGATCACAGCAGAGAACCTCACGAAGCGCTTCGGCGGGCACACCGCCTTCGACGATATCTCCTTCACCGCCGAACCCGGCAGGGTGACGGGATTTCTCGGGCCGAATGGCGCGGGCAAGTCGACAACCATGCGAATGATCATGGGGCTCGATCGTCCGACCTCGGGGCGCACAACCGTGAATGGACGCCCGTTCACGGAGCACACCGATCCGCTCCGACAAGCCGGCGCACTGCTCGATGCACAAGCTGCTCACCCCGGGCGAACCGCGACGGACCACCTGCGTCTACTCGCCGCGAGCAACGCTCTGCCCCAGCGCCGCGTTCCGGAGGTCATGGCGCTGACGGGGATCACGGACGTTGCTCAGCGCCGCATCGGGAGTTTTTCGCTCGGAATGACACAGCGCCTCGGAATCGCCGCAACCATGCTGGGCGATCCGCAGGTCCTCATCTTTGACGAGCCTGTCAACGGGCTCGACCCTGAGGGCGTGCACTGGGTGCGCGGCTTTGCTCGCGCCCGCGCCGCCGAGGGACGCACCGTGTTCCTGTCATCGCACCTCATGAGCGAGATGGCTCAGACGGCTGACCACATCATCGTTCTCGGCAAGGGGCGCGTGCTTGCCGATGCCCCCATCCGGTACTTCTTGCGCGCCGCGGACGAACACGTGACACGTGTGCGCGTGTCCGATCCATCGGTTCTCACGTCCCTGATCGCCGCGGACGGCGTGACCATCACACGAACAGCGAAGGACACCCTCGAGGTCGTTGGCGTTCCCGCGCACCTAGTCGCTCGCGCTGCCGCTCTGGAGAATCTCGAGCTGCACGAACTGACTCCGATCTCCGCCTCACTTGAAGAGGCCTACCTCGCTCTCACCGGCGACGCCACCGAGTACCGTTCCGACCAGGCCGCGGCCTGACCTCCGAGAGAAGACAATCGTCATGACAACGCTCACCATGTCCGAAACCTCGACTCCCGCGCCGTATTAGTCGTCACTCCCCGCACGGGTGCGGTTCTCCTCTCTTCTCCGCGCCGAGCGGATCACGCTGTCGAGTCTGCGCGGTCACCGCGCCGCGCTGATCGTCGGCATCCTGGCAACGCTGCTCCCGTCCGCCGGAGTTGCGCTCCTCTACGGACGAGAATTCGCGAACGACCCCGCCTCAGCAGTCGAGTGGATTCCGGCCGTTCCCTCGCTGGCTCTCAACGGCTCGATCTTTGTCGTAGCGATCGCCGTGATCGTCGGCGGCGCTGACAACACATCGGCCGACACGATCGATGCCGCCTTCCCCGTCACGGTCGAACACGAGTTCGGCGAAACCGTTGTCGCAGAGGAACCGCAGCGCGTCGTCACCCTCGGATGGGGAGACCTCGACAACGTTCTCGCGCTGGGCATCACTCCCGTGGGATTCGCCGGCACGAGCGCCGATGACAACGGCTCTCTCTTCCCCTGGTCAGCTGAGCTCGTCACGGGCGAAGAGCCCGTGTACCTGGGTTCGAATACCGAGTTCGACCTTGAGCGCCTCGCCGCAGCCCTCGGCAGAGAGGAAGCAGGCGAGAAGCTACTGAGCGACCTCGATGATCGGTTCGCGGCCGTTTATGCCGATCACCCCGAGTTCGCGGACACAACGGCAGCAACAGTGATCACCTACGACGCGACGGCTTACTACGTTTTCACAGCCCTCGATGGGCGCGGTGCCTTCGTTGAAGCGCTCGGATTCACCCCGCCGGAAGCAACCATGGCGCGGCACGACGGCGAATCATTCAGCGTGACCGTCTCGCCGGAAGAGGTCGCACTTTTCGACGGCGACCTCGTCATGTTCATGACAGAAGAACCCGACTTCGACCCCGCTGAGGACAACGCTCTCTTCGACCGCTTCGACGCCGAGTTCCTCGCCGTCACGGGCGCCGATCGCTGGGCGATCTCCATCAACAACCCCGTGTCGATCACCTACGCGCTCGACAGCCTCGTCCCCGATATCGCCGCGGCACTGGGGCGTTAGCGGCAACCGGCGTGGGTCACACGTAGCTCAGAGTGCGTCGGCAGCCGTGGCACGGCCGGCGTCGAGCCAGCGAACGTCTGCGTATCGCTTGAACCAGCTGACTTGCTTTCGCGCATAGCGCCTGGTGAGCGCCTGGGTTTCGGCAATCGCTTCGGCGGGGCTCTTCTCCCCCGCCAACTGAGCAAGGGCCTGTGCGTATCCGATCGCCCGGCTCGCGGTCTTCCCGCGCTCCAGACCAGCCGCGCGCAGCGCCTCGGTCTCGGCGACCATTCCGTCGGCCCACATCCGCTCCACACGGCGATCGAGACGCTCGACCAGCTCGGCACGTTCCATGCGCAGGCCGATGATTTTCGTGCGGGCGTGCCACAATATCGGCGCGTCCGGCAGAGCGGCTCCGTGGCCGGAGCTGCCCTGTGCGAGCACTTCTAGCGCCCGAACAACCCGCCTGCCATTTCGTGCGTCGACCCGCTCCGCCGTCGCCGGATCCTGCTGGCGGAGCTCTTCGTAGAGCGCATCGGCACCCTCCTCCTCCAGCCGGCGTTCCAGAGCGGCACGTAACGCATGATCGCGCGGAGGAAACTGAAAGTCGAAGATGGCGCTGGAGACGTAGAGGCCTGATCCGCCGACGAGAATCGCGTGTTTTCCGCTGGCCTGAATCGCGTCGATAGCCGCACGAGCATCCCGCTGATACGCGGCGACTGCCGCCTCCTGTGTGACGTCGAGCACGTCGAAGAGATGGTGAGGGATGCCGCGGCGTTCCGCGGGAGCGAGCTTCGCCGTGCCGATGTCCATGCCGCGATACAGCTGCATAGCGTCGGCGTTCACAATCTCCGCTGCCTGGCCGCGATGCTCAAGCATCTGCGCGAGGTCGAGGGACAGATCGCTCTTCCCTGTTCCTGTTGCGCCGACGACGGCCCAGAGACGCGGGCCGCCTTCCACGGCTCAGACCTCCTGGCGAAGGATCGGCAGGCCGAGGCTCACGGCACCGCCAATGTTCGTTGCGCCGCCCGAGGACGGAACGCCACACGACTCCGCCTGCGAACGATCCCATGCATCGCCGGCGCGCGTTCGTCGAATGGTGAGCGGAGCACCGTCAGGGCTGTCCGCGAGAAGGTGCGACGGAGCCGCGTGTGTGACGGTGACGGTGACGACATCGCCGGGACGCGGAACAGCGGACCCTTCTGGCACCTCGAAGTGCACGAGTCGGCTGTCTTCCGCACGTCCCGTAAACCTGTGCGTGGCGGCGTCTTTTTTGCCCTCGCCCGTTGACACGAGCACCTCAAGCGTTCGGCCGAGCTGCTTCTGGTTCTCTTCGAGAGTGATGCGCTGCTGGAGCGCCAGGAGACGCTCATAGCGTTCCTGAACAACGGCCTTGGGAATCTGGTTCTCCATCGTCGCCGCGGGTGTTCCTTCGCGGATCGAGTACTGGAAAGTGAAGGCACTCGAAAAGCGAGAAGCTTCGACGACTCGCATCGTTTCGTTGAAGTCCTCATCGGTTTCGCCGGGGAAGCCGACGATGATGTCGGTGGTAATCGACGCGTGAGGAATGCGCTCGCGAACGCTCTCGATGATCTCGAGGAACCGCTTTGAGCGGTACGAACGGCGCATGTCTTTCAGCACCTTGTCGCTGCCGGACTGCAACGGCATGTGCAGCTGCGGCATCACATTGGGAGTTTCCGCCATGGCATCGATCACGTCGTTCGTGAAGGCGGCCGGGTGGGGGCTCGTGAACCGCACGCGCTCCAGCCCTTCGATGTCGCCGCAGGCGCGCAACAGCTTGCTGAACGCCTGGCGGTCGCCGAACTCGACGCCGTAAGTGTTGACGTTCTGCCCCAGGAGGGTGACTTCGATCGCGCCATCGTCGACGAGCGCGCGGATCTCCTGGAGGATGTCGCCGGGACGGCGGTCCTTTTCTTTGCCACGCAGGCTCGGAACGATACAGAACGTGCACGTGTTGTTGCAGCCAACCGAGATCGACACCCATCCGGCATACGACGAATCGCGCTTGGTGGGCAGCGTGGATGGGAACACCTCGAGCGACTCGAGAATCTCGAGCTCGGCCTCGTCGTTATGCCGCGATCGCTCCAGCAATTGCGGAAGCGACCCCATGTTGTGGGTTCCGAACACGACGTCCACCCATGGCGCCTTGGTGATGACGGTGTCTTTGTCCATCTGCGCCATACACCCGCCGACGGCGATCTGCATGCCGTCCCTGACGTCCTTCTTTGACTTCAGGTGACCGAGCGTGCCGTACAGCTTGCCCGCTGCGTTCTCGCGAACAGCGCAGGTATTGATGATGACCACATCAGCATCCGCGCCCTCGTCGGCGCGCACATAACCGGCGCTCTCGAGAGAGCCGGAGAGGCGTTCGGAATCGTGGACGTTCATCTGACACCCGAACGTGCGCACCTCATACGTGCGGGCCCGCCCCGAGGCGTCAACGGCGGCAGGAGACGGGGCGATGATCGTTGGGGTGCTGGATGGCGTGGTCATAACGCTTGCAATTCTACGTAATGTGCGCCCGCCCAGCCCCGTCCGCTCTCAGGAAGCAGGTCGGGGCTGGACGAATCACGGCGACGGGCACCGCCCGCTATCGAAAACGCACTCCCGAGGACCCGCCCTGGGCCTCGTCGAGCGCCTGATTCGCGACGGTCATAGCCATTGACCCGCCGTAACCGCGGCGCGCGAGTTGGCCGACGAGGCGACGCAGCCCGGTGTCGCGGTCATAGCGAGAAAGGCTGCGCGCCTTTGTGCGTGCGTACTCAAGCGCCCGCTCGAAGTCATCGTCGGGTAGTTCCGCAAGAGCGGCATCGATGACATCGCGTGCGATGCCCCGCTTGTTCAGGGCTTGGCCGATCGCACGGCGCCCCTCGTGTTTGCGTGTAACGCCCGCGTACACGAGTTGTTCGGCCAGAACGGCATCATCGATAGCCCCGACGCGCACCAAGCGATCGATAACGTCTTCCACGGCATCGTTACTCAGCCCGTCGCGGCGCAAACGCTCGCGTGCTTCGCGCTCTGACAGCCCCCGCGAGGCCAGCGCCCGCATCAGGCGCTTCTCGGCGTGTGCGGTCTCCTCGTCGCGTTCGGCAACGACATCGTCCTCGAGAGCGGGAGCAACGGGGTCGATGGGATCGTCTGCCAGAAGGTTTTTCCACGTGGCGTGCCAATCGGCATCGCTCGGTGACGGAGCAGGAGGAACGGGCGGAACGGTGCCGCCGAAGAGAGACACGACGGGGGCGAGACGCTCATCGCGCTCGCCCCCACCCTGTTGCTGTGTCACGGGGTTCCCTAGGCCGTACGACGCGCAGCGATGTCGTCAACCGGCGCCTCAACGACGGCGGTGGAATCCTCGAGCAGCCCCAGCTTGACCTTGATCTTGTTCTCGATGTCGAGAGCCACGTCGGTGTTCTCGATGAGGAAACGGCGAGCGTTCTCCTTACCCTGTCCGAGCTGGTCGCCGTCGTATGTGTACCACGAACCGGACTTCTTGACGATGCTGTGCTCAACGCCGAAGTCGATCAAAGAGCCCTCGCGGGAGATACCCGTTCCGTAAAGGATGTCGAACTCGGCCTGCTTGAACGGCGGCGCCATCTTGTTCTTAACGACCTTGACGCGGGTGCGGTTACCCACGGCCTCCGCGCCGTCTTTCATCGTCTCGATGCGACGAATGTCAAGGCGAACCGATGCGTAGAACTTGAGCGCCTTACCACCGGCGGTCGTTTCCGGCGAGCCGAAGAACACACCCACCTTCTCGCGTAGCTGGTTGATGAAGATCGCCGTTGTTTTGGTCTGGTTCAGACCGCCGGTGAGCTTACGAAGCGCCTGCGACATCAGGCGGGCCTGCAGGCCGACGTGAGCGTCACCCATCTCGCCCTCGATCTCGGCGCGGGGAACGAGCGCCGCAACCGAGTCGATGACCACGAGGTCAATGGCGCCCGAGCGAATCAGCATGTCGGCAATCTCGAGCGCCTGCTCTCCGGTGTCGGGCTGGGAGACGAGGAGCGAATCGATATCGACGCCCAGCTTCTTCGCGTACTCCGGGTCGAGCGCGTG
The DNA here is from genome assembly GCF_011046975.1 of Microbacterium amylolyticum. Taxonomy (NCBI): domain Bacteria; kingdom Bacillati; phylum Actinomycetota; class Actinomycetes; order Micrococcales; family Microbacteriaceae; genus Microbacterium; species Microbacterium amylolyticum. Next base: position 2,392,180 of record NZ_CP049253.1, on the reverse strand, counting down.
CTCGGCATCGATGAATGCCGCGATGCCGCCGAGCGCCTGTGTGTTGGCGATCGCGTGAAGCGTGAGGGTGGTCTTACCCGATGACTCCGGACCGTAGATCTCGACGATACGACCACGGGGAAGCCCGCCAATACCCAACGCAACATCGAGCGCGATGGAGCCCGTTGGAATGACCTCGACGGGTGCGCGCTCATCGCTGCCAAGGCGCATGACCGTTCCCTTACCGAACTGCTTGTCGATCTGCGCGAGGGCGGTCTCCAGGACCTTGTCGCGATCTGCCGGTGCTGCCATGCTGGCTCCTTCTGTGCTCGTGTTCCGCCGCCCATAGGCTGTCGTGTTGCGCTCCGGCTGGAGCGCAATCTTCGACAGGGCGCGTGGCGTATGCCGTCTCTGACCACGTTACGAAGGACCCCTGACATTCGATGCCGAGGGCTCTGGATCAGTGGAGAAACAACTCATCAACCACGTGGGGAGAGCCTACTCCGAACCGAACGGATATTCGACAGCAATGCGCCGTGTCGCAAACAGCTCTTCGAACGCCTAGGCGCGCGGTTCTCGCAGTCCGGCTCCGTACCGGGCCGATTCAGGCAGATCGTTTTCTTCGCACAGCGCCTGCCAGATGCTGCGTGGCGGCACACCAGCGTTCAGCGCATCCGTCGCGGTCTGTCCGATTCCCGGAAGCACGAGGTCGTCGAGAATCCAATTGGCACGGGCACCAAAATGATCGTCGACTGCGCGCAAAAACTCGCTACGCCTCACCGTGCGCTCCGCGCAAACCGCCGAAGCACGTCAGCGAACGGACAACTGCGGCTCGACCTCGGCCACGAGCTCGTCGGGCACGACATCCGGGAAGGCGTTCTCGATACCCTCAAGAACCGCGAGGCGATCGCCAACGCGCCGCATCACGTGTGACATCGGCACCTCAAGTGCCTCGGCGACGGCGGCGAGAATCTCGCTCGACACTTCCTTCTGTCCGCGCTCAACCTCACTCAGGTACCCGAGCGCAACGCTCGCCTTACCGGCGACCTGTCGCAGCGTCTGGCCCTTCTGCTGGCGGAAATCGCGAAGCACTTCGCCGATCTCTTGACGCATCAGGATCATGGCGGCCCTCCCTCGCTTCGTGAACATCGTCAACCGAATATGTGTAACGACTCTAACAGCCGTTGGATACCCAGGTGAAGGGAATACCCCCGGATTCTGGGCAGTTTCGGCCAACGGATACACAGGTGAAACGCGACTCTCAGGGTTCTTATTCCCCGCGCCCTCAGGAAAGTTGGTCGAGCGCCAAACGAAGAGCCGCGGCAACCGACTGACGGCGGATCGCTGCCCGTCCGCCTGCGAACTCGTGCTGACGCGAAACCTCTCCGACGGGGCTCGACACCGCAACAAAAACTGTTCCGACCGGCTGGCCGTCCTGCGGCTCAGGGCCGGCGACTCCGGTGGTCGACATACCGACATCGGCGGGCCGCCCATCAACGCTGAGCAGCCGCCGCACACTGTATGCCATCTGCTGGGCAACCTCGGCATCTACCGCCCCTCGGCTTTCGAGAAGATCGGCGTCAACACCGAGGACGTCCCGTTTTATGGCGGTGTCGTATGCGATGACCCCACCACGCACGCTCGCCGATGCCCCGGCGATCTCGATCATTGCGGATGCAAGGAGACCGCCCGTGAGCGACTCTGCCGCCGCTATCCACCACCCGCGGTCACGCAACGCCTGCAGGAGAGCGGTAGCCAGGTACGTCAGTTCGTGCGTTTCGGCGCTTCCCGTGACCTCGTCTCCGGCGCGCGGACTCACGATGTCTTCTTCGCGCCCCGCACCTGGGCGATGATGTAGTCGATTCCGCTCGCGATCGTCAGAACAACGACGATCCACATCAGCACGAGAGTGATGAGCGCCCAGGCGTCGAAGCCGATCACGGGGTGAAGAGGAAGAAGCGCCCAAGAAAGCGCCACCCCCTGGACGGCCGTTTTGACCTTGCCCATCCACGCCGCCGCAACAACGTGGGTCTTTCGAACAAGAACCCTGTGTAGCGTGATGCCCCACTCCCGCACGAGGATGACGATGACCATCCACCACGGCATCTCCGCGAGGATGGCGAGCCCGACAAAGGCCAGACCCGTCAGAAGCTTGTCGGCAATCGGGTCCCACAGCTTGCCGAAGTCGCTGACGATCGAGTACTTGCGGGCGAGATAGCCATCGACCCAGTCGGTGGAGATTGCAATGATGAACAACACCGCGGCGACAACGCGCAACCCCAGGTGCGGACCACCAAAGGGGCCGGCGATCAGCAGGATCACAAAGAAGATCACGGCGAGCGGGATGCGCACGATCGTGATTACGTTCGGAAGTTGCGGGTGAATCGCCATGGCTGTCTCGTCTCAGTCGCGGTCGGTCAACTGCCAGGCGTCTTCATTGCCCTCGTCGTCCTCAACGGGGTATCCGTCGAACTGCGACTCGATCGGATCCGTATCGTAGCGATCGTCAGAGATGACCTCCGTCGGCTGGGCCGACGTTGGCATCACGGCTGTCGGTGCTGCCGCGGGCGCCGCGGAAGCCGCAGAAGGCGGCTCCTGACCCTTGAGCTGCGCCAGCACATCCGGGAGTTGTTCGGGAGTGACGAGCACATCGCGTGCTTTGGAGCCCTCGGAGGGGCCGACGATCTCGCGCGATTCGAGCAGGTCCATCAGTCGCCCCGCCTTCGCGAATCCCACGCGGAGCTTGCGCTGCAGCATGGATGTCGAGCCGAACTGGCTGGAGACGATGAGTTCGGCCGCTGCGAGAAGAACCTCGAGATCGTCGCCGATGTCCTCGTCGATCTCTTTTTTCGGAGCGTCGATCGCTTCGGCCACATCGGCGCGGTACTCGGGGCGCGCCTGGTGGGTGACGTGTTTGACCACGGAATCGATTTCGTCTTCCGTGACCCACGCGCCCTGCAGTCGGAACGGCTTCGTCGATCCCATCGGGGAGAACAGGGCGTCGCCCTGTCCGATCAGTTTGTCGGCACCGGGCGAATCGAGGATGACGCGCGAGTCGGTAACGCTGGTCACGGCGAAACCGAGACGGGAGGGAACATTGGCCTTGATGAGGCCCGTGACGACATCCACCGATGGGCGCTGCGTTGCGAGAACCAGGTGAATCCCCGAAGCACGCGCCAGCTGGGTGATGCGCACAATCGAGTCTTCGACGTCTCGCGGTGCCACCATCATCAGGTCGGCGAGCTCATCAACAACAACGAGCAGATACGGATACGGCTTCAGAACCCGTTCAGAGCCCGCTGGCAGCTGCACTTCGCCAGCGACGACGGCACGGTTGAAGTCGTCGATGTGGCGGTACCCGAACGATGCGAGGTCGTCGTATCGCATGTCCATCTCTTTCACCACCCACTGCAGCGCCTCGGCGGCCTTCTTGGGGTTGGTGATGATGGGCGTGATCAGATGAGGGACACCAGCGTAGGCCGTGAGCTCAACGCGCTTAGGGTCGACAAGCACCATGCGCACTTCGCTGGGCTTGGCCCGCATCAGCAGGCTGGTGATCATCGAGTTCACGAAGCTGGACTTACCGGATCCGGTTGAGCCGGCAACGAGAAGGTGGGGCATCTTCGCCAGGTTGGCGACGACGAATCCGCCCGAGACGTCCTTACCGACGCCAATCGTGAGGGGGTGGGTGGACTTCTGAGCGGCCGCGCTGCGGAGCACATCACCGAGTGCGACGGTCTCGCGGTCGATGTTCGGAATCTCGATTCCGATCGCGCTCTTTCCCGGAATCGGCGCAAGAATGCGCACGTCGTTCGAGGCGACGGCGTAGGAGATGTTGTTGGCCAGCTGGGTGATCTTCTCGACCTTGGTACCGTGACCAAGCTCGACCTCGTACTGCGTCACGGTGGGTCCGCGGGAGAACCCTGTGACGCTGGCGTTGACCTTGAACTGCTCGAAAACGCTTTCGATCTGGGTGACCATGCGGTCGTTCGCCTCGGACTTGACCACGGCGGGAGGACCCGCCGAGAGCTGCGAGGTGGAGGGAAGGATGTACGGCGCTTCTGGCGGCTGCGGTCCGCGCGCTCCGGGGCCGTCTGTTCCGAATCCGGAGATGCCACCGAATTCGTCGTCATCCGCCTCTGCCGCGGTGTCGTCCGACAGGCCGAAAACGGAGGGCCCCTCGTTTGCCGCTTCTCGGAGGCTTTGCAGCGCGGGGTCGTCAAGAACCTGCGTTGCCGCGTCGGTGAGTTCGTCCGCTGATTCGTCGGGCCCCGAGAGAACGACGGCCTGATCGTAGCCGCCGTCTTTCTGCTGGCTGAGAAGTTCGGTGAGCTGTTCCGGCGAAGTGACGGCATCGACGTCTTCTTCTCGGCCGGTTGAGTTTCGTCGCCACCACGGCAACTCATCCGCTCCGTCGAACAGTTCCTGATCCCTCTTTCGTCCGCGACCACGCTTCTTCGCAGGCTTCTCGGCAATCACTTCTGTCTGCGCATTCGAACTGTCGTTCGTGCGCGCCTCCTCGCCAAACATCCATGCGTAGAGGTCCCCGAATCGCTGTCCGATGCGATTGGGCGGAGTCTTCGTGATGATGAGAACGCTGAGCCCGACAAAGATGCCCAGCACGATGTATGCGCCGATGTCCGTGATGACGATCGCCAGGGGCTGCCCTGACATCCAGCCCAACAGCCCGCCAGCGGCCGACAGCGCCTCCATGCCGGCAGACGGCGATGGTGCCGCGAGTGCGACATGGCAGATCCCGGCGACGGCCACCGTGAACAGACCGAAACCGATTCCAACACGACCGTTGTCGTGAACGGAGGACGGATGACGGAACATCCAGCCGGCGAGCAGAACCAACATCACGGGAAAAACGAACGCCACGCGGCCGATGAACGCGCCGAAGGTATAGGCGCTGATCAACTCCGCCGGTTCGCTCGCGATGAAGAACCACTCGGTCACGGCTCCGGCTACGGCGAGCAAGACGAGCAGCGTCGGGAAGCCGTCGCGGCGATCGTCTTTGCTGAGCTCTTCCGAGCCGAAAGCGCGAAAGAGACCACCGACCGCGCGAGCCAGACCGTTCCACATCCGAACCGGCACGGCCGGCCCATCGATGTCGTCTGCGGGCTTCTTGGGCGCAGGCGCCTTTCGCGACGTCCCCTTCGAGGAGGAGCCGCTTCCGCTGTGCGCGTTCTTCTTGGGCGCGGGAGACGTACTGCGAGCCATACGTCCCACGGTACGCGCCAGCCCCGACAATCCGTGTGATGACGCGCGTAGTCCCAGGGGGCCGGAGACGAGCTCGTCCCCGTGCAGACCGAGGAAACGGTCTGCACGGGGACGATCGCAGCGAGCTTTTCCGGCCCGATCAGGTCTCGATGATCACCGGGACAATCATCGGGCGACGGCGCAGCGAACGGCTGACCCAGCTACCGATCGCGCGGCGCACTGCCTGCTTCAGAGCGTGGTTGTCGCGAACGCCCTTCTCAGCGGCCTCCTCGAGCGCCTTGACAATCTTCGGTTTGACCTTGTCGAAGACCCTGTCGTCCTCGGCAATGCCTCGCGCATGGATCTCGGGGCCGGAAACGATGGCACCCGTCTTCTTGTCGACGACGACGATGACCGAGACGAAGCCCTCTTCGCCGAGCACGCGGCGGTCTTTGAGGTCGGCGTCGGTGATCGTGCCAACAGACGAGCCGTCGACGTAGATGAAACCGATGTCGATCTGACCGGAGACCTTGACGTCGCCGTCCTTGAGGTCGACAACGGTGCCGTTCTCCGCGATCAGCGTGCGCGACGCCGGGATGCCCGACTTCTGCGCCAGCAGAGCGTTGGCCGTCAGGTGGCGGTACTCACCGTGCACCGGCAGGACGTTCTTCGGCTGGAGGATGTTGTAGCAGTACAGCAACTCACCCGCGGCCGCGTGACCAGACACGTGCACGCGTGCGTTCGCCTTGTGAACAACATTGGCGCCGAGCTTGGTCAGACCGTCGATAACGCGATAGACCGCATTCTCGTTTCCGGGGATGAGGCTCGAGGCAAGAATCACCGTGTCGCCGTCGCCCGGCTCGATCGCATGTTCCGCGTTGACCATGCGGCTCAGAACGGCCATCGGCTCACCCTGGGATCCGGTGGACATGTAGACGATCTCGTCGTTAGGGATATCGTGTGACTTCTTGTAGTCGACAAGCGCACCGGCGGGGATGTTGAGGTATCCGAGCTCCTGCGCAATCGTCATGTTGCGGACCATCGACCGCCCCAGGAGCGCGACGCGGCGGCCGTTGGCGTGGGCGGCATCGACAACCTGCTGGACGCGGTGGACGTGGCTGGAGAAGCTCGCGACGATGACGCGGCCCGGCGTTTTCGCCATGACCTGCTCGATCACGGGACCAATATCAGCTTCGGTCGGCGTGAATCCCGGAACATCGGCGTTCGTGGAGTCCGGGAGGAAGAGGTCAATGCCCTCTTCACCGAGACGTGCGAAGGCGCGCAGATCCGTGAGGCGACCGTCCAGAGGCAGCTGGTCCATCTTGAAGTCGCCCGTGTGCAGCACAAGGCCGGCCTCGGTGCGGATACCGATGGCGAGAGCATCGGGAATCGAGTGGTTCACCGCAATGAACTCGAGATCGAACGGGCCGACCTGGGCGCGCTCGTTCTCGCGAACGACGATCGTCTTGGGCGTAATGCGGTGCTCTTTGAGCTTGGCCGTGACAAGTGCCAGCGTCAGCTTCGATCCATAGATCGGGATGTCCTGGCGCATCCGGAGCAGATACGGAACGGCGCCAATGTGGTCTTCGTGGCCGTGGGTGAGAACGACCGCGACGATGTCGTCCAGGCGCCCCTTCAGAGACGACATATCGGGAAGGATCAGGTCGACGCCGGGCTGGTGCTCCTCGGGGAAGAGCACACCGCAGTCGACGATGAGCAGCTTGCCGCCGAACTCGTAGACGGCCATGTTGCGGCCGACCTCACCGAGGCCGCCGAGCGGGGTGACGCGCAGGGCGCCGGCCTCGAGGGCAGGGGGATCGAAAAGTGGTGTGGACATTGTGCCTTTCTGCGCTGTTCGCGCAGGACGGCCGTCACCGAGTTGTGCCGGAGACCCTGGGAAGGGCTCCACCCGCGGCCGCGTTGCGGTCGGGGCGGAAGTTCGAGAAGTCCACGCCGTCGACTCCGCTCACGAGGGCGAGTTCGTCCTCAATAATGGCGGCTTCCCATTCCTCGGGGCCAACGAGCGGCAAGCGCACGCGGGGGCTCGAGATACGGCCGAGGCCGTGCAGGATGTACTTGGCGGAGACCGTGCCCGGGACGTGCGTCATCACGGCGCGCACGAGAGGCTCGAGCTTCTTATGCTGTTCGGTGGCGGATGCGAGGTCGCCGCGGTTCACCGCGTCGACGATGGTGCGATAAGGGCCGGCGGCGATATTCGCCGTGACGCCGATGAGGCCCGAGGCGCCGATGGACAGATGGGGCAACGCATTTGCATCGTCGCCAGAGAAATACAGCAGGTCGGTCTGATTGAGCACCCGACTGACCTCGCTGAAGTCGCCCTTGGCGTCCTTCACCGCGAGAATGTTCGGGTGCTTCGCCAGGCGCAACATCGTTGCGTACTGGATCGGAACGCCCGTGCGTCCGGGGATGTCATACAGAATCACCGGAAGATCGGTGGAATCCGCGATGAGCCGGAAGTGGGTGAGGATGCCCGCCTGCGTTGGCTTGTTGTAGTACGGCGTGACGATCATGATGCCGTCGGCGCCCGCCCGCTCGCTCTTTTGATAGAGGTCGATGGCGTGGGCGGTTTCGTTGGAGCCACCGCCGGTGATGATCTTCGCGCGTCCGCCGGAAACGCTCCGGCCAACCTCGACCAGCTTGAGCTTCTCGGCATCAGTCAGGGTCGAGGTCTCCCCTGTTGTCCCCGTGACGACGATGCCGTCAGCGCCCGACGTGATCACGTCGTCGATGTGCTTCTCCGTGGCTTTCCAGTCCACTTCGCCATCTGCCGTCATCGGAGTGACGAGCGCGACGAGAACCTGGCCGAACGGATTGGCGGGCGCATTCATGCCCACCAGGTTATCCCCTGCGCGTGTACACGCGGAACCGATAGCGGGTTCCGGTGCGACTTTCCAGCCAACCGTCGTCTTCTTCGGGCCACGAGGCGTGCTGTTCCCAGGCCTCGCCGATCGCGGGAGCATGGGTGTCGCCATCAACGTCGAGGTCGATGTCCGTCACCCAGAGTTCGTCCGCCAGATCCATCGCCTGGCGGTAGATCTCACCGCCACCGATCACCCACACCTCATCGTCATAGACACGGGCACGAACGATCGCCTGCTCGAGCGTCGCCGCCGTTTCGGCCCCCGGCGCCTCGTAGTCGGCGTCTCGCGTAATCACGACGTTGGGGCGTTCGGGGAGCGGGCGAAGATGATCCGGGAACGCCTCCCAGGTGCGCCGCCCCATGATGACCGGAAGCGACACGGTGGCCCGTTTGAAGAACGCCATGTCCTCCGGAACGTGCCAGAGCATCCCGCCGTCGTCGCCGATCGCGCCCGACGGCGCCTGAGCCCAAATGCTACGGATGGTCATGGCGTCAGTCTGTCAGACCGCGACCGGCGCCTTAATGCCCGGGTGGTGTTCGTAGCCGATGAGCTCGAAGTCGTCGAGCTCATAAGAAAAGATGTCGGCGGCCTGGCGGATGCGGAGCGTCGGATACGGATAGGCCTCACGCGCCAGCTGCGTCCGCACCTGTTCCGTGTGGTTGTCGTAGACGTGGCAGTCGCCGCCCGTCCAGACGAAGTCCCCCGGTTCCAGACCAGCCTGCTGGGCCATCATCATGGTCAGCATCGCGTAACTGGCGATATTGAACGGGACCCCGAGGAACATGTCGGCGGATCGCTGGTACAGCTGACAGCTCAGGCGGCCGTCGGCGACATAGAACTGGAACATCGCGTGGCAGGGCGGCAATGCCATCTGCGAAACCTCGGACGGATTCCATGCCGTGACGAGCATACGTCGTGAATCGGGTGTGTCCCGCAGCTGCTCGACCACCTGAGCAATCTGGTCAATGTGCTGCCCGTCGGGCGTCGGCCACGATCGCCACTGCACGCCGTACACGGGCCCCAGATCGCCGTTTTCATCGGCCCACTCGTCCCAGATCGTGACACCGCGTTCTTGCAGCCACCGCACATTGGAGTCACCGCGAAGAAACCACAGCAATTCGAGCGCCACGGACCGAAAATGCACCCGCTTCGTCGTGAGAAGGGGGAAGCCTTTTTGCAGGTCATAACGAATCTGACGACCGAACACGCTCCGCGTACCGGTTCCCGTCCGATCAGACTTGTGAGTTCCAGTTTCGAGAACCTCGCGCACGAGGTCCTCGTAAGGCGTCGGGATCGCGTCCGTCATGTACACAGGCTAAGCACTGTGGAGCTGTGATGGCGAAGTGACACGAATTCGGCGTGGCAGAGTCGAACTGTTCCCCCAGAGCCCGCCCGTCGATAAGCTGGCCAGGACCCACCCCCTCACGATCTGGAGGATCCACACGATGTCTGTGACAAGCGAAGCAAGCACCATCTGGACGGGAACCCTCACCGAGGGTTCGGGAACCGTCACACCGGCGTCCGGAATCGGAACCTTCGGAGTGGATTGGAAGGCCCGGAGCAACGGCTCCGACTCCACCACGACTCCCGAAGAGCTCATCGCCGCCGCGCACTCATCGTGCTTCGGCATGGCGTTCTCGAACGCGCTGACGGAGAACGGAACCCCTCCCGAGAAGATCAACACGACGGCATCGGTGACGTTCGTGCCCGGTACCGGCGTCACGGGAAGCCACCTCAACGTTTCCGCCGTCGTGCCGGGGCTCGATGATGAGAAGTTCCAGGAGCTCGCGAACGCTGCCAAGGCTGGCTGCCCCATCTCGCAGGCACTCGCCGGAATCGACATCACGATCGAAGCGACCCTCGACTAAGAACGGCGATGGCCTCGGCTCCCTGCGGGGGGCCGAGGCCATTTTTTACGCCGAGCGCTCGAGGCGCATCGCCTTGCGTGCCGTCTCGCGAGCCCGTCTCCTGTCACCAGCTGCGTCATACAAAATGCTGAGGCGGAACCAGTTCCGCCAGTCATCCGGGCTGGCCTGCGCCGCCTCGCGGTAGGCGGGGAACAGCGCGTCAGCCTCGCCGCGCACAACGCGCCCCGACGGAGTGAGCGCAACCTGCTCGTTCGGGAGAAGCCCCTCTTCGCCCAGGCGCTTGGACAGTTGCTCCGCGCGATATCCGAACCACAACTCTCGCAGCAACGCCCACCCGCCGAGCAGCGGAAAGACGATCATCGCGCCACCCATCACGGCGGCAACCGGCTCTCCTCTCTCGAACCCCGTCGCGAGCAGGGCGATTGACCGCCCGCCGAGCAACCAGACGTACAGCGCGAAAACCGCGGCCATCACGGCGACGGCGATCTTCATGCGCATCAGACGCCCGTCGAGCGAGCGACCTGGCCGCCGACGCCATCCTCGGCAACGGGGCGCGACGGCTGATGCTGCGCCGAACCGATGCCAATCTCGATGAAGGTTTCCAGCCCCACCTGAACACCGGAGGCGGCGGTGGCCGCGTCGAGGGCGATCCGAATACCAGGGCCGTAGGCATCGGCCGGTTCGATCGTATCGTGGACAATAGCGAGCGACTCACCGGGCCCGGACAGAATCGTCTCCTGTTTGGCGATCACGCCGGGGCGACGCAGCGAGTGGACAGGAACGCTGGAGACCTGCTGGCCGCGAGCGCGCTGATCCGCGCGCGGCGCTTCCACGGGCGTCGACCGGGACGCCCCGATCAACTCTGCTGTTCGCACGGCGGTTCCGGATGGCGAATCCACCTTTGTGTCCCGATGCGCCTCGATGATCTCCGCAAAGGGGAAAAACGGTGCAGCGGCCGCCGCGAGTGCCGAGCCCAGCACCGAGCCGAGCGAGAAGTTCGGAATGAAAACGGCTCCGGTTCCGGCCGCGTCGACAAGCGGACGCACGAGCGCGATGCGCTCGGAAGACCAGCCGCTGGTTCCGACCAGCACGTTGATTCCACGCTCTGTTGCGGCGCGGACGATCTCGATGCTGACGGACGGTGTTGACGCATCGACGACGAGGTCGGCGCCGTCCATCTCTGACAGCGCGCTCGATGACCCCAGCACCGCATGCACCTCGTAGTCGGGGTGGGCTTCCACGACGTCGCGGATGATGCCGCCCAGCTTTCCGGTTCCGCCTACGAGAGCCACTTTCGTCATAGACCCATCCTATGACGTGGGCAGAGCATCAGACCGGCGGGGCTTCCGGGAGGCCGGTTCGAATCTCGAACGGGAGATGAGCGACGTCGTTGTGCGAGACGAGGCTCCACGGACGCCCCTTCTTTTGCGCAAGAACCGTCAGCCCGCAGTGCGCCTGGTTCAACGTCATCCAGCGCCATTCCTCAGCCCCGAGCACTTCGCGCACGAACCATGAAATGACGAAGTTGTGCGTGATGAGAAGCTCGTGCACATCGCCTTGTTTGCGCGTCAAGAACTCGCCAACGGCATCGGCCATCTGCGCTTGACCCGCTTCGATTTCATCGTCACTAATCGAGCCGAAGAACGGCTCGAAAACCGCCGGAGTCTCTTCTGTCATGCCCGTTGGCACACAGTCGAAGAGCAACGCGTTCGGCTGAGGATCAATCGCGGGCATGCGCTCGGCGAGAATCTTCGCCGTCTCATGCGCCCGCACAAGCGGCGAGTGCCACACGCTATCGAACGGCACCCCCGAAATGCGATCGGCGAGCAGACCGGCTTGTCGCACACCACGCGGTGAGAGAGGGCCGTCTTCCAGGCCATGCTCCGCGTGCTGGTGCTCACCGTGTCGGACGAGGTAGATGTAGTGCGTCACAGCCGTTCACTTCGTCGAGGTGCATGGGCACACGGAACCGATCGGGCACCGTAGCTCTTCCACCATATCGGAGACGGCGACAATCGGCTCCCGCCATTCGGCGGACATCGCCCCGCGACGTGCGGCCGAACGCGATGATCGTCGGCCGCACGTCACGGCATCAGCCCGTGTTCTGCAGACCAGCGGCAACACCGGAAACGGCGAGAAGCAACAGCCGCTGCTGTCCTGGATCCGCCGGCTCATCGCTGGGAGCGTCGCGCAGAGCGCGCAGAGCGCGCAACTGCAGAAGGGAGAGCGCGTCCACGTAGGGGCTGCGCAGCTTCACAGCCCGCTGAAGAACGGGCTTGTTGGCGATCAAGCCATCACCGCCGACGATGCGAACAACCCACTCACGTGTCAGAGCCATCTCATCGAGAACGAGGGCCGCGAGGTCGTCACGATCCCCGAGCGCCAGATACTGGCGCGCAATTCGATCGTCCGTCTTCGCCAGGCTCATGCCGACGTTGTCGATCATGGTGCGGAAGAGCGGCCAGTTTTCGTAAGCGCCGCGCAAGCGTTCGAGATCGCCGACGGCATCGAGAGCCGTGCCGAGGCCGAACCAGCCGGCCAGGTTGATGCGCGCCTGCGTCCACGCGAACACCCAGGGAATCGCCCGGAGATCTTCCAAGGACTCGACGGACAACCCGCGGCGGGCAGGACGCGAGCCCAGAGCAAGCAGGCCCACCTCTTCCATCGGGGTGACCGTTGCGAACCACGGCGCGAACCCTGGTGCGCGAACGAGGTCGAAGAAGCGCGCGCGGGACGTTGTTTCCATCTGCTGCGCGATATCGGCGTACTGCTCGGCCGCCGTGCGGTTGCGCTGTTCGTTCGACGGCGCCGAGGCCGTGAGAATCGCCGCCGCCACCTGGTCGATGTGGCGCTGGGCGATATCGGCGTCGCCGTACCGGGCGAAGATGACCTCGCCCTGCTCCGTGAGCTTGAAGCGGCCGTCGACGGAGTGCGGCGGCTGGGCGAGAATCGCGCTGTTTGCCGGGCCACCACCGCGGCCAAGCGCACCGCCGCGACCGTGGAAGAGGGTCAGCTCGATGCCGGATTCCTTGGCCCACTCGGCGATATCCGCCTGCGCCTCGTACAGCGCAAGGGTCGCTGCCACGGGTCCGACGTCCTTCGACGAGTCGGAGTAGCCGAGCATCACCTCGAGCCGGTTCCCCGTCGCCTGGAGTCGCGACGCGAAGTCGCCGTGGCCGACAACCTCCGCCAAAATCGCGGGAGCAGCCTGCAGATCGGCGAACGTTTCGAACAGCGGAATCACGTCGAGAACCGGCGGTGTGCCGTCCTCACCAACGGCGTAGCGCGCGAGGCGGTGCACGGTGAGGAGGTCGTCAACAGACCGCGTAAACGAGACGATGTATCGCCCAGCCGCGCGCGGGCCGAAGCGCTCCTGCACATAGGAGATCGTCCGGAAGACCTCCAGAACCTCTTCTGTGAGCTCGCTGCGCGGCCCACCCGCATCCAGCTCAGCCAGCGCCTTTGCGTGGACGGCGGAGTGCTGTCGCACCTCGAGCTCGGCGAGGTGGAATCCGAAGGTCTCCACCTGCCAGATGAGTTCCTGCAGCTGACCGTATGCCTGGCGCGATGCGCCTGCCGCGATCAACGAGTCCTGAACGATACGCAGATCGCCGAGGAGGTCCTCAGGGTCGCGGTAGGCGAGATCAGCATCACGCGTGCGGGTCGCGGCAATCTTGCGCGCCAGCAAAAGGATGGTGCGACGGTGCGGCTCTTCTGGTGAGCGCTTGGCCACGTCAGCCGCGGCATCCTCGTCAGCGCTGCGCAAACGCGCCCACAGCGCGGTCAACCCGTCGCTGGGGGGTGTCACGGACGCATCGAGCGTCAGGCCCCGGCCAACGCGTTGGGCGGCGCGCTCCAGGCCGAGCAAAACGTGTTCGCTGGCGATGGCAGCAGCCTTGCGGCTGACCTTTGCGGTGACAAAGGGGTTGCCGTCGCGGTCACCGCCGACCCAGCTTCCCACCCGCACGAAGGGAGAAACGATCGGCTCACGCGATCCAGCAGCGTCGCCCTGAAGCGCATCATCGACGCGGCGATATACCTCGGGAACGGAGGTGAAGAGTGTGTCGTCGAAGACCGCCATCACGGCGCGGACCTCGTCGGTCGGCGACGGCTTCTCGGTACGAATGGGCGCCGTGCGCCACAGCGTGTCGATCTCTTCCAGGACGAGGCGGCGGACGCGACGCTCGGCGGAACCGCCGACGGGCGCCGCAGAGATCTCGTCGACGAGCGACGACAGGCGCCGAATGCTCGTCGAAACGGCACGGCGGCGAGCCTCGGTCGGATGGGCCGTGAACACGGGGTGGAAGCGAACAGCGCGCAGGCGTTCGAGGGCCGCTTCGTCACCGATCTCATCGGCCAGCCCGGCGTACGCTCCGACGATCGTTCCCCGCGGGTCGCGTGTGGACTCGCCGTCGCGCTCGCGGAGAACGCGCACACGGTGGCGCTCCTCGGCCAAGTTCACGAGGTGGAAGTAGCACGTGAAGGCGCGGGTCACCTCGTCTGCCCGGGCAACGGAAAACTCATCGGCAATCGCCGCGGCGCGGTCGAATGCCTCGGGCGATGGGTCGGTATATGCGTGGATCGTTGCGACGCGGAGACGCTCAACGTCCTCGTACAGGCCGTCGGAGCCGCTCTCACGCAGCGCTTGACCAAGAAGAGAGCCCAGCAGGCGCACATCTGCACGCATCTGCTCGGGGATCTCCTGCTCGGCTTCTAGCCGCCCGACAACGTCGAGAACCTCAGTGGGAGTGGGATCGTGCATACCCCTAACGCTATCGAGTTTTCGAGGGGTCTTCGTCACACGTCGACCTCTGACGCCCTCGCACGGCTCTCACACGCACCCGCCGAGCACACCACCCGTGTGACGCATGCCATTTCCGGAACGTCCGCTCGCCTGTCCACAAAGACGCCGATTCTGCCCTGCGACCGGGCGTTCCGACGTGCGTCAGTGTTCGCTGTGCGGACACGTTCACCACGCCGAGTGTCCGATCACGGAGTCTTCGTGATCCGAAGTCACGATTCGTCACACCGCTCGTGGCCGGAGGCTACGTTGCTGACATCGTCGCGATGTGCGCCCGGTTCAGACGCCCACCGATACCGTGAACGATCTCCTCAACGTGGCGCGGAGCGAAAGCGTCGACGACCGGTGCCGTGACGCCCTCCTGTGCCGCGACCCAGGCAAACGCCGTGGCAGCAAGGCTCAGTCCCGTTGCGGACGACACCCGCTCGAGCACGCGTGTGACTTTGTCACGCCGCAAAAACGATCCGCGCCAGCGCCGCGGCGCCTGGCCGACGAGGAAGCGACGTGGAACGGCATTCGTCGGCGTCGTCGCAACACCCTGCGGAATCGTGACGTACCGCGTGAAACTTTCGTAGTCTTCGCGGTCAGTCAGGCTGTACGGATCGTCAATCAGGTCGATCCGCGGATAGCCAGAGGACGAGAGCATGCGCGCTTGCATCAGCTGTGTCGCATCGAGGCCATGCGCGCCGATGGCGCGAACCAACCCGCGGTCCTGAAGCGCCTCGGCTGCTCCCAACGCCCCCTCCAGACGGCCATACACATCGGATTCCGCGGAGGCGTCGAGGACGAGCACGTCGATCCGGTCCGTGTTGAGCCGCCGAAGGCTGGCCTCAACCGCCGTTGTCAGGCCGACGCCGATCCCCCTGTCATCGGGGTGACCTCCGACGCGCGAGATCACCATCATGTCGTCACGGACGCCGCGGACGCGCATCCAGGTACCCACGTGTTCCTCGGCGATGCCCGCGCCGAACGCGGCGCTGGTGTGAACGGCATTTCCGCCCAGTTCCACGTACCGGTCAAGAACCGAGCTCGTCGCGCGCGGACCGATCGTCGTGCCGAACTCGCGCGAACCCAGGACGAACGGAAAAACCTCGATGTTCGATCCGCCCAGCCGCGTACGGGCTCCGGGCCCGACGACCGGCCCGATTTCCGGCAACGGTGCAGACGGGTGTGGCGGCAGCCGATCGCTATTCGCGTGATCTCCGCTGTCGCTCGTCCGCGGTATAGAAGCGTCGATATCCATCATTCCCCCACCTCCATTCAACCCGAGAACCAAAATTCCGCAGGCGAGAGGCGATTACGGTTCGGTCACGAAGACAAGAAGAGCCCGGTTGCGCGAACGCAACCGGGCTCTTCAGACGACGAGGATTAGGCCTCTGCGGGCGCTTCCTCAGCGGCTTCGCCACCGTTGTCGTCGACGAGCTCGAGCGAGAGCTTGCCGCGGTCATCGACCTTCGAGATCTTCACGAGGATCTTCTGGCCAACGCTGACAACGTCTTCGATGTTCTCGACGCGCTTTCCGTCATTGAGCTTGCGCAGCTCCGTGACATGCAGCAGGCCGTCCTTGCCAGGAAGGAGCGAAACGAAAACGCCGAACTTCGCGATGTTGACGGCCGTACCGAGGTACTGCTCGCCCACCTCGGGGTTGGTCGGGTTCGCGATCGCGTTGACCTGTGCACGTGCAGCCTCGGCCGAGGGACCGTCAACAGCACCGATGTACACGGTGCCGTCGTCCTCGATCGAAATCGTGGCGCCGGTCTCGTCCTGGATGCCGTTGATCGTCTTGCCCTTGGGGCCGATCAGCTCACCGATCTTGTCGACGGGGATCTGGACGCTGATGACACGCGGCGCGGTGGGCGCCATCTCGTCGGGAGCGTCGATCGCCGCGTTCAGGACGTCGAGGATGCGCAAGCGCGCGTCCTTCGCCTGCGTCAGCGCGCCAGAAAGGACCTCGGTGGGGATGCCGTCGAGCTTCGTGTCCAGCTGAAGAGCCGTAACGAACTCGCTGGTTCCCGCGACCTTGAAGTCCATGTCGCCGAGAGCGTCCTCTGCTCCGAGGATGTCGGTGAGAGCCGCGTAACGCGTCTCTCCATCGACCTCCTCCGAAACCAGGCCCATGGCAATACCCGCGACCGGGGCGCGCAGCGGCACACCAGCGTTGAGCAGAGACAGGGTGGACGCGCACACAGAGCCCATCGACGTCGAGCCGTTCGAGCTCAGCGCCTCGGAGACCTGGCGAATGGCGTAGGGGAACTCCTCGCGTGCCGGCAGAACCGGAACCAGCGCGCGCTCCGCAAGGAAGCCGTGGCCGATCTCGCGACGCTTCGGGCTTCCGACGCGACCCGTCTCACCCGTCGAGTAGGGCGGGAAGTTGTAGTGGTGCATGTAGCGCTTGCTCGTCGTGGGCGACAGCGAGTCGATCTGCTGCTCCAGCTTGAGCATGTTTAGCGTGGTGACGCCCATGATCTGGGTCTCTCCGCGCTGGAAGATGGCCGAACCGTGGACGCGAGGAATAACCTGCACCTCGGCGTCGAGCGCGCGGATGTCTGCGACACCACGGCCGTCGATACGAGCGCCATCGGTGAGGATACGGCCACGAACGATGTCCTTCGTGACCGACTTCCATGCTGCCGAGAACTCGCCAAGAGCGGACTCGGGCAGCTCGCCGGCCGCGACCTTAGCCGTCACCGTCTCCTTGACGCTGGCCTTGAGCGCGTCATCAGCGTTCTGACGCTCGACCTTGTCAGCGATCGTGTAGATACGGCTGAGCTCGTCGAAGGCAGCGCCGCGCACGACGTCCAGCGTCTCGGGAGCGTACGCCGGGAACGTCGGGAACTCGAGAGGCTCCTTCGTGGACTGCGCCGCCATTTCGGCCTGCGCAGCAGCGAGCTGCTTGATGAAGGGCTTAGCCGCCTCAAGACCGCCGGCGACAACCTCTTCGTTCGGCTTGACAGCGCCGCTCTTGATGAGGTTCCAGCTACCCTCTGTTGCTTCAGCCTCGACCATCATGATGGCGACCTCGCCATTGTCCAGAACGCGTCCGGCAACCATGAGATCGAAGACAGCCTGGTCGACCTGCTCGGCGTTGGGGAACGCCACCCACTGGTCGTCGGTCTGGCCCATACCGGGGATCAGCGCGAGGCGAACGGCGGCGATCGGACCGGAGAACGGCAGACCCGAGATCTGCGTCGACGCCGATGCGGCGTTGATGGCGAGGGCGTCGTAGTACTCGCCGGGCGCAATCGACAGAACCGTGACGACAACCTGGACCTCGTTGCGCAGGCCAGAAACGAACGACGGGCGCAGCGGGCGGTCGATGAGACGGCACACGAGAATCGCCTCGGTGGAGGGACGACCCTCGCGGCGGAAGAACGAGCCGGGGATCTTGCCGGCAGCGTATGAGCGCTCCTCGACGTCGACCGTCAGCGGGAAGAAGTCGAAGCCCTCGCGGGGGTGCTTACCAGCCGATGTTGCCGACAGCAACATCGTCTCTTCGTCGAGGTACGCGGCAACCGCGCCCTGTGCCTGCTGCGCGAGGCGACCGGTCTCGAAGCGAATCGTGCGAGTTCCGAAGCGACCGTTGTCGAGAACGGTCTCAGCGGCAGTGATTTCAGGACCTTCCAAAAGGTCTCTCCTTACGTGTCATCCGCGCATGGGCGCGGGACGAAGGAGCAAGAGCCGGGAGTTAACTGCTGGCCACCAGGAGAAATCCACCGGACGCCCGGGAGACCACTTCTAGGGACCAGCTCCTTGGACCTGCTCCGCGATCTTATTGAATTGTGACTTTCAGCCTATCAGCGGCGGCTCGAAAAGCCCGGAGAGCCCCGATATGCGCGGGCGAGCGGCTATGCGAGAGGCGGAGGGACATCTTGTCCCTCGCGCGCGCTGTCTCGGCGCCTCCCGGGCACAACCACATAATCCGCATGTTTGGCGGAGAGTCCGTCTCCCGCTGTTCGCCCGTGCAGGCGACGCCAGACCCAGGGCAGTGCGTGGGCCGTGAGCCACGGCGCGGGCGGCGCCTGATCGTCATCATCGCGGTGCAAGGCATCGTCGAGGTCGCTGAGGACAACGGCGTCGGGAATGCCGAGGATCTCGGCGGCGCGATACGACAACAGGCGGTGACCACGCGATCGCAGGTGCACTCGGTCGTCCGCAAACATCTCCACACTGCTCAGCTCGGGGAGCGCTTCGGCGTCCACGAGGAAGGCGCCGTGCTCGCGGGCGATTCGCCGCAGCTCGTGCGCGAACGTGCCGAATCGCTTGGCGAAAACCCGCGCGGCGGGCCGGCGCGGCAAGAACGGCGTTACGAGCAGCACATCGGCACCCGTGCGCCGAACCGCCGCGACGTTCGCTTCCAGCTCGGCCGCGGCTTCGCGGGCATCGGCGAGGTGGCCAATGAGATCATTCGACCCCATGAAAATCGCGACAAGATCAGGCTGAAGTGCAATCGCCGCCGGAACCTGCTCGTCCGTGAGGTCACGAATTCGGCGGCTGCGCACGGCGAGATTGGCGTACCGGAAGTCTTCTCCCGACGCCTCGGCAAGCATTGTCGCGAGGCGATCCGCCCAGCCGCGGAGCTGACCGTTCGCCATTCGAGAGGTATCGTTCAGCCCCTCCGTCAGCGAGTCACCGAGCGCAACGAATCGCCGCCACGTCGGTCGCTTCGTTGCACGCACCGGTGAGGCAGGTCTCGTGATCGAGCGTGCCATGAGGCTCGCATCGAACGCGCGAAGACGCGTCGCCTCTGCATAGTGATCGAGCAGCTGTTGAGTGAGGGCGAGCCACGTCCGACTGCTCACACTCGCACGAGCCGCTGCCCCGAAGGAACGGCGTTTTGCCTCGTCGCCAAGCAGGTCCTGGACGCGCACGCGCATATCGTCCAGATCCCCCGGCGCATAAAGCCACCCGTCGATCGAACTCCTCACGAGATCTACCGGACCGCCGGCGCCGGTTGCCACCACGGGAACACCGCTGGAGAGGGCTTCTTGCACGGTTTGGCAGAAGGTCTCGGACTCACCGGGGTGCACGAAAACGTCGAAGCTGGCGAGTGCCGTGCCGAGCGCGTCTCCCGAAAGGAACCCCGCGAAGTGTGCGCCGGGCAGTTCCCTCTCAAGGCGTGCGCGCTCGGGGCCGTCTCCGACGATGACGAGCCGAGCGCCGTCGATATCGTTCAGCGCTCGTAGGTCCTCCACCTGCTTTTCGGGAGCGAGACGCCCCACGTAGCCGATGATTTTCTGGCTCGGTGCGATGCTCTGTCGCCACGCGGCGTCGCGGCGCTCCGGCGCGAAACGTTCGGCATCGACGCCCCGCCCCCACCGCCACATTCGGTCAACCTCAAGCGCGGCGAGTTGTTTCTCAGCGGTAGTTGAGGGAACCAGCGACATCGTGGCACGACGATGCAGGCGCGCCACGTGTGCCTCCGCCAGCGCGGCAACAGCAGGAACGCCGTATTTCGCGGTGTAGGCAATGATGTCGGTCTGGTAGATCGCAACGGTGGGAAGCCCCAAGCCATCCGCTGCGATGAGGCCCTGCCACCCGAGAATCGCGGGCGAGGCCAAGTGGACGACGTCGGGTCGGAAGGTCGAGAGAATCTTCTTCAGCTGCGCAACGGGGGCAAGAGCCACGCGCACGTCCGGATAGCTCGGCAATGCGACCGACGCCAGGAGTGCCGTGTCCCGGGGCATATCGACACCGGCGACCGTGTCGGGCTGCCCGGGGGCTTTGGGAGCAACAACGAGAACGTCGTGCCCCATCTGCTCGAGGTGGTGCACAACCTGGAGGACAGAGTTCGTGACCCCGTTCATGTGGGGCAGGAACGATTCGGCGACAATCGCGACGCGCATGACCTCAGAATGCCCGGGAACCGCACGCGACCTGGGAAAAGTCGACATCTATTCGCTCGTTGTTCACGAAAAGTGGTGTCTCAACACCGTGCAGCCGCACGGTGTTCACTCACGAGGGGAGGGGCCCGTCGGCTGCGAACGACGGGCCCCTCGAAGACTCTCACGCGGTCGACCAGGTGACGACACGATCCACGCTGTTGAGTAAGGTCAGCCTAACCTAATTACACGCGAAAGCCAAAGGCATTCCGAGGCTCGGTCATGTGCCACACTGCTCAACGGCATCACGGCCCGTTCCCTTCGCACAACCGCGCGAACACCACCATTCGCTCCTCGACGGAGACTAGGCTGGCGCCATGAGTGCAGATAACGAAGGCTCGTCACCCAGCGACGAGATGAAAAAGAAGTTCCGAGAAGCGCTCGCGAAAAAGAACGCGAAAAGCCGTGGCGGCGAGGCCCACCTCGACGGCGACTCGGCCATCCAGGAAACCCACGCTGCCCACACGCAGCGCCAGTTCCGCCGCAAGAGCGGATAACGCTACGGCGCAAGCAGGTCCGCGAAGGATCCGTTGCCACCGAGATACGTCTCTGGGGAATACGGGTCCGAGCGGGTCGTGGGCTGCGCGCCGACGATCCGATCAGCCAGCTCCGCCGCTCCCCTGTCGACGCGCTTCTGGAGCGGCGCGACGCGATCTGCTCCGCTGCCCCAGTCATCACTCGCCGCAAAGACCCCCGTCGAAACAGGCTCGGCATGCAGGTACGTGAAGAGCGGACGCATCGCATAATCGATCGCGAGCGAGTGACGCGGCGTGCCGGCCGTCGCGCCGAGAAGAACCGGCGTGCCAACGAGAGCCTCCCGGTCTAGCACGTCAATCCAGCTCTTGAACAAGCCCGAGTAGCTGGTCGAGAAAATCGGGCTCACCGCGATCAGGGCGTCCGCGTTCTCCACCCGATCGTTCAGCGTCGCGAGAGGCGTCGGAGCAAAGCCCGTCAGCATCGCGTTCATCACGTCGCTAGCGACGTCGCGGAGTTCGAACACGCGAACCGTGGCGCCAACGCCGCGCTCATGAAGCTGGCGAATAGCAGACGAAGCGAGCCTGTCGGCGAGCATGCGCGTCGACGAGGGCTCGGAGAGTCCGGCAGAAACGACGACGATACTCTTCGTCTCGGTCATTTTTCGGCCGCCGCTCCGAATGTCGACCCGCCGGCTGGCGGCACTACGGCATCCTGATAGGGAGAACCTCCCGTGACGTTATCGCCGCGGTTGGCGCGAGGTCGCGCCTCTCGGACCGGCCCATCACCGAACGCCGCCGCCACCCGCGCCGCGTGTGTCGGAGCATCCGGCACATTCGTGGGACGCCCCTTCGCCAATTCCCTGCGCAAGACGGGGACGACATCCTGTCCGAGAAAGTCGATCTGCTCCAGCACCGTCTTCAACGGAAGCCCTGCGTGGTCAATCAGGAAGAGCTGTCGCTGATAGTCGCCGTAGTGATCGCGCATCGCCGCGTACCGGTCGATGACCTGCTGGGGCGAGCCGACCGTCAGCGGCGTCATTTCCGTGAAGTCCTCCATGGACGGGCCATTGCCGTAAACGGGCGCCGCGTTGAAGTACGGACGGAACTGAGACACCGCGTCCTGAGAGTTCTTCGCCATGAACGCCTGCCCGCCCAGGCCGACGATGGCCTGAGCCTGCGTGCCATGTCCGTAGTGCGCATAGCGCTGGCGGTACAGGGAGATGAGCCGCTGATAGTGCTCCTTGGGCCAGAAGATGTTATTCGCGAAGAAGCCATCGCCGTAGTACGCCGCCTGTTCGGCGATCTCGGGCGTGCGTATCGACCCATGCCAGACGAAGGGAGCAATCCCGTCGAGCGGGCGCGGAGTCGAGGTGAAGCCGGTCAGCGGCGTGCGGAACTTCCCCTCCCAGTCCACGACGTCTTCATCCCAGAGCTTGCGGAGCAGGGCGTAGTTCTCGATCGCGAGGGGAAGTCCCTGGCGGATGTCTTGGCCGAACCACGGATACACGGGTCCGGTGTTCCCCCGCCCCATCACGAGGTCGACGCGCCCGCCCGCGAGAACCTGCAGCATCGCGTAGTCTTCAGCGATCTTGACGGGGTCGTTCGTTGTGATGAGCGTCGTCGACGTGGAGAGGATGATTCGCTCCGTTTGGGCAGCGATGTACGCCAGCGTCGTCGTCGGGGAGGACGAGAAGAACGGCGGGTTGTGATGCTCGCCGATCGCGAACACGTCCAGCCCCGCTTCTTCAGCATGGGTGGCGATCGTCACGATGTCTCGAATGCGCTCTGCCTCGCTCGGCGTATACCCCGTGACGGGGTTGCGCGTGATGTCACTGACAGAGAAGAGTCCGAACTGCATTCCCATCGATGTTTCCATGCACATGAATATACCTTGCTCGAGCCTCAATGGCCACCCTTCGAGCCGACTCACAGAAAACGCGAAAGCCCGCCCCACACCGTGGGACGGGCTTTCGAGAAGTCGATTGAACGCGGAGCGCTCAGCCTGCTTCGGCGCTTTTCGCCTGGTTTCGCCTTATCGACGAAGACCGAGGCGCTTAATCAGCGCACGGTAGCGCTCGATCTCGACGCGCTGCAGGTAGCCGAGCAGACGACGACGCTGACCGACGAGCAGGAACAGACCACGGCGCGAGTGGTGGTCGTGCTTGTGGCTCTTCAGGTGCTCGGTCAGGTCAGTGATGCGCTGCGTCAGCATCGCGACCTGCACCTCGGGGGATCCGGTGTCACCGGGGTGCGTTGCGAACTCTTCGATGATCGACTTCTTGACGGCTGCTTCCAGTGCCATGTAAGTGATCCCCTTTCTCGTCGTTGCGCGGCGCTCGTCACCTGATGTGCGAGCTCTCTTTCTCCGCGGCCGTTATTACGGCAACTGAAGGAGTCTACCGTACGTTGATCGCGTACGCGACATCACTTACGACTGGAGAGCACCCTGAAGGTCGAGCGTCAGCTTGACCTCGCGGCCGACGAGCACGCCGCCCGTTTCCAGCGCTGCGTTCCAGGTCAGCCCAAAGTCCTCGCGGTTGATCGTTGCCGTCGCCGTCGCGCCAGCCTTCGAACCGCCCCACGGATCCGTCCCGAAACCACCGATGTCGAGCGCGAACGTGACGGACTTCGTGACATCCTTGATCGTCAGATCACCATCAACGACGAGCCCCCCATCCTCTTCCCGTACCTGCGTGCTGACGAACGTGATCTTCGGGTACGTTTCGGCGTCGAAGAAATCCGCCGAACGCAGGTGCTGGTCGCGACCCTCATCGCGGGAGTTGAGTGAGGCAACGTCGACCGTTGCCTCGACGGAGGCGTCGAGCGGGTTCTCCGGCAGGACGAACGTGGCTTCCTTCACCTCGAAGTGACCGCGCACCTTCGACATCATCATATGGCGAACCTCGAATCCCACATCGCTGTGCGCAGCGTCGAGGACGTAGGTGCCGGGGGTGTAGCCGGGAATGTCGATTGCCATCAGTACTCCTTGTCGTCAGGGTCGGGACCGCGTCGTGCAGTACCACCCCGAGGATACCCATGCGCACGCATATAAATCAAGTCAGTTGAATATATCTCTGACCGTCGAGAACGCCGAAGGGGACCGCTAGCATGAAGCTCGCGGTCCCCTTCGGCGTTCTCGACGGTGCGTTACACCGTGTCGATGAGGTCGATGATGAAGATCAGCGTCTTGCCACCGAGGAAGTGACCACTGCCCGCCGGCCCGTATGCCAGCTCCGGCGGAATGGTCAGGCGACGACGGCCGCCCACCTTCATTCCGGGAATACCCTCTTGCCATCCCTTGATCAGCATGCTGAGCGGGAACTGCGCGGCCTCGCCGCGGTTCCAGGAGGAGTCGAATTCTTCACCAGAGTCGTAGTCGACACCGGCGTAGTGGATGGTGACAGTGGCGCCGGGCTTGGCCTCGGTGCCCTCACCCAGAATGATGTCGTGGATCTCGAGTTCTTCCGGAGCCGGTCCGGCCGGTGCGTCGAACTCGGGCTTCGTGCGCTCTGCAGTCATGCTTCCATCCAACCGTGCCGATGCTCACGCGTCAAAGCATGCACAGCGAACCCGGAGGCACATCATCGAGGTTCCGCGTGCTCAAAGAAAACCAGCGCTCGGGTCTCGGCGATGCCTGAGATACCTACGAGCGCTGGTCTTATGACTACAGGATCCCTCGGACAAAACCGGCTGTCAAGAGGGATAAGGCAACTTTTCTTAGGGCGCGAGGAGCTGTGCGCGCGAGCGCATCATGCGGTCCAGAAGAACGCCCTCATCGTGCGCGGCCTGCGGATCGCCCCCCGTGAGAGCACGGTGGCGCGCCCATGCCAAACGCGCACCGTCATGAATGAAGTGCTTCATGAGAGGCCGACGATCGCCCGGCAGCGTTGCCGCCCAGCGCAGAGCCACGGCACGACCATCCCGTGTCGACAGCATGTCTGCTTCCTCCGGGGCGAACCATCCCGCACGCACATAGTCTTCGAGCGCCGCGCGGCGAATACGCAACTCCTCCCACCGCAGGCGCACCGCCCCCACCATGAAGATGACAAACAGCGGAACGTGGAGGACCACGTACAGCGAGTAGAAGTTCGTGTAGACCGCAGCGCCGTTCCAGATGGCATGCAAGACGATCGCGACGCCGAGACCAGCCAACCAGGGAAGGAAGACGCCGCGGTTCTTCCGGACAGCAAGACCCACCGCAAACCCACACGCGGCCGTGAACATGATGTGCGCGAATGGCGAAAGAACACCGCGCAGGAAGAACGTGGCGCTCAGATGTTCAACGCCGCCGAGCAGAAGCGCCTCGACGAAGTACTTCACATTCTCGATAAATGCGAACCCTGCCCCGATGAGACCGCCGTAGACGATGCCGTCTGTCGCACCGTCAAACGTTCGTCGCCCCATTGCCAGCAGGAGAAGAACACCCGCACATTTGACCACCTCTTCCACAATCGGCGCGCGCACAACGGGCCCAAATGCCGCGGAAGCGTTCGTCGCCGGCCACGCGAGCGAGATCGCGTTCCCGAAGAACAGCGTCAGCGCCACCGCGACGAACCCTCCCCACAGCACGGCGAAGAGCAGCATCCCCCGCGGCTCCGGCTCCCACCGGTCGAGCCAGACGAGAAAAACAACGACGAGCACAAACGGAATGAGGGCCAGTAGCGACGCGAAGATCGACAGCGCAGCGCCATACAGGGCGAAGAAGTAGGACACCGTCGCCAGCCCGAACAGAGCGATGACCGCCCAGAACCACGGCCAAACAGCACGCCCTTGTTTCACGAGCGTTGGCTCGCGGCGCCGGGCGACGCGGATATGGGGCTCTGCTGCCGGCGCGGGGAGAATCGTCGCGGCGCTGCCCGGCGCCGCCTGAGCGAACTGCGCCGGATGCGCGTTCGCGTCATCCGCGCGTTCGTGAGGGGTAGCCATGATCAGTAAGGATATTCGCCCCGATAGGCTGATCACATGCGTTTTGCCCACGTGGTCCTTCCCAATGAGTCGGCACCGACGCTCGTTCACGTGACGACGGACGGGGTCCTGCCCGTTCGAGATCTCGTCGAGCACGGCGCAACGAGCCTCGAGCAGCTCCTCGCACAGGGCGACAGTGCCGTCTCGGCGATCGCCCGCGCCGCGGAGGTCACGGACCTTCCCCGGGTTCAGACCGCTGATGTGACGTTCGCACCCGGCCTCCTGACGCCGCCATCGATTATGGCCGTCGGCCTCAACTACGCAGCGCACGCGGGTGAACTCAGCCTCAAGAGCGACGACACGCCGACGGTCTTCACACTGTGGCCGAATTCTCTCGCGGGGCACAACGGCACGACCACGTGGTCGCGCGCACAGACCGAGTCCGTTGACTACGAGGCAGAGCTCGGAGTTGTGATCGGAAAGTCCGCACTGAACGTCAGCGAAGAAAACGCCCTCGACTATGTCTTCGGGTACACCGTCGTCAACGACATCTCAGCGCGCAACATTCAGTACTCGGAGGCGCAGTGGTGCCGGTGTAAGTCGCTCGACGGCTTCACCCCCGTCGGACCGTATGTCGTCACGGCCGATGAGATCCCCGACCCTCAGGCGCTGAAGATCTGGACCACCGTCAACGGCGACACAATGCAGGACGCGACCACGGGTCAGATGATTCGTAGCGTTGCCAAGCTTGTCTCCCACCTCTCCCAGGGCATCACACTCCTGCCGGGAACCCTCATCTCAACCGGCTCGCCCGGCGGCTCTGGCTACTCGCGCACGCCGCAGGTGCTCCTTGCCGATGGCTCGGTTGTGACGGTGGGCGTGGAGGGCATCGGGGAGCTGACAACCCACTGCCGCACAACGCCGTAGCAGGCCGTTAGAC
Source organism: Microbacterium amylolyticum (assembly GCF_011046975.1). Taxonomy (NCBI): domain Bacteria; kingdom Bacillati; phylum Actinomycetota; class Actinomycetes; order Micrococcales; family Microbacteriaceae; genus Microbacterium; species Microbacterium amylolyticum. The sequence goes on along the minus strand of NZ_CP049253.1, from coordinate 2,365,248 downwards.
CTGCTCAACAAGATTCACAGCGAGCGTCTCGTCGAGGACGAGGTCGGTGATGAGGCCCGCGGCGAGCGCTCCGCGCAGCGCGAGGAGCTTGTGCGTTCCCGCGACAATGCACAGCCTCCGGGGAACGCGCCTGAGCCTGTCGAGTGACGGGCCCGTTGCCCTGGCGTTGAGGCGAACATCGCGCCAGGAACCATCTGCCCGGAAGAACACCGTCGCAACGTCGCCAACAGCCCTGTCCTCGGCGAGACTCTGGTAGTCCGCTTCATCGAGGTACCCCCCAACGTAGACGTGGCTGGGCGCCTCGACGGACGGGGACCCGATGCCGAACAGCGCGAGATCCATGCGAGCCTGCATTCCGAGGACGCGTTTGGTCATGCGCTCGCGCCACATCGCTTCGCGAGTGGCGGGATCGTCGAAGAAGGCAGGAACGGGGAAGCGCTGCACAACGGAGCCAAACGCCCGTCCGAAACGCTGCAGAATCTCGCTCGAGTACTCGACGCCTGTTGTCTGCGTGTTTCCCGCGCCATTGAGCTGGACGACGGTGGTGTTGTGCATCTCGTTGCGCGGGAGCCGCCGGCTCACGGCGCTGAGGGTGGACCCCCACGCGATACCGATGACCATGTTCGAATCAACGAACTGCGAGGTGATCCTCGCCCCCATGAGCGCAACCCTGTCGAGTCTGTCCGCTTCGCTCACCGTCGCCACCATCGGCACGACGTGCGCCGTCACGCCGAACTTGTCACGGATGCGGCGCTCCAGAAGCCCTCCGTGCTCGTTCGGCGGAATCACCCGGATATCCACGATTCCGTTTTCGCGCGCGTGGCTCAGCAGACGCGAAACGGATGACCGCGATGTCCGTAGTTCGCTCGCGATCGACTCCATGGTTCTGTCCTGCATGTAGTACAGCTGCGCAGCGATGAGTGCCTGCGCGTCCTTGTCTTCCTGCCGTGACATACGGCACGCCCCTCCCGTGTCCGACGGACGGCGAACATCGTGCACATATGTGCATGCAAGTTGCCCGTCGTCCCTTTGCGTCTCAGGCTAGACCCAGCCCGCCTGAAAAGCGGCCTTCACGTCCCCGCGCAACGGTTGCGCGCAGAGAAAGGTCAAAGAAGACATGTCTGACGTAAATCTCGGTCTTTACTTCCTGTCCGAATTCGTTGGCACGGCGATGCTCGTGCTTCTCGGTTGCGGTGTTGTCGCCAACGTCGTCCTGGCCAAGAACAAGGGCTTCGGCGGCGGATTCCTCATGGTCAACTGGGGATGGGGGCTCGCGGTGTTCAGCGGTGTTCTGGTCTCCGCCTACTCCGGTGCGATCATTAACCCCGCCGTCGGCATCGGCCTCCTCGTGGCCGGAACGATCTCCCTGCAGATGTTCTTCATTGCGGCCGCAGCGCAGCTCGTCGGCGGTATCGTCGGCGCCATCGTCTGCTACCTCGCCTATCGCAAGCACTTCGATGAGGAAGAGGACGCCGGCAAGAAGCTCGGCGTTTTCTCGACCGCCCCTGAGATCCGCTCCTACGGCGCGAACCTCACCACCGAGATCATCGGCACGTTCGTGCTCGTCTTCGTGATCTTCGCCTTCGCAGACTACGGCGACATCCACATCGGCGTTCCTGGTGGACTCGGCCCCCTGGCTGCTCTCCCCGTTGCCCTGCTCGTTGTCGGTCTCGGCGCCTCGCTCGGTGGCCCCACGGGCTACGCGATCAACCCAGCTCGTGACCTCGGTCCCCGTATCGCGCACGCAATCCTGCCGATCCGTGGCAAGGGCCCGAGCGACTGGGCATACTCGTGGGTGCCGGTTGTTGGCCCGCTGATCGGTGGAACGATCGCCGCACTCGCCGCTCCCCTGCTCCTTGGCCTCGCCGCCTGACACCCGTCCGACCGAAAACAATGCATTCAAAGGAGAATCACCCCATGGGCGAATACATTCTCGCAATCGACCAGGGCACGACCTCGTCGCGCGCCATCATTTTCGACAAGACCGGCACCATCGTCTCCGTTGGGCAGAAGGAACACGAGCAGATCCTTCCGCGCGCAGGATGGGTGGAGCACGACCCCGCTGAGATCTGGCACAACGTGCAGGAGGTCATCGGCCTCGCGCTGAGCCGCGCCGACCTGACGCGCCACCAGATCAAGGCGATCGGCATCACGAACCAGCGTGAGACCGCTGTTGTGTGGGACAAGACCACCGGTAAGGCCGTCTACAACGCCATCGTGTGGCAGGACACCCGCACGCAGGACATCGTCAACCGCATCGCGGGCGACGAAGGCGTCGACCGCTACAAGGAGATCGTCGGCCTTCCGCTGGCCACCTACTTCTCCGGCACGAAAATCGCCTGGATTCTCGAGAACGTCGATGGCGCTCGCGAGCGGGCCGAAGCCGGCGACCTCATCTTCGGCACAACGGACACCTGGGTGCTGTGGAACCTCACGGGCGGTGTTGACGGCGGCGTTCACGTGACCGACGTCACCAACGCATCGCGGACCCTGTTCATGGACCTCGAGACGCTCGAATGGCGCGAGGACATTCTCGCGGAGTTCGGCGTTCCGCTGTCGATGCTTCCGGAGATCCGTTCCTCGTCCGAGGTCTACGGATACGCAGAGGACTCGTCGCTGCTGCGCGAAACGCCGATCGCCGGCATTCTCGGCGACCAGCAGGCCGCAACATTCGGCCAGGCCGCGTTCTACGCGGGTGAAAGCAAGAACACGTACGGCACCGGAAACTTCCTCATCTTCCAGACGGGCGAAGAGAAGGTCGTTTCGAAGAACGGTCTGCTGACAACCGTCGGCTACAAGCTGGGCGACGCCCCCGTGCAGTATGCGCTCGAAGGTTCGATCGCCGTGACGGGATCGCTCATCCAGTGGCTGCGCGACCAGCTCGGGCTCATCAACGAAGCACCGGAGGTCGAGGTGCTCGCCAAGGGCGTCGACGACAACGGTGGCGTTTACATTGTTCCGGCTTTCTCGGGACTGTACGCCCCGTACTGGCGCCCCGACGCGCGCGGTGCCATCGTCGGCCTGACGCGCTACGCCAACAAGGGACACATCGCTCGCGCCGCGCTCGAGGCTGTTGCCTTCCAGACGCGTGACGTTCTCGATGCGGTGAACGCCGACGCCGGCGTCACCCTGACGGAGCTTCGCGTGGACGGCGGCATGGTCGCCAACGACACGCTCATGCAGTTCCAGGCGGACATTCTCGGGGTTCCGGTTGTTCGCCCGGTTGTGGCCGAGACAACGGCGCTGGGGGCTGCCTACGCTGCTGGCCTGGCAACCGGCTACTGGGCGGACCTCGACGAGGTGTCGGAGAACTGGCAGGAGGACAGCCGCTGGGAGCCGTCCATGCCCGCCGAAGAGTCGGAGCGCACGCTGCGCCTCTGGCGCAAGGCCATCGAGAAGTCGATGGACTGGGTGGACGACGACGTGAAGTAACGCACGGCAGAAACGCGGATGGGCGGGGAAGATCTTTCTTCCCCGCCCATCCGCGTTTCCCGCTGTTCTACGGCAGATCCTCCGGCGCGATAACCGAAACGGCCGTCGTGATTGGCTCGAGGCCCGAGAGCCGCTCGGGCCTCAGCTGCTTTTCGACCTCATGGCGCTCCATCAGACCCGCGTCGACCACGAGATCTGCAACGCTCTTGTTCGTCAGCAGTGCCGTCTTAGCTAGAGCCGCCGCCGAGGAGTATCCGATGAACGGCGTCAGCGCCGTGATCACGCCAACGCTCGCTCCGACCATGGCTCCGAGCCTCTCGGTGTTGGCCGTGATGCCGAGAACGCAGTGCTCTCGAAGCATGATCATGGCTTGTCTGAGCCAGACGATGGACTGCAGCAGCGAGTGCGCGATAACGGGCTCAAAGGCGTTCAGCTGCAGCTGCCCCGCTTCGACCGCCATGGTGACGGTTGTGTCGGCGCCGGCGATCGAAAATGCCACCTGGTTGACGACCTCGGGGATGACGGGGTTCACCTTCCCCGGCATGATGCTGGACCCGGCCTGGCGCGCGGGAAGGTTGATCTCCCCGAACCCTGCCTGCGGACCGGAGGACAGCAGACGCAGGTCATTGCAGATCTTTGAGAGCTTGATCGCGGTGCGCTTGATCGACCCGGAGAACGACATGAAGGAGCCGGTGTCACTCGTTGCCTCGATGAGGTCGGGGGCGGTGCGCAGGGGCAACCCGGATATCGCAGCCAGATGCGCGCGCACAGCTTCGGCGTACCCGCGATGAACGGTGATGCCCGTTCCGATGGCCGTCGCACCCATGTTGATTTCGAGAAGCAGGTTCGAGTTCTCGGTCTGGCGATACCAATCAGCTCCGAGCGACGATGCAAAGCCGCGGAACTCCTGACCGAGCGTCATCGGAACGGCGTCCTGCAGCTGTGTTCGCCCGACCTTCAGAATGTCGTGGAACTCATTGCCCTTCTGTGCAAAAGCCTTGCGCAGGGCGTCGAGCTCCTCGAGGGCAGCGACATGGGCAAGAAGAATCGCGATCTTGACGGCCGTCGGGTACACATCGTTCGTTGACTGCGAGCGATTCGTGTGATCGTTCGGCGAAAGGAAGTCGTAATCACCCTTTTCTCGGCCCGCCATCTCGAGCGCGATGTTCGTGATGACCTCGTTGGCGTTCATGTTCGTCGAGGTTCCGGCGCCGCCCTGAATAACGCCGACGCAGAACTCCTCGTGGAACTCGCCATCAATCACCCGCTGCGCCGCCTGATCGATCAGGTCGGCCTTTTTTTCGCTGAGCACACCCAAGTCGCGATTGGCCCTCGCGGCGGCCTGTTTGACCATCGCAAGCGCCGTGACGAGCTCGGGGTATACCGAGATCGGGCGCTTCGTGATGTCGAAGTTTTCTCTGGCCCTGAGAGTGTGGATCCCCCAATAGGCGTGTGCGGGAATATCCCGTGCGCCAAGAGAGTCGGATTCGATACGCGTCTTCGCGGATTCCATAGAAGAACGCTACGCCTGCTCACACCGCGACACACACAGCGGTGAGGTGAATCACAGAAAGGCGCTCTCCCACACGCGACGTCAGGCGGTTTGCGCTTTCTGGGACGCGCTGAGCTCCTCGAAAACCTCCGTGTTGAAAGCGGAGGATGCCGTCTCGCTCGACGGCCCGGCAGGTCTCGCGCGCGTTTCGACAACCGCGCGCGAAACGGGGGAAGTTCTGCCGGGTGATGCCGTGCAGCTGACACGAGAGATCCGTGGCATTGCTCCCCTCGGCTGGATTTCCGGTGCGCTGACGGTTGCCCCCGCCGCGGTCGGAATCGGCGCTCAACCGCTCGATGCCGTCACGGTGGACGTCTCGTCCCCCGCTGTGTCTTGGAGCATGATCGCGCTCCTCGCGATCGTCATCCTGATCGCCGTCTCCGTCACCACGTTCACGGCTCGGCTCGGCTCGGCTCGGCTCGGACAAAAGGGGCATCTCCGGGAGCTTCGGGCGACCAGCCCGTCACGGCATAAGGTGCAGCATCACCGCTTCCGGGAGAAGGCATCCAGCCGTTCGTCTGGTGTCATCGCCGCCATCGCCGCGTACCACGCGGGCGAAAAATACTCCCCCACCTCGGAGGACGCAACGGGCACCGTCGTCGACGTGATCTGATCGTCATAGACGTGAATCAGGTGGAACGACTGCCCCGCGTCCATTCCGTTGACACGCTGCCCCGGAAGCGAAACATCCATCGTGTAACACGACGCCGACGCCACGAATGTCGGAATTCCCGCGAATGTTCCTGCCAGCGAGTAGTGCAGGTGCCCGGCCAGAATGGCGCGAACGTCGGTACCGCGGACAGCCTCAGCAAGCGCCCCCTGGTCCCGCAACTCAAGAATGTCGAACAACGGCACATGGCTGGGCAGCGGTGGATGATGCATCGCCAGAATCGTGCCCAGCGGAGCGGGCTCCGCGAGAACCTCCTCCAGCCACGCGCACTGCTCGGCCCCGATTTCGCCGTGGTGCCAGCCCGGAACGGTCGAGTCAATCGCGACGATGCGCAAGCCTCCAACGTCGGTAACCGAGGTGATGGGCGACTCGTCGGCTGGACCGCCGAGCAGGCCCGCGCGCATGGGGGCACGCTCATCGTGATTGCCCGCGACCCACACAACCTCGGCGCCCATCCGCTGCGCCACCGGGGATACAGCGCTCCGGAGACTGGCATAGGCGTCGGCTTCGCCCAAGTCGGTCAGATCGCCCGTGAACACGATCGCGTCAGCGGTACCCGTTCGCTCGACGCGCGCCAGAAGACGCTCAAGATTGCCCAGAGTGTCATATTGACCGCCGAGCGGTGTGTTCGCCGCGAGCAGGTGCGTATCGCTGATGTGGACGACCGTGCGCGACGCGGGCGCGTGCTGACCGAGTTGCATGGCACCGAGCGTACCGGCGTCGATTACCGTGGTGAGGTGACTGCTCCCATCGCGAACAAGGTCCCGCATATTCGTACTCATCACGAGGATTCGTTCGAGGACCCGTATGAGTGGCTGCGAAAGAAGGAATCCCCGGAGGTTATCGCCCACCTCGAGGCCGAAAACGCACACGCCGATGCCGCTCTCGCGCACCTTGCGCCATTGCGCGAGATGATCTTCGAGGAAATCAAGCGCCGGGTGAAGGAGACCGACCTGTCGGTCCCCGTTCGTCAGGGCGAGTGGTGGTACTACGGCCGTTCGATGAAGGGCAAACAGTACGGTTTGCAGTGCCGCGCTCCGATTGCGGGGACGGACGATTGGACACCGCCGAAGTTGTCCGCGGAAACGGACGTTCCGGGCGAACAGGTGCTCCTCGACGCCAACGTCGAGGCAGAGGGCGAAGAGTTCTTCTCACTCGGGGCCTTCAGCGTGACAAAGGACGGATCCCGCATGCTGTGGGGCGCCGATGTCCTCGGCGATGAGCGGTACACGGTGCGCGTGCGTGACATCGCCACGGGCGAGGCGCTGCCCGACGTTCTGGAAGGCATCGGCGCGGGAGCCCGTTTCACGCCCGATGGCGCCTTCATTCTGTACACCACGGTCGACGACGCTTGGCGCCCCGATCGGGTGTGGCTTCACCGCGTCGGTGATCCGAGCCGCGACGACGATGTGGAGATCTTCCACGAACCGGACGAGTCGTTCTGGGTGGGATCAGGGTTCACGCGTTCCGACGCGTTCTTGGAAATCGCGTCGGCATCAAATACAACGACCGAGATCGCGCTGATCCGCACGGAAGATGTTGCCCGGCTCTACGCCGGCGACGAAGACGTCGCTTCGATCGATGTTTTTGATCGCGAAGATCGGGTCGAGTTTTCCGTTGACCACGCCGTGATCGACGGGCGCGACTGGCTGTACGTGCTGCACAACCAGGACGCACAAGACTTCCAACTCATCCGCCTCCCCCTTGACGATGAGAGCGCGGAGCCCGAGGTGATCATCCCGCACCGGCCCGGTGTGCGTCTCGAAGACGTCGACTGTCTGCGGGACTATGCGATCGTTGAGTACCGCGAGGGAGGTATTCCCCGCATCGGCATCATGGACTACTCGTCTCACGACATTCACGAGATTGCCTTCGACGAGCCTCTCTACACGGCGGGAGCAGCGGGCAACCCCGAATGGGCGCAGCCCACCGTTCGCGTTCACTTCGGCTCGTTCACAACGCCCGGAACGCTGTACGACTACCACGTCGCGTCACAGGAACTGCGCCTTCTGAAGCGTTCGACGGTGCTCGGTGGCTACTCCCCCGATGAGTACGGCCAAAAGCGGCTCTGGGCGAACGCTGACGATGGCACGCAGATTCCCGTCTCCCTCGTCTGGAAGCGGTCATTCGGCGAGCCCGGAGAGGCGCCCCGGCCCGTACACATGTACGGCTACGGCGCATACGAGCACTCCATCGATCCGGCCTTCTCCACGGCCCGCCTGTCGATGCTCGACCGTGGCGTGGTCTTCGCCGTCGCCCACGTTCGTGGCGGCGGCGAAATGGGACGGGCATGGTACGAAAACGGGAAGCTCAAGAACAAGCGCAATAGCTTCACCGACTTCGTCGACGTGGCCAGGTACCTCGTCAATCGTGGTTACACGACCCCCGCTCAGATCATTGCGGAAGGCGGCTCCGCCGGAGGGCTCTTGATGGGCGCAGTGGCGAACCTTGCGCCTGAGCTGTTCGGCGGTATTCTCGCGGACGTCCCCTTCGTCGATGCCCTGACGACGATCCTCGATCCTTCCCTTCCCCTCACTGTCATCGAATGGGAGGAATGGGGCGATCCTCTGCACGATGCATCGTTCTATGAGTACATGAAGGGGTATTCCCCGTACGAGAACGTGCGAGACGACGCGCACTATCCGAAGATCCTGGCGATGACATCGCTCAACGACACTCGCGTGTATTACGTCGAACCCGCGAAGTGGGTGCAGCGTCTGCGCGAGGCCGGGGCCGATGCGCTGATGAAATGCGAGATGGTGGCCGGGCACGGCGGCGTCTCCGGCCGATACAACGCGTGGAAGGAACGCGCCTACCAGTTGGCATGGATGCTCGACACCCTCGGCATCGAGGAGTAGGGACACAGAAGGAGGGCCGGAAGCGATTCGCTTCCGGCCCTCCTTCTGTGGGTGTGGCGCCGATCAGCCGAAGAGCGCTGCGGCCTCTTCGTAGCGGTGCATCGGAACGCCGTTGAGCTCCCCGAGGGCTTCTGCGAAGTCGACGCGCTCGATTTCTGTGCCCTTCATGGCGACCATCTGGCCCCAGGCACCGTCAACAACGGCGTCGGCCGCGTGCAGACCGAGGCGCGTTGCGAGAACGCGGTCAAAGCCGGAGGGCGAGCCGCCCCGCTGAATGTGTCCGAGAACGGTCGAGCGCGTCTCGATGCCCGTCATCTCTTCGATGAGCGGGGCGAGAACCTCGCCGATGCCGCCCAGGCGCGGACGGTTGAAGGCGTCGAGGCCCTTATCGCTGTAGGCCTCGTCCTGGCCCTTGAGCTTGAAGCCCTCGGCCACGACAACGAGGGGCGCGCGGCCACGCTCTGCCGCATCGGTGACGCGCTCGGCGATTTCGTCGATTGTCAGAGGCACCTCGGGGATGCAGATGATGTGCGCACCGGCAGCCATACCGGAGTGCAGCGCGATCCAGCCGACGTGTCGGCCCATCACTTCTGCCACCATGCAGCGCTGGTGCGAATCACCAGTTGTGCGTAGGCGGTCCATGGCCTCCTGGGCAATGTTGACCGCCGTGTCGAAACCAAACGAGTAGTCGGTGGCGCGCAGGTCGTTGTCGATGGTCTTCGGAACGCCGATCATCGGGATGCCGTCGTTGTGCAGACGGTTGGCCGCTGCGAGAGTGCCCTCGCCGCCGATCGCGATCACACCGTCGATCTTGTGTCCCCACAGGGTCTTCTTGATGTTCTCGGCGCCGCCGCGGTCGCCCTCGTAGGGGTTCGTGCGGCTGGTTCCGAGAATCGTGCCGCCCACCTTCGACAGCCCCTTGACGTCGCGACGCTCCAGGGGGAAGAAATCTGCGTCGACAAGGCCGCGCCAGCCGTCGCGAATACCGATGAACTCAATGTCGTACTTGCGCGTGCCCTTGAGCACAGCGCCGCGGATCACCGCGTTCAATCCGGGGCAGTCGCCGCCCGAGGTGAGGATCCCGATCTTCATAGTGTCGAGCCTATTCCTTCCGATGGTGCATGAACGTCGTCACGAAGAAATCCCGGTGTCCCGGAGATGTCCGCGAGCTATGTCTGGAGCGCGTCGCGCAGAAGAGCCTTGAGGGCAGCCAGCTGAACGGACTCAACCGGAGCATCGCTGGTCTGCTCACCGTCGAGGGCTCGGGCTGCGAGGCCTTCCTTCTGGTCGATAAGCTCGGCGATCTTGGTGTCGATCGTGTTTGCCGCGATGATGCGCCATGCCGTGACAGGCTCGTCCTGGCCGATGCGATGAACGCGGTCGATCGCCTGCGTCTGCTCCGCAGCTGTCCAGCTGAGCTCGGCAAGAACAACGTTCGACGCCGCCTGCAGGTTGACGCCGACGCCGGCAGCCGTGAGCGAACACACGATGACGCCAACAGCGGGATCTTCGTTGAACGCGTCAATCGCCGCCTGCCGAGCAACAGCAGTCTGCTCGCCCCGGATCGAGACGGTCTTCACACCGGCCTCGGCGAGCGTGCGTTCCGCGGTGTCCATGACGTCGATGTGCTTCGCGAAGAAGACAACCTTGCCGACGGAACGCTGCAGCTGGGCGGCGTAGTCGGCGGCGAGGGATGCCTTTCCCTGACCGATTCGGCGGACCATGGAGAACACGTTATCGCCCGTGGCGTCCTTTGCCTTGGCTTCTTCGAGCTCACCGTGAGCGACGAGCTGCACGATGTCTTCGTCGATCTCGCCTGGCGCGAGGCCGCGGTCACCGCGGGCCTCGAGAATGCGGCGGTACCTGTCTGCCAGACGGCGCGCGAGCTCGCGCTCCGCCTTTGCAATCGAACGGCCGAACTCATCGTCCAGCTGAACGGGCATATCGGCAACGAGCTTGTCGGGAAGGTCCTTCGCGACGTCCTTCTTGCGGCGACGCACAATGCCGAGATCGATCACGGCCTGGCGTGCAGCGGGATAAAACGCCTTGTCCGCCGGGGTGTAGCCGGTGGAATCCAGCCGTTCCATGAGCTGGTCACCCGGCTTTGTGCCGTCTGCCCAGTTGAGGAAACGCCAGATGGCGTCGAAGTCCTCGGCGTCGTTGATCAGGGGCGTTCCCGTGAGCGCCATCATCAGCGGGTTCGGCACCGTATCCCGCAGGCGCTGCGCCAGCGCAAGCACATTCTGCGAACGCTGCGAGGAGAGGTTCTTAATGAAGTGCGCCTCATCAACGACCATGCCCTTGAGGCCGATCTCGGCCAGCCAGCCGATGTGCCTGTCGAGAATCTCGTAGTTGATGATGAACACGTCAGCAAAGGCGTCAACGTCTTTGCCATCGCCCATGATCACGGTTGCGCGACGCTGCGGCGTCCAGCGCTGCACCTCGCGGGCCCAGTTCATCTTGACGACGTTCGGGACGACCACAACGAGCGGATACGCGTTTGCCACCGATGCCGCGAGAACCGACTGCGCCGTTTTACCGAGGCCCGGCTCGTCGGCGAGCAGGAAGCTCCGGTGGCCCTCGCGCACCGATTCCAGCATGCGCGACTGGTGCGGCATGATCGCAAGACCGCGCGGCGAAAGACGATCGAACTCAGGAACGGGAGGCAACGGCATCACGGCCGAGCCGCCACCGGAGCCTAGGGCGAATGCCTTGTACAGCGGGCCCATCAGCTCCCAGCCATCCAAACGACGACGGGGATGATCGCAGGCCGAGGCCTTCGACAAATCCGGGGCGAGGAAGGGGTTCGACTCGACCCTGGCGTCCACCTGCTCGGGGCGCACCGCGCGCTCCGACACGATCGCCGGGCCCGCTGTCTCGGCAGTCTTCGGCTTCGCATCGTCGATGACGAGCTCTTCCGGTGCGAGATCAACGCCGGCCTCCAGTAGCCAGTCACGACGCATACGCTTCGCAACAGGAGTGGTCGCCTGATCCACCTCGAGAAGCTGGATGAGGGACGTGTCGCGCGCTGCCGTCTTCGCGAGGATCGTGGCAACGCCATCGAGTCGCTTCAGCAGTTCGGCGCGCGTGCCGTCAGAGACGCTCTCATCGCCCTTGACCCTGGCGCGCTCCTCGCGAACGAGGAAGGCGATCACCTGGAACTTCACCCGATTAGTCGGGCCCAGCTTGTTCTTCTGAGCCTTCTGCTCAACCTCTCGCACTTTGCGCGCGAGAATGGGGATGATGGGCGCCTCGTCGTCGCGGCGTGCGGACGAGGACTTCTTGCGCTGTCGCGCGGGTGCCGTAGTCGGCATGCTCCTCCTGAGCCTGATCACCGCGGGCCGGCGCCTGCGGGCTGTGAGATCGTGCGTCGCGGGCGCTGCGAGACCAGCCGTGGACCTGCGCGAACCGGAGAATCCGGTGAAGTGCGCCGCGGTAACACGCACAGTCTACGCCATGCGCGGGGTTCTTCCTGATACTCGCGCGGGTAGCCTGTGATCATGGCACCCCAGTTCACCGAGAAAATGGTCGCGGCAACGATCGATCACGCGATCCTCAAGCCCAATCTCACCCGTGCGGAGGTCGACCACGAACTCGACATTGCCGCGGAGTGGGGCGTGTTCAGCGTCTGCGTCCGCCCGTCCGATGTGGCGTACGCCACAAGCCGCCTCGCAGGGACCGGCGTCGCGGTGGGAACCGTAATCGGATTCCCCCATGGCACGACCTCGACGGCCGCGAAGGTCGCCGAAGTGCATCAGGCTCAGGCAGATGGCGCAACCGAGTTCGACATGGTCGTCCACATCGGAGCGCTGCTCGACGGTGACGATGAGCGCGTGCTCGCCGACATCCGCGCCGTTGTCGCGGCTGCAGAGGGTCTCGTCACCAAGGTGATCCTCGAGACCAGCTTCCTCGATGACGAACAGATCGCGCGCGGCTCGCGGCTGACCGAACAGGGCGGTGCGACGTTCGTCAAGACGTCAACCGGCTTCGCTGGCGGCGGCGCAACCGTTCCGCACGTGATGATCATGCGCGACAACGTCACAACGACCCAGGTCAAGGCATCGGGCGGTGTTCGCGGCCTCGACTCGGCTGTCGCGATGCTCGAAGCAGGCGCAACACGACTTGGCACAAGCGCCAGCGCCACGATTCTGCAGGCTCTGCGCGACGGTGAGGCCGGAGCAGAGGACACCAGCTCGTACTAAAGCCCGTTATGCGAGAAGGCGGCGGGTGTCTTCCACATCCGCCGCTATCCGCGCGATCAGCGCGTCAAGGCCGTCGAATGCCTCCATCCCGCGGATGCGCGCGACGAACTCAACGTCGACGGTGACGCCATAGAGGTCGAGATCCGTGCGATCGATGACATGCGCTTCGACGACGCGGGCGGGAACATCGTCGAACGTCGGATTCGTTCCGACCGAGATCGCGGCGGGATAGCGCGACCCACTGCCCAGCTGCCCGATGGGACGCCGCACAACGAGCCATCCCGCGTACACGCCGTCTGCCGGGACAAACCCCGCTGATTCCCGCTCGAGGTTCGCGGTCGGGAAACCAAGCTCCCTGCCCCGCTGCAACCCACGAACAACCTCGCCGCGCACAGCGTGGGAGCGGCCGAGCAGTTTGGCCGCTCGTTCAACTTCGCCCTGTTCCAGGAGTTCGCGCACCCAGGTCGATGACACGCGCCGGCCGGTGTTCTCTCCGGGAAGCGCCGCGCTTGCGACATCGTCAATCACCGACGTCACAAAACCGTGTTCCTCCCCCATGCGCCGGAGCAGGTCAACATCTCCCGCTCCCCCGCGACCAAAGCGGAAGTCCTTCCCCACCAGCACGCGGCTCGTCTCCAAGGCACCGAGGAGAACACGTTGGACGAATTGTTCGGCGGGAAGAGCCGCGAGGGCATCATCGAAGGTCAGCATGAGCGTGGCATCAAGCCCCGTCTGGGTCAGCAGGTCGAGCTTCTGCTCAGGGCTGACGAGGGACTCCGGGCATTTCTCCGGAGCGATTGTCGCAAGCGGGTTGCGGTCAAACGTCACGGCAACGGCCCGCGCATCGCGTGACGCGGCGTCCACCATCAGCTTGTCGATGATCGCCCTGTGTCCGGCGTGAAGGCCGTCGAACTTGCCGATCGCGACAACTGAGGGCCCGTAGCCGGCGGGAATCTCTTCGGGCGAGCGGAAAACATTCATGCGAGTCACACCGCCCGGGGTGGCCGGTGCGTGACAAGCCACCAGATGCCCAGGAACGGCAACACCAGCGGAACCCAGAAATAGCCGCTTCCATACAGTGTCCAGACCGTGGCCTCGGCGTGGAAGATGTCGGGAACGGCCCAGCTTAGCGTTCCGACGATCAGAACACCTGCCAGCTCGAAGCACACGGCAATCCATGCGATGCGGTACCACGTAGGGCTCTTCGATACGAGAAGCGCGACCGTCGCGAGAACGTACACAATGGCGGCAGCCGCGCTGAGCGTATACGGAACCGGGGCTTCGGCAAAGCGTTCAATGATCTGCACAACCGAGCGGCCTGTTGCCGCAAGCGCCATCACGGCATAGAGAAAGACGAGAACGGTTCCGAGCCCTGTCATCCGGCGCGAACGCGCGGGGGCGGTCTGAGCGGCGTCAGTCATAGCGGCTCGATCTTACGCTCCCTGAATTGTCCAAATAACGTGCATGCGGTAGACCATCACCGCTACCGCAAGGGACAGCACGCCCATCACGACAACGCTCCAGCGCGTTCTATCGATGAATGCCCAGACGATGCCCCCGATCGGTAGCATCGCCGCGGTGATCAGATACGCCCAGAACTCGAGAACGCTTCCGGTGGCGTTATTGCCGACAAACGGCGCAACGATCGAAACGACGATCTGGGCAACAAGCATCAGTTGCACGAGCGCTATGGCTCCAACCGAAACGTCTCCGGGGCGACGTCCAGCAAGGCCGATGGCGATGCAGAGCAGACCGGCGAGGCCGGCAACGACGACCTGTGCGATCGTGAATCCGAGAATCATCGGTCGTTCTCCTGGTGCTCTGGCATGTTCATCGTGCTCTTCATAGTGGCCCCCCGACGCTCGACGATGCCGACAAGACGGCCCGCCGGATCGATCGCCGCACGCGCCCCCTCGAAGCGGTGCGGTGCGTCAACGCGCTTGCCGTGGCGAAGGTCGCGGGCGAGCTCCTCGGTAACCTGAACCCCGCCAAGAACCGTGGATGCGACCTCGGCCGGAGTGAGCAGCGGTGCGTCCTCGAGGCCGTCGATCGTGACGGCATCGGCGACGTCGAACAGACCGATGTGCGTGCGCCGCAGCCGCGTGAGGTGTCCGCCGACGCCCAGATCGGCCCCGAGGTCGCGGGCAAGGGCGCGGATGTAGGTGCCGGAAGAGCAGTCCACTTCCACATCAACGTCAATCGTGTTCTCATCACATCGCACGTCGATGACGTCGAACCGGGAGATCGTGACGTCACGCGCTTTCAACACGACTTCTTCGCCCGCGCGCACGCGGTCGTAGGCTCGCTTGCCGTCGACCTTGATGGCCGAAACGGTACTCGGCACCTGAGATATCTCGCCCGTCAGTTTCGCGATGCCCGCGAGGATCGCTGCGTGGTCGATTGCGCTGACATCCGTCGATTCGCGAACGTCGCCATCGGCATCATCCGTTGTTGTTGTCTGCCCCAGCCGAATCGTGGCGGAGTAGGTCTTTCCGAGGCCAACGATGTAGGTCAGCAAACGCGTGGCGTCCTGAACCCCCACAAGCAGCAAACCTGTCGCCATGGGGTCGAGGGTGCCGGCGTGTCCGACCTTGCGCGTTCCCCGCGCACGGCGCGATTTCGCAACGACGTCGTGACTCGTGATGCCCTGCGGCTTGTCGACGAGGAGAATCCCGGATTCGGCCATACCCACCAGCCTATTCTGGCGGAATGTCCTCTCCCTCCGAGATCTCCGTCCGCGCTTCCCATGTGCGCGATATGGACCCGGCCGTGCTCTACCGCCTGCTCCGTCTCCGCGTCGATGTCTTTGTCGTCGAGCAGACCTGCGCGTACCCGGAGCTCGACGGCCGGGAGCTCGAAGAAGACGCCGTGCTGCTGTGGATCGAGCAGGACGGAGAACTCGCGGCGACGATTCGGCTTCTGCAGGATGGCCTGGACGCACGCATCGGCCGTGTCGCGACGTCTGCGGCACAGCGCGGCCAAGGCCTTGCGGCCACGCTGATGCGCGAAGCGATCAGCCGATCGTCCGGCCAGGTGATCCGGCTCGACGCCCAGTCACACCTGGCGCACTGGTACGGCGGGTTCGGCTTTCAGCAGGACGGGCCGGAGTTCCTCGAGGACGGCATCCCACACGTCCCGATGGTCTATGCGCAGGGCTCGTAGGCGGGTTCTTCTTCGCCCGTGACCGAAACGGAAACGGCACCTTCATTTCCGTCGACGTACGAAAAGACGATGTTGCCGGAGCCGTTCGAGATGCGAACGAACGAACGTCCGACGATCGCGGATTCCTGTTCCTCCGCGGTGTCATAGGCGGCGAGCACCTCACGCTTGGTGGAGCCCAGACCAAGGCCCTCGAGCGTTCGGGGGCCGACCCCCATCGTGTCGCCGTTCCATCCGATACTGATCTCGACGACCTCGCCGGTGTCTTCTTCCCGGTCCTCGATGATCATGATGTCGTAGGCGTTGTCATCCGCGTAACCGTAGGCGACGCCCTCGCACACCGGGCCGATACTGGTGCGACGAATCTCGCGCAGCGCCCCCTCCGAATCGCTGTGGAGCTCAACGGGGCCAATCGCGTTTGTCGTCACGACCCACGTGTCGGAATCGCTCGGATCATTCGGAACGTGCGATTCTTCCGAGGCCTGCGGGGTGGGCAACGTGGTTTGCCCCCGCAGATTGCTTGTGGCCGGTGTCGGATCTTCCGGCAGGGACGGCACCTGGGACGTGCAGCCCGCGATCGCGGCGCCAACGACCAGCGCGACGAGTGCCGCGCTCGCTCGATGCAGAATCGTGCGTTTCATATCTCCTCCGTGCCGCACGCTCCCCATACGCGCTTGTCGTTCTGACTCACAGGACGTTACGCCCCTAATGAAACAGAACGGTCACGAAAGCGACCGATATAACATCCGTTCGACAACGATGTCCCGGACATACCATGTGAGGATGCCCGCGCACTCCCTCGCAGACGCCCTTGTGCCCTGGTATCGGCGGTCAGCCAGAGATCTCCCATGGCGGCACGAAAATTTCAGCGCGTGGGGCACGCTCGTCAGCGAATTCATGCTGCAGCAGACGCCCGTCGCGCGTGTCATCCCGCTCCTCGAGACGTGGTTGAAGCGCTGGCCGACCCCGACCGATCTCGCGGATGCGCCTGCCGCCGAGGCCGTCACGCACTGGGCAAATCTCGGATATCCGCGGAGGGCGCTCTGGCTACACCGGGCCGCGGTCCAAATCCGGGATCACCACGGCGGGGTCGTTCCGCGCGACGTCGATGATCTTCTGGCACTGACGGGGATCGGCGACTATACGGCGCGAGCGGTTGCCGTGTTTGCGTACGGAGATCGACATCCCGTTGTCGACACGAATACGCGCCGGGTTTTGGCTCGCGCGCTTAACGGTACCGCCCATCCCGGCCCCGCTCATCGGCGCGATCTGGAGCAGATGGAGGCGGAATTGCCTGAATCGGCCGCAGAGGCCGCTCTGATGAATGCCGCTGCGATGGAACTCGGCCAGGTCGTGTGCACGGCGCGATCACCACGCTGCGGCGAGTGCCCCGTGCGAGACATGTGCGCATGGGTGGCGGCAGGTTCTCCCGCCACCCCCGACACACGGAAGAAGCAGGCGGCTTATGAGGGAAGCGACCGACAGGCTCGTGGGCGGGTTCTGCGCGCGCTCCGCGATGCGGCTCCCGAGCCCGTTCCGCACGACGCGATCCTCATCGATTGGCCCGACGCTGGCCAACGCGACCGAGCGTTCCTGAGCCTCTTAGCGGACGGACTCATCGAATCAGACGGTGACGTCTTCTTCCTTCCGCGGTAGCGTCTGCCGTTTGCCACGGATACGGGCTTTTTTCGCGCGATTGCCGCAGGTGTTCATTGAGCACCACCGGCGGTTAGCTCCGCGGCTGGTGTCGGCGAAGAGCCCGAGACAGAGAGCGTTGGAACACACCTTGATGCGCCCTTCTTGCGCGCCCCCGATGACATCGATGGCGTCTCGCGCGATCACCGCGAGGGAATCAGCGATGGAGTCGGTGCCGGTGAGCAGCCACGTGCGTCGCCCGTGCTGGAGGTTGGGAACCGGGTGCCCCCAGGCCGCGGATCGGTTGAGCTGGCGCTCGGCCGTGGAGTCACGTTCGCCCCGCGTTGCCAAGAATCCCGCACGGTAAATCGCCTCGCGCAGTTGGATCGCACGCGAGAGATCGGCGTCTGTCGCGTCGCGTTCCGGTGCGAGTTCGCATGCTCCCAGCCACAGCTCGAGGCGCGCAGGATCGGTTAGCCGCTCCTGTGGGGCGTCGCTTCCGCGGTCGCTCAGGGTCGCCGTGAGCCGAAAAGCGAGCCGATCGTTGTCCAGACGGAACGCCTCATGTGCGCGCGCGGCAATCGAGGATGCCATGGGAACCACTTTAGCTGGTTCCAGTTGCAGAGTCAGGACCGTTGGTGTCGCCCCAACCGTCGATGCAACGTGAGCATCAGGAGACCGACGGAGACCAGCGCGAGGGCGACCATCGGCGTGGCTGAGCGCCCTTCTGCTCCCGTCGGGGCAAGCGCTCCCGGATTATCCGTCACCCCGGGTGCAGGGGTCGTCGGCGCGGCTCGTGCGATGGGCGCTGCGGGCACTGCGGGAAGACGTGGCGGCAGGACACGTCGAAGGCCGCGGCGCCTCGCGCGAAGATCTCTCGTGGCGGGCTCGGCTGGACACTGACGGCGGTCGTCGTGGATCACCTCACCGTGAGCCGCGCCGCCGCGGGTCTCGGGGTGTCGTGGCATACCGCGAACACTGCGATCCTCGCCGAGGGCCGCTCGAAGGCGGTGTTCACGCAATGGCTCGCCGCGCGCCCGAAGGAGTGGTCCCAGCGGATCGAGGTGGTCGCGATGGACGGGTTCAGCGGGTTCCAGACCGCCGCCGCCGACGTGCTCGCGTTTTTCGACCGCCCTGGCACATCGAACGGGCCCACTGAGGCCATCAACGGCCGACTCGAACACCTCCGCGGCTCCGCACTCGGCTTCAGAAACCTCACCAACTACATCGCCAGGAGCCTGCTCGAAACCGGCGGATTCAGACCCCAACTACACCCTTGATTCCGAAGGGCCCCTAAACGAAAGTTACAGTATCGAATAGTTGGCACACGCACCACCCATACGTGCCCGCCAGCTCGACGCCGGTCCTATGCTCATCGTGTGAGGCGTCGCCCGACACCGAGCACGCGTCGCCCCGGACGTCCACCAAGCCCGCGAAGGAGTACGCCACGCATGACAACAATCGCCGTGTCGGGGCTCGAGAAGTCCTTTGGCCGATTTAAGGCCCTCGACGGCCTCACCCTGAGCGTCGAGCCAGGAGAGGTCGCCGGATTCCTCGGACCCAACGGATCGGGAAAATCCACGACGATCCGCGTTCTCCTGGGCCTCCTTCGCGCCTCAGGCGGAACAGCAACACTGTTCGGCCGCGATCCGTGGCGGGACGCCGTGTCACTGCACCGTCGACTCGCATACGTTCCCGGCGACGTGTCGCTCTGGCCAAACCTCTCGGGTGGCGAAGCCATCGACCTGCTCGCGAGAATGCGCGTCGGGCGCTCTGGAACACGGGGAACGGCATACCGCGCGCGCCGCGACGAACTCATCGAACGCTTCGAGCTGGACCCGCGGAAGAAAGCACGCACCTACTCGAAGGGGAACCGGCAAAAAGTGGCGCTGATCTCGGCGTTCAGCTCCGACGCCGAACTCCTCATTCTCGACGAACCGACAAGCGGTCTGGACCCTCTAATGGAGGCCGTTTTCCAACGCGAGATCCACCAGGCGAAAGAGCGCGGCGCGTCGGTTCTCCTCAGCTCCCACATCCTCTCCGAGGTGGAACGACTCTGCGATACGGTGACGATCATCCGCGCCGGGCGCACCGTCGAGCACGGGGCCCTCTCGGACCTCCGCCTCGCCGCCGCGCGCGCAGGCGGTAGCGCGCAGTCGCTGGAGGATCTCTTCCTCCGCTTTTATGGCGAGGAGGACGTCCGGTGACTGTTCCTGTCGCCATCCCCGTACGCGCGCGGGCCGGAACCTACCAGCGGGCAAGCCGCTTCACCGGAACGCTCCGCCTGTTGAGCTTCGCGATCCGTCGCGATCGCGTACGCATCGCCGTCTGGATCGGCAGCCTCGCTCTGACGTGGCTCGCCTTCGCGGCAGCGTTCACGGAGCTCGGAGGAGGGGAC
Organism: Microbacterium amylolyticum; assembly: GCF_011046975.1. Classification (NCBI taxonomy): domain Bacteria; kingdom Bacillati; phylum Actinomycetota; class Actinomycetes; order Micrococcales; family Microbacteriaceae; genus Microbacterium; species Microbacterium amylolyticum. The sequence continues at coordinate 2,345,342 of NZ_CP049253.1, read as the reverse complement.
GAACTCGACGCTCGCGCTCTCGTGATGCACTCCCCCGCCATGGTCATGATGACCGGTCCTGGCTACGGTCTGGACAACTACACCGTTGGCGCCGCCATCGCCATGGAGTCTCCCCTGTGGATCGTCGGCGCGCTCTCCGTCATGTCAATTCTGCAAATTGTGCGGCACACGCGCGCCGAGGAAGAGTCCGGGCGCGCGGAACTTCTCCGCGCCGCGCCCCTGGGCCGTTACGCGCAACCCGCCGCCGCGCTGCTTCTCGTGCTGCTGATGCACCTCGCCATCACCATCGTCTCGGTCACGATCCTGGTGGGGGCCGCCGAGGTCGACCTCGCCAGCACCGTCGCCCTGATCACAGGGCTCGCGCTCATCGGGTGCGTGTTCGCCGGCGTTGCGCTGATCGCCGCACAACTGGCAGAACACGCACGAACAGCGACCGGCGTCTCGCTTGCCGTCTTCGGCGCTGCGGCGGCCCTCCGCGCGATCGGAGACGCCCGCGAAAGTCCCGCTCTCGGCAGCGATGCGACCTCCTGGATCTCCTGGTTGTCACCGATCGCGTGGGCGCAGCAAACACGCGCCTACGTGGACCTGCGCTGGTGGCCCCTCGGTCTCATCGCCGCCGCCGCCATCCTCACGATCGCGGTGGCTGCCGTTCTCATTGCCCGGCGAGACTTCGGCGCCGGGCTGATCCCCTCACGCCCGGGACGCGTGCGCGCCACTCCTGCGCTTGTCGGTCCGACGTCACTCGCCTGGCGTACACAGCGCATGGGGTTGATGTGGACGACGCTCGCTCTCGGGCTCCTGTGGCTCGGATCCGGCACCATCATGGGCGCACTCGAAGAGATGATGGGCATGCTCGAGGAGTTCCCCCTGTACGCCGCGATGCTCAACACAGACGACCTCGCCGCGAGCTTCTTCACGATGCTGTTCCTCCTCGTCGCCCTCGGAGCCGCGTCGTGGGCTGTCGCATCGCTCCACCGGCTCGGAGCCGAAGAACACTCGGGGCGCACTGAAATGGCGCTGGCCGGAGGCGTCTCACGAGCAGCCTGGCTGGGCGGCCAGATCATCGTGACGACGATCGGTGCCGCTGTCATCATGATCACCGGCCAGGCGTTGCTCTGGGCAGGGGCTGTGCTCGCTGACGCACCGGGAATCCCCTCGGTGGCACTCTTCGCCGAGTTTGCCGCCTGGCACCTGCCGGCACTCGCCATCATCATCGCCTTCGCCGCGGCGCTTCACGCCTGGCGCCCATCGCTTCTTCCCGTCGCGTGGATCATCATCGGCTGGGCGGCAATTGTGATGATGTTCGCCGACCTACTCGGCTTGCCCGACGCGGCGCGAGCAGCATCACCGTTCTGGTGGGTCCCCGCAACGCTGATGGGCGAGGGAGCAGCCGGCGGCAGCGTTGACGCCACAACGGCCGGCGCCGCCCTCTCAGGCGGCGCCGGGGTGTTGATCGTTATCGCACTTGTGACCTACCGCCGGCGGGACATCCCGGCGTAAGCGCCGCTCTATGCGCGCTCGTCGTCCGCGCGAACGTCCGCGGCCGCTTCGGGCTCGGCGTCCTCGGGGTCGTCGTCGTGGTGGTACGGGTCTTCGTCGCCGGCGAACTGTGCGTTCTCGGCAAGGCCGCGAACCTGTTCGTCGCGCTGACGTGCTTCGTTGAGAAGCGCCGCGAGGTTCGAGGCCTCGTCAGGCAGCGCGTCGGCGATGAACTCGAGAGTGGGCGTGAGGCGCGTGTTGAGCCCCTTACCGACCTCGCTCCGCAGCAGTCCCGTCGCCGCCTTCAGAGCAGCAGCGGTGCCCGCCCGCTCCTCATCGGTGCCATACACCGTGTAAAAAACAGAGGCCATCTGCAGGTCGCCCGTGACACGCACATCGGTGATCGTGACGAAGCCCAACCGTGGATCCCGAAGACCCTTCTGCAGGCGCTCCGACAAAATCACGCGGATGCGGTCTGCGACGCGTGCCTGACGTTCGAATCCGGCCATGATGTTTCCCTTCCGTGGGAGACGAGTGCCGGGAGACCCGTTTCGGACCTCCCGGCACTGTTGTCATATCTCGTGACGAATCTAGCGCGTTAGTCGCGCGGCTTCTCCACCATTTCGATCGTCTCGATCTCGTCGCCGATCTGGATGTCGTTGAACTTCCCGAGCCCGATACCGGCCTCAAAGTCAGTCCTGACCTCGGTCACGTCATCCTTGAAGCGGCGCAGCGAGTCGATGGCCAGGCCATCGGCGACAACGACGCCATCGCGGATGATGCGTGCCTTGGCGTTGCGCGTGATCGTTCCACTGCGCACGATAACACCGGCGATGTTGCCGACCTTCGACGAACGGAACACCTCGCGGATCTCGGCGAGACCCGCCTGGGCCTCCTCGAACTCCGGCTTGAGCATGCCCTTGAGCGAAGACTCCACATCGTCAATCGCGTTGTAGATGACGTTGTAGAACCGCGTGTCGACGCCTTCGCGCTGAGCAGCCTCGCGGGCCTTCGTGTCCGGACGGACGTTGAAGCCGATGACGATCGCGTTATCGATCGTCGCGAGGTTGATGTCGCTCTCGGTGATCGCACCAACACCGCGGTGGATGATGCGCAGCTGGACGCTGTCATCGACCTCGATCTTCAGCAGCGACTCCTCGAGGGCCTCAACGGCACCCGAAACGTCACCCTTGATGATGAGGTTGAGCGACTCGACCTTGCCCTCTTCGAGAGCCTTGGTGAAGTCCTCGAGCGACATGCGCTTACGAGCCTTGGCCAGCTGGGCGTTGCGCTCAACAGCCTCACGCTTCTCAGCGATCTGGCGTGCCATGCGGTCATCCTCTGTGACGAGGAAGAGATCGCCGGCGCGGGGAACCGAATTGAGACCCTGCACCTGAACCGGACGCGAGGGCGCCGCTTCTTCAACACGATCGCCGTTCTCGTCGATCATGGCGCGGACGCGGCCATAGGCCGTTCCGGCAACGATCGGGTCACCGACGCGCAGGGTTCCGCCCTGGACGAGCACCGTGGCAACCGAACCACGGCCCTTGTCGAGCTTGGCCTCGATCGCGACACCGCGGGCTTCCTTGTTGGGGTTAGCCACCAGGTCGAGACCGGCGTCTGCCGTGAGCAGAACTGCCTCGAGAAGGTTGTCGATACCATCGCCCCGGAGCGCGGAGACATCGACGAACATGACGTCTCCGCCGTACTCCTCAGCGACCACACCGTACTCGGTGAGCTGCGAGCGCACCTTGGCCGGGTTGGCGTCGGGCTTGTCCACCTTGTTGACCGCAACAACAACCGGAACGCCGGCTGCCTGAGCGTGGTTCAGCGCCTCGACCGTCTGCGGCATGATGCCATCGTCGGCCGCGACAACAAGGATTGCGATGTCGGTGACATCGGCACCACGGGCACGCATGGCCGTGAAGGCCTCGTGACCGGGGGTGTCGATGAACGTGATCGCACGCTCGTTGCCCTCGTGCTCGGTCCAGATCTGGTACGCACCGATGTGCTGGGTGATGCCACCCGCCTCGCCGTCGATGACGTTGGTCTTGCGGATGGCGTCGAGAACACGGGTCTTACCGTGGTCGACGTGACCCATGACGGTGACAACGGGAGGACGAATCTCGAGGTTCTCGTCGTCCTCGTCGAGCTCCTCCTGCTCGAGGTTGAGGCCGAAGCTCTCGAGGAGCTCCTTGTCTTCGTCCTCGGGCGAAACGATCTCGACCTTGTAACCGATCTCAGAACCGAGCACCTCGAACGTCGAGTCGTCCAGCGACTCGGTCGCTGTCGCCATCTCACCGAGGTGGAACAGCACCGTCACGAGGTTGCCGGGAGGTACCGGAACGCCGTGCAGCAGCTCGATCTTCTCGGCGAAGTCGGCAATCGATGCGCCGCGACGCATGCGGATGATGGTGCCATTGCCGCGGGGAACCTTGACTCCGCCGACAATGGGCGCCTGCCGCATTTCAAATTCCTGGCGCTTCGCGCGACGCGACTTCCGCTGCTTCGACTTGCCGCCACCCTTACCGAACGCGCCAGCGGTGCCACCACGACGACCTCCGGGGCCGGGACGACCAGCGAAACCGCCACCGGGACGACCAGCGAAACCGCCGCCGCCACCGCCGGGACCGCCTGCGCCGCCTGGACGCTGCTGGAACGGTGCGCCACCGGGACGACCAGCGCCTCCGGGACGTCCACGTCCGCCACCGCCTGCGCCGCCACCGGGACGACCGGTCTTCGGAGCTCCGGGACGCGGAGCCTGCGGCTTCGGGGGACGGGGGATGTTGCCGGGCGACGGGCGCTGTCCCATGCCCTGCGCCGAAGCGAAGGGGTTGTTGCCGGGACGAGGGCCGCCGGCCGGGCGCTGCCCCATGCCCTGCGACGACGAGAAGGGGTTGTTGCCGGGGCGGGCAGCTCCGGGCTTCGGCGCGCCGCTACCGGGGGCAGTGCCACCGGGCTTGGGCGCGCTGGAGCGCGGGGCGGGGCCGCCGGGCTTCGGAGCCGACGAACCGGGCTGAGGAGCCTTCGACGGTGCCTTCGGCGGAGTCGCGCCTGGCTGAGGAGCCTTGGAGGGCGCCTTGGAGGGCGCCTTGGACGGTGCCTTCGGTGACGCCTCGCGGGTCGCCGGGGCCGGTGCTTCTGCCGCGGGAGCCGCGGGAGCCGCCGGCTTGGCGGGGCCGGGCTTCGGGGCATTGCGTGCACCGGGACGAGCCGGTGTCGGGCGAGCGCCCTGAGCGGGCTTGGGAGCAGATGTGCTCTCACCCGCCTGATCGGCGAACGCTGCCCGCAGCTTGCGTGCGACGGGCGGTTCAACCGTTGACGACGGGCTCTTCACGAACTCGCCGAGTTCCTTGAGCTTCGCGAGCGCCGTCTTGCTGTCGACGCCAAGTTCTGCCGCGATCTCATGTACGCGTGGTTTTGCCACAATTCTCCTGTCTGGGTGGTCTACCCAGGACAGGGCAGACCGCTAAAGGCGGACGGGTCTCATTTCGAGCCGTTCACTTGATTTCCATAGCTATTCAGCCGTTCCTCGAGTGTCTGCGTATCGAGCTGACCTGGCACACGGAGTGCCCGTACGAACCCGCGTCGTTGAAGCGCCTGCGTGAGACACACACGCGCCGGATGCACCCACGCGCCTCTCCCCGGCATCGAAGCGAGCTCGTCGATAACAAGCTGGGATTCAATGGCAACGACCCGCAAAAGAGTGGATCGAGGAGCGCGCACACGGCAACCGACGCACGTTCGTACGGCATCCATCCTACACCCCTCGATCCGAGCGACCGTTCAGGCGGATCAGTCGTCCTCGAGGATGCTGTCCGGCTGGATGTCGATTTTTGCGCCCGTGAGCTTGGCGGCGAGGCGGGCGTTCTGGCCCTCCTTACCGATGGCGAGAGAGAGCTGATAATCCGGCACGAGTGCGCGCACTGCGCGCGTCTTCTCGTCGAGAACGAAGCTCGACGTGACCTTTGCGGGACTCAGTGCGTGGGCGACAAAGGTGGCAAGATCATCGTCGTGGTCGACGATATCGATCTTCTCGCCCGCGAGTTCTTCCTGGACGGCGCGAACACGCCGGCCCATCTCGCCGATGCACGATCCCTTGGCATTGATCGACGCGTCACGGGCGATCACCGCCATCTTCGTGCGGTGACCGGCCTCGCGTGCGAGAGCGGTGATTTCCACCAGGCCCGACGCGATCTCGGGAACCTCGAGCGCGAACAGTCGGCGAACGAGGCCGGGGTGCGTGCGCGAGACCGTGATCGACGGCCCCTTCGCTCCCTTACCAACGCTCGTGACGTACACGCGGATGCGCGTGCCGTGTGCGTAGTCCTCTCCGGGAACCTGCTCCTCCGGAGGCAGGATGGCCTCGACTGTTCCGAGGTCCACCTGGATCATGCGCGGGTTCGACCCCTGCTGCACGATTCCGGCGACGATGTCGCCCTCCTTGCCGCGGAACTCACCAAGAACGGCGTCATCGGCGATATCGCGGAGGCGCTGGTTGATGACCTGCTTCGCGGCGTATGCGGCGATACGGCCGAATCCCTCGGGATTCTGCTCTTCTTCGCCGATGATGGCGCCTTCTTCGTCCCGCACCGGAACGAGAACGGCAACGTGACCGGTCTTTCGGTCGAGCTCGGAACGCGCACCCTCGGGAAGATCGCCCTCCTGCGTGGCGTGCTTCTCAAACGCGGCGATAACCGCCTGTTCGATGATCCTCACCAGTTCGTCGAACGGAATCTCTCTCTCGCGTTCGATCGAACGCAGCAGTGCCAGATCGATATCCACAGCAGCCTCCCTATTCAGCTCTCCCACCGGCCGACAATCGCGCCGATAGCTCCTCAACGGTACCTGACGGTCTCGCCCGTTTCCCCGGGAAAATGGCTAGAGCTCCGCTCTCCGGATCCGGAGAGCGGAGCTCTAGCCCTGTGTCACACGCTCAGCAGGAACCGCTGGGGTCCCACGGACCCCACTGCTGTCCTGGCTGCTGATTGCGGGTCCACCACTTCGCCGTAAAGGTCTGGCCGTCGAACGCAACTCGCTCGCCGCCCGTGTACACCTGGGACGCCGTCCAGGCCGCCACATCCCCGACCGCGCAGGTCAGAGTTTCGCCCACCTGCATCCAGGAGCCCCAGGGAGAAACGCCGGGACGCTCTGTCGTCCACCACTGTGCCTGGTAGATCTCTCCCTCAAAGGACACACGATCTCCGGCGTGATAGATCGCCGCCGCGTCCCATGCGGGAATGCTGGGTGCGGTGTCCGACGAGGTCGAAAGCCCGACCCGAATGGGGTTGTGATCGCTTGTGCGGAAGACATCGTCGTTGTACAACAGCGTCGCGTTGCCGTTGTACCGGCTGTACTCGAAGCCGATCTGCTCCTGGCCGTTGATCTCCCACACGTCAACGTCTTCCACCATGTCGAGAGCCTGAGCGTTCGCAAAGATGTGGTCGAGTGATCCCGAGAATCCGCCGAAGAGGTATGTCGGCTCGCCGCCGTTGAGGGCGTAGTTGAGGTTGGTGTACCCGGCGCCCTCCAGCACCATCAGCGGGTCTTCCATCGCGTAGGCGTTGAAATCACCGGTGAGGAAGACGGCATCGATCCCCGTGAGGTCCTGGATCTCAGCAGTGAAGTCGATCAGCCCCTCGGCCTGCGCAACGCGGTCGGGATTGGCGTTGCCCTGCCCCGTTCCGTCGTCGAAACCTGATCCCTTTGATTTGAAGTGGTTATTCAGGACGAGAAACGCTTGCTCCTCATCGCCACCAACCGGCTGGAATGCCTGTGCGAGGGGTTCGCGGGCGTTGTGGAAGGCGTCGTCTCCCGTGAGCACATACGACTCCCCGACCGTCTCGACGATCGCCGGCTGGTAGATGTACGCGTTGCGAATAACGTCTTCGTTAACGGGCAGCTCGGACGCGCTTTCAACGACGTCCCACTTGTCGAAGCCGGCAGCTTCGTTCAGGGCCTCGACGAGGTGCTCCGTCGCGAAGTCGCGATCCTTGCCGTAGGCGGCAGAGTTCTCCATCTCCTGGAGCGAAACGATCGATGCGTCAAGCGCGTTGATCGCCGCAACCGTTTTCACCTGCTGACGCGCGAGGTTCTCTTCGTTCGCAGCGCCGCGCGGCCCGTCAGGGTTGCACCGGTTGTTCGTGATCCGATTGCCGTCGCGATCGGCGTACCACGTGCACGTGCCGAGGCCCGCGGCGACAAACTCCTCACCCGTTGTCGGGAAGTAGTTGAGGACGTTGAAGTTGGCAATCGAGATGTCGCCAGCGATCGTTCCGGGTTCAGCGACACTCGAACGATCGTTGACCACATCGACGAAGCCCGAACCGTCATCGCCGAACGCGATGGGCGTCGTTGGCTGAATCGCCCACTGGTTAAAGCGGTAGTCGAGCACTCCGGGAGCGGTGAACGATACGGACGATCCCACACGCACCGGGTTCTCGGGCGTCAGATAGGTGAAGGCATTTCCACGGTTCGCCTGCGCATTGAAGTTCATGCTGCGCGCATCATCGACGACGATGGTGCGTGAGAGTTGCTCCCGTGTGATCTCGTCGATTGCCTCAACATCGTGCGGGTCCACCTTGGCGGTGGGCTGATAGATAACGTCATCACCGAGCGTCACCGCGAAGGAACCGTAGACGTTGAGCTGATAGTTGTCGGACACGGTGAACTCGTCGTCGAAGTGGACGAGTTCCGCGCTGTGCGCCTCTCGGCCTTCCTCCGACAGAAGAATGCTCGCGTCGGTGATCGGGGTAACGTCGCCGAGCGAGGTGTCGAGAACATCGATCCACCCCACCTGCGCAAGCTGCGGGCTTCCGGCGAACTCCGCGCGATCGGCGTCGAAACGCACGCTGTCGCCGACCGACGGGACGAAGCCGTTGGGCTGGTAGACAAAGATTGCGTCCGAGACGCCATCCGTTGGGTCGCCCGCCGGGTCTTGAACGACGAAGCCGTTGAAGCCGCCGTCGCTCCAGTCGGCCGTGACAACGCCCTGCACGCGGACCCGCGTGCCGACCGCTGCCTGGCCTGCCTCAGCGATTGTCATGTCCTGCGGCTCGACAGGCTCGACGGGGTCTGTCGGCTCTTCTTCGTCATCATCACCCGGATCCGTGCCGTCGGACTCTCCGCGGGAGTTCGTCGGTGTGGGGGCGTCGCGCACGAAGTCTGCCGCGTTGTCATCGGTGTCGGTGCCCTGCGCGTCGCGCGAGGCACTGGTCGCGTTCGACAGGGCCGGCGCCGCCGCTCCCTCGAAGCTCGCAGCCGAGCCGTATCCGATCATGTCGACGAGGCCATCAGCCCCCGCGCGGTCCCCCGCGATGGCGCTATCAAACGAGCTCGTCTTGTCGAAGAGGAAAACGCGCCCGTTCGCGCCGGCGAGATTCACGTTGCCGCCGTCCTGGTCGGGCGTCGGCAGGCCCGGCAGGTCGGAGTTGTTTCCCGCTGCGAGCTGAATGAGGAAATGAACCCCCGCGTCGACCTGACCGACCAGGTCGACGGTGCCGCCGGATCCACCGGACGCGGAGCGATACTCAATCGCCAGCGGACCGAGGTCGATCACCTCGTCCGTCGGGTTGAAAAGCTCGACAAAGTCGTGTGTGAGCGGGGCGCCGCTATTGCCGCCTCCGCCGTACACCTCGCTGATGACGAGGGTGCTGCCGTCCGGTGCGGCACTGGCTGCCGCGGGAAAAGCGATGAAGCTCCCGGCGGCGAGCGCGCCGCCCGCGATGAGTGCTGCGCCCCTACGGAGCGCGTGGCGTGTCTTCGATGACATGCGAGAAGGTTCTCCCAGCAGTTCGATTCGTGAGGACCGGCGGTAGCCGGCCCTTGAGTGAATCCTGCCAGGCATGGTGTTTCGGTGGTTGTCCCGTACGTGAACGGCGTGGAAACCACCCCAGATCACGGGAGGGTTTCCACGCCGAAGACGTTGCGCGTGTCTTATTCCGCCAGAGCCGCGGCGGCCTCGTCGACGGACACCGTCTGACGCTCGCCGGTTGTGCGATCCCATAGCTCAACCAGGCCGTCCTTCGCGCTACGTCCGACAACGACGAGTCGGGGAACGCCAAGCAGCTCGGCATCGCCGAACTTCACACCGGGGGATGCCTTGGGGCGATCGTCGAACAGAACGTCCTTCCCCGCGGCCTCGAGCTTGTCGATGAGCTCTGCCGCGAGCTCATAGGCTTCCTGCCCCTTGCCCGTTGCAACAACGTGAATGTCAAACGGTGCGATCTGTGCCGGCCAGATCAGGCCCTTGTCGTCGCTGAGGAGCTCCGCGATGATCGCCAGCACACGGGTAACGCCGATCCCGTACGACCCCATCGTGACCGTGACGAGCTTGCCGTTCTCGTCGAGCACCTTGAGCCCGAGCGACTCCGCGTACTTCCGGCCGAGCTGGAAGACGTGGCCGATTTCCATTCCCTTTTCGAGGGTGACGGGACCAGAACCATCCGGTGCCAGGTCGCCGTCGCGGACATTCGCGACCTCCACCGTGCCGTCTGCCGTGAAGTCTCGTCCAGCGATGAGGCCGCTGACGTGCTTATCAGTTTCGTTGGCTCCGGTAATCCACGTCGTGCCGTGGACCACACGCGGGTCGACAAGGTACCGGATGCCGGTTGCCGATGTCTCACCGAGGACGGCGCCGGATGCCGACCACGGCCCGATGAATCCGCGAACAAGACCGGGGTGGGCAGCGAGGTCCTCGGGCGTGGCTGCCGAAACCTCGGCCGGCGCGAAGGCAACCTCAGCGCGCTTGTCGTCGACATCGCGATCGCCGGGGATACCCACGACAACGACCTCGCGCTCTCCCGTGGGGTGTGTCAGGGCGAGCACGACGTTCTTGAGGGTATGTGCGGCGATCCACCCGCCCGCGGGTGCGCCCGAGACGACGTCGTTCGCATGGGCCACCAGGGTCTTGATGGTCGTTGTTCCCGGGGAGTCGAAAACGGAAGGTTCTGGCTGTCCGTCGAAGGCGATCGGCTCCGGCGCCGGCGTCGTGTACGCCTCGACGTTGGCTGCGTACCCGCCAGCGGAGCGAACGAAGGTGTCTTCGCCGACAGCGGTCGGGTGCAGGAACTCCTCGCTTCGCGAACCGCCCATGGCGCCGGCGTCAGCCTGAACGATTTCGTACTCGACACCAAGGCGCGTGAAGATGCGCTCATAGGCGTCCCGCTGGGCTTGATAGCTCGCGTCAAGGCCCGCGTCGGTGTAGTCGAACGAGTAGGCATCCTTCATCGTGAACTCGCGACCGCGCAGCAGTCCCGCGCGCGGACGCGCCTCGTCCCGGTACTTGTCCTGGATCTGGTAGATCGACAGCGGAAGGTCCTTGTACGAGGTGTACAGGTCCTTGACGAGCAGCGTGAAGGCTTCTTCGTGTGTTGGCGCCAGGAGGTAATCGGCGCCGTGGCGGTCGTTCAGGCGGAACAGCGCATCGCCGTACTCTTCCCATCGCCCGGTCTGCTCATAGGGTTCGCGCGGCATGAGCGCCGGGAAGTGAACCTCCTGTGCGCCAGCAGCGTGCATCTCATCGCGGATGATCTGCTCGAGCTTTCGCTTGACGCGCAACCCCAAGGGAAGCCACGCGAAGATTCCTGGCGCCTGGCGCCGAATGTATCCGGCACGAACGAGAAGCCGGTGAGAACGGACTTCGGCGTCGGCAGGGTCCTCGCGGAGCGTGCGGACGAAGAGCTGTGAGAGACGGGTAGCCACGGGGGAAGTCTACGCGGACGACCGACGAACTTTGGTTCCAAAGAAATAGTTGCAAAGAAATGGTTGCATAGATTTCTTTGCATGCGTAATGTGGGGTCCGCAACAACGACACGCACACATAAGGAGCTCGTCATGATTGCCACCATCAGCACCACACTCCCCCGCATCACACCCTCCGCCACCGCACTGGATCGCCTCCTGATCCGTGCCGGCCGGTCACTCGCCAACTTCGGACACCGACTCATCACCGCTCGCCTGGAGCGCATCGAAGCCGTGGCACCATCCGAAGCGCAGAAGCTGGCACGCCAAGGCGCGATCGCGACGCGCGAACGCGACAATGCCGCGCAGTTCGCCCCGCTCTCCCTCCGCTGAGTGCCACGGAGACGTACGGTGAGAGCATGAGTGACACAGCAGACGGCACCCCGACGCATGAGGCAGGGAGCCTGCCGCCCTCACTCGGCGCGGCACGCCTTCGAGGACTCTCCCACCCGCTGCGCGTGCGCATCTTCACACTCCTGCAGTCACAGGGATCCATGACGGCCAGCCTTCTTGCCGAAAAACTCGGCGAATCGAGCGGCTCAACCAGCTACCACCTGCGCCAGCTCGCCCGCCACGGCTTCGTGACCGAGGTCGACGGCAAGGGAACGGCCCGCGAGCGCTGGTGGCAATCCATCCCCGGCGGCTTCAGCGTTGCCCCCGAGGCCACCGACGATGCGGGAACGCGTTCCGCCAAGAGCATGGTCAACGCGGAGTTCGAGCGCGCACGACAAGAGAACATCTGGCGCATTCTGCGCGCGATGGACACGGACATCGAGGCGAATCCGCTCTACGCCGACTGGCGCAACGCCGTGACCCTCAGCACGCTGTCTCTGACGGCCCGCCCCGAGCAGGTGGAGCAGCTCATTAGCCGCATTCATGCCTTCATCGATGAACAGCTTGCGCCGCTACGCGAGCAACAGGACGTTCCGGGAGCGCGCCCCGTACAGATTCACTTCAACGCCTTTCCCGTTCCCGACGACGCGTAGCATTCTCGCCTCATACCGGCAGCCACAGCGTCATTCGCATGCCGCTATCGGGGAGATGCAGCACCTCGTAGTGGTGCGCAGCGAATGAACCATCACGTCGCCGGATTTCCTGGACGGCGCCGCGCCGACGCACAACGATGTGATCGGCCCACCACTGCGCGAACTCCTCGCTTGTCTCGCTCAGCTCCGAGACGAGCTCCGCGAGTTCTGGTGCCTCCGGATCATCGGCGCTGGCCGCTACAACTCCGCTCACGCGATCGAGCACGTACGCCGGGTGCGGCCGCACCGCGTCGACAAGACGCGCCATGCGTTCGATGATCGCTTCACTCCTCTGCGCAGCAGCTCGTGCCGGGAGAGGACCGAGGCGAAGCACACGCAGGTGCGATGCCGCATCGTCGCTCAGTTCGAGGGCGCGGGCAAGAGCCGCGAGGACCTCGTCACTCGGGTGCGTTTCACGCCCCTGTTCGAGGCGGATGTAATAGTCGACGCTAATACCGGCTCTGATCGCGACATCCTCGCGGCGCAAACCCGGTGTTCGCCTCCGCGCCCCTCCGGCCGACGCCCCGGAGAGCGCAGCGTCCGTTCGGCGCGCTCGCAGAAAGTCGCCGAGCGGATTCGCCATGACTTCACCGCCTCTCGTCCGCCATGCACGGTGGTGGGTGCCCCACTCCCAGGAGCATTACGGCCTTCCTCGACGCCGTCAGGATTCGGCACGATCAAAAGAACACCAGAGGAGATCAGCATGTCGACCTACACACACGGCCACAGCGAGTCGGTTCTGCGCTCACATCGGTGGCGCACAGCGGAAAATTCCGCGGGGTACCTGCTCCCCCATGTGCGCCCGGAACACCGGGTGCTCGATGTGGGAACCGGTCCGGGAACGATCGCCGTCGACCTCGCCCGTCGCGTCGCCCAGGTGACCGCAACGGAAATCGGCGAGACGGAACTCGATCTGTCACGCGCAACCGCCGCTACCACTGGTGTCAACAACCTGGACTTCCACATGGCCGACGCGCACGCCCTCCCCTTCGCGGATGATTCTTTCGATATCGCCCATGCTCACCAGGTGCTCCAGCACGTTTCGGATCCGGTGCGCGCGTTGCGGGAGCTGGCCCGTGTCACGGTTCCAGGCGGCGTTATCGCCGCACGCGACTGCGATTACGCCGCGTCCACGTGGTGGCCACGCGTACCGGAAATTGACGAGTGGCTCCGCCTGTATCGCTCCGCCGTTCGCGCGCGCATAGCGCCGAGCTGGCGGCGTGACGCTCGTGCTGCCGTCAAACACTCAGGAGGTGATGTCGACGGCGTCCAGCGCGGCGAATGCCGTCTCAGTCGACATGTGGCCTGATGCGGAGAGAACGGCGACCCCGTGGCACGCGGCCCAGAAGCCCGCAGCGCGGGCCACGAGCGTTTCGCTGTTCTGCTCGGGAAAGATCGTCCGAATCGCTTCATCCAAGAGAAGCTCGTTCTCGCGGATCAGGGGCGCCATGCCGGGGCTCGGCGAGGTGGGCGAACACACCTCGGGGTCGAAGACGATATCGAATCCGTTCGGGTACTCGTGCGCGTAGCGCACATACGCCTCCCCCATTGCGCGAAGGCGCTCTCGGGGGGTTCCGTTGCTGTGCCATGCGGCACGTTGCGCCTCGAGCAGCCGTGCCATGTGGCGGCGGGCAACCGCATTGACGAGCGCCGTGCGGTCGGCGAAGTGATGATAGGGCGCGTTGTGGCTGACACCGGCGCGCCGCGCGACCTCGCGCAGGCTCAGTGCTGCGGCGCCGCGCTCCGCGAGGAGTTCATCCGCAGCGTCGAGAAGCGCATCGGCAAGGTGCCCGTGATGATAGCTCGACTCGGATGTTGACATAGTCAAGATTATAGGAGAACCTGACACTGTCCAGATTCTTGACACTGTCAACCGGAGGTTCGCATGCCCGCCCTTGTTATCGACGGCCACCCGAATGCCGACTCACTCACGGCCGCTCTCGCGCAGCGCTACGCCGATGAGTACGGCAACGCGACCCGGGTTGCGCTCCGAGACCTCGACTTCGACCCGGTACTCCGCCAGGGCTACCGAGGCCAACAGACGCTGGAGCCCGATCTCGCGGCAACGCTCGATGCCATGCTTTCTGCCACGCACATCACCATTGCCACGCCCATCTGGTGGGCTTCAACCCCGGCGCTCCTCAAGGGCTTCTTCGACCGCATCCTGCTGCCGAAGGTCACCTACCAATACCGCGCCAACGGTTTACCGGAGGGGCTTCTCCGCGGCCGCTCAGGGCGCGTCATCATCACAAGCGACTCACCGCGATGGCTCCTGGCCCTTATCGGCGACCCCGCCTCCGTACAGGTCAGAAAGCAGACACTCGGCTTCTGCGGAATACGCCCCACATCCGTCTCGCGCTTCACAGACGTTCGCCACGCGAGCCCCGCTCGCCGGGAAAGCTGGCTCGACCGGATCGCCCGCGACGCACGAAGGGATGCGCAGCGCGCGGAACACACGCCATCCCCCTCCGGACGACGGCCCGTTGCTCTCGTCACGCACGAACAGCAGGGCCCTCACCCGGCCTAATCGGCCAGCGCCACCTTGGGCTTCGCCCACGAACGCCCGCGGGTGTCCTTGAGGATGTCGTACTCCACGTCAACGTGTGGTTCGATCGCGCTGTACTTATCGTTCGGGGCGCCGATCACCAGCTGGAATCCCAGGCCTCGCCAGGCCCCGATCGCACGCTTCGTGAAGTGTGCATCAGCCTTGATGAGGGCCTCATCCATAAACACGGGCGCATAACGAGGGCGCTCTGCCCCGGCATCTCCAAGCTGGTAGCGCAGCGCGGCACCGACGATGAACGCGATCAGCTCCTGCGATTCACCGCCCGACTTCTCGCCGATGTGATCGTAGAGCGCGACGTGGCGTTTCGTCTCAGCCTCTACGCGCTCCGCGCTCACGCGCACGTGATTTCGCACGTCGATCAGGTCCCCGAAATCAGGCGCGCCTCGGCGCATCCGGCCGATAACACGGGACATGCGGCGATACGCCTGTTCGCGATCATCGTCGCTCGCCGCCGACTCGATCAGGGCACGCACATCCCGCAGCTCGCGTCGGAAGCGCTTGCGCGCCTCCGACGGGTTCTCTCGCGTGGCGATCTGCAGGCGGTGATCGTCGTCGTAAAACGGCAGCCCCTGCATGATCTGGTTGATGGGTTCGATGCGGTCCCGGATTTCGCGGAGCGCGCGACTCAGCGTCGACTCCAGGTTCGTCAGGTCATTGCCCGAGAGCTTGAGGAGACTGTCGCGCCACTCCGCTTCGAGTTCGTGCAGACCGCTGGTCTCGAGGGCCGTGAGAATCCGTTCGAACTCACCGAGCGACGTATCGGGGTCTGGGAGAACGTTCGGATTCGGCCACCGTGCGAGGAAGTTCTGCATGACGCGCCGCAGACTTTCTCGCTGCTCCTGATGAGCGTCGATCGCCGCACGGCGATCCTCAGCCAGCCGCTGCGAGGCGCTCTGCAGCGCCACATCGAACCGCTCAAGCTCACTGGTCGCGCTCGACGCAACGGCGTCGGTCTCGTACACAAAACGATCGTCGAGGTAGCTCGCCTGGGTCTCGCTCAGCGTGCGGTGAGCGTGTTCTGCCTCATCGAGGGTCGTCTGACTGTCGTCCACATCATCCGTCACATCCGCCCAGCGTTCGGCGATACGGTCGCGCTCGGCATTCGCACGGGCGATCTCGGCGCGCAGGCGATCGGCGTTCTTCTTCGCGCGTGCCATCTGTTCCACGATGCGCGCAAACTCGGGATTCGCGCCCGTTACTTCCTCTTCAACGGCCGCCCAGCGGTGGCGTTCGGAGACGATGCTCTCGACGTCGATCTGCTCCCACGTGAGATCAGCCACTGCTCCGAATGCTGTTCGCCGCTGGTCCATGGCATCAAGCTCGTGCTCCGCGCGATCGACGGCAGCTTCCGCACGCACGAATCGTTCCTGCGCAGCCTGTCGCTGCTCCGTGAGTTCGCGCAGGCGGCGGTCGTTTGAGAAACCGAGAACGTTCGCACGCCCGTGGCCGCCGTGCGAACCGCGAGAGCCCTGCGACACCTGCCCCTGGATCGTCACCGCCATGCTGTGCTCGGCCAGCTCTCCCGCACTGCCGACGCAGACGAAGCCGAAGCGTTCTTCGAGACGTCGCTGCAACCACCCGGTGAACGGCGATTCGCGGTAGTCGAGGCGGCCGGGAAGCGTGCGTGAATCGCCAGGAACCGCGCTGGGCTGCCCGGTCTGCACGCTTTCATACCGCAGGCGATCAGCCGTGTGAATGGAATCGATCGCCGCTCGGAAGCGGTCACGGTGGGTGGCATCGATCAACAGAGTTGTGGCGAAGCCCCCGAGAGCAAGCCCAAAAGCCTCTCGCCACGGCTCGAACTCGGTGCGCACCTCGATGAGTTCCCCGACGAAGGGAAGATCGGCGACATCAAGATCCGCTGCTTCTGCGAGCGCAGCGCGAGCCTCATGCAAACGCCGCGGAATGGCGCTGCCCTGCGCGTCGCCGGCGGTACGCAACTCGTCTTCCAACGCGGAGACCTCCGCGCGGGCAGCCTTGCGTTCAGCCGCTGCCTCGACGAATGCCTCGCGCGCGCTTCCGCGCGCATCGCGGTCCGCCAGCGTCGCTCGCGCCCGATCCATGAGCTCGTCGAACTGCTCCCGCGTCGCAGCGCCAACGCCGATCTCGGCCATGTCTGCGTCAAAGCGTTCGCGGCGTCGCCTCACCTCGGAAAGCCGCCTGTCGACCTCGCGCAACTCACGCCTCGCCGCTTCAAGCCGGTCTCCTCCCGATTGGCGCAGCACATCAGACAGGCCGTCGCGCTCGGACTCTGCTGCTTCCGCCAGCGCACGCTTTTCGCGCAGCACGGCGTCGAGCGCGTGTGTCTTCTCGGCCAGCTCGGCTTCTACTTTTCGCAACAGCGCAAGCCGGCGCGTTGCACGCCATAGCGCCGCGGGTGACGCCGGATCCGAAAAGTGCCCGATGTCCTCGATCAGCTGAGCGCGTTCCTCGGCGGAAGCGATCTTCTTCCGCAGGCCGCGAATCGGCTCGAGCGCTTCCACCTGCTGCCGGGCAGTGAGCATGCGAACACGCGTACTTTCCAACTCGTCGAAGTGCGCCGTGACAGCATCCGCCATGGACATCGTGTCCGGCTCTTCCAGGACAAGCCGCTTGTACAGGTCGTCGACGGTCGTAATCTGCTGCCCCGCCTGGATACGCGACAGCAGGCTCATGGCCTTCGCCCCGGCTCCCGCCGCCCCGATGCCGAGAACCGAATGCAGGCGCGCCGAGAACTCACGATCGGTTCCCAGCGGTTCCAAGCCGGCGGCCCGGAGCGATGTGTCGGAGAAACGACGCACCGCGGCCTCTTCAAGCGCCGACAGATCGAAGGGCCCCTCGGCCGTCGCACGAATCCGGACGGTGTCTTCAACGGATCGTGCGGCCGCTGGCACGTACCACGCGCGAACTGCCGTGAAACGAGACCCGTCGTGGTCGCGCCACGTCATCGCCACGGCCGTCCAGGTGTCTTGCCCATCGCCACGGAGCACGCGGACGCGCGTTCCATCGTCCGTGCGGGTTTCGTCGATCTTGCCGCGGCTGTAGGAGAGGATGTTGCGCTGGTCCTCACCGCGGGCACGTCCGGTGACGCCGCCGTTAGACGCCCCGTTGAACGGCGTCGTGTGCGGCATCATCAGCGCGATGTAGGCGTCCATCAGCGTGGACTTGCCCGTTCCGGAACCTCCGACCAGCAACGTCGCCGACGGCGCGAATCGCACGCGGTGCGCGCCGTCGTAGCCGCCCCAGTTCACCAGCTGCAATTCTTCGGCCACCCACTGCTGTCCGCGCGATGCGGCGGGGATGAGCCCGAAAAGTGTGTCGAGCATCGTCACAGTTCTGCGTCCTCCGAGGGATCGACGTCGGAGAGTTCGTCTCCCCGTTGCTGTGAGCGCAGCCAATCCCGCAACTCACTGAGCTTTTCGGCACTGAGAACAACCTCAACGAGGGGCGTGATCACGAAGCGCCCCTCCGTCTCTTCTTCCAGGATGCCCTCGCGATCGAGCCGTTCCACCGCTCGTCGCACCGCCTTCTGTCGGCGAGCGGTGTCGCCATCGGCATCGGCGAAATAGCTGAGCACCGTCTGCTCAATCTCTTCAATGTCGACACGCGCCGACGGCTCACCTGACACCTGCTCTCGCTGGAAAACGGTCCGCAGGTGCACAAGAACCAGCGTCTCGGTCCGGGTGTATGCGGCGTCTCGCAGCAAAATGGGAACGTCAACATCATCCGAGCGAACCTGCTGTTTGTACGCGAAACCTCGATCGTGATCCACGACGAGGCGCACGAACAGATCGTTGAGACGCGATTCGATGATCTGCTGGTGATCGAGGAGCACCGTCCACTCTTGGCGGCTGCGCTCTGCCGAAAGAAAACGACGCTGCAGAAGGTGCACCAGAACGCGCCGCACTTCGGGGTCGAGAACGCCGCGATCACCGGCGAAAAGCTCCTCCGGGTCGTGCTCCATCGCCACCGGCTGGACGAACCCCGAGCTGTTCTGATCGTCACTCATCGTCGTTCTCCTTCGCCATACGCGCGGTCACCGCTCCGAAGGCGAACCGTCGCGTTGTTCCGTCAGGCCGAATCGCCTCGACGATCGACACCTCGTCTTTTTCGCTGATGGCTCCTCTGTGGGCAATCTCGAGAAGTCCCACGAGGTCAACAGGGCGGCGCGTTGCGACGGCGGTGCCCAAGAATGCCTCGCCCAGATCGAATTCCTCGCCGAGGGCGTCGACGTATCGCTCGAGGTCGGCATAGTGCGGCCCGCCCCAGGCGCGCGTATCCTCCCCGGCGAACTCCACGTCTGCGGCCTCCGAGAGCCGCGCGGGCGCGCCGGGTGGACGGATGTCACCGAGCGACTGCCGCAGGTGCCCGACCGTTGCCGCCGGCAGACTGCGCAGCGGCTCAACGACAGCGTCGGGAGAGCCGTCTCCTGACCAGGCATGAAGACCCGCCATGACATCACGCAACAGATCGTCGACTTGCCGATCTCGCACCGGATCGTGTGTGCGCACCTGTGCGGTGATCACATGCGACGCGCGGCGCTGCGCTGTCAGAACCTCTTGTACGCCCAGCTCGACGCGGCGGCTGATGGCGTCGAGCTCTGCGCGCTGAGCCGGGTCCATGAGACGCGAGAACGGCTGCGCGAGGAGCGTGTGAAGATCTTCTGTGAGCGCGTCGATACGGTCGGGGTCGCCGATCAAACGCAGAGCTCCCGCAAAAGCGCGACCTTCGGGCGTGGACTGGATCACGTGCTGGCCGCGCTCCAGGTACTCGCGTAGAACGTCGCCCGTTGGCCGAACATCGCGCCGGAGATCGGTGACGACATCGCGCTGCATCGCCTTAATCGACTCGGCAACGCGGGTGAAGTCCGCGGGGAGCTCGCGGGCGAGGTGGAGAACGTTCTCTGCCTCCTCGAGGAGTTCCTCGTCATCGATGGGATCGGTGACACCCGCTTCGAGCCGTTCAATCTCGCGGTCCAGCCCATCGCGCTCCTGCTTGAGTCGCGCAAGCCGCCGGGAGGGATCGCTCTCGGCATCGCCGGACAAGCGCTCGATCGCATCAAGAAGAGTGCGAACTCGGGACGTGGACACGCGCGTTCGCCCGCCGGTTCTCCCCGTGATTTCGAGTGCGCCGACGGCATGCGCCGACAGGCGATACACCTCGGCGCCCTCCTCGATCTGCGGCACGAGCCAGCCCACCCTGACCCAGTAGCGGCATATCTCGCGAGCGGCGCCCGACGGGAGACCGCGGTCGTCTGCGTCGTATCCCGCCGCGCGCAGCTCGTCGAGAATCTCGTCGACCTCAACATGCGCATCCGACACCGCCACGGACGGCCGATCTGCCGTGAAGATCGTCGAAAGCACGGCGATCACGAAGGGCGCATAGCGCCCATGCAACAGGTCGAGCGTCGGGGTTTTGAAGGCGGCGAGTGCGCGCTGATAGGCCGCCTCGGCTCGCGTTCTGGTCATTGCATCAAGCGTAGTCGGCGCCGCTGATATCGCCCCGCGCCTACCCTGTCGACATGAAGTTCTCGCTGTGGCTGCCCGCCCACCTGCCGTGGTCCTCCCTCTTCTCCGCCGCCCATCACGCGTCCACCGCTCGCAGCGGCGATGCGTCGTGGCGCGGGCTCTGGCTCGAAGACCACTTCATGGACAACACACCTGAGCCCAACGATGGCGCGCGCGGTGAATGCCTCACGCAGTTGACCGCGCTCGCGGCCACGATCCCCGACATCCGCATCGGGTCGATGGTGCTCGGAAACACCTATCGGCACCCGGGCGTCGTCGCAAAACAGGCCGCTGCACTCAGCGATATCGCAGACGGCCGATTCGTGCTCGGCATCGGCGCCGGGTGGCAGGAGAACGAACACCGCGCCTTCGGCATCGACTACGGCAATGTGCCCAGCCGCATCCGCTGGTTCCGCGAGGCGCTGGAGATCATCACCCGGCTCCGGGACGAGGAGTCGGTCACATTCGCGGGCGAGCGTTATCAGCTTGATCGTGCGTCGCTGAATCCGCGTCCGCACGCTCAACTTCCCGTTCTTATCGGCGGCAAGGGCGAGAAGGTCATGCCGAAGCTCGTCGCCGCCTACGCCGACGAGTGGAACTTCTGGTCGCGGCCTGGTGAGTATTCCGCCAAGAACGCCATCTTCACGGCGGCGCTTGAGAAGGCAGGACGCGCGCCCGAATCACTGTGGCGTTCGACGCAGGCTCTCGTGTTTTTCGGCGAGGGCGGCGCAAAGAAGGCGGCGGAGCTGACCCGGCCCGCGATCGGTGGAACCGCTGAGCAACTGGTCGATCAGATGTCTGCGTACCAGGATGCCGGAGTGGACGAGTTCATCCTTCCGGTGACGAACCTGACAAGCGCCGCCGCCATCCAGGACACCTCTGACCGCTTCATCGCGGAGGTTGCGGCGCACGTGTGAGACGCGCTCTTTCGTGACGTTACCGCCAGCCGATCAACACGGCACCGCCGGCCAGGGCCGATGCCAGTGCGAGGAGCGGGGCAACCCCGATCAGACCTGAGTTCGGTCATTCGCTTAGTGCCTGAGATTTTCCGGTCGTCAGGGCGTCGATGACCTCCCCGGCCGCCATCAGCTGGGCGGGGATGTTGGTGACGTAGCCCTTGAGGCCGACCAGGCGCCGTGCGCGGGCCAGGGCGGCTTCGTCCAGGCTGCGTGTGTCGCCCGCTTGGCCGAGTAGGCCCAGACCGCCCGCCACGACCCGGGATGCTGCTCGGGGTCCCAGACCGGCTCGGCACGCACCGCTTCGTCGTTCTCACTGCGCCGGCCGGTGCGGGGAGTGATGGTGTCGATGACCTGCCCGTCGCTGAACGCGTCCCCGTGCCAGCGAAAGTGCGAGGCCAGGTCCAGCGGCGCCTTGGTCACCCTGGAGCCGACGATGAAGCGCAGGTTCGCCTCCTCCAATGCGGCCAGGTTGCCCGCCGAGAGCATGCCGGCGTCGGCCACAACGACCATGTCCTCTATGTCGTGGCGGTCCTGGAACGGCTTGATGATTGGGATGATCGTGGATGTCTCGGCCTGGTTGCCTTCATAGCAGCCGATCTCGAGTGGGAACCCGTGGCGGTCGACGAGCAGGCCGAGCTCGGCCTCGGTATGCGCCGACCCGACATGGGCGACGATCCGCCGCCGGCCTTTGACGGACTCCGCGATCTGCACGGCCGTCGCCCCCGACGCCGTCCTTACCCGCCGAATCCATGCCACAGGCCCCACGGTAGAGCACCAATTAGTGCCTCAGATCGGTCTCTCACGCACGCATCGGTGCAGGTCAGCGACTTACGCGATCCCGGAGCGCGACGAGGTGACCAAGCTCAGGCGACGCCATCACCGCGCGCTCTCCCGTCCCCGCAGATCGGGAATGTCGGGGAACCCGGGAAGGTGCCGGGCGGCATCAGCAGGATTGCCACTGAGCTCACGCACGGGCGCGGAAGCGGTCGCCTGGGCCAGCTCGACCGCTCCGGCCGCGCCCGCCGCCCGGGCGATCGCGACCGTGACATGCTCGGGGGCCGTCGATCCGGTGCCGGCAAACCAGGCCCAGCGACCGTCGAACGTGAGCGGCCGCGGATCCAGCACCTTGGCGAACCTGCCACGGTGGCGACGGGCGTCTTTCGGCGAGGGCCCGACGAGGTGGACGCCCTGCCGGGTCCAGACACTCCTCCGCACCGTCGACTGCGGGAGGCCACCGGGATCGGTTTCCTTGGTGTAACGACCAGCACCGGTCACGGGGACCACGCTGCCCGGGACGATTTGGTCGTAGCGGATCACGTAGGGGCGCAGGCCTGGAGCGAAGGACCCGATGATCAGGCCGCGCTCACACACGAGCAACCGCTCGTTGCCGACGTAGAGCAGCGCCAGCCCGAGCAAGACCCCGAAGACCACCGTCGGCGCCAGGGCCAGCAGGATGGTCTCCCCGGGACTGACGAGGGTGAGTCCGGAGAGCAGCAGCCAGGTCCCCACGAAGACCCCGATCGTCTTCGGGGTGGGCTTGTCCCAGTACTCGGCGACGACACCACCGAGCTCCTCACGGTGGCGGCGGGCCGCGGACCGGACGCTCACCGCTGCACCGCCCGGCCGTGCCGGCGGTCCGGCGCGGTCCGCGCCGGACGGGCGTCGTGATCGTGCGGCCCGGTCACTTGGGCGCGAGCGTTCGTCGTCATGTCCCGCCTTTGCGTCGTTGAAGCACCCTGGGTCTGATGGAGACTCGCGCTAGTTGATTCCCACCAGTTGATCGGTGGTGGTTTGCCAGCATAGAACGTCTGCTCGAACTCGGCGGGTGGGACGTCGCTGAGGTAACCGTGCAGGCGCTGCGTGTTGTGCCAGTTCACCCATCCGAGGGTCGCGAGCTCGAGGTCCTCGACGGTCTTCCAGGGGCCTGGGCGTGCGGGTCCGCGGACGAGTTCGGTCTTGTAGTACCCGTTCACGGTCTCGGCCAGGGCGTTGTCATAGCTGTCGCCGACGGTCCCGATCGACGGCGTCGGCCTGCTTGACCCACGTCCTGACGGACTCGATCCCGTATCCGAGCTGCGTCGCGACCCGCTGGACCGTCCCGTGCTCGGTCCCCAGCTCCGCTCGCAGAGTTCGCACCATCCGGACCGCTGCGGCCTTCTCCTCCGGCGAATACCGACGCGTGGTCGGCTTCCCAGATCCCTCATTCGACACCATGACTCCATCCTCGTTTCCAAAGTCAGGAGTCTCCAACAAAGCCAGGGCGCTTCACGTCGAGTCGATTCGTGCCGTAGGCACCCTGTCGTACATCGGGGTAGCCCACAACGTCGACGTGGGGTGGCACCGGCGCTAGACGGGACAGTGCCCAGTTCGTCGGTTGCTCCGCACCATCGGCTCAGGAAGACTCCCGACATGACCTCCACTCGTGCCGCTGTCACTTACGCACAGGCCCTCAACCGCAACACGCTGTTCGCGAGCCCAGGACTTCGCCGCGACATCCCGCGGCTGCTCCACCCGGAGGAAGAGGTGCTGCTGGTGCTCCCCGGCGTTGCCGGCGACTTCCCCAACGTCCTGATCGTCACCGCCACCCGACTCCTCCTCGCCTCCGTCGCCGGCCCCCTCAAGAAGGCGAAAATCAAGCGCGACGTTAGGAGCTCGGACGTGGTGGGCGTGCGCTACCGTCCGGGAGTCTTCACCAGGGTGCGGGTGGCGCGGGCTTCGGGGCGCGACATCGCCATGATGCCGAACCGGAAGGCCGATGCCGAGCGATTCGCCCACGAGCTCGAGCATCTGATCCGGACCGGCTCACTCCCCTCCTGATTCTTCCCGCGCGGGTTTCCGATTCACACGTTGAAGCGGAACGAAAACGGCCCATTTTGGCTGGTGACGGGCGCCGTCGGTAGGCGTCGGAAACCCGCTCTGACCTGCACGAACGCTCCTATCAGACCGTTGGGCCCGGTTGGCCGTCATCGGCCTCCGCCGGACTTCTTGCGGACTGTTTGCGGACCGCTGGGCTCACGGCGCAACCTGAGCGACGGCCGCTTCGCAGAGCGTCCGGGCGACCTGCTCGGCCTTCTCGGTCGCCGCGGCGCCCACCGGCTGGCCTCGTAGCGGTCCTGGTTCCGAGCGCGTCGTAAGCGGTCGAACTCTCTGTCAAGGGACAGCGGGACCTCCCCGTGGACGGACTCAGCGATCTGCACGGCCGTCGCTCCCGAGGCCGTCCGTACCCGCCGAATCCACGCCACGCACCCCACCGTAGAGCACCAATTAGTGCCTCAAAACAGCCACCCGCGCACCCATCACCCCAGGTCAGCGAGCCGCACCCTCCCGGAACGCGACGCGGTGACCAAACTCAGGTCAGAACGGCATGCACCGTGAGGAATCGTGTCGGTCGCCCATCGGAATCCCTCGCCCGCCGATCGGCCGAAACACGCTTCCAGAACCGGGACCACACGATCACGTTGAACGCCGCGTTCGCGAGCAGGAGTAGGGCGAGGAGAGTTTCCATGCCGCCATTACCGCGGGGCGCGTATTAGCCCTGGCCGGCGGCGCTCTCCAGCCAGCGATCGATGACGGCAATGGCCCAGTCAGCACTCGTTCCGGGCTCTTGTGCGACGAGATGGAGAGCGAGTCCGTCGACAATGCCATGCAACATGTCAATGTCGCGTGGGTCATCGTGCCCCAGCATCCGCGCGGCGCTGTCACATGTGCGACGAATTTCGTCGTCCAGTCGGCGCCGTAGCGGGTGCAGTCCGCTGTCGGCCTTGGCCGCGATGCCGAGTGCGATTCCTACCTCCATCTCGATGCACCGCTGCTGATCGAGCGGGAGGAGCTCGAGCAGGACAGCGCGCGCCCAGACACGAGGAGCGAGCGACGTATCGAGTGCCGCGATGCGGGAGCTCAGCCGCTCAATGAGTGTTTCGACGGCCCGCTCACGCAGCGCCGCCTGCGAGGGGAAGGAATAGCGCAACGACCCCGCTGATAGCCCGGCTTCGGCCGCGACGCGGCGCACCGACAGCGCGGCAACGCCCTCGCGTGCAATCACCTCCCACGCGGCCTCCACGATCTGGCGGTCTCGCTGTTGTTGGTCGATTTCTCGGGGCACACACCCATATTGGCACAGATGTGTTAAATCCTGCTATCGTCCGATTAACACAGTCGTACTAATTAGAGAGAGCACGCATGGCTTGGACCGTTCTCATCGCCTCGGGAATGCTGGAGGCCGTCTGGGCAACAGCGCTGAGCGCGTCACGAGGATTCACGAAAAAGGGACCGACGGCGCTCTTTCTCGTCACCATGCTCACAAGCATGGCCGGCCTCGCCTACGCCATGAGCGCCCTGCCCACCGGAACCGCGTACGCCGTGTGGGTCGGAATTGGTGCGGCCCTCACCGTCACGCTCGCCGTGCTCCGGAAACAGGAGCGTCTGACGCTCGCCCGTGGTGCGCTTCTCGCCCTCCTCATCGGCAGCGTCATCGGACTCAAGGCGGTCAGCTAATGGCATGGTTCCTTCTCCTCGCGAGCGCGGTTCTCGAGGCAGTTTGGGCAACAGCGCTGGGAATGTCTGATGGCTTCCGCCACCCGGCTCCCACCATCGTCTTCGCCGTCACGCTCGCGCTGAGCATGGCGGGGCTCGGCATCGCTGCCAGGACTATTCCGATCAGCACCGCCTACGCCGTCTGGACAGGAACAGGAGCCGCCCTGACCGTTACCTACGCCATGCTGACCGGCGGTGAGCCGATCACGGTGCTGCGTGTGCTCTTCCTCGCCGGCATCATCGGCGCCGTCATTGGCCTGAAGCTCGTGGGATCTGCGCCGGCCGAGCGGCGGACACACCAGCCCGTAGGGTGAAGCCATGGCACCCGTACGACTCACCGGAGAACTCATCTGCCAGGACGAGGCGCAAGCCAAGATCGTTCGTTCGGCGCTCCCGGAGCATGTGCTCCTCACGCGATCGGAACCCGGGTGCACCGCGTTCGACGTCGTTCCCTCACACACCCCTCTGGTCTGGAACGTGACGGAGGAATTTGTGAGCGACGCCGCCTTTGATACGCACCAGGCCCGGGTGCGCACGAGCGCGTGGGGCCTTGCGACGCGCGGAATCGAGCGTCGATACGTGATCGAACGCGACGAAGGCTAGGAAGCCGCGCGGACACGATGGAGGCCACCCGCGACGGCCCGCATGATCGTGTCCTGCACGCGCTCCCATTCGCCCACCACCTGTCGGTGGCTCACGCGAATCACGTGGTACCCCATCAAGCGCAGCCGCGCATCGTGGGAATTGTCCCTTTCACGCTGCGTCCCAACATGCGTGCCGCCGTCGATCTGAACGACCAGGCGATCACCAATCAGAACATCCACGCGATGACCGGCGATCCAGATCTGCTGGCGAACCGGAACGTGCAACCATCGCAATCTGTCCACGACGAAAGACTCACCACCCGCATCCGAGAACGGCGTTGCGAGCTGCGCAAGCGTCCGAGCGCGAGCCTTGAGCGGCAACTCCAGCAGTGACGCGCGGTCGACGAGTTTCTTGGAGAGGGCAGACTCCCACACGGCGAGCGCGTGCTCATGCGGAAGACAATCGGCGACGAGGGCAAGCGCGTTCTCGATCGGATCTTGGAGATGCCCCGGAACGCGAGGAACAAGCGGCCGCGCCCAGTGAACGTGGCTTCCGCGCGCGTCAATTCCGCTCGATCGCGGGTCTGCCGCCACGTGCGGGGTGCGCGCATCCGGCACCCAGAGTCCGGACCTCGCCGCTGCTGTGACGCAACTGAGAACAACGCCACCCGCCGCTGCTGTGACCAGCATGGGGTCAGCACCGGGCAACGCCACCCATCCGCGTCGCGGTCTGATCAGTGCCCCTGACTGCACGCCGCCTTCCACTGCCCGGCGACCGTGCCCA
Organism: Microbacterium amylolyticum; assembly: GCF_011046975.1. Classification (NCBI taxonomy): domain Bacteria; kingdom Bacillati; phylum Actinomycetota; class Actinomycetes; order Micrococcales; family Microbacteriaceae; genus Microbacterium; species Microbacterium amylolyticum. The sequence goes on along the minus strand of NZ_CP049253.1, from coordinate 2,318,185 downwards.
CGACGCCTCAGATCGGCAACGCGGACGACACCGCCGAGGCTGCGCACATCGGTCATCACATCCATGACCTCATCGTGCCCTGCCGACAAAATATGCTCGGCCGAACAACCGCGTGATAGCGCGCGCGCTGTGGACAGCTCCCGCACATTCACTGCCGTGAACGGCCTACTGCCGCTCCCCCGCCGCGCCCGCCACATGCGGCCGATCGCCACGTACGCTCACGCGGAATACACCGCGCGTTCGAGCGGAAAAGTGCGCTCAAGCGGACGCAACCTGTCCGTTCGCTCCGCCAGTGCGCACATCTCCGAAGAAACGCACAGATTCTCCGCGGGAGCGCAACGCTCAGACGGTGATGACCTGCGCGGTTCCCGGCGCCGCGTCGGGGCCCATCTCATCGGCCAAACGGTTGGCCTCCGCGATCAGAGTCGCCACGATCTCGTCCTCGGGGACGGTCTTGATGACCTCGCCCTTGACGAAAATCTGGCCCTTGCCATTTCCGGAGGCGACACCCAGATCAGCATCCCGCGCCTCGCCCGGCCCGTTGACGACACAGCCCATCACGGCAACGCGCAGCGGCACGGTCATTCCTTCGAGACCGGCGGTGACGTCTTCAGCCAGCGTGTACACGTCGACCTGCGCCCGACCACACGACGGACACGAGACGATTTCTAGCGTGCGCTCACGCAGGTTCAGCGACTGCAGAATCTGATGACCGACCTTGACCTCTTCGGCAGGAGGAGCAGACAGCGACACACGAATCGTGTCACCGATCCCCTCCGACAGCAGGATGCCGAACGCCGTCGCGGACTTGATCGTGCCCTGAAACGCCGGACCGGCCTCGGTCACACCAAGGTGCAGCGGCCATTCACCGCGCTCCGCCAGCATGCGGTAGGCCTTCACCATCACAACGGGGTCGTTGTGCTTTACCGAGATCTTGAAGTCGTGGAAGTCATGTTCTTCGAACAGCGAGGCTTCCCACACGGCCGACTCGACCAGGGCCTCGGCCGTTGCCTTGCCATACTTCTGCAGCAAACGAGGATCGAGCGAACCGGCGTTGACACCGATGCGCAGCGACACGCCGGCGTCCTTTGCGGCCCTCGCGATTTCGCCGACCTTGTCGTCGAATTTGCGAATGTTCCCAGGGTTCACGCGCACGGCACCACAGCCGGCGTCGATCGCCTCAAACACGTACTTGGGCTGGAAGTGGATGTCGGCGATGACGGGAATCTGGCTCTTCATCGCGATTATCTTCAGCGCCTCGGCATCTTTGTCCGTTGGGCACGCAACACGCACAATCTCGCAGCCAGACGCCGTCAACTCGGCGATCTGTTGGAGGGTCCCATTGATGTCATGGGTTTTCGTCGTGGTCATCGACTGCACGCTGACGGGGGCGTCGCCGCCCACCTTCACCTTGCCGACGTTGATCTGCCGAGAACGGCGTCGAGGGGCGAGGATCTCAGGGACACGAGGCATACCAATGTTCACTGCGGGCACGAACAACAGCCTACGCCGCCCGTCTCGCGTCGATCTCAGGTTGCACGAATCCCCAGGGAGTGTGTACTTTCATCCCATGTTCGCGAAGCACACCCCGGCATGGTGGTGGCTCGCCTCGTAGGCGGCCATCTCTTCTCGCGAGCCCAGAAGATCGACCGTCCCCAGGGCGGTCGTTTCGCGTATGCGGGACCTTCCGCCCGAGAATTTTCGCAACACGAAGGTAGATCACGTCATGACTGACCCCGCATTTCTCCGCGAACTCGCCGCCGACCCCTCACACTCCTTCGCCCTCATCGCGCGCGATGGAGCCGACAGCGTCGAGCTGCTCACGGGAGACATCGTCGATGTGGAGCTGCTCGCCGATATCCCCCTCACGGGAAACGACGGGCGCCCCCAGGAAGTGCTCGCCCTCGTCCCTTTTCGCCAGGTGCGCGAGCGCGGATTCGCGGCGCACGATGACGGAGCACCGCTGCGCTGTTTGATCGTGGACGACCGAACAACGTTCGCGGCGGCTGACCTGATCGCGTCCCTCCCCTCGGAGCAGGTTCCCCTCGGCGACGCGGGTTTCGACATCACCGACGATGAATACGCCGACGTTGTCCGCACCGTCATTCGCGACGAAATCGGGCGCGGTGAGGGCGCGAACTTCGTGATTCGCCGCGACTACACGGCGTCGGTTTCCGCGGATCCGCGCGTGGCCGCGCTCACGTGGTTCCGCGCCCTGCTCGAGCACGAGCGCGGCGCGTACTGGACCTTCGCCATCGTCACACCGGACCACATCGCTGTCGGCGCCAGCCCGGAAGCGCATGTCACGGCGCACCGCGACGGAGACTCGGATGCGCGCGTTGTGACGATGAATCCCATCTCGGGAACGTTCCGTCATCCCTCTGGCGGTCCGACCGTCGAAACGCTCTCGGAGTTTCTCGAGAACACGAAGGAAACCGAAGAGCTCTTCATGGTCGTGGATGAAGAACTCAAGATGATGAGCGCCGTGTGCAGCGACGGCGGCAGAATTACGGGCCCGCACCTAAAGGAAATGTCCCGGCTGACGCACACGGAGTACGTGCTGCGCGGAACCAGTCGCCTTGACCCCCGCGACATTCTGCGCGAGACGATGTTCGCCCCGACCGTGACCGGGTCACCGATGCAGAACGCGTGCGCCGTGATCAACCGCCACGAGACGAAACCGCGCGGATACTATTCCGGCGTCGCCGCGCTGTTCACGCCACGAGGCGACGGCGGACACGATCTGGACGCGCCGATCCTCATCCGCACGGCATATATCGAGAACGGCATGTTGCGGGTTCCCGCCGGTGCCACCCTCGTACGCCACAGCGACCCGTATGGCGAGGTGGGCGAAACCCACGGCAAGGCGGCAGGAGTCCTCGGCGCGATCGGCGCCATTCCGCGCGCCTTCACGAACGTGGCAGGAGTCGACGAGGACGCCCCGGTTGCCGGTCCCACGAAGCTCGCCGATGTTCCGGAGATCGCCGAGCTGCTCGCCTCGCGCAACGCTCGGCTGGCCACCTTCTGGCTCGACGAACAGTCGTCGGAAACGACGCCGCCGTTCGCGGGGCAGAGTGCTCTCGTCATCGACGTTGAGGATCGATTCACGACGATGCTTGCGCACCAGCTGCGCCATCTCGGCCTGGACGTGAGCATCGTGCACTGGAGCGAAGCGACCAACGAGCAGGTCGACGCGGCCGAAATCGTCGTCTCCGGCCCCGGCCCCGGCGATCCGCTCGACGACGAGAACCCCCGCATCGGACGCCTGCGTGAGATCGTTGCGCGGCGCCTCGACGCCTGCTCGCCCCTGATCGCCGTGTGCCTGAGCCACCAGGTGCTCGCCCGGCGCCTCGGCATCGGCATTCAGCCGCTTGCCAGCCCCCACCAGGGCCTGCAACTGACGGTCGATATCTTTGGCGAACCCGCGGCCATCGGGTTCTACAACACCTTCACAGCGCACGTGATGCCCGGCGTTTCCCACCTCACCCCGAGTGAGAGCCGGTGCGGTGAAATCGGCGATGTCGACATCGCCGCGTCCGCCTCCGGTGACGTCTATGCCCTCCGCGGCCGCGGCTTCGCAAGCGTTCAGGGCCACCTGGAATCGATCCTTTCCCGCGACGGAATCCGTACGCTTGAGCGCCTTGTCGCTCACGCCACCGGTAGCGTAGGGGCGTGACCACAGACGTAGATGCCGTCGTCGTCGGCTCGGGCCCCAACGGGCTCGTTGCTGCCGTCACTCTCGCCGAGGCCGGATGGAAGGTTCTCGTCCTCGAGGCACAGAATCAGGCGGGCGGCGGGATGCGCACGGAGGAACTCACGCTGCCCGGTTTCCGGCACGATGTGTGCTCCGCCGTTCACCCAATGGCGCTCGCGAGCCCCGCGTTCCGCGAGCTCGAACTGGCCCGCGAGGGCCTTGCGTTCGCACAACCGCGGATTCCGCTTGGTCATCCCATCGCGCCGGGTGACACGGCCTATCTGCGCCGTGACGTCGTCGAAACCGCCGCGGGCCTCGGTGCCGATGGGCCCCTGTGGAAGGCCGTCATGGGCACATTCGGATCGCGCTGGCCGCAACTCGCCCGCGCAATCGGCAACCCCCTGCGCCCCACCCCGGACCTCATCGCACTCGGCGCAACGAGCGTCTGGCCGACCACTTGGCTCATGCGCGGGCTCCGCGATGAACACACGCGTGCCCTCCTTGCCGGAATCGCAGCGCACTCGATCAACGATCTGCATCAGCCGGCGACAGCGCTCATCGGCGTCGCACTCGGCGCATTCGCACACGGCGTCGGCTGGCCCGTGGCGATCGGCGGATCACAGTCGATCGCCGATGCCCTCATCGCGCGTCTGCGCTCGCTGGGCGGAGACGTTGTCACGGGCCATCGCGTGAGGAACGTCGACAACCTGCCATCCGCGCGCGCGGTTTTGCTCAGCACCACCCCACGCCAGGCGCTACAGCTTGCTGGCCACCGCTTCGCCCCGCGGTATGCAAAAACGCTATCGAGATTCCGCTATGGACCGGGCGTTTTCAAGGTGGACTGGGCGCTCGACGCACCTGTTCCGTGGTCGGACCCCGAACTTGCCGGCGCCGGCACCGTGCATATCGGTGGCCGTGGCGCCGACGTTGTGCGTGCGGAACGCGAGGTCGCCCAGGGACGGGTGCCTGATGAGCCCTTCGTGCTGTTGTCGCAGCCGACGGATGCCGACCCCTCGCGTGCCCCAGAAGGGAAGCACACGCTCTGGGCGTATTGCCATGTGCCCCACGGATCCGAGGTCGACATGACCGATGCGATTGAACAGCAAATCGAGCGTTTCGCTCCGGGGTTCCGCGATCGCATCATCGGCCGTCACACCATGGACCCCGCCGCCATGGAGGCACACAACGCCAACGACATCGGCGGATCGATCGACGGCGGGCTGGCCGACCTGCGCCAGCTCCTCGCGCGCCCCACCGCAAGCCTCACGCCATGGGCAACGAGCGACGAGCGCATTTTCCTCGCGTCGGCTTCGACGATGCCCGGCCCCGGGGTCAACGGCATGGCCGGCCGCCTGGCGGCGCAAACGGTTCTGAAGCGGCTCGGCTAGACGCCATGGGGTATTGAGCTGAGGCCTCCCTACGGCCCGCCGAAGATGTCGACCGGGTTGACGATGTCTGCGGCGAACAGAATCGCCGCCATGCCGATCATGATCACCACAACCACGAGCGTCAAAGGGACGAGTCGCGTCGCATCAGCTGGCTTTGGAGCGGGTCGGCCCGTGAGCTTGGCGAACAGACGCTTGATCCCGTCCCACAGGGCAACGACGACGTGCCCGCCGTCGAGCGGAAGCAAGGGAATCAGATTAAAGACCATCAGGGCGATGTTCAGTGATGCGAGAAGGTTGATGATCACCGCGATGCGATCGATGATCGGCGCCTCGTAGGAGGCGACCTCCCCGGCGATGCGGCCAACACCGATCACGCTAATCGGACCATTGGGGTCGCGGTCTTGTCCCGTGAACATGTCGACAGCGGTGTCGTAGAGGAGCACAGGCAGCTGGACGATGATCTGAGACACCGCGGCGATGTTGTCCCCTGCGGCCTCTGCTCCTGTCCAAAGTGGTTCCCGAACGCGTTCGGTCGTCGGGCTGAAGCCAACGAAGCCGACCTCGTCGGTGATCTGCTCTCCGGCATCATTCACATAGGTATTCGTCGCGAGAACCGGCGTGACCCGCAACGAGACAGACTGACCGTCGCGGAGGACGTCGACGGCCGTGCCCTGGCCCGGCCGGTCGCGGATGATCGCGGAGGCCTCGGCGAATGTTGTGACGGGCGTTCCGTCCACGGAGACAATGTCATCGCCGGGTTGGAGTCCCGCGGCGGCCGCGGGTGAGGCCGGGTCGCCGTCCTCACACGAGGTCTGGGCGGAATCCGCGGGGAGAACACACTCGGACACCGATTCGACCGTCGTCGTCGACTGCGGCACGCCGATGCCGCTAAACAGCACGCTGAACAGCACAACAGCGAGCACGAGGTTCATGAACGGTCCGCCGAGCATGACAACAACGCGCTTCCACGTCGCCTGTTTGTACAGCGTCCGATCGCCCGCTTCTTCGATCGTCTCGTCGTTCGCCGCGCGCGCCTCCTGAACGAGCGTCGACCAGATCCGCGACTTCTGCGCCGCGCTCTCCGAGCTGGGCGGATACATCCCGGCGATCGAGATGAACCCGCCCAGCGGCAGAGCCTTGAAACCGTACTCTGTTTCGCCCATCTGCTTGGACCAGAGGGTCGGGCCGAAACCGATCATGTACTGGCCGACGCGCACTCCGAACGCCTTGGCGGGCAGAATGTGGCCCATCTCGTGTATGGCGATCGACACGGCGAGGCCGACGATCATCACGAGGACGCCGATAGCGAAGGCGAGAGCGGTCATAAGTCAGCCTGATTTCCGTGAGGGTGTGTCTAGTCGTCCAGGTACGGGTTGGGCCACACGCGGTCCGGCGCGGGCCATCCCGCGGCGATGAGGGCGCGGCGCGACAACTCGCGCGCCGAATATGCCCACTGAGTGCCCTCGATGTCACGGTAGTTCTGGTGACCAGGGCCAGCCCACAAGATCGCATCGCCGGGGCCCACCATCGAAACAGCCGCGACGATGGCCTTCTCCGGAGGGAAGACCTCGTGGATCTCATGATCCGGAGCCGTAGCCCGGGCGGCATCGACGAGGGTACGCCGAATCGAGGCCGCGTCCTCGTGACGCGGATGATGATCCGTGATGATGAGAATGTCACTGCCTAAGACGGCGGCACGACTCATATCGGGGCGCTTGATCGTGTCACGGTCGCCATCGGCACCGAACAGCATCAGAACGCGCCCTGGAGTGACGCGGCGCACGGCCGCAAGCGTCTTCTCAAAAGCATCGGGCGTATGCCCGAAGTCGACGTATACGGCGGGACCCTCGGGCCCCGACACCAACTGCGTCCGACCGGGAACCCAGGCGATCAGCCCGCCATCGCGCTGCAGTGCCGACACAATCCGGTCCCACGCATATCCCGCTTCCAGGAGCATCACAATTGCCAGCCCCGCGTTCGACGCCATGTGCGCGCCGATCACGGGAACCGTCGTCTCGAGAGAACCCGCGGGGCCGGTGAGGCGGAAGGAGGTTCCGCGCTGCTGCTCCCCCGTGATCTCCACGATCCAGTCCGCGCCGTTCGCTGCCTCGCGATCAGCAGCGATCGACGGTGTTGCGATCGTTGTCACGGGCACCCCCGCTTCGCGCGCGATCCGCGACCCCGGAACCGAATCGAGTGAAACTACCGCCCGCTTGGCCCGCTCCGGCGTAAAAAGCGGCGCCTTCGCCTGGTAATACGTCTCCATGTCGCCGTAGTCATCGAGGTGATCGTGCGACAGATTCGTAAACGACATCACGTCGAAAACCACGCCGTCGACGCGGTTACGTGTCACGGCCTGCGCGCTGATCTCGAGAGCAACGGCTTCGACGCCCGCCTCCCGCATGCGCGCGAGCTGGGCGTGGAACTCGGTGGCCTCGGGGCTGGTGAGCCCCGCCACAACGCGTTCGCCGGCGACAACGCGCTCAGCAGACGTGGAAGCACCCGCCACAACACCGATCTGCGTCATCAGCCCCTCGAGGAGGTGCGACAGGCTGGTCTTGCCATTGGTGCCCGTTGTGCCCAGAAGAAGTGGCTTCGCATCATGAGGGCCCGTTGCATGCACCCAGGCTGCGAGCTCGCCGAGCCGGCGCCGCGGATCCTCGACGACAACGATCGGGACTCCCGCACCTGCGGCAACGTCCGCACCCTCAGTGTCGGTCAGAACAGCCGCCGCACCGGCCTCGACCGCTGCGCGCGCGAACTCAGCGCCGTGTCGGTTAACGCCGCGCAGCCCGACGAAAAGCTCACCGGCGACGAGGTCGCTCGATGACAGCGTGACACCGGAGATCAGGGTGTCCGCATCTCCGCGCAGCTCAGCCCCCAGATGGGCGGCAAGGTCGCCCAACGGGCGCCCGCTCGGCTGAACGGGGCGAATCATGGTCGGCGCCGAGCGACGAATACGCGGAAGCGCTGTGAGATCGATCGTGTCTGTCACGAAAGCGATTCTGTCAGCGGGTGCCGTGGATACGCTGATCCGCCGTCCGGCGCGCCCATGCCTCTGCGTCCGCCAGTGACGCGATCGTCAGCTGAGCGGGAGCGTCGTGTGCGTCGACAACGGCCGAAATCGTGTCGACGATGTCAACGAACGAGATCCGCCCCTCATGGAACGCTTCGACAGCCTGTTCATTGGCTGCGTTGTAGACGGCCGGGAACGTGCGCCCCGCTTCGCCGACCTGGCGCGCCAAGCGCACGGACGGGAACGCGGTGTCGTCGAGAGGAAGAAAATCCCACGACTGCGCGGACGTCCAATCGATCGGGACGTCCACATCGTCAAGCCGATCGGGCCATGACAGGCCCAGTGCGATCGGAACGAGCATGCGCGGAGGACCGGCCTGGGCGATCGTCGATCCGTCACGGAACTCGACCATCGAATGGATCATCTGCTGCGGGTGAACAACGACGTCGATCGCCGAGTACGGAACATCGAACAACAGGTGCGCTTCGATGACCTCGAGGCCCTTGTTGACGAGACTGGCCGAGTTGGTGGTGATCACCCGCCCCATCGCGAAATTGGGGTGCGCAAGCGCCTGTTCCGGCGTGACGTCCGCGAGTTGTGTGCGCGTCATTCCGCGGAAGGGGCCACCAGAGGCCGTGACAACCAGCCGGCGAACCTCGCTCGCCGTTCCCGCCCGGAGCGCCTGCGCGATCGCCGAGTGTTCGGAATCCACCGGAACGATCTGCCCCGGCGCCGCCAGGCGCTTCACGAGATCGCCGCCGACGATGAGCGACTCCTTGTTGGCGAGCGCGAGCGTTCGTCCGGCCTTCAGCGCCGCGAGCGTCGGGCCGAGACCCACAGAACCGGTGATGCCGTTGAGAACGACATCGGCGTCGACGTCCGCGACGAGCTGCGCCGCTTCCTCCGCACCGATCGCCGTGTGTTCAACGCCGAATTCTTCAGCCTGTTGTGCCAGCACATCGCGCTGCGTTCCCGTTGCGAGGCCAACCAGCTCAAAGCGGTCACGGTTGCGACGAATAACGTCGAGCGCCTGTGTGCCGATCGATCCGCCCGAGCCCAGAACGATGACCCTGCGCATCATGCTGATCAGGCTCCCGGTGCGCTCATTGAATCGAGGATGTCGATGACGAAGACGAGGTCTTCACCCGCGAGGTCATGCGTTCCTAGCTCCGTGCCGTATGCCTCTTCCGCGGGGATCACCGCGATGACCTGCGAGCCGACCGTCTGCCCAACGAGCGCCTTGGTGAAGCCTTCGATAACAGCGTCCGTCGAGAACGACGTCGGCTCGCCTCGCGACCAGCTGGAGTCGAACTCTTCGCCGTCGGACGCCTTCACGCCGCGGTACTGAACGAAAACAACATCGCCCAGGCCGACAGTCGCCCCGTCGCCGAGCTCACGTGTGGCGATTTCCGTTGTTTCCGGGATGTCGAAATCGTCCGGGATCGTCACGATGGGCTCGCCGCCCTCCTCGAGCTCCACCTCGGGGAAGCCATCCGGAACGTCCTGCGTCTCGCCCCATGCGGCGGTCTGCGCAACGGCGTAGTAGTCGACGACGTAGATCAGACCAGGAGTCGATCCGCCCTCGGCCGTCTGACCGGGAACCGTGAACGCAACGCGGGTCCCTGGCGTTGCACACCCCATCCCAATGCCGAGCACATTGGCGATATCCGCAACAGCGGGAAGGGCCGTGCCCTCTTCGTATCCCTGCGTCGCTTCGACGTTGCCCGTTTCGGCGTTGACGATGGTGGCCCCGAAGGTGAAGTACTGGCCGGCCTCAAGCTCGTCTCCGGACCCCTCGGTCACGACAACGCGCTCGAAGTCGTCGAACTCCAGCGGAGCGTCGAACGAGACCTCTGGGGCCTCGCCGAACTCGCCCGTGATCTCGAGAGCGTCGGTTGCGTCACCTTCGGACGCCGCGGCCTCGCACAGGTTCGTGGGCGCCTCGGTTGTACCGGGATCCGCTTCGGGCTCATCAGCACTTCCACACCCCGCAAGGGCGAGAGTCGCGATGGCGGTGGTGGACAAGATCGCGAGAGAGCGACGGCGCACGGCAATACCTCGGGTTTCACACGGAACGGTTCGACACCCATCTTGGCGCATTCCGCTATGCATGCGCTGATCAGGGTGAAGATCGTTGAAGGAAACCGGGGGAAATCCGTCTCGCCACCCCTGGATTCCCGTCACGGCATGCAATCCACGTATCCTGGAACGATGACCGATTCCGCCCCGGATCGCCCGCACAAGCCGAGCCCGGTGTATAACCTCGGCCGCATGCTACTCGCGCCGATCGCACGCGCCGTTTACCGCCCGCGCGTCGAAGGTAAAGAGCTCATTCCGCCCGAGGGGCCCGTGATCTTCGCGAGCAACCACCTGTCGGTCATCGACTCGTTTGCCATTCCGATCGCCGCTGCTCCCCGCCCCGTGCACTTCCTCGCCAAGTCCGAGTACTTCGAGGGATCCGGCTTCAGCGGCTGGCTGTCCAAGCAGTTCTTCACCGCCATCGGCGCCGTTCCGGTGCGTCGCGGAGCCGGGCAGGCTGCCATGGAAGCACTCGATCGCCAGCGCGAGATCCTGGACTCAGGAGCGGCAGTGGCGCTGCACCCAGAAGGAACCCGCTCTCGCGACGGACGCCTGTACAAGGGACGAACGGGTATCGCCTATCTCGCTCTCGAAACCGGCGCACCCGTCGTTCCGATCGGACTGATCGGAACGGACAAGGTCATGCCGGTCGGAAAGAAGATGCCGTCGTTCCGTCAGCGCGTCGACGTGAAGTTCGGCGCCCCCCTCGATCTGTCTGCCCACGGCCCCGCAACCAGCGGCAAGGCCCGCCGTGCTGCCACCGACGAGATCATGGCCGCGATTCACGCTCTGTCTGGCCAGGAACTCGCGGGAACGTATAACGAGCCCGCCGCACAGGGTGCCATGGAGAAGATCAAGCGCGCTCTCCCCCATGAGCGGAAATAGTCGCGGGACTACACCGAGGCGCGGATGATCCCCACCGGCTCGCCGCCACCGAGGACGCGCAGGCCGGGTCGCTGAGCTGCCGCACGCGCGACATCCTGCACTTCGAGTGATCCGGCGCGTGCCAGCAGGGCCAAAGCCACCAGGGATCCGGCACGGTTCGAACCGTCCAACATCTTCAACGCGACGGTTGTGCCGGAGGGCGCGACCATGACCTGAACGCCCTCCGCGCCCTTCTTCGAGAACACACCGAAGCGTTCGATCGACGCCGTGTCATCGCCCCCGGGTCCCTCGACGGCCCATCCGTGATCCCGAACGGCCCGCACGAGGGCGGCTCCGACGCGGTGCATGGCAAAAGGCGACGATTCGGAGCCCTGGGCGATGCGGTGAATGCCTCGTGCGAGCGCGGCAAGGCTCATCGCGTGAACCGGGGCGCCGCAGCCGTCAACGACGGTGCCGCGGATCTTCTCTCCCGTCAGCCGCTCGATGACCTCGACCATGTGGGTCTGCAAGGGGTGGGCGGAATCAAGGTAGCTTTCCGTGTCCCAGCCGTTGACCCGGCATGCCGTCAGCATGGCTGCGTGCTTCCCGGAGCAGTTATGGCGAATTCGCGCCTGCTCAGCACGGTCGCGCACCATCTCGTGGCGCGTCGCGCTGTCACTCGGCCATGAGGGCGGACACCGCAGGTCGTCCTCGCTGAGCCCGATGTCAGCCAGCATTCCGCGTACAGCATTCGCGTGGCGGTCTGTTCCGTTGTGGCTCGCGGTCGAGAGCGCGAGATACTCGCCCGTCAGGGCAGCTCCGGCGGTGACCGAGGCGACGGCCTGAAGCGGTTTCAGCGAGGAACGCGGCAGGATCAGCGCGGACGGGTCGCCGTGGGAGGCGATCACCTCTCCGTCCGGGCTGAGCACGACTGCTGAGCCGATGTGGCGTGATTCGACGAAGCCGCCGCGTTCGACGACGGCGAGCTCAGCTCCGGCGGGAGCGGGGAAAGTCTCGGCAAATGTCACTGGCCCATCGTAGAGCCGCGTACCGTGACGTTCATGAGCATCCACCGCTACGCCGTCACAACCGAGTGGACGGGCAACCACGGTTCAGGCACCTCCGGCTATCGCGAGTACGCACGCGATGTGACCGTTCAGGTGGAGGGAAAGCCCGACATTCTGGCCTCGGCCGACCGACCGTTCCGGGGCGACCCCGCGCGCTGGAACCCCGAGGACTTCCTGATGTCCGCGCTCAGCGAATGCCACCTCCTCAGCTATCTCCATGCCTGTGTGACCCGCTCGGTCGTTGTGACCGAGTACACCGATCATGCCGAGGGCGAAATGGAAATCAGCGGCAACGGCGGGCGGTTCCGGAGCGTCATTCTGCGCCCCCAGGTGCGCGTTGCCGACGAGGGCATGATCGAAGAAGCGATGGCCGCCCACCACGATGCGCACGAGTGGTGCTTTATCGCGAACAGCGTCAATTTCGAGATCCGCGTGGAACCCACCATTACGGCGTAGCCCGGCATCACGGCAGGACAATACGGCGAGGCGGAGCCCCGCCGGAAACGAACCATGCTCGTGAGGCGCGCGGCCGCGCGTATGGTGGCAGGTCACGCTCGCCGACAAGCGTTCTGAGCTCGTTTGCGCAATCTGCGGCGACAACCATGTCGCCCACCGATCTCACCTGCTGGAGAAGCGCGTACGCGCGCTGCCACGCGTCGCCGTCCCCCGCAAGAACGATGGGGCCCTCGTGTTCTTGTTCAACCTGAGCGAGCGTTGTTCCCGGTGGCAGATCGTCGACGACGACAACGCTCACTCCTGTGCCCCACCCCGTGCGCAGCGCCTGTGATCTCCGCGCGGCCGCGCGAACGACCAACCCGGAGATCGGCGCGGTGGGACGCCACACCTCCCCCAGCGATTCGGAATCCTGAGGAGACGGCTCTTCCCCCATCGCCAGTTGCACATTGAGGCCATCGATCACCGCGCGCCCTGGCGGACGTTTCGGATCGAACAGGTCGCGCGGAGCCCCGGACGCCGTGTGGTCGGAGGCTGTTGGCAGAGCAAGAACCGCGCGCCGCGGCAACAGATCTGCCACCTTCGACGCGCCGCCCGTGAGACGCGCAACCGTGAGGATTACGGTCGTTCCCGTGATCCCCCCGTCTCGTACAATCGCCTCGAGCCTGTCGCCCGCCGCCTGAGCGTGTTCGGTGGGAAACCGGGCCAGAAGCGCATCCGCATCGTCCGCGATGAACAGGGCCGGAGGGCGTGACTCCGCCCGTTCGAGTGCGTCCCATGCCCCTTCTGTGTCGCGCGGAACCTCGACCACATCGTGGCCCCCACGCCGGGCCTGGTCAGCAATCCACCGCGCCGTTGTCGTTTTCCCCGTTCCCGCGCCACCGATGACGAGCAGCCCCCTGTCGACGCCCGGTCGCAGGGTCACATGCGGCTGGCTTTGTGTTGCGGGATCGTCGGCGATACCGAGAGCCATCACGTCGTGTTGTGCATCGGTGCTCGGTTGCCACCTCGCAGGCAGTGGCGCGAGAAGCGGCCCGTCCGCCGTCTCGGCGTCTCCGTGCGCTTCGGCAGCTCGCCGCACGTCGTCGGCGCGGGTCAGCGCGAAACGAGCGATATGAGCAGCGGTATCTCCCGCGCGCTTGACATAGCCGACTCCGCGGTGCGCGGCATCTCCCGGGATCTTCGCGGCCACGTCAGCCCCGATGAGCTGGGAGCTCTCAGACGTCTCGGCAACGCGCAGCGCGATACGAAGCGGGCTGTTCGCGACAAGAGCATCCCGCAGGATCCCGGATGCCCGCTGCGTCCCGAGCACAAGGTGCATACCGAGTCCGCGCCCTCGCGCAGCGACGTCGGTGAACACGGCGTGCAAATCGGGGTGCTCCTGCAGAAGCGCCGCGAACTCGTCGATCACAATGACAAGTCGCGCCATTCGTACGCGCGGGTCGCCGATATCGCGGGCACCGGCAGCCGCAATAACGAGCTCGCGGCGACGGATTTCTGCGCGCAGCCCCTCAACGGCTCGCAGTGCGCCTCCTCCGTCAAGGTCCGTCATGATTCCCGTGACATGGGGCAGCATACGCAGGTGTTCGAACGCGGTTCCTCCCTTGAAATCGCCCAACAGGAACACCACCTCGCCCGGTCCAGCTGACGCCGCAAGTGCCGTGATCCATGTTGTGAGCAACTCGCTTTTTCCTGCGCCCGTCGTTCCGACGACAACGGCGTGAGGCCCGTCCGCGACGAGGTCAACGTCGACAACAGGCGGGTCGTTCTCGCCCGTGTGAGGCCCCAGGCCGATAACGGCGCGGAGGCCCGCGGGCGCACGGTCGGCATCGTGCTGATCGCGCTCGAGAACGTTCGCCAGAGGGACGGGGCCCGGTGGGAGGGTTTCGTCACGCACGCCCGCACGACCAGCCATCGTCGCGGCGATCGCGTGCGCTTGGCCGACAGAGATGGCCTCGAGGTCGAGAGATACGTCACCGGTGTCCGCAATGAGCCGTCCGCGCAGGCCCTCGTCGATCTCAATCAGCGCCGCGCACTCATGGGGAATCGGGTCGCCCTGGCCCGCAACGGCGATGACGGCACTCGCGCCAACTGGAACGGGCTCATCCGCGCGGATCAGCGCCAGGCTCACGGTTTCGTTCTCGGCAGCAACATGCGGCAGGTTCTTTGCCCATCCTTCCGCGAGTGGATCGCCGATCACGCGCACCTCCCGCGGTGGCGTCCGCAACAGCACCTGTAAGGCGAGAGCACGAGCAACTGCTCGCGCGGTGATCTCGGGTCCGCGCACGCACACACCGCTCTGCCAGGGCACCGTCACCGGTGCATTTTCCAGTGCCTCCGCTCTCGTCCGCAGGGCCTCGACCCTGTCTCCCTCGCCGCCGCTCACGCGGACGGCGCTGAGGGCGGTCCCTGTTCCCACGACGGCCTGACCGGGCCGGCGCCACACCCACCCATCGCTGCGAATCGTACGAACGACGTCGGGCGATGCGGCCCGTCGCAGAGCCCGTTCGTCATCATGGCGACGCGCGATTTCTTCCTCGGCGGCGTCACAGGCTTCGCCCAATGCGCGCTGCGCTCTTTTACGCTCCCGCGCAGCGCTGCGCGCGCCGTCGGCGAGAGACGCGATCGCCATGAACGGTCCGAGTGCCGCGAACCACAGCATGAAGATCGACCCTGTCAACCGCCACATCACAACCGCACCGACCACCGGAACGAGGGACGCGAGAATCGGGAAGGGCCGCCGCCCTGGCGGCTCCGGAAGATCGGGCAGGTCGATCGGCTGCGATATGCGGCGCGGCGCATCGGGCAGGGTCGTCATGCGCCCATACAACCGCGCGCGCTCTGTCACATCACGCGAAGAGCCCGGATCGGTGGAAAACGCGAAAAGATCGCGCCTGAGGAGTACCTACTCCGCGGTCTCGGGCTGACCGAGGATATCGAGCACGATGATCGTGACGTTGTCTCGACCGCCGTTATCGAGCGCGGCCTTCATCATGCCGACAACCGCATCGGCGGGATCCGAGTTCTCATGCAGGAAGTGCAGGATGCCGTAGTCGGTGAGCTCTTTTGTGAGCCCATCCGAGCAGATGACGTAGCGGTCGCCCGGCAAGATGTCGATGCGAACGTAGTCAGGAGACACCGCTTCGCTCGGACCAACCGCCCGGGTGATCACGTTGCTGTAGGGGTGCGTTTCCGCTTCCTCTTCGCTGAGGCGGCCTGACTGCACCAGTTCCTGAACGAGGGAGTGATCGGTTGTTACCTGCATGAGCTGATCGCCGCGCTGCAAATAGACTCGCGAGTCACCGATGTTCAGAGCGACGACCGTTGCGGTGTCTACCGTCTGGTCGAGGTAGACGCCCGTGAGGGTCGTGCCCGTTCCCTCATCCGTTGTGTCGGGGTGGTCGGAAATGTCCTGTACGGCCAGTGCGAGCGCACGATCGATCTCTTCCGGAGAGATCCGACCCGTTTCCGCCGTTTCATGCAGGCGGGCAACAACGCTCTGACTCGCGATCTCGCCACCGACATGGCCGCCCATGCCATCGGCAACGACGAAAAGCGGCGGGGTGGTCAGGAAGCTGTCCTGGTTGTTTTCCCGCTTACGGCCCGCGTCCGTCGCGCCCGCCCACCGGAGGGTGAGGCGACCAGCGTCCGGCAGGGTGATCTCCTGGCTGAGCGTCTCGGGTCGCTGAGGTGCGGCAGAAGTGGTGTCGGACACGGAACGCCTTTCGGGCCGGTGCGCGCCGGGTCGTCGGCGCGTGTCGGTAACAGTCTATCCGGGCTCGCGCACCCGGCCCCGCCCGAGCACATTGCTCGGGCGGGGCCGGGTCGCAGAATCAGACCTGCGGAGGTGTGGGCGGCGCCGGGGGCACCGCTGGTCCACCAGCGGGAGGAGGCGTCGGACCACCTGCGGGAGGAGGCGTCGGACCACCTGCGGGAGGAGCCGGAGGCGCGGGCGGCGGCGTGTAGCCGCCAGGCTGCTGCGGGTAGCCACCGGCCTGCGTCGCACCGGCGGCGTAGGAGGGAACGCCCTCCCACTGCGTCTTGTCGGCAAGGAAGGTCTGCGACCACGCGGCAGGCTCAAGGTCGGCCTTCCACGGCGTCTTCGTGAACGCCATGATGCCCAGCCACACGATCGTTCCGAGCCCCGGAAGACCACCCGGGAGCGCCACCCAGGCTGCTTCGCCCTTTGCGCGCTGGCTGATCCGGACAATCGCCATGATCGTCAGGATGCTCAGGGCGATGAAGCCGAGCGATCCGATCCAGATCACGAGCAGAACGGCGCTTGGGATACCGATGATGAGAATGAGCCAGGGGTTGATGTCACCCAGCTTGTAGAACACCATCTGGCTGTAAACGGGAACCCACGCACGCCACTTGCCCTGGACGCCGGCCTTTTCGAACAGCTTCATCGCGAAAAGCGACCACAGCACGTACATGATGATGACGGGCAGGAGCGACGTAAGAATCAACGCGCCGATCCATGCGCCGAAGGCGGCGCCGTATCCGTACCCGTATCCGCCGATCGGCTCGAAATACATCGCGAGTGGTTCCAAAAGCATGATGTCCTCCCCAGGAAATGTTGCGGCGACAGATGCCGCCCAATGGCCCCAGAGTAGCGACTCCAGGCGGCCGTTCATAGTTCCCCGCCTCGCGAGTGGCGAATTCACTCGCTGGCGACAAGCAACGTCTCACCCGGGACGTCGCCGTGCCGCATCTCGAAACCAACCTCGCTCGCGGCGGCGCGGAGCGCGTCGACCGACTCCGCCACGACGGATGCCTGCGCCAGTGCGCGCACCAGCAGGCCCTTCGTCTTCTTGTTGAAGTGGTTCAGCGCCCGCACCGAGCCATCCCCCGTTTCCGCAACGACTCGAACATATGTCTGCGCGGAATTCTCCGGAACGGGCCCCAGCGCTCGATACACCTCGGAGCGAAGATCAACGACCAACCCCACCTCAGCGCTCGCCCACGCGGACGTCGTCGCTTCCGCCCAGTGGCGCTTCAGCGCGGGCAGGCCGGGGAGGCGTCCGCCGCCCGACAACCGAAACGCAGGAATAAGGTCGTCCGCGGCGACAGGGCCCAGAAGCGCGGTCTGCACGAAGGCGTGCTTTCCCAGCCATTCGCGAGCGCCCGTGTCCAGCGACGAGGCGTCGAGCGCGTCGAAGAGAACGCCCGTGAATCGGTCGATCGCCGCCATGGTCCCGGAGTCGTAGACGCCGGCGTTCACGGCGATCTCACCGCGCTGACGATCAGACAGCTTCAAAACGCGCGCCGCCTCATCGGGGTGTGCCGACAGCGCGACGAGGGCATCGACCGCCGCCTGTCGCGCATCGCGCAGCTCCGGGAGGGCGAGGGACGACAGCTCCAGAGGAGCCCCCGATCCGCCAGGACGTTTCGTTTCCGATGGCGGAAGCAGCACGATCATCGCATTCCTTCTTTTCGTAGACACGACGACGGGGCGCAGATCCGAAGATCCACGCCCCGTCGCGAGCGGCGGAACAGTTACGCAGTGAGCTGCGCGTTACCTGCCACGATGTTCAACTCGTCACCCAGCTCCATCGAGATGAAGCCGTCGCGAGCGTCGGCGATCACCTTCGAGCCATCGGCCTGCGTGATGCGGACCTGGCCCTCGGCGAGGATCGCGAGCATCGGCTCGTGACCCTTCATGAAGCCGATCTCGCCCTCGGGCGTCTTGGCGACGACCAGAGTGGCCTCGCCCGACCAGACCTCGGCCGCAGCCGACACCAGGTTGACCTTGAGCGCCATGATCAGGCGTTCTCCTTCTGGATCTTGTCCCAGTTGGCCAGAACATCGTTGAGGCCACCGACGTTGAAGAACGCCTGCTCCGCAACGTGGTCCATCTCGCCCTTGACGATCGCGTCGAACGACTCAACCGTCTCCTTCAGCGGAACCGTCGACCCCTCAACACCCGTGAACTTCACGGCCGTGTAGGTGTTCTGCGACAGGAACTGCTGAATGCGGCGCGCACGGGAGACGACAATCTTGTCCTCTTCCGAGAGCTCGTCGACACCGAGGATCGCGATGATCTCCTGCAGTTCCTTGTTCTTCTGCAGGATCTGCTTCACGCTCGTTGCGACGCGGTAGTGGTCCTCGCCGAGGTAGCGGGGGTCCATGATGCGGCTGGTGGAGGTGAGCGGGTCGATCGCGGGGTAGAGACCCTTCGATGCGATCTCACGCGACAGCTCCGTCGTTGCGTCGAGGTGCGCGAACGTGGTGGCAGGAGCCGGGTCGGTGTAGTCGTCGGCGGGGACGTAGATCGCCTGCATCGACGTAATCGAGTTGCCTCGTGTCGACGTGATGCGCTCCTGGAGGATACCCATCTCGTCGGCCAGGTTGGGCTGGTAACCCACGGCAGAAGGCATGCGGCCCAGAAGGGTCGACACCTCGGAACCGGCCTGCGTGAAGCGGAAGATGTTGTCGATGAAGAGGAGAACGTCCTGCTTCTGAACGTCACGGAAGTACTCGGCCATCGTCAGAGCCGAGAGGGCGACGCGCAGACGCGTTCCCGGCGGCTCGTCCATCTGACCGAACACAAGGGCCGTCTTGTCCAGAACGCCGGCCTCGTCCATCTCCCAGATGAGGTCGTTACCTTCACGCGTACGCTCGCCGACGCCGGCGAAGACGGACACACCACCGTGGTCCTGCGCAACACGGGTGATCATCTCCTGGATGAGGACCGTCTTGCCGACGCCCGCACCACCGAAGAGGCCGATCTTTCCACCCTGAACGTACGGGGTGAGGAGGTCGATCGACTTGATGCCCGTTTCGAACATCTGGGTCTTGGACTCGAGCTGGTCGAAGGCCGGAGCCTTGCGGTGGATCGGCCAGCGCTCGGTGACCTCAAACGAGTCGGCGTCGACGTTCAGAACGTCGCCCGTCACGTTGAAGACCTTGCCCTTTGTGACATCTCCGACGGGAACCGAAATCGGCTTGCCGGTGTCACGAACTTCCTGACCGCGGACCATGCCGTCGGTCGGCTTCAGAGAGATCGCGCGAATCAGGTCGTCGCCCAGGTGCTGAGCGACTTCGAGCGTGATCTCGGTCGAGTTCTCGCCGATGGTGATCGTCGTCTTCAGCGCGCTGTATACGTCGGGCAGCGAGTCGTGGGGGAACTCGATGTCGACGACGGGGCCCGTGACTCGGGCGACGCGCCCGACGACCGCGGTGCTGGTGTCAACCGTGGTTGTCATTGTCTTTCGTCTCTTTCCTGGGGGTCCTAGGACGCCAGCGCGTCCGCGCCGCCGACGATCTCGGCGATCTGCTGCGTGATCTCCGCCTGACGCGCGTTGTTGCGCAAGCGGGTGTAGTCGATGATGAGTTTCTCGGCGTTGTCCGAGGCCGACTTCATTGCCTTCTGCGTTGCGGCCTGCTTTGCGGCGGCGGACTGCAGAAGCGCATTGAAGATGCGGCTCTGGATGTACACCGGCAGAAGCGCGTCAAGAACATCCGTCGCCTCGGGCTCGAAGTTGTACAGCGGGAAGAGCTCGGCCGGAGCCTCGCCCTCGCCCGCGGCTGGTGCATCAACAACTTCGAGCGGCAACAGGCGAACCGTTTCCGGCACCTGCGTCATCATGCTGACGAAGCGGTTGTAGACGACGTGGAGCTCATCCACGCCTCCTTCTTCCGCATCCGTTTCGTACGCCTCGATCAGCGCGTCCGCGATCTCCTTCGCGTTATCGAAGGAGGGAGTATCGGCGTCGCCCGTCCACTCCTGCACGGCCACCATGCGGCGGAACTGGAAGTAGCCCACCGCCTTGCGGCCGAACAGGTAGAAGACGACCTCTTTGCCTTCGCTGCGGAGCAGCTCAGCAAGCGCGAGGGCCTCCTTGATGACCTGCGAGTTGAAGGCACCGGCGAGACCGCGGTCGCTCGTGAGGAGCAGAACTGCGGCACGCGTAGCGTTTTCGGACTCGCGCGTCAGCGGGTGGTCGATGTCGGTGTAGGTCGCGACGGCGGAAACTGCTCGCGTCACCGCGCGGGAGAAGGGCGACGACGCGCGAACACGCGCCATCGCCTTCTGAATGCGCGAAGCCGCGATGAGCTCCATCGCCTTCGTGATCTTCTTGGTCGTCTGAGCAGAGGAAATCCTCTGCTTGTACTCCCGGAGTTGTGCGCCCATGATGCGTGATCCTCGCGGGCGTTACGCCGTGCGGCCCTTGACGATCTTCTCCTGGCCAATGTCCGCCTTGTCGGCTGCCTCGTGCTCCTCCGAGCCGGGGCCCGTCAGCGATGCACCGTCGCCGGGCTGGAACTCGAGGGCGAACGCGTCGGTCCCCTTTTCCATCTCGGCGAGAACGTCGTCTTCCAGCTTGCCCGTCTCGCGCAGCTTGTCGAGAACCGTCGTGTTGCGACGAAGGTAATCGATCAGCTCGCGCTCGAAGCGGAGAACATCCTCAACGGGAACCGTGTCGAGCTTGCCCTTGGTGCCGGCCCAGATCGAAACGACCTGCTCTTCAACGGGGTACGGCGAGAACTGGGGCTGCTTGAGCAGCTCCATCAGGCGCGCACCGCGAGCGAGCTGACGACGCGATGCGGCGTCGAGGTCGGAGGCGAACATGGCGAAGGCCTCGAGCGAGCGGTACTGCGCGAGCTCGAGCTTGAGCGTTCCGGAGACCTTCTTGATGTTCTTCAGCTGCGCGTCGCCACCGACACGCGAAACCGAGATACCCACGTCGACCGCGGGACGCTGGTTGGCGTTGAAGAGGTCGGACTGCAGGAAGATCTGGCCGTCGGTGATCGAGATCACGTTGGTGGGGATGTACGCCGAGACGTCGTTGGCCTTGGTCTCGATGATGGGAAGACCCGTCATCGAACCGGCGCCGAGCTCGTCGGACAGCTTCGCGCAACGCTCGAGCAGACGCGAGTGCAGGTAGAAGACGTCACCGGGGTATGCCTCGCGGCCCGGCGGACGACGCAGCAGAAGCGAAACGGCACGGTAGGCCTCAGCCTGCTTCGACAGGTCATCGAAGACGATGAGGACGTGCTTGCCCTGGTACATCCAGTGCTGGCCGATGGCCGAACCGGTGAACGGAGCGAGGTACTTGAAACCAGCGGGGTCCGAGGCCGGAGCGGCGACGATCGTCGTGTACTCCATGGCTCCGGCGTCTTCGAGCGCGCCCTTGACGGAGGCGATCGTCGAGCCCTTCTGGCCGATGGCGACGTAGATGCAGCGAACCTGCTTCGACGTGTCGCCCGACTCCCAGTTGGCCTTCTGGTTGATGATCGTGTCGATCGCGATCGCCGTCTTACCCGTCTGGCGGTCACCGATGATCAGCTGACGCTGACCGCGGCCGATCGGGATCATCGCGTCGATGGCCTTGATGCCGGTCTGCATGGGCTCGTGGACGCTCTTGCGGTCCATGACACCAGCGGCCTGGAGCTCGAGCTCACGGTCGCCTTCGATGCCGGCGATCTCGCCGAGACCGTCAATGGGCGTGCCGAGCGGGTCGATGACGCGGCCGAGGTAGCCCTCGCCGACTGGGACCGAGAGAACCTTGCCGGTGCGGGTGACCTGCTGGCCCTCTTCGATGCCTGTGAACTCGCCCAGGACGAGGGCACCGATCGAGTGCTCGTCGAGGTTCTGCGCGAGGCCGAGCGTGCCGTCCGCAAAGCGGATGAGCTCGTTCGCCATCACGCCGGGGAGACCCTCGACGTGGGCGATGCCGTCGGCGGCGTCCGAGACGGTGCCGACCTCGTTCGCGCCAGAACCGGTGGGCTCGTAGGCGGAGACGAAGTCCTTCAGCGCGTCACGGATGACGTCGGGGCTGATGGTGATGTCTGCCATTGTCTTCCTTCGTTGTACGGGCCGAGGGCCCGGATGTCTCCCCTGCGGGAGACGTTCAGCCTGCGAGCCTCGAGCGGAGTTCTCCGAGGCGGGTCGAGATACTGCCGTCGATCACGTCGTCCGCGATCTGAACGCGGATTCCGCCGACGACAGCGGGGTCAACGACCTCGTTGATCGATACTGCGGAGCCATACGTTCGCGCGAGCGACGCCGCGAGGCGGTCGCGCTGCGCCGGCGTCAGCCGTGTCGCGGTGTAGACGGTTGCGACCTGCTGAGCGCGCTGAGCAGCGACGAGAGCGATCGCGCGCTGGAAGGCGCGCCGCACGCGACGCTTGCCTGCCTGCTCAACGATCGAGGTGGCGATAAGCAAGGCGCCGGCACCGACGTGCGTACCGAGAATCTGGCGAAGCAGCTCCGCCTTCTTCGACTGATCACCCAGGTGCGATCCCAGCGTGAGTTCGAGGTCGGGGTTCTGCGAGATCACTCGCGTGACCTGGAAGAGCTCGCCCTCGACGTCGGCAACCTCAGCTTTCGCCGTTGCGCGAATTGCCAGTTCTTCGATGCCGTCCGTGAGGTCGGCAGCCGAAGACCAGCGCTGCGCAGCGATCGTTGTCAGCAGCTCACGCGTTACCGGCGAAAGCGATGCAAACACGGTGGCGACGAGCGCTGCTCGCGCAGCGGGGTCGGCAGCCTTGTCGGCGAGCGCGCCGCTCAGCGCCTGCGAGTCGCCTGTGGCACGCGCAGCCGCGAACAGTTCGCGAGCCGTGTCGAGGTCGACCGTGGCAGAGGCGAGTGCCGCGGCGCCCACCTCACGTGCCTGAGTGGTCGCGCTTCCCATTACTTCGCCGCCTTCTCGGATGCTTCGAGATCAGCGAGGAAGCGGTCGACCACGCTCTGTGCGTGAGCGTCGTCCGTCATCTTCTCGCCAATGACGTTGCCAGCCAGGTCGAGAGCGAGGGATCCGACGTCGCTGCGCAGCGAGACCATCGCCTGCTGGCGCTCGGCCTCGATCTGCAGGTGCGCGGAGGCAGCGATACGCTCCGCCTCAGCCGCGGCGGTTGCCTTGGCCTCGACGACGATCTGCTTGCCTTCGGCACGAGCATGCTCGCGGATCTCTCCGGCTTCCTTGCGGGCATCAGCAAGCTGCTGCGTGTACTCGGCGAGCATCGCTTCGGCTTCGCGCTGAGCCTCGTCGGCCTTCTCGATGTTGCCCTCGATGGCGGCCGAACGCTTGTCGAGCACCTTGTTCAGGCGCGGCAGCGCCACGAAGACCACGACGACGATGATGATCGCGAGAGAAATCGCAGACCAGATGATGTCGTAGTCCGCGGGCAGGAGGGGGTTGTAATCCTCTTCGGCCGCGACAGTGACAAGAGCGTTCAGCATCCTGTCTCCTTACTCGGTAGGAACGGGCAGTCGATCAGCCGAAGATGAACGGCGTTGCGATGCCGATGAAGGCAAGAATCTCGATGAAGGCGACACCGATGAACATCAGTGTCTGAAGGCGACCGGCGAGCTCAGGCTGGCGTGCCGTCGACTCGATCGTCTTGCCGACGACGATGGCCAGACCAATTGCCGGGCCGAGCGCGGCAATACCGTAGCCGATGGTCGCGATGTTGCCGGTGATCTCCGCGAGAACCGTCGTAGCGTCCACTGGATTGTTTCCTTTCGTAGGGCGAACAGCCGGTCAGCTGTTCGTCAGTGCTCTTCCGCGACCGCGAGCTGGATATAGACCGCGGTGAGGATCGTGAAAACGTACGCCTGAAGGGCGGCGACGAAAATCTTGTACAGAATGAAGACGATGGAGAGGCCGAGCGTGACAGGCGACAGTGCCGTCAGCGCGTTGAAGCTCAGCAGGAAGAAGTGTGTTGCGGCGAACAGCAGCACCAACAGCAGGTGGCCGACCAGCATGTTCATCACGAGACGCAGTGTCAGCGAGACGGGTCGGAACACGAACGTCGAGATGAACTCGATGACCGCGATCAGCGGCGACAGCACCACAGGCGTTCCGCTGGGGACCAGCGAGTTCTTCATGAAGCGGCCGACGCCGTGGCGCTTGATGCCCGCGTAGATGAAGGTCACGTAGGCGATGACAGCGAGGACGATCGTGATACCGATGACGCTCGTCGGCGCGATGTTAATGCCGGGGACGAAGCCCATCATGTTGAACGCCAGAATTCCGAGGAACAACGACGTAAGAATCGGGACGAAGCGCTTGCCGTCCTTCTCGCCGATGACCTGGATCGCGATCTGTTCCCGAACGAATCCGAACAGGAACTCGATGATCTGCTGGCCTCGTCCCGGAACAACCTTGAGGTTGCGCGTTGCGAGGACGAGGATCAGGACCAGAACGGTCGTTGCGATGAGCTGCGCGAGGTGAATTCGCGTGAACTCGAACGGCGTCCCTTCGAAAAGCAGTGCCCCAGGGAAGAAGTCCCCGATCGACGGCGGATGGAACTCGACCTCATCGGCCATCGGTGCGATCATGCTCGCCTGAGTCAACTCGTGGCTCCAGCTTCTCGCGCAGACTTTCGCCTACGTGGGTGGGTTGTCGTGAGAGCAGTCACTGTGGGGTATCGGCGCACCTGTGTGCCGCGCACCTTCCGCAGGACCTCGATAACCCTACCAAAGATGGGAGGGTGGTTTTGACACGTTGTAGAAGTCGCGTCAGCGATTGGAGACCTTGCCGTCGCCCCGCGGCTCGTCGGTCTCGTCGTCACCGGGAAGCGTGACATCGCTTACGGCGGGAATGCGCATCTTGGCGATCACGAGCACGTCAACGACAAGCGATGCCACTGCGGTGATCACGAGCGCGGCGTACAGCACGCCCCGAACGACCCAGTCGAGACCGAAGACGAGGTTGAGCGCGACGATGAAAACGATGATCTTCACGAGGAAGACGCCCATGAACGAGCCGAAGAAGATCACGGGGTAGCTCGGCGTTCCGAACCACCGGTTCGCGACGAGAATCGATGCGGCCGTCAGCGCGGGAAAGAGAAAGCCGATCACGCTGCCGACGATGCCGCTCCACATGCCGTTTTCGCCCGCGATCATCATGCCGATAATGGCTGCTCCGACAAGGACGATGCCGCAGGCAACAGCGCTCCAAACGAGGACGTTGCGCATAATCGGGTTGCTGGACACGGGCGAGGGGGCCATTTAGGTCTCCTGAGGCTGTGTGGACTCGGCGCCGGTTTCGGCGCGACGTGCCGGGTGGTGTGACGGGACGAGAGTGAGGACGAGGCAGGCGGCGACGCCGACAATGCCGAATCCCACGGCGAGCCAATACTCGCCGAACCAGTGTTCGCCGAACCAGTTCGCCCCCGTGAAGAGGTACATGAGCAAGACAGTGAGCGATGCGATCGCCGTCCACGCGTAGAAGATCAGTGTCGCATCTCTGTCCGAGTGCCCCATGTCGAGCATGCGGTGATGCAGATGCTCGCGGTCGGGCGAGAAGGGCGATTGTCCGCGGCTCATGCGCCGGATCACAGCCAGCCCGAAATCCAGCAACGGCAGCATGACGACGATCAGCGGAAGCAAAATCGGAAGCAGTGTTCCGAGCATCTGGGATCGCCCCGTGACATCGGGATCGAGCGCCGCGGGCGGAAGCTGCCCCGTGATGGCGATGCCGCTAGTTGCCATGAGCAATCCGATGACAAGCGCGCCGGTATCACCCATGAACATCTTCGCGGGGTTCCAGTTAATCGGGAGGAACCCGAGACACGCGCCGATAATCGTCGCCGCGATGAAGGTGGCGAGGTTCGAGTAACTCGCGGCTCCGGCGTCCCGGACAAGGATGTAGGTGTAGACGAAGAAGACACCGTTGGTGATCAGGCACACGCCGGCAACGAGACCATCGAGACCATCGATGAAGTTGACCGCGTTCATCACGATCACGATCGAAAACATCGTGAGGATGATGCTCACCCAGCCCGACCAGATGGCGATGCCACCGATGGGAAGGGCATAAATCTGCAGGCCGCCCGCGATGGCGACAATTCCCGCGGCTAAGAACTGGGCGCCGAGCTTCAGCATCCAGTCCAGGTCCCACAGATCGTCGGCTATGCCGACAAGCGCGATCAGAAGCGTTGCGGCGAGAACAGACCAGACGACGCGTTCATCGACCCAGAAGATGCTGAAGAAGTCGAACGATCTCGAGGCGAGAAAGGCGGTGAGAATGCCGAGGAACATCGCGATTCCGCCGAGCCGCGGGGTCGGACGCGTATGGACATCGCGATCACGAACGGGCGGGTGCAGTTTGAAGCGGAGCGCGAGGCGCCAGATGAGCCACGACAGGACGAAGGTTGTCACCGCCGTCACGAGGATCATCAGCACATAGAGCTTCACGGCGTCGCCTCTTCTGGATCGTCCTCGAGAAGATCGCCGAGCACCTCCCGCAACTCGCCACGGCTGATCGCACCGAGCCGCAAAACACGTACCGCCGGTTCACCCCGCCCCGGGACGAGCGACGTTGCATCGATGATGGTCGACGCAACGCCGGTCTTTACAGGGCCGTCCTCCAAATAGAGGGAAACGGAATCTCCGAGCATCCGGCGCGCCGACGATGCGTCGGTCGCGGCGGGCTTCCCCGTGAGATTCGCGCTCGAAACGGCGAGTGGACCCGTCTCGGCAAGGAGTTCCAACGTGATCGGGTGGTCCGGCTGACGAACGGCCACCGTTCCCCGTGTTTCGCCGAGATCCCAGGTCAGGGCCGGCTGTGCGGGCAACACAATCGTCAGAGCGCCGGGCCAGAACCGTTCGACGAGGCGTTCAACGGCCTCGGGCACCTGTTCGACGAGAGCCGGCAATGCCTGGGCTGACCCGACGAGAACGGGAGGCGGCTGCTGGCGCGAGCGGCCCTTGACGGTGAGGAGGCCGCGAACGGCATCGTGGCTGAAGGCGTCTGCGGCGACGCCGTACACGGTGTCTGTTGGCAGGACAATGACCTCGCCGCGTGCGATCGCCTGACGGGCCTGGCGCATACCGGCGAGCATCTGCTCGCGGTCACGGCAGTCGAAGACGGGGGACATCACGCCTCGATTCTAGTGGGGGGTCACGAACGTTCTCACGGAGCGCGGTGGGAGCGGGCATTTCCGCCCCGAGATGCGCCGCGCTGGCTACGGGCGAAGTGCTGTTGTGGCGCGATCCCGAGACGTCAGATCGCGGTGCGTTGCCGCCGCCTGCCAGCCGTCCGAGGTGAGGATCTCCCGGATCTGCTGGCCCTGCCGCTCACCGTGCTCCAGGACGATCGCACCGCCCTGGCGCGCAAGTCGCAGGCCGACGCGGCTGATGATACGCACAACGTCCAGCCCGTCCACTCCCCCATACAGCGCCGCGGCCGGATCGTAGAGACGAACTTCGTCATCGCGCGGGATGGCTTCGTCGGGAACATACGGCGGATTCGACGCAACAACGGAAACCGTGCCAACAAGATCATCGAACGCATCGGCGAGGTCGCCGTGACGAAGATCAATGTGAGGCGCAATGCGGGCCACGTTGCGACGGGTCCATGCGATGGCCTCGTCGGACCGTTCCACGGCGTGTACGCGGGCATGCGGAACCTCCGTCGCCATCGCCAGCGCGATCGCTCCGCTTCCCGTTCCCAGATCAACTGCCACCGGCTCCGGGTCCGCGGTGGCAGCCAAAGCATCGATCGCGAGTTGGGCCACCATCTCCGTTTCGGGACGCGGCACGAATACTCCGGGGCCGACGTCCAGCGTCATGCGCCGAAAGGGCGCCGTTCCCGTGATGTGTTGGAGCGGTTCGCGTGAGGAGCGCCGGACGATCGCTTCCCGAAGCAGGGCATGTTGCTCGGCGCTGAGGTTGTCGCCGCGAATCGCGGCAGCCTGCACTTCGCCGCGCGAGACATCGGAGCCAATCGCCCACGCAAGCAAAAGTTCGGCGTCGACGTGAGCCGCGGGAACGCCCGCCTGGTCGAGCGCGGAAACCGCGCCGCGGAGCGCATCGCGAACGGGAACCTCGGAATCAGATGACACGAGAAACGAGCCTATGTGGGTGATCCGATGAAATGCTCCGTCACATCTCTGCCCTCACCAACGCAATCGCCCCTAGGCTGACGGCGACGGTCCGAGATTTCCTCGGGCGAATCCATTCCCCGAAAGGCATCCCATGGCTGTGATCCATTCCGACATCACGAGCGCATTCGGCAAGACGCCGCTCGTCAAGCTCAACCGCGTGGCCGAGGGTGCCGGCGCGAACGTTCTCGCCAAGCTCGAGGCCTTCAACCCCGGTTCAAGCGTCAAGGACCGCATCGGTATCGCGATCGTCGACGCCGCCGAGGCATCCGGTCAGCTTCCGGCTGGCGGCACCATCGTCGAGGGCACGTCGGGCAACACCGGTATCGCGCTTGCCCTCGTCGGCGCGGCCCGCGGCTACAAGGTGATCCTGACGATGCCGTCCTCGATGTCGAAGGAGCGTCGCGTTCTGCTGCGCGCATTCGGCGCAGAGCTCGTGCTCACCGATCCCTCCAAGGGAATGAACGGCGCCGTCGAAGAGGCAAAGCGCATCGTCTCGGAGACTCCGGGCGCTGTTCTCGCTCGCCAGTTCGAGAACGAGGCGAACGTCAAGATCCACCGCGAGACCACGGCGCGTGAAATCATCGCCGACACCGACGGCCAGGTCGACGTTTTCGTCGCGGGTATCGGAACGGGCGGCACCATCTCCGGTGTCGGCCAGATCCTCAAGGAGCAGGTCCCCGGCGCGAAGATCGTCGCCGTTGAGCCCTCCGACTCCCCCCTCCTCAGCGAGGGCAAGGCCGGCCCCCACAAGATCCAGGGCATTGGTGCGAACTTCGTCCCGGGCATCCTTGACCGCAGTGTGATTGACGAGATCATCACCGCACCTCTCGACAAGTCGCTCGAGACGGCCCGCGATCTCGCGTCGAAGGACGGCATCCTCGCCGGTATCTCCTCCGGTGCGGCTGTGTGGGCGGCCATCGAGGTTGCCAAGCGCCCCGAGTACGCCGGCAAGAACGTCGTCGTCATCGTCCCCGACACGGGCGAGCGCTACATCTCCACCGCTCTCTGGGAGCACCTCCTCGACGACTAAGGTCATCACCGCCATGCGTCTCCACATTCGTGAGGACATCGCCGCCGCGCGCCGCAGGGACCCTGCGGCGCGCGGCGCTGTCTCCATCGCCCTCCTGTACCCCGGTCTGCACGCCATTTGGCTGCATCGCCTCAACCATGCGCTCTGGGGAAAGCGGTTATTCTTCCTCGCTCGACTTGGCTCGCAGATCGCCCGTGCACTCACGGGAATCGAGATTCACCCCGGTGCGACGATCGGCCGACGGTTCTTCATCGACCACGGCATGGGGGTCGTCATCGGCGAAACGGCGGAGGTCGGCGACGACGTCATGCTGTATCACCAGGTGACGCTCGGCGGCACGTCGCTCAACAAGGGCAAGCGGCACCCGACGCTCGAGGACGGCGTCGTGGTCGGATCGGGCGCGAAAATCCTCGGCCCGGTCACGGTCGGCGCGCGCAGTGCCGTCGGAGCGAACGCCGTCGTCACAAAGTCTGCCCCGGCCGACAGCATCCTCATTGGCGTGCCCGCGAAGGCCCGAGCACGTCAGTCTGGCGAGGACATCAAGCCGATTCTCTCGGCCCCCGAATACCAGATCTGACGGTTCGCGCGGTGGGGGCCCGGAACGTCACGGCGCCGGCGGAAAAGGAAGTGCGCCCCGCTCGGCTTCGAGTTGCGCCGCGACGGCAAGAATCGTGCTCTCCCCACCGGGCCGGCCTATCACCTGAACGCTCAACGGGCGTTCGCCAGACACGGACGTAACGGGAACCGTGATGGCGGGGAGCCCCGCAACGTTGACGAAGCTGGTGTGCGGGGCATAGCGACACTGCCGCGCGAAGTTCTCCTCCGGATCGCCCGTTTCGGTAAACCATCCCAGCGGTTGCGGCGCCATCGCGAGCGCCGGCGTCACGACAGCGTCGTAGCTCGCAAACGCGGCGATCGTCTCGCGTTCGAACGTCACGGCCGCCTGCAGCGCGGCAAGCACGCGTTCGGCCGAAAGCGCACGCCCCTCCCGCACGAGCCACGCCGTCAGCGGTTCGGCGAGGCGATCGAGGTCTTCCGTCGGAATCGGAATCCGCGCGGCCGACGCCCGCCAGATCGTTGTGAACATGTCCGGATAGCCGCGGGGATCCCAGACGAGCTCTTCGACCTCGTGCCCGGCTACGGAAAGAAACGCGCCCGCCGATTCGTAGGCCCTGCGCGCGCTCGGATCGAGCGTCGTGTCAGTCCATCCGTCCCACGGGCTCGTTGTCGTCACACCGATCCGTAGCGAAGCCGGTTCCCGCCGCACTGCGTCGAGAAATGGTCCGTGCCTCGGAGCACGCGTTGCGTGAACGTGCTGCGCTGAGCCCACCAGCGCATCGAGGAAATACGCCGCGTCGTCGATGCTGCGCGTGATCGCCCCCGCCACGGACAGACCACCGGGCGAATCGAGGCCGTTGCTGAACGGCAACCGACCCCGAGATGGCTTCAGACCAACGACCCCCACAGTCGCGGCAGGGATCCGAATCGATCCGCCCCCATCAGAAGCCGGAGCAGCGGCGAGAACGCCCGTCGAAACGGCAACGGCCGCGCCTCCGCTGGAACCGCCGGCACCGGTTGCGAGCTGCCACGGATTGCGCGCGGGCGGACCGACGAGGTTCTCGGTGTATCCGGTCAGGCCGAATTCGGGAGTGCTGGTCTTCCCGATGCCGACGCTTCCGAGCCGATCCAGCGCAAGCGCGAAGGGATCGGAGTGCTCCGGTACGAAGCTGACGAAAGCGCGCGAACCATACGACGTGGGCATTCCTGCCCGCGCTGTCAAGTCTTTATCTGCCAGCGGGATGCCCCACAGCGGTGGTGCGTCCGAGGGCGGCGTGCCCAGCGCTGACGCGCGGTCCAGTGCTCCGCGCCGGTCGACGTGCGCAAACGCACCACACGGATCATCGCCAATTCTCTCGATCGCTTGCTGAACCAACTGAGTCGGTTCCACGTCGCCGCGACGCAGTCGCCGCGCCATATCGATCAGATCACCCATGTCATCCGCTCCGGTGAACGACAAAATCCGACCACCCCAGAAACTGGTGTGATCGGATTCGTCTCATCGTTTAGTCTCCGATGGCCTCGAGGCGCTCGGCCTCGTCGGCCTCAATGCACGACTGAATAACCGGCTCGAGGGCCCCGTCCATCACGGTGTCAAGGTTGTAGGCCTTGAACCCCGTGCGGTGATCGGCGATGCGATTTTCGGGGAAGTTGTACGTGCGGATGCGCTCCGAACGATCCATTCCCCGAATCTGGCTCTTACGGGCATCCGCCGCAACAGCCGCGAGCTCTTCCTGCTGCCGCGCGAGGAGCCGGGCACGCAGAACGCGCATACCCGCCTCACGGTTTTGCAGCTGCGACTTCTCGTTCTGCATCGACACGACGATCCCGGTGGGAACGTGAGTAATGCGCACGGCGGAGTCTGTCGTGTTGACAGACTGTCCGCCAGGTCCCGAGGAGCGATACACGTCGATCTTGAGGTCGTTGGGATCGATGGCGAGTTCCGCCGGCTCATCAACCTCGGGGAACACGAGAACGCCCGTTGTCGAGGTGTGGATGCGGCCCTGCGACTCCGTGGCGGGAACGCGCTGAACGCGGTGCACACCGCCCTCATACTTCAGATGCGCCCACACCCCCTGCGCAGGATCGTTCGAGGATCCCTTGAACGCGACCTGCACGTTCTTGTACCCGCCCAGATCCGACGCATCCGCCTCGATGATCTCTGACTTCCATCCACGATGCGCCGCGTACTGCGAGTACATCCGCAACAGGTCAGCGGCGAACAGCGCGCTCTCCGCACCGCCCTCACCCGCTTTGATCTCCATGATCACGTCACGCGCGTCATCGGGATCACGCGGTATCAGCAGCCGGCGGAGGTGCTCCTGCGTCTGCGCACTGGCCTCCTCCATCGCAGGAAGCTCTTCGGCAAAAGCCGCGTCTTCCTTTGCCAGCTCTCGCGCAGCGGCAAGATCGTCAACCGCCTGTGCCCACTCGTCATAGGCACGAACGATTCGGGACAGCTCGGCGTAGCGACGATTCACGCGCTTGGCGCGCACAGCGTCGGCATGCACCGCCGGATCGGAGAGTTCCTCCTGGACCCGGCGGTGCTCGTCGATCAGCGTCTGAACAGACTCAAACATGTGAGGCGGGTTCAGCGAATCTCGTTGTCGTGGCCCGAGCCGCGAGCCCCGCCCGTCGGCATCGACTTCTGCATCTGGACGAGGAACTCAACGTTCGAGTTCGTCTCCTTCAGCTTCTCGAGGATGACGCCGTTTGCGTGCTGCTGGTCCATGCCCGCGAGTGCGCGACGCAGCTTCCAGGTGATCTTGACCTCGTCGTTCGACAGCAGCATCTCCTCGCGACGTGTCGACGAAGCGTTGACGTCAACGGCCGGGAAAATGCGCTTGTCGGCGAGCTGACGCGAGAGGCGCAGCTCCATGTTGCCGGTGCCCTTGAACTCCTCGAAGATGACATCGTCCATCTTGGAGCCGGTCTCGACGAGCGCCGTCGCAAGAATCGTCAACGATCCACCGTTTTCGATGTTGCGCGCCGCACCGAAGAACTTCTTCGGCGGGTACAGCGCGGCGGCGTCGACACCACCGGACAGCACACGGCCCGATGCGGGAGCCGACACGTTATAGGCGCGGCCCAGACGCGTGATCGAGTCGAGAAGGACGACGACGTCCCGACCCAGCTCGACAAGGCGCTTCGCGCGCTCGATCGCGAGCTCGGCAACCGTCGTGTGGTCCTCAGCGGGGCGATCGAACGTGGAGGCCACGACCTCGCCCTTGACCGAACGCTGCATGTCGGTGACCTCTTCTGGCCGCTCGTCGACCAGGACGACCATGAGGTGAGCCTCGGGGTTGTTCTGCGCGATCGCGTTGGCGATTTGCTGCAGCACGATCGTCTTGCCCGCCTTGGGAGGCGCGACGATCAGGCCACGCTGGCCCTTGCCGATCGGTGCGACCAGGTCGATGATGCGCTGTGTGAGCTTCTCGGGCGCGGTCTCGAGGCGCAGACGGTCCTGCGGGTAGAGCGGGGTGAGATCACTCCACTCGACACGGCCGGCGGCATCCTCAACGGACAGGCCATTGATCGAGTCGACCTTGACGAGCGCGTTGTACTTCTGGCGTCCGCTGGACTCGCCCTGGTGCGGCTGCTTAATCGCGCCGACAACTGCGTCGCCCTTGCGCAGGTTGTACTTCTTCACCTGGCCCAGCGACACGTACACGTCCTGCTGACCGGGAAGGTAGCCCGTTGTGCGCACGAACGCGTAGTTGTCGAGAACATCCAGGATTCCGGCGATCGGGATCAGGACGTCGTCCTCGGTGATCTCCGGCTCGAACTCATCCTGGCCAGGACGACCACGGCCGCGTCCACGCTTGTTGCGGCCCCGGCCGTCTGCCTGCTGAGCATCCTGTGCGCCACCGCGCTGCTCGGCGGGAGCACCGCCACGCTGACTGGAGCCCTGCTGCTGGTTCTGGTTCTGCTTCTGCGCACCGTTCTGCTGTGCGCCACCCTGCTGCTGGTTGTTCTGCTGCTGAGCAGGCTTCTGCCCGCCCTGCTGCTCGTCGCGATCGCCGTCGCCGCTCTTCTTGCGCCGGTTGCGCGAACGCCCGCGGCGGCCGCGAGACGAGCCTTCCTGCCCATCGTCGTCACCATCGGACGATGCGTTGTCATCAGCGGAAGAATCGTCGTTCTTCGCCTCGTCGCGACGTGTTGCGGCGTCGGTGTTCTGTCGCTCAGGAGCCTTCTCAGCAGGCTTGTCCTCCGGCGCCTTTTCCGCGGCCGGACCCTCCTCAGCGGGCTGAGCTTCCGGCGCCTCAGCAGCAGCCTTCTCGGCTTCCTCCGCCTCGGCAGCGCGCTGCGCCGCGGTCTTCCGCGTGCGCGTCGGACGCTTCTTCACCGCCGGCTTCTCCTCGGACTCCTCTGCCGCAGCAGCCGGAACCCCTTCAGCGGGCTGAGCTTCCGGTGCCTCAGCAGCAGCCTTCTCGGCTTCCTCCGCCTCGGCAGCGCGCTGCGCCGCGGTCTTCCGCGTGCGCGTCGGACGCTTCTTCGCCGCCGGCTTCTCCTCAGCCGCTGCTTCTGCGGCAGGTGCGGAGGCTTCCTCGGCGGGCTTCTCGGCACCAGACTCCGCAGCCTTCGCCGCTTCTTCCGCCGCCTTATCGGCCTCGATCTGCTTCTTCGTTCGGCGCGGGGCCCGCTTCTTGGGAGCGGCCTCCTCGGCCGGCTCGGCGGCAGCGGGCTTCTCGTCGGACGGCTTGTCAGCGGCGGCGGCAGCGGTGCCGGCCGATGACGCGCGACGTGATGTGCGCTTGCGCGGCGCTCCGGATGATGTCGCCTTCGCGGCGGCATCCAGCGCCTTCTCGATTGCGGCCTGATCGGCTGCCGCTGTACGTGCGGCGGTGTTCTCGCCGTCGGGCGTCTCGGTGGTCGCTTCCACGAGTACTCCTTGCGTTGTGATGTGTCAGAGCCAATCCGCACGCAAAGAATTGCGCTCACGCGGGACGCGTGACCATTCCGACCGCTCGCATCGAGCCAGTGGCGCGATCACAGCTGTCGGAATCCGTGCGGGGCTTCGCAGAAATGCGACGGAGATTCAGAATTCGTGCGAGGTGGCACTCTCTCCGCTGGTGCCCTCACTGTACCACCCTCAGTTTTCGCGGAGGGCAGCAGCCTCGATGAAAACGCGGAGGGATTCCGCGTCGTTTGCCATCTCGACAACGTGCTGCGGTGCGTCCATCATCGTCCGCAACTCATCCGAATACTCCAGCTCGATTCCGATCGCCTCGCTGATCGTTTCGGCGAATTTCTGAGGCTTGGCTGTTTCCAGGACGAGCATCGGAACACCGGACTCGACGTACTCCCGCGCAACCTTCACACCGTCGGCCGTGTGCGGGTCGATGACCTCACCCGTTTCCTCGTACACCGAGCGGATCGTGGCAAGTCGATCGGCATGTGTCGAGGTTCCGCTGACGATGCCGAACTCCTCGATGAAGCGCGGGAGGTCGGCTGTGAAGTCGAACGATCCGTTGGTCGCAAGCTCGTTCCACGCCGCCACAACGCGGGCACCATCGCGGCCGGCAAGCTCGAAGATGAAGCGCTCGAGGTTGGAGGCCTTGGAGATGTCCATCGACGGGCTCGACGTTGCCAGCGTTTCGGCGGAGCTGCGCGGACGATAGATGCCCGTGCGGAAGAACTCGTCGAGAACGTTGTTCTCGTTCGTCGCGAGCACCAGGCGGTGAACCGGCAGCCCCATCTGCTTTGCGAAGAAACCGGACAGAATGTTGCCGAAGTTGCCCGAGGGCACCGTGAACGACAACTCTGTCCACCCACCATCGTCGGTGGCCCGCAGCCACGCCCAGAAGTAGTAGACAACCTGCGCCGTGATGCGCGCGAGGTTGATGGAGTTCACGGCGCCCAGGCGCTGGGCGCCCTTGAAGTCGAGATCGCCCGCCAGCTCTTTGACGAGGTTCTGGCAGTCATCGAAAACGCCGTCGATCGCGATGTTGTGGACGTTCTTGTCATCGAGAGAGAACATCTGCGCGCGTTGGAACGAGCTCATCCGGCCGAGCGGCGACAGCATGAACACCGAAATGCGGTCTTTGCCGCGCAGCGCATGCTCGGCGGCAGAACCCGTGTCGCCTGATGTGGCACCCAGGACGTTGAGAACGGACCCGGTGCGCTCGAGCGCGTATTCGAGGACCTGGCCGAGGAACTGCATCGCCATGTCCTTAAAGGCCAGCGTCGGTCCCTCGGACAGGCCGACAAGCGTGATGCCATCGCCGATCGATCGCAGCGGAACGACATCGCCCGGGAACGCCGCGTAGGCGGCAGACGTCATCCGTGCAAGATCCTCACGCGGGATGTCGGTGGCAAACAGCCCGAGCACCTCTGTCGCGAGCTGCGGGTAGGTGAGCGAACGCCAGCTCTCCAGCGTTTCGCCATCGACCTGCGGCATCACGGCGGGAACGGTGAGTCCGCCATCGCGGGCGAGACCCTCGAGCAACGCCTCACAGTACGACATCGGCTCGGAGCCGCCTCGGGTTGAGATGTACTGCACGGGGCTCCTCAGGTCACGATCCGGCATGGGGAAATTCCATTGTCACATCTTCGGCGGTACGCACCGTTCCGCCGAGGAAGTCGACGGCGAGCATGTGCGACTGCCAGGTTCCGCCCGTTGCTTCTTCCGCAACATCAGCGGCCTCGAGGCGGCGGCCCGGACCATCGGCGAGCACAAGCACGCTCGGCCCCGCTCCCGAGACAACAGCCGCGAAGCCTCGCGCGCGCAGGGCGCTCACGAGGGCAAACGTCTCGGGCATCGCCTGGGCGCGTCGCTCCTGGTGGAGCTTGTCGTCGGTTGCCGACAGCAGCAGATCGGGGCTCTGGGTGAGCGCCGCGATCAGCAGAGCCGACCGCGAGACATTGAACACCGCGTCCTCGCGCGATACCTCGGCGCCCAGCACACTGCGCGCAGTGGAGGTGGACATCGTGTGGTCCGGCACAAAAACCACCGGCGCGACACCGCGATGCACGAGCAGCTTCTTGTGCTGCGGAGCGCCGTTCTCCGTCCACGCGATCGTCAGCCCGCCGAACAGCGCGGGAGCAACGTTGTCGGGGTGACCCTCAAGCTCGGTCGCCAGACGCAGAAGATCGGTTTCGGTGAGTTCGGCCTGGCCAGCGAGCAACCCCTTTGCGGCAAGAACGCCCGCCGCGACGGCCGCGCCCGACGAGCCGAGGCCCTTTCCGTGAGGAATGCCGTTGTGCGCGACAATCCGGAGCCCTGGCGCTGAACGTCCCACTGCTTCGTAGCAGTAGCGAATCGTCCGTGCGATCAGGTGCGACTCGTCACGCGGAATGTCGTCGGCGCCCGTTCCTGTGACATCGATCTCGAGTTCACCCGGCGCGAGAGCCGTGACCTCCAGTTCGTCGTACACGCTGAGCGCGAGGCCGAGCGTGTCGAAACCGGGACCAAGATTGGCGCTGGTTGCGGGAACGCGCACGTAGACCGTGTGCGTTCCCGCAGAGGAGGTGGTCATTCGCCTTCGACGCGCAGCACGGATGCCACGCGGATAACGACGTCGCTCGCGGCCAGGCGTTCGACGGTGGCGGCGAGAGCCTCTTCCCTGGCACGGTGCGTTCCGATGACGAGCTGGGCACGGGCCGCTTGGCCGTCGGAGGGGATGGCCGTCTGCTCAACGGCGGCGGCAGAGACACCGCCTTCCGTCAGAATCGAGGCGATCGCCTCGAGCACGCCCGGTTCATCCGACACCTCAAGGCGAATCTGGTAGCTCGTGATGATGCGGCCGATCGGCGCAACGGGCAGTTGTCCGCGCGGAGATTCACCCACGCCGACGCCACCGGCGATGTGACGGCGTGCCGCCGAAACAACATCACCCATCACGGCCGAGGCGGTTTCGATGCCACCGGCACCGGCGCCATAGAACATCAGGCTTCCCGCGGCCTCTGCCTCGACGAAAACGGCGTTGTTGCCGCCGTGAACGCTGGCGAGGGGGTGCTCGCGGCTGATGAGCGCCGGGTACACGCGCACGGAGATCGATTCCTCGTGGCCGTCGCCCGTGGCGTCGAGCCGTTCGCACACGGCCAAGAGCTTGATGACATATCCGGCGCGGCTCGCGCTTTCGATCATCTCGGCGGTGACGCCCGTGATGCCCTCACGGTGCACATCGTCGATCGACACACGCGTGTGAAACGCGAGGCTCGCGATGATGGCAGCCTTCTGCGCGGCGTCGTAGCCCTCGACATCGAGGGTCGGGTCGGCCTCAAGAAACCCGAGATCGGAAGCGATCTGTGCGGCCTCATCTGCCGGCAGGCCATCGCGGTCCATGCGGTCGAGAATGTAGTTCGTCGAACCGTTGACGATGCCGAAAATGCGCTTAACGCGGTCTCCCGCGAGGGAGTCTTTCAGAGGACGGACGATCGGGATCGCACCGGCGACAGCCGCCTCGTACGAGACGGATGCGCCCACCTGGTCGGCGGCGTCAAAGATCTCGGCGCCGTGCGTTGCGAGAAGCGCCTTGTTTCCCGTGACAACGTCGGCTCCCGAGTTCAGCGCCTCGAGAATGTAAGACTTGGCAGGCTCGATGCCGCCCATGAGCTCGATCACGATGTCGCTGCCGACGATGAGCTCACTCGCGTCGGTTGTTAGCAGCTCACGCGGCAGGTCAACATCGCGCTGCGCATCGATGTTGCGGACGGCGATTCCCGCAAGCTCCAGGCGAGCGCCCGCGCGCTCCTCGAGTTCGTCGGCATGCTCGAGCAGCAGGCGTGCAACCTGTGACCCGACCGAGCCGGCGCCGAGCAGCGCGACGCGCAGGGTGCGGTGATCGATCATTTCTCTCCCTCGTGGTGTGCAGGAACGCCGCGTGTGATGCCGGCATCCCTGGCGAGCAGGTCTTCGATCTGCTCGCCGCGAATGATCACCCGCGCCGCGCCGTCGCGCACAGCGACAACGGGCGGGCGGGGAACATGGTTGTAGTTACTGGACAGCGCCACCGTATAGGCACCGGTGGACGGCACAGCAAGGAGATCACCAGGGGTGACGTCGCCCGGCAAATACTCGTTGTCGACGACGATGTCGCCGGACTCACAGTGCATGCCGACCACGCGCACGAGCGCGGGGTCGGCCGAGGAGGTGCGCGAGGCAATTCGCGCAGAGAACTGGGCGCCGTACAGGGCCGGCCGGGCGTTGTCGCTCATACCGCCGTCGACCGAGACGTACAGGCGCTGCGCTGATCCGGAAGGCGTTTCGACGGTGATCGGCTTCGTTGTTCCGACCTCGTAAAGCGTGACGCCGGCGGGACCGAAAATGCTCCGCCCGGGTTCGAACGCCAGAATCGGAAGGGGGATCCCTCGGCGGTCGCACTCCTCGGCGACGGCGTCAACGATGCCGTCAGCGAGGTCACGAATATCGGCGGGGTCGTCGACGCTGGTGTACGCAATCCCGAAGCCG
This sequence comes from Microbacterium amylolyticum, assembly GCF_011046975.1. Lineage (NCBI taxonomy): Bacteria > Bacillati > Actinomycetota > Actinomycetes > Micrococcales > Microbacteriaceae > Microbacterium > Microbacterium amylolyticum. The sequence goes on along the minus strand of NZ_CP049253.1, from coordinate 2,278,784 downwards.
CCGCCGAGGTTCAGAACAGGAACATCACCGGATTCGAGAAGGCGAGCGTGCACCTCGAGAAGGCGCGTCGCTGATTCCCGGAAGCCCGCGACGCCGAAGATCTGCGATCCGATGTGGCAGTGGAGACCGATGAACTCGACATGTTCCGTTTCGCGGATGCGTGCGGCAGCCTGTTCCCCTTCGGCCAGGGAGAACCCGAACTTCTGGTCCTCGTGGGCCGTTGCGAGAAAACTGTGAGTATCGGCATGAACGCCGCTGCGCACGCGAACGAGGACCCGCTGGGTGCGTCCGTGACGGCGCGTGATGGCGTCGAGCCGTTCGATCTCGATCGCTGAGTCGACGATGATCGTTCCGACGCCAACGGTGACGGCGCGCTCCAGCTCGCTGAGACTCTTGTTGTTCCCGTGGAACCCAATACGGGCCGGGTCGGTTCCCGCTGCGAGCGCCGTTTCGAGTTCGCCGCGCGAGCAGACATCGATGTTCAGCCCCTCGGCCGTCATCCACCGCGCGACATCGGCCGACATGAACACCTTGCCCGCGTAGTAGACACGGGCGGATCCCCCGTGGCGCGACGCGGCGGCGTCGAAGGCTGCCAGCGTTTCGGCGGCGCGGGAACGGGCGTCGTGTTCGTCGATCACGACAACGGGCGTTCCGAACTCTCGCACGAGATCGTCGGCACGAGCGCCAGCGATCACGAGCATGCCGTCGTTATCGCGGGACGCCGATCGCGGCCACACCAGCGAGGCGAGGCCATTGGCATCGGCAGGAGCAACAAGCCACTCGGGCGCGAGGGGTGATACGGACTCGGAGACCATCGGTCGTCGGGGATTCCTTGCGGATCGGGAGGCGTTGAGCATGCGGCCGCGCACGTTCGCGCGCCGCTTCACCCAAGTCTACGGGAGATTCCCAGCCTCCCCGGCTTCGTGACACAGGGAGACGACGATGGCCCCTTTCGACCGAAAGGGGCCATCGTGAGGGACTTACATCCGTTCTGGCGCGCTCACACCCAGCAGGTGCAGTCCGTTGCGCAGAACCTGGCCGGTCGCGTCGTTGAGCCACAGGCGGGTTCCGTGAACGGGCTCAACGACCTCGTCGCCCTTCGGCGTGACACGGCAGTTGTCGTACCAGCGGTGGTACAGGCCAGCGAGCTCCTCGAGGTAGCGCGCAACACGGTGCGGTTCGCGCACCTCAGCGGCGAACGCAACAACGCGGGGGAATTCCTGAAGAGCGCCAAGCAGCGCAGCCTCGGTCTCGTGGTTCAGAAGCTCAGGGGCGAACGTCTCGCGTGTCACACCGGAATCGACCGCGTTGCGGCCGACGTTGACGGTGCGCGCATGCGCGTACTGCACGTAGAAGACGGGGTTGTCGTTCGTGCGCTTCTTCAGCAGCTCGGGATCGAGCGAAAGCGGTGAGTCTGCGGGATAGCGGGCCAGCGAATAACGCAGGGCGTCCGTGCCGATCCAGTCGCGCAGATCATCAAGCTCAATGATGTTTCCCGCGCGCTTGGAGAGCTTTGCGCCGTTAATCGAGACGAGCTGACCGATCAGGACCTCGATATCGGTGTCCGGGTTGTCGCCCGCCGCGCCCGCCAGCGCCTTGAGGCGGTGAACATAACCGTGGTGATCAGCGCCCAGCAGATAGATCTTGTGCTGGTATCCGCGATCGCCCTTGTTCAGGTAGTACGCCGCATCGGCCGCGAAGTAGGTGTAAATGCCATTGCCGCGGCGAATCACGCGATCCTTGTCATCGCCGAACGCCGTTGTGCGCACCCACACAGCGTCGTCCTCGTCGTAGACGTATCCCTGCTCGCGCAGACGGTCGACGGCCTGATCGATCAAGCTGGGCGACCCCGCGTGCAGATCGCGCTCGGAGTACCACACATCGAAGTTCACGTTGAATTTCTCGAGCGACTCGCGAATCTCAGCCAGCTGGAGGCGGTACGCCACCTCGCTCACCGCAGCCACGCGAGAGTTTTCCGGCCCGTCCAGAATGTCGGGGTCTTCGGCGAGAACCCGCTTGCCGAGAGCGTCAATGTAGGCGCCCTTATAGCCGTCTTCGGGGGCGGGCTGCCCCGTCATCGCGGCGAGAACCGATGCGCCGAAGCGGTCGATCTGCGCGCCGGCATCGTTGATGTAGTACTCGCGGGCAACGTTCGCGCCCGATGCCTCCAGCAACCGGCCGATCGCATCACCGAGCGCGGCCCACCGCGTGTGACCGATGTGAAGCGGTCCGGTCGGATTACCGCTGACGAACTCAAGGTTGATGCTGTTGCCGGCCTGCGAGCTGTTGTGACCAAACTCGGCGCCCGCATCGACGATCGTCTGTGCCAGCTGGCCAGCGGCCGCGGCGTCAAGGCGCACGTTGATGAAGCCAGGACCCGCGATCTCGACCGAGGCAATCCCGTCCACACTCGCCAGCTCATCGGCCAGCTCCTGAGCAAGCTCGCGCGGGTTCGCGCCGATCTTCTTCGCGAACTTCATCGCCGCGTTCGTCGCCCAGTCGCCGTGATCACGGTTCTTGGGCCGCTCGACGGTGATATCGGCGACGGAAGCGTCGAGGGCGACGCCGGGGCGTCGGCGCTCGGCAATCGCTTCGAGCGCGACGAACAGGGCAGAGGCGAGGGCGTCAGGATTCATAGCGCTCTGAGTCTAGTGGCGTGTGTTGAAGGTTCCTTCTGAGCGCGGACGCGCCCGGTGAGAACGGCGGCAAGGGGCGGCAGCAGCAACGTGAATAGGCTGTTCGTATGCCGCGTCTCGCACGGATCGTTACCGCCACTGTCCTGGCCGCGGCGGTGACAACAGCACTCGCGTCGTGCGCTGCCGAATCACAGGGCTCTCGCATCGACAATGGCCTGTCGTCGGCTCTCGAATCCCGCTCCCCCGCCCCAACGGAAACACGCTCCCCCGCCCCAACGGAAACACGCTCCCCCGCCCCAACGGAAACACGCTCCCCCGAGCAAGATGACTCCCACCGGATGCTGATCTTCGGCGATTCGTGGACGGTCGGACTTGCCGCTTCGGACTCCGCGCACGCGTACCCCGCGGTAACCGGCGACCTGCTGGGCTGGGACACGATTGTCGCAGGCGAAAGCGGAAGCGGGTATCTGCGCAGCGGCGAACTCGGCGGCAGCTACCCGCTGCGGGTGCTCGAGTTGGACGCAGGTGTCTCGCCCGATGTCATCGTGCTCCAGGGATCGATCAACGATCGTTTCGAGAACCTCAGCTATCTCCCCCGCGCCGCGACCACCGTCTGGGACCATCTCATGGACCTCTATCCCGATGCGCACCTCGTGGTGCTTGGCCCCGCACCGCATGTTCTGCCGGTTCCCGCAGAAATCACGGACATCGACTCCACGCTGTCAGCGCTCGCGGACGCGCAGGGCCTCGATTACATCTCCCCCCTCGACGAGGAGTGGATCACGGCCGAGAATTTCGACGTCGTTATCGACACCTCCCCGGCCGGGGCACACCACCCGAGCGATCAGGGCCACGCTCTTCTCGCAACGCGGCTCGCGGGTGACCTGGCGCAGCTGGTGACGGAAAAGTAACCGGACCACGTGAAGCGGTTAGCGCGTCGTGTGCGCGCCGCCGTTGATGTGAATCGTCTGCCCAGTGATCTGGCGTGCGCTCGGCGAAGCGAGGAAGGCAACAACCGCGGCAACGTCCTCTGTCCGACCGACGCGCTTAACCTGCGTCTGAGCGACGAGCGCGATCTCGCGAAGCACGATCTGCGGCTCCTCTCGTAGGGCTGCTCCTTATCTGCTCCTTATTCGCTCAGGAAACGAAAAATCCCTGGTCTGACTTTTCCAGTCTGACCAGGGATTTTCTGTGGAGCCTAGGAGATTCGAACTCCTGACATCCTGCTTGAACCGTTCTTGCTCCGCCTCGTGGCGAGCGCGCTCCTCGTCGGTGAGGTGCATCGTCCCCCGGACGCCCCAGGGCCCCTCATCCCGGTACGGCCACCCACAACCGGGCACAGTGCTCCCGCGGCGTACTCCTCCCAGGCCAGCAATGGAACGTCGCACTCCGCCGTCCGTGACCCGGATTCCGCCATCGAGTGGCAACTGCTCCTGGAGCAATGGTGGCAGTCATTCGGTCACCTCACCACCGAACAGACCTTGTTCCGCAACGACCAGTTCGGATCTACCCATGACCGGCTCCGGAAGGCCTGGCTGCTGGTCCGCCTGGTCGTGAAGAAGGACCTCATCTTCACTCACATCACCTACGGCAACCCGCGCACCACCAGCCCACTCGAGGGACTAAACGCACACATCCGCGACCTGTTGCGTCGACACCGGGGAATGAGCGAGAAACACCGCCGCCGCGCGCTCGAGTGGTTTCTCACCCTGCACGAGCTCCCACTCGAACACGCTCTCGACCTCGCGAAACCCGTCGAACCCGTCACCGGGCCGGCACCGGACGAGGAGCCGATCGGCCCCGCCCTTTATGACACAGGTCTCGACGCGGGTGAAGGGCTCTGGTCCCGAGCAGGATGGGCAGGACGCGAGTGACACGCCAGACCCATCCACTCTTTTTGGCCGGTAACCCCGATGTGCCCTGAAGCGGGTGCGGCAAGAAAATAAGGCCGAGAAATCCGCGTAATTCCGCGAATCTCTCGGCCCATTCTTGTGCCCCCGGAGGGAATCGAACCCCCGACCTTCGGTACCGGAAACCGGCGCTCTATCCCCTGAGCTACGGAGGCGGACAGATCGACGATACCAGCCATCAGCCGCTCCGACCCAACGGGGCATGCCCGGGTGTGGCGACACCGTGTGCCCGGCCCGCAGCGGGGCCGGGCACACGGGTTCAGGAGGAGCGGCGCCAGCCGAGGATCGACATGCCGAGCGCGGCGATCACGGCAATGAGGCCACCGACGCCAAGCGTGATCGGCAGCGTCTGCGACAGGGCCGCAGATGTGTTCTCTGAGGCCGCCTCGGTCTGTTCCTCGGCGTCATGTGCGCCGTGGTCGGAGAACCCTCGCAGCCGTGACCGAAGCCAAACGTGAGTTCTGTGTATTGCCCGGGAACGGCGTCGCCAGCCGCGACCGTGACATGGGCCTGAGCGTCGGCCGGGGCCAAGACCAGACCGGCGACAAGAGCCGAAGCTGCGAGAGCGAGGGCACCGGTGCGGGGTGAGGTGTGCGTGTTCATTTCTGTCCTTTTCTGCATGCGTGAAGCACCGGCGAACGGTCGTCGCCGGTGAGAGGGGTGGTGATCACACAGAAAGAAGGGGTGGGCCGCGCGGGGAAGCGGCCGCGGAAACACGAACAGCGTCGAAGGAGAGTGCGTGCCGAAGAGCAACCAGGCGCGAACACGGCAGCGTGGTCGTGCGCGCCGATCATGATCGTGCTGGCCGTTGGGGCGCCGAGCGCGACAAAGACACTATGGAACGCGGCCTGAGCGGCGACCGTTGTGATCGTGATCCGCGACGACGGCCGCCGCGCCACCGCGCAGCGCAATCCTCTGTCTCGTCGTCATCATGGTGGCGCGTCAGACCAGGAAGATTGCGTCGAGTGATCCAGGGTTGTGCGCGTGGACGAGCACGAGGAACACAACGGCGTCGAACAACAGATGGACCGTGACCACGTAGGCGAGCGACTTCGTTTTGATGAAGATGATGGCTTGGAGGAGCGCGAAGGGAATGGTGAAGACCGGAGCCCACTCGCGATACCCCAGTTCCCACAGGAACGACACGAAAACGGTGGCCTGAAGGACGTTTGCCGTGATGAAGGCCATGTGCCGGCGGAGCAGGACGAACACGGTGCAGATGAAGAACAGTTCGTCCCAGATTCCGACGGCTCCGACCCCGACGAAGAGCCGCGCGATGAGATTGGCATCGTCGACAACGGGCCAGTTCATGTACGCGCCGCTGGTAATGAAGTAGAACGGCAGAATCAGCCATCCCAGAACGATGACGGCAGCGAGCCATGCCCACTGCCATGCGGACCACCGTCCGCCGCCGCTCCACGGGAACGCAATCGCGCGGTCCCGGTAGAGAAAACGTGAAACCACGTACGGCACCGCAACGGCACCGCCCAGCGCGAGCGTGAACAGCAACATCGAGAGATCATCGAGCTTCGCCGCGAGCGGAATGGAACTGGCACAGACAAGTCCCGCCGCGATCAGGGACAGATCGCGCAACAGACTGGGCTTGTCGGATCCGATCGGCCCGCCATTGACCTTGTTCGAGGCTTCCAGCGCCCATGCGAAGATAAGCCCCGCCGCAAGTAGCGCATACCCGAGCGGGCGCGACTCCACCACGAAAAGCGCTACCGCCGACAGGCACACGACGAGCGACGGCCACACAGCAACCGGCAGAACGGGAAGCCCGGTATCTGCTGTGTGCGGCGACGTTGTCATGGTTGTGCTCCTGTGCGCGGGCGGTTACACGCGGCGATAGGTCAGATCGCGGATGTCGCGGCCCTTGTCGATGCCCTTGCGTTCGAACGCCGTCATGATGCGGCCATCGAAACGCTCAGCCCATTCTCCGTCGAACGCCCGCTCGACCTCGGGCTCGGCGTCGAGGACCTCGCGCATCTGCAGCGCGTAGTCCTCCCAGTCGGTCGCGAGGCGCAACAGGCCGCCCGGCTTCAGAGCGCGGCCGGCGATGGCGCCGAAACCGGGGCTGATCAGGCGGCGCTTGTTGTGCCGCTTCTTGTGCCAGGGATCGGGGAAGAAGATCCAGATCTCGTCGGCGGAGCCTTCCGGGAGGAGCGTTTGCAGCACCTCGGGAGCGTTCGCCTCGATGAGGCGCAGATTCTTCACACCCTCACGGTCGGCGTCGAGCATCGTGCGCGCCAGGCCGGAGTCATACACCTCGATCGCGAGGAAGTCGATGTCGGGGCGTGACGAGGACGCGTTCACGATCGCATGCCCCTGCCCGGAGCCGATCTCGACGATCAGCGGCGCCTCGCGTCCATACGCTTCGTGCGGAGTAAACCGTGCCGACGGATCGACGGACGTCACGCCCGCCGCGCGGGGAACCTCAAAGAGGTAGAAGGGAGAGAGTTCCTTCCAGGCGCGCTCCTGCGCCTCCGACATGCGTCCGCCGCGGCGAACGAAGGAGAGGATGTCACGATGCGTACCGGGTTCAGGCATGTGACCCAGGGTAGTTCTCGCCAACTGTGACGAAGTCGATGAGCTCCTCGACGCGCCCGAGAAGCTCTGGTTCGAGGTCGCGGTAACTGCCCACACGGCCGAGAATGCGCTTCCAGGCATGCGCAATGTCGGCCTTGGTATCCGCCGGCCAGCCGAGCCCGCGACAGATCCCGGTTTTCCAGTCTTGGCCGCGGGGGACGACCGGCCAGGCTGTGATGCCCATTGTCTGTGGTTTCACGCACTGCCAGACGTCGACGAACGGGTGTCCGACCAGCTTCACGTGCGCTCCGTGCGGGCCCCGAGCGATGCCATCCGCAAGCCGCTGCTCCTTAGAGCCGGCCACAAGGTGGTCGAGGAGCACTCCGTAGCGGCGCTTTGCGCTCGGCGGTTCGGCGAGCAAGAGATCGGGAAGAAGATCGGCGCCCTGCAGAAACTCGACCGCGACGCCCTCGGCGCGCAGATCGTCGCCCCACACCTTCTCTACCAGCTCGGCGTCGTGCTTACCCTCGACGAGAATGCGGCTCGGCAGGGCGATGCGTGCACGCCCGTCACCCGCAGCGAACGATCCCGATGCCGTCCGCGTGCGTCCCTGTGACGTCTGCCGTGGTTTTTCGAGAATGACCGGCTCGCCCTCGACGAGAAAGCCCGCGCCCAAGGGAAACTGGCGCCGGCGTCCCTTCCAGTCTTCGAGTTCGACGTTTCCGGCCTCGATGCGCGTTACCGCGCCCGTCCAGCCGTCCCCGGCGACCTCGACGACCAGGTCGATGTCTGCGGGAATCGGACGCGACTTCTTCGTGCCCTTGTCCCGCCACCCCTGCGCCAAGACGTCTGATCCATACCTGTCTTCGAACATCCCCCTCAGCCTACGCCTTGGCATGGCAGGGCAATATGATCGGGGTAACCGGGTTCCGGCCCGCGAAGGGGGTTTTTATGCGCAGACGCGCACGCACGTTGTCCTCTGTCGCACTTGCTGCGGCTCTCGTTCTTGCGCCAGCCGTCGGCGCTGTCGCGCAGCCGGTTTCCTCAAGCGATCCGGTTCTTCTCGACAGCGGGTACGTCACGGATGACGCCGGTGTTCTCACATCAGCCGAGATCGAGGCCGCCAACCATCGCCTCGATCAGCTCCGCGCAGACGACGATGTCGAACTGTGGGTCGTCTACGTCGACCACTTCACAAACCCCTCAGACAGCGCCGAGTGGACGCACACAACGGCTGAGATGGCCGGCCTGGGAAGCGACCAGTATTTGCTGGCGATCGCAACAGAGGGCCGTCAGATCTTCCTCTCCGGGCCCGGCGCCGACGGGCTTTCCACCGGTGCCCTGAGCGCCGTTGAACAGGCGGCAACCGATCCCCTTCGCGGCAATGATTGGGCTGGCGCCGCGACGGCGGCCGCCGACGAGATATCTGCGCAGCTCGCTCCCAACCGCACGGGGCTCTGGGCCTTCCTGATCGTCGTTATCGTTGTCGCGGGGACGATCGCGGTCGTCATTGTCGTGCGCCGCGCCAAGAAGAAGGGCGCAGCCCAGCGCCAGCTCGCAGAAGAAACGGCCGAGGTCGAAGAGCTCGAAAAGAGCGCCGCGGTTCTGCTCGTCGCATCTGACGACGCTCTGCGATCCAGCCAGCAGGAGCTGGGTTTCGCGATCGCGCAGTTCGGCTCGGAAGCGACAGCAGAGTATGAGCAGGCGATCGGCGAGGCCCGCCTCGCCGTCGGCCGGGCCTTTGAGACGAAGAGCCGTTTCGACGCGATCGCGGAGCCTTCTCTGGCCCAGCGCCGCGAGGCTGGCGAACAGATCATCGCACTGCTCGAAGAGGCCAACGAGACGCTGAGCGAAAAAGAAGAGGCCTTCGAGAAACTGCGCGCCCTGGAACAGAACGCGCCGGCGATGCTCGCTCAGCTGCGCACCCAGCGCCAACGCGCGGCGTCAGGCCCCGACGAGGCGGACGCCGAAATCGGGCGCCTCCGAACGAGCTACGCCTCCCCCGTCCTCGGCGATGTCTCGGACAATGCGGATGAGGCGCGCGACCGATTGGATTTCGCCGACGACCAACTCGCTCAGGCCGAGCAGATGCTCGCTCAGAACGAATCGGGCCAGGCAGCCGTCGCCCTGGACCACGCTCAGCAGGCTCTCGCACAGGCCGACGAGTTGGTGAGCGCCGTCACCTCCCTGCGAACGGCGTTCGCCGAGGCCGAGCAGCGCGCTCGCGACATCATCGCCGACCTGGAGAAGGATCTGGTCCAGGCGCAGACCATCGCTGATCCCGACGGCGCCATCGGGCGGGCAACGGCTGAAGCGTCGAAGAACATCGGTGTCGCCCGCGAGAACCTCACCGGCTCCGAACGCAAGCCGTTCCTCATGGTGCAGGCGCTCGATGCGGCGAACGACCAGCTCGACGCGGTTCTCGCCCGAGCGCGAGAAGCGGAAGAAAACGCCCGTCGCCAGCGCCAGCAGTTCGATCAGTCCGTTCACCAGGCGCGGTCGCAGATTTCGCAGGCCGAGCGCTACATCGGCACGCGTCGTGGCGCGGTCGGCAGCAGCGCTCGTACTCTTCTCGCGAGCGCGCAAGCGTCGCTTGACCGAGCATTCACGCTGTCGACGTCGAATATGCCGCACGCTCTTGCGGCCGCGCAGAACGCCGCACAGTTGGCTCAGCAGGCATCGACCGCGGCACGAAACGACGTCAACCGCTACCAGTCACACGGCGGATACAGCTCCGGCGGCCACCGTCCCCGAAGCAGCGCGGGGAGCAACATCGCCGGCGCGATCATCGGGGGTCTCATCGGCGGCGCCATTTCTGGTGGCGGCAACAGCCGCGGCTCGACAGGGTTCGGCGGTTTCAGCGGCGGCGGCTCGCGCGGCGGAGGCGGCGGCAGAAGCTTCGGCGGAGGCGGACGCTCCGGAGGCGGCGGACGACGCTTCTAATGACCTTCTCCGCCCTAAACTGACATCGCCCCCGATCTCCTTCCAACCATCATCGATCGAAAGGCACACCCATGAGCAAGCAGTCCATCTTTGGTCGCGTATCGACGCTGATCCGCGCCAACGTTAACGCGCTGATCGACCAGGCTGAAGACCCGCAGAAGATGCTGGATCAGCTGGTGCGCGACTACACCAACAACATTGCCGACGCCGAGGCCGCGATTGCCGAGACCATCGGCCAGCTGCGCCTGCTCGAGCGCGACAACGAAGAAGACAAGCGTGCCGCCGCCGAGTGGGGCAACAAGGCCATCGCGGCCAGCCGCAAGGCGGATGAACTGCGTTCCTCCGGCAGCATCGCCGAGGCCGACAAGTTCGACAACCTTGCCAAGGTGGCCCTGCAGCGCCAGGTGCAGACGGAGAACGACGTCAAGGCTGTCGAACCGCAGATCGCGCAGCAGACCGAGGTCGTCGAGAAGCTCAAGGCGGGCCTGAACGGCATGAAGGGCAAGCTGGACGAGCTGCGCGCCAAGCGCAACGAGCTCGCCGCGCGCTCGAAGGTTGCTGACGCACAGAACAAGGTGCACGACGCCGTCAAGAGCATCAACGTCATGGACCCCACGAGCGAGCTCGGCCGTTTCGAGGAGAAGGTGCGCCGTCAGGAGGCGCTGGCGACCGGCAAGGCAGAACTGGCCGCTTCGAGCATCGATGCACAGTTCGAATCTCTCGAGGACGTCGGGGAGCTCACCGAGGTCGAGGCGCGCCTTGCCGCCCTCAAGGCCGGCGGCAACGCCGGATCGATCACCGCCGGCTGATCTCAACGAACAGAGGGGGTGCGGGGGCCGCTGTGCTGCCCCCGCACCCCCTCTTCCGTGTGAGAACGGAACCGGATGTGAGCCGCTCTCGCTCTTTTCTTCCGACGCGGGAAGGAGGATAATCAGGACATGACTCGGTTTGTCGTCGTCCCCCAGTGGCAGGGGTCGCCGTCGACGCGCGCGATGGCGCTCATCGACGGTGCTGACGCCATCGCCGGTGATCTGCCCAGTTCGTCCTGCCTGCGCGTCGAGGTCCCGTTCGAAGCGGGAGAAAGCCTCGGCACCGGCGTTGCCCGCGCCAGCGCGCTACAGCGAACGCGCATTCGCGTCGACGAAGCGCTGCAGGCGCTTCCCTCGGACCGCGTGATCGTGATCGGAGGCGACGACGGCGTGGCCGTTCCCGCGATCTCGCACGTCGCGGATACGGACCTTGCCGTCGTCTGGTTTGATGCTCATGGCGCGCTCCATGCCCCGAACGAACAGCGCTCCCGCGCGTACTCCAGCATGGCGCTGCGCAGCACTCTGAGCGACATAGCGCCCGGCCTCGGCATCGCCAGCGGACGGCTCGCTGCGGAGCGCATTGTGCTCGCGGGCGCCCGAGCGCTCGACGACGAAGAACAGGCCTTCATGGCGGAGCGAGGAATCCGTCACGTGACGGCGGATCAGGTGGCTCATCGCATCGCCGATACCGTGGCCTCGCTGGGCGCTTCGCGCGTCTATATCCACATCGACCTCGATGTGCTTGATCCGGCGCACATCGCAGGTGTGGCCGATGCGCAGCCGTTCGGTCTCGAAGCGGCCGCGCTCATCGACGCAATTGCCTCGGTACGAGCCGCTCTTCCGCTCGCCGGCGCATCGATCGGTGGCTTTGCTCCCCACACACCGGCGGCGGCCGTCGATGACATGGGGACGATTCTGCGCGTTGTCGGTGCGCTGGCGTCCTAACGAACGACCTATACGTAGGCGTTCAGGGCTTCGCGCACCGTGATGTCTGAGCGGTGGACGCCCCGGTTGTCGATCAGGTGCTCCGCGATGTCCGCCGTCGAGACGAATCCTCCGAGCAGCGTGACGTTCGTGCCACACACCGAGGTGTGCTCACAGATGACCTCATCGGCGTAGGCGATGGCCGCGCGGGTGAGCGCTGCTCCCGTGCGGCACGGGCCGCCGATACCGCGCCTCGTCGATCGGTCAAGCCATGTCACGGTCATACGAGCCGGCGCCGAAACCGGCGTGATCCAGCTACTGTCAGGCACTTCGATAAACACGCGCCCGGTTGCGCACAGGGGCAGTGTTGCCAGAAGCATCTCGAGTTCCGGCAACGCGCTCTCGTCTGCCGTGACGAGGTACTGCGCACGGGAATGGCCCCGTGCGCGGCAGGCGACGGCGTCGTGATCTGAGCGAACTGAGGTGACCGGCATGATGCATCCAGGATACACCACAGGGAAGGCTAACCTAAATCGAGCGTCATTCGGCTGGTGGAACGGGATAGCGCCCCGCCATCGTGAGGCGATTAAAGGCATTGATCGCGATCGACAGCCAGCTCACGCCGATGTACTCCTGCTCCGTCAGAACGGAGCCGACACGGTTGTACACGTCGTCGGAGACTCCGCCCTGATGAATAAAGGTATGCGCCTGCGCCAGCTCCAGCGCGGCACGCTCCCGCTCTGAGAACACACCGGATTCGCGCCAGGTGGGAAGCTGCGAGATCTCATCGATCGTGATCCCCGCTTTTTCCGCACGCTCCAGGTGTGCACGCACGCAGTAGGCGCAACCGTTGAGCTGAGAGCAGTGCAACATCACGAGTTCTTTGAGGCGATCGTCCACGCCGTATTCGTTGGCCATGCGGCTGACCTCGGTCGAAAACGCCTCCAGCGAGCGGTAGGAATCCCTCGCTCCGCGGGACAGATGCACACGCTTCTGGCTCATGCTCTGCACACTACTCGCGATACATGAACACAGCACGGAGAACCGATGTGCACGATCTGAGTGCCAGCTGCTGGAGCTTATGATTTCTCTTTGGTGCAATCGTGAGGCATAAATCGCGAAGATTTCCCGCGTGCCCCCGATCCATCCGACAATGGTGCCACTGTCATCCGCCAACCCCGCGAGGAACCGTGACCCAGACGCACACCGACCTGGACGAGTTCGGATTCCTGCCCAATCAGGCGCTCGAGCAGAAGGTCGCCCTTCCCGTCGTGCGGCGCGAGAACATCACCCTCGCGGATGGGCGAACGCTCTCGGCGCTCGTGTATGGGACCGGCGCGCCGCGAGCGTTCTTCGTGCACGGAGCGGGCCTCAATGCCCACACGTGGGACAGAACGATCCTCTCGCTGGCCGAACCCGCCATCGCGATCGATCTGCCCGGCCATGGAGAATCATCGTGGCGGAACGACGGAGCCTACACACCGGAGCTCCTCGCCCCCGATCTGGCTGCCGCTCTCGCGGCCTGGGCGACCGGCCCCGTCGCCCTGATCGGCCACTCCCTTGGCGGCCTCGCGGCCCTCTTGACGGCAGCCCACCACCCGGGAACTGTGTCTTCCCTGACCCTCGTCGACATCGTCCCCGGAGCGGGGCGCGAGGGAGCATCGGGGCTGGCGGAGTTCTTCCGACGCCTCGATTTCGCTTCGGTGGAGGACGCTGTCGACCATGCAATGAGCTTTAGCCTCGGCGGTTCCCGCGAGGCCGCACGACGCGGGGTGCTCCTCAACACACGCACCCGCGCGGACGGCCGGATCGAGTGGAAGCACCACATGGCCCGCATCTTCTCCCCGAGCGATGACACCCCTCGCGTCGCCTCTGATCCGGAGGCTGGCTGGCGCGCGCTCGAGGACGTGACCGTTCCGGTCACCCTCGTTGCCGCATCTCGCGGATTTCTCTCACCCGACGACATCACCCGTTTCCGCGCACACCAGCCACATGCCCGCGTTGTCACGCTCGACGCGTCCCACAACGTGCAGGAGGGCGCCTTCGTGGCCCTCGCCCGCGAGATCTCCACAGACATCCCCCGAGAGGTGCGCCCATGAACGCCCCCGTCCGCTTCCGGCTGATGACCGTGGCGATCGCCGCGGCCGGATCACTCGCTCTGACAGCCTGTTCGGGCGGAGGCTCGGTTCCGGGCAGCCCCGCCGAAAGCGCTTCGCTCACCGTCGGGCTGATCGCTGAGCCCACCAACCTCGATATCCGGCACACGTCAGGAGCAGCCCTGGAGCAGGCCCTCATCGGCAATGTCTACGAGGGCCTCGTTGCGCGCGCAATCGACGGCGACCAGGTGGTTCCCGCGCTTGCCGAGAGCTGGGAAGTGTCGGACGACGCCCTCACGTATACCTTCCACCTCGCGGACGGCGTCTCCTTCCACGACGGATCACCGATGACATCCGCCGATGCGCTGGCGTCGCTGACCACCGTCAAGTCGGATCCGTCGGTGAACAACCACGCCGTTCTCGCGGATGCGGCCGACATCTCGGCGCCCGACGAGTCGACGATCACGATCACCCTCGACGCCCCCAACCAGAACTTCCTCTTCGCCCTGACCGGACCGGCGGGCCTCGTGCTTCCCGCGGAAGACGACACCGACCGCCGCACGGCGGCAAACGGCACGGGCCCCTTCACCCTCGATTCGTGGAGCCGCGGCGATGCCCTGTCGCTTGTGCGCAACGAGGACTACTGGGGCGAACCCGCGGGCGTGGCCGAGGTGAGCTTCGTCTACTTCGGCGACCAGGCGGCCCTCGTCAGCGGAGGACGCGACGGTTCGGTCGATGCGATGCCCGCAATCGACCCTGAGCTGAGCTCTCAACTGAGTGGTGAGTTCACGATCGTCGAAGCCACAACAACCGACAAGTTCATTCTGGCGTTCAACAGCGCCGCGGCGCCGCTGGACGATGTGCGCGTGCGCGAAGCCCTGCGCCGGGCCATCGATCACGACGCAATTCTGGCCGCCGTCGGCGCCGCCGAGCCGTTGTTCGGCCCGATTCCGCCCCTCGATCCCGGGTATGAAGACCTGGCAGGAATCGTTCCACACGACCCGGAGGGAGCACGCAAGCTGTTGGCGGAGGCCGGCGTCGAAGATCTCTCTCTTGAGCTGACCATCTCGAACCACTACGGCCCGAGGCTCCCGACGCTGCTCGTTTCCGCCTTCGCAGATATTGGCGTCGCCCTCGAGGTGAACACGGTGGAGTTCGCCACCTGGCTCAGCGATGTGCACGATCCCTCCACCCGACGCGACTGGCAGCTGAGCATCGTCAATCACGTCGAGCCCCGAGATTTCAGTACGTGGACCGATCCCGACTACTACTACGCGATCCACGATGAGGCCGTGTTGACTGCCGTACAAGAGCGCTACGCCGAGGCCATGGCCGAGATCGACCAGGACGCATCGGCCGAGTTGCTCGCCGAGGCCGCCCAGCTCGTCGCCGAATGGCACCCGGCCGACTGGCTCTACGTCCGTCAGGACGTGATCGCCGTTGCGCCCGGCGTCACCGGCTTCCCGACGGCTGCGACCTCAACACGCCTCCCCCTCGCCGGCGTCACCGTCGAGCGCTGACGCCGCTCCCGCCCGCATGCCTCGCTACGTGCTCACTCGACTGACCCTTCTCGCGCTGGGTCTGCTCGCGGCGAGCGCCATCATCTTCTGCACGCTGCGGATTCTTCCGGGTGACGTTGCACAGACGATCGTGGGAACGGAGGGAACCCCCGAGCAGGTTGCTGCTCTTCGCGCCGAGCTCGGGCTCGATCGCCCTGTGCTCCTGCAGTACCTCGCGTGGATTGGTGGAGTGCTGACGGGCGATCTGGGTGAATCGCTGCTCACAGGTGCTCCCGTCGCGGCCGAGCTCGCGGAAAAGGCCCGCGTGACGGTTCCCCTCGGCCTGCTCTCCCTGGTCGTGGCGATCGTGATTGCCGTTCCCTTCGGCGTTATCGCGGCGCTACGCCGGAATCGCGTCTCCGGTGCCGCCCTGAACGCCCTCGCTCAGCTCCTGGCCGCGGTGCCTGTGCTCTGGGCCGGCATGATGCTGATCGTGGTCTTCGCGATTGTGCTCGGCTGGCTTCCGGCGCAGGGATTTCCGCGCGCCGGCTGGGGTGATCCTGGTGCGGCGCTGCGCGCGCTCATCCTTCCGGCGCTCACCATCGGCGTTGTCGAGGGAGCGCTTCTCTTGCGCTTTGTTCGCAGCGCAACGCTCACGGCGATCGATGCCGATTTTGTGCGAACAGCTGCCGCGAAGGGACACACTCGCACGGGCGCCCTCCTCCGCCATGGCCTCCCCGCCGTTGGCCTCTCCATCATCACGATGCTCGGAGTGCAGATCGCCGGCATCGTCGTTGGCGCCGTGGTGATCGAACAGGTCTTTAACCTCCCCGGTATCGGCCGGATGCTCGTCGCCGACGTCGGCGCACGCGATCTCACCAAGGTGCAGGGCGAGCTGCTCGCGCTCACGGGCTTCGTCCTGATCGTCGGGTTCCTCATCGACCTGGTGCACCGGGCGATCGACCCGCGGCAGCGCGATACGGCGGAGGTGCAATCGTGATGTGGTTCCGGCGCCTCGTGCGCAATCCCGTGGGCGCCGTCGCCCTCGGGATCATCGTGATCGTCGTTGCCGCGGCGGCTGTCTCTGCGGTCTGGACCCCGTTCGATCCTCGTGACGCCGATGCGTACGCCCGCTGGGAGCCGCCCGGGTGGCCACACGTTCTCGGAACGGACGACACGGGCCGCGACATTCTGTCGCAGATCATGGCCGGGGCGCGGACAACAGTGTTCGTGGCGGCCGGCGCGGGACTCATCGCCACGATGATCGGCGTGCTCCTCGCCTCGCTCGGCGCCCTCACGGCGCGGCCCGTGCGAGAGGTCGTCGCGGTGCTCGTTGACGTGTTGATCGCCTTCCCGGTTCTCCTGATCGCGATGATGCTGTCAGCGGCTTTCGGCGGTTCCCTGTGGGTGGTGGTCTGGGCCGTGGGAATCGGCTACGGCGTGAACATCGCCCGGGTTGCGCGCGCGGAGCTGCGGCGTGTGAATCGCGCCGATTTTGTGCTCGCAGCGCGAGCCTCCGGTCTCACACGCGGGCAGATCCTCGTGCGTCATCTGCTTCCGAACGCGGCGCCGGTTTTTATCGTTCAGCTGTCGTGGTCGATGGCGGCGGCTGTTCTCGCCGAGTCGGGTCTGTCCTACCTCGGCTTCGGATCGTCGGTCACCCAGCCTAGCTGGGGGCTGCTGCTGGCGGAGTTGCAGCGGTACATCACGGTGCATCCCCTCAGCGTCGTGTGGCCCGGTCTCGCCATCACCGCGGCTGTTCTCGCCCTGAACCTGCTCGGTGATGCGATCCGGGAGGCCACCGACCCCACGCTCAGCCGCCGCGACCGTCCCCGCGCCGTGCAGACACCGGAGGTCATCGCATGAGCCTCGAGGTCACCGATCTCACCGTGACGATCAGCGGAACCACCGTGCTGGATCGCGTGTCGTTTCATGTGCCGGACGGGGCGCGTGCAGGCCTGATCGGCGAGTCCGGATCGGGAAAGTCGATGACGGCGCTGGCGATTTTGGGGCTTCTCCCCCACGAGGCAACAGCGTCGGGGTCGATCCGCTGGAATGGCCGCGAACTCCTCGGGATCCCGGATCGTGAGTTGGCCACGCTCCGCGGTAACGAGATCGCCATCGTGTTCCAAGAACCGCAGAGCGCCCTCAACCCCATCCGCTCCGTTGGCGCACAGATCAGCGAATCAGCGCGCATCCATCGCGGTCTCTCACGGCGAGCGGCCGAACGCCTCGCGATCGCTCTGGCAGAACGCGTGCGGTTGCCCGCCCCCTCCGACGTTGTTTTCCGTTTCCCCCACGAACTCTCGGGAGGGCAGCGACAGCGCGTCGCGATCGCGATGGCCCTCGCCGCGGATCCCACCCTGCTCATCGCCGACGAGCCCACAACGGCACTCGATGTGACGGTTCAGGCCGAGATCCTCGAGCTGATGCTGGGGCTCGTCGCCTCACAAGGCATGTCCCTGTTGTTCATCACCCATGACCTGGCCGTTTTGAACCGCGTCGCCACCCACGGCGTGGTTCTCGACCAGGGCCGCGTTGTCGAGTCGGGCCCTGTTTCCACGCTGCTGAGCACGCCGGCACACCCGGTCACGCGAGGGCTTCTGCGCGACGCCGCAGCGACGATGTGGAGGCCGGGCGATGAGTGACGTGCTCATCAGTGCCAGGGGCCTGACGAAGTCCTATCTGCTTCCGCGCCGCGAACTGTTTGCAGCGCGGAGAACGTCCGATGCGCTGATGTCGACCAACCTCGACATCACCCGCGGCAGCAGCCTCGGGATCATCGGCGAATCCGGTTCGGGAAAGTCCACGCTCGTGCGGCTTCTTCTGGGCCTTGGCCACCCCAGCTCGGGAACCGTGACGTTCGACGGGCGCACCGTCGACGCCGGGGCGCGCGCCGGGGAACAGCGCTGGCTGCGGCGCCGCACCGGTGTGGTGTTCCAGGATCCCTATGGATCGCTCAATCCGCGAATGAGCGTCGGACGAATCGTGGCGGAACCCCTGTGGGCGCTGCGGATCGCCGGCGACCACCGTGCTCGCACGCAGGAGGTGCTGACACAGGTCGGGCTTCCAGCGGACGCCACGTCCCGATATCCGCACGAGTTCTCGGGAGGGCAGCGCCAACGCATTGCGCTCGCCCGCGCCATCGTGCACGGCCCCGAGGTTCTTTTCGGCGACGAACCCCTGTCGGCGCTCGACGTGTCCGTGCGCGCGCGGATCATCGATCTCCTGCGCAGTCTCCGCCGTGACACCGGTATGACGCTCGTGATGGTCAGTCACGACATCGGCGTTGTCCAAGCGCTCTGCGAGGAGACGGTCGTGATGACACAGGGCACGATCGTGGAGCGCGGCACATCCGCGGAGGTTCTCCGTGCACCACAGCACCCGTACACGCGCCGCCTCCTGGACGCCGTTCCGCGCCTTCCGTAACGGTCAGGAATCGAGCCACCGGGTGTGGCGCATCATGAGGGCACGGTCCAGCGCGGCAACGAGCCCGAGCCCGCCCAGCGGAGCGGACACCGACGTCGGTAAACGAGGTAACGCCCCGTCAGCGATACCCACGATCGGCAGAACGAGCGCGGTCACTTCTGTGACCGCCACGACGAGGGCGAGAACGAGGATGACCCACGACGCGGCGGACACGATCCGGCTGGCAACCGGGTAGCGACGGTCGATGTCTTCACGCCATTTTTCCGCCGTTCCCGCATTCGGCTCGAGACGCACTTCGCCGGCCTGCGTGACGAGGTGGGCGCGCTTCATGCCGTACAGGCTCATCGCCGCCTCGACGCGCCCTCCATCAACATCAAACTGCGCGGGGCTCTTCTGGACGTCGGCGAGCCGGCCGTTCACATAAAACCGGAGCTTCTCATCAAAGTCGAAGAAGTCGGCGTCGACGTCATACCGGTCGCCCCCGCGATCCGTCCCGAATGACGATCGCCACAGCATCTGCAAGCCACGCACCGGCTCAAGTTGCTCCCCATCGTCAGACGCTGTGCCGTTCACCATGGTCCCACCCTGCCCCAGTGCACCGCCGCACCGCATCGTTCGAACGGATGATTCAGGTTCTTCGAGCAGCAACGCCCGCGCGCTACGCGACCTCGCGCCTGCTCACGCGCCATAGACCGGCGACGAACGGGAGAACCACCCACAGGGACACCGCGGTCGCCAGGTGCGCCCAGTCCAGGCCCACCATCGTGCCCTCGAGCATCGGCATCAGAGCGGAGGCGACATCGATCCACTGCACGGCCTCACGCAGGCCGTCGAACAGCATCAGGAAGGTGAAAACGTTCGGAAGCACGAGGTAGGAAACGATCGCCAACGGCGTGTTCAGAAAGAGCATGCCGAAAGCAACACCCATCGACACGTAAATGATGAGGGTGGCCGCCATGACGGCGAGAAGGTTTGCATCGAGGCGCCAGGATCCGTCCCCGTCGAAGGCGAAGATTCCGACGACGTTCACGATCGCCGCGATCGCATACGTGGCGAGGAACATCGCGGCGCCCAGCAGCAAGGAGGACACGAGCTTTGCCATGCTCACGCGCGCGCGGCGCGGTTCGAGGGAGAACGTGGTCAGGGCGGAGCGCTGAGACCACTCTCCCGTCACGGCGAGGATACCGATGAGCGGGAGCAACAACCCCCATCCGATTGAGGCGCCCGCGGCGAAGTTCTCCCAGGTAAGCGCCGGCGGCTCCAGGATCCAGAGCTGCGTCACAACGCCAATGCCCGTGAGAATGGTGATCGCCGCCAACAGCCCGAATCCCGCTCGCGTATCCGTCTGCTTTCGCAGTTCAACCAGGATCACGCGCGCGAAGGGAATCGGCGCTGTGCGGGCCGTTCGAGGCAGCGTCTGTTGCAGGGCCTGAGAACTCATCGTGCGTCTCCTTCGCGGCTTGTGCCTGATGTTGCATGGAAAAACAGATCTTCGAGGGCGCTCTCACCGGTCAGCAGTTCGTCCCGCGTTCCGCTGGCGACGACGCGGCCGGCACCCATGATCACGAAATCGTCGGCGAGGTGTTCGATCTCGCTGAGCAGATGGGATGACAACAGCACCGTTCCCCCGTCGTCGGCGAAGGAGCGCAAGAGATCGCGCATCCATCGGATGCCCGACGGGTCAAGCCCGTTGGCGGGCTCATCGAGGATCAGAACGGCAGGTTCCCCCAGGAGCGCCTGCGCGATCCCCAACCGCTGGCGCATCCCCAGCGAGTAGCCGCCCACGCGGCGTTTCGCTTCTTTCGGTGTCAGGCCCGTGCGTTCAAGCGCGCGGTCGACGGAGACGGCATCGAGCCCCATCAGCTGCGCTGCAATCGCCAGGGTCTCCCGTCCCGTTCGCCCACGGTGCTGCGCCGACGCGTCGAGCAGAACTCCCACGTGCCGGCCGGGATTGGGGATGTCCGTGAAGGGCACGCCGAGGATTCGCGCCCGGCCCGATGTGGGGGTCGACAGCCCCAGGAGCATGCGCATCGTCGTCGACTTCCCGGAGCCGTTCGGGCCAAGGAACCCCGTGATGCGGTGGGGCCGCGCCTGAAACGACACGTTGTCGACGGCGGTGGTCGTTCCGTATCTCTTCGTGAGTGATTCTGCGATGATCATGCGTCAACCGTGTCGCGCGCAGTGACCGCGCACATCACACGGACGGCTTCCCGTGTTCCACCTTTCGGCTGACCCCCGAATAGCCCGGGGGCGGATGGTCACCCGGATGACACGCTCTAGAGTCGGATCCATGCCGTCTCTACGTTTGCCTGGTCGGGCCGTGAGCGCCGACGGCGGTGCTTCGTCCACACGCCCCGTTGAGGAGTTGACGGGCGAGAAGCTGCGATGGTGGTCGAGCCTGTGGCGCTATGCGGTCGTCATCTTCGGGGCCGTCATGACGTTCTCCGTCTCGACCTACCTCCTTCTCGAGGTTCCCGCCATCGAAAGCGGCGAGTCGTGGCGGACAGTACTCCCTTTCATCGACCTGGTTTTCGGCGCCGCCGCGATCACGCTGTTGCCCCTTCGTCGCCGATACCCCGCCGGAATCGCCGTGGTCACGGGTGCCATGATCGCCGTGTCACCCGCGGCGGGTGCCGGGGCAACCATGGCGCTGATCTCGCTCGCCACGCACGGGAGGCTCATCCCGTTGATCGTGGTCGGTCTCGTGTGGACGGCCGCGGGGTCGGTGCACAACATCACCCTCGCCCCGGAGGGATGGGTGATCCCGGGAGCCCTGTGGACAACGCCCCTCAGCTGGCTGATCTCCGCCGTAGCCACGGCCGCCATCGGGCTGTACATCGGGGCACACCGCGCTCTGATTCGATCACTGCACGAACGCGCTCTCGTCGCAGATCATGAAAGAGAGCTCGTCGCGCGGGCCGCTGAGGCCGATGAGCGCACGCGGATCGCGCGCGAAATGCACGACGTTCTCGCGCACCGCATTTCGCTCGTCGCCATGCACGCGGGTGCCCTCGCCTACCGCGATGATCTGACCCGAGGCGAAACGCGCGAAACCGCCGGCGTGATTCAGCGCAATGCCAGCCACGCACTCACGGAACTTCGCGGGATTCTGGGTGTGCTGCGGGCGACCGACGGATCAGGGGTGGAGCCTCCGCAGCCCACCCTGTCTCAGCTGCATGCGCTCATCGATGACGCCGGCCCCGACGTGACTCTTCACGCTCCGGCCCTCAACGATCTCCCCGAGACAATCTCCCGCACCGCGTATCGTGTGGTCCAGGAAGCGCTGACAAATGCCAGAAAGCACGCGGCAGGGTCCCCTGTGGTCGTCAGAATCGATGGAAAGTCGGGCGGGATTCTGACGATCGATGTGACGAATGCCCCGGCGCCCGATGCCCCGCGTGGTGAGGGGACGGGAATGGGTCTTGCCGGGCTGGCCGAACGCGTGGTCCTTGCCGGTGGCACGATCGAACACGGAGAGACATCCTCCGGAGGCTTCCGAGTCAGAGCGCTTCTGCCGTGGGAAACGGAGGGTGACGAATGAGCGACAACATCCGCGTGGCGATCGTCGACGATGATCCTCTCGTGCGCGCTGGCCTCCGGATGATCCTGGGCGGCGACGCCGGCATCGCCCTCGTTGGCGAAGCAGAAGACGGCGGACAGGCGATCACCATGGTTGCCGAAACACTTCCCGATGTGGTGCTGATGGACATCCGTATGCCGCGGCTCGACGGCATCCAGGCCGCTCGCCACATCGCCGCGAGCGGTTCACACGCGCGGATAATCATGCTCACAACGTTCGACACGGACGACATGGTGATGACGTCGCTCCGCGATGGTGCGGCAGGCTTCCTGCTGAAGGACACACCGCCGCCGGATCTCGTCGCCGCCGTTCACCGCGTTGCGGCCGGAGAGTCGATTCTCTCGCCCAGCGTGACCCGTCAGGTTATTCGAGCGGCGACCGCTCCCGCACGCAATGACGATGCGCGCGCGATGATGGAAACGCTGACCGAGCGCGAGCGTGACGTGGCCATCGCGGTCGCGCGAGGGCTGTCGAACGCGGATATCGCCGCCGAGCTCTTCCTCGGTGTTGCGACGGTCAAAACGCACATCGGTCGTTTGTTCACCAAGCTGGAGGTGTCGAATCGTGTTCAGCTGGCCCGGCGCGTTCACGATGCCAGGCTTTAGGGCGTGTCTCCTCGTTGGAGCTGCAACGAGCACGGCCTCGAGCACACGCCTCGCGGCCGGCGCCGTCGGCGATCACGTGTGAGACACGCCCTCGCCGCGAAGTGACAGCAGGAAGGCGCTGAGCCGCTCGGCTGCGTCATCCAGCGTTCCCGTGTTCTCGATGACCAGATCGAACGGATGGTGCGGGGCAGGGTCTTCTCGCGCCAAGCGCCGCTCCGCCGCATCGGCGTTCTCTCGACCACGAGCGAAAATCCGATCGCGGCACACAGACGTGGGAGCCGTCACGCGAACGGCGCGCGCCACCGGAAAGGCGCTGCGCACATCGTCGAGCACAGCGCGCGAGGTGTTCACCACGGCGATTCGTCCCTGATCCACCTGGTCCGCGACGCAGACCGGAATGCCATAGGCGAGTCCGTGGGCGCGCCAGGTGAGGGCAAAAGCGCCCGACTGTTCGCGTCGCCGGAACTCCTCCTCGGCAACCGCTTCGTGGTCTTCGCCCGGCTCGGGAGCCCGGGTGATCACGCGGCGAGGAAAGACGATTCCGCTCTCGCCGTTATCGCCGATCGTGTCAGAGACTGCGCGCATCACGGCGTCCTTGCCGCATCCGCTGGGCCCCGTGATCGCGACGAAAACGCCGCCGCCCGAGTGATGATGTGTCATGCCGCTTCCCGGTGCGATTCCGATGCTCTGCTCAGCCGATATGTCCCCTGCGACGTTCTCATGAACGCGGCATTCGGGGAAGCCCCGCGGCCGGGTAGTAGTGGTACATGTCAAGAGGGGGAAGGAAGGACCACGGACCCGTTAGCGCGGCGCGTGAGCGTCGAGGAACTCGTAAACGTCAGTCGTATCAACGCCGGGGAACGACCCCGTCGGCAGCGTCGCCAAAAGCGTGCGCGGGGTGGCAACATTCGGCCACGCCCCGTCTCGCCACCGCGACGACAGCTCTTCCGGCGGGCGACGACAGCACACTTCATCCGCGTGACGCGAGACGCCGCGGTTGCTCGTATCGCGTCCGACGAACCACCGGGTGTCGTCAAAGCGCACACCAACGCTCACGGAGTGCGCGCCCTGACTGGAGTACTCCACGCGCGCCGTGCACCAGAACGTTCCGCCGCCGGTATCGGTGTACTGGAAGTACGGGTTAAAGCGATCCTCAATGTCGAAGACAACGCGACTTGTCCACTTACGACAGCACAGCTGACCCTCGATCGACCCAATTCTGTCGGTGGGAAAGTTCACATCGTCGTTCTCATACGCCTTGGTGATCGTGCCCGACTCATGCACCTTGAGAAAGTGAACCGGAATGTCCAGGTGCCGCGTTGCGAGGTTCGTGAAGCGATGCGCTGCCGTCTCGTAGGAGACCGCGTAGGCGTCACGGAGGTCTTCGATCGAAATCGCCCGGCGCTTCTTGGCATCGATGAGCGATTCAACCGCCCCCGCTTCCGGGATGAGGAGTGCCCCGGCAAGATAATTCTGCTCAACGCGCTGGCGGAGGAATTCCGCATAGTCTCGCGGCTCCGAGTGCCCGAGCACTCGGCTGGCGAGAGCCTGCAGCATGGGAGCACGGGGGTCACTCGACGACCGCGTAGACAGGTACACGCGGCCATTTTTGAGGTCGACGACGCTCCGCGTCGACTGCGGCAGATCACGCGCGTAATGCAGGGTAAAACCGAGGTGAGCAGCGAGATCACTGGCAGCGCGCTGCGTCAGCGGACCTCCCGTGTGATCGATGCGAGCCAGCAGCTCGTGCGCCGTCTTCTCCAGCTGCGGGAAGAAGTTCCCCTGTCGCCGCATCAGCCGTCGCAACTCGAGGTTCGCTCGCCGAGCCTCCTCCGGCGTCGCCTGACGCTCATCGCGGAGACGATCGATTTCGCCAGCCAGAGCGAGCATCGCTCTGAGCGCCTCATCCGGCATCCCCTTCGGAATCCGGAACGGCTCGATGCCCACCTCCCGCATCCGCGGCGAGCGCATCTCACGCTCAAGAGCGAGCTCAAGTTCACCGCGCTCGTCAAGTTCTGCGGGGGTGAGGAGCTCATCGGTGGGAACGCCAAGCGCTCTGGCAATCGCCCCGAGCATCGACAGCCGTGGCTCCCTCTTGCCGTTCTCGATCATCGAGAGTTGGCTCTGCGCGCGGCCAACGCGCTCCGCGAGGTCGGAGAGCTTCATGCCCTGCGCGCGGCGCAGAGTGCGGATTCGGCGGCCAACGGCAAGGGCATCAGCCGAGTCGTCGGTCTCATCGTCGAGCAACGTCATGGGGAGATCCTGCCACACAGATCCGAATAACGGAACTTCTGCAAAAGTTCTCCTCGGATTTGTTCTCTGAAGGGCTTGTGTTTCACGCATCGTGGACTCAACACCCACCGCACACCCTAAGGAGACCAAAGATGACCTCCACCACTCACCGCCCCGGAGACCAGGTGCAGACCGCAGAAGAGCTGCAGCTTGAGTGGGACGCGAACCCCCGCTGGAACGGCATCCGACGCGACTACACGACAGAGGATGTTGTCCGTCTCCGCGGCACGGTTCGTGAAGAGCCGACGCTGGCCCGCCGCGGCGCCGAGCTGCTCTGGGAACGCCTCGGCAGCGACGAGTACATCCGCGCTCTCGGTGCCCTCACCGGCAATCAGGCCGTTCAGCAGGTGCGGGCCGGTCTCAAGGCCATCTACCTCTCCGGGTGGCAGGTCGCCGCCGACGCGAACCTGTCGGGCCAGACCTACCCCGACCAGTCACTGTATCCCGCGAACTCCGTTCCCGCCGTTGTGCGCCGCATCAACAACGCACTCCTGCGCCAGGACCAGCTCGAGGCCGCAGAGGGACAGGTGACCCGCGACTGGCTGGCACCGATCGTTGCCGATGCAGAAGCCGGCTTCGGCGGGCCGCTCAACGCGTATGAACTCGCTCACGGCATGATCTCGGCGGGCGCGGCCGGTATCCACTGGGAGGACCAGTTGGCGAGTGAGAAGAAGTGCGGCCACCTCGGCGGCAAGGTCCTCGTTCCCACCTCCCAGCACATCCGCACCCTCAACGCGGCTCGACTCGCAGCGGACGTTGCCGGCGTCCCCACCGTGCAGATCGCCCGAACCGACGCCCTCGCCGCTGATCTCATGACGAGCGACATCGACGATCGCGACCGCGAATTCACGACCGGACAGCGCACAAGCGAAGGCTTCTACCGGGTGAAGAACGGCATCGACCCCGTTATCGCCCGCGGGCTCGCCTACGCCCCGTACGCAGACCTGATCTGGGTCGAAACAGGAACTCCCGATATCGAGCTGGCTCGTGAGTTTGCGACGGCCCTCCACGCAGAGTTCCCCGGCAAGATGCTCGCGTACAACTGCTCGCCCAGCTTCAACTGGTCCGCTGCGCTCAACGAAAAGCAGATCGCAACGTTCCAGCAGGAGCTCGCGGACCTCGGCTACCGGTTCCAGTTCATCACCCTGGCCGGGTTCCACGCCCTCAACCACTCGATGTACCAGCTGGCGACCGGGTACGCAGAGCGTGCCATGACCGCCTATGTCGAGCTCCAGGACGCCGAGTTCGCCGCAGAGGCACACGGCTACACCGCCACAAAGCACCAGCGTGAGGTGGGAACCGGCTACTTCGACCACGTGTCGACGGCTCTCAACCCCGAGGCGTCGACCCTCGCGCTCGTCGGCTCCACCGAAGCCGAGCAGTTCCACTAAACCTCCCGTGCGATTGGAAACGACCATGACACTCATCGCCCCCACTCCCGAACGCTCCGCCGAGCGCGAGCGCACGTTCCCCGCTATCGACGTCGTCGGGCCCATGCGTCCTCGCTACGCGGAAATCCTCACCCCGGAAGCTCTCGCCTTCGTCGCACAGCTGCACGAACTCTTCGCCGGGCCCCGCTACGACCGCCTCGCGGCGCGTCTCCGCCACGGCTACGAAATCGGCAACGGCCGTGACCCGAAGTTCCGTGAGGACACCCGCCGAATCCGCGACAACGCCGAGTGGCGCGTGGCCGGCCCCGGACCGGGGCTCGTCAACCGCCGCGTGGAGATCACTGGTCCCACCGACCCGCGCATGACGATCAACGCACTGAACTCGGGCGCCAACGTCTGGCTCGCCGATCAGGAAGATGCAACAAGCCCCACCTGGGCCAACGTGATCGGCGGACAGCTCTCCCTCCATGACGCGATCCGCGGAACGCTTCACCACACGGCGGAGAATGGAAAGCAGTACTCCGTCACGGCGGAAAAGACCCCCACCATCGTGATGCGTCCGCGTGGATGGCATCTGGAAGAGCACCACCTGCACTTCACCGATGCGCACGGCCGCACGATGGCCACGTCGGGATCGCTCGTCGACTTCGGTCTGTACGCCTTCCACAACGCGCATGAGCTGATCCGCAACGGCCGCGGCCCGTACTTCTACTTGCCGAAGATCGAGCAGGCAGAAGAAGCGCGTCTGTGGGACCAGGTGTTTAGCTTCACGGAGCAGTACCTCGCCATTCCGCACGGAACTATCCGTGCCACGGTTCTCATCGAGACGCTGCCCGCCGCGTTCCAGATGGAGGAGATCCTCTACGAACTGCGCGATCACTGCGCCGGCCTCAACGCCGGCCGCTGGGACTACATCTTCTCGATCATCAAGACCTACCGTGGTCGCGGATCACGATTCGTCCTGCCCGACCGCAACGAGGTCACCATGACCGTGGGCTTTATGCGCTCCTACACCGAGCTTCTCGTCCAGACGTGCCACAAGCGCGGGGCATATGCCATCGGCGGGATGAGCGCGTTCATTCCCAACCGGCGCGACCCCGAAGTCAACGGCCGGGCGATGGAAACGGTTGCCGCCGACAAGAACCGCGAGGCGAACGATGGCTTCGACGGCACGTGGGTGGCGCACCCCGATCTGATCCCGGTCGCGCGCGCCGAGTTCGACGCCGTGCTCGGCGGGCGCGAAAACCAGCTCGAGCGCCTGCGCGAAGACGTCGATGTGCGTGAGCGCCACCTGCTGGATCTGTTCATCGGTCGCAACATCACCGACCAGGGCGTCTATGGCAATGTCGAGGTGACCATCCGGTACATCGAGGCATGGCTGCGCGGCCAGGGCGCCGTTGCCATCAACAACCTCATGGAGGACGCTGCAACGGCCGAGATCTCACGCTCGCAGATCTGGCAGTGGATCCGGCAGGATCAGGTCACGGAAGAGGGAACGGCCATCACCCGCGACTATGTGTCGGGGCTCGTCGACCAGGTTCTCGGTGAGGTGGAACGTGCACCGGGTGACCGCTTCGATGAGGCGGCTGCCGTGTTCCGAGACGTCGCCCTGTCGAGCACCTTCGCGCCGTTCCTCACGACCAAGGCCTACGCCGACCACCTGGTCGAACGGGCTTAGGACGATTCCGCCGGCCCGATCGGCCGCCGGATTCACCACACAAACCAGCACCGCCGCTTCTCGGAGAATCCCGAGAAGCGGCGGTGCTGGTCTCTGCGTCAGGCCCTCTGGCGCGCGCGGTGTCGCACGACCAGAGCCGTGGCGCCCGCGAGGAGCATCAGAATGGCGATTGCCGCCGGCCACACGGGTGTTCCGCCCGTCGGGCTCAGCTCATCCGGCTGATCCGATCCCTGCGCATCGGCGCCGGACCCGTCCGCCGCACCGGAGTCGGAGCCGCCGGTTGATCCGTCGGCGTCCGAACCAGCGTGCGTCGTTGCGCCCGACGATTCTGCGTGCGAATCCGATCCATCAGTCCCCGCGCCGGCACCCTCAGCGCTCGCGTCCGTTCCGCGGGCGTCGGTGTCTGCGCCGTCCGATGCGGCATCGGCGCCATCCTCGGCCGCAGCTCCGGCGTCTCCGCCGTCCGCCGCGCCCTCAGCCGCGGAACCATCCGCTGCACCCTCGGCATCGCTCCCATCGGCCGCGCCGTCAGCGTCACTGCCGTCAGCGGCGCCGTCAGCGTCACTGCCGTCAGCGGCGCCGTCAGCGGTGCCCTCGGCATCACTCCCATCGCCCGCGCCGTCAGCGGTACCCTCGGCATTCGCGTCCGCGTCCGCGTCTTCTCCGCCCGGAACCTCCGGCGCGTCTTCGACGAGAACAGCAACCGAGCGTGCGGGCACGGTGACGGTTCCCGTTTCGGCATCGAAGCTCGTCTCGCGAACGACGTCGTCCCACCCGTCCTGCTGGGTCTGCGCAAGACGGTACTCACGGCCTTCGAGCTCGACGATCGTCTCCGTCACCGTGTCAGGACTCGCGTTGAACACGAGCAGCGCACCATCGAACTCGGGCGAAACCGGCTCGCCCTGCAGGTCGTCAATATGCATGACGACGACGCCGGCGATCTGCTCCGGCCCGCTGTTCGGGAACGACACCTTCTGCGAAATCAGCTCGGCGCTGCCCAGGCGCAGCAGGTCCACCTCGCCTCGGAGACGGAGCAGATCCAGCGCAGCCGCCTTCGCATCAGCCATGGCGTCGGGGCCAGGCTTCAGCGACTCGTCGGCCAGAAGCGGCGCCATCGCCGGCCACTTCGACTGGTTGTCCCAGGCCGGGGGCAGACCGGAGCCGAAGGTATTCTCCTGCCCGGTCCAATCGATCCGGTTGAACCAGTCGCCCGAGTCGTAGCTGTTGCGGTCAAGAGACTTCGACCGAAGCAGTTCCGTTCCCGCGTGCCAGAACGGAACGCCCTGCGAGAGTGTGACGGTCGCTTGTGAGAGCGCATTCATGCGCACGCGATCGCTCATCGACGTGTCAACCGGCAGCTTCAATACCGCCAGGTCATACAGCGTCTCGTTGTCGTGTGCGTCGACGTAGTTGATGATCTCGCCGGGTTCGGCAGCATAACCTGCCGCAGCACCGCGGTAGTCGAACTCTTCTCCTCGCTTCATCTCGCCGTCCGAGGCCAGCAGTTCGTAGTCGCGGAGGTTGCCCGCGAGCCCCAAGCGCACCAGATCCGCCTCATGCGCGAGATCCGCCAGCGCCTGCTCCGTCGTTCCGTTGACGGCGTCACCGTTCGGATCCGTTCCGAGACCGGTGCCGAAACCCTGACGGAAGGTCGACGAGGAGTCGACGGGACTACCGCCATGAACCGCGTCACGCAGACGGTCATTGAACGTTCCGATACCCGTTCCGCCGAGCTGGCCCTGTGTGGCCTGTTCGAAGAGCGCGTTGTCGGCCACTTCACCGAAGTTCCACCCCTCTCCGTAGAGATAGATCGACGATCCGTCGACGCCGTCCGTCTCCAGCTCCAGTTCGTCGAGCGCCGCGCGAACGGCCAGCATGTTGTCGCGCGAATGGTGTCCCATCAGG
The DNA here is from genome assembly GCF_011046975.1 of Microbacterium amylolyticum. Classification (NCBI taxonomy): domain Bacteria; kingdom Bacillati; phylum Actinomycetota; class Actinomycetes; order Micrococcales; family Microbacteriaceae; genus Microbacterium; species Microbacterium amylolyticum. The sequence goes on along the minus strand of NZ_CP049253.1, from coordinate 2,248,558 downwards.
TCGAAGCGGAACCCGTCAACGCGATACTCGCGTGCCCACAGCACGACCGCGTCGACCATGAGCTTCTCCGCCAGCGCGTTCTCGGTTGCCACATTCTCGCAACACGTCGATGTTTCGACAGCTCCCACCTGGTTGAGGCGGTGGTAGTAGCCGGGAACGACCTTGTCGAGAACGCTCCGCTCCCCCTGCCCGGACTGAGCCGTGTGGTTGTAGACCTTGTCGAGAACAACCTCGAGACCGGTCTCGTGCAGGGCGCCCACCATCGTGCGGAACTCAACGATGCGGTCCGCTCCATCCGGCTGGGTCGCGTACGAACCTTCCGGTGCGAAGAAGTGGTACGGATCGTATCCCCAGTTGAAGCCATCGTCGCCGCGAATCTCGGCGATGCAGGCCTGCTGTTCGTGAGAATCCGGTGCCATCGCTGCCAAATCGCACGCAGGAACAGCCTGCGCCGAACGGTCTTCCTCAATCGTCGCAATATCGAACGTCGGCAGGAGGTGCACGGTGGTGATACCCGCATCGGCGAGCTCCGCAAGGTGGCGGGTGCCGTTGCTGTCCTCGGCGAACGCGAGATACGTCCCGCGCACGTCCTCGGGAACAGACTCATCCGAGATCGAGAAGTCGCGAACGTGCAGTTCGTAAATGGCCCGATCGACGTCGCGTTCAATGTGGGGCGCCGGCGTCTGCTCCCATGTCTCGGGACGCAGCTGTTCGTCGCTGAGGTCCACGACGACAGCGCGCTCGGAGTTGGTCGTCAGAGCAACGGCGTACGGGTCGGAAACGATGTTCGTCTCGATCCGCCGCGTGCTGTGCGCATACACGCTCACCTCCCAGAGGTATTCGGTTCCGGTTGTCACGCCGAAGGGAACGGCCCCCCAGACCCCGGACTCCTCGTCGAACGTGGCCGCGTGACGCGTGGGGTCGCCGGCTGCGCCCGGCTCCCAGGTGAGCAGCGTGACATCCTGTGCGGTCGGAGCCCAGACGCGGAAGGACGGTGCTCCTCCGGTAAAGCTCGCGACGAGGGAATCGTCGCTCGCGAAGCTCACTCCGAGATCCGCGTTCGCGGCGGCGTCGGCGTAAAGGTCGTCAAGAACTCCCGGCAGCTGAACGCCGGTGAAGGCGCGCAGCTCTCCGCCGGCGTCGTACTGAGCGACAGCAACCTGGCCGCTCAGGGTGTCCGCGATCGTCGCACGATCGAGTCCGTCCACCCGCAAGGCCGTGGCTCCGGCCAGCGCGGGGAATCGCTCGCTCTGAGCATCCGTGAGGCCGCCGTCGATCACCGACAGTGCCACGGGGTCGCCCCCCGTGACCGCGCCGTCAACAACAGCCAGTTCCGCGGTTTCGCTGGCGAACAGTTCCCAGGTCGCACCGTCTGCTGGCGCACCGAAACCGGCGGGCCACACGATCGTCGTCTCGTCGATCCAGTGCGCACGCAACTCACCGCCACCAACAATCGCCGCACCCTCGGCCGCGATCTCGAGCAGATTGGTCTCCAACGTGTACCGGAAGGTCACCGGCTCACCGTCGGCAACGGAGAACGCGTAGTTGTCGCCGCCGGGGGCACCGCCGGCGCCGTAGTTCTCGTCCCAGCTCATGCCGTGCGTCACCTTCACCTCATAGCTGCCCTCGGCGATCCGGTCGGTGGTGAATTCATAGACGCCGTCTCGATCACCGTCATGCATGATCGATCCGAGGCAGGCGGGGTCCCAGTCGCCATCACAGCCGACCTGGCTCTGGAAGCTGCCGGCCAGCGTCACGATGGGACCATCCGCTGTGGTCTGAACAACGCCAGAACGAGGATCGAAGTAGAACGTGATCGGTCCCCCCGCGTGGGAGTACGTGGCGTTTGGGCCGTCGAGAACGCCGTTCGCGCCGTAGTTCCAGTCCCACGCGCCGTTGATCGCGGCCTTGTACTCGTAGTCCCCCTCCGGGATGTTGTCGAAGGTGCCTTCGTAAATGCCGTCCCCGCGGAGCGTGAGCTCAGCGGCGGCGCAGCCCGGCGCCCAGTCGCTCGCACACCCCATATGCACATTGTGGTCGCCGGGAACGGAAACCGATTCAATGTCCGAGTGCTCCGCCGGCTCCTCATCCAGGCTGACGGAGTGACCAACGTTGGCGTAGGTCGACGCTGCCGAACGCTGGCCGTCCGCCGATGTGGCGACCGCGCGGTATTCGATCAGCGTTCCGGCAGGCAGGCCGCGCACATCGTGGAAGACACGAGGCGATGTCGTCTCCGCTACGCCAAGCGGCGTCCATTCGTCGGAGCCGACAGCGCGCCACGAAAAGCTCGTCTCGGCCCACGCCGTCGCGCCGAGATCCGCCGAAACCGGGGCAAGGCCGGTCAAGCCCGCTCCCGGAGCAGGCGACGCAATCGACAGATCGATGTCAGCGGACGACACCTCGCGATCAGCGCGAAGGACGACGGTGCTGAGCGCGGGAACTGCCAGGCTCACGGTTCCGTCGGCGTCGCTGGTGACCGAGTCACCAGTGCCATAAACGCCCTCATAGGTCGCCCCGTGTGTCAGCGACGTGACGTCAGCAGATGCCGTGTCGACGCTGTTGTTGACGGCGATCAGCATCTCGGTCTTGTCGTCGCGATCAACACGCGAAAAGACGTACAGCCCCGCGCCTTGCTCGGCATAGAGCTCGATCTGCGCGCCGTCGGACAGCTCGGGATACGTCTCGCGCAGCTGCGCGAGGTTCGCGATGTGCTCGTAGAGCGGAACATCCGTGTCATAGCGATCGACGGACCCCGCTTGCTCGCCCGTGATGAGCAGCTGGTCGATGTACTCATCGACCTGGCTGGCGAACAGCGTCTGCCTGGCGTCCTTGTCGCCGCCCGTTCCCGCGAAGCCCTGTTCGTCGCCGTAGTAGACGACGGGCTGGCCGCGGGTGAGGAACATCAGCTCGTGTGCCAGCTCGGAGCGCTCCTGCGGGCTGCCGACGTTTTGCACGAAGTGTCCGATGCGCCCCATGTCGTGGTTTCCGAGGAACGTCGGAAGGGCTGAGGCCGATGTTTCTGGTGTTGTGTAATAGTCGTCGCCGCGAAACAGCGAGGAGAGCCCGCGCGCGGAGTTTCCGCCGGCGAAGCTCACGGCCGAGCTCTGGAAGGTGAAGTCGAGAACGGAGTTCATCGCGGTGTCACGCACGTACGGCGAGAGCTTCGCCGGGTCGGCGTCGTAGACCTCGCCGAACATGAAGAAGTCGTCCTTGCCCTGGGCATGTGCGTAGGCAAGAACCTCCTCCGACCAGGTCTCCCAGAACTCAAAGTTCACGTGTTTCACGGTGTCGATGCGGAAACCGTCGATCCCGAGATCGATCCAGTCCTGATACACCTCCACAAAGCCGTTCACAACGGTCGGGTGCTCGGTCATCAGATCGTCCAGGCCCATAAAGTCGCCGTATGTGACCGATTCCCCCTCCCATGTGCTGTCACCGCGGTTGTGGTACAGCGTCGGATCGTTGAGCCAATCTGGCGTTTTCGCCTCGGGGTCCGTCACGATCGGCGTGTAGGGGAAGGACTCTTCTGCGTCGAGCTCAGGGAACGTGTCCGTTCCCGCATACTCCGCCGGGTCGAACGCGTTGCCTTCAGCATCGAGATACGGGCTCGTCACCATGTCGATGTAGTCGTACTCGCCCTCGGCGTAGTCGATGACGTCGGCCGTGTGGTTCGTGATGATGTCGAAGTAGACCTTGATGTCGCGCTTGTGCGCCTCGGCGATGAGCTCGCTCAGCTCCTCGTTGCTGCCGAGGTGTGGGTCGATCCGCGTGAAGTCGGTGACCCAGTAGCCGTGGTAGCCCGCGCTCGCGTCGGCGCCCTCGCCCTGAACCGGCTTGTTCTCGAAGCTCGGCGTCAACCAGATGGCCGTTGTCCCCAGCCCCTCGATGTAGTCGAGGTGTTCGAGGAGACCGGCGATATCGCCGCCGTGGAAGAAGCCCTTGTCGGTGGGATCGAAACCGTGGTCGAGGCGATCGCCGTCGATGGACGCGGTGTCGTTGCTTTCGTCGCCGTTGGCAAAGCGGTCCGTCATCACGAAGTAGAACACCTCGTCGGATCCCGCCTGTCGCACGGGCTCAGAAACAAGCGCGCTGTCGGCGTCGGTGTACTCACCGCGGATGTCCTGAACCTCGATTCCGGGACGCTTGTTTTCGTCGTCAAAGACGAACCGAAGTGTGGCAGGGCCAGCGAGCGACAGCGGAATGTTCGCGTCGCCGCCATCGATGCCATACGACTCATCCCAGGTTCCGTTCGCGACAACCTTGAATTCGTAGCTACCCTCCGGCACATCGAACTCGGCCGCATAGATGCCGTCTGCGCCCGTCGGAGAGAGCGCGGTCTCCTGACAGTCAAGCTGCCAATCTTCCTCGCACCCCAGCTCGTCCTGAAGGCTGCCAACCAGCGAGAGAACTCTCTCCTCCTCAGCGGCAGCGGCGGGAGCAGCGATCGCAGGGCCGAAAACAACGGCAGCCGCTGTCAGCCAGGCCAGCCCCGCTCGGAATCGTTGCGGACGGGTGTTGGAACCGGCGCGAGGCGCACGGAATCCACGTTTCGATGACATCGTCGTCATTGCTCCTCCGGGAAGCGAACAGGGCGCAGTGGCCACAGATGGGTGACGCCACGCTAGCAACGTTGCCCAGGAAATTGCAAGCGCTTCCATGTCTGCCCATCAGCAAGAAAAGCGAAATTTGGACAGTTCTCTCTTTCCTGCCCGCCAAGAATTGCCCCATCCCCGCGGTTTCTGAAAGCGTTTCCGTTCGAGGCTCTGACACCAGGAAACCGAGTACCTCGTACCGCGCGCTCGCACAGCATGAACACCTCGAGGACGGCACGTGTCAGCATGGTGAAGCGAAGTGCGCGCCGCGCCCGTGCACTCCTACGGTGTAGAGGTGAACGAAACCTTCGACGTCGCGATCGTAGGAGCAGGGTCAACCGGACTCACCCACGCCGCCGCCGCACACACCCAGGGACTGCGCGTTGTCGTCATCGAACAGAACAATCGAATCCTCGGCGCCACGGTGCGCGGCTCCGGTCACATCACGATCGATGTGCACATCGACGACAAACGAGTGCTCGCGAACCGCTCACGTGAACTCCTTCTGACATACGCACAGCGCGCGTGCTTCTGGATCGCACGGCGGGGGACGCTCGCCGTCGCCACCGCAGAAGATGAACATCAGGTCCTCCGCGAGTCCGGCATCGGCCGCCTCCTTTCCGAACGCGACGTCAGTGACCTCTCGCCCATGAAGGGCGCCATCGGCGGTGCGCTTCTCAAAGACGACGTTCACCTCAACCCGCGCGAGGCGGCACCCGCGCTCGCCTCCTGGCTTGCCACAGAAGGAGTGACGTTTCTGTGGTCGACGGGCGCGCTCGGAGCAGAACCGGGAACCCTCGCCACGACCCGCGGGGCCATCAGCGCCGAGCGCATCATCTTCTGCACGGGCCATTACCTCGCCCACACATTCCCCGCTGCCGCCATCGCGCTCGGGCTCACCGTGACCGCTCACGACATGCTGCTCATGCAGGGCGTGGGCCTCGAGTTCCCGATCATCACGGGGTCAGCCCTTTTGCGTCACGACGTCTTCGCGGCAACGCCTGCCGCCGACCAGCTCCGTGCGCGGATCACCGCGGAACGCCCCGACATCATCAAACTCGACGCCGATCAGACGTACACGGAAGTTCCCGGGCTCGGCCTGATCGTCGGCTCAACGCGGACCACGGCGCCCAGCCCCTCTCCCTTCCAAGAGGAGCGCTGCTACGAGCTTCTCGCCCGCCTGACTCGCAGCCTGTTCGGCCTCGGCCATCTCCAAATCGAACAGCGCTGGCAGCGCCTGACCGCCGCGTCAACCGCGCATCGCACGACCATCGGCGACGGCATCGAAGCCATCGCGCCCCTGCCCCTCGCCGTTGCCCCGGCGATCGCCGAACGAACGTTCGCAACGGCCAACGTCGTCTGACGCTAGCGTCGCCGTCCGAACAGGCCGCGCTTTTCCTGCTTCGCCTTCGGCGTCAGCTGCTTCTGCAAATGAACCACGCCGAGCCATCGATCGAACTTAAAGCCCACCCGCCCCATACGGCCCACCTCTTCGAAGCCCAGCTTCTCGTGCAGGGCAATCGATGCCTCCGCCCCGCTATCGCTAATGACGGCCACCAGCTGACGCAGCCCGAACTCCTCGCACGCATCGAGCAACGCCACGAGGAGCGCGCGGCCGAGCCCCTTCCCCATGGCGCCGGGACCCAAATAGATCGAGTTCTCCGCCGTGTAGCGGAACGAACTTTTCCCCGACCAGGGCGACGCCAGCGCGTACCCAAGAACCTGCCCGTTGCCCGCCTCCGCGACGAGGAACGGCAGGCCCAGCTTTCTCAGGTGCTGAAATTTGTCGACCCACTGCCGCCGCGTCCACCGCTTTTCGTCAAACGTGACCACCGAATTGGTCACGTAGTAGTTATAGATCTCGCGAATGTCCTCGATGTCGCGCATCTCGGCCGGGCGAATCACATACGTAAACGGGCGCTCGGAATCGGACTGCTTCCGCAGATGCCGCGGCAGCTTCCGACGCTTGAGGTATTCATCCGTGCGCATCGGCTCAGATTACCGTCCAGTCGATGGGATCCGCCCCCTGCGAAACGAGATGTTCATTCGCGCGTGAAAAGGGCCGCGAACCGAAAAAACCGCGCCGTGCCGAGAGCGGAGAGGGGTGGGCGGATTCCAGGCACGCCACCCCTGTCAGCAGCGGCGACAGACTTCGCGCCTGCGCACCCCACAGGATCGCCACCAACGGGCCGCCTCGGCCGGCCAGCGCACGAATTGCCTGATCCGTCACGGTCTCCCAGCCCCATCCGCGATGAGACGCCGCCAGGCCCGGCGACACCGTGAGCACGCGGTTCAGCAGCATCACCCCCTGGTCCGCCCAGCAGGAAAGATCACCGTGCGCGGGCGGAACAACACCAACATCGTCCTGCAACTCGCGATAAATGTTGCCCAGGCTGCGGGGAATTGGGCGCACATCCCTGTCCACCGCGAACGACAAGCCCACCGCGTGCCCGGGGGTGGGATAGGGATCTTGCCCCACCACCAACGCCCTGACATCGGCGAACGGTCGGCGAAAGGCGCGAAACACCAGATCGGCAGGAGGCAGCACCTCGCGGCCGGCGGATCGCTCAGCGCGGATCCGATCCTCCACCTGCGCGATGGCGCCCTCCACCGGCGCCAAGGCTTCTGCCCACCCGGCGTCAATCAGGCCGCGATCCGCCATTTCGGCTAGCGTGCGCCCGCTCATCTCAGGCGGAGGCGGGAAGACCGGCGTCTTCTTCGATCACCGAGCCGTCTTTCGACCACGGGAAATCAATCCACAGGTCGGTGTCCTTCCACGCGAAATCGGGCTGGATGATCGTGGACGGCTTGGTGTAAATCGTGACCGACCGTACATCGGCGCCCTTGTCGATCAGCATGTCGACGGCCATCTTCAGGGTGCGGCCCGAATCGGCCACATCGTCCACCAGCAGAACGCGACGCCCGTCGAGATAGTTCATATCGAGCTCGGGCGGAAGCACCTCCGGCGCATCGAGAACTGTGCCAATTCCCGTGTAAAACTCCATGTTGATGGCGCCGCAGTTTTTCGCCCCCAGGGCGTACGCGATCGCTCCCGCCGGCAGCAACCCACCGCGGGCGATCGCCACCACGACCTCCGGCACGAATCCTGACGCCACGATCGCACGGGCGAGATCGCGCGTCGCCCCTCCGAAACCGTCCCAGGTGAGGCTTTCGCGTTCCGAGTAGTGATCTGCCACGAGGATTCCTTTGTTGGGGGTCTCAGTCCGTGCCGTGCACGGCGAGCGGACCACGATGAACAAGGTGCTGCGCCGCCTGAGCGACAGGGCGGAGCGTCACAAGATCGAGATTGACATGCCCCGGTGCGTTCAGGCTGTACGCGATGACATCGGCAACATCATCTGCCGTGAGTGGGCTCTCCACGCCGGCATACACCGCGTCGGCGGCGCTCTTATCCCCGCCGAGGCGCGTCAGCGCGAACTCTTCCGTTCGCACCATTCCCGGCGCGATCTCCACAACCCGAATCGGCTCACCGAGAAGCTCCTGCCGCAGAGCGGCAACCAGCATCGCTTCGCCGGCCTTCGCCGCGTTGTATCCACCACCGCCGGGGTACGCGACCTGGGCCGCCGTCGACGTGACGAACAGGGCGTCCGCGTGCGTCGACCCCGCTGCGGCCGTCGACCGCAGCTGCGGGAGAAGTGCCTTCACGAGCCGCTGCGCAGAGAGGGTGTTCATCTCGTACATCCGCAGCCATCCGTCGCTATCGCCGTCTTCAACACGGTCCGTGCCGAGAGCACCCCCGGCGACGTGAACAAGAGCGTGGAGGGGGCGCTGAGCCGTGAACTCCGCGAGGGCATCGATATCTGCCTGTCGCGTCAGGTCGGCAGCGAACGCCTCAGCACCGGTTTCCGCCGCCAGCTTCTCAAGCCGATCCGCGCGGCGAGCAACACCGACAACCTCCCAGCCACTCCCTCGCAAGGTGCGCGCCACCGCCTCACCAATGCCGGAACTCGCCCCTGTCACAACCGCTCGCCTCGTCATGCAGATCACGATAGTCCCGGCGCGGGACACCCGGCGTATGACGCCACGTTTCCCATCCCTTGGCCCGCACAGGCGTCACCCGTAGCGTTGAGACATTCCCAGCCGAAACACTCCGCATCCGCTTCGACGAGAGAGAAAACGATGAGCGATAACTGGCGTTTCGAAACCCAGCAGATTCACGCTGGCGCACAGCCCGATCCGACGACCGGGGCACGCGCCACACCGCTGTATCAGACAACGGCATATGTGTTCCGCGACGCAGAGCACGCCGCAAACCTTTTCTCGCTCGCCGAGCCGGGCAACATCTACACCCGCATCATGAACCCGACGCAGGCCGTCGCGGAAGAGCGCATCGCCGCGCTCGAAGGCGGATCCGGCGCTCTTCTCGTCTCCAGCGGCCAAGCTGCCGAGACGTTCGCCGTTTTGAACATCGCCGAATCGGGCGATCACATCGTCTCGTCCAGCTCCATCTATGGCGGAACGTACAACCTCTTCAAGTACACCCTCGCCAAGCTCGGAATCGAAACCACGTTCGTCGAGAACCAGGACGACCCCGACGAGTGGGCACGCGCCGTGCGCCCGAACACCAAGCTGTTCTTCGCTGAGACCGTCGGAAACCCGCAGGCAAACGTTCTCGACATCGCCTCCGTTTCAGATGTCGCCCACGCCAACAACGTGCCGCTCGTGGTGGACAACACCATCGCCACGCCCTACCTGATCCGCCCCTTCGAGCACGGGGCCGACATCGTCGTGCACTCGGCAACGAAGTTCCTCGCCGGACACGGAACGGTCGTTGCCGGCGTCATCGTCGACGGCGGCACCTTCCCGTGGTCGAAGCACGCCGATCGATTCCCCGGCCTCACCGAGCCCGACCCGTCCTACCACGGTGTCAGCTACACGGGTGCGCTCGGCGACGCCATTGCGTACCTCACCAAGGCCCGCGTGCAGTTGCTGCGCGACCTCGGATCCGCCGTAGCGCCGAACAACGCTTGGCAGCTCATCCAGGGCATCGAGACGCTGTCGCTGCGTATGGAACGCCACGTTCAGAACGCGCAGGCGGTTGCCGAATGGCTCGACCAGCACGAAGACGTCGCCACCGTCAACTACTCGGGCCTGCCTTCGTCGCCGTGGTTCGCCGCTGCCGGGAAGTACGCACCGTCCGGTGTCGGAGCAGTTCTTTCCTTCGAGCTCAAGGGCGGCGTCGACGCCGGCCGCGCGTTCGTGAACTCGCTCGAGCTCTTCAGCCACCTGGCCAACATCGGCGACGTGCGCTCGCTCGTCATCCACCCCGCATCAACGACGCACTCGCAGCTGACACCGGAGCAGCAGCTCACGGCTGGTGTGACGCCCGGCCTCGTGCGCCTCAGCGTGGGGCTCGAGAACGTCGAAGACCTGGTGAACGACCTCCAGCAGGCGTTCGACAAGGCTCGCACCCGCGAGTCCGCCACGGCCTAGCGCCCCGGCTTTTCATGATTTCTGGCAGAATTCGGCCCCGGCCCGGGGCTGAATTCTGCCAGAAATCATGATTCGCGCTGAGCGGGCAGAATAAGGACCCATGGACTGGCAGATTTCCGAGGACACGGTTCCTTCCGCACCCGTGACCGAGGCGGATACTCGGTCTATGGCGGGGCGCCCTCCGGCGTCCGGCGCGTGGCAAGACGGCGATCACCCCGGCGGCCGCCAGTTCGCCTGGCTCGGCCCGTTCACCACTGAGCGCGGCGACACCATCCCCCACATGCGCCTCGCATACGAGACGTGGGGCGAGCTCAATGCCGATCGCAGCAACGCCGTTCTCATCACGCATGCGCTCACGGGTGATAGCCATGTGGCGGGCGACGCCGGTCCCGGTCATCCGACGGCGGGCTGGTGGACTCCTGTGGTCGGTCCCGGCCTCGCGATCGATACCGACCGATGGTTCGTGATCGCACCCAACGTTCTCGGTGGTTGTCAGGGCTCAACGGGCCCCGCGAGTATCCACCCCGACGGTGACCACTGGGCATCGCGTTTTCCCTATCTGACGGTGCGCGACCAAGTCGCTGCGCACGCTGCCCTGGCCGAGAAGCTGGGTATCGAGCGCTGGGGCGCCGTCATCGGCGGTTCGATGGGCGGAATGCACGCCCTGGAGTGGGCCGTCACCCATCCCGACCGCGTTGCACGCCTCGCCGTTATCGCCTCGCCGCCGGTCAATACCGCCGACCAGATCGCGCTGAACTCCACGCAGCTCGAGGCAATCGAAATCGATCCCGGTTTCCAGGGCGGTGAGTATTACGAGTCGGCCGCGGGAGATGGCCCCCATCGCGGCCTCGCTCTAGCCCGGCGCATGGCCATGCTGAACTACCGCGGCGTGATCGAACTCAACAAACGCTTCGATCGCTCGTGGCAGTCGGAGGTGAGCCCACTCGGGCACGGCGGACGCTTCGCCGTTGAGTCGTACCTGGATTTCCACGGCAACAAGTTCACGCGACGGTTCGACGCGAACTCGTACATCCGTCTCGTCGAGGCGATGGACTCGCACGATGTGGGGCGCGACCGCGGCGGTGTTGAGGACGCCCTGAAACGCGTCACAGCACGAACGCTCGTGATGGGGATCAACACGGATCGGCTCTTCCCGATCGATGGTCAGCACCGGATCGCCCGCGGTATCGGTTCGACGATCCATGGCTCAGACGCGATCACAATCCGTAGCGACTTCGGCCACGACGGTTTTCTCATCGAAACCGAAACGGTCGGCCACCACCTCCGGGAGCTCCTGGCGGAGTAACCCTGGACGCTGTCGTTATGCGGCGAGCGCGAGCTGTCGACGTTCGGCAGCAAGCGCCGCGATCGCGATGACGATGCCGACGAGGGCGAGCCCCGCCCCCAGCCATGCGGGCGAGACGTACCCCCAGTGCGCGGCGATGGCGGCTCCTCCGACCGCGGCTCCGATGCCGTTTCCGATGTTGAGCGCGGAATGGTTGAGGGCCGCACCGATCGCCTGGTATTCACCCGCAACATCGAGCAGGCGGAGCTGAACGGTGGGCGCCACCACCTGGCCGGCGACGCCGAAGATGAACAGCGCTGCGATGAGCGCGGGTGTCCACGGGGAGGCAACGGCAACGAGGAGCGATGCGGCCGCGAGTGTTCCGAGGCTGGCCACCAGGGTGCGAGGAACACTGATGTCGGCGAGCGCACCGCCGACGAAGTTTCCGACGAACATGCCGAGGCCGAGGGCGACGAGGGCGATCGGAACAACCCACTCGGGGGCCGCGGATGCTTCCGTGACGAAGGTGGAGACGTAGCTGTAGACGGCGAAGAACCCGCCGAATCCGATGGCGCCGAAGGCGATCGTGAGCCACACCTGCGGAAGCCGGAAGACGCCGAGTTCTTTTCGGAAGGAACGGCCGGGGTCACCGGGGGTGGCGGGAATGAAGCGCCAGCACATGATGAGGGCGATCGCGAAAACGACGACGACAACGACGTACGTTGCGCGCCACCCGAGCATCTGCCCGAGGAACGTTCCGGCCGGCACCCCGACCATATTGGCAACCGTCAGGCCCGACATGACAACGGCGACGCCGCGGCCGCGACGTTCGGGCCCCATCAGGTCGCTGGCGATAATCGCCGCCATACCGAAGAAGGCGCCGTGCGGCAGGCCCGAGAGGAGACGTGTGACAGCCAGCAACTCGTACGTGGGCGCGATGACCGTGAGCAGGTTACCGATGAGGAGTGCGGTGACGAGAGAAATCATGACCACGTGACGCGGAAAGCGCGACACGATGGCGGCGATCGTTGGCGCTCCGATGACCACTCCGAGCGCATAGAGGCTGATCAGATGCCCCGCCTGCGCGATGGCGCTCTCTTGTGAGGCCTCGAAGGTGTCGCTGAGGAGGTCGCCCGCGATCTGCGGGAGGATTCCCATGGTCGCGAATTCGGTCATTCCGATGCCGAACGCACCGATGGCCAGGGAGAGGAGCGCCGTCCTCGCCGCACCCCTCGACGTTGTCGAGGAAGTCATGACCGAAATTCTACGGGCTTCTCCTGACCTGCCCGTTAACGGCCCCTCCCTTACTCCGCGTCGTCTGTGTTTCCGATCGCCTGTTCCAGCCGCTCGATTTTTCCGTCGATTTCGCCGTCACGGCCGGGACGAATATCTGCCTTCAAAACGAGTGAGACGCGCGAGCCGTAGGGCTGCACCGCCTCGACTGCGCGTTTGACGACGTCCATGACGGCGTCCCAGTCGGGCCCTTCGACCTCGGTGAACATCGAGGTGGTGCGATGTGTGAGGCCCGATTCCCTCACGACCTTCACGGCGGCGGCAACGGCCGCGTGAACGGAGGCATCGCCATCACCGGAAGACTTCTCGCCGGTTCCGGACGGGGCAACGGAAAATGCGACCAGCATGCGGAGCTCCTTGAGTCGTCGGGCAGCGCGCATCGCGCCGCCTGTTCATCCTCGCATTCCGTCGACGCGCCTTGGAGGCGTGCGGCGCCACATGCGCTGTGATGGGTTCATGCCTTCTCGCGTCATCGTCGCCGGTCCCTCAGCGTGGAACCATCTCATCCTCCTGGACCGACTGCCGGAGCCCGTTCCGCACATGCAGTTCGCTGAGCGTGAATGGCATGCGCTCGGCGGAACATCGGCCGGGAAGGCGCTACACCTGGCCTCTCTCGACGTGGATGTGCGGCTACGCACGCCGCTCGGCGCTGACACGGACGGAGACCGCGTGGCCGATGCGCTGGTGTTGGGGCGGGTTGTCGTCGACCGCGTTCCGTCGGAACGCACGGAACGTCACGTAAATCTGATGACGGTTGCTGGCGAGCGCGTCTCAATCTATGTGTCGACGCCCTCACCTCCGGCAGAAGAAGACGTCGCCGCGGCTGCCGCGGCCGTCGCGGATGCTGAGATCGCCGTTATCGATCTCAGCGATCTCGGTGCCGCACTTCTTGGGCGGTGCGGCGAGGTGCCGCTGTGGGTGGACCTGCATGACTACGACGGCTCAGCAGCCTTCCATGAGCCCTTTGTGCGCGCCGCCGACGTTGTTTTTATGAACGACGACAAAACCGATGATCCATGGGCTCTGATGGAGAGCTGCCTCAGAAGAGGACCGCGGTTGGCGGTCTGTACCCGCGGAGCGGAGGGCGCGGTGGCGCTCACGTCGTCCGGAACGCGACACGGCGTGGAGGCCACTGCCGCACACGTTGTCGATACCAACGGCGCGGGGGACGCGTTCATGGCCGGGTTTCTCGCCGCCACACTGAGCGGTGCCTGCGTCGATAGCGCCCTGTCGGCCGGCGCGAACCAGGCGCGCATCGCAATCGAATCCCCGCACATGCATCCCGTGCTGAGTGTCGAGGCCGCGTCCCACAGTTAATCGCCGGCTGCGCAGGCCGCAAGTCACGCCCTAACCCCGAGCGGGCACCCGCACCACTCGGACAACGGCCCAGATCCCGAGGGCGACGAGGGCGACGTTGCGGAGCACCAGAACGGCGATCGCGGGCGCTTCCGTCAGGAGAATCTGCGTGTACGCAAGGGGGTAGATGACGTGGGTGAGCGCGGCGATCACGAGGGCCAAAATGGCCAGCGGCATCGCGCGGCGCCGGTCCCAGACGATCCACCACACGATGGGCGCAATGAACCAGCTCTCAAACTGCGGTGACCCCACCTTGTTGGTGACGATCAGCGCCGTGACCAGGGCGAGTGCGAGGGGCGGGAGGAGCTCGACGACGGAGGCGCCTCTGCGAGACTTCCACGTCCCCAGCGCGGCGATGCCGGCGACGGCGATCACCATCACCAGCGTCATGGCGCTCGCTACCTCGGCGATGCCGGGGCCCGCAACCTGATAGGTAAGGATGTCCGTGTCGTAATACACGGCGTGCGATCCGGTCTGCGCCATGACCATAAAAGGCGTTGCGGCGACGGCTTCGATCTGCAGGCCGCGTCCGGTCTGCTCGGTCACGAACCCGAAGAGGTTCCCTGCGCCGCCGGCCAGCACGACGACACCCGCAATCACCACCGATGCCAGCGCGGCACCGATGACGACCTCCTTGCGACGGCGAACGGCGCACACGGCCGCCAGCAGCAGCGCAGCAGGCCACACCTTGATCCACGTTGCGATCGACAGAACCGCTCCCGCAAGACCCGGCCGCGAACGCAACCAGAGCATGCCGATCACCGCGAGCGGCACCGTGATCGCGTCGATACGGTAGATCGCGATCGGACCGAGCAGCAGGGTGAACAGCGCCCAGTATCCACCGGCGATCACGCGGCTGCGCGATTCACCGTCGCGCACGAGGGCCCAGAACCCAACGGCATTGGCGATGCACACGAGCGCCGCCCACGCCATCGAATACGACTCGAACCAGACAAGCCCCTGAGCGATCACCATCGGCGCAAGAGCAAGCGGCGGATACACCCACGGCATGTCGACGCCGACAATGCCGTAACCACCGAGCGCCATCTCGCTCCACGGCTCGTAGACGAGGTAGGTGTCCCCCATGGGGCCGTTGGGCCACACGAAACCGAGCGCGACGGAAACGGCGTGAGCGACGCCAAAAGCGGCCCAGATCAGTGCGACGGGCAGCCATGGCTGTGCCCTCATCGCGTCGCCTCCGCGAATGCGGCCGGAAGCGCCTCTGCCACGTCGAGCGCCGTGATCGGGTGACCAGCGCCCGCGGCGATTCTGCCCGCTGTTCCGTGGAGCCACGCCGCCGTTGCGGCAACAGTAGCGAGCGATTCGAGGTTGACATCCTCGGACGACGTCTGCGCGACGCATCCGGCGAGGAGCGCGCCGATCGTCCCGGCAAGGACGTCTCCCGTTCCTGCCGTTGCCAGCCACGGAACGCCCGTATCAATGTGTGTCCACCACCCTCCTGGCGCCGCCACGAGAGTGCGTGCGCCCTTCAGGAGCACGACCCCGCCGAGGGCATCGGCCGTTTCGCGCACAACGTCGAGGCGCTCGTGTGCGCTTGCGTGCAGTCGGGTGGCGACGTCGTCGCGCGCACCGCCGAGGCCGCATGCCGCCCGCACGGTCGGCAGTTCCCCGTCGTGCGGTGTCACGATGACGGCGCCTTTCGCCCTCGGTACAAGATCGAGTGCGCCGGCGTCGATCACGGCAGGAACGCCCGAGGCCAGAAGCGCGAGCCCTCGGCGCGTTGTGCTCTCATCGCGATCCGGTGCGGCCGCCATTCCGCTGCCGAGAACAGCGGCGTCAGCACGTCCGCTGCCGAGAACGGTCTCGGGACGCCGGTGAACGACAAAGGGGGCAACGGCGTCCTCCCCCAGCCACCGCACCATGCCGATGCCAGCCCGCCACGCGCCCTCGACAGAGAGCACAGCAGCGCCCGGGTATGTCACGCTTCCTGTGAGAAGCGACACGACGCCACGGGAATACTTGTGATCACCTCGCGTTGGAACTCGCAGAACGGAAGCTGCGTCCTCCGCCATCCAGCGGTGTTCGCTCGATCCGTTTCCTTCAGGCATGCGGCAACACTATCGCCGTGCGCAGACACTCTCCGGAAAGGCCACGATGAGCAGGCTCTTCACGCCACTGACGATCCGAGAAACCACATTCCGTAACCGGCTGTGGGTCGCTCCCATGTGCCAGTACAGCGCGACGGACGGCGTCGTCGGCGACTGGCACCACGTGCATCTGGCCCAGTTCGCTTCGGGCGGCGCCGGACTCGTGATCGCCGAGGCCGCGGCTGTTGTGCCGGTCGGCCGGATCTCCCCCGAGGACGCCGGCATCTGGAACGACGAACATGTTGCTGCGTGGAGGCCCATCACCACGGCGATCAAGGACCGCGGATCGATCGCCGGAATCCAGCTTGCGCACGCGGGACGAAAAGCCTCGACGTGGGCGCCGTTTGCCGACAGCAATGGCACGGTTCCCGCCGCGGACGGCGGATGGCAGACAGAGGGCCCGTCGGCGATCGCGTACGAGGGCTTTGCTCCTCCCGTCGCGATGACCCCGGAACGGATTTCCGAAGTCACGGCGGCGTTCGCCCACGCGGCGCGGCGTTCGCTCGACGCTGGTTTCGACGTGATCGAGGTGCATGCCGCGCACGGCTATCTGCTGCACGAGTTCCTCTCGCCGCTGTCCAACGAACGGGAGGATGAGTTCGGCGGGTCTCTCGAGAACCGTGCCCGTTTCACACTCGACGTTGTCCGGGCCGTGCGCGCCGAAGTCGGCCCCGATGTTCCCGTTTTCGTGCGTTTTTCGGCAACCGACGGCGCAGACGGCGGACTCGCAACGGACGATGTGGCACAGGTGGCCCGCTGGGCCGTCGATGCGGGCGCCGACCTGTTCGATATCTCGACGAGCGGCCTTGTCGCCCACCAGAAGATTGATGTCTTCCCCGGCTACCAGGTGCCGCATGCGGCGCGCGTTCGTGAGGTCACCGGCGCGCTCGTCGGAGCAGTAGGCATTATCACCAGCGGTCAGCAGGCAGAACAGATCCTGGAAGATGGCGACGCCGATGTCATTCTGGCGGCGCGCGAATGGTTGCGGGATCCTCACTTCGGGTTGCGTGCCGCGGCGGAACTCGGCGAGGACGCATCGATCTGGCCGAAACAGTACGTGCGGGCGCGGCGCGCAGCGGCGTAGCAACGGAAACGGCCCTGTGGGCCAGCGACTCTCGAAAGAGATTCACTGGCCCACAGGGCCGTTTTGTGCGTCTCAGGCGCTACCGCCGCCGAGACCTCTCGGTGGCATCATGCACTTCGCCGATCAGCTCTTCGAGAATGTCCTCGAGGAACAAGGCGGAGACCGTCTCGCCCGTTGCGTTTCGCACGCGGGCAACGTGGCGGCCTTGCTGACGCATGAGCGCCAGCGCGTCCTCCAGGTCGGTCGCGGCAGAAACGGGCACGAGACGGTGGATGCGCTTAGCCGGAATCGGCTGCGTCATCTTGCGATCCGTTTCGGCGTCTTCCGCACGCAGGACGTCCTTGATGTGGACGTAGCCGATCGGGTCATGTTCATCATCGACGATCACATAGCGGGAGTAGCCATGCGTGGCAACGGCGCGCTCAATATCGGCGGGCGTTGCGTTCTCGGGCAGGGTGACAAGCTTTTCGAGCGGGACGCCGATATCGCCGGCGACCTTGTCGGTGAACTCAACGACGGCGGCGACCGTGCCGGAGGAGTCAACGAGGACACCCTCGCGACGCGATTGGCTGACGATCGTTGCCACCTCGTCCAGTGTGAACGTGGATGCGGCCTCGTTCTTCGGCTCGACGCCCACCATCCGCAGCGCGGCGTTCGCGATGCCGTTGAGCACCCAGATCACGGGGTGAAACAGCTTCGAGACCGCGACAAGCGGCGGTGCGAGCAGCAGAACGGCCCGGTCGGGAAGCGAGAACGCGAGGTTCTTCGCGACCATCTCACCGAAGACAACGTGCAGATACGACACGAACAGAATCGCGATAATCACCGCAACGGTCGACGCAACGGCTTCCGACATTCCGGTCAGTCCCAGCGGTCCCATCAGCAGGTGATGGATCGCCGGCTCGGAAACGTTGAGGATCAGCAGCGAGCAGATCGTGATGCCGAGCTGGCTCGTCGCCAGCATCGCCGTTGCGTGCTCCATCGCGTAGAGGGCGGTTTTCGCCGTGCGAGATCCCTTTTCCGCCCGCGGTTCGATCTGCGATCGACGCGCGGAGATCACCGCGAACTCCGCGCCAACGAAGAAGGCGTTTCCGAGCAGGAGGACAACAAGCCACGCCAGACCAGCCCAGTCGTTCATCGGGTACCCCCTTCGATGGCGTCAGCATCGGCATGTGCAGGAACGGGGTCCGGAACGAAACGCACGCGCGCCACACGACGGCCGTCCATGCGCGCGACGACGATGGCGCCGTCGTCAACGCGAACGGTGTCTCCTGTGGATGGCACCTTTTCGAGGGTGGCCATGATGAACCCGCCGACCGTGTCGTACGACTCGTCCTCCGGAACGTCGATTCCCACGCGCTCACGCACCTCGTCGGGGCGAAGATCGCCCGGGAACGTCACGGAATCAAGGTGACGAACAACGCCAGCAGTGCGCCGATCGTGTTCGTCAGCCACCTCGCCGACGATTTCTTCCACGAGATCTTCCAGTGTGACAACGCCGCTCGTTCCGCCGTACTCATCGATCACAACGGCCATCTGGTAGCCGCGAGTTCGCAGCTCCGCGAGGAGCTGGTCGAGGTGCACCGTTTCCGGAACGCGGAGGGGCTCGGTCATCAGAGCACCAACGGGAACATCGTGTCGCCGTTCGCGGGGAACGGCGATGGCCGCTTTGAGGTGAACGACTCCGACGATGTCGTCAAGATCATCATTGAATACGGGGAACCGACTATGGCCCGTTGTTCGCGCGAGCATCATCACCTGATCGGCGGGATCACCGACGGCAACGGCATGCATGCTCGGCCGCGGCGTCATCACGTCGTCGGCCGTGAGGCGTGCAAAGGTGAGCGAGCGGTCGAGCAGCGATGCCGTGTCCTTTTCCAGAACACCCGCCATCGCGGAACGACGCACAAGGCTGGACAGTTCCTCGGCCGTACGCGCCCCCGAAAGTTCTTCCTTCGGCTCAACGCCCATCGCCCTCAAAATCGCGTTCGCGCTGCCGTTGAGCAGAACGATCGCGGGGCGGAAGACGGTGGTAAAACCGATCTGCAACGGCGCGACAACTTTCGCCGTTGCGAGGGGAAGGGCCAGGGCGAAGTTCTTCGGGATGAGTTCACCGATGATCATCGACAAGAACGTGGCAATGGCCATCGCGATGACCGTGGAAATCGCCTGCGCGCCGGCCTCTGGCACCCACTGTCCGAGCACGGGGTCCAGTAGCGAGGACATCGCCGGTTCCATCGTGTAGCCCGTGAGGAGCGTTGTCAGTGTGATGCCCAGCTGAGCGCTCGAGAGGTGCGTCGAGGTATGACGCAGCGCGGAGATCGTCATCGTCAGGCGGGTTTCGCCCCGCTCGCGACGCGCTTCCAGATCGGCCCTATCGAGATTGACGAGCGCGAACTCGCTCGCGACGAAGATGCCGGTGCCAATGATGAGGAGGACACCCACACCCAACATGATCCAATCCATCACAGCCGGGCTCCTCCCTCCTCGGGGAGTTGCGCCTGGGGCGGGTGGGATCGGGTGGGCGTGGGTCTGCGACTAGGAGGGTCATCCATGATCAGGTGATCATAGACGATGGGGATGACCGAACGTCACGGGTCACAGCGGGCACCCGGTGCCATCACGGCGTCGTCACAGCCCGGAATTTGCTCTACGCGGCACTTCAGTTCCCAGCGCGCGCAGGGGCAGGCATAACGTAGGCTGGAAGCCGTGTGTGCGACCCGCTGGTCGCGCGTCGAACAGCATTTCATCGATGAAAGTGGGATCTGACCGTGTCGAGTCAGGTGACGGGTGTCGGGACGTCGTACGACGGAGGATTCGGGGCCAACCAGTGGCTCGTCGACGAACTCTTCCAGCAGTACAAGGTCGATAAGAACGCCGTCGACAAGGAATGGTGGCCGATTATGGAGCAGTACGCCGCTCAGAATGGCCAGTCCACCGAGCAGCAGGCGCCCCCGCAGAAGACGGCGGCGAGTGACGTTCCCGCGGCAAAACCCGCGACAAACGGTTCACCCCCCGTAGCGCGGACAACAGCCAAGCCTGCGGCCCCCGCGCCGATCCCCGCCGAGCCTGAGTCGAAGAAGACATCGAGCGCCGCGTCGGACGATTCGGCCGCCTCGGACAAGGTCACCGTCCTCAAGGGGATGACGAAGACCCTCGCCAAGAACATGGACCAGTCGCTGACGGTCCCGACGGCGACGAGCGTTCGCACGGTCCCCGCCAAGCTGATGATCGACAACCGCATCGTCATCAACAACCACATGGCGCGTTCGCGCGGTGGCAAGGTGTCGTTCACACACCTCATCGGCTGGGCGCTCATTCAGGCCCTCAAGGTCTTCCCCAGCCAGAATGTCTACTACGCCGAAGTCGATGGCAAGCCGAGCGTCGTCGCTCCCGCCCACATCAACCTCGGTATCGCAATCGACCTGCCGCGCCCCGACGGCTCGCGGGCGCTGATGGTTCCCAGCATCAAGAACACCGAGTCGCTCTCGTTCCGCGAGTACCTCGATGCCTACGAAGACCTCGTCAGCCGTGCTCGCGCGAACAAGCTCGGGGCGAGCGACTTCGCGGGAACGACGATTTCGCTCACCAACCCCGGCGGAATCGGAACCGTTCACTCGGTTCCGCGCCTCATGCAGGGCCAGGGCGCGATCATCGGCGCGGGCGCGCTCAACTACCCGGCAGAGTTCCAGGGCGCCAGCCAGAAAACGCTGAACGAACTGGCGATCGGTAAGACGATCACGCTCACGAGCACATACGACCACCGGGTCATCCAGGGCGCGGGCTCGGGCGAGTTCCTCAAGATCGTCCACGAGCTGCTCACGGGTCAGAGCCACTTCTACGACGACATCTTTGCCGCGCTGCGGATTCCCTACGCTCCGATCCGCTGGAGCGCCGACGTCTCTGTTGACGTCGCCGAGCGTGTCGACAAGACAGCGCGTGTTCAGGAGCTCATCAACGCCTACCGCGTTCGCGGTCATTTGATGGCGGACATCGATCCCCTCGCCTTCGAGCAGCGCTCGCACCACGACCTTGAGATCGAATCGCACGGCCTCACATTCTGGGATCTCGAGCGCGAGTTCGTCACGGGTGGTTTTGGCGGTAAGCGTCAGGCGAAGCTGCGCGACATCCTCGGTGTTCTTCGCGACACGTACTGCCGCACCACCGGCATCGAGTACATGCACATCCCCGACCACGAGCAGCGCGAGTGGTTCCAGCAGAAGCTCGAGCGTCCCTACGAGAAGCTCGACCACGACGAGCAGATTCGTGTGCTCGGCAAGCTCAACCAGGCGGAAGCTTTCGAAACCTTCCTGCAGACGAAGTATGTCGGGCAGAAGCGATTCTCGCTCGAGGGCGGCGAGTCGCTCATCCCGCTTCTTGACCGCGTGATCGACGGCGCCGCCGCGGCCGGCCTTGAAGGCGCCGCGATCGGTATGGCTCACCGCGGGCGTCTCAACGTGCTCACCAACATCGCCGGGAAGACCTACGGCGATGTGTTCAGCGAGTTCGAGGGCGCTCTCCCCGGCAACAAGCGCGGTTCGGGTGATGTGAAGTATCACATCGGCACCGAGGGCACGTTCCACGCCACGGACGGCCGGGACATTGACGTGTACCTGGCGGCGAACCCCTCGCACTTGGAAACGGTCGACGGCGTTTTGGAGGGCATCGTCCGCGCCAAGCAGGACCGCCACGACCGCGGATCTTTCCCCTGGCTGCCGATCCTCGTCCATGGCGACGCCGCCTTCGCCGGGCAGGGCGTTGTTCTCGAGACTCTGCAGATGTCCGAGTTGCGCGCATACCGCACGGGCGGAACGATCCACGTGATCGCCAACAACCAGGTGGGCTTCACAACGCTGCCGCAGGATGCTCGCTCGTCGTACTACGCCACGGGCCCCGCCAAGGCGATCGCTGCGCCGATTCTGCATGTCAACGGTGACGACCCCGAGGCGGTTGTTCGCGCCGCCGAACTGGCATTCGAATACCGCCAGAAGTTCCACCGCGACATCGTCATCGACCTCGTCTGCTACCGCCGCCGTGGGCACAACGAGGGCGACGACCCCTCGATGACCCAGCCGCTGATGTACGGCCTGATCGAGGCGAAGCGTTCCGTCCGGCGCCTGTACACCGAGTCGCTCGTTGGCCGTGGCGACATCACGGAAGAAGAGTACGAGGCCGCGAAGGCGGACTTCCAGAACCGCCTCGAGATCGCGTTCGCCGAGACGCACGCGGCCGAGACCGGCTCGATTCCCGTAGTCCCGGATGGCGATTTCGACGAGCCCGTCACAACGGTGCCGGAGACAACCGGCGTTGACGTCGACGTC
The DNA here is from genome assembly GCF_011046975.1 of Microbacterium amylolyticum. Taxonomy (NCBI): domain Bacteria; kingdom Bacillati; phylum Actinomycetota; class Actinomycetes; order Micrococcales; family Microbacteriaceae; genus Microbacterium; species Microbacterium amylolyticum. The sequence goes on along the minus strand of NZ_CP049253.1, from coordinate 2,226,065 downwards.
ATCACGCAGGTGGGCGACGCCCACGCCAACAAGCCGGCCGGCTTCACGGTGCACACCAAGCTGCAGCAGCTGCTCGACAAGCGCGTGCAGATGTCCCGCGAGGGCAAGATCGACTGGGCGTACGGAGAGCTGCTCGCTTTCGGTTCTCTGCTGCTCGAGGGAACGCCCGTTCGTTTGGTCGGCCAGGACTCCCGCCGCGGCACCTTCGTCCAGCGCCACGCGGTTCTGCACGACCGCGTCAACGGTCAGGAATGGCTCCCCCTCCAGAACCTCGCCGAGGATCAGGCTCGTTTCCAGGTGTACGACTCGCTACTCAGCGAATACGCTGCGCTCGCGTTCGAATACGGATACTCCGTTGAGGACGAGAACGCGCTCGTGCTCTGGGAGGCACAGTTCGGTGACTTCGTCAACGGCGCCCAGTCGGTCATCGATGAGTTCATCTCTTCTGCCGACCAGAAGTGGGGACAGGAATCCGGCGTTGTTCTGCTTCTCCCCCACGGCTACGAGGGCCAGGGCCCCGATCACTCGTCGGCTCGTATCGAGCGTTTCTTGCAGCTGTGCGCGCAGGACAACATGACGGTGGCGCGCCCGTCCACGCCCGCGTCGTACTTCCACCTGCTGCGCCGCCACGCCTACCAGCGCCCGCGTCGCCCGCTCGTGGTCTTCACGCCGAAGGCGATGCTTCGCCTTCGCGGTGCCACCAGCGAAGTTGCCGACCTCACGCAGGGCACGTTCGAGCCCGTGATCGGCGACGACCGCGGCCTCGATGCCAACGCTGTCACCCGCGTGCTCGTTCACTCGGGCAAGATCCACTGGGATCTGCGCGGCGAGCTGCAGAAGAACCCGAACGACGCGATCGCTCTCGTGCGCGTGGAGCAGTTCTACCCAGCCCCGGTTGAGGAGCTGCGCGCGGCGCTTGCGTCGTACCCGAACGCTGAAGTCGTGTGGGTTCAGGATGAGCCCGAGAACCAGGGGGCATGGCCGTTCATCCAGCAGTGGCTGTCTCCGAGCGTCGGACGTGAGTTCACGGTGGTGTCGCGTCCCGCTGCGGCCGCGCCGTCGACCGGCTCGTCAAAGGTGCACGCGATCGAGCATGCTGATCTGATGAAGCGCGCCCTCGGTAGCTGATCTGAGAGCATAAAACGGGCGGTGCCACGGCTTTTCAGCCGTGGCACCGCCCGTTTTATGAGGAAATGATGACGCCCATTCGCGCACGCGCGACCTGGCGCGTAGCGTGGTGGGGATGACTTCTTCGCAGCCGAGCGGCACTCAGCCGTCAAACATCGTGCAGAACACCCGCGTGCAGGAGGCCCTGGAGGCCTGGTCGACGCAAAAGGACCCTCAGACGCACAGCGATGTTCTTCGTCGCGCCGCGTCCGGCAAGCTCCTCCTGGACATCTCCAGCTCGGAGTTCGCCGACCCCGCAAACCCGATGCAGGAGGGCGACAAGCTCGCCGTCACCTCTGTTTCCGATGGCGAAGGCAAGGACCTGCTGCTGGCGTTTACGGAAAACCCGCGCCTTGAGGCGTTCTCACCGGCCGAGAAGACGACCTCGCTGGCACAGCCCGGCGCGGCAGCCCTGAAGCAGGCAATGGAAAACCACGATGGCATCGTGATCGACGCGGGAACTCCCGGGGCGTTTGTGGCGTACAGCGATGAGCTCGGCCGCGCGTTCGGCGATAGCCCCGCAGATGCCGCACAGCTCGCCTCGGCTCTCGTTGATGGCGGCGTGCAGCTGGACGCCTTCGTTCGGATGCTCAAGGACGCCGTCGTGTACGTCGGAGGACTTCCCGTCACCGACGAAGCCGGAGAGGTCACGGGATACACCGTCGCCACCGCAACGCACCCGGACGGCCGCCAGCTGCACGCGTTGTTCACCAGCCCCGCCGAACTCTGGGCATGGAAGTCAGACGCAATCGCCCAGCCGACAACTCTTGATCGTATTGTCGCCTCCGCAGCGGAGGACGGCATGCAGGGTCTCGTTGTGAACCCCGTTGGCCCTGCCGCCGAGCTTTCTCTCGACTGGTTCGAGGTCACGGGCGACGACCAGACCGCAAAGTAGCCGCTAGAAGCGCGGGGCGTGTCAGTCGATTGTGACGACGACCTTGCCCGCCCCGCGCCCTCTGCCCAGCGAGGCAATGGCACGCTGAGCGTCGTCAAGGCCATACGTGCCGGTGATGACCGGGGAGACGTGCCCGCGGGCGATCAGTTGCGTCAGGTCGATGACCGCCGGTGTCGATGATCGCATCGTACGGCCGCCGCCTCCGGGAGCGAAAGCCGTTCCGGCTTCGGCGTAAGGCGATCAACTCGTGCTCGCGCGAACTCCGCCAGGGATCCGTCGCCCACGATCGCGGTTCCGAAAACAACGTCGCCGGCGACGACATCCGTGACGCCCGCGCCAACGGAGTGAACGGTTCCGGCAACGTCCAGCCCGAGAACCCGCCCGCCACGCAGTGGCATCAAGCGAACCGGGAACGGACGCCCCTCAAGAAAATTGCTCCGGAGATACGGAACGCCACGTCATGTGACGGTCACTCCAGAACGTTCGCGCGCTCGGGGTTCTTCTCGAACCACCCCGCGACATAGGAACACATGGGGACGATCGTGAGCCCGCCCGCCGCCTCGATCGCGTCAACGGCACGCTCGGTGATGATCCCCGCGTAGCCCTTGCCACGATGTTCGGGGCTCGTGTACGTGCGCGTGAGCGAAACTGCCTCGCCCGAGACCTGGTATTCGAGAGCGGCGACAAGCTCACCCTCCGCGCGCAGCTCGTAGCGAGACGAATCGGGGGCGTCCGTGAAGATCAGATCAGTCATGATCCGATTCAACACGAACGCCCCGGTTCGCGTGCGGTGTGGGCTCGTCCTCAGGGGGAAAAGACGAGCCCACACGTTCTATGCGCGCTGTCGGCGCAGGCTACGGACTCCGAGGAGTCCGGCGCCGCCGAGCAGCATCGCCGCGAGGGCGATCAGGCCGACCTGAGTGGCAGGGAAGCCACCCGTCGGAGCGAGATCGTCATCGTCGTTGCCAGGAGCGACCGGGTTCGCGCCGCCATCGCTGTCAGCAGCGGGCGCTGCCTCGATGGTCACGGGAAGCTCCAGTGTGCCGTAGGGAGTGATCGCGACGAGCGTGTGCTCACCAGCAGGAGTGTTGGCGGGAATCTTCAGCGCAGCGCTGATCGTTCCGTTCTCATCCGCGGTCAGACGCGCAAGCTCGATCGGGTCCGAGTGCAGTTCGAACACGACCTCGTCGCCCTCGAGCAGACCCGTGAGCGTGATGGACAGCTCGCCACCGGCAACAACCGTGCCGGCTTCTGCTGTGAGCTCTAGCTCACGCTGATCGCCATCGCTACCCGAGGCATCTGCCTGAGCGTCCTGGTCCGATCCAGCGGCCGACGCATCAGCATCCGCACCCTCATCCGAACCAGCAGCCGACGCATCAGCATCCGCACCCTCATCCGAACCAGCAGCCGACGCATCAGCATCCGCACCCTCATCCGAACCAGCAGCCGACGCATCAGCATCCGCACCCTCATCCGAACCAGCAGCCGACGCATCAGCATCCGCACCCTCATCCGAACCAGCAGCCGACGCATCAGCATCCGCACCCTCATCCGAACCAGCAGCCGACGCATCAGCATCCGCACCCTCATCCGAACCAGCAGCCGACGCATCAGCATCCGCACCCTCATCCGAACCAGCAGCCGACGCATCAGCATCCGCACCCTCATCCGAACCAGCAGCCGACGCATCAGCATCCGACGCATCAGCATCCGCACCCTCATCCGAACCAGCAGCAGCCGTCGCGTCTGCATCAACATCCTGGCCGTCGTCGCCGACGTGGACGATCGTCGCGATCGCGGGCGTTGCCGCCGCGTTCTCGAGCCACCCGCGCACCTCGAGCGATTCGCCCGACGCGAGACCGGAGTGATCGAACTCCTCCCAGACAACCCCAACGGCCACCTGTTCGTTGTTGATCGTCGCAAGGGCCGTCTCCGGCAGATCAACCGACTCATCGGCGTCCGAAATCTCAATCTCGAACGATTCGACAGCCGTCACCAGACGATCAGCCTGGTAGGCCTCGAGAACGCGGTCGTTCTCTTCGCGGGTGATCGGCATGACCGTTCCGTGACGCGGCGACTGCGGGAGCCTCGACGAATCGAGAACTTCCCAGGTCTTTCCGCGGTCGGTGCTGGTCATCGCCGCGTAGCCGGCGCCGCCGTGGTAGCCCGGCTGGTCAACGAACAGGTACCAGCGGTCGGGGTCTCCGATGGCGGGGAAGATCGTCGGGCCTTCACCCTGTGTAAAGGTCGACGTGTTCCCCGTGGGGTTGACGTACTGCTGGCCAACACCGATCTTGTCGGAGACGAGGCTCCACTCGTTCGGGTCATCCGTTGTTTCGAAGGGATCGGCGATTCCTTCGTGCTCGACCGTGGCGCGCAGGTGGTTCGACTGCTCGAGGTAGATCGTCATGTCTGCCTCGTCCTTCGTGAACCGGAAGTACGTGTCGTCTTCCTTGATCACGCTGGAGTCGATCGTGCCGCGACCGGTTCCGCGCTTGGAGTCGATCCAGATCTCCGGCTCCGTGAAGTTCACGAAGTCACGCGTGACGGAATACATCATGCGGTTGTAGTTCTGAAAGTTGTCACGCCCCTCGATCTCCGGGGTGTCATAGAGGTTCGAGGCCCAGAACACCAGGTAGGCACCGATCGATTCGTCCCAGAACGCCTCGGGAGCCCAGGTGTTTCCCGCGAGCTCATCCGACACCTTCACGTGACGCTGCTCAGACCAGTTGACGAGGTCGTTAGACTCCCAGATCTCCAGGTACAAGCTTCCCTCGCGCTGATCGCGGCCAAAGTCCGTTCCGGCAGCGGTGTTGAGGTCGGTAGCGATCAGGTAGAACCGGTCGCCGTCCGGGGAGCGCATGATGAACGGGTCACGCAGACCCTCGGTGCCCATCGTGGACTCCAGCACCACGTTTCCGTCGTTGAGGTTGCCCCAGGTGAGTGCGTCGGCGCCCTCGCTCAACGAGAACCGAATGGCCTCGCCGCCCGGAGGCGTCGGCCCGCCCTCGCCCGTGAAGTAGGAGAAGAAGTAGGACGCGAATTCGTCCAGCTCCGTCGCCGCCTTGACGATCACGGTGTATTCGCGCTCGGCATCGCCCGATGTCGCGGTCAGGGTGACCTCGACATCCTCGTCGCCTCGCGTGACGACACCGGCAAGTGTTTCTCCGTCGTCATCAGTCGTGATGATGCCCGCAGGCGTCGCGTTCCATTCGATGGGCTCGCCATTCAGCGGGCCCGCAGCCGGAAGCGTGATGTTGCCACGGATGTCGTCTGCTCCGAAGATCTCGACAAGCGAGAGGTCTTCTTCGGCGGGCGACATGGTCACGATTGCGCTGACCGTTCCCGCATCGTACGCAGGGCCGTCACCAACGAGGTTGTACGCCGTGATCGTTACGGTGTAGTCGCCCTCGGCAACAGCACCGAAGTCGACGGTGGTCACACCCGACTCAACGGACTCTTCGTAACGCTCAGGCCCGTCGAGAACGACGCGGTATCCCTCAATCGGCGCATAGCCCGCGCTGGCCGGCGCGGTCCATGACACGGCGACACGGCCGTTCGTTTCCGATACCTCGGCGTCCGATGCGGATGCCGGGGGCGCCTGGACATCATCCAGGAAGAGCTGCTCTGCCGCGTCCTCGTCCATCGCGCCGGTGAAGACACGCAGGTCGCGGAATGCGGCAGCGTAACGGGTGTCGGCCGGGTACGGCGAGCGACCGAGGTAGGCGACCATGTCGCCCGAGAACTCGCTGACCAGCATCGACTTCGCCACGGGGGCACCCACCGGCTGACCGTTCACGTAGGTCGTGATCGATGTTTCGTCGATGACCGTCGTGTACTGCGCCCATGCACCGCGAAGACCATTTGCCGTGCGTGACGTGGCGGCGTTCGTTGCGCCGACCTCCGTCGACCAAGGCGAATCAGCGCTCGTCCCGTTTGTCATGACGCTCTTCACGAACCCGTCGGGATTCGCCGGGTTGAGAATCCAGTAGTGCGGCGGATATCCGCTGGTCACGCGGCTGCCGAATGTCAGGGCTGCCGAGTTTCCGTTGCCGGCATCGCGACGAATCCACGACGAAATCGTCATCTTCTCGTCGGCCGTGAACAGCTCAGCCGGAAGCTCAACGTACGGCCCGGACGTGCCACCCGTGAGGGTGAGGCCGTCATCGAACGTCGCGTTGCCAGAGATCGTTCCGTCGAAGTCTCCGACGGTGTCGGTGACATCCTCGCCCAGCGGGAGGTGCGCGCGAAGCTCAACATCCGTCGGATCGACCGGGTCAACCGGTTCTTCCTCTTCCGGACCCCATGCCTCGAGCAGACGCTCGTGCTCTTCCTTCGTTACCGGCATCACGGTGCCGTGACGCGGTGCTCCGGGAAGGTTGAACTCGGCAGGAACCTGCCAGTCGGGGTCGTCCAGGCTGTCGCTGACGAGAGGAATGTAGAAACGTCCGCCATACTCGTCAACGAACAGGTAGTACTTTCCACCACCGTTGACGTCGGCCGGGTTCGCCTGGAAGATCGTCGGTCCCTCGATTGCGCGAGTACCGGCGTTCGCACCGATGCCGTTGGTGACGAACTCCCATTCGTCCGTTGCCGCGAGCAGGCTCGTCGACTGCTCCTGGAGGATGTCGTTCGAGCCACCCTCCTCCTTCGTGAAGCGGTGGTAGGTGTCTCCGTCCTTGATCACCGTGGTGTCAATGCGGCTGTGGGGCGGGGTGTCCTGCCAAACCTGCGCCTCGGAGAAGTTCACGAAGTCACGAGTCGTGGCGTACATCATGCGGTTGTAGGTGTTCGTGGCGTGTCCGGGATCGTTCTCCGGGTACAGCTTGGACGCCCAGAACACGACGTACTCGCCGATTTCGTCGTCGTAGAACGCCTCGGGCGCCCAGGTGTTGCCGGCGTTGTCCGGCGAGACCTTCACGTGACGCTGGTCCGACCAGTTCACCAGGTCGGTGGACTCCCAGATCTCCAGGTACTGGCTCCCGTGACGCTGCATGTAGTTCCAGTCGTGGTTCACCCCCGGAGTCGACAGGTCGGTCGCGATCAGATAGAAGCGGTCACCCTCGGGTGAGCGGATGATGAACGGATCGCGCAGACCCGTCGTTCCCTCACTCGATTCGAGAATCGGCTGCTGGTCATTGAGGTACTGCCAGTTCAGCGCGTCATTTCCCTCACTTGCGGCGAAATAGATCTTCTCGCCGTCCCACGAGTTGCCGGTGAAGTAGCTGAAGACGTATCCCTCGAACTCATCAAGTTCAACCGCAGCGAGTACGCGTGCCGTGAACGACTTCGTTCGGGTCTCCCCTGCGTAGGAGATCGTCGCGGTAAGGCCTACCTCGGCGTCCTCGGACTGGCGCGTGACGATGCCATCCTCCGCGACGACAGAAGCGTCATCTGACTGCCACGTGATGTCCAGGTCTGCTGGCGCTCCGGGAACCGTGGAGGGAAGCGTGAGGTTTCCCCGCACGTCGTCGATGTTGACGACGTCGAGCGCGTTGTAGGCGTCGTCGAGCGTGCGTGCCGTTGTCGGCAACGCGACGACGGTGGCGTCGAATGTCTTCTGATCGCTCGCCTCGCCACGGGTCAGCGTCGCCGTGAGCGTCACCGACGCGTCATCCGAGCCGGCCGCGGGGCGCGTCACCGTGCCGTCCGGTGCGATCACGCTGTCATCGGACGAGGCCCAAACGATCTGCGTTCCGCTCGCTCCCTGAGTAGGGAGGGGTAGGTTGCTTGTGAGTGCGGAGAGATCGCCGAGATCAAGAACAGCCACGGCATCGGCGAGGCGGTCAGCGTCGCTGGGGGCGAGTTCCTGTACCTGCTCAGCGGTGAGCGCCTGATCGTACAGGCGGAAGTCGCGGAGCTGGCCCGTAAACAGGCGGTCAGCAGCGTAGTTGGATCGCGCGAGGTAGTTGTGCGTGCTCACACCTCCGCCGATCTCACCCGGTGTTGCAGCGGTGTCCGTGTTCTCCGCGATCAGCTCACCATCAAGGTAGAGATGTGACGCTCCGTCACCGACCGTGTATGTGAGTGTTTGCCACACACCGCGTACGAGAGGAGCGTCGCTCCGCGCGTTGTGTTCGGCGTTCCAATGGTCGAGGGAGATCACTCCGCGGGTTGCGGGGTTCCCGGTGAGGAACAGGTATCCGTCTCCACCGCCCGGAGTTCCTGTGGCCTGGTTACCGAGGCCGACGATGAAGTAGTTCCCCTGCTGGGAGTCATCGACGAGCACATCGAGGCTGACGGTGATCTCGTCAAGCCCCGCCATGATGTCGTTCGGCAGACGAACATCCGCGTCAGTTCCGTTAAAACGGATTCCCTGATCGCCTAGGAGCTCGGCGCCGCCGCGGATCTCGCCGTCCAAACCATCACCGGCCGCGTTCTGCGCGACGGTGCCTTCGGTTTCTGTCAGCGGATAGTGCACAAATGGCTGTGGGCCATCATCTGCCAGCGCGGGTGGCGCAGAAATCAGTGTCGCTGCGAGGCCTCCCGCTGCGGCGAACGCTATGGCTGAACGCCGCGCTCGTCTTCCTTGTATGTGCGTCATCGCTACTTTGTCTCCTTCGACATTGGGGAGAGGAAGGTTGCAGGCCGCATGGCCCGTAACCGGGGAGGGAGGGATCGGGCCCCTCCCAGGATCAACACGTCGACCGCTTTCTGACGCGAGTCGCGAACAGACTCACGCCGCCCAGCAGCATCGCCGCGAAGGCGAGGAGCGCGGCGAAGGAGGCATCGAAGCCACCCGTCGCCGCGAGATCATCGGGTGTCGCGGTCTGACTCGGGGCGGGCGCCTCCGGGTCCGCATCTCCGGCAGGAGAAACCACCGTCACGGGAACCTTCAGCTCGCCGTAGGGCGTAACCGCGATCAGCGAGTGCACGCCTGCTGTCGTGTCGGCGGGAATGTTGAGGCGCGTCGTGATGCGCCCCTCGCTGTCCGCGGACACCGTCGCCGGGTGAACCGGTGTCGAATGCAGTTCGAACCGCGCGAAGCGGTGGTAGACCATGTACCAGTCGTCTGTTCCTGGCACGTTGAGAACGGAATTGTGACCCGTTCCCAGGATGCCGAGCGAAGCGTCCTTTTGGACGATGACGCCCCGGTATGTCCACGGACCGTGCGGAGAGTCGCTCGTTGCGTAGCCGACCCGGTAATTCTCGCTTCCGGTGTCGTCAATCGAATACGTCAGGTGGTACATACCTTCGCGGTAGTTGACGAAGGTGCTCTCGCGGTAGCCGGTGAGCCCGTCCTGAACACGGATTGTTCCGGGAACAACACTCGTCATATCGTCACTGAGCTCCGCGTACACGGGGCGTCCGTTGCCCCAGTAGAGGAAGCACTTCCCCGTCTCGGGGTCGAGGAAGTCTGTCAGGTCTAGCGTTGTTCCGGAAGCAGGCGACGAGGCCGTTCCGGGACGCAGGTTGAATATCGGCGTCAGGTTTGTGCGGTCAGTTCCGGGCTCAACGGCGAAAAGCACATCGCGTTCGCCGCCGTCAATAATGGGGTCGATACGAAGAACGTCTTCCGACAGTCCGATATCACCGATGTGCGCAACCATCAGCGCTTCGTCGTACATGCGGACATCGCGAATCTGGCCCTGAAAAAGGTTGTCGGCAGCGTAGTTCGAACGCCCCAGATAGTTATGCGTCGTCGATCCGCCACCGATGTCTTTCGGAGCGATCGTCGAATCAAGGTTCTCCGCGACGAGGAGACCGTTCAAGAAGAGCCGGGATTCGCCGGCCGCACCGTCGAGCGTGTAGGTCACCGTCTACCATTCACCGCGCGGCAACGCTCGATCGGAACGCGCGTTTTCTTCGCCCTGCCAGTTGGTGAGCGTCGCAGCACCGCGGAACTGCGTGTTCCCGGTGAGGAAGAGGTATCCGTCGCCATCGTTACTGCTGGCCTCATTCCCGAGGCCGACGATGAAGTAGTTCCCGCTCTGGTCCTCGTCCAGGAGCACAACGTTGTGCGCAATCGTTCCTTCAGTTTCTGTCAGCGGATAGTGAAGAAACGGCTGAGGAGCATCATCTGCCGTCGCCGGGGATATCGCGAGCAACGATGACGCCATCACAGCGGCCGCCATCGTGAATGCGACGGCTACCGGCCGCGCTTTTCCTCGTCTGAGCGTCATTGCTCCTCCTGTCATCGTTGACAACATCAGCTACCCCGGCTCGGTCCCCAGGGGGAGCGTCGGCCCGTCACAGGGACGGGCCGACGCGGCTACGACTGCTTCCTACGCCGCGCCGTGACAGCGCGCTGGAGGAGAACGAACACGAGCAGGATTCCGCCCGTGATGATCGTGGTGAACTCGGGACGAATACCACCATCACGAGTGATCAGAACCGACATCATGCCCAGGACAAGGGCGCCGATCACGGATCCCAAGACAAACCCCGCGCCGCCCGTCAGCAGGGTTCCGCCGATCACCACGGCGGCAATCGCGTCGAGCTCCCACCCGACGCCCGTGATGTTCTGGCCGATACCAAGACGCGCCGTGTAGATCACCGCAGCCAGACCGGATAGCGCACCACTGATCACGTAGACGAGAAGGCGTGTGCGTGCAACGGGCAGGCCCATCAGCGCAGCGGAGTTCTCGTTGCCACCGATCGCGTACACGGTGCGGCCCATGCGGGTGCGGTGCAGAATCACGAACGACACGGCAACGGCAAGCAAGGCGATGATGACGCCGGGAGTGATGACGAGGTCGTTGACACCGGGACCGTCGATCAACCGAATCGGCTTCGCCAGAATGCGGATGGGCGAATCATCGTCCAGTCGTTCGGGTGTTGTCGACAGCATCGATGCCAGACCGCGAGCGAGGAACATCGTGGCGAGCGTTGCAATGAACGGCTGCACCTTGAAGATCTCCACGAGCGAGCCCGAGAGGAGACCGAATCCCGCACCGATCGCGATCATCAGCACAACGACGACCCAGGCATTCCAGCCCGTGTTCGCCAGCATCACACCGGCAACGGAGGAGAACGCAATTACCGCGCCGACGGACAGGTCGATACCGCCGGTGATGATCACGTATGTCAGGCCGACGGCGATCAGAATGAGGTGGGCGTTGTTGATGAACAGGTTGGAGATCGTGTTCATCTGCACGATGCCGCCGTACTGAATCTCGCCGAAGACGATCATTCCGACGAAAATCACGAGCGCCGCTGCGGTGGGAAGCGCCGAGGGGTTCAGCTGAAGCAGGCGTCCTGCCGACCACGCCTTCTTCTCGGTCTCTTCTGCGTGTTCCGCGAGAGCAGCCTTGTTGTCTTTCCGCGTGAGGGACATCATGCGGCACGCTCCTTCGCACGCGTCGGGACGGGTCGTCGTCGGGCCGCGAAGTACTCACGGACGCGCGTCGACTGCGCCAGACAAATGATGATGATGATCGCGGCCTTGAAAGCGGGCGTCGCCGACGACGGAATGCCGAGGAAGACGACGGTCTTGTCCAGCGTCGCGATGAGGAGGGCGCCAACGACGGCGCCGCCCAGGGAGAACTTGCCGCCGGCGAGAGCTGTTCCACCGATCACCACCGCGAGGATGGCATCGAGTTCCAGCAGATAGCCCGTCCGCGACACGTCAACGGTCATCACCGTCGCGGTGGCGAACACTCCGCCCATTCCGGCAAGAGCTCCGCTGATCGCGTACACCGTGATCAGCAGACCGCGGGGCTTGATGCCGGCCATGCGGCTGGCTGTTTCGTTGATACCGATGGCCTCGATCATGAGGCCGAGTGCAGTTTTCCGCACGATCAGGGCCACGAGGATGACGATCGCGAACGCGATGATCACGATAACGGGCAGACCGAAAACGTATCCGTTGGCAATCCAGCGGAACTGGTCGTTGGAGGCGGCCGTGTTCTGTCCGCCCGTAATGACGCGCGCGATTCCGCGACCGGCCATCATCATGATGAGCGTGGTGATGAACGGTTGCAGCCGCACGACCGCGACGAGGAATCCGTTGGCCATGCCGAGTAGGGCGCTGAGTCCGATCGCCAGCCCGAGTGCGGCGAGGGCCGCGCCCATCGAGTCGGTCTGACCGATTCCGCGCAGGACCTCCATCGACACGGCGCCGCCGACCGCCATCACGGAGCCGACCGAAAGGTCGATTCCGCTGGTGGCGATGACAAGGCACATGCCAACGGCGATCATGAGGATCGGCGCCGCGGCCCGAAGAATGTCCAAGACGTTGCCGACGAGGTTGCCGTTGACCTGGTTAACGGAGATCGCGAGATATCCCGGATCTTGAAGAACGTTGATGCACAGAAGCGCGATAATCGCGACGATTCCCCATGAATACGGCTTCTTGATAATCTCCTGCAGCGTGCTGAGCACGCCGCGTTGGCTGTCCGCCATCATGCGACGGGCTCCTTTACGGCGCCGTGATCGGCGATTGTGTCAACGATGGTCTGTGCGGTCGTCACGGATGAGGTGACGATTTCGCCAATCTTCTCGTGGTCCTTCATGACGAGAATGCGCTCGCTGAGGCGAACGACTTCTTCGAGCTCACTCGAGATGAACACGACGGAGAGCCCGTCCTTCTCGGCGCGCTCGGCGACGTACTCCTGGATCTCGGCCTTCGCGCCGATGTCGATTCCGCGCGTCGGCTCGTCAAGGATCAGGAGGTCGGGCTGCGTGGCCAGCCAGCGTCCGAGGAGGACCTTCTGCTGGTTTCCGCCCGAGAGGTTCTTGATGGGGCGTTCGGGGTCGGCCGGGCGTACGCCGAGCGCCGTGATGTACTGCTCAGCGATCTGGTCCTGCAGCTTGCGGGGAATCGGCCGCATCCAGCCCTTTTCGGCCTGCAGCGCGAGGATGATGTTCTCACGAACGGTGAGATCCCCGATGATTCCCTCATCACGACGGTTTTCCGTCGAGTAGGCGATCTTTTTCGCCAGACCAACGCCGGGAGACGAGAGGTTCACCTTGGTGCCGGCGCGCTTAATCGTGCCGGTCTCCGTCTTATCGGCGCCGTACAGAAGACGCGCGAGCTCCGTGCGGCCTGAGCCGAGGAGGCCGGCAACGCCGACAATCTCTCCGCGAGCGATGGAGACGTCCGTGGGGTTGATCGCGCCCTTGCGGGAGATTCCTGTCGCTTCGATCACGGGCACCTCCTTCGGGTCACGCGTGCTGCCGTGACCGCGACCAGCGCCGAGCGCCTGGAGCGCTTCGAGGTCCTTACCGATCATCATCGAGATCAACTCGCCGCGAGGAAGGTCGACGGTCATCCGTTCACCGATATAGGCGCCATTGCGGAGAACGGTCAGTCGGTCGCTGATCTCGTAAACCTGGTCGAGGAAGTGGGAGACGAACAAGATCGCCACTCCCTCGTCGCGCAGCTTGCGAATGACCTCGAACAGCCCCTCCACCTCGTGGGAGTCGAGGCTGGAGGTCGGCTCATCAAGAATGAGCACCTTCGGCGAGACCACCATCGAGCGTGCGATGGCGACGAGCTGCTGGAGGGCGATAGAAATGCTGGCGAGGGGACGCGTGGGGTCGAGGTGTTCCAAGCCGAGCTTTGACAGGGCCTTGCGGGCCTCGCGGTTGGTGGCCCGCCAGTTGATTCCGAGGGGACCGCGCACCTCGCGGCCCAGCATGACGTTCTCACCGATCGTGAGGTTGGTGCAGAGGTTGACCTCCTGGTACACGGTGGAAATACCCGCGTCCTGCGCGTCTCCCGTTCCGCTGAACCGGCGCTTCTCCCCAGCCACCGTGATCGTTCCCGCATCAATGCGGTAAACCCCAGTGAGGGCCTTGATGAGCGTCGATTTTCCGGCACCGTTCTCACCCATGAGCGTGTGGACCTCGCCGGGGAAGAGTCGAAAATCGACCCCGTCAAGCGCCTTCACACCCGGGAAGGTAATCTCGATGCCCGTCATCTCGACGATGGGCTGTTGTGTCGTCATGCTGTTCTCTCTCGCCGCCCCTGTGGAGTGCGTCCGATGGCCCCGGCGCCGCATCTGTCAGACGGCGCCGGGGTCAGGAGTGTTGCGTGTTCGTCCGCGGTTTAGAAGTCGCGGTCGGGAAGTGCGGCTTCTGTTGCCTCGGGGTCGTCGAACGTGGTGCTCGGGACGATGAGGTACGAGTCGACCGTTCCGCCGTCGAGGATGGTGTTGACCGCGTCGAGCGCCGTCTGTCCGACGAGCGGGTTGTACTCGGCGACGAAGCTCAGGCGGCCATCGACGAGTGCCTCAAGAGCGGCGCGCGATCCGTCGATCGTGGCGATCTTGACGTCTTCGCCGGGGACGAGACCTGCCTCTGAGACAGCCTGCGCTGCTCCGAGACCCATCTCGTCGTTCTGAGCGAAGACGAAGTCGATGCCGTTGCCCGACGAGCGCAGGACCGTCTCGAAGACGCTGCGCGCCTCGTCGGTGGACCAGTTCGCTGTCTGAGCGCCGCCGTCGATGAACTCGTCGTGACCCGAGATCGTCGCCTTCCAGCCCTCGTTGCGCTCGTTGACGACGGAAACGCCGGCAGGACCCTCGAGGACGAAGTACGTTCCGCCATCAGGGAATTCGCTGATCGCCCATTCGGCAACCGACGTCGACACGTCGACGTTGTCGGGTGCGATGCGGGTCTCGTAGAGCGACGTGTCGTCGGGCTCGATACCGCGGTCGATGAGGACGACGGGAATCTCGGCCTCCTGCGCACGGCGCAGCGAGTCTTCCCAGCCGGAGCCCTCGGTTGCCGACAGCAGGATGATGTCGACACCCTGGTCGACGAAGTCCGTGAAGGCCTGGATCTGCGAGTTCTGGTCGCCGCCCTGCGAGGGCGAGTAACGCAGGTCGAAGCCGGCGTCGGACGAGAACGTCGACTGAACGTTCTCCTCGTTTGCCTGACGCCATGCGCCTTCCGGGCCAACGGCGACGAAGCCGACCGTTACGAGATCGCCGTCACCCGAGCCGCCAGCTGCGCCGTTGTCACCATCGCCGTTGCCGCATGCTGCGACACTGAACGCGAGAGCGGCGACACCGGTGAGGGCGATTCCGCGACCGAGCCATGTGCTGTTCTTCATTGGTGCTCTCCTTCGAGACCGCCGGGTCTGCTTCGACCCGGTGCTGTGACGGACATCCCTCGTGGATGCCTCGACTACACGGATGTTACCGGGAACATTTCGCGGAACACAAGTAGCGATTTCACACGCTGTACCGATTCGCTACCGAGAGTCGGCAGCGATCATCTCGACCACGGTGTCAACAGAGATCGCGGGGCCGTTGCTGATCTCGCCGATCTTCTCGCGGTCCTTCATCACAACGATGCGGTCGCTGAGCCTGATCGTCTCTTCGATCTCACTCGAAATGAACACAACCGAAACACCATCACCGACGAGACGTGCGATATGCCTCTGCAGTTCCACCTTCGCGGCGATGTCGACACCCTTGGTCGGTTCGTCCAGCACGAGGACGCGGGGCCGGATCGCCAGCAGACGCGCCAGCATCACCTTTTGTTGGTTTCCGCCCGAGAGCGTCCGCACCGGAGCGTCGAGATCGCTTGCGCCGATCCGCAACAGGTCGACGTAGCGGCGAACAATGTCGTCCTGTTCGGCGCGCCCCACCCGCTTGCGCCACCCCCGCATGGCCTGCAGAGACAGCACGATGTTCTCGCGCACCGACATATCGAGAACGAGCCCCTCCTCCGTGCGATCCTCGGCAGACAGGGCGATGCGGTTACGGAGCGCCACGCGGGGAGAGCGCAACGAAACCACCGCGCCCGAGAAACATACCTGGCCCGTGTCGGTCAGATCTGCTCCGCCGATCAGGCGCGCGAGTTCGGTCCTCCCCGATCCGCGGAGCCCGGCGACGCCGACGATCTCCCCCTCGTACAGTTCAAGATCCACGCTGCGCAACGAGCCTCGCCGTCCGATTCCCGTTGCGAGAAGAACCGGATCACCCTCCGGCTCGACACGGTGCTCACGCCGCTCGGAGCCGATTGCCCGCAACTCCTCGATTTCGCGGCCCATCATCCGGGAGATCAAATAGGCGCGATCGGTGTCGGCCGTGACCAGCTCGTCCACCAGCCGACCGTCGCGCAGAACTGTCATACGGTCGCTGATCTCGAAAACCTGCTCGAGAAAGTGCGACACGTAGACGATCGCAACGCCCTGATCCCGCAGCCGCCTGATCACGCCGAACAGGCGAGCCACACCGGACTCTTCCAGGCTCGACGTCGGCTCGTCCAGAAGCAAAACGCGGGGCTTGTTCACCATGGCACGCGCAATCGACACTACTTGCCGGTCGGGCGGGCTCAGGGTCGACAGGGGAAGGCGGACATCGATATGCCCCAGGCCAAGCTCCGCCAGAATCTCGCGGGCACGCACCCGCGTTCGGCGCCAGCTGATGCGCCATTTTCCGCGCACCTCGTGGCCGAGCATGACGTTCTCCGCAATCGAAAGCTCGGAAACGAGCGAGACCTCTTGGAAGGCAGCGGAAATGCCGACAACGGCCGCATCGGCAGGGCCGTGAAAACGATGAGGCAGGCCGTCGACCAGAATCGCGCCCTTGGCCAGCGGCACCACGCCGGTGAGCGCCCGGATGATCGTCGACTTGCCCGCGCCGTTTTCTCCCATGAGGGCGTGGACCTCACCAGGACGGATCGTCAGATGAACGTCATCGAGCGCGTGTGTTCCGGGAAAGGACACGCTCGCGCCAATGAGTTCGACAACAGGGTCGAGGTCATTCAGGGCTCGTGCGCGCACGGCGGTGCTCCCTCGCATCGCGGGTCCGGCGTCAGGGTCGCCGGCGACACCCTCATGGTACGCACTCCTCACCGAGATCGTGGCGCCGCCGTGGATCCGCGGGCGATCAGCTCGACCGGGACAAGCGTTCGCTGCGGGATATCTTCGCCTTCCGCCGCGGCGCGCAGCGACTCGACGACGACGCGACCGAGTTCCGCAAAGTTTTGGCGAACTGTTGTCAGCGGCGGAAGCGTGTGCCTGGCGAGCTCAAGATCATCAAAACCCACGACGCTGATGTCCTCGGGTACGCGAATGCCCGCTTCGTGCAGTCCGTGCAGAATGCCCATCGCCATCTGATCATTGGCCGCAAAGATGGCCGTGTAATCCGGGATCCGGGTAAGACGGCGTGCCCAGTCATAGCCGAAGTCAGACGACCAGTCGCCAACGACGATTGGGCGTTCGCGATGTCCCCATTCCTTCATGCGCGCGTGAAAGGCGCGCTCTCGCGCACGCGCGTCGAGCCAGTCGAGCGGCCCCGCCACGTGCACAATGTCGCGGTGACCCAGGCCGACAAGATGATCGACGACGAGATCGGCGCCCGACCGCTGATCCGCTGATGCGGTCAAGAACGTCGGATCCGAATCAGCCTTCACAACGAGAACGGGAACGTCAATGCGGATGCGGCGTAGCGCGGCGACAGAGGATGATCGCGGCGCAACAACGCACAAACCGTCGATTCCCTGCGCCGTGAGCTGGCCGACAGCTTCCGCAGTTCCGAGGCCCTCTTCGCTCTGCAACGCGACCGAGGTGACGGAGTAACCGATCGCGCGCGCCGCAATTTCGACGTACCGCAGCGCGGACTCCGGCCCGGACATGGCGGCGCTTTCGATCATGACGCCGATGCGGCGCGTGCGCCGAGTGGCCAGTTCCCTCGCCGCGCTGTTCGGCCGGAAGTTGAGTTCTTCGACGACTTCCATCACGCGCTGCTTGGTGCTCTCGCGGACGGAGGGGTGTCCGCTGAGAACGCGGGAGACCGTCATGTGCGAGACGCCGACGAGGCTGGCGATGTGACGGATGTTGATCCGCTCGGGGGCATCAGCCATGCCGTCATCCCTTTTCTGCGTTGCGCCGCGACCTGGTGTAAGCGCGGATGTCGCCGTCGCGGCACCGCGACCATCACGATGTTACCGGGATCAGGAACGCGGCGCTGGCCCGGCCATCTCGCACAAGACAGCCCTATTCAATAACGCAGATCCATCATATTCTGCGCGTTGTCGCTGACACCTCGCGACATGGTTTGACACGCCGCGATACGGCAGGTAACAATTGCCAACATGACGAACATTACGCGCACTCTGTCCGCCCTGGAGGCGAACGGACTTACCGGGATCATGATGCCCGGTCGCGTTGTCATGTGCTGTCGAATGTGTCGCTGACCTCTCCGGCAGACCGCATCATGAACGGACCGTCGCCCCTTCCCGCGGCGCACCGGTCCGAGCGAGGAGCATCGCTCCCGCACGACGCGCATTGTGCGCACCTCACGACAGCAGGATCTTTTCTGATCCGCCCTCCGCAAGGACTCTTCACATCATGAACTCCCTCGCAGCACGACCTGCTCACCCCTCATCCCAGCCCGCTCAGCCCGCTCCGGCACCCCGTCCGGCGCCGCGCACAGGTCAGGGAACGGCCCTTCCTGCCGGCACCGAACCTCGTGGCTTCGCCCTCTACGTCGGACTTGATGAGGCCGCCGCGGCAACAGACGGCGTCAGCCTCAATGTCATTGTCGACGCCCTGCGCCGAACGGTGGCCGAGCTCTCGCCCCGCGCCGAGACCTATGCAACCGTCGCACTCGCGCCGCAGCAATCCGGTGGACGCGATATCGACGTGGTCCGCCTGGCGCTGAAGGAGCCCGGTGCCGTTGCCCGCGCCGCCGCTGACAAGCCCGACCACAATCGCGATCTGGGCGTGCTCGTCGACATCTCGCGCAAGCGCGTCGTCATCGACGGCGAGTCGGCTGCTCTGACGTACAAGGAGTTCGAACTGCTCCAGTACCTCGTTCTTCGCGAGGGACGGACGATCGACCGTTCCGAGCTTGTCGATTCGCTGTGGCAGGCTGACGACGGCGACGCCCCCGGTGTGCGCACAATCGATGTTCACGTGCGCCGGCTCCGCTCCAAACTGGGCCGCTTCGAAGACATCGTCCGCACCGTGCGCGGCGTCGGCTACCGTTTCGATCGCCACGCAGATGTCACGATCCGCTACGGCGCAGGCGCCCCCTCCCCCGACCGGTTCTAGCAACACCGCTGTCAGGGGCGACGACGTACCCTGACGCCGTGGACGTCTCGCCCCTTCGCACCGACTATCGGCCGCGCCGCGCGCTCGATCTCGCGGCAACGGCCGGGGTGTTTCAGCGCGGCCCCGGCGACCCGGCGCAGCGCTCGCACGCGGGAGTGATCTGGCGCGCAACGCGCACACCGCTCGGCGCGGCAACAACAGCCCTCGCGCAGCGCGCCGATGGCAGAGTCAGCATCGCCTGCTGGGGGCCAGGAGCCGAGTGGGCAATTGCACAGGCACCGGCTCTGTGCGGCGCAGAGGATCAGCCGGACCCGTTCGATGCTGCCCGGCATCCCCTGATCGACGCCACGTATCGGCGCAATCGCGGACTCCTGATCGCCCGCACCGACCTGGTCCTCGATGCCGTGGCACAGGCCATCATCGAGCAGAAGGTCACGCTGCGCCAGGCGTTCGGGGCGTGGCGCCGGCTGGTGACGAGGTTCGGCTCGCCCGCTCCGGGGCCCGTTCCCTTTCCGCTTGTCGTTCCGCCGTCCGCGTCCGGGTGGCGCCGCATTCCGTCTTGGGCGTGGCACGCCGCTGGGCTTGAACCCCCGCAGGCTCGCACCCTCGTGCAGACGGCCACGCGCGCTGACTCCCTGATCCGCGCCATCAATGCCGCGCCGCCTGACGGTCAGGACGCCATTCTCCAGTCACTCCGCGGCATTGGCGCGTGGACTTCAGCCGAGGTACGAACACGCGCGTTCGGAGACCCCGACGCCGTGGCCGTCGGTGATTTCCATCTCTCCCATCACGTGGGGTACGCGCTCACGGGTTCCCGCACCGACGATGACGGCATGCTCGCGCTCCTCGAACCGTGGCGCGGTCAACGACAACGAGTTATTCGGCTGATTCTGCGTTCGGGAGCCACCGGCCCCCGTCGCGGGCCTCGTCTCCACATCGAAGATCACCGTTCACGGTAGCCGCAGCACCAACATCGGACACAATAGACATATGTCCCGTCGCACGCGCTCGGTGCTCATCGCGGCCGGCCTTTTCGCCCTGTCGATCCTCGTCGGCGTCATTCTCGAAAGCGTCTGGCTGGGGGTCTTTCTCGGGTTGATCGTCGGCGTTGTCGCCCTGATCGGCATGCAGTCGAAAAAGGGCGGCCACCAGGGGCTAAGCGACGACGACAACGGTGCCGCGCTATGACACGCGGCAGCTCGCGCTGTGCTCCCCCCAGGCGGCAATGCCGCCCATGAGTGAACGGATCGGCGTCGCGGTAAACCGCTCGCTGAGCACCATCGCCGCACGCTCCGACCGCACCCCTGCCGCGCAGAACACCACGATGCTGCGGCCGGTCTCCACGGCATGAGCGACCTCCCGCGGAGGCGCGAAGCCCGCCTCGATGTCGCCGCTCTCCCACCGCACGGAGGGGGTAATCCGGCCCGGCTCATCCGGAGCGCGAACATCGATCACGAGTGGCGAGTGTTCCCCGGCGATCTCTTCGCGCAGCGCGGAGGCCGTGATGATTCCGGGGGCCGAAGCCACAACAGAAGGCGGACGCAGAACAATCTCGCGCCATGTGGCCGTCAGCGCATCGACGATCGCGAGACGGCCGAGCAGGGGACGGCCGGTTCCCGTGATCAGTTTGATCGCCTCTGCCGCCATCTGATTGCCGATGATGGCGCACAGCGGGCCGAAAACCCCGGCCGTTGCGCAATCGAGCGCACCGCTGGGAACGTCCGGGAACAGATCGCGGTACCGAGCGCCCCTCGCCGCCCAAAACACGCTGACCTGTCCCTCGTATCGCAAAACGGACCCCCAAACAACGGGCACACCAGCGGCAGCCGCGGCCTCGTCAACGAGATAGCGGGTCGCGAAGTTGTCGGAGCCGTCGATGACGAGGTCGTATCCGGAGAAAAGCTCGCTCGCGTTGTCCGCGACGAGGCGCACAGAATGCGTTTCGACGACAACATCGGGGTTCATCCGCCCCACTCCGTCGCGCGCCGACTCCGTCTTCAGCCGGCCGATATCGCTCACGCCGTGGAGAAGCTGCCGCTGCAGGTTGCTCGGCTCCACGCGATCGGCGTCGACAATTCCGAGCGTCCCGATTCCGGCTGCTGCGAGGCCCATCAACGCGGGAGCACCCAGTCCGCCCGCGCCGATCACGAGAACGCGGGCGGAACGCAGGCGGCTTTGCGCTGATTCCCCCATCCCCGGAAGGATGATCTGTCGCGAGTAGCGCTCCCTCTCGTGCGGAACGAGCGACCATGCGGGCTCGACAATAGCCGTCATAGCGCCGCCTGGGCGAACTCGGCCATGCCGTCGGTCGGCGACGAGGCGAACGCAAGACGGCGGCGGGGAATTCGGCCGGCGGTTGCCGCCAAGTGACCTGCTGTTACGGCATGACGGAAAGCCGTTGCCATGCGAACCGGATCATGTGCGCGGGTCACGGCGGTCGCGAGAAGAACCGCATCGCAGCCCAGTTCCATCGCCACAGCGGCGTCCGACGCCGTTCCCACGCCCGCGTCGAGAACGACGGGAACCGTGGCGCGAGACGTGATCAGTTCGATGTTGTGCGGGTTCAAAATACCCAGGCCGGTTCCGATGGGCGCCCCGAGGGGCATCACTGCGGCAACCCCCGCCTGTTCCAGGCGCAGGGCTGTGACCGGATCATCGTTCGTGTACGCGAAAACGCAGAAGCCGTCTTCCACCAGGCGCTCGGCAGCGTCCAGCAGCTCCACCGCGTCGGGAAGCAGCGTCTCATCATCGGCTACCACTTCCAGCTTGATCCAGGACGTCCCGAACGCCTCCCGCGCCAGCTGCGCTGTGAGAACCGCTTCGCGCGATGTGCGGCACCCGGCAGTGTTGGGCAGAAGCCGAATGCCCCGCTCACGAAGCAGCGCGTACAACGAGCCGTCCTCGTCAGCGCCGTACCGGCGAATCGCCACCGTCGTTATCTCTGTCCCCGACGCATCAAGTGCTTCGCCCAGAACGTCCAGGCGCGGAGCGCCGCCCGTTCCGACGATCAGACGAGACGACAGGGGAACGCCATCGATTATGAGGGGTTCCATCTCAGCCCCCCTGCGCTGCTGTGATGACCTCAACGCGGGACCCCGCCTCGAGCGCGCGAGCCGACCACTCCGTACGCGGAACGACAACGCCGTCGACGGCGACCGCGATGCCCAGCGGTTCTCCCCCGTCGCTCGGCTTTCCCTCCGCGTCGATCGTGCGTCCGGTGAGTTCGGCGACCGCGTCGGACACGGCAGCCCCTGGTGCCAGCGTGAGGGCGCTGCCGTTGACGGTGATATCGATCATGCGGTTACTCCTTCGAGAGGTCGTGTCGCAAAGCGTGCGGGCGAAAGCCGGGAGATGTCGACGATCGGCGGGGTTCCGCTCGTGATCGAACGAATGATCGCGCCAATCAGCGGAGCCAAGAGGACGCCGTTGCGATGGGTTCCCGTTGCGGCAAGCAGGCCATCGCCGAGCCGACCGACAAGAGGAAGGTGATCGCGCGTCGACGGCCGGGCGCGCGCAGTCGCCTCGATAAAGCGGTACTCCTCGACGGCAGGGACGAGCTCGATCGCATCGCGCAGCAGCGCCGCCACCCCTCCTGCCCACACCCCGGGGTCGCGATCCTCGCGCTGTGTGGCACCGATGACAACCGTGCCGTCGGGCCGCGGAACAACATAGACGGCCCTCCCGCGCACCCAGCCCCGCACCGTTCCGGAAAGGCGGGCGGCCGCGGGGGCCCGCAGGCGCAGAATGTCCCCGTGTACGGGGCGCACAGCACCCGAAAGCTCCGCGGCGCCGAAGCTTCCTGTCCCGACGGCGATAACCGTTTCGTCCGCGCGGATCTCACGACCGCTCGCGAGCCGCACGCCGCGCGTGCGCCCTGCCGCACCGCGCAGGAGGCCCTCGGCCGGCTCGCGAACGACGCGATCGCCAAGTTCCTCTCGCACAGCGGCTGCGAGAGCGCGTGGATCGACGCGGTGATCGTGCTCGGCCACAAGTGCACGCGACAGCCCCGGTGCCAGAAGGGGCTCGGTCCTTCGCGCCTGCGCCATCCCGATTCGGCGGGCTGCCCCGTTCGCCAGTGGAATCAGATCGTCCAAACGTCGCGCATCGGCGGAGTCAAAGCCAACGAGGAGCGTCGCGGAGCGCTCATAGGAACACCCCGCGGCGCCGCCGGGCAGGCCGTCGACGAACGACGGGTACTGCTCGGCGGCGACCACATGCAGCGCATGGGCCACGGCTTCGGTGTGCTCCAGCTCTCCGAAGGGGCTGAGCATACCGGCCGCGGCATACGTCGCCCCGGAGCCGGGATCGGGGTCGACGAGAGCCACGCGGGCTCCCCCGCGCGCGCAGCTCGCCGCTACCGCCGACCCAACGATTCCGGCGCCGACGACAGCGACGTCAACGTCAGACGCGAACACGGGGCTCGTCGAGATAGACCGTGGCTCCCGATGCCACGAACTCCTCCGACTTGCGCCGCATCTCGACGATCGCTTCCTGTTCTTCCGCGTTACCGAAGCGATCACGGATGTCCTGGGAAATACGCATCGAGCAGAACTTCGGCCCGCACATCGAGCAGAAGTGCGCCGTTTTCGCCGGCTCGGCGGGCAGCGTCTCGTCGTGGAAGTCCTCCGCCGTGTCGGGGTCGAGTGACAGCGCGAACTGGTCACGCCACCGGAACTCGAACCGCGCCTTCGACAGGGCGTCGTCGCGCTCGTGAGCGCCGGGGTGGCCCTTCGCAAGATCAGCGGCGTGAGCGGCGATCTTGTACGTGATCACACCCGTTTTCACGTCGTCGCGGTTGGGAAGGCCGAGGTGTTCCTTCGGCGTGACGTAGCAGAGCATCGCCGTTCCATAGCGGGCAATTTCCGTGGCGCCGATGGCGGACGTGATGTGGTCATAGCCGGGAGCGACATCGGTGACGAGCGGACCAAGCGTATAGAAGGGGGCACCGGAGCACAGCTCCTGCTGACGCTCAACGTTTTCACGAACCAGGTGCAGCGGCACGTGACCGGGGCCCTCCACCATGACCTGAACGTCGTACTCCCAGGCGCGGTGCGTGAGTTCGGCAAGCGTGTCGAGCTCGGCGAACTGTGCCTCGTCGTTGGCGTCAGCCGTTGAGCCGGGGCGCAGCCCGTCACCGAGCGAGAACGACACGTCGTACCGCGCGAAGATCTCGCACAGCTCATCGAAGTGCGTGTACAGGAAGTTCTCCTGGTGGTGCGCGAGGCACCAGCCCGCCATGATCGAACCGCCGCGCGAGACGATGCCGGTGACGCGCTCTGCGGTGAGGGGCACATAACGCAGCAAAACGCCCGCGTGGATCGTCATATAGTCGACGCCCTGCTCGCACTGCTCGATCACCGTGTCGCGGAAGATCTCCCACGTGAGGCGGTGCGCTTCTCCATCGACCTTTTCGAGCGCCTGGTAGATCGGAACCGTGCCGATCGGAACGGGCGAGTTGCGCACGATCCACTCTCGCGTCGTGTGGATGTCGTCACCCGTAGACAGGTCCATCACGGTGTCGGCGCCCCAGGTGGTCGCCCAGCTGAGCTTGTCGACCTCTTCAGCGATCGAACTGGTGACGGCAGAGTTTCCGATGTTGGCGTTGATCTTCACCAGGAACGCCTTGCCGATGATCATCGGCTCGGCCTCGGGGTGATTCACGTTGAGGGGAATGATCGCGCGCCCCGCGGCCAGCTCGCTGCGCACGAGCTCGACATCGCACCCCTCTCGGAGGGCGACGTAGCGCATTTCCTGGGTGATGATTCCCTGACGTGCGTAGTGCATCTGGGTAACGGTGCGGCCGTCAAGGGAGCGGCGAGGCCGGAACGTTTCGCCCTGCCACTCGGCAGAAGCGGCGCCGCGCCGGGCCGCGGATCGGCCATCGTCCTGCAAGTTGCGTGGCCGGCCGTCGTACTCTTCTGTGTCGCCGCGCTCACGAATCCAGGCTTCGCGTTCACGGGAGATTCCCCGCACGGGGTCCCCACCCGGCCCCTCGGTGCGATAGGTGTCGAACGGAGCGTTCTCCTCGCCATTCGGCGAGTTCGTGAGAGCGATACGGGTGACCGGCACCCGGATGTCGTTCTCGTCGTCGTGCAGATAGGCGACCGAATGGGTCATTTCACGGGTGCGCAAATTATCGCTCCTACTTCCTACGTCGGCATGATCCGAACAGGTTCGACGGTCGCGGGCAGCGTTAGCCCGATCTCAGCCCCTGCTGGGACTCCCGTGTGGACGCCGATCACGTTAGCAGGAACTGTCGTCCTCCCCCACATTCACCTCTCTCGCAGAGAACTCAGAGGCACGTGTCGTTATCGCGTCGTTACCAAAGGAGGTGACCCTCCGCGATCGCCGTCATCCCGCGGATCACACGCTGGGAGCCCTCTTCCCAGGTTCGAGCCTCCGCACAATGCTCGACACCCCGTTTTCACCCCGAAACAGGTGTTTTCTTCGCGCACGTTCAGTTTCGATGCGCATCGTCGTAGGCCGGTGCCGACAGGCCCATTCTCCCCACGACGAGACGCGCGACGCGTCTCCTCCGCGGAACCCGATCCGCACGACGACGCTTTGGATAAAACACCCTCCATGACTTCGCACGACACTCCTCCCCTGCTCACGCCCTACCCCCGGCCCAGCCACCTTCGCCTGCTCCGCAAGGAGCGCGAAGTACGCCGGAGTCGCATCACCATCGCTGCTGTTCTGACCCTCGGCGTTATCGCCGCCGGAACCGGAACGGCATTCGCGACAACGGGCGCGGCGTCGTCAGGGCGGAGTGTTACGGCGACCGTCGCGCTTGCCGACAGCGCCACCGCGGCGCACGCGGAAGCCTCCATCGCCCAGGCGAAGGAACTCCTCGAACGCGCGGATGATTCCGTTGAGACGGATGAGCTGACCGCCGTCGTCAGCTACCTCGAGGACGCAGCAGGCATGCCGGCAGTCGTTGCCCAGAGCGTCACCTCTGACGCTGCCGCCGTAATCGCCAGCGTCTCCGAAGAGGTTGAGGCGGCGGAAGCAGAGCAGGCTCGCCTCGCAGAAGAGGCCCGCAAAAAAAAGGAAGCGGAAGAGGCCGCGGCGAAGAAGAAGGCCGAAGAAGAGGCAGCGGCTGCGGCGGAGGCCCTCGCCGCCGCCAACACTCCCGACGGAGCGCGGGCGGTTGCCCGCACAATTGCCGCGGACACCTACGGCTGGGGCGAAGACCAGTTCCAGTGCCTCGACCAGCTCTGGATGAAGGAATCCGGCTGGAACTATCAGGCGCAGAATCCCTCGAGTGGGGCCTACGGAATTCCACAGTCGCTGCCCGGAAACAAGATGGCGTCCATCGCGGACGACTGGGCCACCAACGCGACAACGCAGATCACCTGGGGCCTGGAATACATCTCGTCCGTGTACGGAGCACCGTGCGGCGCATGGGGGCACTCGCAGGCGGTCAACTGGTATTGATCCGTCACGGAAAACCATCAGTGGGGCTCGGCACAGTGCCGGGCCCTGCCTGACTACCCGGACGCCGCAGCACTGGCGGGGGCGACGCTGGCACGAGACCATGTCCAGGCCGAGCGTAGGACGAACACCAAGAGCAGCACCTCGACTCCGATGGCCAGGCCGGAGTAGAAGGCCCATTCCCAAGACTCGCCTACCGCGTTGAACACCGAGTACGGGATGAGGAGCGTTGCGACGACGGACTCAGCATGCGCCGACTCGCTGGTGTGTTGGGCGCGGGCGCAATGTCGCTCTATCACTACGTGGCGAACAAGGACGAGCTGCTGGATGCCATGATCGACCTCGTCTTCGAAGAGATCGAACTCCCGCCCGAGGACGTCTATCTGCCCCAGCTTCCTCCTGAGGAGTTCCCGTATCTCAATGAGTCCGCCGCGGAGCTCACCGCCGCCGGCTATGACCCGGCAGAGGAGTTCATCTTCGGCCTTGACCTCGTGCTAGCCGCCCTCGAACCCCTGAGGTCCGAGCCGTAGGACGACCCCCGCCGCGCTGAACCTAGGGCCGAACGCGAACCGTACGTCCCTCGAACGTGACGAGGTCGCCGTTGTGTAGCTGGCGTCCTCTCCGGCGCTCTTCCTCACCGTTCACGCTCACATAGCCGTCGATGATGGCCTCCTTGGCGTTGCCTCCGGAATCGAGCAAGCCGGAGAACTTGAGGAACTGTCCGAGACGGATGACCTCGCCGGCGATGGAGACGTCTTCGATCGGATCAGTGTTCGTCATGGTTGAATGCTAGCCGTCAATGACCGAGGTGAGAGCTGGTCGCGCACGACGACAGTGATGCGCTCCGGCCGACCACTCCCCCGGTGAGGCTCGACGCAATGCCGGGCCCCACCGGTGTTTTAGGAGTAGTACAGCGCGACGGGCTTATCGTCGATCTGCCGGACATCCACCTCGGTGCTGTAGACCTCGCGCAGCACATCGGAGCGCATGATCTCGTCGCGTCCGGCGTCGGCCAGGATGCGGCCATCGCGCATCGCGACGATACGGTCGCTGTAGGTTGATGCGAAATTGATGTCGTGCAAAACGATGACAACGCGTTTTCCCAGGTCATCCGCCATCTTGCGCACAAGCTTCATGATCTCGGTCATGTGGCGTAGATCCAGGTTGTTCAGCGGTTCGTCGAGCAACACATACTTCGTGTCCTGTGCCAGCACCATGGCGATAAAGGCACGCTGCCGCTGTCCGCCCGAGAGCTCATCAAGAAAGCGATTCCGGAACGGCTCCAGTTCGAGATACCGAATCGCCTCCTCGATCTTGTGATGATCAATCACGTCGAGACGACCCTGCGAGTGCGGAAAACGGCCGAACTCGACAAGGTCGCTGACCGTGAGACGCGAGGCAATGACATTGTCCTGGCGCAACACGGCAATCGTCTTCGCGAGTTGTTTCGAGGAGGCCCTCTTAACGTCCATTCCGTCGAGAGAGACCGTCCCCTCGTCCGCGGAGAGAAGGCGTCCGACGAGGCCGAAGAGAGTCGACTTTCCCGCCCCATTCGGGCCGATAAGGGAGGTCACTCCCTCTTCGCCGAAGGAAATTGTCACGTTGTCTAGCACCGTGCTGCGCCCGTAGCGCTTGGTGACACCCAGGAGGTCGATCATCGAGCTCCCTTTCTGAGAACGAGGAACAGGAAGAAGATTCCGCCGACGAATTCGATCACCATCGACAGCGTTCCCTGGAATCCCAGGAGTTGCTCGATGACCACCTGCCCGCCGAGGAGACAGAGGATGCCGAGGAGAACAGCGATGGGCAGCGTCCACTCATGGCGGAAAGTTCCGGCGTAGGAGTAGGCCAGGTTCGCCACGATCAGGCCGAAAAACAAAATGGGCCCGACAAGCGCGGTCGATGCCGCCACCATCACCGACACAACGAAGAAGAGCGTCATAACAACGCGGCGATGGTTCACACCCAGTCCCACCGCAACGGGCTCCCCCAGCGAGAGGACGTCGAGTGTGCGCAGCAGGGGCACGAGGACAACGACGCCTCCCAGCACAATGACGGCGGTGAACATCAGAAGCGTCGGGTTGGGGCGTGTGAGCGACGCGAACATCTGATCCGTCACGATCTGAAATTCGACGGGATCGAGCATCCGCTGCATCCACTCGGTGAGGCTGCGGAAGAACGTGCCGAGGACAAGGCCAACCAGCAGCATCAGGTGAATCGATCGCCGCTTTCCCGTGAACAGCCAGGTAAAGAGGAAAACACTGAACGACACCATGACGCCCACCTGGATCAGCCACATCATCACGCTGTCAGCGCGCAGGAAGCCCGCCGTTCCGAAGAGGAACACGGTGAGCGTGACGATGAGCCCGTAGAACGAGTCGAAGCCCATAATCGACGGCGTCAGAATGCGGTTCTGCGTGATGGTGTGAAAGACGACGGTGGATGTTCCCACGGCGATCGCCACGATCACCATGGCCGCAATCGTCAGGCTGCGGATCTTCACGGCGAAGGCGAGCGAACCCGGAACGTCGTGCAGCAGATAAAACGCGGCGAGCGCGAGGATCACGACGCCGAGAAGGGCGATGCGAACGATGGGGCGGGCCCACAGCGCTCGCACGCGGCCGGGGCGCGTGAAAGGGGGGCGCGGCGCGGATTCCTCCGGCCGAACGACGGAAAGCGTCTCAGTGGGCATGTCCCCTCCTTCGCAGCAGAAGCCAGAGGAACAGGCCCGCTCCGATGACGCCGACGACGACCGAGAGCGGGATCTCGTAGGGGAAACGAACAAGACGAGCGATGATGTCGCACGCCAGCACGAAGACTGCCCCCAGTCCCGCAACCCACGGGATTGATCGCCGAACGTTGTCGCCGATGATGATGCTGACCACGTTGGGGACCACGAGGCCGAGGAACGGCAGAATTCCCGCTGTCACGAGAACGCACGCGGTAATCACGGCGATAATCACCATGCCGACGCCGACGATGCGGCGATAGTTCAGGCCGAGGTTGGTCGCGAAGTCCTCCCCCAGGCCGATCACGCTGAAGCGATCGGCCGCAATCCAGGCGATGACGACCATGAGCGCCGCGATCCACACGAACTCGTATCGCCCGCGCATCACCGTCGCGAACGACCCCTGTTGCCACTGCATGAGTGCCTGCAGCAGATCGAGGCGATAGGCGAAGAACGCCGTCACGGCGCCGACGACACCGCCGAGCATAATGCCAACCAGTGGCACGAGCACGAGGTGGCGAACGGGCACGTTCCGGATGATGCGCAGGAACACCCACGTGCCGAACAGGGCGCACGCGGCAACGATGAACATCCGCGGCAGAACCGGCATCCCGGGCCAGAACACGAGGGCGCCGAGC
The DNA here is from genome assembly GCF_011046975.1 of Microbacterium amylolyticum. Classification (NCBI taxonomy): domain Bacteria; kingdom Bacillati; phylum Actinomycetota; class Actinomycetes; order Micrococcales; family Microbacteriaceae; genus Microbacterium; species Microbacterium amylolyticum. The sequence goes on along the minus strand of NZ_CP049253.1, from coordinate 2,196,249 downwards.
ATTCCCAGCGCGCCGAACTCGGTCACCCCTGTTGTCGATGGCTCGACGAACTTGTTGCGCACCAGCATCTGCATGATCAGGCCTGCGATGCCGAGCGAAGCACCGACCAGCAGAAGGGCGATGGTGCGCGGGATACGGCTTGCCGCCAGCAGAAAGGACGCGTTGCTCTCGGCGTCAAAGATCCCCGCGATGCTGACATCGCTGGACGCTCCGACAAAGAGGCTCACCACGGACAGGACCACGAGGAGGGCACCGATAACCACCCCCACCCAGGTACGCCGGGGGCGTACCTGGGTGGGGGTGGTCGGCGCGGCCGCCTCGGTTACGACGGCCATACAACAACCCGCATGAGGGAAGAGATCGCGGCGGTTAGGAGGTGATCGACAGGATGTCGTCGATCATGATCTGCGTCGTCTCGATGCCGCCGAACACGATGTACCACGCGGCCGGGTCGAGGGACACGATCTGGTCGTTCTTCCATGCCGTCGTCTGGTGCACGATCTCGTTGTCGAGAACGACATCAGCCATCGCGTCGCCGTCGCTGCCGGCTACGGCGTTGCGGTCAAGCACGAAGAGATAGTCGGGGTCCTGCTCCAGGAGGAACTCGAACGACACCGGCTCACCGTGCGTCGCCGAGCGAATGTCGGCGTGAACGGGCTCAACGCCGAAGACGTCGTAGACTAGCCCGCCGCGCAGAACAGGGCCGGAGAAGTCGCCGCTAGAGGGGGCGAGCGCCGTGATGCTGTCACCAGCGGTCATGATCGCCAGGCCCGTTCCGATGCCCTCGGTCGCCTCGCGTGCCTCGGCGATGCCGCCCTGCAGCTCAGCGAGCGCTTCCGCGGCCGCGTCCTCCTGGCCAAGAATCTCGCCGAAGAGCGTCACGCTGCGTTCGAGCTGATCCTCAAAGGGTCCGTTCGCCGTCAGGTCGATGACGTTCGGGGTGATCTGCGTGAGCGCCTCGTACTGCGTCGAGGAACGTCCGGCGATGATGATGAGGTCGGGCTGAATCGCCTCGATTGCCAGCAGATCTGCCTCGAACAGCGTTCCCGCGTTGATGGCGTCGTCGACGAGGTAGTCGCTGAGGTAGTCCGGGACGCTGTCGAGCGGCGCTCCGGCGGCCTCGCCGCCCAGGTTGCCCCAGGTGTCGAGGGAGGCCATGTCGAAGATGACAACGTTCTCGGGGTTCTTGGGAACCTCGACCGTCTTTTCCTCGAAGTCGGGGTCGTCCGGGTCGCCAACAGCGGCATCGAACGTGAACGACACCGTCTCCTCCGTCTGGGTGGCATCACCAGCAGCACCCGACTCGGCCGAAGCGTCGCCGTCCGCAGCCGAGGACGAACACCCCGCCAAGACGAGAGTGGACGCCGCGATGAGCGACAGTGCGGAGAGCGGACGGATCGTGGGCATAGAGGGGCTCCTCGACATGACTGAGGGCGCACGTTTCGGCGCGCGCTCATCGGTATAGGGGGTCCGGATGATGACGCCCCACTCCGTCATGGGTAGGTAAGGCGAACCTCACCCGGCTTTGGGTAGGTTAGCCTAACTTTCCTCGCTTCGTCCACCTGGCCGACCTCGTTTGCCGCGCACGGCACTTCGCCGTTTCCGCGTGTTTTCCGCCCGGACCGGGGCGAAGAGCGCCCCGAATCAGGGTGCGCTGATGTGCCCGAGAATAACGGCAACGAGCGCGTCTGCCGTTTCGCGCTTCGTCCCGGCGACATCAGCCACGACCTCGTCATCGACGTCGATCACGATCAGGTGGTTGTCGTCCTGCTCAAAACCGCGGCTCCACCCGACCTCATTCGCCGCCAGCAGATCGGCGCCCTTGCGGCGACGTTTCGCGACCGCACGTTGCACGAGGGTCTCACCCTCAGAGGGCGTCTCCGCGGCGAAGCCCACGAGCGTCTGACCCGCTGAGCGGCGCTCGACAAGACCGGCCAGAATGTCTGGTGTTTCGACCAGCTCCAGACGCAGAACGGGTGCGTCGGCTGATTCCTTGGTGATCTTGGTGGCAGACTTCTGCGGCGTCCGGTAGTCGGCAACAGCAGCGGCCATCACGATAACGCCCGCATCCGGACCGTATTCGCGGACGGCGTGCTCAAGGTCCTCCGCCGAGGGCGTCTCGACAATGCGGATCCGCGGGTCTCGTTGCGCGGGAGCAAGAATCTGTTGAGAAATGTTGGCCGCCAGCAGGGTCACATTGGCGCCATGCCGCGCTGCGGCGAGCGCCACCTCTACTCCCTGCTTGCCGCTGGACCGGTTGCCGATGAAGCGAACGGGGTCAAGGGGCTCGCGCGTCCCTCCGGCGGACACGAGCCAGTGCTGGCCGATCGCCTCCCCCGTTCCGCGCAGCAGCTCACGCGTGACGGACTCATGGATGAGCTCAGGCTCCGCCATGCGCCCCTGGCCGCTATCGCCTCCCGTCAGTTCACCCGACACGGGGCCGATCATGTGCACACCGCGCGAGATCAGCGTTTCGACATTGGCCTGTGTAGCGGGATGTTGCCACATCTCGGTGTGCATCGCGGGAGCGATGAGAACCGGCGCCCGGGTGGCGAGCAGCGTGGTGCCGAGCAGATCCTCCGCGATTCCCGCCGCCATTTTCGCCATCGTGTTGGCCGTAGCGGGCGCAATCACCACAAGATCGGCGCGCTGTCCAAGAGACACATGCCGCACGCTCGCAACATCATCATGGACGCTCGTTGTTACCGGGTTCCGGCTGATCGCTTCCCACGTGGGAAGGCCAACAAACCGCAGGGCGTCGTCTGTTGGCACGACGTGCACATCGTGCCCGTCCTTGACCAGGAGGCGCACGAGCTGAACGGACTTATAGGCGGCGATCCCGCCGGTCACACCCACCACAACGAACATGACTCCATCCTTGCAGGACAGCCGTAGGCTGGGAGCGATGTGCACCGTCATTCTTCGTGTCCCCGATCGCCATGGCGACGCGATCCGCCTGCTCGCCGTGCGCGACGAAGACCCCGCTCGTCCGTGGAACCCTCTGGGCCCCTGGTGGCAGGACCTTCCCGGGGTGACGGGCGTACAGGATCGCCGGGCGGGAGGAGCCTGGTTGGCCACGCACTCCGGCAGCGGAAGGTTGGCGGTTCTGCTCAATCGTCCCGGCGAACCGCGGCTTCCCGCCGCGAACATCCTGTCTCGCGGAAGCCTGCCGTTGGAGGCTGTTGCTGGCCGCGACCTGCCCCGGGTTCCTCACACACGGGGCTTCAATCTGGTCAGCGTCGCTGATGGCGCCGCCACGCTAACCACCTGGGATGGCGAGACGCTCTCCCGCACCCCGATCGCCCCGGGCACCCACATGATCGCGCACGATGATCTCGACGATCCGCGCACGGCGCGGATCACCGCATGGCTTGCCGAGTTCCGCGACGCCGCGCTCGGAGATGGCCCGGACTGGTTCCTCCCTTGGACCGAGGTGCTCGCGCGCACAACAACGACCCGGCCAACGGACGACAGAGCGATCATCCGCGATAACCGCCCCTTCGGCATACCCACCCTGTCGACCCTCGCGTGCGTGGCCGACATCCGCGCAGACCGGGTTGACACCCGCTACGCCGAGCTCCGCGTCCCCGGCGCATGGGATCCTCTCGACTTCACGTGATGACATCACTCTGTGATGGGTTATTCGCACGCCGTGTCCGGCGCCGCCGCATGGGTGGCCGTAACGACGACGGTTCCCGGCTTCGGCCTCGCTCCTCTTGATCCCCTCGGCGTGCTCACGGGCGCCGCTGTGTGCGCCGGAGCCGCTCTGCTGCCGGACATCGACCACCCATCGTCCACCGTTGCGTCCGCCCTCCCCGGCGGACGCGTGATCTCTGGCGTCGCGAGCGGTCTCACGGGCGGACACCGAAAGGGAATGCACTCGCTGGTCGCGACCATCTGCATTCTCCTCGCCGCTGTGGTTCTCTCCCTGGCCTCCTGGACACCGGACGGGTGGGATCGCCCCCTTGCGATCGGGCCCGCGATCGGCGCCGCCGTGTGCATCGCTGTCGGGACGAAATGTCTGCGAATCGCGCGCAGCTGGGTGCTCTCCTGGATCATCGGCATCGCCGCCGCGGCGGGACTCATGTGGTGGTTTCCCGATGAGTTCGCGTGGCTTCCGGCGTGCATCGGCATCGGCTACGTTGTCCACCTGATCGGCGACACCCTCACCACCGGCGGCGTGCCGTGGCTCTGGCCGATCATGCTGAAGCGCCCCGTCGTGTTTCGACGCACGATGCTCATCAAACGCCTGTGGCCGCGCCGCGGCTCCTTCGCTCTACCCCTTCTTGGCAACGCGGGATCGTGGCGCGAATGGCTCCTGACCACGCTGCTGACGCTGTACGCGATCTGGGGCCTCGCCGCGGCGGCGCTCGCCCTGTTGCCGGGATAAGGCTCGTGGGGTCGCCCTCTCGCGCGCCCGCGCCGCCTGGATCTTCCCAGGCCGCGGGACACTAGGCTGGCACCCGTGCGTCTCGAACCCCTGCTCCGCCGAGTCGATCGTCTCGCCGGTGGTCGTTACCGTGACGCCCAGGTGCCGGGAGCAGCCTCACCGGGAGCGGCCGCGCCACTGTGGACCGTGTTCTGGCTCCTCGTCGTGTGCACGGTTCTCGGGGGGATCACCGTGGCCACCGTCGGCGTTCTCACGCTCCAAGGCGCCCCTCCGCCCCTGCTCGTCTGGTTGCGCGTCGGCGTGCTGTTCGCGATCTCCGTCAGCCTGTTCTACTTCCTGTGGCGCGCATCGATCGGCTGGTACTGGGCCTTCCAGCGTCTGCTGCTGTTCAGCCGCGTATTCCCGTTCGTCGCGATCGCCTTGGCGCTCATCCCCGGCGCGTTCCCCTGGTGGGTTGTCGGCGAGCAAATCGCCTTCGCCGCGGTACTGATCATCATTCAGTTCGTGATGATCTCAGCGCCGATGAAGCGCGCGTTCCCAAAGCCTCAGCGCGCGGCATCCGCATAGCGCTCAGCCGCCTGCGCAACGCGCGTCTGATAGTCATAGAGATCGTTGTAGGAACGGATCGCCCGAATCCAGGTTCCCTCTGACTCCAGTGAACCATCGAGGCGACAGAGATAGCGTGCCGCCGTGATCGCCGCGTCATCGATGCTGTGCGGAGAGGTCTCGACGCCCTCCGACGCGTTTACCGCCCACCGCCGCCACGTTTCGGGGATGAACTGCATCGGCCCGACGGCACGGTCCCACTCGGTATCGCCGTCGAAGAGGCCGCCGTCGGTGTCAGGAATCGCCATCGTGTTATTCGTGCCATTCAGCGGAATTCCGATGATCGCGGGGCGGGCGACCCCGTCGGCGTCCACCTGCCCGCCGAAGATCGTTCCGTGGTAACTCTCGACCCATCCGATCCCTGCCAGTGTGTTCCAGCCGACGGCGCAGCCGTACTCATCGATTGCACGGATATCGGCGGCCGCGTACGCCGCGAGGGCACGCTCGGGAATGCCCGTCGCTAGAGCGGTCTGCGTCACCCACTCCGGGTCGGGAAGCCCGAGAAATCCGTCGGCGCTTTCGCCGCGCGGGGCATGAATGGGGGTGGCGTATTCCGCGCGCGGTACGGGATCGGACGGCGACCATGGCCAGGATCCGTCGTCCCTGGGACCTGCGAGATCATCAGGGGTGGGAAACGCGTTCACCAGGGCGAAAACGCCGATCACGCCGAGCGCTCCGACACCGCCGAGCAGGGCGATGGCCCCCGCCGCAATGCCGATGCCCTTTTTCACGCCCACCCCGCCATTCTCGCGGAGGGGTGGCTGAGTGTTCGGCGGGGCCGCCGCCGAACACTCAGCGCTACAGGTGCGCGTCGAGGGCGCGGATCTCCGAGGCCTCGCCCCACAACGTTTCCGCGATCTGCGCAAGCCCAAGCCCCAGCTCGCGCAGCAGCAGATTGCGCTGCAAACGCACAGGGGTGGCCTGGTCGTAGTGCCGGTAACCGTTTGACGCGATGCGTGACGGAACAAGATGCCCGATGTCGTCGTAGTGACGCAGCGTGCGACTCGTGGTTCCCGCGAGCTACGCGACCTCCTGGATCGACCATTCGTCGTTCATGTCACCGACGATAGAGGTTGACATAACGTCAAGGTCAAGCGAGCGACGGAATCGCGCTACATCTCTTCGTGATGGTTCGGATCGCCTTCCCACAGTCGCCCACGCTCGAGCGACGACACACGCGCGACCTCATCGTCCGTCAGCTCGAATCCGAACACATCAGCGTTCTCACGCTGACGCTCGGGGTCAGCCGACTTCGGGATCGCGGTCGACCCCAACTGCACGTGCCAGCGAACGACGACCTGGGTGGGAGACACCCCGTGGGCAGCAGCGATGTCCGCCAGAACGGGTTCCGCCAGGAGTTCGCTTCGGCGCGCAAGCGGACTCCAGCTCTCTGTCCGGATGCCGTGCTGTGCGTGAAAAGCCCGCAGAGCGGTCTGTGGGAAGTACGGATGCATCTCGACCTGGTTCACGGCCGGGACAACGCCCGTCTCGCCCATAAGGCGCTCCAGCATCTGCTCCGTGAAGTTGGACACACCGATCGAGCGCACAACATCCTCGTCCCGCAGCCCGATCATGCCCTGGAACGTCTCGACATACTTGTCGACGCTGGGGTTGGGCCAGTGAATGAGCAACAGGTCGATCCGGTCGAGTCCGAGCGTTTCGAGCGACTCACGTCCCGAAGCGATCGCCTCAAGATAACCGTGATGGCGGCCGGGAATCTTCGTGGTGACGATGATCTCGTCACGATCAACGTTCGATCGCCGGACCGCCTCGCCCACCTCGCGCTCGTTGCCGTAGTTCACGGCTGTGTCGAGCACGCGGTACCCGTTCTCGATTCCCGCGACCAGGGCGTCGATGCCCTCATCGCCCGTGAGCTTGTACGTGCCGAGACCGACCTCTGCAAAGGGCTGGTCGTCGTTGAGTGTGATCCTCGGAATCTCGATCGCCATGTGATCAACGGTACTCGCCGGTCTCATGGCGCGCTCTGCCCCCACGAAGGACAGCCCCGGCCTAGAAGATCGCGCTCAACACCAAGTAGCCGATGGCGCCAATTCCGGCGGATGCCGGCAGGGTGATGAGCCACGCCAGTCCGATCGGCTTCATCAGGCCCCAGTTAGCGGCCCGGTTGACAAGACCGACGCCGAGAACGGCACCGATGAGGATGTGCGTGCTCGAGACCGGCAGACCCAGCATCGATGCGAGCATGACGACCGATGCGGCAGACAGCTCGGCAGCGAAACCGCTGGCGGGGTGAATCTCGGTGATCTTCTTGCCCACCGTTGTGACCACGCGCCGGCCGATAAACCACAGGCCGGCCAGGAGGGCCGCACCGAAAGTAATCAGAATCGGCAGTGGCACGACGGCCTGGCTGTTGACCGAGCCGGTGCGCATGACGTCGAGAACGGCGGCGAAGGGGCCGACCGCGTTTGCGATGTCGTTCGCTCCGTGGCTGAACGCAAAAGCACACGCGGTGAACACCTGCATCCAGGCGAACAGCGTGAACGAGGCCTTCGGGAACTTCTTCTTGCGCAACGCCTGCGCGAGGATGTACACCGCTATCCACGACACAACAGCGATCATCATCAGCAGCACAACGGTTCCGGCCGCCGACATCTCGAGGTGAAGGTTCTGCAGGCCCTTCATCAGTAGCATCGCCGCCATGATCACGGAGGCGATCGCGCCGATGATCGGAACGATCGTGCGCAGGGCACGGTGACCGTCCTCAGAATCGCCGTCATGGCTCAGGACGAAGCGTTTGATGATCCAGAAAATGCAGAACGCGAGGACGCCGCCCAGTGTGGGGGAAAGAACCCAGCTGGCCGCGATCTCGCCGATCTTGTTCCACTGGACCATTTCGAGGCCGCCCAGCCCCGTCTTGAGTCCCATCGAGACGGCCGCTCCGACGATGCCGCCGATGATCGAGTGGGTGGTGGACACCGGCCAGCCCATGCGTGTGGCAATGAAGAGCCAGATGGCCGCGCCCAGAAGCGCCGACATCATGATGTAGATGAAGTCTTCGGGGCTTTGGGACACCACGCTGAGATCGACGATGCTGCTGCGCACCGTGTCGGTTACGGCGCCCCCGGCCAGGATCGCGCCAGAGACCTCGAAAATCGCCGCAACGATGAGGGCCTGTTTCATCGTCAGGGTGCCGGACCCGACGGAGGTGCCAAAGGAGTTGGCCACATCGTTTCCGCCGATGTTGAACGCCATGAAGACGCCAAACACGATCGCGGTGATGAGGAGAATGCGGCTGGTCTCGGGTGACACCCATCCGACCGACCACAGGCCGAATCCGATCAGGGCGATGACGAGGAGGCCGCCAAACGTCAGATGCCACCAGCGGTCGTTCTCGCTGGATTCCTTCGCCCCGAAGATGTTGGTCGGAACCTCGTTCTTCTCTGGCTTCTCTGGCCTCGATGGGGTGTCGGTCGCCACCGCGTGTGCTCCCTGGATGGTGATGTAGACGCCTTTCAGCGCCGAATGATTGACACGCTTCGACGGTGAAGACGCGGTGTATCACAGGGTAACAATTGGTAGCCGAAGACTGGCACCGAGTGACGAGATCTGTGAAACAGTTGCGCTTCGCCGTGTGTGCCCTTAGTGCTCGAAAAGTTCCGTGACGAGCGCCGTGATGTCTGCGGATACCTGGCGGCTGTCGACCGTTGCGACGCCGTCACCGGCCTGTTCGCCGTAGTTCCCAAAGGATGCGTGCGCGGCGCCGGGGATGTCCACGAACTCAGCGTCACCCGGAAGCAGAGAGGCGGCATCCCGGATTTTCTCCGGTGTGGAGAGGCCGTCCTCGCTTCCGCTGATGCTGAGAACGGGAATATCTGCCGCCGAGAGATCCGCCGCGCAGTAAGAGGCAAACAGCACGAGCGCGTCGGCATCTGCCGCGAGCTGACAGGAGCGAACGCCGCCCAGCGAGTGTCCGCCAACGGCCCAGCGGTCGATATCGGGCGCACGGTCGGTGAAGCTCTCCAGCGAGCGCAGGTCGAAGAACGCCAGGTTCAGCCATGGGCGGGTGATCACCACCGTCATCCCCGACTCGGAGACCAGCCCGGACAGCGTGCTCGCATAGGCCTCGGCATCAACCTTCGCGCCGGGAATGAAGACAAGCCCGTCACCGGATCCGCCCTCGACAGGCGACATCACGATCGCGGCACTCGTGTCGGTGTACGCGATCGCAGGATTCTGTGTGACCTCGTCGAGCGGCGCGGGCTCGGCTGCCATCACGCCCACCTGACTCCAGATGACGATCGACACAGCGCCGATGAGAACAAGTGCGGCGATCGCGGCGACGGTCCACGCGATCGCGCGTCGCAAGCGCCGCGGACGGCGCGCCGGAATATCTGGTGAGTCAGATGACATCAGCGTTCTTGCGCCGTGCCCCTCGCACCGTCAAGTTTCTGACGGTGCGAGGGTGATGCTCAGCGACGGGGCTTGCGCGGAGGGCGCTCATCGCCACTGTCGAAACGGGGACGCCGCTCGCGGTCGCCGCCGCGGTCGCCGCGACGACGAGGGCCACCCGTCGCACGGAAAGGCCGAGGATCTGCCTTGAGCTCGATGAGCTGACCGCTGATGCGCGTGTCGGCAAGGCGCTCAAGCGTTCCCGACGGCAAATCGGCGGGCAGTTCCACGATCGAGAAGTCCGGACGAATGTCGATACGCCCGAAGTCGTCGCGGCGCAGGCCGCCCTCGTTCGCCAATGCGCCAACGATCTGGCGGGGCTCGACGCGCTGGCGGCGGCCCACCTCGATTCGGTACGGCGACAGCTGTGCGCCGCCGCGCGGACGACGCTCTCCGCGGTCGGCGCGATCGCCACGATCGCTATCGTTCCGCTCGCGCTGCGCACGCTCACGACGGGGCGGGTCGGGCGGCAGCAGGAGGGGCGTTCCGCCCTGTGCAACGATCGCCAAGGCCGCGGCAACATCGGTGTCGATGACATCGTGGTGCTCGACGTAGTGAGCGATGATGTCGCGGAACTCGGAGATCTTCTCGCGATCGCTGAGCGCAGCGGTAATCGCGTCGTCGAAGCGGCTGAGGCGCGTGACGTTGACGTCTTCCGCCGTCGGAATCCGCATCTCGGTCAGCGGCTGGCGCGTTGCCTTCTCGATCGCGCCGAGCAGACGACGCTCACGCGGCGTCACGAAGCTGATCGCGTCGCCTTTGCGGCCCGCGCGACCCGTCCGGCCGATGCGGTGAACGTACGACTCGGTGTCGACGGGAATGTCGTAGTTGACGACGTGGGTGATGCGTTCGACATCGAGACCACGCGCGGCCACATCGGTGGCGACGAGGATGTCGAGCTTACCTGACTTCAGCTGGTCAACGGTGCGCTCACGCTGTGCCTGAGCGACGTCTCCGCTGATCGCTGCCGCCGTGTATCCACGGGCACGGAGCTTTTCTGCCAGCGTCTCGGTTTCGCTCTTGGTGCGAACGAACACGATCATCCCGTCGAAGTTCTCGACCTCGAGGATGCGCGTGAGCGCGTCGACCTTCTGGGGGTAACCCACCATAAGGTAGCGCTGCGTGATGTTCGCCGACGTTGTCGTGCGGGTCGCGACGGTGATCTGCTCGGGGTCGCGCAGGTGCTTCTGCGAGATGCGGCGGATCTGCGCGGGCATCGTTGCCGAAAACAGCGCGGTCTGCTTCTCGGCGGGAGTGTCGGCGAGGATCGTGTCGACGTCCTCGGCGAAGCCCATCTTCAGCATCTCGTCGGCCTCGTCGAGAACGAGGAAGCGCAGCTCAGAGAGGTCGAGCGTGCCCTTTTCGAGGTGGTCCATGACACGGCCGGGGGTTCCGACGACAATGTCAACGCCGCGGCGCAGCGCCGAGAGCTGGGTGCCGTAGCCCTGCCCGCCGTAGACAGGAAGAACGCGAACGCCGCGCATGTGCGTTGCGTACTTCTCGAAAGCCTCACACACCTGCAGTGCGAGTTCACGAGTGGGCGCCAGAACGAGCGCCTGCGGCGTCTTCTGCGTCTGGTCAAGCTGGTCGAGAATGGGCAGCGCGAACGCGGCCGTCTTTCCCGTTCCGGTCTGCGCGACGCCGAGCACGTCGCGTCCACCGAGAAGGAGGGGAATGGTCTGTGCCTGGATGGCGGACGGCGTTTCATATCCGACGTCTTTGAGGACCTTGAGAACAGCGGCTCCCAGGCCCAGCTCGTCGAAGGTCGGTGTGTGCTCGTCCTGCGACTCGACGGGCGTTTCGGGCGATGGGGTGGTTGCCATGCTCCAACGGTATGCCCCCGAGCTGAGTTCCACCCCGTCGCGCGCCGTATCCGCGCCCTCTGGGATGTTCTCCGACTCGTGCACACACTCTCCGCAGGGCCAATGAGGTCCCTGCTCCCGCGCAACGAACGCGCGACAATTCGGAGGGTTTTCAACGATGATCGACGCTGTTCAATCGTTCCTGGACACCGTTACGTCCTTTATTTGGGGACCGTCGCTATTGATTCCGCTCTTGCTCGGCACCGGCTTGTATCTGACGATCCGGCTGGGCGGGATTCAGTTCGTTCGCTTGGGCGCCGCTCTGCGGCTAGGGATCTTTCGTCGCAAAGATCTCGGAGCAGACGGCGACATATCCCAGTTCCAGGCGCTCACAACGGCCCTGGCGGCGACGGCGGGAACGGGAAATATCGTCGGCGTGGCAACGGCCCTCGCGATCGGCGGCCCCGGTGCGCTGTTCTGGATGTGGATCACCGGCCTTGTCGGGATGGCCTCGAAATACACCGAGGCCTTCCTCGGTGTGCGCTTCCGGACGACGGATGAAGCCGGCGAGCGCAACGGTGGCCCTCAGCAGTACCTCGAGCGCGGCATTCCGAATGTCTTCGGAAAGATCCTGGCGTTGTCCTTCACGGGGAGCGCGGCTGCGGGCGGATTCGCCGGATCGGTTCTCATCGCGGCCATTCAGCTCGGCGTTGCGCGCGGTATCTTCTCGAACGAGTCGGGCATGGGATCGGCCGGCATCGCTCATGACCGGTGAGGCCTTTGCGCAGGGCCTGCCCGGCGAATGGGGGCACTGGGTCGTCACGATCGGGCTGGTGTTGTTCGCCCTCTCCACCATTATCGGTTGGTCGTACTACGGCGAGCGAGTGAGCGCGAAGCTCTTCGGACGCCGCGCCGTGATGCCGTTCCGCGTGATGTGACACCGGGTTCAGCAGATCTGCCGCGACCGCACGGTGCGAAGCGCCGCGCCATGAACCTCCAACACGGGTTCGACCGCGCCCGGCCGCACGCGAGGGTCGACGTGGATGCCGCTGTCGGGTGCCCAGGCAAACCCGCGCAGGTGAAGCCCGTCGCGGATGATGAGTTCTCGATAGGGCAGCAGGTCGACGTCGAGCGGGCGTCCCGACCAGAATTGGTCGGCGATGAGCGTGTCTCCCGCGTAGACCCGCATCACGTCGCCAGTCCAGGTGATCTCGAGCAGGAGCCGCTCGGCTTCGTCGAACCACTCGTCGCGGATGTCGACGTGGGTGGACGGGAGGCGCGCGACATCGACATCGGCCGGCGCGGAGAATCGTCCGGCGCTTCCGCCCGTTCGAACCGGCGCCGTGCGCACATCATCGAAAACGGGAGCCGGTAGATCACGGACCACGTCCGCGCCGGGCACGGGGATGACAGTCGCCTGCCCCTGCGCGAGAGCGGGCAGCACACGGGCGGTGCGGGGCCGCGGATCCTCGGTCACCCGAAATCCGGTCTCGTCAAACCACCCCTCGCCGTCCCAGATCACGATCCGCTCGCGGCCAGCAACGTGACCCTTCCACACACCGTTTGCGGTGTCATCGTCCAGTACCACGAACGTCGTGGTCCCGATCTTCACCCGACAGTCAGGGCCGGGCGCGGTGATCGGCGTCACCGTGATTCCTCCCCCATCTCGGCGCTCCGCCGTCGCTCCGGAGACCATGTCCACGTCGCCCTCATCACACTGAATCTCCACGGGAACACCGGGCGTCGCCGCGAGCACGACGAGCATGCCCTGCGAGGTCTGGATCTGTGTGATCGGCTGCGCCGTTGCCGTCACCGCGTCGATGCCGCCCAGGCGCTGACGAATCGGCCAGCAGGCGAATGTTCCCGCGCTCAGGGTGAATGGCGCCGCTGGCATGGTGATCGTCGATGCCGCCATCTCCACGTGGAACTGCACGCCCGGGATGGTCTCGAGCGCCGCGAGTGCCGGCTGGTGGTTGTTGACAAAGAGCCACGCCCGACGGTCATCGCCGCGCACGGACCAGCGCACGTCGCCGTCGCCAGGGATAACGGCCGGTTCCGCGACGATCGCTTCACCAAATGCTTCGAGCATCAGGTGCTGGCGGCGTAGGGCATGGAAGTGCGGGCGCTGTGCTCCCTCGCGTCCGATCGGGGCGAAGAAGTCGTAGTCGCGAACGGGCAGATCGTTCGGATACCCCGTTGCCTGTGATTCCTGCGTTGTGGTGTTCCCGATGACCTGGGTTCCTCCGTGAAACAGGTAGTAGCCCTGCCAGGAAGATCCACTGCCGAGTTTGACGTGCGCGAGAGCCGCAACGTCTTCGGGATCGACGAGGGGTCGGCGGTGATAGGCCACCGGCATACCGCCGCCGAGCTCGCACGTGGCGAAGGGCCACGGATCGGCGCTCTCTGTTGCCACCGAACCGTCAACGCCGACCTGGCGAAGGTCGGCTCCGACCGTCAGGTCGTCCCGCACCGCAGAGAACGTAAAGTGCATCCTTCCGAACTCGGGCCATCCCGTGTGGGATTCCTCCCAGAACGCATCCGCGTATCCGGCGTAGACCGGCAGAACACGGCGCTCGGGAAGCTGCGCACCGCCCCATCCTGTTGCCGTCCAGAGGGAGGCACGCATCCCTTCGGCTTCCGCCATGTCTCTGAGCGTTCCGAGATGGTCCGGCTGATCGTAGATCTCGTTTTCGACCTGCACACCAACGATCGGTCCGTGCGGATTCTGGTGGTCCCGGAAGAGACCATGCACCTGCGCGGCGATCTGCGCATACCACCCGCGCACGAGCGCGAGATAGTCAGGATCGTTCGTCCGGCGAGCGATGGGCAGCGCCTGGAGCCAGTCGGGGAAGCCGCCGTTGCGCGTTTCCCCGTGTGCCCATGGCCCGATTCTGATGACGACGTCGAGGCCGACGATCTGCGCCGTTTCGACAAACCGGCGCAGATCGCGCGCGCCGTCCCACCGCACATCGCCCTGCTGTTCCTCATGCAGAATCCACAGGATGTAGGTGGACACGATGTTCACGCCGCCGGAGCGGATCTTTCGCAACTCGGTTTCCCAGTGATCTGGCTGATCCCGGCTGAAGTGATACTCCCCCATGATCGGAAACCAGGGCCGCCCCGAACGTTCGATGTAGCGCGACATCACGCGGATGTCGGTGCCTTCGCCCATGTCCAACGGAGCGGGATGCGCGGGAGCCGGGCGCGGAACGCGCACGCTCAGCGGTCGTTTCGGGGTGTTCCGGGATGCGGATTCGGTGACGCTCACGGGGCGAGGGTAGCGTGGATTTGCACGCAATCGAAACGATTCAGGCGAGTCGCGAACTACAGCCTGCAGCGTGATGCCGCGTCACCTTCGCGGGCAGCAGACCCTGGTGCTATTGACAACTCGCGTGGCGCCACTGACAAGATCCGCGTCGCCGGACACACACGAAAACATAACGAAGAAATAACGGAAAACCCTTGCCGGTCGTTACCTCAGCGTTATAGAGTGCGAAGCACGGTGATCGTTTTGCTGTGGCGGTCACCGGCATGTGATTGCAGGACACTCTTGGTGCTAGGGACATGGGCCCGGTCGGATTCATCCGATCGGGCCTTCTCTGTTCACCGCGTCGTGACGGCAGAACGTCCGGGTCGGCCGTGTCCGCTTCCACCGACCCCACCCGCAAAATCGGGCACGGAGCACCTATGCCCATACAATCGAATACATGACTGACCGCCGACTCGCTGTTGAGACGTGGGAGAGCCTTTTCCGCGCGCAGCACGAGGTTTTCGAAGAGCTCCAGCAGGACTTCGCGGGAACCGCAGTGCAACAACCGGAGTATGACGTTCTCCTCACCGTGATGCGTGCCCCCAACCACACAGCGCGCCTGCGCGAGATCACGATGAACATGCTCATCAGCCAGCCGAGCGTTTCGCGTCTTGTCGACCGCATGGTCTCGCGCGGCCTCGTCACAAAAGCGCCGGACCCCGATGACGGGCGCGGGTCGCTGGTGACCGCAACGGAAAAGGGCGCACACGAGTTCCGTCAGGTGGCCGTTCAGCACGGGAAGAGCATCGCGGCGCGCATGTCGGTTTTGACGTCCGATGAGTTGCGCACGCTCAATGCTCTAACGCAGAAGCTCCGGCGCCTCTGAGCTACTCCGCGGGGTAGGCCAGGGCCGTTCCTCGCACGCGCACGACCACCGTTTCGCCGCGCTCGGGAGCGCCGACAGCAGGAACAGCGGCACGCACTTCGGCACCGTTCACGGAAATCGTCGCGATCGCCTGATAACCCGTGAAGGTGACTTTCTCGACGGTTCCTGTTTGTCCGTCGACGCCGCCGAGGCGCAGCTGTTCGGGACGAACGAGCACGCAGATCTCGCGCCCGTCTTGCGGAGCATGGTCAATGGCCCATGCCGCCGGAATCGATCCCAGGTCACACTGCACGATGCCAACAGCCGAGTCCTCACGGCCCGTCCAGTGCCCCGGGAGCATGACGGCATCGCCCATGAAGCTCGCGACCCACGTCGACGCCGGGCGCAGGAAGACCCCGCGGGGAGTGTCTTCCTGGAGAACGCGACCCCCGCTCATCACCGCAATACGATCGGCCACCGAAAGCGCCTCGCGCTGATCGTGTGTGACGATCACTCCCGTCATGCCCTCGTCGCGCAGCCACTGCCGCGTCGACTCACGCAGTTCATCACGAAGGAGCGGATCGAGCGCGCCGAACGGTTCGTCCAGCAGCACAAGATCAGGGCGAGACGCGAGAGCTCGCGCAAGAGCGACGCGTTGCGCCTGACCACCGGACAGCTCGTGCGGGAAGCGATCGGCGTAGGCGCCGAGGCCGACAACCGTCAGCAGGCGGCGCACCTCGGGATCGTCCGCTCTCCGCCGTGCGAGGCGCCGTGAGGCAACGCTGCGCAGGCCGTATGCGACATTCTGCGCCGCGGTCAGATGCGGGAAAAGGGTAGCCCCTTGCGGAACCCACCCGACCCTGCGGCGCTCCGGAGCGGTGTGCACCCCGGGCGATGCCACGGTGCGGTTTCCGATACGAATCGTTCCCGATACGGCGCGCTCCAAGCCCGCGATCGCGCGCAACGCCGTTGTTTTACCGCAACCGCTGGGACCGACGAGCGCAAGGAGCTCACCCTCCCCCGCGACGAGGTCGATCTCGTGCAGAATCCGGTCCTGACCGTATTCGACAACGAGCCCCGAAACCGCAAGACCACTCACCGGAACGTTCCGTTCTTCATCACAGCGGATTCGTCGCGCGCGCCAACGCGCGACAGCAAAAGCGCCGGAACCAGCGCGACGACGAGCAACGCCAGAGCGTAGGGAGCCGCGGCGCCATACGCACTGGCATCCGTCCGCGACCAGAGCTCGGTCGCCAAGGTATTCGTGCCGGTCGGACGCAGCAGTAGCGTGGCCGGCAATTCCTTCATCGCGGTCACGGCCACGAGCAAAACAGCAGCCGCAATGCCGGGAGCCGCCAGCGGAGCTGTCACGCGCCGCCACACCTCGGATCGACCCGATCCCAGAGTCCTCGCGACGTCCTCAAGATCGGTTGGCACCTGCGACACGGCGCTGCGCACACCACCGATCGCCTTGGGGACGAACAGCACGCCGTACGCAAAAGCCAGAACACCGATCGACTGGTACCACCACGGAACGACGGCCAACGAGGCGAAAACAAGCGACAACCCAACGACGACTCCCGGCACGCCGAGCGGCAGGGTTCCCAGGGCGTCGATCGTCTGCACCACACGTCCACGGTATCGCGCGGTCAGAATCCCGATCGGTAGCGCCAGAATCAGGGCGACAAGAGCGCCCGCGCCCGCCAGCATCATCGTGGACACCACCGCATCGAAGAAGCGCTGCGGATCGATCGCCTGGGTCTGGTCTGCGGTGACCCATCGGACCACCAGCGCAACGGCCGGGACACCCGCAGCCAAGACGGGCACAACGAGCAACCACGCGTAGGCAAGAGGGGCGAGGCGCCCCGGAGAAACTCGTCGGAAGCGCCCGGTCCCCGCCGAGATGCCACGCGCGCGGCGGCGCGCCGCCTGCTCGCCGATGACGATCAGCAGGGCGACGAGGACGAGCACAGACGCGAGAACAGCGGCATAGTCGCGATCGAAACTCGTGGCATAGGCGCGGAAGATTGCCGTTGTCAGCACCGGGAACCGGAACAACGCCAGCCCGCCGAAGTCGCTGAGCGTGTAGAGGCACACCAGGAGGGCGCCGGACAGGACGGCGGGCCGCACCTGCGGGAGTGTGCCGACGAGAAACGCACGCAGCGGACCGCGACCGAGTGTGCGTGCGATGTCGTCGCGTTCCGTGGAAGCGGCGCTGAGAGCGGCAACCGTTGGCAGAACGACGTAGGGCACACCCACGAGGCTCAGGACGAACCATGCCGCCCAGAATCCCGACATCGACGGAATCGCCGCAAGCCATCCATACGCAGCAACGTACGAGGGAACCGCCAGCGGAATCGCCGCGATCGCGGCCCACACCCGGATCCCGCGCAGCCGAACGCGCGACAGAATCCACGCGGTGGGAACGCCGATCAGCACGGCGGTAACCGTGACGGATATCGACAGCCCGAGCGAATTGAGCAGGAGCTCGATCAAACGGGGCCGTGTGACCGTCGTGACGATCGTGTCGACGCCGGCGCCAGCCACCCTCACGACGAGGTAGATCAGCGGAACAGATGCCGCGAGCGCACAGCAGACCGCCGCCGCGATGAGCGCGGCGGACGGCCTCCTGCGAGCGGGTGTCAAATTAGAGCAGGCCGGCCTCGGCCAGCAGTTCCTGTGTTGCGTCGAGCGAGTCGAGGTCGCTCAGGTCAAGGCCCGGGTTCACGAGAGTATCGATGGCGGGAAGCCCTTCGGGTGCGTCGATTCCCGGAACGAGGGGGTACTCGTAGGTTTTCTCCACGAAGTACTCCTGGCCAGCGTCGGAGACGAGGTACTCGACGAAGGCGTGAGCAGCCGCGTTGTCTTCGGCGGGAGCGAGAACTCCTGCGCCGGTGACGTTGACGATGCCGCCCGCGTCGCCGGGGAGGAACTTCAGCTGAGCGCGCATGTTGTCGGCGCCCTGCTCGGCGGCGCGCTGGTACCAGTAGTAGTGGTTGCTGAGCGCGATGTCGAGCTCACCCGTGTTGACGAGGTCCAGCGTTGCGCCGTTCTTCTCCGTGAGAACCGGATCGTTGTCGGCGATACCCTTCGCCCACTCGAGCGCGGCGTCCTCGCCCTCCAGAACGCGCAGAGCGGTGATGAACGACTGGAAGCTGGCGTTGCCGGGAGGGAAGCCGACGCGGCCGGCCCATTCCTCATCCGTCAGCGCGTCAACCGAGTCGGGCAGATCGCTCTCGTCGAGCGCCTCGCCGTCGTACGCGAAAACACGCGCGCGGCCCGTGACGCCGATCCACGATGCGTCGGAGGAGGTGAAGCCAGCGGGAACGGTGTCGGCGATCTCGTCGGGAAGCGTTGCGAGCAGTCCGGCCTTCGACAGCGCACCCAGTGCTCCGGCGTCCTGCGAGAGGAACACATCTGCGGGCGTCTTGTCGCCCTCTTCCAGCAGCAGCGCGTTCAGTTCGGTGGTGCCGGCGTAGCGCACCTCGACCTCGATGCCCGTCTCGTCGGTGAACTGCTCGACGAGAGGAGCGATGAGCTCCTCGTCACGACCCGCGTAAAGGACGATCGACGTCGCCTCGGCCGGAGTCGCGGCCTGGTCCGACTCAGCCGCAGGCGTTTCCGCAGCGCCGCTGCCGCAGGCGGTGAGTGCGAACAGCGCGGCAACAGTCGTTGTCGCACCGAGGGCAGAGGTCAGTGATCGCATGTGTACTCCCAGAATGGTGTGGGCAGAGGAACGCGCCGCCTCCGAGATCTGCTGCGGGCAACGCGTCACCACGAAGCTATAGTAAGCCTTACCTCACCTGCAAACCGGAATTCCTGTTGGCGTAACAATCACGGGTTCACATTACGAGCTCGCGAGCGCGTCCTCGATCGCCCCCTCGGGGAACTCCTCGCCGTCGAAAATCGCGCCCGTTGCGCGCGCGTCCCAACGGTGCCGCGCGCCTTCTAACGCCTCGTCCGAAAGACCGTAGAAGCCGGCGTAAGGAAGCACACTCGGGACGTATTCGACGTAGTAATCGACGAACTCCGCCACATCCGGATTGTTGTCGATCGCCGTCGTCGACACGGCGATGAAGAGCGGCCGCGTCAGCGGATACGCGCCCGATGTCGCCGCCTCGAGCGTGGGAAGCTCACCGTCGATCGCCACGTTTGTGATGAGGTCGCGCTCATCAGCATCCGCTTCGAAGTAATTTCCGATTCCCATGCACGCCAGCGCGTTGGCGTCACCGGCCACCCATCCGCTGAGCTCAGCCATGTCGTCCGTGCCC
Source organism: Microbacterium amylolyticum (assembly GCF_011046975.1). NCBI lineage: Bacteria > Bacillati > Actinomycetota > Actinomycetes > Micrococcales > Microbacteriaceae > Microbacterium > Microbacterium amylolyticum. The sequence continues at coordinate 2,176,655 of NZ_CP049253.1, read as the reverse complement.
TCATAGTCAGCGCGGATGAGGGCGGCGGCAAGAAGGTTGAAGAACAGGTGCACATACGAGGCGTGCATGGCCATCTGCGCGTCAACGCCCGTGAAGGCAAACGCCGAGATGAGGGCGGTGACCGTTGTGCCGATGTTCGCGCCCACCGTGAAGGGAGAGATCTGCTTCAGCGAAAAGGCCCCGGATCCCGCGAGCGGAACGGCGAGCGCCGTGGTCGTCGACGATGACTGCACCATCACGGTCATCACGGCACCGGAGGCGATTCCGGTCAGTGGTCCGCGACCGATCGCCGTGTGCAGCACGTCCTTCGCCTTGCCCACCATGAGTACCTTGAGCAGACCGCCGATCTTGTTGATCACCAGCAGGATCAGGGCGATTCCGATCGCGATCATCAGCAGCCCCTCGGCGACGTGGTGCATCCCGAAAAGCCCCAGCACCCACTTCACGAGGTCGTAGATCGGTTCGGTGATCGTGCTGACAACGGCCCCCATCCCGCCGAAGATCGCGGCGATGATGCCACCATCACCCGAGGTGACGCTCGCGAGCGCCCCGGCGCTGCGATCGAGAATGTGGAACATCATCTCGATGGGGAGCAGAATCGCGACGGCGATGATGTTGAAAAAGTCGTGCACCGTCGCGGCCGCGAACGCCCCAAGAGCGGGATAAACGCCCGCGGACTGCGTAAAACGTCGGAGCGTGGGAGCAGACGTCCGGTGTACACCGGACAAAGAACAGATGACTAAGAACGCGCGAGCAGATCGATCATGCGGTCGGTGAAGCCGGGCTCGATCTCGAGAACCGCACAGTGACGGGCGCCGTTCAGCACCTTCCAGCCGTTCGTCATCGGGCGCAGATCCGCGATCGTCTGTCCGCGCCCTGGCCCGTGCGTGTCATCGATTTCCATGCGCACCGTCGGTGCGAGGGTCGGAACGACAAGGCCGGTGGCAACGGCAACGGCAAGCGCGTCGTGGTTTCCGGCGCACCGCTCCCCCGTGACCTCACGGTAGAAGTCGAAGTAGAAGTCGAGAATCCGCGCGACGTACTGGCCGATTTCTCCGCCCGCGGCAAGGCGCTCGCGCTGTACCTCGGTGATCATGTCGGTCATCGTCACATCGAGGCCGACGAAGGTCACACGCCAATCGGCGTCCACCATGACCTGCGCCGCCTCGGGGTCGTGGATGACGTTCGCCTCAGCGACGGGCGTGACGTTACCGGGCGCGAGGAATGCGCCGCCCATCACGGTGACGCCGCGCACGCGCTCGGGCAGCGTGGGGTCGGCGTCGAGCGCCGCCGCGATGTTCGTGAACGGCCCAACCGCGACGAGCTCGATCTCGCCCGGGTGCTCGCGCGTCAGGCGCAGAATCGTCTCGACCGCGGTCTCTCCGGACAGCTCCGGAACGAACGAGGTATCGGCCTGGCCGCCCTGGCCGTCGACGCCATGCACGTTGTGGGAGTACCAGGCGGGGCTACCGTCGCGAGGCCCGGCGGCGCCGCGCGAGACCGGAACATCGGAGCGTCCGGCGAGCTGCAAAACGGCGGCGGTGTTGCGCGCCGCCTGATCAACGTCGATGTTTCCCCACGTTGTCGTGCACGCGAGCAGGTCCGTTTCGGGCGACAACGCTGCTGTCAGAACGGCCATGGCGTCGTCAACGCCGGTATCCACATCGAGGATGATCTTCGTCTTCACCGAAGCATCCTACGGGCGCGTCCTGTCAGATCAGCCCGAGAAGTCCCAGGTGCCCGGCAGCGATCGCTGGCCCGGCAACAGCGCCGATTGCGGCCCCCACGACCATGGACGGGCCGAACGGGAAGGCCGTTTTCCGGCTGCCGCCGCGGGCGACGATGACCGTGATCCCGACCAGCGATCCCACGAGGAATCCGGCGAAGGCGCCGACGATCACCGCGCCCCATCCGATCCAGCCGAGCAAGAGCCCCAGCAGCGCCGCGAGCTTGATATCGCCGCCGCCCATCCCCCCCGTTACTTTCTTCGTAGCCGCTCGGCGAGCATGCTGGGCGGTGGCAGCCTGCCGGGCTCGGCATGATTGGTCCCCCCTGTCCTCGATGATCCGGGGGGGGTGTTGTCACCGAGCCTGGTTGGCGGTGGGTGATCGCTGATAGGGGCCAGGCCCGAGCACGCTCGAGGTCGTTCGTAACGTGGATGCCGAGACGCACCGCCGCAGCTGCCAACCCGAGCGAGCGGAGGAGCGGTGGCCAACCAGATCGAAAACTACGACCAAGTCGACGTGTTCGTCGGACTCGACGTCGGCAAAGGCGAACACCACGCAGTCGCCCTCCACCGCACCGGCAAGAAGCTCTACGACAAGGCACTGCCCAACGACGAGCAACGCCTCCGCGCCGTGCTGAGCGAGCTGCAACACCACGGCATCGTGCTGCTCATCGTGGACCAGCCCGCGACGATCCGCGCACTGCCCGTCGCGGTCGCGCAAGCCGCGGGAGCGGTCGTGGGCTACCTGCCGGGGTTGGCGATGCGGCGGATCGCGGACCTGCACCCGGGTGAGGCGAAGACCGACGCCAGGGATGCCGCGATCATCGCGGACCTGCACCCGGGTGAGGCGAAGACCGACGCCAGGGATGCCGCGATCATCGCGGAGACCGCCCGGACGATGCCGCACACGCTGCGCTCGATACAGGTCACGGACGAGCAGGTCGCGGAGCTGTCGATGCTCTGCGGGTTCGACGATGACCTCGCGGCGCAGATCACGCAAGTCGGCAACCGCATCCGCGGACTACTCACCCAGATCCACCCCGCACTGGAACGCGTGATCGGGCCACGCCTGGATCACCCCGCGATTCTTGACCTGATGCAAAGGTGGCCGTCACCGGCCGAACTGCGCGCGGCGGGCGAGAAGCGCATTGCGACCCGGATGCTGAAACTCGCGCCCCGGAAGGCCCGCGACTGGGCGCACGAGATCGTCGTCGCGCTCGATCAGCAGACCGTCGTCGTGACCGGCACCAACGCGGCCACACTGGTTCTGCCGCGGCTCGCGGCGCAGGTCGCGACGCTGCGGCGGCAGCGGGACGAGGTCGCGGCGGAGGTTGAGAGGCTGGTGGATGCGCACCCTCTTCAGCCCGTCCTGACGAGCATGCCCGGAGTCGGCGTCAGGACCGCAGCCAGACTCCTCACCGAAGTCGCAGGCAAACACTTCCCCACTGCTGGACACCTCGCCGCCTACGCCGGCCTCGCCCCCGTCACCCGACGATCCGGCTCCTCGATCAGAGGCGAGTACTCGTCGCGGCGCGGGAACAAGATCCTGAAGAACGCGATGCTCCGCGACGGCACCTTCTACGAACCTGCCGCAGGGCGAAGCGCCGCTTAGCGCCCAGTCGCCTCTTCGGCAGCTACCCCGCCAAGCATAAGTCGCTCCGAACGCTCGATCCCGTTCTCGTACCAAACAAACTCGACAGTGGCACAGACCTCCGCAGGGGCAGGATCCAACTCACGCCGGCTGACCTCGTGCGCCTTCTCCCAATCGGGTTCGGAAAGGGTGCTCGCGTAAACCAATGACAGATGAAAGACCCATTCATCAAGCGTGAGCTCACCAATGCGATAGAAGTCCGTGGCGTCCAGCGCCGCCGTGAGGCTGGCGTACGCCTCGATCAGCGATGGCGTCCGCTGCAAACGAGCGATCAGCACCTGGAACGGCGGAGGGAACCCGTCAACACCCTCGACCTGCAACCGAATAGCCGGTTGCTCGCTGGCCCAGCGCACGAGAAGCTCCCGCAACGCGTCAACACGCTCGGGTTCATAAAAGCCGCGCAGCGTGACGTGGCCCGTGTTCGGGAACGAAACCGAACCAGGCAGCACGCTCAGAAGCGATTCTTGCTCGGTCTCGTAGAACGAGGCGACCTTGCCTGCCGGACGCACCACCAAATATTGCTGGCCGTTCAACGAATCGAGCAGTGAGGGATCCGTCATAAACGCTCTAACCATTCCGAACACCTTTCGCGTCGATTCGTCCGAGGCTATTCGCTCATCCGGGTTCACCAAGCCTGCATTACGACCGCCGTTGCTTTCCGGCATCGCCCACGATCTGATGCGCACGAGGCGTCAGTTCGACTTGACGAACAACATAGGGGCACCCCCCGCCGGTGAGCCGGAGCTGAGAAACGACGGGCCGAAGGACCCGCCCATTGGTGCGGAAATAGTCGATCGATCCGCGCAGTTCGCTGACGATGGGACGCAGCGCCTCGGCGACGACCGCGGCGACATCTTCCCACCGAGACGCACCTCGGCGGAAAACGGGGTTATCGGCCAAAAGGAGTGGATGACTCCGTGATCTAACCGCGTGATCGCGCGGTAGAACGAGAACAGGCATGGTCTGCGAGGCTTACTCGTGGACCTTCCGACGAACTCGACGACCTGTCTGGTATGCGGCAGCAAGCTGGTCAAGAACGGGAAACACCGCTCCGGAACCCAACGCTGGCGTTGCCCGTCCTGCGGATCCTCGAGCGTGCGCCGCCGACCCGATGTGACCGCCCGGGAACAGCTCCGCGCCTTCGCCTGCTGGCTCACCGGGAAACTCACCCAAGCCGAGATCGACGGGACGGCCACCGGGCGCTCGTTCCGTCGCCGCACCGCGTGGTGCTGGGACATCTCCCCGCGGCTGGGCCCGGTCGAGACGACCTATCACGCGGTCCTCGTCGATGGCATCCACATCGGCACCTGGTGCCTGCTCATCGCCCTGTCCGACACCGGACACGTCCTCGCCTGGCAATGGTGCGCAAGAGAGAACACCGCGGCCTGGAAAGCACTGTTCGAGCAGATCCCCGCGCCCGGCATCGTCGTCTCCGATGGCGGCAGCGGCCTCCCGTCCGCACTACGACAGGCCTGGCCCGAGACAAAGCATCAACGCTGCCTATTCCACCTGCAGATGAACATCACCCGTCACCTCACCCGCAACCCCAGAACCCCGGCCGGGCGCGCGCTACGGCGCCTGGTGATGGACCTCTCCGCCGTCCGTGACGCGGATTCCGCCATCGAGTGGCAACTGCTCCTGGAGCAATGGTGGCAGTCATTCGGTCACCTCACCACCGAACGGACCTTGTTCCGCAACGGCCAGTTCGGATTTACCCATGACCGGCTCCGGAAGGCCTGGCTGCTGGTCCGCCTGGTCGTGAGGAAGGACCTCATCTTCACTCACATCGCCTACGGCAACCCGCGCACCACCAGCCCACTCGAGGGACTAAACGCACAGATCCGCGACCTGTTGCGTCGACACCGGGGAATGAGCGAGAAACACCGCCGCCGCGCGGTCGAGTGGTATCTCACCCTGCACGAGCTCCCACTCGAACACGCTCTCGACCTCGCGAAACCCGTCGAACCCGTCACCGGGCCGGCACCGGACGAGGAGCCGATCGGCCCCGCCCTTTATGACACAGGTCTCGACGCGGGTGAAGGGCTCTGGTCCCGATCAGGATGGGCAGGACGCGGGTGACACGCCAGACCCATCCACTCTTTTTGGCCGGTAACCCGGAAAACGACAAAGGCCCGGTTCCGAAGAACCGGGCCTTTGTGCGACGTGTGCGCCCCGAGGGACTCGAACCCCCAACCTTCTGATCCGTAGTCAGATGCTCTATCCATTGAGCTAGGGGCGCATTTGTCGTTGCCGTGGCAACTCAATTACTTTACAACGTCCGCGTGCCGAGCGCGAAATCCGCGGGGTTGACGCGCCAATCCGGGCGTGTCTGAGGATTCCGTGAACGCAGGAGCGCCCGGTCAGCCCGCTTCGCTCTGCGCTTCGCGAGCCTGCTGCCGCTTCTTCGTGTCGCTCGCCAGGGTCTGCAGGTCGACAAGGCGCAGCGCCTGCATGCGGGCTTCGCGCATGATGTCGTAGTCAGGGTCGTCGTCGGGGCGCATTGCCTCGATCTGCAGGCGGCGCTCAAGCGTTGATTCGACGTCGTGCCACGCGGCATCACGTGCCGCCTCAACGAGGTTCTGCAGGGTGTCCTCGTCCTCCGCGAGGCCGCGGAGCTTCTTCGCAACGCCCGCATACTGCTTAGCGCGCTTGCGAAGATTGCGGACATCGCGATCGCGGTAGTCGTGCGTACCGTGCGGATCACTATGCCTGCCCCATGCCTTGGCACGCTGCGTTCGCACCGCTTCCGAAGCGCGCTCCTGTTCTGACGCGAGCGCAAGAAGCGAGTCTTTGGCGTAGGGGAGGAAGGCGCTGTGGTCGAAATCGTCGTCCTGAGCGATCGTGTCAATCAGGATGCGGTTTTTCACCTGCAGGCGCGCGGCAGCGAGGGCGATTGCCACGCCCTCTTCGATGGCCTCAGCCGCTCGCCTCATCTTCCGCCTCCCGATCGTCGGACTCAGCTTACTGAGCGCGTGCGTGAAGCGTCGGAGATTTTCTCTATCCGTCTGCGCCAGTCGACGCAACGCGTTCAACCAAGGAGGGGCCGCTTTGCCTTCAGCTGTTCGAGGTAGTCGGCACGTGCCGTACGCGTGGGGTCGAGAGACGATTCCTCCGCCACCGGCACATCCCACCATCCCGCACCATCGGGAGCGTAGATGAGCGGGTCGCTGTTGATGTGAATCACGGTGGACTCGTCCGAAGCCTTCGCCTCCGCCATCGCGCGCTGAAGGTCAACGATTGCGTTCGGCCCCGGCTGCACCTCGACCGTGTGGATGCCGTAGCTGCGCGCGTTGGCCGCCAGGTCGACCGGCAGCACCTCCTCGCTCTGGAAGTGGCGCTCTGTCTCGTCGTAGCGTCGATACCAGGTACCGAAGCGCTCGGACCCAACGGTTTCGGACAAGTGTCCGATCGAGGCGTAGCCATGGTGCTGGATGAGAACAACGATGAGTTTGAGGCCCTCTGCGACCGCGGTGACGAGCTCGGTGTTGAGCATGAGGTACGAGCCGTCGACGGTCCATTGGTTCGCGAGGAACTTGACGAGCGCCTGGCTCACCGTCATCCGCTTCACCGTGCTCATGCCTCGCTCCTGCTCTCGTACGGCAGGCGTTCGTCAAACGCCTGCCCCTCCCACGTTTCGCGCGCCCAGGCGTGTGCCGGGTCGTCGCTGATGTGCCACACGCATTCGGCGTCGGGCCCCGCCATCACGTTCAAGTAGTAGAGGTCGTACCCCGACGCAGCCACGGCGGGACCGTGATAGCCGTAGGGAACAAGAGCGACGTCGCCCGTTCGCACCTGTGCGTTGATGTCGATCGCACCGGCCGGAGAGGAATACGTGCTGAACATCCCGAACGCCGCAGCGGCACGGGCGTTTTCTCCCCCGACGCGTGTCGGCGCCGATTCGAAGTAGTAGATCTCCTCGAGTCGCGACTCGTGACCGGGGCGGTGCTCATCGTGCTTGTGCGGAGGGTACGACGACCAGTTCTCGGCCGGGGTGATCGCTTCGCACACGATGAAGCGTGCGGCATCGAGCGCCTGTGGCGTTCCGAAGTTGTGCACCTGCCGGCTCGATGCGCCGGAGCCGCGGAGCTCAACGGGGGTGTCAGCGGCCGACAGATGCCGTGTCTCGACGATGGTGTCCGTGGGACTGGTGGCGACGGCAACGCGCCCGATGCCCGTGATCGTCGCTGTCTCGGCCGTCGACACATAGAGCGTGTCGCTCGGCCCGTCAAACACCGAACGCCGTCCGGCCAGCTCGATCGTTCGTGGCTCGCCGTCGCCGATAACGTCGACGTGGAACGACCCCGCCAGGGGGATGATGAGTTTTTCCTCGCCCTGCCCGACCGGACATGTACAGCTTCGAGACCACCCTCGTCGCGAAATAGTGAGGGCTCAGGCCAGGGCGGTCTGCGCCTCGCTCGCCAGTTCCTCGGCAACCGCATCGGCGGCCGTGAAGCCGTGCCGCTCCGGCACCTCGGGCGTGTGCAGTCCAGCCATCTGCTCGAGCACGCGCACCACCTGGCTGGAGTAGCCGAACTCGTTGTCGTACCAGACGTACAGCACGACGTCCTCGCTCCCATCCGCCACTGTGGCGAGCCCGTCGACGATTCCGGCCCGGGTGCTCCCGACGAAGTCGGAAGAGACGGCCTCCGGCGATTCGCTGTAGTCGATCTGATCGCGGAGCGGTGAGGCGATCGACGTGTGCCGCAGAAAGGCGTTGAGCTCATCGCGCGCAGCGCCGCGCGACAGTCGCAGGTGCAAAATCGCGAGCGACACATCGGGCGTGGGAACGCGAATCGCGCTCCCCGTCAACCGTCCGGCAAGCTGCGGCAACGCCTTGGCAACAGCCCGCGCAGCGCCGGTCTCGGTGATGACCATGTTCAGGCCCGCGGCACGGCCGCGCCTGTCGCCCTTGTGGAAATTGTCGATGAGGTTCTGGTCGTTGGTGTACGAGTGCACCGTTTCGACGTGACCGCGCTCAACGCCGAACGCCTCATCCAGAGCCGAGAGAACCGGCGTAATCGCGTTGGTCGTGCACGAGGCCGCCGACACGATACGGTCCTCCGCTTCAATGCTCTCGTCGTTAACACCCGCGACGATGTTCTTCAGGGCACCGCTGCCGGGGGCCGTCAGCAAGACACGGGCGACGCCACGGGAACGCAGGTGCTGCCCCAGCCCTTCCTCGTCCCGCCAGATGCCGGTGTTGTCGATGACGATCGCATCGTCGATTCCGTACTGCGTGTAGTCGATCGTCGCCGGATCGTTCGAGCGAATCACCCGGATCAGTGCACCGTTTGCCCGGATCGTGTCGGACGCCTCGTCGATGTCGATTGTGCCGGCGAACGCCCCGTGAACGGAGTCTCGGCTGAGCAGGCTCGCACGCTTGGCCAGATCTCCGGCGCCGCCGCCGCGCACAACGATCGCGCGCAACCGGAGCCCGTCTCCCGCGCCCTGGTGCGAGATGAGAATACGCGCGACGAGGCGGCCGATCCGTCCGAAGCCGTACAGGATGACGTCCGTCGGCCCGTGCGCCGTTACGGCCATGATGCCCGCGAGCTCGCGGCGCAGGAAGGCGTCGATGGTCTCGTCGTCGAGGCTGAGCCCCTCGTCCTCCATCCGGGACACGATGCTCGCCACGTCGACGGCCGCGGGAACCGTTGCCACCCGCTCCACACCGGCGAGAATGGCCATCGTCTTGTGCGGCTCGAGGATCTCATCGCCGGCTGTGCGCGGAAAGCGGTGCGCCGTGAGCAGGTCCGTCGGCGACAGCCCCGTGAGGCGGCGACCATGCACGGAGGGAATGATGCCCTGACCTCGCGAGAGCCGCCCGATCTGCGGAATCATCAGCTCGGCGATCTCTTCCCGAGCGCTCCACTGCCGGCGGTTCTCCTCGTATGCGTCGCTCACGGTATGCGGCTCCCTTGCCTCGTGGACGTGTTCTTCCTCCAGGCTAGGAAAGAGTGAGTGATTCTCATGGCCAGTTCGACGTGAAGAATTGACATATTTAACGCTTGAGCAAGCGGGGCGGTGAACAATCTCGCTCCGTGCGATAAGAAGCCCGCTCGCGAAAGGGGCACGCCGAAAACGCGTCGCCCATCACCCGCTTCCGAGGGAACCCGACACTAGGCTTACCGATACGAGGGGGCCGACGAACGGCCGCCTGAAGTCACGGGAGGGACCCGATGCGCGAAAGCTCGAACGACGACGGACTCAACGCCACGATCCATGAGAACGGGTCTGCGGTCCTGGTCGTCGACGAGACGCCCCGCACGATCGCGACGAGCCACGCCGAGGACGCGCGGCGCGAGATCGTCAGGATGACGGCCGAGATTGCCCGGCAAATCGGTTCGCCGATGCGCGTGATCGTCAGCGAACCCGACGGCACATGGCCGCTTGTGGTCGACGGCAACGAGAACGTCGAATACGCCGCGCCGGAGGGCGCACCGCGGCCCGTTCCGCGCGCCGCTACCCCCTCGCCCGCCGCGAGCCTGCCAGAGGAGTCCCCCATCACACGCCAAGCCCCGCGCGATGCGGCAACACAGTCCCTGCCGGTGATCGATCCGGCTGCCGCGCGAGCACGCTCCTCTGCTCCGACCCTGAGCCCCGCTGGCTCGGCCGAGAAGACACCGGCCGGAATCGCAACACCGCGCGTTTCCTCGCGCGAGTTCGCCGACCGACGCGCGCAGCGCGAAACCTTCCTCACCGGCGAGCGCGACGAGCAGCTAGAAGAGCCCGCAACACGCGGCTTCCGCGGGGCGATGACCCGCATGGGCCTGCGGATGGCCCCGGGAGAAAGCGAGCGTTCCGAGCGCTCCGACCAGATGGCGGTCGCTCAGCACTGGCCGGGCCCGCGCACCATCGCCGTCGTGAACGGCAAGGGCGGATCCGGTAAGACCCCAACGACGATCCTGACCGCAGCCGTTTTTGCGCGCTTCGGCGGAGCGGGAGTTCTTGCCTGGGACAACAACCAGACCCGTGGAACGCTCGGTTGGCGCACCGAACAGGGCGCACACGATGCCACCCTGCACGACCTCCTCGAAGCATCCGATCACCTGCTCTCCGCCGAGGCCCAGGCCGCAGACGTTGCGCACTACGTTCACCACCAGCGTCGCGACCGCTTCGACGTTCTGCGGTCGCAGCCCATCGCGCTCGCGGAGGAACAGCGCATCAGCGCTGACGATGTCGACCACATTCACGCGGTTGCCGCCCGGTACTACCGCCTGATCGTGATGGACTCCGGAAACGATGAGTCGGACCCGCTGTGGCGTCGCATGATCGATCACACGGATCAGCTGGTCGTCGCCACGACCACACGAGACGAGCACGCGGAAGCCGGTGCGTTGCTCCTCGACGCTCTGGCAGAGCGCGATGAGCGATCCGCGCAGCTGGCCGCGAACGCGGTGACAATTGTCAACCAGGCCGACTCGAAGGCGCCGACCAACGAAGTACGCCGCGTTGTGGAGGGCTACCGCAAGCTCACCCGCGACGTTGTGCAGATCCCCTTCGACCCGGCGATCATCGACGGCCACCTACACTTCGCGGCTCTGCGCCCCGACACCCAGCGCGCGTGGCTGGCCGCAACGGCCACAATCGCTCGCGGGCTCGTCGGCGAAGCCTGATCACACATACAACGGCGGCCCCACTCCCTCATCGGAGTGGGGCCGCCGTTGTATGTGTCAGAGCCGGGCGAGCGACACATCGGCCAGAACGGCCTCCGCCTCGTCGGCCGATGCCTGCAGGTCGATCATCGCGGTCAGGCGCCAGTCGTGGTTCCCCTCCGGATCGTCGATCGTCTGCTCCACCAGCCACGTCTCCCGCCCCTTCTCGATGCGGCACATCTGGGGCGCGCGCGCGGCACCGCCCGTGAGCATCTCGTTGTGCTCGGCGAAGTAGGCATCGAGTGCCTCGGGCCAGCCGGCTTCGGGGTCCAGCGCCTCCAGCTCGTCGTCCTTTTCCAGCGCCGCCAGCTGCACGCGGCGGAACATTGCGTTGCGAACCAGAACGGTAAACGCCCGCTCGTTCTTGACAATGGATGGCGGCGCGGGAGGTACGACGGGCCCGTCCCCCGGCGCCTGGTCGGCTCCGGCGACGAGCGTTTCCCATTCGTCAACGAGACTCGAGTCCACCTGGCGGATCATCTCGCCGAGCCACTCGACGATGTCATCCAGTTCCTCGGAGTGGGCCTCGGCCGGAACCGTCTGGCGAATCGCCCGGAACGCATCGGAGAGGTATCGCAAAACAAGGCCCTCGCTGCGGGCCAGCTGGTACCACTGCACGAAATCAGCGAAGGTCATGGCCCGCTCGAACATGTCGCGCACAATCGACTTCGGCGACAGCGGGAAGTCGCGCACCCACGGCTGCGATGTCGCAAACGTCTCGAACGCCTGTGTCAGCAGGTCGTCGAGCGGTTTCGGGTACGTGATCTCCTCGAGCAGCTCCATGCGCTCTTCGTACTCGATGCCGTCTCGCTTCATGGCACCGACGGCCTCGCCACGCGCCTTGTACTCCTGCTGAGACAGGATCGCGCGAGGGTTGTCCAGCGTCGACTCGATGATGCTGACAACGTCGAGCGCATAGCTTCCCGAGCCGACGCCCCCGTCGCCCTCATCAGGGTCGAGAAGCTCGATCGCCGCCAGAGCAAACGGGGACAGCGGCTGGTTCAGCGCGAAGTTCGCCTGCAATTCGACAACGAGGCGGATGTTCCCGTCGACGATCTCGACGAGCTCGGCGTCACGCAGCGTCCGGAAGATCGCGAGCGCCCGACGGGCCAGCGCGTACTGATCGCGGCGCGGCTGGTGGTTATCGAACACGAGGGAACGGACGTTGCCGAAGACATCACCGCCGCGGGCGATGATGTTGATCAGAATCGCCGACGTCATGTGCATCTGCGGGCTGAGCGCTTCAGGTTCAGCTTCGATGATCTTCTCGAAGCTCTGCTCGCTCCAGCTGACGAATCCCTTCGGCGCCTGCTTCTTCTGCACCTTCTTGCGCTTCTTGGGGTCATCACCCGCCTTCTTCATGGCCTGTTCGTTCTCGATCTCGTGCTCGGGTGCCAGCACGACGACGTTGCCGTACGGGTCGAATCCGGCACGTCCCGCACGGCCGGCGATCTGGTGGAACTCGCGGGCGCCGAGTCGGCGCATCCGAGATCCGTCATACTTCGACAGCGCCGTGACAAGAACCGTGCGGATCGGCACGTTGATGCCAACGCCGAGGGTGTCGGTTCCGCAGATGACGCGGAGCAGACCGCGCTGCGCGAGCGTTTCGACCAGGCGGCGGTAGCGCGGGAGCATTCCGGCGTGGTGTACGCCGATACCAGCGCGCACCAGCCGTGACAGCGTCTTGCCGAAATTGGTCGTGAACCGGAAGTCGCCGATTGCCTCAGCAATCTCATCGCGCTGCGGGCGGGTGGTGACATTGATGCTCGACAGCGCCTGGGCGCGCTCCATAGCCTGCGCCTGGCTGAAGTGCACGACGTAAACGGGGACCTCGCTCTCCTGGAGGAGGTTTTCGACCACCTCGTGAGCGGCTTTCTTCTCGTAGCTGAAGTGCAGGGGAACCGGTCGCTCGGCACCCGCAACGAGGGTCGTTTCGCGACCGGTGCGTCGGGTGAGGTCGCGTTCGATCATGGTCGTGTCGCCGAGGGTCGCCGACATCAGCAGGAACTGCGCGCGCGGCAGGAGTAACAGCGGAACCTGCCAGGCCCAGCCACGATCGCGATCACCGTAGTAGTGGAACTCGTCCATGACCACCTGGTCGACGTTCGCGCTTTCTCCTTCGCGCAGCGCGAGGTTCGCGAGAATCTCCGCTGTGCAGCACACGATCGGCGCGTCGCCGTTCACGGACGAGTCTCCCGTGACGAGACCGACGTTCTCGGCGCCGAAGATCTCCACGAGCGAGAAGAACTTCTCACTGACGAGGGCCTTGATCGGCGCCGTGTAGTACGTGCGTCCGCTGCGCCCCAGGGCGATGGCGTGCGCCGCCGTCGCCACAAGCGACTTCCCGGTTCCGGTGGGCGTGGCAAGGATGACGTTGTTGCCCTGGACGAGCTCCATCACGGCCTCGTCCTGCGCCGGGTACAGCTCGATCCCCCTCTCGAGCGTCCATTCGAGAAAGGCGTCGTACAGGGAATCGGCGTCGGCGCCCGCGGAACGGACGGCGTCAAGAAGGGAAGGCATCACGTCGAGTCTGCCACTCGCGCGCCCGCACGTCCCCTTCGCGGCCACGCGCCGGACGGAATGCGCACCGCCCTCACCTCGGATCAGTCGATCACATCAACAACGCGAACCTCGCCGACGAGGGGTGTCACCGTGCCCTGCGACCAGGCGGCGACATCATCGCGGAGACGAACAAGCTCCGTCTCGGGAACCCATGCCTCGAGCGTTGCGCTCTGTGCGTAGGTGGTTTCGCCCAGGGTCGCTCCGCCACGAGATGCCCATTCGCGCAGGTGATTATCAAAGCGGCCGGCATCGGCGTGAGGAACGTCGAGCGTCACCCGCGTCAGAGCACGTCGGTACACAATCGTGGCGTGGTCGAGGGCCTCACTGACGGCGCCGCCGTATGCCCGCACCAGACCGCCCGCGCCCAGTTTCACCCCGCCGAAATACCGAGTGACAACCGCGACGATGTCGGTCAGGCCGCGACGCTTCAGCACCTCCATCATCGGTACCCCTGCGGTTCCCGACGGCTCGCCGTCGTCCGAGGAACGCGCCTGATCACCCAGAACTCCCGTGATCATGGCGGTGCAGTTGTGATTGGCGTCCCAGTGGCGTTTGCGGACGATCGCGATGAACTGATCAGCCTCCACCACGGATCCCACCGGCTGAAGGTAGGTAAGAAACCGCGACCGTTTGACGTCGAGCTCGTGGACGACGGGCTCGGCGATCGTCGCGGGGTAGTCCATCCGTCGAGGCTACCGTTCCCCTGCCGCGCGGGCTCCCCCGGCGAGGACCTACAGTGGCTCGCCGCTGATACCCCGGTAGGCGTGGCGCAGTCGATCCAGTGCCGGGTGATCCGTTGGCCAGGACACATCGTCGACCGCGGTGATCGGACGAACGCCGACGCCCGAGCTCGTGGCAAAGGCCGCGTCCATACTGCCGAGGCGTTCGAGAGAGACGTACTCCGCGGAGGTCTCTCCCGCCACCGAGTCGAGAAGATCGCGCGTGACGCCGGGGAGGGCGTCGCCGTCTGCCCAAATCACGCGATCACCCTGCACAAAGCCGATGTTCCACGTTGGCCCCTCCGAAATGCGCCCGCCGCCGTCGACGAACAGCGCATCATCGAAACCGGCCCGCTGCGCCAGGCGGCGGCGATACAGCGCCCCAAAGAGGCCGGTGTGCTTGAGCTCCGGGGTGTCCCGGCCGAAGCGAACCGACTGCAGGGTGATCGGCGGGAGCTCATCATCCGAGGCGGGCCGGGGCGTGACGAGAATGCTCGGCGATGCGTCGGCACCCGGGCGTTCGAGCCGCAGCGCGGGATCGAACAGCGTGATGCGAACAGTGACGGATGAGGATTCATCAGCGATGGCGGCACGAATGCGCTCGCGCACGAGATCCGCGTCGAGGTCCACGTCGAAGAGCGTCCGCGCATCGCGCACGAGCCGCTCAAGGTGCATCGCGAGGCCGCGCACGAGACCGTCATCGACACGGACGGTGGTGAAGTGCGCGAACCCCAGCATGGCGAGCGGCTGAAGATCCTGTGCGGTCACGGGCGCACCGTCGAGCTGCTGCATGCGTTCAGTCTCGCACTTCGCGCAGAATAGAGGGATGGCCCGTGTTCTCCTCGTCGACAACTACGACTCCTACACGGGCAATATCGCGCAGATCATCTGGAGCGCCACCGGCTCGGCCCCCGATCTCGTACAAAACGACCGAATCGATCTCGCGGCGCTACCCGGCTATCGCCATATTGTTCTCGGCCCCGGTCCGGGAACGCCCCACCGTGCGGAAGACGCCGGGCTCGGACGCGACGTCCTGCGGCGAGCGCGCGTTCCCGTTCTGGGCGTCTGCTTCGGCTTTCAGACCATGGCGGCCGAGCTGGGCGGATCCGTTGTGCGCGCTCCCCGTCCGGCGCACGGCATTGTCGATGCCGTCACGCATGATGGTTCCGCGCTCTTTCGCGGGGTGCCCCACACGTTCGATGCCACGCGTTATCACTCCCTCGTGGTGGAGGAGCCCGCGCCGCTGACGATCACGGCACGTTCTGCCGATGCCCTTCCGATGGCGGGCGAGGTGCCGGAGCGCGGGTGGTACGGCGTGCAGTTCCATCCCGAGTCGATCGGAACCGACTGGGGCCCGCGGATCATTCGCAACTTCTTGGAGATGACGTGACCGAACAGCACCGCGGCACCTGGCAGGCGTGGACGAGGCGCGTGACGTTCACGGGGGATGCAGAAGCGCTCTTCGCTCATCTCTATGGCTCGCGGCAGACGGCGGTGTGGCTGGACAGCGCGCACCGCGCGTACGACATGGGCCGCTTCTCGATCATGGGGGCGCCCGAAACATCGCGGGATCATGTTCTGGAGTATGACGCGGCGGCATCGCGTGTCACGGTGGATGGCTCCCCGGCGGGGTCCGAGCTGTGGGGGGAGATCGCCGATCGCATCGATGCCCATCCGGTGTCGCAGATCGCGGGCATTCCGTTTGCGGGCGGGTATGTGGGGGCGATCGGCTATGGCGCAAAACAGATCGGCCATGGCACACACGCTCCGGACGCACAGCTGACCCACCTCAGCCGGTTCCTCGTGATCGATCACGCTGCCGGTGAGCTGATCGCCGTCGCCGTTGGTCCCGCTGCGGAGCAGGAGGACGCGGACGCGTGGATCGCGCACACACTCGATCGCGCAACCGCGTGCGAGCCCCTTCCCGCTCCGGCAGATACCGCCCCCGCCGGAGCGGCGAGCGCGTCTGTCACGCGCGAAAAGTATCTGGATGATCTGGGAACCGTTCGGACCTGGTTGGCCGCCGGGGACTCCTACGAGGCCTGCTACACCTACTCCCTTCACTTTCCGTTTTCCGGCGATGGCTTCGAGGTGTACCGCCGTTTGCGTCGCGACAACGCCGCCCCCTACGCCGCTTTTCTCCGCCTGCCCGGCCGCGACATCCTGTCGTGCTCCCCCGAGCGCTTTTTGACCGTCGCGCCGGATGGCTGGGCGGAGACAAAGCCGATCAAGGGAACCGCGCGCCGCCACCTCGATCCGGCCGCGGACGCCGAGGCGGCACGGGCCCTCGCGGCGGATCCGAAAACGCGCGCGGAGAATCTCATGATCGTCGACCTGCTGCGCAACGATCTCGGTCGTGTCAGCGCTCCGGGAACCGTGACGGTGCCGCGGCTCATGGGCGTCGAGAGCTATGCAACGGTGCATCAGCTCGTCACCTCCGTGCGGTCCAAGCTGCTCCCGCGCAGCGCTGCGGGCGTGTGCGCTGCCGAGGCTCTCTTCCCACCGGGGTCGATGACGGGTGCGCCCAAGAAGCGCACGGTGGAGATGCTGGACGATCTCGAGGCGGTTCCGCGCGGGGTATATTCGGGCGTTGTCGGCTTCTTCTCCGCGGACGGCGCCGTTGATCTCTCCGTGGTGATCCGCACGGCCGTGATCGAAAACGGCGAGGCGCGCATCGGAACCGGAGGCGCGATCACCTACGACAGCGTGCCCGAAGACGAGCTCGACGAAACGATCGCGAAGTCGGGCGCCGTCTTGCGCGCTTTCGGACGCACACACCCGTTCGCGGGCTGAGGCACATCGTCCACAGGGCTGATGTGGGCGCTTAGGAGCACCCGGTCACCTGTGCGAACACCAGAACATTCGTTCTGTCGCGCCAGATGGGCACGGGATGGTCCCGGTCCCGGCGCGAAAGGTAAACGACCCGCGTTTCGCCGGTGTGGCACAAACGATTCGGCCGCGCGACGGATCCGCCATGATCGCGATGAGCTTTCGCCACAGCGACCCCCTCCCCACGGGTGACGATCTCCCCGGGCAGCACGCTCTCATCCGCGAACGGCTGGGCGGCATCGGCGGCGAGGTCCCACACATGCTCGAGCGGATGGCGGATGGGCGTGGCCTTCGCGCCCCGCAACCGCGCTGAGCTCCTTCTCCGCACATCCGTGATGCGAGCAATGGGCGTACCGTGGATCTCCCGACTCGCGATCGGCCGGGCCCTTCGCGACTCAATCGATCTTCCTCCAGAAGACGCCGGATGATCGAGAACCATGCCCCTCCCCCGTTTTGAGTGCCTGCCCCGCGAACGCCGCAGACCGCTACTGGAAGCAGCCCTCGACGAATTCTCCGCACGGGGATTCGCCGACGCGTCCCTCAACCGAATCATTCAGACGGCCGGAACATCCAAGGGATCGCTGTACTACTACTTCGAGGACAAAAACGACCTCTACCTGACCGTTCTCCACGAACAGCTTCGCGACCTGCTGCCCGACCACGACAGCGTGCCTATTCCGGTGGCCGCCGATACCAACGCGTTCTGGGCGGCCGTGGAAAAACAGGCCTCGCTGTTCGCGCAGCGACTCCTCGCTTCGCCGCGCCTGGTGGCGCTCATCCGTGACGCACTCGCCACCAGCTCGCCCCGCGACGAAGCAAGCCGTGCCACCGAGCAGATGCTGCTGCCGTGGTGGGAAGACACCATCGCGGCGGGGCAGACCGCCGGGGCGATCCGCACGGACCTGCCCCGCGATCTTCTCATCGCCGTCGCGATGAGAATCGGTCAGGCCGTTGACACCTGGTTGCTGACTCAGCCCCCCGAAACAATGAACCTCGACGCGGGAGTGCGCGAATTCGTCGCCTTCCTCAGACGAGCGTTCAGACCGGAGACCTACGCCGACGTGGCGAGCGCCTCCGGCTGAACAGGATGTGCCAGCGGCTCTCCGCGCGCGATGCGGCGCAGCTCGCCCACCTGGTCATCGATCATTCTGTCGACTTCCGTTCCCACTGATCCGGCGATGTGCGGCGTCAGCAGAACGTTCGGATGGTCGTAGAGCGGGTGTTCGGCGGGCAGCACCCACGGCACCGTGACATCGAGAACAGAGAAGAGATCTCCGCTCAGGACCCGCTCGGTGAGAGCATCCTGATCCACGACATCCCCGCGCGCCGTATTGATCAGCGTGGAACCGGGACGCATGGACGCAATCAGCTCCCGTGAGATCAGCCCACGCGTTGTCGGCAACGACGGCGCGTGAACCGAGACGACATCGCACGTTGCGCACAGCTCTTCGAGCGATGCCGGCTCGGCGCCCATCGCACGCACGTCCGCGGCAGCCACGGTGGGGTCGCTGACGACCACATCAACGTCGAAGTTCTGCAACAGGTCGATGACCCGGCGGCCGATGCGCGATGCGCCGACGATTCCGACGCGGCGCCGGTAATTTCCGATCACCCCGAGCTCTGCCTGATTCAGATCGGTGCGCGTGTTCCGATACTGGCGCGCGATCTGCACAATGCGCTTGTTGGACAGGAGGATCGCCGCCAGTGTGAACTCGGCGACGGGGACCGCGTTCGCGTCAACAGCGGAGCTGACGCCGATTCCTCGATCCCATACCTCCGGCGCGAGCATTCCCTTGACAGACCCGGCAATATGCAGAATCCATCGCAGATGAGGGGCCCTGTCCAGCAGCTCGCCGTTGATAGGAGGGGTTCCCCACCCCGTCACAAGAACCTCAGCGCGTTCGAGGGCGGCAACGGCCTCCGGCGTCTCAAAACTGTCGACAGTGGCGATCACCTCGCCGACCGAGGCAAGCTCATGCGCAAGATATTCCTCGGACAGCGACGCGAAAATCCCCGATCCTACGGCGCTCACTATGGCAGGTCGATGGGTGCCCGACAAGGGCGTTTGCGTTGTCATGTGTGCTCCTTGGAGGCTTATGCGGCCGCCACGAGGGCGGGCTGCAACGTGTACCGTCCGCCCGACCAGACGACATACCAGACAGCGCCGGCTGTGACACCGATCGCGATCGCTGGTGCCTGAACGAAGATGATGGCCTGCACCCCGATAACGGCGAGCGTTCCGATCGCCAGCGGCCAGCGTCGCACCGCGAGCAGCAATGCTGCCCGCAGCGCAACGCTAAGCCGCGCTGCCGGTGCCTCAGCGATGCCGACGAGCGCCGTGGCACCCGTCACCAGCGCCAGGAGCGCGAGAACGACCAGCAGCGGAGCGACGAGAGCTCCCACCCCCGTCGGCACGAGGACGAAAACGTCAACGGCAGCCACCGTGACGACGGCCGAGGTGATCGCGCCGACCGCGAGCGCCCGCCAGAACACCGCGCGATATGTGCGCAAGAACGGGCGGAAGACGCTTCGCTCACCGTCGGAGTGCTCGCGGAATACCCCGAACGCTGCGCCGAGCGCGGGAGCGCACACAGCAGCCGCGGGAGCCATCAGCGGCCACGACAGCGACGGATCCGTTGTGACCAACAGGACGATCAACGGCAAACAGCTCACGGCGAGGGCGATGTTGATGCCCAGCACCAGGTAGCAGGTGTGGAAGATCGCCGAGTAGAAACTGTGCGGGATGCGCTTCATGACCTCAGCCCTTCATCCCGCTGGTCGCAATGCCCTCGACGAAGAACCGCTGTCCGAGCAGGAACACCACGGCAATCGGCAGAACAGAGATTGTGAGCCCGGCGAACAGCACGCCGTAGTCCACGTCGTAGAGGTTCGCAACGAAGTTCTGTAGACCGAGCTGCATCGTCCACAGGCTGGAATCGCGCAGATAAATGAGCGGCCCGAGGTAGTCGTTCCAGGTGTTCACGAACGTCAACAGCGACAGGCTGGCAACCGCGGGAACCGACAGCGGAACCATGATCCGCCACCAGATGCCGTACTCGCTGAGCCCGTCAAGGCGCCCGGCCTCCGAGAGGTCCTCGGGGATCGTCTCGTAGAACTGCTTCATCAAGAAGACGCCGAAGGCGCCGAAGGTCTGGAGGAAGATGATCGACCACAGGGTGTTCGTCAGCCCCGCGTTCGAGAGCATGATGAACTGCGGGATCATGTACGACTGCCACGGCACGGCGATCGTTGCGACGTACAGCAGGAACAGAGCGTCGCGGCCAGGGAAACGGATCCGCGAGAAGCCGTAGGCGGCGAACGATCCGGTGATCACCTGCAGGAGCGTGACCGACACCGAGAGAATCAGGGTGTTGCGGATCCACGTCACGATGTCGGAGCGCGTCCAGATGTCGACATAGTTCTGCCACACGAACACCTCGGGCAGCCAGCGCACCGGCACCGAGAACACCGAGTTCGCGTCCTTCAGCGAACTCATGATCATCCAGAAGAACGGGGTGAGCATGGCGGCCGCGGCGGCGATCAGCAGGATGTAGAGAACGGCACGGCCGATGCGCGTTCGGACCGTCTTCTGCCCGCCCGCGATGCGACGACGCGACGGCGGGACGACGAGATTCATCGTCTCGGACATCAGATTTCCCTCCTCTTGTTCCAGAGGAACTGAATGATGGTGACGATGATGCAGAGGAAGAACAGCACAACGGCTGCTGCGGAGGCGTAGCCGAACTCGTTCTCCTCAAAGCCCTTGCGGTAGATGAACTGTGAGATCACCGTTGTCGACTGTCCGGGGCCACCGCGCGTCATGACGAGGATCAGGTCGAAAATCTTGAACGAGTTGATCGTCAGGATCACGACGACGAAGAACATCGTCGGACGCAGGCACGGCAGCGTCACGTTCACGAACCGCTGCCAGACATTCGCACCGTCGACGCGGGCCGCCTCGTGGAGCTCACGCGGAACGGTCTGCAACCCGGCGAGGAAGAGCACCATGTAGTAGCCCATGTCGCGCCACGTGCTGACGATGACAACGGCGGGCATCGACCAATCGGGCGATGTCAGCCACCCCGGAGGGTTGGACAGTCCGAAGAAGCGCAGGATCTCGTTGACCGGCCCGTAGTCGGGGCTAAACAGCAGATTCCACACCAGGGCGATCGCGACGATCGATGTGATGTAGGGGAAGAAGGCCGCCGTACGGAAGAACGCCACACCGCGCAGCTTGTTGTTGAGCAAGATCGCCAGGCTCAGTGAGACGACGATCGTCAGCGGGATATGAAGACCGGCGTAGTACAGCGTGTTGAAAAAGGCGCGCCGGAAACTCCCGTCACCCGCGAGGCGTGTGAAGTTGTCGAGGCCGATGAACGTTGATGTTCCGAAGATGTTCCAGTTGGACAGCGACATGTAGAACATCACGATCACGGGCACGAGCGTGAGCGTGGCAAAACCGATGAAGTTCGGGGCGATGAAGCTCAGGCCCAGAAGGGTGTTCCGGATCCGCAGGCGCGACACGCGACGTTTGCGTGTCGGCGCCTGCGGTACCGTCGCACGCCGGGGAGCGTTCGACGTGACGGTCATGATTCTCCTTGTGCGACAGTGCCCGCCGGTTAGTCGGCGGCAACCTCGTTGGCGACGCGCTGCTCTGCTTCGGCGATCGCAGAATCTACATCCGTCGATCCCGACAGGATCGCGGAGTGCATGTCGTTGAGGATGTTCTGAATGGCCGTTGTGCGGTTCGACGTGGGGTTCTCGGGCTTGGTGTCGTGCGTCTGCACAGCAAAGGCCGACAGCTCGTCGGTGGGCGCACCCTCGGATCCGAAGTAGGCGTCAACAACGGCATCGCTGAGCGCTGCCGGCATGATGCCGATTTCGGCGAGGGCAACGGCTGCTTCTTCGCTGGCGGCGTACGCGAGGAACTTCTTGGCCAGCTCCGCCTTTTCACCCTCGAGCGCGGCGTTCACGGCGAAGCCGGTGGGGTCACCGAACGTGACGGGAGTGTTGTCCATGCCGGTGGTCGATGCGTCGAACTGCGGAATGGGTGCGATGCCCCAGGTGAAGTCATCAGCCTCTCCCGCTGCCTGCTGCGAGATGAGCGTCGCGACGAACCACGTTCCCATGGGCAGCATCGCGGCGCGCTGGCGGCCGAACTCGCCCTGGTAAGTGAGCTGGTTCGCCGTGACGGTGTTGTAACTCTCCTGCAGGCCATCGTCCTGCATCCGCAGCACGCGCTCGTAGAACGGTGCGAAGTATCCGTACTCGCCGGAAAGCAGGTCGGCACCAGGCGACTGGGCGTTCGCAAAGCCCTGCAGAACGGACTGCCAGGAGTGCTGGTAGGTGCCGTTCACGTCAGTGTTGTCGGCGATCTGACGTGCCGCTTCCTCGTAATCGTCCCACGTCCACGTGCCGTCCGGGGTGTCAACGCCTGCCTCGTCGAAGAGATCGGCGTTGTAGAACAGCACCCAGGCGTCCTGGCGATACGGCGTTGCGTAGGTGACGCCGTCGACCACATAGGACTCGGCGCCGCCGATGCCGGCGGGAAGGCTCACATCGCTGACGTCGGCGAGCTGGCCGCCCTCCTGGAAGGTCGTGACGAACTTGACTTCCTTCTGCGTGATGATGTCCGGACCGGATCCGGCGGCGAGGTCGGCAGTGAGAAGGGTGTTGTACTCACTCGGGTCGTAATCGACGATGTTTACCGTGACGCCCTCATTCTGTGCTTCGAAACCGTCGGCGAGAAGCTGGAATTCGGGTGTGGTGGCAACGCTCCAGCCGGCAACGCTGAGCGTTGTCGCGTCGCCGCTACCGTCGGCGTCGCCGCCGGATCCGCCACAGCTGGCGAGGACGAGGGTTCCGGCGGCGAGCGCCGCTGCGGAGGCGATGATTCGGGTGTTCATAATGCTGCTCCTTTGCTGCATGTGATGGCTCACGCGCCGGGGGCCGATGCGTGAAGGGGGAGAAGTGTCTGTGTCGTGTGGCCATCCGGCCAGGTGATGTGGGCTCGGGTGCCGCCGTTGGTCGTGCCGGTGAGGTCGGCCGTCGCAGCGCCGCGTGCTCCCGTGGTCTCACGGCCGGCCAGGGTGAGCTGCGCCGTCATCCACTGTCCGGGGGCGACCTCCGTTGTGAGCGTCGGAATCGCCGTGACGGGTCCGAGCGGCGTCGCGTCCGTGCGGGTGACGATGGCAGGCTCGGCCGGCATGTCGACGGCGCGAAGCAGGCTGATGTGGCGATCGTTCTCGGCACGGGCGACGTTGCCGTCGGCGCTGGCCGTCGGCTCGTCTCCGGAGAGCGCCCACCCTCCCCACCGCATGCGCCATGCCGCGTCGTCGGCGGGGGCATCGTCAACGCGGACGAATCGCAGTTCCCACGCGCCGCGCAGAACGGATACGGCGGTCACGCGCGCGATCACGTTTGCCTGGCCCGCAAGCCCGGATCCGTGGCGCTGCTGCTTTTCGTCCGGCGCGATCACGTGTGCATCCCAGGAGGAAGCGGCGACGGCGGTTTCGTCGTCCGCCGATACCTGCAGGCGCGTCATCCCCGAGCGGTGTGTGACCTCGCCGCCGGGTCCGATCAGGGTGACGCTCTGGTCGAGGGGGTTGCGCCACGCGTCGTCGTCGAGGAGGGGGCTCGTCACGGTGGAGTAGCCGAGGCGGGCGTACAGAGGAGAGTCGCCTCCGAGCGAACCTTCTTCGGCGTGGTCGGTGCCGTGGTTGGCGATGCGCACGATGCCATCAGCCGCGGTGACCGAAACGGCCCAACCGGGAGCGGAAATAGCGCGGACGCTGTCGCGTTCTTCCGCCGGGAGGGGTGCGTGTGCCGCTTGCCAGACCGGGTGATCGGCGGGAAGGGCAATTCCGAGCAGCCCCTTCGCGGCCCAGTAGGGCGAACCGGGGCCGGAGTATGACTGTGCGAGCTGGCGCCACTCGTGGTGCCAGCCGATCGTCAGCAGATCCCGCTCATCGGGCGCACCGCTGGTGTCGAAGTGCCGGGTGATGCGCTCCGCCGCGTGGCGTAGCGCTCCGGCGCCTGTTGAGGGAACCTCGGCGATCACGCCGGCCCAGAACGGCGCCGCTGCCGCGAATCGATAGATGAGACTGCGGCCCTGGAAGAGGGGTGATCCGTCGGCTCCGACGAGGTGCAGGGCGTCAACCAGATAGCGGTCGAGCGCCGCGATGTCTGCGCGTGTGCGGTCGCCAACGAGATCGCGTGCGCCGCGCATCCGCGACCAGAGAACGGGGTACAGGTGCAGCGCCCATCCGACGTAGTGATCGTACGAGCGCCCCTCGCCGTCGGTGATCCAGCCGTCTTCGCGCACCAGGTCGTCGTGCAGCGCAAGGTCGGCGTCGATATCGCGCTGAGACCAGGGTCCCCCGACCGAGCGCAGGAAAGTCTCGACAACAACGCGGAACCAGAGCCAGTTCGTGCGTGGGTACGTGTCGTCTCCGACAACGGGGGCGAGGTACGCGACGACGCGCTCCTGGGTGAGGCTGTCGAGCTTGTCCCAGATCCAAGGCCGGGTCATGTCCAGAATGAGGGCGATCGATGCCGCCTCCACCTTTGCCTGGGCGTGCTCGTCCATGCGCACCCAGCGATCGGGTGCCTCGGGATCAACGCCGCTGACGATGCCGCGGGAGAAGTGATCGATGAGCGTGTCGACGCCCTGTCCGCGCTCGCCAGCGATGCGAAAACCCGCGATGAGGAAGCTGCGCGCAAAGCCCTCGAGGCCATCGACGTCGCGGCCGTATCCCCCCGCTTCTCCGGGCGGGGTGATGCGCCCGCAGCCCTCGGAGGCATACGCCATGGCGCCCTCGAGAAGGCGGTCGGCGAACGCGGTCCAGCGGTCGCGGGACCAGGTGCCGGTCGGCGTCGTATCGTGCTGCACAGTTTCTCCTTCGAAACGCCTCATCGGTGAGCGCTTTCCGAAAGTAACAAGCGATTACGCTCACAACAAGTACAGATTTTTCTTTCTCGATCGTTTACGATCGTTTACACGCGCCAGAACGACCGCCTGGAAAGGAACACGATGACGTGCACTTCCGCTGAGACGGCGCCAGCCTTCCCGCTGACGAGCGCCCTCGCGGCCCAGATTGGCGCACCGCGGGACACTCTCGCGGCGGCGCTGGCCGAGGTTCTCGCGCCCGCCGCGTCCGCTCTGCCGCTCGCTCCCGCATCACAGTGGGCAGCGAACACCGTCGACGGGCCGACGATCGCCTCCCTCCGCTCTGCCGCGGCAGCGGAGTCGGGAACGCCGTGGCCCCAGCCCCTCGCCCACGATGCGGCCCGCTTTCACGGCGACGGCGATCGCATCACGTGGGAGACGGCAGCCTTCGCCCGCCAGGACCGTCTGACCCGCGCCGCGGTTCTCGCTGCCGCCGGGGATGAGGAAATGCTGGCCGACGTAGTCGACGGCGTGATACTGCTCTGCGAGCAGAGCTCATGGTGCTGGCCCGCGCACGACGACGCCTACGCGCGGAATGGTCTCGTTCTGCCCGATGCCGCGTCACCCTACCTCGATCTCGGCGCCGGAGAGGTCGTTGCGCAACTGGCGTGGCTGGACCAGGCGCTCGGCGATGCGCTCGAGTCCCACTACCCCGGCGTGCGGGAGCGGATCCGGTACGAGGCACGCATCCGGATCTTCCGCCCATTCCTGACCAGACGAGACTGGCACTGGACCGGCACCCCGGGAGCCGCGCACAACTGGAACCCCTGGATCCACGGAAACGTGATCGTCGGGGCGCTGCGGCTGCTCGACGGCGATGAGGAGCGGGAACAACGCGCGAGGGTCATCACGCTCGCCCTCGAGGGCATGGACGCCTACGTCGCAACGCTGCCGGTCGATGGCGCCATCGACGAGGGCTACGGCTACTGGTGGAACGGTGCCTGCCGCCTGCTGGAGGCGCTCGACGTTCTTGTCCATGCGTCGGACGGCGTGCTCGACGCAATCGCCGGCGTCGAACGGCTGCGCGAGACGATCGCCTTCCCCCACCGCATGCACCTGGGAGGCGAGTGGTTCGTGAGCGTCGCCGACGCACAGGCGAAGCAGATCGGAGCAGCCCCCTGGCACGCGCTGCACAGGGCAGCGCGACATGCCCGCATGGACGACGCTGCCGCATTCGCAGCCTCGCGCCACCGCCCCGGAACGCCCGTCGCCGCTGAACGCGACGGGCTCGGCCGCCTGCTGCGCGCCGTGACTGATGTGTCCTGGCGGGAAGCGCGGCACGAGGCGTCCCCTCTGCCCGCATCGACGTGGTTGGAATCCACCCAGATGCTGGTCGCCCGTGAACACGCGGGCTCAGCACGCGGGCTCAGCCTTGTCGTCAAGGGCGGGCACAACGGCGAGAACCACAACCACAACGATGTCGGTTCGGTCATCGTCGCCTCGGACGGCGTTCCCGTCATCGTCGATCCCGGGCGTCCCACGTATGACGCGCGCACCTTCGGCCCCGGCCGCTATGAGCTGTGGCCAATGCAGAGCGAATGGCACAGCGTTCCGTTCATCGACGGCTCGGGCCAGAGCGTCGGACGAGATCGCGGCGCGTCCCGCGTCGCCCACGAAACGTCCGCAGACCGGGACCAGCTCAGCCTCGACATCTCGGGCGCATACGATGCCCCCACCCTCCGCTCCTGGGTGCGTACGGCCGCGCTCGACCGCGTCGATTCGCGTGTCACGATCACGGACGAGTGGGAGCGCGCCGCTGATGCAGATCGCCCGACGCAGGTGCGTTTCCTGCTGGCGGGTGACGTTGCCCTCGAAGAGGGCTCCGCCATGATCACCCCCCTCGGTGATGCTCCCCCGATTCGTCTCGATTGGGATCCTACCGCTGCCGCGCGGCTCACCCCGCGCCCGCTCGACGACCCGATGATGACCGAGGTCTGGGGCCAGAGCCTGACCCGCCTCGACATTGATGTGACCGACCGCACTTCCTTCGCCGTGACCGCGCGGCAGACTGTTCAGGGGATACCGCAATGACCGATTCCTCCTCGCCGCTGGCAACATCGCGGCGCTCCCGCATTCTGCGCATGCTCGCCGATGACGGCGCCGTACGCAACGCACATCTCGCCGACATCCTCGATGTCTCCCCCGTCACGCTGCGGCGCGATCTGCAGCAGATGGAGGTCGAGGGGTTGCTCGTGCGGGTGCACGGAGGGGCCGTTCCGCCGCCCGCCGGCATCCCCTCAGCCGCGTCACTGTCACACCCACACCCGGGAACGCGCACGATCGGAGTTCTCGTTCCGTCCCTGGACTTCTATTGGCCGCGGGTGATCCGGGGGATGTCGCGCGAGGCCGAGTCGCGAGGCATCTCGCTGCTTGTACGCGGAACCTCCTACGGGCTTCAGGACGAACGCCCCGTGCTCGAGCGAATGCGGGAGACCGAGGGAGTTTCGGGCTTCGTCGTCGCGCCCAACACCGACGCCTCCCACTCGGCCGATGTGATCTCGTGGCTCCACGGATCCGGTTTGCCGTTCGTATTTGCCGAACGCGAGGCCGTTGCGCGTGAGACGGGCGCGCCGGTGGATTCCGTTGTCACCGATCACGCGCTGGGCGCTGTTCTCGCCGTTCGCCACCTGGCCTCACTCGGACACCGCCGGCTGGGCCTCGTGCTCACGCACAGCTCCCCCACCTCACGCAAAATCGTCGCGGGGTGGCGCGCGGCATGCACCGAACTGGAACTTGCCCAGGGGGATGTCATCGCCCGCATGCTTCCCGATCGTGCAGACAGCGGATTCTTCGCCGCCGTTGGCAACGTCATCGACACCGTTCTCGAAGCGGAGGCGACGGGCCTTCTCGTGCACTCCGATCGTGAGGCGATGGCGATCGTCGACGTGGCGAATGCGCGCGGACTGTCGATTCCGGGTGATCTGTCGATCGTCGCCTATGACGATGAGGTGGCCGAGATGTTCACCCCGCCGCTAACCGCTGTGGCTCCGCCACGTGCGCACCTGGGTCGCTCCGCCCTCGACCTTCTTGTGCAGCGCATCGCCGCACCGGATCGCCCGTCGCACCAGGTAACCGTGGCGCCCGCGCTCAACGTGCGCTCGTCAACAGCGCGGCAGGCAGGGTAAAACGGCGGGTCCGCAACTCAGCGGGAAAGCGCTGTCCGTGATGTGATGGAGACATGCGCGCACTCATCGCCACCGCCGAGGGACGATACACCGACCCCTGGCACCCGTTCGTCGAAACAACCCAGCGCCTCGCGGAAACGCTGACGGAGGCGGGGTTCACCACCGAGGTCGCGCCGGTTGACGAAGCGCTCGCCCGTATCGGCGACGCCAACCTCCTCGCCGTCAACGCGGGAGATCCCTGGCGCCATGACCCGCTTCCGCTGGGAGCTCCCGTCGCAGCGATCACCGGTCTCGACGAGGCGCTGAAGCGCGGCATCGGCGTTCTCGCGATGCACACGTCGCTCTCGTCTCTGCGCGACTATCCGTCGTGGCCCATCGCGGTCGGCGGCATGTGGGTGCCGGGGCTGTCGATGCACCCGCCCATCTCGAACGCAACATTCTCGTGGGCACCCCATCCCCTGGCGGACACGGAGCCCCTCACGGCCTTCGACGAGCGCTACGCCTACATGCAGCAGTTCGGACCGCGTGACGTCGTCGCGGTTCACGAGCACGACGGCATCAATCACCCCGTCGTCTGGACCCGATCACACGGAAACTCCCGCATTGCCGTGGACCTGCTGGGCCACGACGCCCGCTCCTACGACTCCCCGGCGCACCACGCCCTCATCACCCGCCTCGCCCACTGGGCAGCCGGCGCCTGACGCCCGGCGTCGGATTTCCCGACACAGTCGATGCCTGGAACGCCTCCCGGCCCGGGCGTGGCCACTGGCGCTAGCGGCGCGGCTTCCCGAACGAAGGATATCTGCGCGGCCACGCCGCGATTTCCGCCCTCTGAGATCGTTTCGCCGCAATTCTTCCTTCGTTAGGACGCAGGGCGCGCCAGCTCATACGTTGACGCCGTGTCACGGCACCGCCAACGCAAAGACCCCTCGATCCCGCATAAACACAGGGATCGAGGGGTCTTGCACACTGGCGGAGACGGGGGGATTTGAACCCCCGGTCGAGTTTAACCCCGACCCTTCATTAGCAGTGAAGTCCGTTCGGCCGCTCCGGCACGTCTCCTCCGTGCACCACCAGGTGGGCACTCGCACAATCATACCGCCTCGCGACCGAGACGTCGAAACGGCGTGTCAGAACAGGCCCTGGTCGTCGCAACTGACGGTGTCGTCCGCCGTTGAACCGCGCAGATTGTCCGGTAGCTCCACGTCAGGCGTCGGAGTCGCTGTCGGGAACGGCTCGGGCGCATCCGACGGCTCGGGCGCATCCGACGGCTCGGGCTCCAGGGTGTCGTCAGGCTCGGATTCTTCACCCAGGCGAATGGGCTGATTCGCGTCGATAACAGCCTTCAGCTGGCCCCACGCGTACACGTCCGGCGCCACCTTATTGGGGTTGGGCGCATAGTCGATCGCGGGGAACTGCACGAAGGCGAAATCTTCCAGCGGAACGCTCGCTGCCGCCTGCGCGATCTGCACCATCGACACGGGGTTCGTGAGCCCGGTGGACACCGTTGCGTTGTCGACAACGGCCCTGGCGAGGCGCAGAAGAGTGACAACATCCGTCAGGGTCTCTTCGCTGACGAGCTTCTGCGCCAGCGATCCCATGTAGACCTGCTGGTTGCTGATGCGCGAGAGGTCTGATCCATCGCCAATGCTCGTTCGCACCCGCAGGAACTGGAGCGCCTGAAGCCCCTGCATGTTATGCGTTCCGGCGTCGAGCACGAGGCCCGTGTGCTGGGGATCGTTGATGGGCTCGGCAACGCACACCTCGACCCCGCCGATCGCGTTCGTGATTTCGATCACGCCACCCCAGGTGAGCATCGCGGCGTGGTCGATCGACATGCCCGTGAGCTCTTCTGCCGTGCGAACAACGCACGGCAGGCCACCCGCTCCGTAGGACTCGTTGAACGCCGCGACGTCAACCGGCCATGTCTCGTTGCCCGTCGCATCCGTGCAGGCGGGACGCGATGTCATCATGTCGCGGGGAATGCTGATCACGGTCACGCGACGCGGTTCCGGCGAGATGTGCAGCAACATGTTCACATCGTTGAGAACGCCCGCGTAGGTATCTTCCTGCTGCTGCGCCAACTCTTCTGTGCAGCGCCCGCCGAAGAAGTCCAGGTAGTCGGTTTCGCAGGCGTCGACGCCCGCGAGGAGGATGTTCACGGCCTTATTCGGCAGCACGTCGATATGCGGGGCGTCCGGCCCGTCCTGCCCTTCGAGCACGACCGAGTTCCTGTTCAGGGTGGACGTGAGATCGGCATAAACGAAACCGCCGACGCCGAGCACGGAGACGAGAACCGCGGACAGCACGAGAGCGGCGCCCTTGAGCCCGCGAGACAGGACCCCTGGACGACGACTCGAGGAGTGACGCGCGGCAGGCACGATGCGGTTAGCTGGCCCGCTCATCGCGCCTCCACCCGTCGGGATCAGTGGTTAAGCGGAGGGTGTGGGATTCGAACCCACGACACATTTCTGCGTGCTGGTTTTCAAGACCAGTTCCTTCGGCCGCTCGGACAACCCTCCAGTCGACGCGTGATGGTCGACAAGCGAAAAGTCTAAGCCATATTCGCCGGAAGCCCGTGACCGGGCTCTACCGTGGCGCGACGCCGATGCGCCGCAGGGCCTGGGCAACGCCACCCTCGGCAACGGTACCGGTGACGGCGTTTCCTGCGGCCATGACTTCGGGAACGGCCTGGCCCATGACGATTCCCTGCCCACCGCCAGCCACCGCCCATTCGAGCATCTGGATGTCGTTGCGGCCATCGCCGATCGTGACAACACGCTCGGGATCGATGTTCGTCAGCTGACGCACCTGCTCCAGCGCCGTCGACTTGTCGATTCCCTGCGGCGCGATATCCAGCCACGCCGACCACCCGACGGAGTAAGAAACGTGCTGCAGTCCCATTTCCTCCACGAATCCGACGAACTCGCTCGGATCGTGTTTGGGAGAGACAACGACAACGCGCGTGACCTGGTGGGTCTTCATTTCGTCGATCGTCGCGCGGCGCGCGTTCGGACGTGACAGGTCCCAGTCGTCCATGAACGCATTGAACAGGCGCGCGCCATCTGGCAGTTCGACCATGTAGTTCGCGTTGGGCAGATGCCCCTCAATGTGCGACAGAACAACGGACGGGTCGAACGTCTCGATGGTGTGACGCCGGTAGTCGGTCTCCTGCGTCGTGTCGCGTTCCATGATCGTCGCGCCGTTTGCCGAAACAACGTAGGGAGGTGTCAGCCCCAACCAGCCGAGCACGGGGAAGGTGGCTTCCCAGCTGCGCCCCGTCGACAGCGTGACGATGTGCCCGCGATTGGCAGCCTCGCGAACGGCCGCGGCTACGCCGGGACTGAACGATTCGTCTTCGAGAAGAACCGTGCCATCGATATCGAGTGCGATGAGAAGCCGTTCCTCATCCGTGGCGACGGGTGGCTTGCCGGTTACCGGGTCGAGCTCGCCGATAGCGTGCGGCGCACCTCGGCTCATGCGATGGGCTCCAGGATGTCCTGCCCGCCCAGGTAGGGGCGCAGGGGCTCGGGAACAACAACAGAGCCGTCTTCGCGCTGGTGCGTCTCGAGAAGCGCCACAAGCCAGCGCGTTGTTGCCAGCGTTCCGTTGAGCGTTGCAACGGGCTGCGTCTTGCCGCCCTCCTCCGGGCGATAGCGAACATCGAGACGCCGTGCCTGGTACGTCGTGCAGTTGGAGGTGGAGGTGAGCTCGCGGTAGGCGTTCTGGGTGGGGACCCACGCCTCGGTGTCGAATTTACGCGCGGCGCTCGATCCGAGATCGCCGGCGGCAACATCGATCACGCGATAGGCGAGGCCCAGCGACGTGAGCATCTGTTCTTCCAGCGCGAGAAGCCGCTCGTGCTCAGCCTCTGCCCGCTCCGGCGTCGTGTAGACGAACATCTCCAGTTTGTTGAACTGGTGCACCCGGATGATGCCGCGGGTGTCCTTGCCGTGTGAGCCCGCCTCACGGCGGTAACACGTGGACCAGCCGGCGTACTTGAGCGCACCATCCGGGAGCTCGATGATCTCTTTTTGGTGGTAGCCGGCGAGCGCGACCTCGCTGGTTCCCACCAGGTACAGGTCGTCTTCTTCGAGGTGGTAGATCTCGTCGGAGTGCTGCCCCAGAAAACCGGTGCCAGCCATGATCTCGGGACGCACGAGGGTCGGCGTGATCATGGGAGTGAAGTCGTTCTTCAGCGCCGTGTCGAGCGCGTAGTTCATCAGAGCAATTTCGAGGCGAGCGCCGACGCCCTTCAGGAAGTAGAAGCGCGCTCCCGAGACCTTCGCGCCGCGATCCATGTCGATCGCGCCGAGCTTTTCGCCGATCGCCAGATGATCGCGCGGCTCGAAATCGAAGGTGGGAATCGTGCCGACGGTGCGGATCGTGACGAAGTTCTCTTCGCCACCAGCCGGAACGCCGTCGATCACGATGTTCTGAATCGCGTCGATCGCCGAGCGATAGGCGTCTTCCGCGGCGTTTGCGATCGCCTGTGCGTCCTTCACGCGCGCAGCCAGAATCTTGGCCTCTGCCACGAGCGCAGGCTTTTCTTCCTTTGGCGCCTTCGCGACGATCTTGCCGAAGGAGTTTTGTTCGGCGCGGAGATTCTCGAAGGCGCTCAGCGACTCGCGCCGTGCCGCCTCGGCGACAATCGCCGCGTCGACGGTGTCCGGAGAGCTACCGCGCGCGATCTGCGAGCGCTTGACAACATCCGGGTTCTCACGAAGCAGTGCAGGATCGATCACCCGTCAAGTGTATGCGCGCAAGATGACACGCGCGGCATAAGGTGAAGGACATGGCAGATCGGCGGGAGGAGCGACAGCGCGCGGCGCTCATCTGCAACCCGATCAAGGTGCGAGAAGCCGCGAGCCTGCGGAGCCTTCTTCAGCGAGTATCGCGGGACAACGGCTGGGCCCCGCCCCTTCTGTTGGAGACAACGGCGGCGGATCCCGGGCAGGGCGCCACACGGGACGCACTCGACAAGGGTGTCGACGTTGTGCTCGTGGCGGGAGGCGACGGCACCGTCCGCGCGGTGTCGGAGGCGATGCGCCGAAGCGGCGTGCCTCTTGCGATCATCCCGCGCGGCACCGGAAACCTGTTCGCGCGGAATTTGGGGATCCCACTGTCGGGCGCCGACATCATGGTGCGGGCGGCGCTCACGGGCGATGTGCGGCCCGTTGACATCGGCGTTGCCACGCTGACGAGGCGCGAGGGCGCTTCCGAGCAGCACGCTTTCGTCGTGCTGGCGGGGATGGGGCTGGACGCGGCGATGATCGCCAACACCAGCCCCGAGAGGAAACGGCAGATCGGCTGGGTGGCGTATGTGGACGGCGCTGCGCGCTCCCTGCCGAGGGCAAAGCCCTTCCGCCTCGCCTACCAGTTCGCCGGCCGCAGCCTGCACTCCGTTAAGGTGCAGGCGATTCTGTTCGCGAACTGCGGCGCGTTGCCCGCCGGAATCGAGCTCGTTCCCGATGCTCGCATCGACGATGGTGTTCTCGACGTTGCCCTGATTCAGGCGGCCGGTCCGCTCGGCTGGCTGGGCGTGTGGCGCAAGGTGTGGTGGGACAACTCCGTTCTGCGCCGATCACGCGTTGGTCGTCGCGTCGTCGAGCGCACCCGCAATCAGTCGATCCGCTACGTCACGGGCCAGCGCATCGAGGCCGCCAGCAATGAGCCTCTTCCCGTGGAACTCGACGGCGATGAGTTCGGAAACGTCGCGCGTATCCGCTGTGAGATCGACGAGGGCGGTTTGCTCGTGGCGGTGCCGCGGGGCCACGTTCTTCCGAAGCGCCCTCTGGCGCACACGCCTACTGCAGCGCGCTCGTAAGGCGCGCGAGGTTGTCGAGGGTGCGCGAGCGGCGCGGCTGCTTGACCCATTCCTCCAGCGTCAGCTCACGGCTGACATCGCGATAGGCGTCTTCGACCTCACGCACTCGCTCGACGAACTCGTCGCCGCGCACGAGAAGCGATACCTCGAAGTTCAGACCGAACGATCGCATGTCCATGTTGCTGGAGCCGATCACCGCGACCTCGTCGTCGATCGTGAGGCTCTTGGTGTGCAGAATGTACGGCCCCGGATACATCCAGATCCTGACGCCCGCGCGCAACAGCGCGTCGTAGTAACTGCGCTGTGCGTGATAGACAACAGCTTGATCGCCGATTTCACTCACGAACAACTCGACCTTGACGCCGCGTGTGACCGCCCCATCAACAGCGCGGATGAGGGCCTCGTCGGGAACGAAGTAGGGGCTGACCATCACAACGCGCTTCTTGGCAGCGTAGATCAGCGACAAGAACATATGCAGGTTGTTTTCGGCCTCGAACCCCGGTCCGGACGGAATGATCTGACAGTCGAAATCGTCGGTTCCCGGAATCTGCTCGGCCAGGTCGACCCCGTCTGGGACGCGGCCGGTTTCGCTGTAGTAGTCGGTCATAAAAACCGCATCGACGCTGCGCACAACGGGCCCGTCCAAACGCACCATCACATCGACCCACTTCAGGCCGCGCTTGATGTTCTTCGGCACGTTGTATGACGGGTCGATCAGGTTCTGCGAGCCGAGGAAGGCCACCTCACCATCGACGACGAGAAGCTTGCGGTGATTGCGCAGATCGGGTCGCTGGAACTTTCCCTGCAGCGGTTTGAGGGGAAGCAGAAGATGCCAATCAGCTCCCATGGCGTCGAGCCGCGCCTTCGTCTGCTTGTGCAGCGGCTTGGCGAGGTTCGCCCAGTGGTCCATCAGCACGCGCACGTGCACTCCGCGACGGCAGGCGTCTTCCAACGCCTCGAACACACCCTCCGTGGCCGCGTCGGCCTTGAGGATGTAGAACTCGAGGTGCACATAGCGCTCGGCTCCGCGAATCGCCTCCTCCATCGCGTCGATGCTCTCCTGATACCCGGAGATGATGCGCGCGCCGTTGTCGCCTGAGAGCGGTAGCGCGCCCAGCTCACGGTTCATCCGCGTGATCGGCGCAAACCACTCAGGAGGATTCGGCAGCAGTGTTCCCAGCTCAAGATCGTCGTTGGCTGTGCGCAGAACCTCGTTGATCTCGGTCTGCACATCGCGACGCTTCTTCGGCAGTTTGGGATTGCCGATCAGAAGGAAAAGCAGCAGTCCCGGAATTGGCAGGGCGAAGATCAGCAGGAGCCAGGCCATACCTGCCGACGGCTTGCGCCCAGCGGGAACGAAGAACACCGAGGCAATGCGAATCGCCCAATCGACCGTGAAGAGGAATCCCGCCCAAATGGCAGAGAGCGAGAAGATGCTCGTCCAGTCCATCACTACTCCCCCACCGGTGGCCACTCCCCCGCGGCCTTGCAGGCGAGACTAGCGCGCCTACTCACCAGGTGTTGGTATGCCGCGCTTCGCGCGTTCTTCCGCCTCGATGACGGCAAAGTGGCGACGTTCTGTTCGGTCCATGCGAAGAATGCTCCGCAGTACGAAAAAGAACAAAACGGCGATGACGGTGGTGGGCGCGAGCGACCACAGAGCTGCCATCAAGTACGAGTCCACGCGATCAGTCTACGTCGTCCCCGCTCGGAAGGACCTGTAGCGCCTTCACACCACCCATTCGCGGCATCCCCCTGTGAGTAACTCGGGTCCCCCTCCGACGCCGGAGCAGGGTCGAAACATGACCCATGTGATTCGCTCTGACTCCTCCGCCCATTTCCTGGCAACCGTTCCGCTACTGGCCGGCTTCACACCGCGCGAGAGCCTCGTCATCGTGCCGCTTGCCGCGGGAAGAACCTGCGGTGTGTTGCGCGTCGACCTCCCGGAACCCGCTGATATCGCGCGGACCGCCGCCACGGCAATCGGTTCGATCTGCCGTGTGGCGGGAGCCGATGCGATCGCCGTGATCGTGTACTCCGATGGACCGCTACGAGACGGCGCAGGCGTCATCTACGAGGAGCTTGTCGACGCAGTCGCGGAATGTGCTCACGCCTGCGGTCTCACGGTGGAGGACGAGATCTGCGTGGCGAGCGACGGGTGGTGTTCCTACGCCGATGGTTCCTCTCGCCCGTTGCAGGACATCATCCACGAGCGCGGTTCTCTGCCGCGGATGCCCAGCCATGATCAGGCCGAAGGCACGGCGCTCCCCGCGGTGTCACCGGGCGCGCGCGTTCGCGTGGCCGAGGCGCTCGGCACCTATACGCGTACGGCTGACGCCATTGAGCGACGTCGAGGCGCCGCCGCCCGCGGAACGCCGATCGTCGCAGGATCCGCCGACCTGGACGCGCGGGCCGCGGCCCGCCTCGACGAGGTGCTCCCCGACCTCGCGGGCTTTTTCGACAGCGTCCTGTCGTGCGATCCTGACCGTCTCACCTCTGACGATGCTGCCCTTTTGCTGTGCCTGATCTTGAGCCCGCCAACG
Source organism: Microbacterium amylolyticum (assembly GCF_011046975.1). Taxonomy (NCBI): domain Bacteria; kingdom Bacillati; phylum Actinomycetota; class Actinomycetes; order Micrococcales; family Microbacteriaceae; genus Microbacterium; species Microbacterium amylolyticum. The sequence continues at coordinate 2,140,070 of NZ_CP049253.1, read as the reverse complement.
CGCGATCTTGCGATCACGACCTGGTGCGGCGGCCCGGACGAGGGGCGGCTAATAGAAGAATGGCAGAGCCGCTGGGAACGCGACCGGTCTCTGCCTCCCGAAACACCCCTGCGGCTCGCCGGCGAGGGCGTCCGACCCGACGTCGAGCGCCTGCGGCGCGCCCGGCATCTCGCGCGACGCCTGGCGGCCCTCGCCCCCGACGCGCATGTGCACGTTCCGCTCACGCTGTGCGGCTGGTTGTCGTGGGGCATGGGCAACGCCACGCATGCCGGTCTCTACATCGCCCGCGCGCTTCAGGCGGAGCCCGAGTACGGCCTCGCGGGCATCGTTCAGTCGCTGCTCGATGCCGGCGTTCTCCCGGGGTGGGTCTTCGACCCCGCAGGCGCGTGCCTTATTTGACCAGCGGGAAGAGGATGGTCTCGCGGATGCCGAGACCCGTGATGGCCATCAGCAGACGGTCAATGCCCATTCCCATTCCGCCGGTCGGCGGCATACCGTGTTCGAGAGCGCGCAGGAAGTCTTCGTCGATGCGCATGGCCTCGGCATCGCCCCTGTCGGCCAGCTTCGCCTGTTCCACGAAACGCTCGCGCTGGATGACGGGATCGACGAGCTCGGAGTATCCCGTTGCCAGCTCGAAACCGCGCACGTACAGGTCCCACTTCTCCACAACTCCCGGCACTGACCGGTGCTCGCGCACGAGGGGGCTGGTGTCGACCGGGAAGTCCATCACGAAGGTGGGCCGGGTGAGGTGCTCCTTGACGAAGTGCTCCCACAGCTCTTCCACGAGCTTGCCGTGCGTTGCATGAGGGGGCACCTCGACGCCCGCCGTGTCGGCGAGGGCGAGAAGATCCTCCATCGACGTCTCGGGCGTCACCGTGACACCCGCAGCCTCCGACAGCGACGGGTACATCGAGAGCCGGTCCCACTGCCCGCCCAGGTCGTATTCGGTGCCGTCGGCCCAGGTCACGATTGTTGACCCGGCCACCGCAATCGCGGCGTTCTGGATGAGTTCCTGCGTCAGATCGGCGATGCCGTTGTAGTCGCTGTATGCCTGGTACGCCTCGAGCATCGCGAACTCGGGGCTGTGCGTGGAATCAGCACCCTCGTTGCGGAAGTTGCGGTTGATCTCGAAAACGCGGTCGATTCCGCCGACGACGGCGCGCTTGAGGTACAGCTCGGGAGCGATCCGCATGAACAGCTCGGTGTCGAACGCATTCGAGTGAGTCACGAACGGGCGCGCCGTTGCCCCGCCCGGCTGCACCTGCAGCATCGGGGTCTCGACCTCAGTGAAGGCGTGGTGCGCGAACGTCTCGCGCAGGCTGGCGTTGGTCTTCGCGCGAGCGATCACCGTCTCCCGCGCCTTGTCGCGAACGATGAGGTCGAGATAACGCTGGCGAACCCGCGTCTCCTCGTTCAGCTCGTTGTGGAGGTTGGGCAGCGGCATCACGGCCTTCGCGGCGATCTGCCACTCGGCCACCATGATCGACAGCTCGCCGCGGCGGCTGGAGATGATCTCGCCCGAGATGAAAACGTGGTCGCCGAGATCGACGAGCTCCTTCCAGCGTGCGAGGGACTCATCGCCGACGCTGGCCAGGGAAACCATCGCCTGGATGCGCGTTCCGTCGCCGGCCTGGAGAGAAGCGAAGCAGAGCTTTCCGGTGTTGCGGCTGAAGACGATCCGGCCGGCCACGCCTGCGGTCTGGCCGGTTTCGGTTCCCGCCTCGAGCTCGCCGAACTCTTCGCGCACCGCCGTGATCGTTGTCGTGATCGGCACCTGAACGGGATACGCCCCGCCCGCGGCGTCCTGGCGCTCGGCGATCAGTCGTTCGCGCTTGTCGAGGCGCACGGCCTTCTGCTCGAAGATGTCCTCTTCGGGTGTCTCGGCGGGTGCGTCAGCCATGCGCGTGCTCCTCGGGAATCAAGGCGGAGGGGGTCCGGACAATTCTAGTGACGCCGAGCTGAGCAAAACGGCCGTGGCTCAGAACGGGCGCTCGTCCTGCTCGTCCGGAAGCTCAGGAATCACCGGAGATGCATCGGCGAGGGCATGGTCGACGGTGGACCGCACAAGAGCCGACAGAAAACCGCCGGGATTGTCCACCCCGATCTCCCGCAGCATTCCCGTTGACTGATGAACGATTTGCCGCGAGAAGGTACTGACGGTGTCAATTGCCTCGGCATAGGCAGCGCGGTGTTCCTCGTCGATGACAACAGGCTCGCAGCCGAGCTCCACGGCCAGCGCCTGAGCGATCGGGAGTACCGGCCCGGGTGCCGTCACCGCCGCGTAGGTCGCGGCGAGCTGACGGAGGTCGATCGAGGTTCCCGTGAAGGTCATCGCCGGGTGCACCGCCAGCGGAATCGCCCCCTTTTCGGCGGCGGGCCGCAGCACCTCGATGCCGTAGGCGGCATCCGTGTGGAGAACCAGTTGCCCCATCTGCCAGTGTCCGGCCTCGGCAAGGCCCGCGACCAGCCCCGGGAGTTCGCCGTGGGGAACGGCGAGAATCACGAGCTCACTACGCCGCAGCACCTCGGGCGTCTCCAGAACACTCGCCCCGGGCAGCACCGCCTCTGCCCGTTCATCGTCAGATCCGCTGGTGATCCCTGTGATCGCGTGACCGGCCCCGGCAAGCGCCGCCCCCAGAACGGGTCCGACGCGTCCGGCGCCGACGATTCCGACTCCGAGTCTGCCTTCGCGCTGCATGTAGCTAGGGTGTCACGGCCGGCTGCGAGGGCGCGTACTCGGCCCAGCGGTGGCTGTGATCGGCCTCCGCCGCCGCGACTGCCCCGCGCGTGGCCAGATCGGACAACCGTTGGGCGTCGGCACGGTCAAACCCCGAGATCTCGCCCGAAATCGGCCCGGGAACGGTGTGAATGCGGATGGCCGCAACGTCCTGCGAACGAGCGATGGGACCCTGCCGCAGCGATACGCCCTGCATCCGCGCGAGGGGGAAGAGCGCAAGCCGGCGCGACAGGCGCCCACGCCGCATGAGCAACGCAAAGGATGTCACGCGAATACCCAGCCGCCGCCAGGCGATCGGGTGCCACACGCGGGCGCGGCGCGCGACCGTTGTGAAGGGGTCGTTGTCGTGCGGTCCGAGCATCCCGTGTTCCCACGTGAACAGCACATCTCCGGCCGGGGCATCCGGCAGGAGCAGGCGGACGACGCGTTCGGCGTCGGCCCGCGTACCGACGGGCAACACGATCGCCGCGGCCTGCGCCGCCGAACTCGACTGCGCCGAAACGTTGACACCACCCATGCGGTTGATACGAACGGACCACCATCCGAATGGCCGCCAGAGCAGGCTCTGCGTGACCTCGACGGCATGGATGCGGCCAGGAGGCAGCGTGCGCGTCACGGTGGTGAGGAGGCCGTTCGACACGCGAACGCCATCGGGAGTGGGAGCGATCGAGTAGCGGAAACCGCGCTGGAGCGCCGATCCGACCAGGGCGATCGCGGCGATCGCCAGGGGAACGCCCGTCGATATCAGGGCACCGATCAGAACGATCCAGCGGTCAGGTCCATCCTGCACGGCGATGATCGGGATCATGATCGCGGCTGCGACAACGGCGATGCCGATGATCCACAGTGCGCCTGTCAGTGCGTGCGAACCGAGCAGGCGCCCCACCGGGATTCGAACGACGCTGTCGGGCTCGACATCGTCTTGGTCGACGCCGCCGATCAGTCCGGAAACGCCCTCGCTGACGGTGCCGCCGAGCGTCGCCGGGGCGGTGTACGACTCGCCGGCGCGCTGACGCTCTTTCTCCTGCCGCACGCCCGAGGCCAGGTTGAGGATGTCGCGTCGAACCTGCTCGGCTTTCTTCGTTCCGAGATATTCGAGCGCAACGTCCGCTCCCGTTCCGGCGCCCTCGAGCGTGAGCTTTGCCATGCCGAACAGGCGAGCGGGAAAGGGGCGGGTGAGATTGATGCCCTGAATGCGGTCGAGGGGTGCGCGCCGTTGCGAGCGGAACACGATCCCCTTTTTCACCTCGACGTTCTCGCCTGTCACCCGGAACTGCTGAAAGCGCCACACGGCCCAGAAGCCGAACACGACAACGGCAACGACTGCGAGCATCGCGAGGGAGACGAGCACGAACAGGTTGTTACCGAACGTCCACTCCAGCGCCCACGAAATGGGGTCGTCTACCCCGTACTGCATCTCCTGTTCGACCTGGTCGCGCAACTCGCTCGGAGTGAAGAGGCCGATCGCGAGGAAGATCAGCCGGTCGCGCATGTTCGCGATGAGAATACCGACGACGACCAGGAACACCAGCCCGCCCTTGAACAGCGGGGTCAGCGGGTGAACTCGATGCCATTCTCCGTCAGCCAGGTTCGACGCCCCGCCGTCGGCAAGGAGCCGGTCAACGATCCCGGCACCGCGATGGTGGCCGTTCGCGGGGTCCGGATGCTGATCACTCACAGGCCGGTCCTCCGCGTCTCAGCCACGTGAATCAAAGTGTCGCGCAACGCCTCCGCCGCTCCCTGCGACAGACCGGGAATCTCCACGCCGGTCGAGGCCGCGGCCGTGACCATCTTCAGCTTGGCGATCCCGAAAGCGCGGTCCATCGGTCCGTGTGTGATGTCGATCAGTTGCATACGGCCGTACGGCACGGCAACAACGCGCTGCCAGAGAATGCCCTTGCGGAAGACGATGTCGTCGCCGCGGAGCATATATCCGAGCGCCTTCGCCTGGCGGGGAAGGATGATCATCTCGATCAGCTGCCCGATGACGAGGACACCGGCGACAGGCCACGTCCACCACTGCTCGAAAAAGATGTGCACGGCGATTGCCACGGCGGCGACGAAAACCAACCAGGCACCGGCCTGGATGTACTGCGTCACGACGTATTTGGGCGAGATCTGGTGCCACGCACCGTCGAGCTTCAGACCGGGCTTCTTCGGCTCACGAATCTGAGTGTATGTTCCGTTGTCGAGAACCTCGGGCGGGGTAACCGCCTCGCGCTCGGGCGGGAACTCCGCCTCGGTCACGGCAGGGGCCTCGTCCGGAATCGGTGGGTGCGCTGCCGTGACGTTCGGTGTGTCGGGCGCCGACACGGGCGGTGTGGCCGGCGCGGTATGCGGCTCAGAACTCGGGTTCTGCTCCGGGTTCGGCGTCTGGCTGTCGCTCATCAGGATCCTTTGGGAGGGTGCACAGGTGCTCGGCGATCACTGCGAGCACCACGAGGACCCCTCCCCCGATGGCTGTGGCAATCACCGTCGTCATCGAGCCTAGCGGGGGCGTCACCGGACGCGTGAGAAGAAAAGCCACCATGCCCAAAGCCGATCCGCCGATGATCGCGCCGACCATGCTCGATGCCTTCGCCAGCACGGCAATCCGCACGGCACGAAACGGATTCAGGCGCGGGGCGTTCGGCGCCAGCACAGCGCGCCGCAAGCGGAGACCCAGGGCGAAGACGGAAACACCGAGAACAAGCAGAAGAATCGGCAGCATCACCGACGGCAGGAACGTTGCGTGTCCGCGCTGCGTCAGAACGAGGTCGATCACAAAGCCGCTGGCGACACCGAAGATCGCACAGGCGATGAGTGTGATCGGGGAGGTACGCGTCATGGCCGGAGTGCCTGCAACAGATCGCGCACCGCGCCACGCCCGGGAATGGTCGCGCCCGGATCAACGTCGAGCCACGGAGCGAGAACGAAGTCGCGCTCGTGGGCTCGCGGATGCGGAATCGTCAGATGGGGGTCGGCGGAGATCACCTGGCCGTAGGCGATGAGGTCGAGATCGAGCGTGCGATCACCCCAGCGCTCTCGCCGGACTCGCCCGTTGTCCTGCTCGATGTCGTGCAGGGCGGCCAGCAGAAGGGAAGGCGCGAGGCGGGTATCAACGAGCGCAACGGCGTTGAGGTATCCCGGTTTGCTCGGGTCCGGCCCGTCGAGCGTGACGGCGATCGATGAGATCGGCGCGGAGCAGATGACCCGGTCGACGAGGGGAAGGGCCTCAATCGCCCGGATCGCGTCCTCGAAGGTTCCCGCGGTGTCGCCGAGGTTCGCCCCGAGCGCCACGACGGCCGTCATGGCGCGGCTCATGGTGCCGTGTCCCTGGTGCGCGTAACCGACACCGATACATCACGGAACTGCGCACGAATCGGGGCATGCGGCTTGTGCACCGTCACGGTGACCTCGGCAACGCGCTCGTCACCGAGAACAGCGTCGGCGATGCGGTGCGCAAGGGTCTCGATGAGGTTCACCGGCTCCCCCTCGATAATCGCCACGACCTGCTCGGCCAGTTCGCCGTAGTGGACAGTGTCCGCGATGTCGTCCGTGTACGCCGCGCGGACGGTGTCGACCGCGAGCCGCAGGTCCACCGTGAAGTCCTGCCCCTGCTCACGTTCAAAGTCAAACACGCCATGACGGCCGAAGGCGGTCAGGCCATCGAGGCCGATGAAACTGTGCTCTGTCATGCGTTCCTCCACGCATCGAGGGTGGCGATGGCGTCGCGGGTGGCCGCGACATCATGAACGCGCACCCCCCAGGCGCCCCCGTCAACGGCCAGCGCGCTCGTCACGGCGGTGGCCAGGTCGAGCCGTTCCCGCGCGGGGTTCTCCCCGAGCGCGCTCTGGAAGAAACGCTTGCGTGAGGTGCCGATCAGCACGCGGAACCCCAACGACAGCACCGCGTCGATCTCGCGCAGCAGTCGCCAGTTTTGCTCTCCGGCTTTCGCGAAGCCGATACCCGGGTCCACAACGATCTTCTCCGCGGCGATGCCGGCGGCGATTGCCGCGTCAGCGCGCGCGGACAGCTCCGCCGCCACCTCGGCACCGATCGACGCGTAGCTCGCGGCCGCGTACATATCTGACGATGGCCCACGCCAGTGCCCGATCACGATCTCGGCCCCGGAGGAGGCAACGGTGTCGAACATCGCGCCATCGGCGAGGCCGCCGGAGACGTCGTTGACGATCGTCGCCCCGAGCGAGATGGCCTGCGCGGCCACATCGGCCCGGTAGGTGTCGATACTGACGACGGCGCCGTTTGCGGCGAGCGCTTCGACAACGGGGAGCACCCGGCGCAGTTCCTCGTCGCTTCCGACGGGTTGCGCTCCGGGCCGCGTGGATTCCCCTCCGACATCGAGAATCGTTGCACCCTGGTCGCGGAGTCGCTGCCCGTGGGCGATTGCCTCGGCGTGACCGAAGTGATCCCCGCCATCGCTGAAGGAGTCGGGGGTGACGTTGACGATGCCCATGATGTCGGCCGTGGTCACGTGTCTACTCCCGCCCCGAGACGGGGTTGTCGGTGGCCTGGTTCTGCACGCCGATGATCACATACGCTGCCATCTCTGCGCGCGCGGCCTCGCTGGCGAGTTCTCCGCGAGAAGCAACCGTGACGGTGGTCGCATCGGGGCGCCGATCTCCGCGCATCGTCAGGCACTCATGGCTGGCGTCGAGCATCACGAACACACCGCGCGCCTCGAGTGCGTTCTCGATCGCGTCAGCGAGCTGCTCTCCGAGCCGCTCCTGCACCTGCGGGCGGGCGGCAACGATATCGAGAACCTTGGCGAGCGCGCCGATTCCGACAACGCGCTCCCCGGGCAGATAGGCGATGTGGGCACGTCCGGCGAACGGCAGCAGGTGATGCTCGCAGATCGAACGGAATCGAATGTCGCGCACAAGAACCGCACCGGTCGAGACGGTGTCGGGCGCGGGCCCCTGCGACACGTCGATCGTGCGGCGCAGTGGCTCCTCAGGATCGCGGCCGATACCGCCGTAGAACTCGGCGGCAGCGTCGGCGACGCGCTGGGGCGTCTCACGCAGTCCCGGACGATCGGGATCTTCACCGATAGCGATCAGCAGCTCACGCGTCAACGCTGACACGCGCTCCGTATCCACGGCCATGTCGCTTCCTCTTTCCGTCGTACACGCGAGTCTGCCACGGGTCAGGGCGACCGATCCGTGGCAGACTCGCGCGTTTCAGGACGTGTGATCAGTCGGGCGGGGCACCACGATCGGCGGCACATCCGAGACGGGACGCTCGGTGCTGGACAGCCACTGCTTCCGCAGCGGGAGCTTTTTGACGTCCTTGAAGATCTCCGCGATCTGGCGGTGATCGAGGGTCTCCTCCTCCAGCAGCGCCGCGGCAAGACGGTCGAGAACGTCGCGGTTGGCGTTGAGAACCTCGTAGGCCTCATCGTGCGCCTGCTCCAGAAGAGCGCGCACCTCGCGGTCGATCTGCTCGGCGACGGTTTCGGAGAAGTCTCGACCGTGACCCATGTCTCTGCCCATGAACATCTCGCCCGACGATCCCGAGAGCTTGACCGGGCCCACCGAGGCGGACATGCCGTACTCGGTGACCATCTTGCGCGCGATGTCCGAGGCCTTCTCGATGTCGTTCGATGCGCCCGTCGTCGGATCGTGGAAGATGATCTCTTCGGCGACGCGGCCACCCATCGCGTACGTGAGCTGATCCTGCAGCTCGTTTCGCGTAACGGAGTACTTGTCGTCGATCGGGAGCACCATCGTGTACCCGAGCGCCTTTCCGCGCGGAAGGATCGTGATCTTCGTCACGGGGTCGGTGTGGTTCATGGCTGCCGCCGCAAGCGCGTGGCCGCCCTCGTGGTAGGCCGTGATGAGCTTTTCGCGATCCTTCATGACGCGGGTGCGTCGCTGCGGGCCGGCGATCGCGCGGTCAACTGCCTCGTCCAGGGCGCGGTCGTCGATGAGCTGCGCGTGCGAGCGCGCTGTGAGAAGCGCGGCCTCGTTGAGCACGTTGGCCAGGTCGGCGCCGGAGAAACCCGGGGTTTTGCGGGCAACGTCCGACAGCTCGACGCCCTCGGCCAGCGGCTTACCGCGGCCGTGCACCTCCAGAATCCGCAGGCGTCCCTTGAAGTCGGGGGCGTCAACGCCGATCTGCCGGTCGAAACGGCCGGGCCGCAGCAGCGCCGGATCCAGGATGTCCGGGCGGTTGGTGGCCGCGATCACGATCACGTTCGCCTTCGGATCGAAGCCGTCCATCTCGACGAGCATCTGGTTCAGCGTCTGCTCACGCTCATCATGACCGCCGCCCATTCCGGCGCCGCGGTGGCGGCCGACGGCGTCGATCTCGTCGATGAAGATGATCGCGGGCGAGTTCTCCTTGGCCTGTGTGAAGAGGTCGCGCACGCGGCTGGCACCGACGCCGACGAACATCTCAACGAAGTCAGATCCGGAGATCGGGTAGAACGGCACGCCCGCTTCGCCGGCCACAGCCTTCGCGAGCAGCGTCTTTCCCGTTCCCGGAGGGCCGTACAGCAAAACGCCCTTGGGGATGCGAGCGCCGAGAGCCTGGAAGCGCGTGGGATCGGACAGGAAGTCCTTGATCTCGTGCAGTTCCTCCACCGCCTCGTCGGCGCCGGCGACGTCCGCGAAGGTGACGTCGGGATCTTCCTTCTGCACGTTCTTTGCGCGCGATTTGCTGAACTGCGCCATGCGTCCGCCGCCCTGGGCGTTGGCGAGGAGGAACCAGAACAGCGCACCCAGGAGCAGAACGGGGATCATGATCGACAGCAGGCCGCCGAGGAACGACGCCTTCGGAACGTTCACGTCATAGCCGTCGGACGGCTCCGCCGCGACAACAGCGTCGATGACCTCGCCGGCTGTTGCGCCAAGGTAATAGAACTGCACCTTCTCCGAACCCTCATACGCTTCAGAGAGCGTGAGGTCGACGCGCTGATCACCGTCGGTCACGAGGGCTTCCTGGATCGTGTCGCCCTGGAGAAGCTCGAGACCCTCCTGCGTCGTGATCTGCTTGGGACCGCCGAAGCTCGAGATGAGCATGAACCCGGAGATCAGCAGCACCGCGATGAGCAGCACGTACAGCAACGGGTGACGGAAGATCTTTTTCGTTTTCATGGTTCGGGAGGACCCGACTCCTTCTGACGATCGACGCGCGCGGCGGCAGGGTTCGGCCACGCGGGAGTTCTGCTCAGATTATCCGGCGCAGGCTATGGCTCCGATGTGGTTCGCCGCGGGCGGAACTGAGATCCGGCTACTGATAGACGTGCGGGGCGAGAACCGCGACGTCACGCAGACCGCGGTAGCGCTCGGCGTAGTCCAGGCCGTACCCGATGACGAACTCGTTCGGAATGTCGAACCCGACGTACTTCGCATCGATGTCGACCTTCATCGCATCGGGCTTGCGGAACGCCGTCAGCACTTCGATCGAGGCCGCCCCCCGCGTCCCGAAGTGGTCCAGCAGCCAGCTGAGGGTCAGCCCGGAGTCGATGATGTCCTCGACGACCAGCACGTGCTTTCCCTCGAGCGGCGTGTCGAGGTCCTTGCGGATCTGCACAACGCCGCTGGATTTGGTCGAGGCTCCGTAGCTCGACACGGCCATCCAGTCCATCGGCGCGTCGATGGTGAGGTGGCGAGCGAAGTCCGCCATCACCATGATTGCGCCCTTGAGCACACCGACGAGGAGAACGTCTTTGCCGGCATAGTCGGCATCCACGCGCGCCGCGAGCTCGGCGAGCTTCTCCTGGATTTGCTCGTCTGTGACGAGAACGCGGTCGAGGTCAGCCTGGATGTCAGCGGCACGCATACGGGAATCCTATGGCGTGCCGCTGACCGGATCCACAGCGCCCGCTGTGTCAGCGCGCGGAGAAGACGACGCGTCCGGCGCGGCGTGTGGCCTGGCAGCCGGGCAGGTCGATCGGGCCCTGCCCCTTCCAGTGCGTTGCGAGTCGCGCAACCTCCAGCGTCTGGGTGCGGCTAAGAGCCACCCCGAACTCGCTGCTGACGACGTATCGGATGATGCGTCCGCGCAGCGCGGGAGGGTTGGCGGCGAGCGCCGCGCACGAAACCGCGATACCTGCCTCGGCGTGTTCGACGATGTCCTCGATCGTCTCGTCGATCATCTCGGCGAAGGCCTCGTTGTCTTCCCGCAGCTGTTCGGCGGTGCGCGCCAGGGCCTCGGCTATTCCGGGGCCCAGTTCGCTCTCGAGAACGGGAAACACCGTGTTCCTCACGCGAACGCGTGCGAAGCGCTCATCACTGTTGTGCGGGTCCGACCACGGCTCCAGACCCGAAGCGGCGCAGAACGCATGTGTCGCCTCGCGCCGAAGACCGAGCAGCGGACGGATCCACGCGAGGCCCCTCTCGTCGATGCGGTGCGGCGACATTCCCTGCAGGCTACCCGCTCCGGATCCGCGAGCGAGCCCGAGTAGAACCGTTTCCGCCTGATCGTCGAGGGTGTGGCCCAGCACAACGGCGCCGGCGCCCGTCTCGAGCGCAACTTCGCGGATCGCCCGGTACCGGGCATCGCGCGCCGATGCTTCGGGGCCTCCGTTGCCGGTGACCTCGACGCGCGCGACGCGTGCATCGGCGATTCCGGCTTCGCGGGCCTGTTCCGCCGCGCGCGCGGCAACGCGTGCCGAGTGCTCCTGGAGACCGTGATCGACCGTGATCGACACGGCTTCAACGCCGGCTTTGGGTGCTTCGAACGCGAGCGCCGCAGCGAGCGCGAGCGAGTCCGGCCCGCCCGAAAGCGCGACGAGCACTGTCGTCCCCGAGCCTTCGAAAGGACGCAGGGCGGTGCGCACGGCGAGGCGCACAGAAGCAATCGTGGGATCCAGCACCCCTTAAGCGTAAGGAACCAGAGGTAGGGTTATGCCCGATTCCCATCCCATACGCTGAAGGAGCGACACCGCATGGGCGCGTACGACGCAGTCATCGAGATCCCCCGCGGCAGCCGGGTCAAGTACGAAGTCGACCACGAAACTGGTCGTGTCTTCCTTGACCGCGTGCTCTACACGACGTTCGGTTACCCGTCTGACTACGGATTCTTCGAGAACACCCTCGGCGAGGACGGCGACCCGCTCGACGTGCTCGTGATCATGGATCACTCGGTGTTCCCCGGCGTCGGCGTCAAGGTGCGCCCCGTTGGCGTTCTGAAGATGAGCGATGAGGCCGGCGGAGACGACAAGGTCATCGCCGTTCTCGCGAAGGATCCCCGCTGGGACCACATCCAGGACGTCGATGACCTCCAGGAGTACACCCGCAAGGAGATCACCCACTTCTTCGAGCACTACAAGGATCTCGAGCCGAACAAGTGGGTCAAGGTTGACGAGTGGGCAAACGCCGCTGAGGCCGAGCGCCTCGTCACCGAGGCATTTGAGCGCTTCCAGGCTCAGGGTCACTGACGCCTGAGACGACTCACGAAGGGGCCCCGTTCACATCGAACGGGACCCCTTCGCTCGTTTAGGAGCTTTTCTTCATCGACCGGATTCCGACGAAGAGGCCAATAACGGCGAGCGCAATCGCAGACAGCATTCCCCAGCCGATGACGGCGGCACCAAAGTCACCCGAAATCAGGGCGCGTTCGGCCTGCACCACCCAGTTGACCGGGTTGACGGTGCTCACGGCGCGCATCCACGCGGGCCCGTCGTCGAGCGGAAGAAGCACGCCCGACAGAATCAGCAGCGGGAAGATCAGCGACTGCTGCACGCCCCAGAACAGCCATTCGCGGTTCTTCGTCGCCAGCGCCAGCGCATAGGAAAGCGATCCGAGGCCGATGCCGAAGACGGCGAGGAGTGCGATGCCGATGACGAGCCCCAGCGGATTCGCCGCAAAACCAAACGGCAGCGGGATCAGCACGATGATCAGCGCCTGGACGACGATCGGCGCGACCTCTTTGAGTGCCCTCCCCACCAGCAGCGACGCCCGCGAGAGCGGAGCGACGAGGGTGCGCTCGTGTGATCCCGTCATCATTTCGTACTGAAGGTTCGATCCCGTTGCTCCCGTTCCGAAGAGCACGATCATCACCAGCACGCCCGGAACGAACCAGCTGAGCGTCTCGGCGGCTGGTGCGCCGGACTGACCGATGAGCAGCGGAGCGAACAACCCGAGAAAAACGAGGGGTTGCAGCAGGCTGAAGATCAGCGTGAACGGGTCGCGGACAACGGGTCGCAGCTCGCGGACCAGCACGTTCCAGGTATCGCGCGCGGGGTTGCGGCGAACGGCGGTGTCGATCGGGGCGGTTGTCACACTCATCGTGCGGCTCCTGTCGTAACGGGGGCGTTGTCGGCCTGTTCGGTTTCTTCCGGGGCGGCCTTCTCTTCGCGCAGGCTGCGCCCGGTGAGTGCGAGGAAGACGTCGTCGAGAGTGGGCGGCACGCCCGTTGCGCTGGCGACGATGATTCCTTCGGCATCCATCGCCCGCACGGCGGCGGGCAGCAGGGAGTTGCCGTGCGGCACCGTCAGGGTGAGGGTTGTTCCGTCGTCGCCGACAGGGCGGTCGGTGAGGGTGCGCAAAATGTCTCCTGCCCTGCGCGCATCGGCGTCGCTCGCGAAGGAGAACGTCAGCGCATCTCCCGCGAGCGACTCCTTCAGGAGGTCAGCCGTGTCGTCGGCGATCACGCGCCCTTCGTCCATCACCATGACCCGCTCGGCGAAGCGATCGGCTTCTTCGAGGTAGTGCGTTGTCACGAAGACCGTTGTGCCGTGCTGGGCCCGCAAATCGAGGATGTGCTGCCACAGGTTGGCGCGGCTCTGCGGATCGAGGCCCGTTGACGGTTCATCGAGAAACAGCAGCGGGGGTGCGTGAACGAGGCCGAGCGCCACGTCCAGGCGGCGTTTCTGACCCCCGGAGAGATGGGACACCTCGCGCATCGCAAAGGCGGTGAGGCCGAGGGATTCGATCAGCTCATCGGCGCGTGCCCTGCTCTGAGCGCGACCGAGGCCGTAGAACGCGCCCTGGCTGCGCAGCTCATCCCGCACGCGCTGGGCGTGGGCGCCGCTCGAGAGCTGTCCGACGTAACCGATGCGTGCGCGCACGCCCATGGGATCGCGAGCAATGTCGTGGCCGACAACGCGCGCCGTTCCGGCCGTGGGCGGCAACAGCCGCCGAGCGCCTCGGGGTGACAGAACGCACCGTCCGAAGAGACATCGACCGCCTCCGCGAACTCGGCTATCGCATCGAGTCGACGCCCGGCGTCGCCGGAGGGTACCGCCTGGAGGCCGGTAGCGCCCTGCCGCCTCTCCTCCTCGACGATGATGAGGCCGTTGCCATCGCCGTGGGGCTACGTGTAGCCGCCGCTCAGCGGCTCCTCACCGACGCCGAAACGCCGATCACGGCGCTCGCCAAGCTGGAACAGGTGCTCCCGGCACCACTGCGCCAACGCGTTAACGCGCTCGCGACCGCGGTTCAGCCGGCCGTGATGCGCACGGGAGCACCCGTGACAACGGAGATTCTCGGAGAACTCGCGATCGCCTGTCGTGATGGCGAACGTCTCCGCCTGCAGTACACCGCCTCCGATGGCACGCAGACGCGGCGGCGCATCGACCCGCACGCCATCACCCCCGCCGAGCGCAACTGGTACCTGCTGGCATGGGATCACGACCGTGACGATTGGCGCACGTTCCGCGTCGACCGGATCGACCAGATCGAGCACACTCGCGTGCTGTTCACGCGGCAGGACATCTCTCCGGAGGAGATCGAGGACCGCGCGCGCGTGGCTGCGAGCTGGGCGCCCCAGCGCATCGAGGGACACGCGGTAATGGAACTCAGCTACGAGGACATGCGTGCTTGGTTCGGCCCCTGGGGTGATGGCTCAGAGCCCGAGGGCGCATCCCACACGCGGTGGCCCATCGGCGGTTCCGATTTCCGCGATGTGATGTATGGCCTCAGCTGGATTCCCGCGGGCACAGACTACGTTCTCGACCTGCCGGACGCCGCGCTCGCGGAGATCCGCGAAACCGTGGCACGCCTGCAACGCGCGCTCGAGCAGTCTGTCGGTTCTTCTGCTTAGAGCCAGATACCGCGCTGCGCCATGAAGTCGGCGGGGTTCACGGTGGGGCCGTTCACGTAGCACTCGAAGTGCAGGTGGCAGCCGAAGGAGTTACCTGTGTTGCCCTCGTAGGCAATGAGCTGACCGGCCGACACTTGCTGCCCCACCCATACCTGGATGCCGCCTTCGACGATGTGCGCATAGCCCGTGCCGATGCCGCCGCCGTGGTTGATGCGAATGTAGTTGCCGTAGCCACCGTTCCAGCCCGCGTAATCCACGGTGCCGGCGCTTGCCGCGTAGATCCCGGACCAGCACCCTGCCGCAAGGTCGATACCCGCGTGGAACGACGACGAACAGTACGACGGACCGCACTGCGTCGTGCGCCACCCGTAGCCGGAGGTCACGCCACCGGAGCTGGGGCGCACCCAACCGCTCGGTGCAGGCCGTGTCGGATCCGGAACCGCTGCTGGGCCGGGCTCCGGCGCGGGGGCGGGGGCGGGGGCCGGCGCGGGCCCCGGCGCGTTCTCGCGCTCACGCTCTTCGCGTTCACGTCGCTCGCGCTCTTCACGCTCCCGCCGCTCACGCTCGACGCGTTCCCGTTCGAGGCGTTCGCGCTCTTCGCGTTCACGGCGCTCCTGCTCCAGGCGGCGCTGTTCGGCTTCGTACGCTTCTCGCTGACGCTCACCCTCGCGGTATTCCTCAACCGTCTTGGAGGTTTCATCCTTCAGCGCCGCAAGCTGCGCTTCGAGGGTTCCGAGGTACGACTGCTGATCGGCGAGGGCCTGCTCGGCGGCGGCCTGCGCCTGGCGGGCGGCCTCCATCTTCTGCTCGGCGATGACCTGCAAACGGTCGCGCTCGGCGCGGGCTTCCTCCGCCAGCAGGGTGAGGTGCTGAGCGGAATCGCGCGCCGCGACGGCGTCGGCGTAGATCGACTCGTTGCGCTGGGCCAGCTTGTCCATCTGGCCGAGCTTCGACAGAAGCTCATCGGCGTCGCCGGCGGATTCGGCAAACAGCAGGTCAAAGGCGGTGCTTTCGCCGCCGGCCCGCACGCGCTGAGAAGCCACCCGGGCAGCGGCGGCGGCAGCGGCGGCGGCCCGCTCTGCCTCTTCGTCGGCCTGCCCCTGGAGTTCTTCGGCGCGGAACGCGGATTCGAAGTACTCCTGCTGCGCCTCGTAGAACTCTTGTGAGGCCCGTTCCGCGGCAGCCTGAGCCTCGGCAACTGCGCCCCGCAGCTGGGTAATTAGCGCTTCTATGCGCGAGACCTCGCTCGCCTTCGCGCTCTCGTTCGAGCGCGCAGACTCGACGTCTTCCCACGTGGGGTAGTCGGAGGGGTCGTAGCTAATGGTCGCCGCGAAGGCGAACGGTGAAAAAGAAAGAGCCCCGAACGTTCCGGCGGCGACAACGCTGAGGGCACCGGCCGTGAGGGCTCCACGCCGGGAGACGGGGCCCCAGAGGCGCTTCTTCTCTTCGGTAGTCGGCGCACAGTCGCACGCCTCATCTACCGTTTCGCGGGCGTCGGGGAAGTGGCTCACATCCGCCACAGTAACAAGGACGGCGCGAAAATCGACCTGTCATCCAGTATCCGTTTCGCGCCGCACGGCCACCCGCGGCCGAATTGTTCCGCCGCATGACACGCGCTCAGGCTCCTCTCCGACACGCCCGAGGCGCCAGAGAAGCGGCGCCGTTTTGCCGTGGACGACCGGTTGTGCCTAATATAGAACGGTTGGCGCGACACCCCAGCGGTTCGCAACACGGCCCCATCGTTTAGCGGCCTAGGACGCCGGCCTTTCACGCCGGTAGCACGGGTTCGAATCCCGTTGGGGTCACGTAACAGATATAACTGAAAACCTGTGCGAAAGCACAATCTGGCCCTGTAGCGCAGTTGGTTAGCGTGCCGCCCTGTCACGGCGGAGGTCGCGGGTTCAAGTCCCGTCAGGGTCGCTCCACTTCGTATGGCCTTCTTTCGAGGAGGCCATACTTGTAGGATGCGGCAATAGCCGTAAGGCTCTGTAGCTCAGTTGGTAGAGCGCACGACTGAAAATCGTGAGGTCACGGGATCGACGCCCGTCGGAGCCACAAGATGACCATTACAGTCATCCTAGAAACCCTCGCCTAGCTTCTACATGGCGGGGGTTTTGCTTTACCCCGGTGAGAGGCGGCTTAGCCTAGCCCGAGGATCATTCCTCCGCGTGCCATGCGGTCATCGGTCTAGCCATTCTTGCGATCGAGGATGCGGTTCGCGTACCAGTACGGCGGCCTTCGGCGCTCCGCAGCCCACAACTCCACTTTCGTGTGCGTCGACCTGTGCCTGCGCCCCGAGATGCCTAACGAAGGAAAAACTCCGGCGAAACGGCCCGGAACCTCGAAAAGCACGACTCCGGTGCTCGGATTTCCTTCGTTAGGCGTGACGGGCCCCTGCTTCCTTCCCACTCCCCCCACCCTCCCCGGTGAGCACGTGCGTCCCGTAAGCCTCGAACGCGACCGTCCTCGCGCTACGGTCACCCCATGGCCGAATCGACCAGGGCGCATGCGCCCCGACGCACGGACGCAGCGCGGGTGACCGCGTGGCAGATTGGGCGCCTCGTTGCGTCCGCCGCCATCGCGGCGAGGAGCCCGCCTGGCTCGGGGTGCTCCTCGCCTGCGCGTCGACCTACATGATCGTCACGGGCATCGTCTACAACCTACTGCTACGCGGCATTGAGAACCCCTCAACCGTTGTCGCGTGGGCCGACGAGGTTCTTCATCTGATCGGCCCCGCGCTCCTGCTGGCGGATGTGCTGTTCGCTCCGCGTCGCCGTCCCCTGCGCTGGGCAGCGATCTGGGCGATTATCGCCTTCCCCCTGGCCTGGTCGGTGTACACGCTCCTTCGTGCGAACACGATCACGGCGCCCGCGACGGGCAACGCCTGGCGGTATCCGTATCCGTTCCTCGACCCGCACCTGCAGGGCGGTTACGGCGGTGTCGCACTCTACATCGCCGCGATCACGGTATGCTTTACCGCCGTCGCGGCGGCAATCGTCTGGGCGTCGCGAGCCCGCGCATCACGACGCTGAGCTGGAGATCCGCACCTCGTCCGCCCAGGTGGTCACCCACTCCGGCAGCACCATGTCTTCCGGCATCGGCTCGGGGCAGACGGCAAGCACCTCGGCGCCGCTGATCGTTCCGCCCGTCTTTCGCAAGAAACGAGCCTGGATCACCGCCCGGGCAACGACAGTGTCGCCCCGGACGAACTCCTGTTCCATGTAGGTCGATCGCTCGTCAACACCCAACACGCGAGTGCGAACGACGAACCTCTGCCACAACGTCAGCGAACGCTTGTAGGAGATCGTCTGCGCAGACACAACGGAGTACCACCCGTGATCGGACACAATGCGTCCGAATCCGGACCGCATCATCAGGTCCAGGCGCCCCAGGTCGAGCAGCGTCAAGTAGCGCCCGTTGTTCATGTGCCGAAGCACGTCCAGGTCGGTGGGAAGAACGCGAAACGGAGTCTCGGTCTGATCCCAGAGCGACACGGCGGGAGCCTTGCGAACGCGCAGGCGAAGGAGAAGAAGTCGAAACAGCAGATTCACGACGTCTAGTAGAGCACTCCTCCCCCAAAACGCGTGATTCGTTGTGGGGAACCGATAACTAGGGTGAGACGACGCGCAGGGTGCAGGCTGTTGCCTCGGGGCTCAGCATCGCGTCGATCGACGATCTCATCGCCCCTTCGTACTTGCGCTCAATCTCGGCGTCGATCGCGGCGTGAACGGCGTCGTTCGCGGGAACCGGCTGCATCGCGACGGCAGTCCGGGGAAGCTCCAGCGCCGCGTCACGGTCGCTTTCCGCGATCTTCCCACTCTCCGTCGCGAAGGCGACGGGGCGTCCGGAAAGAACGTGGCGGTACCACCACGCGCTCGGGCCGTACGCGGACCGCACATAAGCCACCCCGTCGACCACCATCGACCAGATCGGCGTTGCCGCCCGCCGGCCATCACGCCGCGTTGTCACAACGGCGACAACCTCGGTGTTGTCCAGAAAGCGCAGCATCTCGTCGGAAGCCATGCTCCGACGCTACCGCCTTATACGGCAGCTGGGGCGTGGCGGTGACAGGCTGCCGCCTGGCCGCAGTCCTCGCACAGAACAACGCGCGAGCGGCAGGCATCGTCAACGCAGTTGACCATGCGGTCAGACGGCGACGCGCAGGAGGCGCACTGCCCGATCGTGTCGGCGTTTTCGCCGAAAGTCATCGTCTCTCGTCCGTCGAAAACGTAGAGCGATCCCTGCCACAGACCCGTGTTTCCGAAGGTCTCGCCGTAGCGAACGATGCCGCCATCCAACTGGTAGACGTCGGTGAAACCACGGCTGGTCATCAAACTCGACAGCACCTCGCACCGAATGCCGCCCGTGCAGTACGTGACAATGGGCTTGTCCTTGAGATGGTCGTACGTGCCCGACTCAATCTCATTGATGAAGTCCCGCGTTGTCTCGGTGTTCGGAACGATCGCGTTCTTGAACCTCCCGATCTCGGCCTCGAACGCGTTTCGCCCGTCGAAGAAGACAACGTCGTCCCGTGACTCGACGAGCTTGTGCAGTTCGCCGGGCTTGAGGTGGGTTCCGCCGCCGATCACGCCGTTTTCGTCCACCGCGATCTCGCCGGGGGCGCCGAAGGAGACGATCTCATCACGGACCTTGACGGACAGCCGGGGGAAATCGAGGCTGAAGCCGTCTTCATCCAGGCCGGTTCCCGTCGACCACTTGAAGTCAATATCCGCGAAGGGGGCGAACTGCTTCGTCTTGCGCACATACTTCTTCAAAGCGGCCATGTCGCCGCCGACGGTGCCGTTCATCCCGTGATCGGACAGGAGGATCCTGCCGCGCAGGCCCAGCAGCTCGCACAGGTCGCGCTGCCACAGCCGAACCGCTTCGGGATCGGCGATCGGCGTGAACACGTAGTAGAGGAGAATCTTGGCGGGCACATACCCAGATTAGGCGCGAAGCTTGAGCGGCGCCCGAAAACCCCGGATCAGCCGGAAACGGGTGGCGCTGCGTCGTGCGTCAGAACCTTGATCATGATGCCGCGGCGACCGAGCTCAGCGATCGTCTGCGCCTCTTCTGCCGCGTCCCGCCCGAAGACTAGCGCGCTGGTGACAACAACGACATCGCCGCGTTCGAGGCGGCCGAACAGGCGGTTGAGCCGCTCGTCCCACGTTTCGCTGACGTTCGGCGCCGGGTGCCGGAACCCCTCGATCGTCACACCGAACTGAGTGAGTTGATCGCGCTGCTCGATGACGGACGGCATGCCGTCGCGAGCAACAACGACGCCGACGAGGCGGGAGCCCACCGGGCGGGCTCGCCAAATCTCGTTCTCGGTGCTGACCTGCTCGACGTGCTCGCTCACATCTCCATTGTGCCGCAGGTGAACGCCTCTCGCCCGCAACGACGCCGAAGACGTCCGGCGTTCAGATCAGGGACAGCTCTCGCAGCTTCTTCTCGACGTCGGCGTTCGACGGTTCCACCTGGTGGCTGGCATCGGGGTAGACGACGACGGGGATGTTCGTGCGCCCCGAAATGTCCTTCGCCACCTCGGCCGAAGCGGGGTCGTCCGCCAGATCGACATATGTGTACGCAACACCGAGGCCGTCAAGCTGCGCCTTCGTGCGGCGGCAGTCACGGCACCATTCGGCGCCAAACATCGTGATCGTGTCCTGGGCGGGATTCGTCATACTTCCAGAATACGTCCGTCCGAGAGGACGGGCGCGGCTCGCTCATCATCCTTCGTGCGACCATGGAGAAATGCAGTCACAGGGGGCGGTGGATCTGACGATCGTCGTGCCAACGTTCAACGAACGCGACAACGTCGAAGAGCTGGTGCGCCGCACGGCGGCAGCTCTTGCTGGTCGTCGTGCCGAGATCCTCTTCGTCGACGATTCCTCGGATGACACTGCCGACGTTGTTGAGCGCGTTGCCATGACAGCGCCGCTACCGGTGCGCGTGATCCGCCGGGAACGTGCCACCGCCGGCCTGGGCGGTGCTGTCGTCGAGGGATTCCGCGCGGCATCCGCCGACATTTGCGTTGTGATGGACGGCGATCTTCAGCATCCCCCCGAGACGATTCCGGCGATCGTCGACCATCTGGAACGCTCGGACGCCGATATCGTCGCGGCCTCCCGGTACATGGGAGGCGGAAGCGCAACCGGTCTCGCCGATGCAACGCGTCGCCTCGTGTCCTGGGCGTCGACGGCCGTGACCCGCGCGATGTTCCCCCTGAAGCTGCGGGAGATCACCGATCCGATGACAGGGTTCTTCGGCGTTGACCGCACGCGCATCAACCTTGAGACGCTGCGGCCCCGTGGGTTCAAGATCCTGCTCGAAATCATCGTGCGCGGGCCGCTCCGCGTCGAGGAGATACCTTTCTCCTTCGCCGACCGCCACGCGGGAGAGTCGAAAGCGTCCGTGAAACAGGGCGCGCGTTTTGTACACCAGCTTGCCCTGCTGCGCTTTGGAAAGATGAGCGGCTTCGCCCTGATCGGCGCAATGGGAGCGGTTGCCAACGTCGCGATCGTGTGGCTGCTGACCGGACTCGGAGTCGGTTACCTCTGGGCGGCCGTCATCGCCGCAGAAGCCACGATCATCGCGAACTTCCTCCTGGCCGAGAGGTTCGTATTCCACGATATGCGCGAGCATGCCCGCGGATTCTGGCGACGCTTCGCATCGTCGTTCGCGTTCAACAACATCGAATCGGCGATCCGCATTCCGGTGATGGCTTTGATGGTCGAAAGAGCCGGAATGTCGAGTCCTCTCGCAACAGCCATCACCCTCGCCGTGGCCTTCCTCGTGCGCTTTACGTTCCACTCGCTCGTGGTCTACGCGCCGCGCTCCGACTCATCCGTGCGCGCGTCGTCGCCCGCCGAGAAGGTCAGCGGCGCATAACGGTGTCGTGCGGTGCGGTGATCTGATCACCGCACCGCACGACACCGCAACATCAGCGCTTCTTCGCGACCTTCTCGGGAACGGGTGCGTTACCGGACGCAGCCAGTTCGGCGTAGTGCGCGCGCGCTTCGTCCTGACGTACCTTTTCAGCGCCGGAAGCGATCGGAGCCCGCACATGCTCCGGCGCGAGGCCGAACGCGTCGACGAGGTCCTGCGCGTGGGGGCGCAGACGCTCGCACAGTCGATCGATGTAGCGCGAGACACTCGCGGCGCGTTGCGTCGACAGACGGCCGTTGATGAGGTGCCAGGAAAGATGCTTTTCGATCATCGTCAGACCGAACAGATCGCGCACCCACGTGAGAACAGCGCGGGTGCCCTCGTCCTCAATCTCGTCGAGCGCATCGGTGAACGACTCCCACTGCAGCAGCTCGCCGTGTGCACGGGCCGCCTCGATCAGCTCCACCTGGTTGTCATTGAACACCTTCTGCGCCTCGACGGGGTCGAGTTTGCGTGCCTGGTTCAGGCGCGTTCCCACATCGGTGACCATCTGCTCGACGCGGTCGGCGAGAAGCGCATGCTGGTCCTCACCGCGCAGCCCCAGCTCGACGGACCGGGCGATCGAGCCCAGGTCGGTGACGGTTTGTCCCAGCTGGCGGAGGCCCGCTCCGTGGAAGAAGCGCGACGCTCCCTGTTTGGCAGCGTAGGCCGCGAGCTTTTTCGTATCGGCCCCCGAGAACTGCTTGGCGAAGTCGCCCAACAGGCGCTTGCCCACCAGCTGCAGCAGCACGTTGTTGTCGCCCTCGAAGGTGGCGTAGACATCGAGGTCCTGGTGCAGAGTAACCAGACGGTTCTCCGCCAGGTATCCCTGTCCGCCGCAGGCTTCTCTTGCCTCCTGCACGGCATCTAGGCCGTGCCAGGTCGACAACGGCTTCAGCGCCGCGGCGAGTGTTTCGAGGTCTTCGCGCGACTCGTCGGTGTCGTTCTCACCGCTGAAGACGGCGTCGAACTTCTGCAGCAGCTGCTCGTGGGCGAAGGTCTGCGCGTAGGTGGTCGCGATCAGCGGAATCAGGCGGCGACGATGCTTCCCGTAGTCGAGAAGCACCACTTCCTCACCCGTCGGGCCATCGAACTGCCGGCGCTCGTTGCCATAGGTGACGGCAATCTTCAGTGCGAGCGCCGATGCCCATGTGGCTGCGCCATCCAGCGAAACGCGCCCCTGGACCAGAGCGCCGAGCATCGTGAAGAACCGGCGTCCGGGGCTGGCGATGGGGCTGGTGTACGTGCCGTCGGCGCCGACATCGCCGTAGCGGTTGAGCAGGTTCTCACGCGGCACACGAACGTGATCGAACGCGAGACGACCGTTGTCGATGCCATTGAGGCCGCCCTTCGGCCCATCATCCTCGCTGGTGATGCCCGGAAGGTTTTCACCGTCTTCGTTGCGGATGGGCACGAAGAAACAGTGCACCCCGTAGTTGACACCGCCCGTGATGAGCTGCGCAAAAACGGTGGCCGCCTGGCCGTGCTTCGCGGCGTTTCCGAGGTAGTCCTTGTAGGCCCCACGGAACGGGGTGTTGATGACGAATTCTTGTGCGTCGACGTCGTAGGTCGCGGTTGTGCCGATCGACTGGACGTCGGAACCGTGACCCGTCTCCGTCATGGCGAAAGCGCCGGGCAGATCGAGCGAAAAGACATCACGCAGCCACTTGTCGTGATGCTTCTTCGTGCCCAGCTGAAAGATCGCGGACCCGAACAAGCCCCACTGCACGCCGGATTTGATCTGCAGGCTGGGGTCGGCGAGCACGAGCTCTTCGAAGCCCGCAATGTTTCCGCCCTGCGTGTCGAGCCCGCCATATTCGACGGGAAGCGCACGAGAGCTCGCGCCGCGCTGAGCGAGGAGGCGGCACTGTTCGAGCACGCGCTCCCGGTGCTCGAGGTAGTGCTGGCCATCGATGCGCCAAAACGCCTCGTCCTTGATCATCTCGCGGGCTTCGAGGCGGACATCCCGCCACTTTCCCATCAGAACAGGCGTGAGACCTTCGACATCGATGCTCGGGTCGACGGGGGGCTCGGTGTGCTGTTCCGGGCGAACGACAGTGTCTGCCACAGGTCTTCCTCTCAGATCGCGGAGGGTGTCTCCAGTTTCTGAACCTATGGCAGTTCCACTGTCATTCGCAGATTATTTGTCGACCGTCAACAACTCACGGGCGGGCTCGACGGGCTCCGAGTTGTCGGGCTCCTGCTCGACCACTTTCTGCGCATAGCTTGCGCGCACGAAACCGGCCATGTGCTTCCACGTGCGGTCGCGCACGAAGATGAAGTCGATGCCGATCATGGCCAGCGAGAACCAGGGCAGTCCCATGAGCAGCCCGATCGCCAGGTGGAAGCTCATGATCCCCATCAGCGCGAGAATTCGCGTCGGGCGCAGGAGCAACATGAACGGGAAGGCGATCTGCAGAATGATCGATCCCCATGCGGCGATCGTGACCATCGGCCCCCACGCCGTGACCAGGTCGCTGAGGATGGGCCACGTTCCGAACCGCTCCGTCATCAGGGGGTTGTAGACCGCGTATCCGCCCGACCATGGATCGCCGCCGGCTTTGTACAGCCCGCCGGAGACGTAGACGAAGAACACCTGCGTCGCCATGGCGATCAGTGCGAGGTTGTGCAGCAGGTTGCTGATTTCCTCCGGGAGCACGGTCTTGTCGCCCGTCTCGGCGCGTCGACGCGCGTCGAGCGACCAGCGTTTGGCGGGATCGGCGAACAGCATGATGAGCAAAACGATGCGGTACATGTTGTCGCCCTGGTCACCGAGCGCATCGGTCATCTCGATGAAGCTGACCCACATCACGAAGTAGACCGGAAGGACGATCTTGATGCGCCACCCAAGGACGACGAAAATGGCCAGCCCCAGCAGGCCCAGGTACAGCAGCGTGAAGGCCGTGTCGTTCAGGCGAACACTGTGGAACAGGCTGAACAACCACATGTTCGGAAAGTCGCTCGGCGGGTTGTCCGCTTCGCCGTTCCAGACGGACCCCGACCCGAACGCGTACAACCGCGTCGAGAAGTTCGTCAGCAGCAGGCCAATACCCGTCAGGCCCAGGACGATTCGCGAGACGGCAAGACCGTAGCTGGCCTTTTTTGAGTCCAACAACCACGACTCGCTGAAGTACCAACCGCGGCGCACCACGTCCCACAGTGCGGTAAGAACCGCGACGATGATCTCCCGCAGAGCGCGCGGTGTGCGCACGGCAATCGTCTTGGCGGTGGTCCCTGCACGCGCGGCGGTGTCTTTTACGTCAATCATTCTCCGACCATCCGCTCATACCTCGCACGGAATACATCCGCGAACGCGTCGTTCGACTGCCCCTCGTTAATCACAAGGCCACGCCATCCGGTCGGCGCGTACTGGATTCCGGGGCGCTCGGCCTCAGGGTCGTGACGGCTGGCGAAGGGGATGACGTTCTGGCGGGTGGCCTGGAACTGCACTTGTTCGATCTCGTCGCCCCAGATAGCGAGTGCCACCTGTGTGGCGAAGCCCGTTGCGCGGTGCTCCTGCTCGATGTAGGCGTCGACGGCAATGTCGTTGTCGTCGTACGCCTTCATGGCGTCGCCCATGCGAACATCCCACTCGTCCTTGAAGTAGTTGAGTTCGGCGACGCTTTTTTGATCATCCGTCAGGTCTGCCCATGCAGACCGGTACTGGCTCGACACGTCCATTGCCTGGATTCCGGCGCGTGGTGTGAAGAGCTTGTACTGAATCATCGTGAGCTCGACGTCGGTTGCGCTGACCCACTCGGTGGCTTCGCCATCGATGAGGGCGCGGACTTCGAAGCGGAGATCACCGTTGATCGGCTCGGGAGCGAAGACGCTCCACGACTGACCGAACATCGGGATCATGTAGTCCCGCAACATGTCGCCGGGAACCACTTCTCTGATGGGTGCCCAGGGGGCGATCCAGAGAAATGACGCAAAAACGTGCCACGCGGTGAAGGCGCTCGCGATGACCATCACGACGCGCACCCATGGGCGACGTTTCTTTCTGTTCTGCGCGCCGACGACGGCCGTGGCGGCCCGGGAAGATCCCGAGCCGCCACTGCCTGCCATCAGGCGGGGTGTGTGTTCCGTCACACTGCCGAGGTTACGACGTGACGGCGGCGAACCGCCACCGTTGCCGCGCCGGCGATGAGAAGAAGCAGACCGATCGGAACGATCGTGCCCCAGGCGTTGCCGCCCGTGGGAGCAAGGTCGCCCTTGTCAGCTGTCTTCGTAACGACCTCGAACGTGTCGAAGACGGTGCCGGAGGTGGCGCCCGCCAGCTCAACGCGGTGGTCGCCCGTTGTGACGTCATCGGCGATGGTCCAGGTGAAGGTCACTTCACCCTTGTCATCAGCGACGAGCGTTCCGAGGTTGGTCGGCGTCGAGAACATCGTTCCCGTCACGCGCTCGCCGGGCTCGAAGCCGAAGCCGTAAGCGATCTGACCCTCGCCGTGCGTACGAACCTCGTACTCGAGCGACATCGAGATGCCGGATGCGTCGGCGTCAGCCGAAGCGTCAGCATCGACCGTTGCCGCAGCGTCAGCCTCAACCTCTGCTGCTGCGTCGGCGGTTGCCGATGCGTCGGCATCGACTTCTGCGGCCGCATCGGCGGCAGCAGTTGCTCCGGCATCAGCCGAACCGTCTGCGTCAGCCGCAGCAGCGGCCGAAGCGTCAACCGAGGAGTCTGCCGTGGACGCAGCAGCGGCAGCAGCCGATGCGTTGCCCTGTGCGGCGGAGGTGCTGTCGGCGTTGGTCGTCGACGATGCGTCGGCCTGAGCGGCAGCCTGGGCAGCGGCCTGAGCCGATGCGTTGGCGTCGCTCGAAACATCAGCCGAAGCGTCAGCCGAAGAGGTGACGTTGGCAGCTACCTGAGCGGCGGCCTGAGCTGTTGCGTCCGCGGCGGCCGAGGCCGTCGAGGTTGCGTCAGCCTGAGCGGCAGCCTGCGCTGCGACCTGAGCCGCTGCGTTGCTGTCGTCATCCGCGTTTGCCGAAGCCGAAGCCGAAGCCGAAGCGTTGGCGTTCAGATCAGCGTCAGCAGCGGTGGCGGCCGAAGCGTCAGCGTCGACCGAAGCATCTGCATCGGCGTCAGCGACAACCGCTGCGTCAGCGTCAACCGAAGCATCTGCATCAACCGAAGCGTCAGCGTCAGCGGTGGCCGAGGCCGCAACCGAAGCGTCCGCGGAGGAGTCTGCCGTCGAAGCGGCCTCAGCAGCAGATGCTGCAGCCGAATCGGCGTTCGCATCAGCCGTTGCGTCAGCCGCCGCAGAAGCGTCGGCGTTTGTGGCGGACGTTGCGTCAGCCTGAGCAGCAGCCTGAGCTGCGACAGCAGCCGCGGCGTTGGCGTCGCTCGTGACATCTGCCGTCGCGTCACTCGAAGCGTCTGCCGTAGCAGCAGCCTGAGCAGCGGCCTGGGCCGAGGCGTCAGCAGCGGCCGTGGCGTCCGACGTCGCGTCGGCCAGGGCAGCAGCCTGAGCTGCGACCTGAGCCGCTGCGTTGCTGTCGTCATCCGCGTTGGCCGAAGCAGCAGCCGAAGCCGAAGCGTTGGCGTTCAGGTCAGCGTCGGCAGCCGACGTGTCGTCAGCCGTCGCTGTTGCGTCAGCTTCGTCGTCGTCGGTAGCAGTGCCCTCGTTGACCGTGAGGGGCGTCGTCGCGGGAGCCTGGGACTCTTCGCCAACAGCCTCAACCGTGAAGGGGCCTGTGGGGCTGTTCTCGTCGGTCTCGTAGATGTAGGTGAACTCACCAGCGTCATCAGTGACATCCTGGACGGTTTCGCCGCCCGGGAGCGTGATCGTCACGGTCTCGTTGGGAGCAAAGCCCTCACCGGTGATCGTCGACGACTCGCCCTGTTCGATCGCATCGGGAGTCGCAACGATCGACGTTTCGTACACGACCTCATCGAGCGACTTGACCGTGGAGGAGCCGAGCTCAAGGCCAACCGCAAGATCGCCAACGAACGGCAGCAGCTCGATTGCCAGCGCATTGACCGTGTAGGAGTCCTCACCGAGGAAGCCAGTCTCGGCGAAAGCTGTTCCCGGGACGCCACCGATGGTCGCACCATCGGGCGTGTGCTGCTGGTTGATCGTGATCGTCGCAACCTGCGACAGCACGGGGCTCAGGGCATCATCCACCAGCTCAGACACGATCGGGCCCAGGACGCCGTTGATCGTCGGCTGCAGGTTACCAATCAGCTGGTCCACGACCGGCTGAAGTTCGCCTCCGATGTCTTCGACGAGATCAGACAGCGCGTTAACAAGCGGCTGAACAAGGAGGTCGATGTCGACTCCCGCAACGGTGACGCCGCTAACGTCGAAGACCGGCGGCTCAAAGCCTTCCTGACCCAGGAGACCACCGATAGTCGTGTCAAGCGTCACGGGGACATCAGCCACCACGATTCCGCCGGGCAGAACGATCGGAATCGGCAGGAGTGTGATGTCGACAGCGAGGTCGATGTTCACCCCGACCTGGTAAATTTCTGCCGTCAGAAGGTTCACGAGCTTCGTGGTCAACGAGTTGGGGCCGTCACCCGTCACAGCGCTCAGAACGCCCGCGGTGATCGCGTTGACGACATCGCCCGAGAGCAGCTCGGTGTTGGCCGGCAGTTCGTTGAGGTCGTCGAAGTCACCGTCGGACTGCAAGAGAACCGCAGCAAGGTCAACGTCGATGTTGCCGTTGTTGAGGTCGATCGAAACGCTTGCCGGCTCAGTCTCCGTAGAGTTGTCGATCGGGCTCTGCAGCAGCTCCGTCTGAATCGAGGTCAGGAGCGGCGTCCTGTCAATACCGAGATCGGTGAGCGCCGCGTTCAGGCCGCCAAGCCCATCTACGTTGATGGCGTTAATAAGGGTGACGGCGGTGTCGACCAGCTCGAAGATCTCGCCACCCTCGCCGATCAGCGAATCAATCGGTCCGATGACGTCGCCGACGACATCGTCGACCAGCGACACAACGTCGCCGAGCACAGGGCTCGTCGCGTTCAGTTCGAGGTCGGCAATGCGGTACTGCGACGTGACGTCCGGGCCGTCCTTCTCAGCCTGCGAGCCGAGAGCGCCGACCGTGATGGTGGCCTCTGACAGCAGATCCTCGGCGATCGCATCGCCGAGGATCTGGCGAACAAGAGCCGAGAGGTCCAGGTAGGCCGGGTCTCCGATGTTGCCGTCATAGGCATCAATGTCGAGCGCACCGTCCTCGGCAATCAAGCCGGAGGCAGCCAACGAGTGCGTAAGCGAGTCGGAGATCGACGAGCTTTCCGCGAGGCCGAGAGCGCCAAGGTGCAGAAGTCCCGCGCTGTCGTTGTCGGGCTTGATCAGCGGCAGGCCAATCAACCCGAGGTCAATGTCAACGAGGTCGCCAAGCAGCTCAAGGTCGAGGCCGTTGCGGTCCACGGTCGTGTCCGGGAACTCAGTCAGTGAGCTTCCGGCACCCGCGACATCGAGGCCCAGACCGTCGAGCCAGATGAGGTGGGCGTGCGCCGAAGAATCGGCGTCAGTACTGATGACATCCGCTGTCGCGGCGGGAATGCCGCCCAGAGCGGCTGCTCCCATAACGGCCGTGGTGGCGAAAGCGCCAATCCCCAGCCTCGTCTTATTGAGCCGACGCGGTGTATTCCGCGTGGGCACATCATTTGTCGAAGCGCGCAAGCTAGATCCCCTTCGAACACGTGCTTACTTGACAACCGAACCGGCGGTTCAGCGAGCATGCGGCACACGGGGAGCACCCAGCGCGCACACAGGCAACTCCCAATATGGCGGCTCTGAGGGGTCTCTGTCTAGACGGGGAAACAAAAAAGTTCACATAAAAATGTCTATTCTTTCGCGGCAACGACCTCTAGCACCGCTTGGCCGTAGGCATCGCGCTTCTTCGCGCCGATTCCGCTGATGCCGTCAAGCTGGTCGAGACGCGCCGGGCGTTGCTCGGCAATCCCCCGCAGCGTGGCATCGGCGAACACCACGTACGCGGGCACTCCCTGCTCGCGGGCAACGCCGGAGCGCCAGGCGCGAAGCTTCTCGAAAAGCTGCCGGTCTTCGTCGCCGAGCGCGTCGGATGCCGTCGCCTTGCGGGCGCGCGCAGGCTTGTCCGCCCGGCCGATCGTGTCCTTGCGAAGAGGAACGGGGGTGTCCCCGCGCAACACTCCCGCGGAGGATTCCGTCACGGCCAGCGTGTTCCATTCGCCCTGCGGCGCGAGAAGGCTACGCGCAAGCAGCTGACGGATAACACTGCGCCAGTCTTGTTCGGACAGATCCTGGCCAAGACCCCATGTGCTCAGCTGGTCATGCCCGAAACGGCGTGTTCGCTCTGTCTCTTTTCCGCGCAGAATGTCGATCAGGTGACCCGCGCCAAAGGACTGGTTGCGCTCCCGCTGCAGCCGGACAATGGTCGACATCAGCTTCTGCGCAGCGACCAATCCGTCCCAGGTCTCGGGCGGAGTGAGGCAGGTGTCACAGTTTCCGCACGGCGCAGATTCCTGCCCAAAGTAGGCCAGGAGATTCTGCCTCCGGCACACCACGGTCTCGCACAGCGCCAACATGGCGTCGAGGTGCTGCTGCTTGCGCGCCTGAAAGAGGCGGTCGCCGTCGGACTGCTGAATCATGCGGCGTTGCTGAACAACATCACCCAGCCCGTAGGCCATCCACGCCACGGCGGGCTCCCCGTCACGCCCTGCGCGACCCGTCTCCTGGTAGTAGCCCTCGACCGACTTCGGCAGATCGATGTGGGCAACGAACCGCACGTCGGGTTTATCGATCCCCATGCCAAACGCGATCGTCGCCACAACAACAACGCCGTCCTCCCGCAAAAAACGGGACTGGTGCGCCGCACGCACCTCGGCGTCGAGCCCCGCGTGATACGCGATGGCGTCGATTCCCTGCTTCGCGAGGAACTGCGCCGTCTGATCAACCGATTTCCGACTGAGCGCATAGACGATGCCCGCGGAGCCGGCCGGCTGACTGCGAATGAACGACAGCAGCTGTTTGCGGGCGTCGACCTTGGGGTCGATGCGGTATTGAATGTTCGGCCGGTCGAAACTGGAGACAAAGTGCTGAGCGGACGGCATCCGTAACCGCTCGGTGATCTCGCGGTGCGTTTCGCGCGTTGCCGTTGCGGTGAGGGCAAGGCGCGGAACGCCGGGGAATTGCTCCCCCAGGTCTCCCAGCGCGAGGTAGTCGGGCCGAAAGTCGTGGCCCCACTGACTGACGCAGTGCGCCTCATCGATCGCGATCACGCTGAGCGTTCCGCGGGCAAGGAGGTCGCGCGTTGTTTGCAGGCTCAGCCGCTCGGGCGCGACGTACAGCAGGTCGAGTTCGCCCGCGACGTACTGACGCTCCACCTCGACGCGCTCGGGCGCGGTCAACGTGGAGTTGAGGTATGCGGCACGGACTCCGTTGGCCCGCAGAGCATCGACCTGGTCCTGCATCAATGCGATCAGCGGCGAGACCACGAGCCCTGTGCCCTCGCGCACCAGCGCCGGCACCTGGTAGCAGAGGCTCTTTCCGCCGCCCGTGGGCATCAGAACGACCGCATCACCGCCCTCGACAACCTGATCGATGATCGCCGCTTGATCGCCGCGGAAGGCGTCATAGCCGTACACCGTGTGCAGCGCCTCGAGAGCAGAGGAGTACTGAGGCTGGCGCGATGCGCGACCGGTTGCGCCCGACCGCGCCGCTGCGGACGGCACCTCGCCCTCGGATGAGGCGAAGGGGTCGGCCCACGGGGTGGGACCTCCGGAGTAGTCCTCGTACAGATCATCCGGCGGTTCCGCCGGCGGCGTCCAATCGTCGTCGAACGCGGAATCGTACGGGGGCTGCGACGTCATGCTCCCACCCTACGAGTCGCCCCTGACGCCCCGAGCCGAGATCACCCCTAGCGGGCGGGCGCCATTCGGAATAGCGTGACGGCATGGCTGGAGACCGAGAGAACATGACAGCGGCCACCGGAGGGGGAGAGTGGTGGCCGCTGTCGTTCGTCAGGGGATGCGCTACCCATTGACAATGCAATTATGCGCGTGTATTTACCCCCGAGCGATCCGCCACGGAGATTCGTTATCGGAGCGGGACCATTGACCGAGCAAGAGGGGCGCTCATGACACGGTACGACCTCGATGCGAGCGAAGAAACGGACGGCAGCGCGGTCGCGTGCGACGGCCCGCGGGAACTGCTCCTGACTCCCCGCGAGGTGCCGCTCGGCGGAGTTCGCGGCATGCACGTGACACGGGCACTTCCCCAACGCCACCTCCCGATGGTGGGCGCCTGGTGCTTCCTTGACCGTTTCGGTCCCCAGGAAGCTCTTATGCGCGTGGACCCCCACCCCCACATCGGTCTGCAGACGGTGACCTGGCCGCTGACGGGCGCCGTGCGGCACCGCGACATTCTCGGGTCCGATGTCATCATCGGCCCCGGAACGCTGAACATCATGACCTCCGGCCACGGCATCAGCCACTCAGAATACTCCGTCGGCGAGGAACCAGCGCCGATCGACGCGCTTCAGCTGTGGGTTGCCCTTCCGGAACATCGTCGTCACGGCACACCGGATTTCCAGCGCTACGACCACCTTCCGATGCTCGATCTGCCCGCAGATCTCGGACCGGATCCCGAGATCACCGTCGTCGCAGGAGAACTCGGCGGCGTCCGCTCCCCCGCCGATATGCACACCCCGATCGTTGGCGCCCAGATTCGCATTGCCCCCGGATCGCGGGTGCGGCTGCCGTTCCACCCGGAGTGGGAGTATGCGGTCGTGGCTCTCGATGGCGACATCGCGGTCGAGGCAGGTGCCGAGGGGCAACCGTATCCGCTGCGCACAATGGACCTTCTGTATTTGGGCCTGCATCGCACGGGCGTCGAGGTGTCCTCTCGTGAGGGAGCCCTGATCTTCCTCCTGGGCGGCGCCCCGTTCGACGACGAGATCATCATGTGGTGGAACTTCGTCGGGCGAACCCATGAAGAGATCGTCGAGGCCCGCGATGCGTGGGAAGCGCGCGACACCGACCGGTACGGCATCGTCCCGGGCACGCACAACACGGAACGCATTCCTGCGCCGCCCCTTCCCAAGGTTCGACTCACAAAACGACGACGAAGCGAGCTCCCACCTCACACCAGGCGGTCACCCGGGATAACAGGTTAGGCTCCCCTATGTGAATCGTCCCGTCGCCCTCTCGACCCGCGTCCTCCTGGTCTGCGCCGCTATCGGCGTGGCAACAGGAATTCTCGGCGGCATCGAGGGTTGGCTGACGATTCCCGTTCTCGCCACAGCACCCTTCCTCTACGGCTTCCTGCTCGGCGTTCACACGCTTCCCGGCATCGTCTCGCAGGAGATCTTCCGCGCGCCGGGCGTCGCCTTCGTCACGCATCTGCTCGCCGCGCTTGTCAGCTGCGTTGTCGCCCCCGTCTACATTCCGCAGTTCCTCGGAACCGCCCTGCTGTTCGGCGGCATCCAGGAACTCATCGCGGCTCTCTTCCGGTATCAGGCATGGAGCTGGTGGCGCTATCTGATCTCCGCACTGGTGATCGGCTCGGTCGTTGCGTTCGTCGTCTGGATGGCAGCGGACCTTTCGGCGCTTCCCGCGTGGGCGCGTATCGCCTACGTCACCCTGGCGCTGCTCGGGCCCATCGTGTGGACCTTCGTTGGCCTTGGCCTCGGCCGCGCTCTCGACCGTGCGGGGGTTGCCCCGCGTCGCCGCATCACGCGATGACGACGCGCGACACCGCTACGTCCGTATCAGGCGACGGGCGGTCCGCACGAGGAACCGACGCGCTCGTTGCGCTCGACAGCGTGACGATCACGCATCCCGATGGCGATCGTGCCGCCGTGAACGATGTGTCGATGTCCGTTGGCCCCGGCGAGGTTGTTCTTCTCGTCGGACCGAGCGGAGCGGGAAAGTCCACTCTGACGCTCGCCCTCGGCGGCCTCATTCCCCACTCGGCGGACGCCGATCTGAGCGGCGACGTGCGGCTCGGCGGTTTCAGCACGCGCGACGCCCGGCCGGGTGAACTCAGCACACGGGTGGGGATGGTCTTCCAAGACCCCGATGCCCAGGTTGTCACCGCCTCCGTTTTCGCCGAGGTTGCGTTCGGGCTCGAAAACCTGCGCATCGCGCCGGAAGACGTCGAGCGCCGCACCGAACATGCTCTTCGACGTATGGGCCTCTGGGAACGCAGAGACGACGATCCCGATGCGCTTTCTGGCGGAGGGCGCCAGCGCCTGGCAATCGCCTGCGCGATCGCGCTCGATCCTCCTCTTCTGGTGCTGGACGAACCCACCGCCAACCTCGATCCGAAAGGGGTCACCGACGTCTACCGGGCGCTGCGGGACGTTGTCGCTTCCGGCGAGCACGCGATCGTTCTCGTTGAGCACAACGTCGAGACGGCGCTCGAGATCGCCACACGCGTCGTCGTTCTCGGCAGCGACGGCTCGCTGGCGTTCGACGGTACTCCCGCCGAGGTCATCGAGGGGCACGCCGACGATCTCACAGCGCTCGGTGTCTGGCTGCCCGGAGACGCCTCACGCGAGCGCCGTGCCCCCGCGGCGGAACAGAACGGTCCCGCGATCACCGCGCGAGGGCTCACCGTCACACGCGGGCGTGGCCGGCGTCGGCGCACGGTGCTCGAGAACGTCGACGTCACCATCGCACGTGGCTCGATCACCGCGATCGTCGGAGAAAACGGAACGGGCAAGACCACGCTCGCCCAGGCGCTGGCGGGCGTTATCGATCCCGTTTCCGGAACAATCGATGTCCTCGGGGCCAATCCGGCCCGCACACGTCCCCGCGCGCTGGCCGGTCGGGTCGGGTTCGTCTTTCAGAACCCCGAGCACCAGTTCGTTACCCACACGGTGCGCGATGAGCTGGCCCACGATCTGCGCCGCCGCCGAGTTCCCGCCGCCGAGATCGATGCTCGCGTCGACGAGATGTTGGACAGACTCGGTCTCGCCGGCGATGCCGACCGACATCCGTTCCGCCTTTCGGGCGGGCAGAAACGCCGCCTCTCGGTCGGCGCCGTTCTCATCGGAATGTCGCCTGGCGGCGTTCTCGTGCTCGATGAACCGCTGTACGGCCAGGATCGTGCCCGCGCCGACGAGCTGATCGACATGCTGCTCGATCTGCACGCGCACGGGACGACGATCGTCATCGTCACCCACGATCGTGATCTCGTTCAGCGCATCGCCACCGATGTCATCAACGTGGGAGCAGACGTGCCGTCGATGCCCCGCCAGCACAACGCCGCGCCAGCCCCGCCCGCCGTGCTGCGCCCCCTCGAGCGCCTCAACCCGCTGGCGAAGCTCGGCGCCGTTTTGCCCGCCATGATCGCGCTCGTCTTCGCGCGCGACGTTCTGACCCCCGCGCTTCTTCTCGCCGCGAGCGCCGTGATCCTCCTGATCGGCGCGCGCTGGGACCGTCGGCTCTTCGCGTGGCTCGGCTTTGCCCTGCCCGCCATCATCACGGTTCTCACTGTGGGCTTCGCGCTGTGGACCGACCCGTACACGGGCATCGCAACGGGCCTCCGGCTCGCGGCGCTCCTGGCCCTGGCACTGATCCCCGGTCTCACGGGAGACGGCGCCGATCTGGTCCGGGCCCTCGTCCAGCAGCTGCGCATGCCCTACCGGATCGGTTATGCGGCGCTCGCTGCTCTGCGCTTCGTTCCGCGGTTCCGTCACGAACTCGACATCATCCGGCTCGCGCAGCGTGTGCGTGGGCGCGCACCGCATCTCGCCACCGCGCTCGTTCCGCTCTTGGCGGGGGGAATCCGTCACGCCGAACGCGTGGCGCTGGCCATGGACGCGCGGGCGTTCGGCGCCTATGACACCCGCACAGAACGCCACCCGGTGATCTGGCGTCGCTCCGACACCTGGTTCACGGTCATCGGCGTTGCCATCACCGCAGCGATTTTCGCCGCGGGCGTGGTTTTCTAACCGTAATCAGGCGCAGCCTCGAGGCCGAAGAATTCCTCGAACGTGTCGTATCCGCCCTCGGTGTACGCCTCGGCGAGCGGAACGCCGATGTAGCGCAGGTGCCAGGGCTCCGGGTCATAGCCGGTGATGTGGGTCGCCCCCTCCTGGTAGCGGATGATCCACCCGTGCCGCCACGCGTTCTCGGCGATCCACCGTCCCTGCTCAGTCGCGCCGAAATCGTAGATCGTTCCGCACGAGCCCGCGGCGGAACACGAGACCAGGTCAGCGGCAAGGCCCGTCTGGTGTTCGCTGTGTCCGGGGCGCGCCGAAGTCAGGTCCGCGCCCTCCTGCCCGCGAATCGACACCTGCGCCTGGTACGAGCTGATCTGGGTGTCGTAGGAACGGAACCCGCTCTCGAGCGCGATCTCCCCCACGCCCGCGTCCCGCGCCGCCTGCACCATCGCGTCGAACGACTCCACAACGTCAGCGCTCAGATGTCCGCCAACCAGACTCGTCGTCTGCGGTCGCGCCGTGTTCGGAGTGAAGTCGATCGGGTCCAGGGGACGGCGCTTGTTGACGACCACCCAGGCGTGCGTCGGATCGTCGAGGGCAATGCAGTCGGACGCGCGCTGATCAGCGACCGCCGCACGGAACGCCTCGGCACCGCCCACAGCGGCGATCACCGCGGAATCGTCACCGGCGGCCAGTGCATCGAGGACCTCCGGCGAACAGAAGGCATCCGCGCCGGTCTCCTCGGCGGAGGGAGTATCGTCCGGCTCTTCCGCGTCGATCGCCGCCGTCTGCCCGCGAGCTTCGGCCTCCTCCGCCGCCTCAGCGGCCAGCGCGGAGACATCAGCGAGTTCCATCGACACAACAGCCCAGTCGGTGCTCACGGGGGCTTGTTGCGTCCACCCTGCTGCCATTGCGCCGCCGGAGCCGATCATCACACACGCGGAAAACGCGGCCGCGATTGTCGCGACAGCGCTTCGCCTGCGACGTGCGACGCCCTCACGCCGCACGAAGCGGCGTGAGGGCGTCTGCGAAGAAGTCACGCTGACATCATGACGTTTCTTCCTGCGAGGAACTGTAGGCCACGCCCCACGAGACGCTCCAGGACTCGCCCGGCTCGATCCAGCGCACGCCCTGTCCCGTGTTGAATGCTTCTGCCGGCATCGTCATCGGCTCAATGGCAACGGCGTACGGCTGGTCGGGATAGGCATCGGTGGTGAACACCTGGAGATAGTCGAACGCTTCGTCCTGCCACACCGTGAGCGTTCCATCGGGGCCCGACAGCGTCGATCCGGCGAGGCCGTTGTCATCGCGCGACAACCCGCCGAACGCCGTGTCCAGGCTGACATCACCCAGACGCTTGCCCGAACGCAGATCGGTCTCGGAGTCCACATCGATCTCCGCCAGCGGCAGAAGACGCTCGTCGACCTCGAAGTAGGTCGACGCCGGGAGCGTGATCGTCAGGTCCCGGGGGTCCGTTCCCTCGATGTAGAAGAAGGGGTGAGTTCCGACACCGACGGGAGCAGCGGCGCTTCCGACGTTCTCGAACGTGTGGGTAACAGTGACACCCGTGTCGGTGAGTTCGTAGGTGACGCTGGTCTCGAGCGCGAACGGATAGCCGTTCTGCGGGATCACGGCGGCGCGAAGCGTTGCGATGCCATCGCCCTGCTCAATCACATACGGTGCCCAGCGAAGCAGGCCGTGAATTGCCGTTCCGCGGGCCGGCTCGCTGATGGGCAGCGTTTCATCGTACGTCTCACCATGCGGGTCAGTCATCGTCCACTCGCCATCGCGAATGCGGTTGGGCCACGGCACAAGAACGATGCCCGATCCGAAGGGAGCCGTGCGGCCGAGCGGGTAGGGCGGCACGAGGTTCGTGCCGCCAACCGAGAGGCCTCGCAGAGCAGCGCCGACCTGAGCGATATGCGCCGTTACGTCGCCTCGCGTCAGCAGAATCTGCTCTCCGGTGGGGTCAACGGGAGTATGTGTCATGGGCCCATTCTTGCGCGAATCCGAGGGACATGTGAACCATCACATGCCGGATGAACGGCGAAGGGCGCCGACTCAGCCGAGTCGACGCCCTTCGTATTAGCGGTCTTAGCGCGCGATCTCCTGAATCACGGCGTCGCCGGGAG
This sequence comes from Microbacterium amylolyticum, assembly GCF_011046975.1. Taxonomy (NCBI): domain Bacteria; kingdom Bacillati; phylum Actinomycetota; class Actinomycetes; order Micrococcales; family Microbacteriaceae; genus Microbacterium; species Microbacterium amylolyticum. Next base: position 2,102,399 of record NZ_CP049253.1, on the reverse strand, counting down.
ATGCCTCGCGGAACGGCGCGTCGATCTCGGCGCGCTTGAGCAGGTCGCTCATGCGGCGGCGACGGTTGTGCGGGATCAGCGTGACAACGCGGCCCTCGCGACCGGCGCGGCCCGTACGGCCCGAGCGGTGCATGTACGTCTTGTACTCGTCGGGAGCGTCAGCCTGAACAACCAGGTCGACGTTGTCAACGTGGATACCGCGCGCCGCAACGTCTGTTGCCACGAGCACGTTGACCTTGCCGGCAGAGAAACGCTCGATGTTGCGCGTGCGTCGTGCCTGGTTGAGATCACCGTGCAGTGCAATCGCGCGGAGCCCGGAATCTTCCATCTGCTCAACCAGCTGGTCGGCGAAGGCCCGTGTGCGGGTGAAGACGATCGTGCGACCGTCGCGATCGGCGAGCTGCTCGATCACACCGCGCTTGGTGCGCTGGTCAACAACGAGAACCTGGTGGTCGATCGTGGCCGAGTGCTGGTCTTCGCCGGCTACCTCGTAGACGGCGGGCGCCTTGAGGAACTCCTCAACGAGTGCCGAAACCTCGCGGTCAAGCGTGGCGGAGAACAGCAGCTTCTGGCCGCCCGCCTTCGTGAGGCGCAGGATTCGCTGAACGGGCTCGAGGAACCCGAGCTCGCACATGTGGTCGGCCTCGTCAAGAACGGCCACCTGGATTTCGCTGAGGTTCAGCTTGCCCTGCTTGTGCAGGTCCTCGATGCGTCCGGGCGTTCCGATGATGATGTCGACACCCTTTTTCAGCGCGCCCACCTGGCGTGCCTGGGGAACACCGCCGTAGATCTGCGTTGTGAACAGGCCAACGCTGCGGGCGATCGGCTGAACCGTGCGGTCGATCTGCAGGGCGAGCTCACGCGTGGGCGCCAGGATCAGTGCCTGCGGGGCGCGACCAAAGGCACGCGACTGGCCGGCGCGCGAGCGAAGAATGCGCTCAACAAGAGGGGCGCCAAAGGCGATCGTCTTGCCCGATCCAGTGCGTCCGCGGCCGAGAACATCCTTGCCCGCGATGATCGGGGCGATCGTCGCCGACTGAATCGGGAACGGGCTTGCCGCGCCGAGCTCGTTCAGAACGCGAACGATGTTCTCGCCCAGGCCGAGGTCGCCAAACGACTGGCCCTCAACGGCGGTCGCCTGAACGGCTTCGGCCTCGAGCTTGTCGTGCACCACGTCGATGCGCTCCTCGTGCTTCGCCGTACGCGGCGTGCCCTGCTCATCACGACGCTCCTGCCACTTCTTCTCGCCATCGAAGGGACGGCGAGCGGGACGTTCTGGGCGCTCGTCGAAGCGGCGGCCTGCGGGCCGCTCGTCGCGGCCGCCACGGTCGTCACGGCGGGGTGCGCGGTTGTCGCGTCCCTCGAAGCGACGGGGACGGTCATCACGGTCGAAACGGCGAGGACCGCGGTCATCACGCTCGGCCGGACGGCCACCGCCACGGCTGTCATTAAAACGACGCTGACGCTCATCGCGACCCGCACCGCGGTTGTCACGGAAACCACCATCGCGGCCACCACGAGCATCCCGGCTCGGTGCGCGGTTGTCGCGTCCCTCGAAGCGACGGGGACGGTCATCACGGTCGAAACGGCGAGGACCGCGGTCATCACGCTCGGCCGGACGGCCACCGCCACGGCTGTCATTAAAACGACGCTGACGCTCATCGCGACCCGCACCACGAGCATCGCGGTGAGGAGCACGCTCGCTGGTCACACGACCGCGGTCGGCATCGCCGTAAGTTTCGCGGCGGCGGTCATCGCGGTTGGAGCGGAAGTCGCCGCGATCGGTGCGCGGGGCACGAGTGTCGCCACGTCCGCCAGCGCGGACCTCGCGGTCTTCGTTGCTCCAGCGGGCCTTGCGGCTGTCGCTGGCCTTCGCCGAGTACCGGGGATCGAAGTTCTTGGCCGGACGTCCGCCAGCGGGCTTTTTGTTCTTGGGCATGCTGAGTATGCACCTTTCAGGGTGTTATTGCGCGGCCATCAAGGACCACACACACCCGCGCATACAACGCGGCATCCGGGGCCGACCTCTGTACATTACCGGCCGCCCCTGGGAAAGCCCCGGTGTTGGCCGAGCGTGATTAGTCGCGGCGGCGGCGCAAGGGCGGCGCGGCGGGGAACTCGCCCGTCTGCCCCTCTTCCGTCACGCCCGCCCGCGCACGGCGACGCGCCACGCGCCGTTCCCGCGCGCCCTCGACGAGGTTGTACAGCGTCGGTAGCACGATCAGGGTCAGGAACGTGGACGACACGAGACCGCCAATAACGACGATCGCGAGCGGCTGCGAGATGAACCCGCCGTGGCCCGTGATACCGAGCGCCATCGGCGCAAGCGCGAAGATCGTCGCGAACGCCGTCATCAGAATGGGGCGCAGACGCATCGACGATCCCGCCATCGTGGCATCGTGAACGTTGAGCCGGTGCCTACCTCGGTATTGGTTGACGAGGTCGACGAGAACGATCGCGTTCGTCACGACGATGCCGATGAGCATCAGAACACCGATGAGCGAGGGAACACCCAGCGGAACGCCCGTGACCACCTGCAACAGAATCGCTCCCGTTGCCGCGAACGGCACGGACACGAGGAGTAGCAGCGGCTGGCGGAGCGACTTGAAGGTGGCCACCATGATCACGTAGATGATCAGAATCGCCGCCAGCATCGCCAAGCCCAGCTGTTCAAAGGCCTCTTCCTGCTGCTGCGCAACGCCGCCAACCGAGGCCGTTGTTCCCTCGGGCAGATCGACCGCAGCAAGCGCCTCCTCGATCGAGAGCGTCGCGACCGCGAGGTTGTCCGTTGCCGGCGGAACCGTGATCGTTGCCGTCAGGCGTCCCAGTTGCGTCGAAATCGAAGCGGGGCTCGCGCTCTCGTCCACCGTCGCAATGTCGGTCAGAGCGATGGGGCCGGCGGCGGTCGGGATCTGCATCTCGCGGAGCTCAGCGATCGTTGCCGGCGCGGCATCGGATGCGAGGTAGATCGTTGTTGACGATCCGTCGATCTCGATCGTTCCGGCCTGCTGCGGCTGCATTGTCGAGTTCACGATCGAGCCAACGGCGGCTTCGCTCAACCCGCGCTGCGCGGCGGCGTCGCGGTCAACATTTACCTGGATGAACGGCATCGACGCCTCGAGGCTGTCGGAGACCGTGCCAACGCCCTCACGCCCTTCCAGCGCCGCCACGATATCTTCCGTGCCGCGACGGACGTCGTCCGATGATGTTCCCGTCACCTGCACCGTGATGTCGTCAGTGCCGAAGCCTGCCGCCGCCCCCACGCTGATCTGACCGGCTCCATCGAGCTCGTCTAGCGCAGACTGGATATCCGTGCGCAACTGCTCCTGATCGAAATCACCATCGGTCATCACGGAGTAGGTGATGCCGCCCCCGCCGAAAGCGTCGCTCATCGGAGATCCGGAGGACCCAATCGATACCTGAACGGTCTCAATCCCGTCGATCTTCTCCAGCTCATTCTCAACGGCGCGCGCCGCCTCGTCCTGCCGGTCCAGGCTGGCCGTCTGTCCGAGGTCCTGCGAAATCGTGAGCGTGTTCTGCCCCGTGTCGCCGAGGAAGTTGACCTTCATGAGGGGCGCCATCGCCACCGTGCCGACCATGATGAGAACCGCGATGCTCAGCGTTGCCCACGAGTGACGCAGCGTCCAGGACAGAATCGGCTGGTAGGCCTTCTGCAGCCGCGACTTCGGCGCATCGGGGTGCTCGGGATCAATCTGCTCACCCGCGTCATCGAACAGCGCCTTGCCCGGTTTCATGAACCAGTACGCGAGAACGGGGACGATGGTGAGCGCCACGATCAACGAGGCCAGCATCGCGATCGTGACGGTCATCGCAAAGGGCCGGAACAGCTCGCCCACCATGTCGCCGACGAACGCGATCGGCAGAAACACCGCGACCGTTGTCACCGTCGACGAGGTAATCGCGCCGGCAACCTCGCGCACGGCGAGGCGAATCGCATCGCCCTTGTCTGCTCCGGCCACATAGTGCCGTTTGATGTTCTCGATGACGACGATCGAGTCGTCAACGACGCGTCCGATCGAGATGGTGAGGGCACCGAGCGTGAGCATGTTCAGCGAATAGCCGAACACCTGCATGCTCGCGAACGAGATGAGAACGCTCGTGGGAATCGAAATCGCCGTGACCAGCGTTGAGCGTACTGATAGCAGGAACACGAGGATCACGAGAACCGCGAAGACGAGACCGAGGAGGCCCTCGACGGCAAGCGTCTCGATCGACTCCTCGATAAATGGTGCCTGGTCGAATACCACCGTGAACGAGGCTCCCGGCACCTGTTCGGCGAGATCGTCGAGCACGGTCCTGACGCCGTGAGAGACGTCAACCGTGTTCCCGCTGGGAAGCTTCGTCACGGAAATCGAGATGGCGTCCTCGCCGTTCACGCGCGACATCGACGAAACGGGATCGCTCTCCAGAGAAACGGAAGCGACATCACCGATCGCGAGTTGCGGCACGGGGATCTCTTCGCCCGTCTCGGGGTTGGCCTGCGGCGGCGCCGACTGCACGAGGGGCAGTCCTTCGAGCGCCTCGACGGTAGTGACCTTGTCGCCCGTCTGCACCGTGAGCGTTTCGCCATTTTCCGTGATCGATCCGCCAGGGAACAGTTGACCGTTCTGCTGGAGCGCGTCCGAAATGGCCTGCTGTCCGAGCCCGTTCTGCGCGAGAGCCGCGTTGTCCGGTGTGATGATGATGCGCTCGCCCGTTGCGCCGACGAGAGCGGCGGTCGCAACGCCGTCGACATCCTCGATGTCGGGCAGGATGATCGAGCTCAGACGATCCTGAATCGTGTCGGCGTCGTCATATCCGGAAACAGCCACCTGGATCACGGGCAAATCGTCGATTGAGATTGCCATGACCTGCGGATCCACGTCGGTGGGCAGCTGACCAGAGATGCGGCCGATCGCCTGAGTCATCTTCTGCTCGGCCGTCGCCATGTCGGTTCCGTAGTCGAACATCACCTGCACGATGGAGGCGTTGGTGGTGCTCGTCGCGCTCGTGGACTCAATGCCATCAAGTCCTTGAACGGCCGTTTCGATCGGCGTCGAAACGTCTTCTTCCACCACTTCGGGCGACGCGCCGGGGTAGGTGGTCATCACGACGAGCGCCGGAAGCTCGATCGACGGGATGAGTTCCTGTTTCAAACTCGTCAGCGACATTCCACCGAAGATGGCGGCGCAAATCGTGATGAGCGCGATAAGCGCGCGGTTTTTCAGGCTCAGAACGGCGAGTTGTGACACTGGGATCCCCGGATCGCGGGCGGCGTGTGGACTGCGGCCAGTCGCTCTCGATACACGGCTGTATCCGCAGAGTGCCAGTGTGGCATATCCTCCGATCCCCGGGGCGGGAGAATGCCCCTCGAACGGGCTATCGCATGGCCGCTGCGAGCGTCATGCCTGCGATCGCGGCGCCGAGGCACACCACAAGCGTGCCGCCAGCGTTCGCGATCGCGGCTCCGTAGCGCTTCTCGTGCCACATTTCTGCCGTGTCGGTGGACACGGTGCTGAACGTTGTGAAGCCGCCGAGCAGCCCCGCCTCAATTGCCAGAAGAGAGGGAGGGAAATCCGCGGTTGTCCCTCCGAAGCCGCCGACGAGAAATGCCATGACGAAACAGCCGCTCGCGTTGATGATCAGCACCGGAAGGGGAAAACGCAAACGAACGCGAACGCCCCGCATGGCCTGGTCGATCGTGAAGCGCAACCCCGCCCCAACGCCGCCGGAAACGGCAATCACCAGGGCGAGAAGAGGGGCGCTCATGCGACACCCTCCCGAGCGGAGCGCGACAGGCGTCCGCCGCTCGCGAGGCCCACCAGCGCTCCGGCCACGCCGACGATGACGGTGGCGACCAGCACAGCCAGATACGGAAGGCTCGCCGCCCATCCGCTGAACACCGAGACGCCCATGAGCGGTGCGAGCGCGCTGTAGGACGTGAATCCCCCGAGCATTCCGGTTCCGAGGAGTGCTCTCCACCGCTGGTGGCGGGCGCCGAGCACCCCCACCAGAAAGCCAAGCACCATCGACCCAACCACGTTAATGGCAAGAATCACCCAAAAATCGGACGAATCCCACTCCATCAGCAGCCAGCGCGTGAGCGCGCCGACGGCACCGCCCACCATCACGAGGGGGAGCTGGAGCCAATCAACGGCAGGAAGCGTTGGTCGGGCAGTCACTCCTCATCCCAGAGCGGCGAGGAGTCGTTCACCGGCTCTTCTATAGGGACGACGAGAAGCGGGCGGTACTGGCGGTGAGACAAACGCGCGGCAACCGATCCGGTGAAGAACTCCCGCAACGACTCGCCGAAGCCGCGCTTGCGCGTACCGAGGACGATCAAAGGAGAATCGAGTTTTTCGGCGAAGTGCTTAATCGCAAGGGCAGGGTCACCAACGAGCTGCGTTGTCGTCCACTCCACGTCCGAGCCCTTCAGCGCCTCCGAGACCTCTTGCTGGACGAGGGCGAGTTCTTCCGCCCCCGCCTCGACGTTGATGTCGATCGGCGCGGTGTGAGGAACACCATCAGGATCTTCATAGGTGACGAATCGTGTGACGTCCACGTGCACGACAACAAGCGGAACGCCGTGAAGGCTGGCATAACGTGCAGCTTCAGTGATCACACGGGGCGGTTGCTCGGGAATAATTGCGGCAATAACGGCCCCATGAAACTGCTCGAGGGGTAAGTCCGGTGTGCTGGTCGCGTCTGTCATGATGCGTTCCTCCCGCCGTGCGGAGCTCGTGGGTCAGGCCCCGTGGTATCCTGAATCCTACTCTTCCCGGGTATTTCTCGGGTAATAAGAAAGCATGCTTCTGCATAGGGTTCGAGAAATCACCGGCAGATCTACGTGTAAGGGGGTCGACGCGCTATGGGGCGTGGCCGTCAAAAGGCGAAGCACACAAAGCTCGCTCGTGAGCTCAAGTCGTTCAGTCCGTCTGTCGACTATGCAGCACTCGAGAAAGAGCTCACCGATAACAACGACGAGAATTCGTACGTCGATCGTTGGGGAGATTTGTACGAAGGAGAAGATGAGGACGACGAGCCTGCCCGGGTCTAGTCCTCTGATCCCACAGTGCGCCGCGGTTCACCGCGGCGCACTGTTTCGTGCGCAAAATCCGATCAGGGCTCGCGGCGACGCATTCGGCGCGAGAGCACAATAAACGCGATCAGTCCTGCCGTCATCATGCCGAGCATCGGCAAAAACGCGATCCGGAACATCTCCATGGAATAGTCGCCAGGAGCATGCGCCCCCTGAATCGACAGCAGAAGGCCCGTCGAACCGATCGCCAACAAAGCGCCGGTGAACCCGCCCGTGTTGACGATGCCGTTTGCGCGCGCGGCAAGGCTCGCCGGAACAAACTGTCGCGACAGTTCGAAGGCAATCAGCGATGCCGGCCCGCCAATCGCCGTCGCAACGGCCAGAAGAACCAGCAGGGGAAACGGCGTGGGAACCGGCCACAGCAGGACGGCCCCCCAGGCAACGAGCTGTCCGATCACGGACCACACGATGATGATGCGTCGCCACTCCGGCATGGTGCTGACGAGACGGCCCACAACAGGCCCCGCGATCATGCCGATGATGGGAATGGCCGACAGGTAGACGCTCGCCCCTCCCGTGCCAATCTCGGCTCCGTACTGCAGAAAGAGCGCGCCCCACGTCACGATAAACGCGACGAACGCAAGGTTGGTCGAAAAGTGCGTGAAGAACGCCAGCCAGGTTCCGGGGTGCTTCATCGCGCGCCCTGTCCCGCGAAGCACATCGCCAAGGCTCTCGTTTGACGCCGTTCGCGTCGCATCCGGTCCCATCAGGACGAGAACAACTCCGGAGCAGAGGGCGATCACTCCCGTGACCGCGGCCAGGATCAGATACGCCGGCGGCCAGCCGACCATGTCCACCATCCACAGCAACGGCGTTGCAGTGACCAGCATGCCGAAGTTGCCGACAACTCCGACCATCTGCGTTCCCGTCGAAATCCAGGCGGGCCGCAACGAGACCGCCGTCAGCCGCACTGCCGAGGGGAAGACCATGGCGTCTCCGAGCCCGGCGAGAGCGCGTGCCGCAAGCAGCGTGGAGAACGTCTCACCGAAGCCGATCATCAGCTGGCTCGCGGCGATCAGCACCAGGCCGGCGAGAAGAACGGTGCGGGCCCCCAGGCGATCGATCAGCATTCCCACGGGGATCTGCGCACCGGCGTAGACGATGAGCTGCAGAAGCCCAAACGCCGCCAGGTGTTCGCTCGTGAGATCGAAGCGCTCGCTCGCCACACCGGCGGTTGCCGACAAGGATGTTCGCGACATGATCGCCGCAAGATAGGCGACGGCTCCCACCGCCCACACGGCGATCGGCAACCAGGAGCGGGAGGAGTTCGGCATGACCTCCCCAGCCTACGCTCGCCCCCGGCGCCGCCTTGCGGTCAGTCGCGCGTGAGACCCTCGCGCAGGCGAACGATCACACCGTCCAGATCCGCCTGGAGCTCATCGATCAACGACGACGGAACCGCGCCACCCTTCGCGATATGCGTTCGCAAATCGGCGCGGACCGACGCGCGGAAAGCGCTGAGCGAGCCCTCGGCGCGTGCCAGCTGGGCTCTGGCTGATGCGCGCGGGTCTTCTGTGTCGGCCTCGTCCCGGTGCGGGGCGTTCGCGGCTGCGGCCAAGTCGGCGCGGAGGCTCTTCATCGCCTCACGCACGTTCTGCCGCACACCGTCCGCGATGAGGCGGACGCTGTCGGAGAGCCCCTCCTGGATGCCATCGATTTCGTGTGCTCGCGCACGCACTTCGGCGCGTCCCGCATCAGTTATTTCGTAGATCGTCGTGCGCCCATCCCGCCTCTTCGTGACGAGCCCCTCACCCTCGAGCTTCGCCAGCCGCGGGTAGATGGTACCGGCGCTGGGCGTGTAGGTTCCGCCCGTTCGATCGGACAACGCCTGCATGATGCCGTATCCGTGCAGCGGGTTCTCGTCGAGCAGGCTCAGCAGGTACAGGCGAAGGTCGCCATGACCGAAGACGGCAGCCATCAGCTCTCCTCCTGCCCCGGCCATGACGCTTGGTGGTCATAGTCCGACGTCGGCGCGTGAGCGCCGTGGCGCAGCACCGTGACGTCTCCGCTGACGGTGTTGACCCGCACTTCGGCGAACATCCCGCTGAGCGCCCCCGTGTGCCCGGAGTAGGTGCGCGCACGCGAGACTCCGTCGATCTGAACGCGGCCGCCGACCGATCGCACGGAGTAGTTGGCGGGGTAGTCGTCGTCGAGGCGCAGCGTCGCGGCACCGGAGACGGTATTGAGAGACACCTGGCTGATGCGTCCGGCCGCGTCGATGAACACCGCACCAGAGACCGTGTTGACGTCGGTCTTGGTAATTTCTCCCGACACCGCGATGTCGCCGGAGACCATGTCACTCGAGAAGGCACCGGTGAGCCCGCGCACCTGAACATCGCCCGAAACAGCGTGTGTGTTCAGATCGCCGACGAGTCCGTCGACAAGAACATCGCCGGAGACGGCATTGATCGTGACGTTCTGCTCGAGGCCCGCAACGAGGGCGCTCGCGCTGACGACGCCGAGGGTCAGCGCGATGTGCCGAGGAAGGGCGACGCTCACCTCGGCCCGCGGACCTGACGATCCGAAGCTGCGAAACGCTGTGAGGAAACTGTCCCAGCGCACCTGCGGGTGGTCGATTTCGAGTTCGTCACCCGAGACTTCGATCCGTAGCGGCTTCATCGCGACGCTGTGTACTTCGACGCGAATGTGCGGCTCGTCGTGCCCGATGACGTCGATCTGACCGGCTGCGAGCGCGGCCTTGAGGCGTGTGACGTCCATGACGTCGATCACCCGGGCCTCGCCCGGATGGATGATCCATTTCTCTTCCATCGTTGATCCCTTCGATCACGCGATCGCATAAACGCGATATTGCTCGAGATATGACTCGATCAAAACACGATCTATCGCGTTTTACAACGGGGAGACTCCTGAGAGCCGTTCACTCCCCTCAGCGCGGCCGCGCCTCTCGCGCCAGCGGCTCCCGCGGAGTAACGTCAGGCGCGATCAACACGAGGAGGCACCATGTCCGCAGAAACACGCTACGAGTACGGCATCCGCCAGAGCCTGCGCACCGCGATTCTCATCAGCAGTATCGTCTCGCTCCTCTTCGGACTCGCACTGCTGGTCTGGCCCATGAAGTCCGCCATGGCGATCACGTTGCTGATCGCTACCTATACCTTCATCGGCGGCGTACTCAACCTGGGATACGGGCTCTTCTCCAAGGGAACAGCCGCCTGGACGCGCGTCGGGCTGATCGTCCTCGGTCTCGTGTTCATCGCCGCCGGTGTGATCGCAACGATGCACCTCGGAGAGTCCACCCTGCTGCTCGCCGTGATCGTCACGACATTCCTCGGCGCCGCATGGATCATCGAGGGAATCGTCGCGCTCACGAGCCTCGCCGGCCGCGACACCGCATGGCCGGGCAGCGAAAAGGCTCACAAGGGATGGACGATTTTCTTCGCCATCATCAGCATCCTCGCCGGTGTTCTCGTGATCCTCTCGCCGGTACTCACAGCGCTGTGGCTCTGGATCTTCCTCGGCGCCACACTCATCGTGTTCGGCGTGATCGGAATCGTCCGGGCTGCGTCGCTGGAAAAATAGCTCAGGCGCCCTCGCGAGCGCGCCGATCCCGGCGGTCGGCGCGCCGCTTCTTCCACCAGGCGAAGAACGCCGCCAGCTGACGCCGCAACCAGCCCGCAGCGCGCTGAGCCCACGAGAACTCCGTCGCAAGGATCGTCAGGCCCGCGAAGATGATCAACCACCCGGGAACGGGCGTTGGCAACATGATGATGCCGATCGCAATCACCGTCGCACCGATGAGACCAATCAGCACCTTCCACAGCACCTCGACGAGGCGGTTGCGTCCGATCAACGCACGGAACGCGCGCCACACCCGCGTCAGCGCACGAGGCCGCTTTACGCGAGGGCCGTCTGAAGGCGGTTGCGGGGAGATCTCCACGACGCGAATGGTGTCAGCGGCCATACAACGACGGTAACCGGACGCTCGCCCCTTGCGACAGGGGGAGAACCCGACAAAAAACCCGGAGATGTCCGGAGACGGCGGCGCTCAGGAGCGTTGCGTTTCTGCGACCCAGCCCAGGTACTCGTCGTTGATCGTGCCCGTGACATAGCGGCCGTCAAAGCAGCTCATATCGAGGTCATCGAAATGCGTACCGTTGGTGGCGCCCGCCATGATCGCTTCCTTGAGATCCTCGATCTCCTGGTACACGAGATGATCCGCGCCCAGTTCGTCGCGAATCTCGGGAATCGTCCGTCCGTGCGCGATGAGCTCTGTCGCCGACGGCATGTTGATGCCGTACACGTGCGGATGACGAACGGGAGGGGCCGCAGAGGCGAACGTCACGCTGGCAGCACCGGCGTTGCGCGCCATCTGAATGATCTGCCGGCTGGTGGTGCCGCGCACGATCGAATCATCGACCAGAAGCACCTTCTTGCCCTGAAACTCCGTCGACATCGTGTTCAGCTTCTGACGCACGCTCTTCTTGCGCGCCGCCTGGCCCGGCATGATGAACGTGCGGCCCACATAGCGGTTCTTGTAGAAGCCCTCGCGATACTCGACGCCGAGGAAGCGCGCGACCTCCATCGCGGCGGGACGCGCGGAATCCGGAATCGGCATGACGACGTCGATCTCCGAAACGGGAACGTGCTTCGCAACGGTCGCCGCGAGCTTCTCCCCCATGCGCAGACGCGATTCGTAGACGCTGACGCCGTTCATGATGGAGTCGGGACGCGCGAGATACACGTACTCGAACGAGCAGGGCATCAGCTTGGGAGACTCGGCGCACTGCCGACTGAACAGCTCACCGTCGTTGGTGATGAAGATCGCCTCGCCGGGCGCCACCTCACGAACGACCTCGTAATCGGCGTTCTCCAGAACGAGCGACTCGCTCGTCACCACCCAGTCGTCGCCGCGCGCCGTCGTGCGACGTCCGAGAACCAGCGGACGAATTCCGAACGGGTCGCGGAACGCGAGCAGGCCGTAACCGGCGATAAACGAGATCACCGCATACGCACCCTCGACGCGCTTGTGCGTGCGTGCGACCGCCTCGAAAATGCGATCCGCGTCGAGATCAACCGGGCTTGTCGTTGCCTGCAGCTCGCTGGCCAGCACATTCAGCAACAGCTCCGTGTCGCTGGAGGAGTTCACATGACGACGATCGCGCGTTGTCATGTCGCTCGTCAGCTCACGCGTGTTGGTGAGATTGCCGTTGTGGATCAGCGTGATGCCATACGGAGCGTTCACGTAGAACGGCTGCGCCTCTTCTTCTGCCGAGGCCGTGCCCTTTGTGGCGTAGCGAACGTGACCGAGGCCGACGTTGCCCAGAAGCGAACGCATATCGCGGGTGCGGAACGCCTCGCGCACCTGCCCCTGCTTCTTCACCGCGTGCTGAACGCCGTTGCGCTCCGAGGTGGCGATTCCCGTCGCGTCCTGACCGCGATGCTGCAGCAGCAACAAAGCGTCGTAAATGTCCTGATTCACATGGTCGCGACCGACCATTCCGACGATGCCGCACATGGGTGGTTTAGTTCGCTCCGTCCGCGTACGTTCCGACAAGTCGCACGGCCCCGCCGTCGACTCCCTTTGCCCCCTGTTCGAAGCCCGATTCGGGTGCTTGTCCTGCCTGAACCGTTCCGGTCTGCCACGCCGCGATGCCGTCATTCGCCAAAGCGGCAACGGCATCGGCAACACGGTTCTGCGCAACGACGGCGAAGAAGCCCACGCCGAGATTCCACGTGCCCTCGCTCGACATCAGCGAGGTGCCAGCGACATCACTCAGCACCCGGAAAACGGGGCTGGGGCTCCACGTCGAGCGGTCGACCTCTGCCCAGGTGCCCTGCGGAAGAACGCGTGCAAGGTTGGCCGCGATACCGCCGCCGGTCACGTGACTCAGCGAGTGCACATCGCCGCCCAGCTGCTCGATGAGGCGCAGCAGCGGAAGGGTGTACAGGCGCGTCGGCTCCAGGAGAGCCTCGCCCCACGTGGCACCGAGATCATCCACGCGATCGCCGTAGCCCAGCCCGGCGTTCTTCAGAATGTGGCGCACGAGCGAGAAACCGTTGGAGTGCAGACCGCTGGAGGCCAGCGCCAGAATCGCATCGCCCGGCTGCACGCGATGCGCACCCAGCATGGCGTCGTATTCGACAACGCCCGTTGCGGCACCGGCCACGTCGTAGTCGTCCTCGCCGAGGAGCCCGGGGTGTTCGGCCGTTTCGCCGCCGACGAGAGCCGTTCCCGTTGCCGTACACGCGTCGGCGATTCCGCGAACGATATCGGCGATGCGCTGCGGGAAGACCTTGCCCGTTGCGATGTAGTCGGTCATGAAAAGCGGCTTCGCGCCAACAACGACGATGTCGTCAACGACCATTCCGACCAGGTCCTGGCCGATGGTGTCGTGCTTGTCGATGGCCTGCGCGATGGCCACCTTGGTGCCAACACCGTCCGTGCTGGACGCCAAAATCGGGCGATCGTACGACGTCAAAAAACTCGCGTCGTACATGCCGGCGAAACCACCAACGCCACCGAGAACCTCGGGACCTTGTGTGGCACGAACGGACGACTTCATCAGCTCGACGGCAAGATCGCCAGCCGCCGTGTCAACGCCAGCGTCGGAATAAGTGGACCGGTGCGACTCGGCACGCGAAGAGGGGTCTGTCACGTCACCAGATTACCGGCAGTAGCCAGTGCGTTTCACCGCTCGTCGACCAGGTCGACGTGCACACGGGCCTGACGGACCTTGTTCGCGTTCGCACGATCGAGGATCAATGCGACGACCATCATGATCGCGATACCGGCAGGAACACACCACAGCAGGATGAATCCGAACGCCTGTGTCAGCGAATAGGTCACCTGCGTGAAGGGGCTCGCGCTGTCGGTTCCGTCGAAAACGGTGGCCAGAATGAGTGCGGCAACGATGCCGAGCGCAATCCCGAGAGCCGTAAAGACGCCGTACTTCGGTGATCGTCGGATCGTGATCGTCGCCTCGGGCGCACGTGTCACACGGGCAGCAGCCTCATCTTCGGGGAGAGCATCCTGGATCCCAGACATGCCTTCATTCAACCACCGGGACGCTGTGAGTGGCCGGTGGAGTGGCTGATCAGGTCACCACAAAACGGGCACGAGATGGGCAACATCGGCGCGCGTTCCCGACGCCGCGATCCGCCCGTCTTCACGCTCGGCCTCCCACGAGGTCTGCCCCGTTGCCAGGCGCACCCAGGTGTCGGCGTCCATCTCAATAACGTTCGGCGGTGTGCCCCGCGTGTGCTCCGGACCCTGCACCACCTGGACGGCGCCGAACGGAGGAACGCGCACTTCGACCGTTTTGCCCGGCGCGCGCTCTTCCAGCAACTGCAGCAGATAGCGCACGGCCGTTGCGGTTGCCGCGCGGTTCGCCGCTCCGCCGCGCACCGCTGCAACGGCCGCGCGGCCGTCACCAACGTCGATCTTCCTCTTGGCCATAGAACCATTGTCCGCCGTTCCTCCGACAAGCGTTTGGGCAGCGTGCACGCCGTGGGGAACTCCTGCGCACACGCCGGTAGGCTGGAGGGGTGAAGATCCTCGTCCTCGGTACCGGTGCCCGCGAGCACGCGATCGTCCTCGGCCTGCGAGCAGAATCCGCAGAGCACGAGATTCTGGCTGCCCCCGGCAACGCCGGAATCGGACAGGACGCGACGCTCGTTGATCTCGACATGTTCGACGCAGCCGCCGTCAGCGATTTCGCCCTGGCGAACGATGTCGACCTCGTCATCATCGGCCCCGAGGCTCCCCTCGTCGCCGGTATCGCCGATCCGGTGCGCGAGCGGGGCATCCCCGTTTTCGGACCCGGCAAACAGGCCGCTCAGCTGGAGGGGTCGAAAGCCTTCGCCAAGCGCATCATGGAGCAGGCGAACGTCCCCACCGGACGCGCCGCCTATGCCAACACGTCGGAGGCCGTCGCGGCCGCCCTCGACGAATACGGCGCACCGTACGTGGTGAAGGCCGACGGCCTGGCCGCCGGTAAGGGCGTGATCGTCACGGAAGATCGTGCCGCCGCGCTCGCCCACGCCGAGCAGTACCTCCCCAGCGGCCCCGTTCTCGTCGAAGAGTTCCTCACGGGCCCCGAGGTATCACTGTTCTTCCTCAGCGACGGCGACACGGTGCGCCCGCTAACCCCCGCACAGGACTTCAAGCGCGCCTACGAAAACGATGAGGGCCCCAACACCGGCGGTATGGGTGCGTACACGCCCCTCCCCTGGCTCTCCGAACAGTTCGGATCCGTCGACGGTTTTATCGACGAGGTCACCGAGACGGTTGCGAAGCCTGTTGTCGCCGAGCTCGACCGCGATGGTTCCCCCTTTATCGGGCTGCTCTATGCAGGCCTGATCGTCACGCCCGCCGGCGTGAAGGTGATCGAGTTCAACGCGCGTTTCGGCGACCCCGAGACCCAGGTCGTTCTGCCCAGCCTGAAGACGCCGCTGTCCGAGGTGCTCCTCGCTGCCGCATCGGGAACGCTGGAGGACACCCCCGAGCGCTTCGAGTTCACCGACGACGCCGTTGTGACGGTTGTTCTCGCCAGCGAGGGATATCCCGAAAAGCCCCTCACCGGGCGCGAAATCACGGGCCTCGATGAGGCCGCGGCCATTGAGGGCGTTCATCTCGTTCACGCTGCGACAACGCTCGATGGCACCGTGATGCGCGCCTCCGGCGGCCGCGTACTCAACGTGGTCGCGCGCGGCGCCGACTTCACCGAGGCTCGCTCGCGCGCCTATGAGGCGATGTCGAAGATCAGCCTCGACGGCGCACACTTCCGCGGCGACATTGCCGCGCGCATGGTCTGACGAGCTTCCCGCGCCGGGGTGCGCACAGCTCGCGCAATAATGGACGGATGAGCACCCCGATCGATCTTCCCGGCTGGAACCACGTCTATTCCGGGAAGGTGCGCGACCTGTACCGTCCGGAAGACGGCTCCGGAACGATGCTCGTTGTCGCGTCCGACCGCGTCAGCGCCTTCGATCACGTTCTCGAACCCGGCATCCCCTCGAAGGGCGAGCTGCTGACATCGCTGAGCATGTGGTGGTTCGATCAGCTCGCGGGCGCCGACGGCGACATCGCCGTTCCCAACCACCTCACCGGCGACACCGCACCCGACGAGGTCGCGGGGCGCGCGATGCTGGTTCGCCAGCTCGACATGCTGCCGATCGAAGCGGTCGTGCGCGGCTACATCACGGGATCGGGCTGGGCCGAGTACCAGGAGAACGGCACAATCTGCGGGATCGCGCTGCCCGACGGGCTCAGCAACGGAGATCGGCTCCCTGAACCGATCTACACCCCCGCTTACAAGGCCCCTCTCGGCGAACACGACGAGAACATCTCGTTCGACAAAACCGTTGAGCTCATCGGCGCGGAGCGCGCCATCGAACTGCGCGAAGCGGCGCTGTCGATCTACTCCCGTGCCGCCACGGCCGCCGCGGGCAAGGGCCTGATCCTCGCCGATACGAAATTCGAGTTCGGCGTTGACGAGGACGGCACGCTACGCCTCGCCGACGAGGTGCTCACGAGCGATTCCTCCCGCTACTGGGACCGTGAGGCGTGGGAGACGGGAACGACGCCGAGCGAGCGCATGGCCAGCTTCGACAAGCAGATCGTTCGTGACTGGCTTGCAGAGAACTGGGACAAGCAGGGAACGCCTCCCGAGCTGCCCACCGAGATCATCGATCGCACCGCCGCCCGCTACCGCGAGCTGCTGCACAAGATGACCTCCTGATCGCAACGAAACGGGGCAGGATCCTAGTGGATCCTGCCCCGTTTCGTGTTCCTACTCGCCGTCTCTGTTCTCCCGGCGCTCTCGCCGGGAGGTCGATTCCTCGTCGACCGATTGCACCTCGTCCTCCGGGGTGACCGTTGCCACCACGGTCGGATCGGCGTCGGTGATGACGCCTTCATCCGTTTCGGCGGAATCGGCCGCGGGGATGATCTCGATCGCCTCGGTCGCGGTGTCCCACCACTCGGTGAGGGCCGGCGAATCGGTGTCGATGTCCGAACCCGCTCCGTCGGCGGGAGCAACTTCTGTCGCCCCCAGCACGAAGTCGTCTCCGTACTCCTCAATGCCCTTTCGAACGCCCTGCGCGAGCGCCGCCTTCTCGAACGCGCGGCGGATCATGTACGGATCGCTTCGCAGTTCGCTGCCGAAGGAGATCAGAACGCCGATCAGAATCAGCACAAACGGCAGCGCCGTCACGACCATGATCGCCTGGAGCCCGTCGAGGGCACTCGTGCCACCGGCGATCAGCAGCGTCACCGAGATGGCACCGAGCAGAACACCCCACATGATCGACACCCACGTGGTCGGCTCGGGGCGTCCGCGCTGGCTGATGGACCCCATCACGATCGCTGCCGAGTCGGCCGATGTCACGAAGAACATCACGATCGACGCCATCGCGGCCACGTTCAGAATCGAGGCAAGCGGGAACGTCGCACCAAAGATCGTCACGTTCGACTGCAGTGCGCCGAACAGCGCGTACAGAACCGACTGCGCACCCCCCGCACCGTAGGCGCCCGTGAGAGCGCCGCCGGACTGCTCGTCGAAGAACATCGCTGCGCCGCCCATGATGCCGAACCACAGCACCGACACGGCGGACGGTACGAGGATGACGACCGTGACGAACTGGCGCAGCGTTCGACCGCGAGAGATCTTCGCGATGAACATGCCGACGAACGGCGTCCACGAGATCCACCAGGACCAGTAGTAGTTCGTCCAGCTCGACACGAACGTTGCGGCGTCCTCCCCCTGTTCGGGGTTGCGGGCGAGCATCATCCACAGGTCGCTAATGAAGTTCGGAACCGACGACGGGATGATGTTCGTCAAGAACAGCGTCGGGCCACCGATGAACACGACCAACGCGATCGTTCCCGCGAGCACCATGTTGACGTTCGACAACAGGCGGATGCCGCGCTTGATCCCCGACACGGCGGAAACGACGAACCCGGCCGTGAGAATCGTGACGATGATGATCAGACCGGCATTGCCGACCTCGCCGATACCCGACACGACCTCAACGCCGGCGGCGACCTGCAGGGTTCCGAGTCCGAGGGTGACGGCGGTTCCGAACAGCGTCACGAGAATCGCGAAGATGTCGATCACCGAACCGATCCAGCCCTCGGTCTTCTCCTTGAAGATCGGGTAAAGGATCGCCGAAATCAGCGGGGCACGCCCGCGACGGTATGCGGCGTAGGCGATTGCTCCGCCGACGAGTGCGTAGAAGCCCCAGGCCATCGGACCCCAGTGCAGTGTCGACTGCGCAAGAGCCGCCATCATGGCGTCGCGCGAGCCGGGCTCAGCGTCAACGCCGGGCGGAACGTTCTGAAAGAAGTCGAGGGGTTCGGCCGCGCCCCAGAAGAGCAGGCCGATGCCCATACCCGCGGAGAAGAGCATCGCGATCCACGCACCGGTGGAGAACTCGGGCTGTTCGTCGTCGGCACCGAGTCGAACGCCGCCCGTTCGGCCATAGCCAACGACGAGCATGAAAACGAGGGTGACGACCGCGATCAGCGCGAACAGCCAGCCGAAGTTGTCCTGCACCCAGCCGAGTGCCGTCTGACCGACGAAGAGAATGTTGTCGGGCGCCGTGATCCCCCAGATCAAGACGGCGATCGCGAAGATCCCCGCAACGCCGAGCACGACCCAGTTCGTGCGGAACGTTCGCGATGTGTCTTCGACACCGATTCCCGGGATCAACGCGGGGTGCGTGACCTCACGGACGAGGTTCTTCATCGGCTGTCTCTTCGGTTTTTTCTCTTCGGTTTTTTCGTTCTTTGCCACGCGTCTTGTCCGTTTCGTATGGGTGCACTCTCGGTCTATCGAATCCAACGGTACTGTCGTCGGGCGCCAGACCCCGAAATTGGCCGCTCGGTTCAGCCGAAAGCGAATCCCGGGGCGACCAGCCTTTCGTGTTTCGTCGAGGCGCAGTGCTCTAGCGTTGTGTCGACGGGCATGCGCCCCGATCACCCTCCCTGCACTCGATCGAGAAGGATTCGCATGTTCGGTTGGACTCTGCACGGCGACGGCCGCACCGTCGCCCCCGGAAAGGTTGTCGCCCCCGGCGAGCGCCTGAATTGGCCCGCGACGACCGCGATGGGTCTGCAACATGTGATCGCGATGTTCGGGGCGACGTTCCTCGTTCCGTCGATTACGGGCTTCCCCGTTTCGACAACGCTGCTGTTCTCGGGCGTCGGCACGATTCTGTTCTTGCTGGTCACGCGAAACCGCCTGCCGAGCTACCTCGGATCGTCGTTCGCGTTTATTGCTCCGGTCACGGCCGCAACGGCGCAGAACGAGATCGGTTCGGCTCTCGCCGGAATCGTTGCGGTTGGCGTGTTGCTCGCCCTCGTGGGTGTCGTCGTGCAGATGGCGGGGCTGGCGTGGGTCAACGCATTTATGCCGCCCGTTGTGGCGGGAGCGATCGTCGCACTCATCGGCTTTAACCTCGCCCCGCTGGCATGGACGAACTACGAACAGCAGGCCATCACGGCAACCGTGACCCTGGCGGCCGTGATCCTGTTCTCGGTGTCCTTCCGCGGCTTCCTTGGACGTGTGTCGATCTTCCTCGGCGTGATCGTCGGCTACATCACGGCGGCGTTCCGGGGCGAGCTTGATTTCGACAAGGTGGCGGACGCCAGCTGGATCGGTCTTCCGCAGTTTCACGCACCCGATTTCGCCTCTCCCGGCACCTGGTCGGTCCTGGCGATGTTCCTGCCCGTTGTGCTGGTGCTCGTTGCCGAGAACGTCGGCCACGTGCGCGGTGTTGCGACGATGACGGACGACTCGGTGAACCAGTACACCAGCCGCGCGCTGATCGCCGACGGTATCGCCACGACGCTCGCGGGCGCCGGCGGCGGCTCGGGAACGACCACGTACGGCGAGAACATCGGCGTGATGGCCGCGACGCGCGTGTACTCAACGGCCGTCTACTGGATCGCGGGCGGAACAGCGATTCTGCTCGCCTTCTCCCCCAAGATCGGCGAGGTCTTCAACTCGATTCCCGTGGGCGTGCTGGGCGGTGTGACAACGGCGCTCTACGGACTGATCGGGCTGATCGGGATCAAGATCTGGGTGGACAACCGCGTCGATTTCTCGCTGCCGGTGAACCAGTACACCGCGGCCGTTGCGCTCGTGATCGGGATCGCGAACTTCGGAATGCACCTGGGCGACTTCGTTTTCGAAGGCATCGTGATCGGCACGGTCGCGGCGCTGGTGATCTACCACCTCGGTGGCGCAATCGCCCGCGCACGCAAGACGATGTGATCAGGCGCTGTCGCGGATGATGAGCTCGGTCGGCAGCACCGTGGCGTGCTCGGCCGGCTCTCCGCGAAGCCGCGACAGGAGCGTGTTTGTGATGAGCTCGCCCGCGTGAAAGCTGGGCTGCCGAATGGTGGTCAGCGCCGGCGTCGCGCCGATCGCCACGGGTGAGTCGTCAAAGCCCACGATCAGCACATCGTCGGGCACGCGCAGATCGGCGTCACGCAGGGCATCGATCGCTCCGCGCGCCATGAGATCACTCGCCACGAACAGCGCGTCGAAAGGCTCACCCCCGTCGAGGATGCGACGCGCAGCTTCGGCTCCCCCTGCGCGGGTGAACCCGCCGTCTTCGATCGGCCCCTCGGGGAGGCCAACAGCGGCGAGTGCCCGTCGGTGCCCCTCGAGACGGTCGATACCGGCGCGCATATCGCGCGGTCCGGTAATCATGCCGATACGGCGAGCTCCGCGCGAGATGAGGTAGGCGGTCGCCTCCTCGCCCGCGAGAACGTTGTCCACGTCGACGAAGTAGTCCCCGTCGCGGGTGCGTACGGGACGGCCACCGTAGACGACGGGAACGGCCTGCGCGATCCGCTCAACGTAGGTGTCGCTCGTGTGGTGCGAAACGACGATTGCCCCGTCAACATTGCCCGACTCGATATACGACGCCGTTTTGGAGCGCGGATCGTCCGAGGCGATGAAGAGATTAAGGATGTAGTCGGTTTCGCGCAGGCGCGATTCGATTCCCGAAACGATCGCCGCGAAATAGGGATCGCCGAAGAATCGGGTGGTGTCCTCGGGAACGATGAGCGCAATCGCGTGCGTTTGCCGCGATGCGAGCGAACGCGCGGCGCGGCTCGGGACATAGTTCAGGGCGCTGATCGCCTCGCGAACGGCGGTGAGCGCTTCGGGGCTGACGCGCTCACCGCCGCCGAGAACGCGGGAGACGGTTGACCGCGAGACGCCGGCAACGCGAGCCACCTGCTCGATCGTTGCGGCGCCCCTTTCGGGGGTCGGGGTCATTTTTCTCCTGCTTTCGGGTCCGGTCAGGAGGCGGCAGGAACCTCTCGCGTGCGAATCACGCGCGCGTATTCGTGTCCCGATGCCTTGACCGTGCGTTCCTGCGTTTCGTAGTTCACTCGGACGATACCGAAGCGCTTCTCGTAGCCCCAAGCCCACTCGTAATTGTCGAGCAACGACCAGTAGAAGAAGCCTCGCACATCGGCGCCCTGGTCGATCGCATCGGAGACAGCCGCGAGATGCTTCCGCACGAAAGCCGTGCGCTCGACGTCGTTGATCTCTCCGTCCGCGACGACATCGTCGTACGCGGCGCCGTTTTCCGTGACGTAGAGAGGCAGTCCGGGGTTGTCAGCGCTCACGCGCAGGAGCAAGCGGGTGAGGCCCTCGGGCTGAACTTCCCATCCCATTCCCGTGCGTTCGAGACCGCGATCGTGCCAGAAAATGCCGTCGTTCGACGGAAACGGCGACCGAATCGCGCGATCGGTCGGAGCGTCGCCGCCCACGACCGGACGGGTGTCCGGGTGCCCCGAGACGAGCTCGCCGTGATAGTAATTCACGCCGAGGAAATCGATCGGGCTTCCGATGATCTGAAGGTCGCCCGGCTGCACGGCGGCCTCGAACTCGGTTAACGCGTCCCCGTCGACCGCGCGGATGTCCTCGATGATGTCGGCCGGATACTGTTGACGCGTGAGGGGGTCGAGGAACCATCGGTTGAACTGGCCGTCCAGACGGCGGGCGGCATCAGCATCCGCGGGATCTGACGGATCAGCGGGATCAGCCATCGTGAGGTTGAGAGTGATGCCCAGCTGCAGGCTCGCATCGCGCGATCGCAGCTCCTCAACGACGCGACCGTGAGCGAGCATCAGGTGGTGGGACGCCAGAAGTCCGTCCCGCACGCTCTGCCGGCCCGGCGCGTGGGCACCGGCCGTGTACGACAGGAACGATGAACACCATGGCTCATTGAGCGTGGTCCAGATGTTCACGCGATCGCCCAGCGCGTCATGCATGGTGAGCGCGTACTCGACGAAACGGTCGACGGTGTCGCGGTTCGTCCAGCCGCCCTTTTCTTCTAGGGCCTGCGGCATGTCCCAGTGGTGGAGCGTGAGCCACGGCAGAATGTCGGCCTCACGGAGTTCATCGACGAGACGCGAGTAGAAGTCGATTCCCTTCGCGTTCGGCTCCCCGCCGTCTGGCCGCACGCGCGACCACGAGGTGGAGAAGCGATATGACTGCAGCCCGAGATCGCGCATGAGCGCGACATCGTCGCGGTAGCGGTGATAGTGATCACACGCGACATCGCCGTTGTCAGCGCCGATCACGGCACCGGGCACGCGAGCGAAGTGGTCCCAGATGCTGGCCGTTCGGCCGTCTTCGAAGGCCGCTCCCTCGATCTGGTACGCCGCCGTTGCGGCGCCGAACAGGAAATCGGCGGGGAAGAGTCGTGTCATGGTTATCCCTTTACAGCGCCCGCCATGATGCCGCTGACAAGCTGCCGTCCGGCCACCACGAACAGCAGGAGCAGAGGCAGCGTCGCGAGAACGACACCGGCGAGAACGATCGAATAGTCAACGAAGTGATTGGACTGCAGCAGCGCGAGCGCGACCGGCAGCGTTGGGTCCTGTCGGTCCAAGACGATAAACGGCCAGAAGAAGTTGTTCCAGGCCTGGACGAAGGTGAAAAGGAACAGCATCGCCGCCGCCGGACGCGCCGCCGTCATGCCGACCGTCCAGAACGTGCGGATCATGCTGGCGCCGTCGACGCGTGCCGCTTCGATGAGCTCATCGGGAACAGCCTGGCGCAGATACTGCGTCATCCAGAACACTCCGAAGGCGCTCGCGAGCATGGGGACGATAACGGCCCCCACCTTGCCCGTCCACCCCAGTTCGGCAAACAGCACGTACAGCGGGACAACGCCCAGCTGCTGCGGAACGGCCATCGTCGCGATGACGAACGCGAGCAACGCCTTGTTGCCGGGAAAGCGGAGCTTCGCAAAGGCCCAGCCGGCGATGGTCGAGGACATCACAACCGCAACGGCGATGACCGTCGACGTCCAGATGCTGTTCCACAGGGCCCGCCAGAAGTTGACGGACGGATCGTTCACAACGGCCGCCGCGTTCGCGAAGAAGTTTCCGCCGGGAATCCACGACCGGTTGGGATCGCGCAGTGTTGAGGAGTCTCCCGAACCGATGAGGAACGAGAAATACAGCGGGAACAGGCTCGCGAGAAGAACCGCGATAAGCCCTCCGTATACCCAGAATCCCGGACGGTAGCCGCGGATACGCCGCGGACGTCCCGTGCGATCCTTTGGCGCGACAATCGTGGCCGTGGCGTCTCCGCCTGCCTGATGGGGCTTCAGCAGATCGGTCATCGTGCCCCCTCCTTGTTCTGTGCGCGGCGATCACGCTGATCGCGCGCCAACTGCCGTCGCTGTGCGCGAGTGAGTGTGGGACCTCGCCCGCCGGCATCGCCGATCAACTTCTGTGTGACGAGAAGGTTGATCAGCCCGATGGCGAGGATGATGAGGAACAGGAGCCAGGCCATGGCGGCCGCACGCCCGAAGTTCCACTCGGACCAACCGAGGTTGTACAGGTAGAGGGTGATCGTGAGCCACTGGCTGGCGGCACCGCCCTGTCCGTACTGGTCGAACATCCGCGGCTCTTCGAAGACTTGCAGGCCGCCGATCGTCGAGGTGATGATGACGAAGATGAAGGTGGGCTTCAGCGACGGAAGCGTGATGGACCAGAACTGCCGCAAGACACCTGCTCCGTCCACACGGGCGGCCTCGTAATAGTCACGAGGAATTGCCTGCATTGCGGCGAGCAGAATGAGGGCGTTGTAGCCCGTCCATCGGTAGTTGACCATCGTGGAAATCGCGACGTGACTCCAGAAGGGTTCAACGTGCCACGGGATCGGGCCGATTCCGATGGCCGTCAGCCAGGCGTTGATCTGCCCGGAGTTGTCGGCGTAGAGAGCGTTGAAGATGAGGCCGACGGCAACGGGGGCCACGACATACGGCAGCAGCGCGCTCATCCGCCAGAAGGTCTTGGCGCGGATGTGCCGGTCGAGCATCGTGGCGATGAACAGCGCGAGAATCAGCTGGGGGACGCTCGAGAGCAGGAAGATGCTGAACGTGTTGCGCAGCGCGATCCAGAACTTCGGCTGGCTCAGAATCCAGGCGTACTGGTCGAAGCCGATGAATTCGCCCTCCTGCCGGATCTGGTCCCAGTCCATGAACGAGATCACGGCGGTGTAGATGAGGGGGAACAGACCGACGATGGCGAACAGCAGGAAGAACGGGGAGATATAGAGGAAGGGCGAGACCTTGAGGTCCCACCGGCTGAGCTTCTGCGAGAAGCTCAGCACGCGCACGCGGCGCTGACGGTCAGACGGAGGCGAGGGCGGGGGCGACGCTGTGCGCGCCGCCCCCTTGTCAGCAATCAGCATGTTAGAGCGACGCGACCTCGTTCAGCCACGTGTTCCAACTGTCATCGGGGCTTTCGAGCCCGTCGAACACGCGAGTGACCGCCTGGTTGAGCGCATCGTGGATCGGGAAGAACTTCGGGCCCTTGAATGGCTCGACGCTGACCGACTCGGCG
This sequence comes from Microbacterium amylolyticum, assembly GCF_011046975.1. NCBI lineage: Bacteria > Bacillati > Actinomycetota > Actinomycetes > Micrococcales > Microbacteriaceae > Microbacterium > Microbacterium amylolyticum. Next base: position 2,077,455 of record NZ_CP049253.1, on the reverse strand, counting down.
CGATCGATGCCGATCTGCCCCGTCGGCGCGTCGTTGAAGTACTCGCTGACATAGCCCGTGAGCGACTCGCTCTCGTAGGCGGCGGGCTGGCTCGGGAAGGCGCCGGCGTTCTCAAACGCCTTGACCTGCGTTTCGGGCGAGGTCAGCCAGTCGGCAAGTGCCTGAGCCGCTTCGACGTTGTCTCCGTTTGCGGGGACGACAAGGTACGAACCGCCCCAGTTGCTTCCGCCACCCGGGTACGCGCTTGCGACGTCCCAGCCATCGACGTTCGGTGCCTCGCCGGCGATGATGCCGTGCATCCACGGCGGGCAGAGCATCGTGGCGAACTCGCCGCTCGACATCGACGCGTACCAGTCGTCCGACCACTGGCCGGCGTAGGCCGAAACGGGGAGGGCACGCTCGATGACGGTGTCGTAGGCCTCGCGCACGGCGGAGTTGCTGTCAGCGATGATCTCGCCATCCGGCGTCTCGTAGATCTCGGTCAGCTGGTTGACCATGCCCTGCAGCACCGAGTTGGAGGCGTCGATGAAGGGCTGGCCGGTTGCTTCAACGTAGTCGTCGGCGACGTCGAAGAAGGCGTCCCACGTGGGGAAGAGCTCGGCGACCTCGTCGCGGTCGCTCGGCAGACCCGCCGCTTCGAACAGGTCGGCGCGGAAACAGATGCCCTGCGGACCGATGTCGGTTCCGTATGCAACGAGGTTGCCGTCGGCGTCCGTTGCGGCGGCTTCCTTCCAGTCGAGCCATCGACCTTCAACGCCGGCGGGAACGGGAGCAAGCAGATCCGAGTACTCCATCAGCTCGGCGAACCAGTCAACCTCGACGCCCTCGATGTCGGACAGGCCGGAGCTACCGAGCTTCTGGAAGAGGTTGTAGCGTGCGTCGTTTGAGGTGGCTGCGCGATTGTGGATAACGCGAATGCCGGTTTCTTCCTCGTACATCGCAAGGAGTTCTTCCGTGTAACCGAAGTCGTTGAACGTCGAGATGCTCAGCTCGGTCGGCGCGGAACCGTCTCCGGTGTTCGCGTCAGTGTCAGCATCAGATGCACCGCACCCGGCGAGGGCGAGGGCTCCGGCGGCAACAACGGCGATGCCGCCTGCTGCGCGTCGATTAGCGGGGGTACTCATGGTTCCACTCCTTCGTGGTGAGACAAGTGTGGGATCGCTCCCACGGGGCACCAGCAACAATATGAGAGCGCTCCCACGCTGTCAAACTCCGTGACCGTTCCGTGACCAACGCGCCGCCTGGAAGAATGAATCGGTGATCGAGCGAGACGATCGCCAGCGCGCCCTCGTCGCCGCGCTCGGCCAGGGCGACAGCATCTACGTGCACGGCCCCGCAGGACGCGGCAAAACGCACATCGTCGACGCCCACCTCCGTCACACAGCGCAGGCACCGCTTCGCGTTCACTTCCACGCCTTCCTCGCCACCCTGCACCGCGCCGTCTTCGCGCGACAGACCGCGATCCGAGAACAGCGGCTCGCGGCAGGATCGACGAACGAGGACCCGGCAAACGGCCCGCCCGATCCCGTCGAGGCCGCCCTCGCCGATGTCATCGGCGAGGCACGCGTTCTCGCTTTTGACGAGTTTCACTTGCACGATCCCGGCGATGCCCGCCTCCTCACGCGCCTTCTCGAGTTCGTCCTGGCGCACGGCATCCGGTTGATTGCCACGTCGAACTATCCGCCGGGTCTCCTGCTCCCCGACCCCGTGTGGCACCACATCGCACTGCCGGGAATCCGGATGATCGAGCACCAGATGACCGTTTTTCACCTCGACGGCGGGCGCGACTACCGCCAGCCAGGGACCACCGGTTTCGGCTCCGGAATCTGGACGAGGTCACGCCCGCAGCTCCCCCCGCGCGGTACCGCCGAGAGCGGCGCGAGGGTCGATGTCGGCGAGCGGACGTTCACCGTGACGGCAACAGCGGGGGATGAGATCTGGCTGACGTTTTCCGAGCTGTGCGAACAGGCGACGTCAACGATCGAATTCCTCGCCTGGGCCCAGCGATTTCGCCGCTGGAACATCCTCGACATTCCGCGGTTCGACACCGTCCCACCCGGAGCCCAGCAGCGTTTTCTCACCGCCGTCGACATTCTCGTTGACGCGGATATCGCCACCACCTTCACGAGCCTGGTCCGCCGCGACGATTTCATCGCCTCGGCCGGTGCGCGGCCAGATGCGCCACGCCTCGCCAGCCGCCTGCGCATGCTTCACGAGAGCTGAACCACGGAGAACGGGCGACGTCATCGCCGTGCCCTAAGATCGAGGGGTACCCCTGCCCGCGACATTCGGAGCTCACATATGCCCACCATCGTCGTTGACGTTATGCCCAAGGCCGAGCTGCTGGACCCGCAGGGCAAGGCTGTGACAGGATCGCTCGCGCGCCTCGGCCACGGAAAGTTCCAGAACGTGCGCATCGGCAAGCGCATCGAGCTCACGGTCGACGGTGAGGTCACGGACGAGATCCTCGCCGAGGCGAAGCAGATCGCCGACGAGGTGCTGTCCAACCAGGTCATCGAGGACGTCGTTGGCATCGAGGTGGTCGAGTGACCGCCCGCATCGGCGTCATCACCTTCCCCGGCTCCCTCGACGACCGCGACGCTCAGCGCGCGGTTCAGGTTGCCGGCGGCGAGGCCGTCGCCCTGTGGCACGGATCACACGATCTCCAGGGCGTCGACGCCGTCATCCTGCCCGGTGGATTCTCGTACGGTGACTACCTGCGAGCCGGCGCCATCGCCGCTCTTGCCCCGATCATGGCAGAGGTCAAAGACGCCGCTGCGAAGGGGATGCCGGTTCTCGGTATCTGCAACGGATTCCAGATGCTCGTGGAGGCACACCTGCTTCCGGGCGGCCTCATCCGTAACGCGCACCAGCAGTTCATCCGCCGCGACCAGAAGCTCACGGTCGAGAACAACGACACGGCATGGACCAGCGAGTTCTCGCGCGGCCAGGAAATCATCATCCCGCTGAAGAACGCCGACGGCGGCTTCATTGCCTCCGCCGATACGCTCGAGCGCCTGGAGGGCGAGGGACAGGTGGCCTTCCGCTACCAGGGTGTGAACCCCAACGGTTCGCTGAACGACATCGCCGGCATCACCAACGAACACGGCAATGTGGTTGGCCTGATGCCGCACCCCGAGCACGCGATCGAGCCCGGCTTCGGTCCCGACACGGCGACGGCAATGCGTTCCGGAACCGACGGCGTTCCGTTCTTCACCAGCGCGATCGCCGCGATCACGCACATCGCGGCCTAACGCCGCAACGCGCAACGGCAGCCGCCCGGTTTTCCGGGCGGCTGCCGTTGCGCGTTGCGGCGAGACTTCACCGACAGGTGAAGGCGAGTATCGTGGCGCCGTGACCACTTCGATCGTGCTTTCCGTGCCCACACAGCAGCTCGCCGACGACGTCCAGGCCATCATTGATCCGTCGCTGGGTATCGATGTTGTGGTGTGGGCGGACGGTGACGCTCCGCGCGAACGCATCGACGTCGTTGTTCCGCCATACATGAAACAGGGGGCGATGCTCAGGGCGATCGCCGATGTTCACCCCTCCCTGGTGCAGGGACAGGCAATCGGCTACGACGGCGTTGCGAACGTTCTGCCGGACGGCCTCGTGTACGCCAACGCCGCGAGTGTGCACGAAACGGCAACGGCCGAGCTGACCCTCGCTCTGCTCCTCGCCGCACAGCGCGGACTCGTCGACATCGTGCGCGCACAGGATCGCGGCGAGTGGAACAGCTTCTGGACGCCGGGGCTGGCTGACCGCCGTGTCGTTCTGCTCGGCTACGGCGGCGTCGGCAAGGCGATCGCCGCGCGCCTGGCCCCGTTCGAAGTCGACATCGTTCCCGTTGCCTCACGCCCCCGCGACGAGGACGGTGTCCACGTGCACGGTATTGATGAGCTCACGGCGCTGCTCGGAACGGCCGACATCCTCGTCAATGTGCTTCCGGGCGGCCCCGCCACCCGACACCTCATCGATGACGCCGCCCTCTCGGCGCTTCCGGACGGCGCGCTCGTCGTCAACGTCGGGCGTGGCACGACATTCGACACGGACGCGCTCGTCGGCCATCTCTCGCGCGGCCGGATCCGGATGGCGAGTGACGTTTTCGATCCCGAACCGCTTCCCGCCGATCACCCGCTGTGGCAGCAAGAGAACGTGTTCATCACACCGCACGTCGGCGGTCTGTCCGCCGCGATGCGGCCACGGATCGCACGACTGGTCGCCCGCCAGGCCGAGCGCATCGCTCGCGGCGAATCACCCGTCAACGTGGTGATCGGCGCGTGACCGTCACAGCCGCCGCTCACCGCGGGGCGGCGTCGATGTCTTCGCCGTTCCAGAGATCGGCGCACTCCACCTGCGCGGCGCCGCGAGAGCGGAGATAAGGCCCCGCTCCGCGATCCCCGCTGAGACTCTCCAGAACTCCCGGCAGGTGATCGGCACCGATCAGAACGGGGTGTCCGGGCTGACCGTGATACACGGCCTGGCGAAGGGAGCCGCGGAGCCCGGCGAGAGTGCCGGCGTCATCCATCTGACGATCCTCGCCGATCACGCGCCGCACCGCCCGGGCGGGAAGGTGCGGGGTGTCAACGGGCACGATCACAACAGCGTCCGCCGACCCAGCCGCAACGAGCCCCGCGCGGATCGTTGCGGAAAGGCCGTCCGCCCACGCACCCGCTACCTCGACCTTCGCGCCATGCGGAACGAGGGCTCCCGCATCGGTCGCGCGTGCTCCGAGCACGACGATCACCTCGGAACACCCGCCGTCTCGTAGCGCGGCCACCGCACGATGCAACCAGGGCGTTCCGTCCGCTGTTCGCGCGAGCGACTTTGGCATCCCGTAGCGCGTACCAGCGCCCCCTGCCAGCACCAGTCCGACGATCCGCATGAACCGAACGTACCGGCAATGCAATATCCCGCATGCAATGTGGCCGCAATGTGAGATGCGTAGATTGAGGCCATGCTCGACCTCGCCGATCACCTCCTCCCGCGCCTGACGGCGGGACACCGGATCGTTGTGGTGACCGTGACCTCCGTCGCCCGAAGCGCTCCGCGCGGCATCGGTGCCTCGATGGCCGTCACGGGTACCACCGAGGTGATCGGTTCGCTGTCGGGCGGATGCGTCGAGGGCGACGCCGTGGCCCTCGCCCACCAGGTTCTCGCCGATGGAGTCTCCCGCACCGCGCGCTTCGGCTTCGACGACGAAACCGCTCACGCCGCCGGCCTGGCGTGCGGCGGCCAGGTGGAGGTCGTTGCCTACGCCGTCACGCCCGATATGCGCGCCGCCTTGGAGCGCGCCGCGAACGATCTACCGACCACGATCGGAATCGACCTGGATACGGGCGGGCTCGTCAGCGGCGCAGACCTCGACGAGGCGGCCCTCCTGCGCGAGACGCGCCTCGTCACGTTTTCCGGACCGACTCATCGTCGCGTTCTGGCCATCAGCCGCGCGCCACGGCCACGCATCGTTCTGTGCGGCGCGACCGAGCATGCCGCCGCCATCAGCCGCGTCGCGACCTCTGCCGGGTTCGCCGTGACGGTCTGCGACCCATGGGAGATTCTCGTCACCGCTGAGCGCTTCCCCGGCGCCGATCAGCTGATCGTCGACATGCCGCACAACGTGCTCCCGCGGCTGCGTGATATCGACGCCAGGACGGCGGTTCTCGTACTCACCCACGACACGCGACTCGATGTTCCGGCGCTCGCGGAAGCGCTCCGTCTCCCCGTGGGGTTCGTGGGAGCGCTCGGTGCCCGCCGCACGGTTGCGCGCCGAGAAGAGTTGCTCCGTGACGAACACAGCGTCTCCGCCGATGACATCGCACGGATTCACTCACCGCTCGGGCTCGACCTCGGCGGATCGTCACCCGATGTGGTGGCGGTGTCGGTGATCGCCGAAATCCTCGCCGCCCGGTACGGCGGCACCGGTTCTCCGCTGCGCGCCATGGATGGTCCCATCCATCGCGACCTGCCTCCGCGCGCGGCCGCCTGTTCGCCGGACGCCGCCCCCACCACCCGACCGCTGTCCGCCCCGCGGCGATAACAGGGAGCCTGCTCATGGACCTCGACACGGTGACGTCGTATCGCCGAGCCTCCACACGCGCCGACCTCGCTCTCGCGCCGGGCGAAACGCTGCTCGCGGGAGGGACCCTGCTCTTCAGCGAACAGAATCCCGAGGTCACGGGCCTTGTCGACCTGACATCTCTCGGGTGGCCCGACATCGAAGAAACATCGACGGGTCTGCGCATTGCCGCCACCTGCACGATCGCGCGGCTCGTGGAGTATTCCCGCGCGAGCATATTCCCCGCGGCGACGCTCTTCGAGGACGCGGCTCATGCGCTGCTCGCCTCCGCCAAAATCTGGAACATGGCCACAGTCGGCGGCAACATCGTTCAGTCGTATGCGGCGGCGGCAATGGTGTCGATGGCGGTGGCTCTCGACGCCGAGGCAGAGATCTGGTCGCCCGACGGCAGCAACCGCCGCGTGCCCGTCGCCGCCATCCCTGCGGACAACGGTGCCAACACACTCGCTCCCGGAGAGATTCTGCGGGCCATCGACATCCCCTCGGGAACGTTGCGATCGCGGACCGTTCTCCAGAAGGAGGCGCTCGCGGACTTCGGCCGATCGGGCGCCGTTGTCACGGGGCGCCTCGACGATAACGGTGCGGCCACTTTTGCGGTCACGGCGGCAACAACCACCCCCCGGATCGTCCGTTTCGTGGCGCTCCCAGATGCCGAGCAGCTGGCGACCGCCGTTGGCGCCGTTGGCGGCTGGTACACCGACCCGCTGGGCTCGGCCGACTGGCGGCAGGCCATCAGCGTCGTTCTGGCTGAGCGCGCACGGAAGGACCTCGCATGAAGATCGCGGTCAACGGAGAAACGTACGACGTTCAGCCGCGGCCCGGCCAGGTGTTGCGCACCCTGCTGCGCGAACTGGGCCATACCGAGGTGAAAAAGGGGTGCGACGCGGGCGACTGCGGGGCATGCGCCGTCATCGTCGACGGAGATGCGGTGCACTCGTGCCTTGTGCCCGCCGTTCGCATGGATGGCGCACCCATCACAACGGCTGCAGGTCTCGCCCCAGAGGACGAACTCCATCCCGTTCAAGAGGCGATCGCGGCGGGATTCGGTTTCCAGTGCGGATTCTGCTCCCCCGGGATGAGCGTGACGGCATCCGCCCTGTCGGCAGACGACGTGCCAGATCTGGATCGCCACATGAAGGGCAGTCTGTGCCGGTGCACGGGCTACCGCCCGATTCGCGAGGCGATCGCCGCGGGCCTGGGGCCCGTGCGGGAAACCGGTACGCGGGCGCGCTCGGCACCGGCCGCGCACTGCGACGGCGTCGGGGCATCGACGATCCCTGAACCCGCCCGCAGAATCGTGCAGGGCCGAGAACCGTTCACCTTCGACGAGGTGCCGGAGGGCGCTCTTGTTCTGCGCGTGCTCGGAGCGCCTCACGCCCACGCGCGCATCACGAATATTCGCACCAATCGAGCAGAAGCCGTGCCGGGTGTGATCGCCGTTTTTACGCACCGTGACGTTCCGGATGTGCGGTACTCCTCCGCTCGCCACGAACACCGCACCGACGACGCCGATGACACGAGAATGCTCGACACCGTTGTTCGTCACGTCGGTCAGCGTGTGGCCGCCGTCGTGGCCGAGACCGCGGCGGCCGCAGAGGAGGCCTGCCGGCTCATCGCGGTTGACTATGAGATCCTCCCCGCGGTGTTCGATCCCGACGAGGCGCGCCGGCCGGGGGCCGTCCTCGTGCATCCGGACCGCACACCCGCGGATCGCGTCACGGACGCTTCCCGAAACATCGTGGCCGATCTGCATACGGGGCGCGGCGATATCGATGCGGCCCTCGCGGCGTCGGCCGTGACCGTGGATGAGGTCTGGCAGACCGGCCGGCAGATTCACGCGCAACTGGAGACCCACGGCGCCATCGGGCATCTGGCGGATGACGGCACGCTCGTGATCCGGTCATCAACGCAGGTGCCGTTTCTCACGCGCGACGAGATCGCCCGAATCTTCGATCTAAGCCGCGAGCGGGTGCGGGTGTACGCCCCGCGCGTCGGAGGCGGCTTCGGCGGAAAACAGGAGATCTTCGCCGAGGACCTCGTCGCTCTCGCCGTCTTGGCAACCGGCCGCCCCGTCGCCTACGAGTTCAGTCGCTCCGATGAGTTCGTGCGCTCGGCCTATCGCCACCCCATGCGCATCGCGGTGCGCGCCGGGGCCGATGAAAGCGGCCGGCTCACGGGCCTGGCGATTGATCTCCTGAGCGACGCGGGGGCCTACGGCAACCACTCCGCAGGTGTGATGTACCACGCGCTTGCCGAGTCCGTTTCGCTGTACCGGATTCCAGCTGTGCGCATCGACGCGGAGGCTGTGTACACCAACAACCCCCCGTCGGGCGCGTTCCGCGGCTACGGCCTGGGCCAGGTGATCCTCGCGGTGGAATCGGCGCTGGACATCCTTGCCCAGCGGCTCGACATGGACCCGTTCGACCTGCGCCGAGTGAACGCGGTGCGCGATGGGGACCCCATTTTGCATGCCTCTGGCGAGGTCGACGCAGAAACGCTCTGGGGATCGTACGGTCTCGATCAGTGCCTCGACCTTGCTCAGCAGGACCTCGCCGGCCCCAATGACGTTCCCGCCCCCGACGGCTGGCTGATCGGCGAGGGGATGGCTGCTTCGATGATCGCCACGATGGCGCCGCGTGGTCATATCGCTCATGCCACCGTGACGGCCCACCCCGACGGAACGTTCACTGTCGCCACCGGAACGGCCGAATTCGGCAATGGAACAACAACCGTGCAGCGTCAGATTGTCGCGAGCGCATTCGACGTTCCCGTTTCGCGCGTGCGGATCCGGCATGCCGACACCGATCTCGTTGATCACGACACGGGCGCTTTTGCGTCGGCCGGGATCACGGTGGCGGGAAAGGCCGTCTACGCCGCCTGCCTCGCCCTACGCGATCTGCTGGGTGGGCACACGCCGGACCACGATGTCACGGCCGATGGAACGGAGCGGGGCGAAAAGCGATCCTTGGCCTTCAACGTTCACGCCGTTCGCCTCGCCGTGGACCCGGAAACCGGAATCGTGCGCGTTCTGCGCCAGGTGCACGCCGCCGACGCAGGCGTTGTGATGAACCCGGCGCAGTGCCGCGGACAGATCGAAGGCGGGGTTGCCCAGGGCCTCGGCGGCGCGCTCTACGAACAAGTGCACATCGACGAGGGCCGCGTTGTGAACGCGGCGTTTCGGACGTACCGCGTTCCGCAGTTCGTCGACATACCCGATGTTCATGTGTCGTTCGCCCGGACGAACGACGACCTCGGCCCGTTCGGCGCGAAGTCAATGAGCGAAAGCCCGTACAACCCCGTCGCCCCTGCGATTGGCAATGCCATCGCGCGGGCGCTCGGCACCCGCCCCTTCGAGCAGCCCTTCGCCCGCGATCGTGTGTGGCGCCTCGCGCAACAGGGCTGAGCTGCCCCTTCCGCGAAACCACTCAGATGCATCTGAAAACATGGTGCAATGACGAGCACCACTGCGCCCCGAGGCGCCCTCGATCGCTTCTTCGCGATCTCTGAACGCGGCTCCTCGATCAGCGCGGAAATCCGCGGTGGTCTCGTGACCTTCTTCGCGATGAGCTACATCATCGTGCTGAACCCGCTGATCATCGGAACCGTTCCCGATGGCACGGGTGAATTGCTCGGGGGCGGCGACCTGTCCAAAATCGCCTCGGCCACCGCACTCGTTGCGGGTGTGCTGTCGATCCTCATGGGCGTGATCGCGAACTATCCCATGGCCATGGCGGCGGGCCTCGGCCTCAACGCCGTTGTCGCGTTCTCCATCGCGGCGCTCCCCGGCATGACCTGGGCCGACGCCATGGGCGTTGTTGTGCTCGAAGGAATCATCCTTCTCATCCTCGTTCTCACGGGGTTCCGTACCGCCGTTTTCAAGGCCGTCCCGGCATCGCTCAAGACGGCCATCGGCGTCGGCATCGGCATGTTTATCACCCTGATCGGCCTGTCGAACGCCGGTTTCGTCAGTTCGGGCGGGGCGACGCCGCTGCACCTCGGCAACCTCGCCTCTTGGCCGATTCTCGTCTTCGTCATCGGCCTCGTCCTGGCGATTGTGCTGCACGTGAACAAGGTCAAGGGCGGTCTCCTGATCGCCATCATCGTGTCGACGGCGATCGCCGTGACGCTGGAGAACACCCTGCACATCGGCGACGAGGGTCCGGGCTCGTTCAACACCGCCCCCGAGTTCACGGGAATCGCGGCGCTGCCGGACTTCTCGCTCATCGGCCAGTTCAACCTGCTCGGTTCCTTCCAGAACCTCAGCGTGATCGTCGTCATCCTGCTCGTTTTCACGCTTCTGCTGGCCGACTTCTTCGACACCATGGGCACCATGGTCGCCGTCGGCGCCGAGGCAAACCTGCTGGACGCCGAGCACAACCCCCCGCGTTCGAAGCAGATCCTCATCCTCGACGCCGTTGGCGCACTCGCGGGCGGCGCGGGTTCCGTGTCGTCGAATACGGCGTTCGTCGAATCGACCGCCGGCGTCGGCGACGGCGCCCGCACAGGTCTGTCCACGATCGTGACCGGCGTCTCGTTCTTGTTGGCGACGTTCCTCGCCCCGCTCGTCGCCCTCGTCCCCTATGAAGCCGCGGCCCCCGCCCTCGTTCTCGTCGGTTTCCTCATGCTGTCGCGCGTTGCCGAGATCGACTGGTCGCGTGCCGAGGTGGGCATTCCCGCGTTCTTCACGATCGCCTTCATGCCGTTCACGTACTCGATCGCCGACGGCATCGGCGCGGGCTTTATCGCCTTTGTGATCGTGAAGCTGGCAACCCGGAAGGTGCGTGAGATCCACTGGATCATGTGGGTCGTCAGCGCGCTTTTCATGGTCTACTTCGTCGTTGAGCCTCTGCAACAGCTCTTCATCTGATCGGCAAATCCGCGTATCGTCCGCGTCATGGGTGATTCGCGGCAACCGCTTCTCGGTGTCTCCCTTCGACCTTTCACCGCTCCGGGTGTGTGCACCCGCTTCGGCCCTCTCACGTGGTGGGGCGGCCCGCTCAATGTGGAGGGGCTGGCTCTTTCGGCGACGCACGCCTTCGGCTCGGTGCTCGCGGGGCTGATGGGGACGCGGCACACGATCTCGTTTGATTCCGCGCGGGTGGCGGCGTGGTTCGGTTCGTTCTCGCACCTACGGGTGGACGGGGAGCCCCTTTCCGCGTTCGCTCCTCTGTCGGGCTTCTTCGCCTCGTCCGATGGATGGGTGCGCACACACGCGAACTATCCGCACCACGAACGAGCCCTGCTGCGAGCGCTCGACGTCGAAGACGGTCCGTCCGCAGCGGCGGCCATGCGGCTGATGACGTCCGCGCAGATCGAAGAGGCCGCACAAGAAACGGGCGCCATCGCGGTCGCCGTTCGGCAGCCGGGCCAGGTGCGTTCGGCCAGCGGCGACTGGATCGAGATCTCCGAGGTGGGAAGCGCGCGAGCCTTCCGCCCCGGTGATGGGGCTCCTCTGACCGGACTGCGTGTTCTCGATCTCAGCCGCGTCATCGCCGGGCCGTCAGCGTCCCGGCTGCTCGGCGCGCTCGGCGCGGACGTGCTGCGGATCGATCCACCTCACCTTCCAGAGCTCACGAGCCATCACCTCGACACCGGTTTCGCGAAACGAACGGCCGTCGTGGATCTCGCCGATGAGGGCGACCGCGTGCGGTCGCTTGTGGACAGGGCCGATGTCGTCTTTTTGGGTTACCGCTTGTCCAGCCTCGAACGAACGGGATTCGGACCGGAGGCTATTGCGGAACGTCATCCGCATGTCGCGGTGGTGTCGCTCGACGCCTGGGGCGAGATTCCGGGGTGGTCGGGACGACGCGGATTCGACAGCGTGGTGCAGGCGGCGACGGGAATCTCGCACCTCTACGGCACCGAAACGGACGACGGATGGCGGCCGGGAGCCCTGCCCGTTCAGGCGCTGGACATGGCGACGGGGCTGGGGATGGCAGCGGCCGCTCTGGCCCTTGCGGGTCGCGGCGGCAGGGCGCACCTGTCTCTGGCGAGGACCGCGCGGTTTCTCATCGACGGCGGCGCAGCTCCCGCCGCTCCGGAGGACGTCTTGCTCACGCTGCGCGACATGGAGAGCGCGTATGGGCTCCTGACCTACGCGCCTGTGCCCATCAGCATCGACGGCGTCGCGGTTGATTACCCCGCTCCCCCTCTGCCCTACGGAGACGGAGAGCCCGTGTGGATGTAGTGCCCGCGCCCGCTCGCTGAACGATCGCGGCGAGGGAACGCGGTGACGCCCACGAGCGGCGCGTTCCGTCCGCGCTCACGATTGCCCCACGATCGCCGCATCGTCGACACCCGTCGGTAACGCGAGAGAAACAGCATCCTGAGAACGTGAGATCGCTTCCTCTCGAAAGGCGATCTCCACATGCCACATCCTTCTCGTCGCCGCCGTATCGGCGTCCCCGCGGTCACGGGCCTCACCACCCTTGCCCTCCTCGCATTCGGCCCCGTTGCCGTTGCCGCGCCCGCGGCACCTCATGTCGACATCGACGTTCCCCACACTGTCGCCCCGTCCGAGACCTTCGACGTGACGGTGTTGACCACGGGCGCCTCGGAGGTTTTCGCCCATGAGGTTGTTGTGACCTTCGACCCCGACCGGGTCGCCTATGTCGACGGCTCGGCCATCACCCCGGAGGGCGGCTTCGGTGCGGCCTCGATTGACGGCGCAGAAGTGCGCGTCGTTTCCACGCGACTGGGCTCCTCCCCCGCGCTCGCCGGTGACATCGCGTTCGCCACGCTGACGTTCACCGCCCTCGCGCCCGGCGACGCCTCCTTCGAGCTGAACGAGGGAACGCTGGTCGGCGCGGACGGCGATGTTGCCCCGCTCCCGATCGCCTCCGCTGCGGTGGAGATCACCGCTCCGGCGACGACACCGACACCGGGCCCGAGCGGTCCGCCCTCGCCATCACCGTCGGAGCAGCCCGCTCCCGGTGTGACGCCGCCACCGAGCCCCACCCCGTCTGAGCCGGCGCCAACCCCTGACCCCACACCGGCCCCCGAGCCCGCGCCAACGGAGGCCCCGTCACCCTCGCCGACGGAACAGCCCGCCCCGGGCATTCCCGGCGAGCCCGAGCCCTCCGAAACAACGACGCCCACGCCCAGCCCGGCGCCGGAGGAGCCGTCGATGCCGAGCCCGGACAGCACACCAGCTCCGGGGGATGCAACGGACAGCGCGCCGGCCGTTGCGGCACCGGGTGACGATTCCGATGACCTCGCCCCCACGGGTGGCGACGCGATGTGGGCCACGCCCCTGGCCCTCGGCCTCGGAGCGGCCGTGCTCCTCGCCGGCGCTCTCCTCCTCGCACGCCGGAAGGCGGCCACCGCATGATCCTTTCCTCCGCGCCCGAAAAGACCTCGATGACCCCCTCACGCCAGCGCCGAACCATCGCCCTGACCGCGGGCGCCGCTCTTCTCAGCGGCGCGTTCCTGACCACACCCGCCCTTGCCGACAGTGAAACGGCCGGGTCCGCTCCGGCCTTCCTCGCGCCGTTCTTCACCGAGTTCGACCTCACGGGCAACGGATCCGTGTCATCTGAGGAGCTGCAGATTGTTTCCGATGCGCTGGGATCAACGCCGGAAGCCGGCGATGAGCTCGCGGTGGTCGACACGGACGGCGACGGCGTCATCTCCATCAGCGATCTGGCCGAGGTCGCCTCGCGAATGGTCTACGACGACGGCGACTTCGACATCATCGAGGCATCCGCGCTGAGCATGCAGGCGGCGATGAACGCAGGTGTCACAACGTCCGTCGAGCTCACCCAGGCATACCTGGACCGCATCGAGGCATACGACCGTTCCGTGATCGATGACAACGGCGGCCGCGCCCTGAACTCGATCATCACCACCTCGGAGGTCGCGCTCGAAGCGGCAGAGGAAGCGGATCGCATCCGTGCAGAGGAAGGCATGACGAGTGCTTTGCTGGGGGTTCCCGTGGCCCTCAAGGACAACTACAACACCGCCGATATGCCCACAACGGCAGGCTGCGGGTGTTGGGAAGACAATCACACGACGTCGGACGCCGCGATGGTGTCGGGCCTGCGCGATGCGGGCGCCGTCATTCTCGCGAAGGCAAGCCTGGATGAGTTCGCCTTCGGTTTCTCCTCGGAGTTCTCCGTTGGCGTGGACGCTGGTGACACGCTTCTCGTCGCCAGCCCCTATGTGACGACCCGCACAGCCGGCGGATCGAGCGGTGGCACGGGAGCGGCCATTGCCGCGAACCTCGCCGGGATCGGCTTCGGAACCGACACGGGCGGATCGATTCGCGTGCCGTCCTCCTACAACCAGCTCGTCGGCATCCGCCCGACGATCGGCCTGTCGAGCCGAGACGGCATCGTCCCCCTCGCCCTGAGCCAGGACACCGGCGGGCCCATGGCGCGCACCGTGATGGACGCAGCGCTCGCCCTCGATGCCACAACGGGCATCGATCCGGCCGATCAGGTGACGAACGCACAGGCCGGTCTTGTCCCCGACTCGTACACACAGTCGCTCGATGCCAACGCGCTTGAGGGCGCGCGCATCGGCTACTTCGCGTCGATGCTGCCCCAGAACGCCACGAACCAGCGAGTGTGGCAGGAGACCGTGCAGACCCTCGAGGCTCAGGGCGCGACCGTTGTTGAGCTCGCCGAGCCCGCCGGTTTCGGAGCGGTGCTTGCCGAGCCGAGCGGTTCCACGGCCGAGTTCCGCCACGATCTCGACGCCTACATCGCGGCGCACCTCTCCCCCGACGTCGCTGCCCGCAGCCTGAACGACATCGTGGAGACCGGGCACTTCGTCACCAGCCGCCAGCGCACGTACGAGCAGCGTGCTGCGATCACCGCTGAGCAGTACGAGGCGTGGGCCGGTGAGAACGGCTCACACACGCTGCAGCTGGCCGCCGGCAAGACGCTTCTTCACGAGGTGCTGAACACACACGAGCTCGACGCGATCGCGTATCCGTCTGGCACACCGTATGGAACACACGCGTGGAACATGCGGCTGAGCCCGAACACGGGAATGCCCGCGGTGACGGTTCCCATGGGCGTTGCCACGGCCGAGGACGGCACAATTGACGGCGCAGGCGTGAACCTGGAACTCCTCGGACGCGACTTCGATGAGGGAACCCTGCTAGGGCTCGCCTATGCCCTCGAGCAGGCGCAGCCCGCCCGCACCGCCCCCGAGCTGTACGGCCCGCTCGGATGACGGGCTCGCGCGGGTAGCGAGACACGAACGGGGTGTGCTCAGCCGAACTTTCGGCTCAGCACACCCCGTTCGGTGTGCGGTTCGTCGTGCGTCGTGCGTTGCCCGCTACGACCGCGAGTACGTTCCGATCACGCGGTTCTGCTCGATGATGGCAGTGGGCCCCGTGGCGGGTGGAACCCGCGGGCGGTGGCAACGAGAAACTTGCTCTCGTCTGTCTTCTGCGAGCAACTGTCAGCTGTTTCCCTCCCGATCCTGCCGACTGTTCCCGGCCATGTCGAGGTCCCCTCGCGCATCGTCGTCGTCATCAGGACCACCGTCCCATCCGGCGGCGAAAATGCGTTCAGCCGGGTCGACGGCGTCCTCCCACGCAATCTCGCGCACTGCCCGAAGCTCCCACCGCTCGATTTCACGGGCCAGTGCCGACACCGGGCGCGGAACCCCGGCGAGACCGCGTTCTTCACGGCGCACACCGCGCGGCGGCCGATCCGATGACTCCGAGAAGAACACCCGACTGGAGGGCTCATCACGGCGCACCGTGCCAGACGGCGACGTAAACTCCAGCACCCCGTGGTCGAGCTGCCGGATCTTCCATCCGTCTCGGTGTTTCATCACGTGTTGTGATTCGCAGAGGTGCGCGAGATTGTCGTCGCGCGTGAGACCCCCGCGTGCGAAATCGAGGCTGTGATCAAGATCGCTTGTACGCGCGGTTCTTCTCCGCCCAGGGCCCGGGAGCCTTCAGGGGACGCGAGGGTTCCTTCGTCGATCCAGCTTGCGCCCTGATCCGTTGTGCGGAAATCAGTGAGCGTGGCATCGTGAGTGCTCATGCTGTCGACAGCGCCGGCGCTCTGCTCGGGGCCGTTTTCGCCGCCCCGAGTCTGGGTCCCCTGCGCATCACGATCGATTCTGAGGCCGTCGGCCTGCGCTGCAGCCGCCGCGCGAGCGTGCGCGGTACGAAAATCTCGCCGGTCACGGCGAATGCGACGAGAAAGTGTGCCGAGACGATCGTTTTCGGCAGACTGACTGCACGTCGGGCTGAGACGGCCGCCGATAAGGCCCACGACACTCGAGTATCGGCGGGGACTTCTGGCGGCGTCTCGGACTGGCATCTGGGAGCGTTAGCAGACTTCTAGGATGAAGGGCGCTGGCGCGCGGTGTGGTACCTTCACCAGTCGTGTTCTGACGAAAGGGAGCACTGATGTTAACGATCGCACATCTCAGCGATCCGCACCTCGATCTTTCGAGTGACCGGGAGCAACGCTTCGCGGCCGTTCTGCGTCAGATCAATGACCTTCCCACCGTCGACGCGCTTGTTATCAGCGGTGACCTTGTGGACCACGGGCTGGCGAAAGAGTACGAGAGCTTTTTCGCGCACCTTCCGTCCGATCTGCCGGTGCTGGTGGGGGCGGGCAATCATGATCTCTCCGAACCGCTCTCCGCTGCGCTGACATCGGCGAGAATGTCGCCGCAATTGAACGCCGTTCTGCAGCTCGACGGTGCGACCATCGTCGGACTGGACTCGCACATTGACGGTCGTGATGACGGACTACTCGCGGTGGCCACGCTTGACTTCGCTCGCGACGCGATTCGTGCGGCCTCCGGGCCGGTGGTTCTCATGTTGCACCACCCGCCGGTTCCCATCGGGCATCACATCGTGGATGAGCACTTCGCACTCGCAAACCCGCAGGACCTGGAGATGCTCGTCCAGGAGTCGTCGGGGGTGATCGCGATCTTCACGGGCCACGTGCACGCCGCGTTCACAGCGATGTTTGCCGGAGTGCCTGTCCTGGGAAGCCCCGGCATCGTGTCCACGATGCGTCTCGGCAGCCGGACGAACCCCATCGCAGATTTCGACGCCATGCCTGGGTTCGCGCTGCACTCGATTGAAGGCCAGGGAATCAGGACGGTGTTTCACTACCTCCCGCCGAAGGATCTATGACCGTCCTCGCCGCGGTTATTCTCCTCCTCCCCTTCGTTCTCTCACCGGGGGCGAGCTTTGCTCTTACCCTCACCGGCGCTACAGCCGGTGACCGCACGGCAGGTCTGCGCGTCGGGATAGGCACATCGATCGGTATCGCTCTGATTGCGGCTGTGGCGGGTCTGAGCGGAGTGGGTAATCTCGTCGCGGCCAACGAGCTGATCCGCGCGTGGTTCGAGACTATCGGCGGACTATTGCTCATCGGTTTCGGTGCAATGCCCCTCCTCAAGTCATGGCGGGCCCGGAAGAAGGGCGGCTCGCCCCGAAGCACCACACGTCCCTCCCGACTCCTCCTGTGGAGCTTTATCGCAGTCGTGACGAACGTGAAAGCCCTGGCGCTGTACGTGATTGTCGTTCCTTCGGTGATCCCAGGAGAAAAACCAGCGATTTACGAGTATGCAGTGGTCGCCACCGTCCACATCGCGATGCTTCTCGGGTGGCTTGCTCTTGTCGGCGCGCTCGTGGCGAACGTCCCGGCGATCGCGAATCGGCCCCGGATAACGACGGTGCTTCAGGCGTTGGCAACCGGGGTGTTGGTCGTGTTGGGAGTCCTGAGCTGTGTCACTGGAATCGCCACACTGTTCTCCTGAGGAACGGCAGAGTGCACTGTTAGCCAGCAGCTGAAAACGATCCTTTATGGCCCGCGCCTCGAGCGTGGGGAGGAGCGCTTACAGCTCACTCATGCCGTCGCTCAGATCGGTGACGACAACCTTTCGCCGCAGCCGGGCAAGCTGATGCCGCTCGTGGCGGCTGGCGGTCCGCTCAATTTCGGCGTGCAACGCGGCGACTTTACGGCTCTGCGCCGGAGTCTTCTCTGGCAGAACGACCGCGGCCTTCTCGTCGATCTCGCGCTCGCCGCCGCCGGACCGTTCTGCCTGTTGCTGAGCGATTCGGGCGAGCTCGGCGAGAAGCGTAGCCTTTTCCCCTTCCGCGCACAGGAGGCTCCGTATGGACCTCGCTACCCCGGGGTTTCCTTCACCACGACAAGGCGGGCCGGCCCATCGAGCATCCACCAGCGGTGAGGAATACCGCCGGCCACATACGCCGAGTCACCGGGATCCAGGCGGTGTTCCTCTCCGTCCAGCTCCACGTGCAGCGTTCCGGAAACGACGTATATGAATTCGCCCTCCGCGTGGCGATACATCTCGCCGCGCGGCGAGCGCGTCACGTCGACTTCCAGGGGCCGGAAGCCCGGTGCATGGGCAAGGAGCCGTGCCGTTCCCACCGAGAAGCCATCAGGAACAGCCCCCTCTCCGGCGCGCAAGAGTTCAACCGGAGGCGGATCGGCAACCGGCGGTTCCGCCGCAGCAACCAGTTCGACCGGGCTGGTCTCCAGAGCAACGGCGATCCGCTGCAGCGAGCTCAGGCTGGGCTGGTGTATCCCCCGCTCGATCTGGCTAAGAAAGGCGTGCGATAGCCCGGCGCGTTCGGCCATGCGGGCGAGCGTAAGCCCGCACGCCTTTCTCCGGGACCGAATGCACGCGCCGAGCCGGGCAGCCGTTTCCGGGTCGGAGGTAATCCGGGCGCTGGCGGCCTGTTCCGGCGTCATGCGGGGACCGCAGCGGCCTCTTCCGACACATACGCGTCGATGGCGGCGAGGTACTCTGCTCGCCGCGTCGGGGTCAGCCACGCGGCGTCAAAGGAGTTCGCCGCAAGCCGGACCAGATCGGTCTGATCCAGCCCCGCCTGCTCGGCAAGCGCAACGTAGTTGTCGGCAACGTATCCGCCGAAGTAGGCCGGATCGTCCGAGTTGACCATGACCCGCACCCCGGCGCGCAAGAGCGCGACGATTTCGGTGGCCTTCATCTGGTCCGTCACAAAGGAGTTCGACAGCGGACAGGTCGTGAACCCCAGCCCCTTCCCCTTGGCGAGCGCCACGAGTTCCGGGTCTTCGACGATGTTGGTTCCGTGATCAATTCGGTCGGCGCCGATGTCCTCAATCACCTGACGGATGTGATCGATCGATCCGGTCTGATCGATGTCGCAGTGCATCGTGGTCAGGAAACCTTCCCTCTTCGCCCGGGCGAAGACCTCCGCGAACTTCGCCGGCGGATTGCCGCGCTCGTCCGAGTCGAGCCCAACGCCGATGATCCAGTGCCGATAGGGCAGCGCCTCCATCAGCGTCGACATGGCATGTTCCGCCGTGAAGTCGCGGAGGAAGCAGAGGATCAGCTCGGCCGAGATGCCCAGTTCGCTCTGCGCGCGCACAACCGCTCGGCGGTACCCCGTGATCACATCGGCGAAAGAAACCCCGCGGCTCGTGTGCGCTTGCGGATCGAAGAACATCTCGGCATGCACGACGCCGTTTTGCTTCGCCCGTAGCAGATACGCCCAGGCCAGGTCGAAGAAATCCTCGGCCGTCTGCAGAACCTGCATTGCCGGGTAGTACACGGCGAGGAAGCTCGTTAGATCGGTGAAGTTGTACGTCGCCTTGACCTCATCAACGCTCTTCTCCGCCAGTTGAATTCCGTTGCGTGCGGCGAGCGCGAATTTCAACTCGGGTTCCAGTGTCCCTTCCAGGTGCAGGTGCAGTTCGGCCTTGGGGAGACCGGCGACGAAGGCCGCAAGATCACGTGTCATGGGTGTTCCTTTCGGGGCGGGTGTTATGCCCTATCGGCCATGCCCATGCGTGCCAGCACGACCGACTCGATAATGGCGACAAGGTTGTAGAGAACGAGGGCGGCGATGGTGACCAGAACCACCGAGGTCCACAGGGCCGTGAATTGCGCCGAGGCGCTATAGCCACCGACTGCGCCGCCGACACCGCCGCCGACAGCCAGCCATTCGGCGAGGAGCGCCCCCGTGATCGCGCCGGGCACCGAAATGCGCACGGCGGCGAGGAGCGACGGGAGGGAACTCGGCAGGGCAACCTTGCGCAGAGCTGTCCATGCCGATCCACCGTAGACCGCGATGAGGTCGTTCATCTGCGGCGATGCCTGCCGCAGACCGAAGACGATGTTCACCAGCGCCGGGAAGAGAACGACGATTCCGCCCATCACCGCCACCGTTGCAGGGGTGCGTCCGAAGATGAGGATGATCACGGGAGCCATCGCGACGAGGGGAACGGAGCGCAACAGCATGGCGAGGGGCATCAGGGCGTGTTCGATCCCCTTGCTCAGCTGGAAGGCGAGCGCGACGAGCAGAGCAACGAACAGCCCCGCCGCGAAGCCGATCGCGGCGTCGCCGAGCGTGACGAACAGTTCGCCGAACATGCGCGCGCGGTTCTCGGCAGCGGCGTCGTCCGTGACGAGGAACGCCCACACGTCCAGCGGCCCCTTGCCCACGTAGGCGGAGATCCCGAAGACCCACAGCAGCCCCTGCCAAAGCACGATAACGGCGGCGATGGTCAGCCCGAACGTGGACAGGCTGGTTCCGAGGGCGCGAATCGTGGCGCGTCGTGCCTCACGGCGAATGTCGGACGACGGTTCCGCCGTGGGAGGAGACGTTGTCGTCTGCAGGGCCGTCATGCCGATACTCCCTTCGACCAGGGGGCGATCACGCGGGCGATCAGGCCGAGAACGCCGAATCCCGCGAGCGCGACGAGCCCGGACACCAATGCCAGGCCCCACACGCGCGGCGAGTCGAGGCCCTGCTGCGCCGCGATCATCGCGGGCCCGACGCCCGTGCTGACGCGGCCGAGGAACTCGCCAAGAACGGCTCCGAGAAATGCGGCAGGAACGGCGATTTGGAGGGCGTTGAGAATGGCGGGAAGGGCCGCAACAACGCGCACTTTGCGCAGCTGTGTGAAGCGGGTTCCTCCGTAGACGGTGACGAGGTCGAGGGCCGACCGATCAGCGGCTTTGAGCCCCAGAAGGGCGCCGACGACGGTGGTGAAAAACACCGACAGCGCCGCGAGGAAGATGGCGTTTCCGGCCGGCTCCCCTGCTCCAGGAACGGGAACGATGACGACCAGAAGGATTCCGACGGCGACGATCGGAATGCAGTAGGTGATGATCGCCAGCTGCATCACGACGCCCTCGAGCCTCGGAGCGATCAACACGAGGGCCGCGAACAACAGTGCCAGTCCGTTCCCCCATAGATATCCGATTCCCGCCTCTGCGAGAGTGACGCTGAAGTTGCGGGCGTAGAAGTCCCAGCCGGACTGGACAAAGCCCTCGATGACCTGCGGGGGCGTCGGGATGGCGCGCACGCCGGCCCCGACGTTGGCGAAGACGGTCTCTGCGAGGATCCACCACAGGGCGATCACCCCGACGATTCCGGCCCCGCCGATCACCCAGGAGGGAAGCCGCACGTCCTCCCAGTCGATACGGCGCGCGGCGGTGTCAGTGCTCATGGTCGCCCTCGCCCCCGAAGAGCAACTCGGACGCCTCATCGACGTACGCGTGAAACTCGGGCGTTCGCATGAGGTCCGGTGTGCGCGGACGGGGCAGGTCGATGTCCATCACGGCCTTAATGCGACCAGGGCGCGGGCTCATCACGGCCACCTTGTCGCTCAGGAAGATTGCCTCGGCGATGCCGTGTGTGACGAGGAGCGTTGTTGCGGGTTTCTCGGTCCAGATCCGCAGCAGCTCCATATTCAGGCGCTGCCGGGTCATATCGTCCAGGGCACCAAAGGGTTCGTCGAAGAGAAGAACCTCCGGCTTCATGATGAGGGAGCGGGCGATCGACACCCGCTGGCGCATTCCGCCCGAGAGCTGGGCCGGCTTCGCCTTTTCGAAGCCGGTCAGGCCGACCAGGTCGATCATCTCTCGCACGTACGCGCGATCGACCGAGGCGCCCGCCACTTCGAACGGGAGCTGGATATTGGACTGCACGCTGCGCCATGGCAGCAGCGCCGCGTCCTGAAACGCGATGCCCAGCGCGTTTTCTCGGCGCAGCTCGCGCGGGCTTTTTCCGTCGACCCGTGTGGTGCCGCTCGAGGGATTCTCGAGTCCGGCGAGGATGCGCAGAATCGTTGATTTTCCGCATCCCGATGGGCCGAGAAGTGACAGGAATGTTCCCTGTTCGGTGTGCAGATTGGCGTCCTGAAGGGCGACGACGTTCGAGCGTCCTACCCGGAAGACCTTGTTCAGGCCGGTGATCTGCAATCCCGTTGCCGCCACGGTGTCGGCGGGGGATGTCGTATCGGTCACGAGATGCTCCTCGGAAGGGGTGCGAGTGTCATGTGTTGTTTCTGCGGCCGGTGGTGTGTCCACCGGCCGCAGGAACGATCAGCCCTGGTAGTCGACGAGCTCGGGGTTCTCGTCGTAGACCTCGGCAAGGAGACTCATGTCGAACAGCTCTTCCGCCGTCACCTCGATGCCGGCTCCGGCGAGACTCTCGATGGTCATGGTCTGTAGCTCTTCGCTCACCGTGAACAGGCCGTTCTCCTCCGTTTCAGCCGAGGTGACGAGGATGTTCTGCGCTTCTGAGCCCAGAAGTGTCTTCTCGGGGTCGAGATCGAGGTCGATTCCGTACACCTCGAGCGCGAGATCGGCGCCGCGCTGCGCATCCGCAACGGCTTCTGTCCAACCACGAATCTCGGCCACGAGGAAGGCCTTCAGCATGTCGCGTTCGTTTTCGAGGGTCTCGCGCGTGACCGACACTGTTTCTGCCACGAACGGCAGTCCGTTGTCTGCGAAGGGGAGGTTGGTCGTGTCGAGCCCCATCAGGTCCAAGGTGATGGCCTCGTTCGTGATGTACGCGACGAATCCGTCGACCTCGCCGTTGACGAGCGGGGCGGGGTCATACTGCACGGGAACGATCTCGACGTCAGACGGATCGATGCCGTTGGCCGCCATCAGCGCGTTGAACAGCGACGTGTTGGAGTCCTGAACGCCGATGCGCTTACCGACGAGGTCTGCCGCGGTGGCGATATCGCCGCCATCTGCCAGGGACAAAATTGTGAAGGGGTTCGCCTGGAAGGTCGCTCCGATCATGGTCAACGGGGCGTCCTGATTCGCGATCGCCGTTCCGATGGCGACGGAGTCGCTCAGCGCGATATCGGCGGTGCCGCCGAGCAGTTCGGCGACGCCCGTGGAGGGCCCCGGCACAAGGTTCACGGAAGAGAAACCGGCCTCAGTGAAGTAGCCCTCGGTGTCGGCGATGTACTCGCCGGCGAACTCCTCATTGAAGATCCAGCTCAGCTGGAGCGTGATGTCGCCGAAGTCGGCGCTTCCGTCGCCCGCCGAGGTGTCGCCGGAACCGGCGTCATCAGCGCCACAGGCGGCGAGGGCGAGGGCCGAAACGGCGAGGACGGATAAGCCGGCGCGGGCGCGGCGGGAAGCGAGAGACATGCTGTTCTCCATCTGCAGGGTGGTGCTCACGGGTGAGGACTCTGCTGACGGTATGCCTGTTCGGTTTCCCCAACATTCGTGTCGCGTTGCGCGGGTGTTTCGTGACTATCCCCGCTCTTCTCCGCGGTGCGCGACGGCTTGCGCGAACGCACGCAGGCCAACGGCAACGTCGGATCCGGTGACGGCCTCGTCGGGGTGGTGGCTGATCCCGTCGGGATTGCGCAGGAACAGCATTCCCACGGGCGTGACCGATCCAATCGTCATCCCGTCGTGACCTGCGGGACTGAACAGCGTCACCGGCTCTGCTGCGCGCGCCGGCAGCGTGGCTCCAATTCCGGCCCTCACCACATCCTGCAAGAGCGGATCGCAGAACATCGCCGGAGCGGAGTGCACCTCTCGGGCACGCCAACGCAGATGGCGGCGGCCCATGATCTCGTCGAGTTCCGCGCTGATCTGCGCCCACACCTGGTCACGGCTGTGATCAAACTCGCCGCGCAGATCCACGCTGAAGCGTGTCTCGCCCGGCACGACGTTGACAGCTCCAGGGAACGCCTCGAGCTGGCCGACGGTTCCGATGATGTGGTGTTCTCCCGCACAGACACGCTCGACTGCGAGGGCCGCCTCGCTTGCTCCGAGAAGCGCGTCCCGCCGCATGTCGTACGGCGTTCCACCCGCGTGGCGAGCCTCACCCTCGACAACCAGCTGGAAGCGACGTGCCGATGCGATGGACGACACGGCGGCAAGGGATTCGCCGCGACGATCGAGCTGCGGCCCCTGTTCGATGTGAGCCTCGAGATACCCGACGAGCTGTTCGCTGGTACGCGCCGCCTCAGCCACCCGGCCCGGGTCGAGGCCGAACTCCCGGTAGGCCTCCCGCAGTGTGATGCCATCGTCATCGGTGAGGTTCCACCAGGACGGGTCCCACTCCCCCGCGACGGCCGATGACCCGAGCAGTGCCTTGCCGAACCGGGTTCCTTCTTCATCGCTGAACGCCGCAATTTCGAGGCCGAAGGGAAACGGACTCATCCAGATGCCGTCGTCGCCTCCAGGAACCCGCAGCAGGCGCGCCACCTCGATGCCCATGAGAACGCCGAGGATGCCGTCGAAACGTCCCGCATCGATCACGGTGTCGAGGTGGGAGCCGAGCATCAGTGTCGGCGCATCGGGTGATGCGGCCCGCAGTACGCCCAGCTGATTACCCGCGGCGTCCTGCCGTGTCACGAGGCCGATTTCCCGCATCCACTCGGCCACGAGCCGGTTGACGCGCGCGTGCTCCGGCGAGAGGTAGACGCGTGTGATCGCTCCCTCGTCGGATGACACTCTCGCCAGCTCGTCGCAGCGCGCCATCACGCGTCGCGCCGCCTGCGCGAAAACGTCGGGGGTGACCGAGCCGAGGCGGGTCAGAGCGGAGGGCGCCGTCATGCGGCTGCCTCGCGGAAAGTATCGATCGCCGCGTCAACGCCGCCACCGGTGGGAACGGATGCCCCGAATCGGCGCAGCACCTGCTCGAGCGCCGCGAGTGTCGTGAGCACGGCATCCCTGCGGGCGTTGTATCCCATCGTTCCGATGCGCCAGACGCGGCCGTGCAACGGGCCGAAGGAGGTGCCAATCTCGATACCGAAGTCGTCCAGCATCGCCTGGCGAGCCGGATCTCCCGCAACGCCATCCGGGATCTCGACCGCGACGACGTTGTTCATTTTGTGAGCCACGTCGCCGAAAACCGTCAGTCCCAGGCCTCGGACGCCGGCGAGCATCGCGGCTCCGGCTGTCGCGTGACGCGCGATGACCTTCTCCCGGCCCTCCGTCAGCAGCACCGATGCGCATTCGCGCGCGGCGTAGAGCATGCTCGTGGCCTCGGTGTGGTGGTTGAGGCGGCGCGGACCCCAGTAGTCCATGATCATGCCGAGATCGAAGTAGTTCGACCGCACGAAATCGGCGGCGCTGGTGTCTCCGGCCTCGCGGATTCCGGCCTCAACGCGTCCGCGCGAGCGAATCACCTCGGTCGCCCGCTCCGACAGCGTGATGGGGCTGGAACCGCTCGGGCCGCCCAGACACTTCTGCAGTCCGGCCGTTGCGGCGTCGAGGCCCCAGGCATCAGCCTCGAATGCGTTTCCGCCGAGCGACGCGGTTGCATCCGAGTAGAACAAAACGCCATGCCGGCGGCAGATCTCGCCGATGTCGTCGAGCGGCTGGTTCATCGTCGTCGAGGTGTCTCCCTGCACCAGTGCGAGAAGCGTTGGCTTCACGCGCACGATCGCCTCTTCGATCTTTGACGCGGGAACAACCTGACCCCACTCCACCTCGATGCGATGCACCTCGGCCATCGCCCGCTCGGCGATCTCGGCCAGCAGGTGCCCAAACCTGCCGAAAACGGGAACGAGCACCCTCTCGCCCGGCCGGACGAGCGAGGTGATCGCCGCTTCGATTCCCGCCCGCGACGTGCCGTCCACGAGAAACGTCTGCTCGTTTCGGGTGGACCACACGCGGCGGTACAGATCCTGCGTTTCGCTCATCGCTGCGGTCATAAACGGGTCGTACTGGCCCACGAGCGGAGACGACATCGCGCGCAGGACGCTCGGATAGGCGGAGATCGGACCGGGGCCCATCAGCAGACGGGCGGGCGGATCAATGGGAGCGATATGCGACATGGTGATCTTTCGTGCTCAAGAGACGGCGTCTGAGATGCGGCGGCCCAGGCGAACAAGCGCAATGTCAGTTTCCGCTCGCGACACGACGCAGACACCGACCGGAGCGGGACCGAGCTGTGAGGGCACGGTCAGAAGAGGAATCGAGAGGGCGGGTGCTCCCGCAACGGCCGCCGGGGTGGTCATCCGCAGCGTCGCCGTTCGCACGGCGTCCACCTTCTGCCCGTCGGACGTGCGCATGGGGGCGGGGCCAGGAACCGTTGGCATCAGCAACTGGGCATCACCGAGAAGACCGTCGATGATCTCCTTCAGCGGGGCGAGCGCAGCGCGGGCCTCGCGCTCCTGTTCGTCCGTGATGCGCGCGGCGTCGCGGAAGCGCTCCTCCACGGCGGGCCCGAGGGCACCGGGGTTTTCGCGGATCCACTCACCGTTGTTCCGCCAGGCCTCAGCGGCCTGCACGGTCCGAAACGGCTCCTGGTACCCGGCAAGGGAGCCGATGTTCACCGTCTCGACGGGGGCGTCAAGGCGCGAGAGGAACTGCTCAAACGCGGCGCGCGTTTCGGGCTCGACGACCTCAAGGATTTCGGCCGGGATGCGGAAGCTCCATGGCAGGTCCGATCCGCTTGCGCCGTAGACGCGCTCGGTGGAACCGGAGCCGTCGAACGACAGACACCAGTCGGCGACCTTTTGCAGAACTTCCCCCGAACGGGTGATCCATCCGACGGTGTCGAACGATTGCGCCAATGGCAGCAGCCCCGCCCGCGGAACGAGCCCGTGCGTCGTGCGCAACCCCCACAGCCCCTGGTACGAGGACGGCACGCGAATCGACCCCGCCGTGTCCGTGGCCAGGCCAATGTCTGCCTGTCCCGTCGCAACGGCGCTCGCGGGACCCGAGGAGGAGCCGCCGGGCAGCGCACCCGGCAGGGCGCCGTTCGGGGGCGTTCCGTAGTGGGCGTTGTTGCCCGCGATCGAGTACGCGAACTCGTCGGTTCTGGCGATACCCCGGAGCGAGGCGCCGCCGCGCAGCAGGTCGGTCACGGCGGCCGCCGTGCGCGGCTCTGGTGCGACGGAATCAACGTAGGCGGGGTTACCCGCGCCGATGCGATACCCCTTGATCGCAAAGAGGTCCTTGACCGCAACGGACGTTCCGACGAGGGGGCCGTCCCACGCTCCCTGGAACAGCGGATCGCCCACCGTGCGCCACATCGTTCGGTTCAGGGGCTGCGGGCGACCGGAGACATGTGCGGCAGCGATCCGCCAGCCGTCATCCGTTTTCCGCCACAGCTGAGTCTGCAGACCGCGGCCTCCGATGAGGAAGCGCGAAACAGACACGATGTACGCGGTGTCCTCAGTAATCTCCCGGAACTCGATCTTCTCGATGACCCGCTCGGCGACACCGCCGCGCAGGCCCCGAAAGGCGCTGATCACGTCGTGCCCGACGAGAAGACCGGCGTCGTCGCCGCGCAGCGTCGCATCAGACCGGAGGAACCAGTGGTCCAGCTGGTCGAGGTCGTTCGCCAAAATGGCACGCTCGTAGGCGAAGAACGCCTCCCGCAGATCGTCGGGCAGAGCAGCGGCGCCGGGGATCGCATCTGTCATGAGAAGTCCGCCTCTCGAATCCGGGCGTGAACACCGCAGGTAATGTCGACCACCTGGGAAATGTCGAAGTCGGTCGTGGCCGACAGATACGCGTAGGCGAGGTGCTCGTCCATGCCCCAGCGCGCCTGGATGAGATCGAGCGCCGCGCGCACCGCCTTGCGCATGGCCTCATTCAGATCCGGGTCGAGCCCCGTCGGAACGAGAAACTCGGATGTGCGCACGAGGGGGCCCGTGACCTCGCCGAACTCGCGACGTGCCTCGTCCTGGCTGATCACATCAAACGTCAGCGTTGCGCGCAGCGATGCCTCGAGAGCGGTGAGCGCCACTTCTCCGTCGCCCTGTGCGAAGTGCGGATCGCCGACGTACGCGAGCGCGCCGTCCACCTGCACCGGCAGAAATAGCTGGGATCCCGCCGTCAACAGCCGGATGTCGATGTTGCCGCCGTACTCCGCCGGAGGAACGGAGTGCGGGCGATCATCCGATGCGGGGGCGACGCCCATCGTTCCGAGGAATGGTGCCAGCGGAAACGTGACCGTACGCTCCGCACCCTCGGTGCACGGAAGGGCGCCGACAAGGCCGTCGGCACGCTGCTCGACGGGCGTGAAGACGCTGACCGTTTGGCCCGAGCGCGGGAGTTGCGCGGGGAGCGCGCCCTTGCCGTGGCGGTTGCTGATCACGCCGTACGGCACCCGCGGTGCGAGCGCATCCACCGTGATCCGCAACAGATCACCGGGACGAGCGCCCTCCACACGAATGGGGCCCGTGACAACGTGAGGTCCGTCCGCTGCATGATCGCGCTGGTTGCCCGCGGCGATCGCGATCGCGTCATCGAGCACAGCTCCCGGGGGCACCCCGTGATCGACGAAGAAGTGGGCGGGGTCTTGCCCCTGATCGGGAAGAATCCCCTCGTGGCTCACGGTGTCGATGACGACCTGATCGCCCGACGCGATTGTGAGAACAGGTGCGTCGGCGCGGCTGGGCAATCGCCCCCACAGCACATGGGCAGGCTCAGCCGAGAGATACGCCGCGCCCTCGGGCAGCTCGTGCCCGGCCGGAAAGACATGGGGTTGCAGAATCGGCAGCTCGGCAAAGGCCGGAGCCGGCCCCGTGCCGAATCGGTTGTTCGCCGCCTGCCCGCTGGTGCTCATTCCGTCAGCGTAGGCGCGATGCGTTGCGCGCGCGTTTCATGAAACGCGCCGCGTCCGCGATCTGTGCAGGACACGGAGCGGAAACGTACCTGGCCTACCGTGAGCGCCATGACGCGCACGCTGATCGAAAACGGGTACATCGCGACCGTTGATGCCCGCGGCACAGAACACGCGGCGGGATATGTGTTCACGGTTGACGGACGCATCGCCGCGGTCGGCTCCGGGCCAGCTCCGGAACACCTGCGCATCGACGCGGAGGTGATCGACGCGAGCGGCTGCCTCGTGACACCGGGGCTTGTGAACACCCACCACCACCTGTATCAATGGCTCACGCGCGGCTTCGCACAGGACGCGATTTTGTTCGACTGGCTCACAACGCTGTACCCGCCGTGGTCACGAATCGATGCCGATCTGACGGGTGAGGGAGCCGCGGGGGCGATGGCGGTTTTGGCACGATCCGGATGCTCCACGGTCGCCGATCACCACTATGTCTTCCCCGCCGGAAGCGGCGATATTGTCGGCGCGATCGTCGAAGCCGCCCGTGAGGTCGGCGTGAGACTCCATGCCACGCGCGGCTCCATGGATCTTGGCCAGTCTCAGGGCGGCCTTCCGCCAGACTTCGCCGTGGAAACGACAGACGCGGCGCTCGCGGCCTCGGCCGACGCCGTCCAACGATTCCACGATGCGTCATTCGATGCGATGGTGCGGGTGGCGATCGCCCCCTGCTCACCCTTCACCGTGACGGAAACGCTGCTGCGTGAGGCGGCTGCGCTCGCCCGTTCCCTCGGCGTTCGCCTGCACACTCACGCCTCCGAGACGATCGAAGAGGACGTCTTCTGCCGAGAGAAGATCGGAAAAACGCCGACCCAGTTTCTTGAGGATCTGGGCTGGCTCGGCGATGACGTCTGGATGGCGCACGCCGTGCACCTGGACCGGCCAGCGATCTCTCGATACGCCGCAACGGGAACCGGAGTCGCGCACTGCCCATCGTCGAACGCGCGCCTCGCCGCCGGAATCGCTCCCGTGCGCGATATGCTGCGCGCGGGAGTTGCCGTTGGCCTTGGCGTCGACGGAGCGGCCTCAAACGAGTCGGGGAGGCTGGGCTCTGAGATCCGCCAGGCTGTTCTGATGAACCGGCTGCGCACGGGCGCCGATTCGATGAGCGTGCGCGACGGGCTGCGTCTGGCAACGATCGGCGGTGCGCGCGTTCTGGGCCGCGACACCGAGCTGGGTTCGCTCGAACCGCACAAGCTCGCGGATATCGCCGTGTGGAAGATCGACGGAATCGAACACGCCGGAATTCTCGACCCGGTTGCCGCGCTGGGGCTGGGATCTTTACCCCCGCTCACGCGGCTGTTCGTCGGCGGCCGCCCGATCGTTGTCGACGAAGAGCTGGTCACCGTGGATGCCCCGCGTTTGGCGGAGCGCGTCGCCCGTGCCGCGCGAACTCTGGCGGAACGTTCTTAGGACGAGGCGATTCCCGTTCCCAGCTCGACGTAGCCGCTGAGCTGCGCCTGCTCGTGCGGGAAGACCTCGCGGCCGCTACGGGCGAGAACGCCCTCATCGCGCGTGTAAACGCGCTCGCCGTGCAGATACGTTTCGCGGATGGCCCCGCGTAGCGGGGTACCGACCCACGGAGACAGGCGATTGCGGTAGTGCAGATCGTCGGCGCCGAGCGTGTACTCCGCATCCGGGTCGAAAACGGCCAGGTGCGCCGGCGCCTCGCGCACGATCTCGCCCCGGGAAAGACGAACGATGGCGGCCGGGCCCGTCGTGAACAGCGGCAGAATGCGTTCCAGGTCGATGCCGCGGCGGCGCGCCTCGGTCCACACGGATGCCAGGCCCGTTTGCACACCGGAGATGCCGCCCCACGCGACGCCGAGATCGGAAACGTTCTTCAGATCGGCCGTTGCGGGCGAGTGGTCGCTGACGATCGCATCGATTGTTCCGTCCAGAACACCGTCCCACAGCGCGTCCTGGTTGGCGCGGCCTCGAACGGGAGGACAGCACTTATAGCGGCCCTCGCCATCGGGAACGGCGTCCGCATCGAGCGTGAGGTAGTGCGGGCACGTTTCGATCGTCAGACGAACGCCGTCCGCCTTAGCTTGGCGGACGAGATCGAGAGCTCCGGCCGCGGAAACGTGCACGATGTGCGCCCGTGCGCCCGTACGGCGGGCAGCTTCGACGACAACGCGCACCGCCGCGATTTCCGCCTCAGGCGGGCGCGACGCGACGAAGTCGGTGAACACTGGTCCGGCTGCCTCGGTGAGAAACTCTTCGAACTCGGCGTGGGCGATGAACAGGCCGTCGCGGAGCGCCAGCTCGGACAGCGCCGCCTCGATCTGCGCCCCGCTGAGGTGCCCGAACTCGTCGATGCCACTCGGAGCCATAAAGCCCTTCACTCCGACAACACCCGCGTCGAGCAGCTCGCCCAGGGACCCGAGGTTCTCAGGCACGGCCCCGCCCCAGTAGGCGAGATCGGTGGCCAGCTGCCCCGCCGCCGCTTCGCGTTTCGCGGCGAGCGCTGCCGGTGAGGTTGTCACCGGCAGGGAGTTGAGGGGCATATCGACGACGGTGGTGACCCCGCCAGCCGCCGCCGCCGCCGTTCCCGTTGCGAATCCCTCCCACGACGTGCGACCAGGCTCGTTGAAGTGCACGTGGCTGTCGACGAGACCGGGGATCAGAACGTGGGCGTCGTCAACGACGACATCGGCCTGGTCGGTGAATCGTCCGATGCCGCTGATCGTCCCGTCGGCGATGCGGATGGTGGCGGGCCGGAACACACCGTCGACGAAGGTACGGCGGGCGGCGATGGACGCGGGGTGGCGGAGCATGGATGTCACGATGCCACGGTACTCGCGCCGTGATGTAGCCGCCCTGGCGGAAGCTGATCTTGGACGGTGCCAGGTTCGACACGTCGTAGGCGCCCGCTGTGATGAACAGGCTGAGGAAACTGAAGAAGGCCAGGCTCACGGGCAGACCGAGGAAGTTACCGAGCCGCATCGACTTCTCACTGCGCGAGAACCGCGAGAAGTCGCCGTAGTTGATGATCACGGCCGAGAAATAGGCGACCATCAACCCGACGACGCCCACGAATGCGGCAACCGCCGACCACCCGGTCACAGTGTCGTTCGCGAAAAGGCTCGCGACCGACGCAAAGTAGGTCTGCGCGCCGTACCAGAAGATGCCGAAGATGCCGCGGAGCAGGGCGAGAAACAGCTCTCCGTTTTCCGTGCGTCCGCTGCAGTTTCATCCAGGGAGCGGCGCGGAGGCGGGCCGAGTTCTTTCGCGCGACCGGGCGCTTCGCAATGCGGCAGAAATCTCGCGGGGATACGCTGTCCGCGTGCTCATCACCGATCTGAACCAGCTGCCCGAGGACGAGGCCCGCGCGATCGTGCGGGTGTGGGCCGATGTGCCGTCGTGGGTCGACGATGTCGTCGCCGCCCGTCCGTTCGAGGACCTCGCTCATCTGGAGGACGTGGCGGGGCGCCTCGCGAAAGAGTGGACGGAGCAGGATCTCGACGCTGCGCTCAGCCAGCATCCGCGCATCGGCGATCGCGTCGACCGAGAAGGGGCGGAGGGCGACCATTCCCGCCGTGAGCAGTCGGCCATGGCCACGGCAGCCGCCGATATCGCGCGGCGTATCGCCGGGGGAACCGCCCGCTACGAGGAACAGTTCGGGCGCGTTTTCTTGATCCGCGCCGCCGGTCGATCACCGGAACAGATCCTGACAGAGCTCGAACGCCGGCTGTCCAACGACCCGGAAACGGAATGGCGCGAAGCGGCGTTCCAGCTTGCCCAAATCGCGCAGTTGCGGCTCGAGGCCGCCATCGACGATGACACCACCCCCGAAGCCCCCTGAAAGCGCCCATGCCTCATCTGACAACTCACGTCCTCGACGCCGCCCGCGGCGTCCCCGCTCCGGGCATCGCTCTGACGCTCACAACAAGCGACGGCGTCCCCATCGCCACAGGGACCACCGATGATGACGGGCGGGCCGGACTCGGACCGGACGTTCTGGCAGCCGGCGACTACTCGCTGCGTTTCGACACGGGTGCCTATTTCGCCGCACAGGGCACGGACGCGTTCTACCCGTTCGTCACTGTGACGTTCACGGTGACGGACGACCGTCACCACCACGTCCCAATTCTGCTCAGCCCGTTCGCGTACTCCACCTATCGGGGAAGCTGAGATGCGGGTCATCATCATCGGGGCCGGCGTCGGCGGAACCAGCGCAGGAATCGCTCTTCAGCGCCTCGGACACGACGTGACGATCTACGACCGTATTCATGAGAACAAGCCGGTCGGTGCCGCGCTCTCGCTGTGGTCGAACGGCGTGAAGGTGCTGAACTGGCTGGGGCTGGCGGATGAGGTGGCCCGGCTGGGTGGCCTCATGGACCGCATGGCCTACTACGACGGCCATACGGGCGAGACGATGACGCAGTTCAGCCTCTCGCCCGTGACGGAGAAAACGGGCCAGCGCCCGTACCCCGTTGCTCGCGCCGACCTGCAGCAGCTACTGATCGACACGTTCGGGATGGATCGCATCCATCTGGGGCGAAAGATGGTACGTATCGACCAGGACTCCTCCGGCGCCACCGTGACATTCGACGACGGCGAAACGGCCACGGCCGACATCGTGATCGGCGCCGATGGCGCCAAGTCGATCACCCGTGACTATGTGCTGGGCGAGCGCCGGGAGCGCACCTACCGGGGATACGTCAACTACAACGGCCTCGTCCCGGTGAACGAAGCGTTCGGCCCGGCGGATCAGTGGACAACCTACGTCGCCGATGGCAAGCGCGTCTCGGCGATGCCCGTTGCCGGTAACCGGTTCTACTTCTTCGTCGACGTTCCCGGCCCTTCGGGTGAGGATTACGATCGCGCGGATGGCATCGCTCCCCTCGAAAAGGCCTTCGCGGGCTGGGCCCCGGGCGTGCAGTCTCTTCTCGCGTCGATCGACCCCGAGCAGTCGCTGAACCGCGTGGAGATCTGGGATCTCGATCCGATCGACACCTGGGTGCGCGGGCGCGTGGCCATTCTCGGTGACGCCGCCCACAACACCGCCCCCGATGTGGGCCAGGGTGCCTGCTCTGCTCTCGAAGACTCCTTTGTTCTCGGCCTGTTGTTCGCCACGACGACCGTGAGCCCCGAAGACACCCTGCTGCGGTATGAGCGGGCGCGCGCCGAGCGTGCCGGTGATCTGGTCGAGCGCGGACGCCGGCGCTCACACGAGACGCACGCTTTCGAGCCCGAGGTCACACAGGCCTGGTACGCGGGCCTACGCACGGAAACGGGCGAGAACATCATCCGCGGCATCGTCGGCAACATCATCGAGAGCCCGACCGGGATGGGCTCGGACCTGCCGTAAGGCTTCGCGCGAATGATCGACCTCCCGACGTCCGCGCCAACCTGATCAGTTCAGGACGATAATTGCCGCGTTGAGCGACGTGGCGAAGATCAGCCACAGCAGATACGGCACCAGGAGCCAGGCCGCCAGGCGCGAGACCCGCCGTCCTGCCGCGATCAACCAGATCACCGAGGCGACAAGGGCGACGATCACGCCAACAGCAATCCACCACGCGATCTCGCCCATCAGCGGATACCCGCCAAAGAAGATGGGCGTCCAGGCGGCGTTGAGCGAAAGCTGGACCACGTAGACCGTGAGAACCGAGCGTCGTCTGCCGTCAGGGGTGTCGTTGGAACGCCAGAACAGGAAACCGGCGATCGCGATCGCGAGGTAGAGGACGGACCAGGCGGGGCCGAACACCCACGTCGGCGGGTTCCACGGGGCCTTGACGGCATCCGCGTACCACCCCTCAACGTTCGGCGTTGTGGCAAGCGATCCGCCCGCGGCGATCGCCACAACGGCGGCAAGGAGGATCGCGGCAACGAGTATCTGACGTGCTACGGACGTCTGACGTGTCATCGGAACTCCTTCGATCGGCGTGAGACCGATCCTGCCAGCCACAAGAAAGTCATGCTCGGGGGTTGAGATTCCGCGGAGTTCCTGTCAACGGCGTACCTCACCGGCTCCTGACAACAAACAACCGCGCCGTGGAGCATCTGAGTCGATGTCCCACGGCGCGGTTGTTTGTTGCGATGCGGTTTAGCGCACGCCGGCGCGGCGCTTGTTGTAGATGTCGAAGGCGACTGCCAGCAGCAGCACGAGGCCCTTGACGATCTGCTGTGCCGACTGCGGAACGCCCATCAGCGACATTCCATTTGACATGACGGCCATCACGAGACCACCGACGAGGGCACCCGTGATCCGGCCGACACCACCGGTGGTGGAGGCTCCACCGATGAAGACGGCGGCAATCACGTCGAGCTCAAACATGTTGGCCATGTTCGGCTGCGCTCCGTTCGACCGGGACGAGAACACGGCAGCGGCAATACCGGTCAGCAGACCCATGTTGACGAAGATCCAGAAGTTCATCTTCACGACGTTCACACCGCTGAGCTTGGCCGCGGCGAGGTTTCCGCCGACGGCGTAGACGCGACGACCGAAAACCGTGCGGTTGGTGATGATCTGGTACACCATGATCAGCACACCGAGGATGATGAGCACGATCGGGAAGCCACGGTTATAGGCGAGGGCGAAGGCGAAGGCCAGAACGACCGCGCTGACGACGACGATCTTCGCGATGAACAGCGGCATCGACTCAACCTGCTGGTTGTATGCCTCGCGTGCGCGGCGGTCCCGCAGCTGCAGGGTGATGAACCCAGCGACGGCGAAGATACCGATGAGCATGGTGAAGACGTCGAGCGTCTGCGGAACCGCGAGAAGCCCCTGCCCTTGTCCGAGCGGTATCGACCCCAGCGTTCCGTCGAGGAAGCCGGATGCGACCTGCTGGTACTCGCGGGGGAACGGCGACAGCGAGACGTTCTCCAGAACGAGCCACGTCAGACCGCGGAACAGCAGCATTCCCGCGAGCGTCACGATGAAGGCGGGAATGCCGACGACCGCGACCCAGAAGCCCTGCCAGACCCCAACGATGAGGCCCGTGAGAATGGCGGCGAGAACACCCACCCACCACGGCATTCCCATGCGAATGACGAGCACAGCCGACACGGCCGACGCAAAGGCGAGGACCGAACCGACAGAAAGGTCGATGTGTCCCGCCACGATCACCATGAGCATCCCGAGCGCCATGATGAGGATGTGCGCGTTCTGCAGGATCAGGTTGGTGAGGTTCTCCGGCGCCAGCAGCGTGCCGCCGGTGAGGATCGTGAACAGCACGACGATCGCGACGAACGCGATGTAAATTCCCGAGGTGCGCAGGTTGCGCGTGAGCAAGTCCTTCGCCTCGACGAACACGTTGGTCATGCCGCGGCACCCTTCTTGTCGTTCTCGATGGTCATGAGCGCCATGAGATTCTCCTGAGTCGCTTCGGACGCGGGCATCTGGCCCGTGATGCGTCCGTAGGCAAGTGTGTAAATGCGATCGCTGATTCCCAGCAGCTCGGGCAACTCACTGGAGACGACGATGATCGCCTTCCCCTGCGCTGCGAGCCGGTGGATGATCTCGTAAATCTCGTATTTGGCCCCGACATCGATTCCTCGTGTCGGCTCGTCGAGGATCAGCACCTCGGGGTCCGAGTACAGCCACTTCGACAGAACAACCTTCTGCTGGTTTCCGCCGGAGAGGTTCCCCACGTTCTGCATCACGGAGGAGGTCTTGATGCGCAGGTCCTTACGGTATTCCTCGCTGACCCGGATCTCCTCGTTCCCGTTGATCAGAGACACGCGGTTGCTGAGCTTATTGAGAGACGCGGCCGTGATGTTGGTACGGGTGTCCGTGACGAGGTTGAGACCGTACTGCTTCCGGTCTTCCGACACATAGGCAATGTGGTTGTCGATCGCCTGCTGCACGGTGCGCGTCATGATCTCTTCACCGCGCAGGAACACGCGGCCCGAAATGTCGCGGCCGTAGGAGCGGCCGAAAACGCTCATCATGAACTCGGTGCGTCCCGCGCCCATGAGGCCCGCGATACCGACGATTTCGCCGGCGCGCACGGAGATCGACGCGTTGTCGACGACGATGCGCCCCGCCTGCGTGGGGTGGTACACCGACCAGTTCTCGATGCGGAAGATCTCTTCGCCGATCTCGGGCTCGCGCGCCGGGAAACGGTTGTCGAGGGAACGGCCGACCATGCCGCGAATAATGCGGTCCTGCGTGGCGTCTTCTCCGTGCATATCGATCGTCTCGATCGACTCGCCGTCACGGATGATCGTCGTGTTGTCGGCGACGGAGACGATCTCGCCCAGCTTGTGGCTGATGATGATCGAGGTGATGCCCTCGTCGCGCAGCTGCCGCAAGAGGTCGAGCAGATGCTCGGAATCGTTGTCGTTCAGGGCGGCGGTCGGCTCGTCAAGAATCAGCAGCTTGACGTTCTTCGTCATCGCGCGGGCGATTTCGATGAGCTGCTGCTTGCCGACACCCAGCTGACCGACCGGCGTTGTGGGGTTCTCATTGAGCCCCACGCGCGCCATGTGCTTCAGCGCCTCGGCATTCGTGCGGTGCCAGTCGACAACCCCCGCCTTGTTGGCGCGTTCGTTGCCGAGGAAGATGTTCTCCGCGACCGAGAGGTGGGGCACCAGGGCAAGCTCCTGGTGGATGATGACGATGCCCTGTTCTTCGGAGTCGGGGATGGAGTGGAACTTCATCTCCTCGCCGTTGAACAGGATCTGGCCGCCGTAGGAGCCGTAGGGGTACACCCCGGACAGCACCTTCATGAGGGTCGATTTTCCGGCGCCGTTCTCGCCGCAAATGGCGTGGATCTCGCCGCGCTCGACCGTGAGACCGACGCCCTTGAGCACCTTGACGCCGGGGAAGTCCTTGGTGATGTCGCGCATCTCCAGAATCGCGTTGGACATCTCTCTCCTTTCGAACGCGGCACACCGCGCGGCGGCTCCGTCGGAGCCGGATCTGGCGTCGGCGAAGCCGCCGCGCGCGTGTGTCGGAACGTGATCTACGAGGGGGTGGTCCGAGTTAGTCGGCGAGGCCCGAGGCGACCTCGGACTCGGTCCAGTAGCCGGTCTCGACAAGGAGGCTGTCGATGTTGTCGGCAACGACGATGTCGGACTCGAGCAGGTACGAGGGAACGACCTTCACGCCGTTGTCGTACGTCTCGGTGTCGTTCGCTTCCGGCTCCTG
The DNA here is from genome assembly GCF_011046975.1 of Microbacterium amylolyticum. Classification (NCBI taxonomy): domain Bacteria; kingdom Bacillati; phylum Actinomycetota; class Actinomycetes; order Micrococcales; family Microbacteriaceae; genus Microbacterium; species Microbacterium amylolyticum. The sequence continues at coordinate 2,039,436 of NZ_CP049253.1, read as the reverse complement.
GGCCTCGGCGTAGGAGGATGCGGCTTCAACGGCCTGCGTTGCCAGCTTGCGGGTGTCCTTGAAGATCGACGCGAACTGCACGCCGTCGGCAATCATCTTCACCGAGGCGATCTCGGAGTCCTGGCCGGAGACGACGGGAAGGCCGCTCTCGATCGAGTCGCCGTAGCCGGCGTTCTGCAGGGCTGTGATGATGCCGCGCGAGATGCCGTCGTAGGGAGACAGAACGCCGTCGAGCTGACCCGAACCACCGCTGTAGGTGGAGGTGAGGAGGTCTTCCATGCGGCGCTGTGCCGTTGCCTGGTCCCAGCGCAGCGTTGCCACCTGGTCCAGTGTGCGCTGGCCGGAGCCGATCGTCAGGCGACCGTCCTCGAGGAAGGGCTCGAGGGTGTCCATCGCGCCACCGTAGAAAAAGCCCGTGTTGTTGTCGTCGGGTGATCCCGCGAAGACCTCGATGATCTTCTCGTCTTCCAGGCCCGTGTCCTGGTAGCTCTCGTCGAGGTAGCCGAGGCCGCGCAGAAGCGACTGTGCCTGCTGCACACCCACCTCGTAGTTGTCGAACGTCACGTAGAAGTCGACAGCCTCGGTGCCGTTGATGAGGCGGTCGTAGGCGATGACGGGGATGCCGCGGTCGGATGCCGCTTCGAGCTGGCTCGCAAGGGCCGTTCCATCGATCGAGGCGACGATCAGGATGTCCGCGCCGTTCGTGATCATCTGCTCGATCTGCTGCTGCTGCGTCGAGATGTCATCGCCAGCGAACTGCAGGTCGACGTCGTATCCGGCTGCTTCGAGCTGCGATTCAACGGCCTCGCCATCGGCGATCCAGCGCTCGGAGGTTTCGGTGGGCATGGCAACGCCGACGGTCATCTCCTGAACATCGGCACCGCCGTTGCCCGCATCGCCTGTTTCGGGGGAGTCGGTGGAGCACGCGGTCAGGCCGAGTGCGAGGACCGCGGCGCCGGTGAGGGCGATCGGTCGCAGAGCTGTGCGCTTCATTGCTGTCTCTCTTCATTGAAAGGGGGCCGCTCCTGCGACACGCAGGAACGCCTTGGTGGAAGCGGTGGCACCCATCGCACTCGAGTCACACGTGGCCCTCTGCACCCCTGCGACAACTCTGTTCGCAGAAGGCGGAGTGCCTGATGTGCCGAACCGCTGGAGGCAACCATACATATTGCCGACCCTATGGACAAATTACTTTCCGGTAACGTACGTTGACCACATCGACGCCGTTTGGTGAGTCTCAGCGGTGCCCGCACACCACCCGATCGCCACGGTTCGTGCTCCTGCGATTCAGAGAGGAACGCAGAACGCTCCCCATGTCTGACCACATCCTCAGCGCGGTGGACATCACCATGCGCTTCCCCGGCGTGGCAGCGCTGTCGAATGTCTCCCTCGACGTTCGCGCCGGTGAAGTTCACGCCATCTGCGGCGAAAACGGCGCCGGAAAGTCAACGCTGATGAACGTCCTCAGCGGCGTGCACCCGGCCGGTTCTTTCGACGGAACCATCCGCTTCGACGGACGCGATGTGCTCTTCCGATCGCTCCGCGAAAGCGAAGCAGAGGGCATCGTCGTCATCCACCAAGAACTCGCCCTTGTCCCTCAGCTGTCCATCGCAGAGAACATCCATCTCGGAAACGAGATCACGCGCGGCGGCCTCATCGACTGGGAACAGACCGCCCTGCGCGCCGCCGAGCTGCTCGCACGCGTTGGGCTCGACGAGAACCCCCTGACCCCCGTGGGCGAGCTCGGCATCGGCGGGCAACAGCTGATCGCCATCGCACGGGCACTGGCGAAAAACGTTCGTCTCCTCATCCTCGACGAGCCCACGGCCGCCCTGACCGATAGCGATTCCGAGCGCCTCCTGGCGATCATCGAACAACTGCGCTCACAGGGCATCACGTGCATCGTGATCTCCCACAAGTTGCGCGAGGTGCTCCGCATCGCCGACACGATCACGGTGCTCCGCGATGGCACGACAATCGAGACGATGCGCGCGGACAACCCCGAAACCGACGAGAACCACATCATTCGGGCGATGGTCGGACGAGATCTCGACAGCCTCTTCCCACCGCGCGAACCGGACATCGGCGAAGAGGTGTTCCGGGTCGAGAACTGGACCGTTCACCACTCTGCCGACCGCCGTCGCACCGTCGTGGACGACGTCAGTCTGTCTGTTCGAGCGGGAGAAATCATCGGGCTCGCCGGGCTCATGGGCTCCGGGCGAACCGCGCTGGCGATGAGTATCTTCGGGCGCTCCGCCGGCTCCGCCATCAGCGGAACCGCATACAAGCGCGGTGAGCGCATCGATCTGCGCAGCGTCTCGCAGGCGATCGAGCACGGAATCGCCTACGCAACAGAAGATCGCCGCCAGTTCGGGCTCAATCTCATCGGCGATATTCAGGCGAACGTCTCGGCCGCCGCGATCACGCGACTGTCGCACGCCGGCATCGTCGATCATTTCCGCGAGCACAAGGTCGCCGACGCCTACCGATACAAACTGAACATCAAAACACCGAATGTCGCCGCCATCACCGGAGACCTCTCCGGCGGCAATCAGCAGAAGGTCGTCCTGTCGAAGTGGATGTTCACCAATCCCGACGTGCTGATCCTCGACGAACCCACCCGGGGAATCGACGTGGGCGCAAAGTACGAGATCTACGGAATCATCAACGAGCTCGCCGCACAGGGACGAGCGATCATCGTGATCTCCTCGGAACTGCCCGAAGTGATCGGGCTGTCCGATCGCATCTACGCATTCCGCGGCGGCAGAATCACCGCCGAGGTGGATCGTGCCGACGCGACCCAAGACCTCCTCATGCGCTACCTGACGGCCGAGTCATGATGGGTAGCGTTGATACTCATGCCTGAGAACGAGACCACAAAAAACCGCGCTCCCGCGCTGTGGTCTGGCGCAGCCCCCCGGACGATGGGGTCACGCACGACCAACGAGGAGGTCCGCCAACAGAACCTGTCGGCCGTTCTCCGCCTCGCCCGCGTCGACGGCCCCCTGTCTCGATCGAGCATCGGCACCGAAACAGGACTCAACCGCTCGACCGTGACGGCGCTCGTGAATGAGCTCCTTGACCTCGGGCTCGCGCGCGAGGCGGAGACCGCTCCGACCGGTCGCGTCGGGCGCCCCTCTCTGGGCGTGGCCGCCGAAGACTCCGTCGTCGGCCTCAGCATTCGCGCCGAACCCGACGCCATCTCGGTCGCTCTCGTCGGCCTGGGCGGTGCCGTGCATTCACGCGTCCGCCACGACCTCTCGAGTCCGCCAAGCCCGCGCCGCTTCGTCCACATCGCCACGTCGGTTGTGGACGGAATGCGGGCAGACATCGATCGGCACTACCGACTCGTCGGGGCCGGCCTCGCCGTTCCCGGCCTGGTGGACGAGATGGGCACGGTGCTGATCGCACCGCCGCTCGGCTGGAAACGCGAGTCAATCGCGTCCCGCCTCGAGAACTCCCTCGGCGTGCAGGTCACGGCCGGAAACGATGCGAGCGTCGGGGCCATGGCGGAAGCTCGCTTCGGCGTCGGCCGCGGCACCAACAACCTGCTGTATCTCGGTGGCTCCGTGCACGGAATCGGCGGGGGTCTGATCTTCGACGGGGCTCTCCTGCGCGGTACCTCCGGCTTCGCGGGCGAGCTGGGGCACACGGTGGTCGATCCCCGCGGACGACGATGCGCATGCGGTCGGCGCGGATGCCTCGAGACCGAGGTCAATCCAGCGCGTCTGCTGAACCTCCTTGGCCGCCGCCGACTCGACGAGGACGAGCTCGACATCGAGCTCGGTCTCACGCGCGACCCCGCCGTGCGCGCGGAGCTCGAACGACAGGTCGACGTTTTGTCACTCGCGCTGACGAACTTCGTCAACGCGTTCGCCCCGGAAGCGGTTGTGCTCTCCGGTTATCTGGGCGTCCTCCTCGCGACCAGCCGGGAGCGCCTCGCGCAGGCCGTTCGCGTTGATCCCGTCGGGGCAGACGGGCGGGCCGTGCGCCTCGAACGAGCACACATGCGCTCCCGCCTCATGCTTCTCGCGCCCGCGGAGCTCGCGTTCGCTCCGCTCCTCGCCGATCCCGCCGCGCTCGCCCCGCCGAGGTAGGCGAGGTATCAGGCCGGCGCGTGGAAGAGGGTATGGACGGGGCCCGCGTGATCGCGACCGTCCAGACCATCCAGCTCGAGAATCGCGGCGGCGCCCACGGTTTCGGCACCGAGGTCGGAAATCAGCTGGCGCGCGGCCGCGATGGTTCCGCCCGTTGCGAGAACATCGTCAACGAGAAGGACACGCTCTCCCGCCGTCAGAACGCCCGGCGCCTCGATCGTCGCCGTTCCGTACTCCAGCGCGTACGAGACCGCCGCGGCCGGCTTGGGAAGCTTGCCCGCCTTGCGGATCGAAAGCATGCCCGTTCCCGTTGTGGCAGCGATGTACCCGGCGAGAAGGAAGCCGCGCGCCTCGATCCCTCCGACGATGTCGAACGTTCCCACGAACGGAGCAATCAGCTCCTCGCACACCGCCTTCATCGCGTCACCATCGGCGAAAAGCGGCGACAGGTCACGGAACGTCACCCCCGGTTCGGGGTAGTCCGGGGTGGCGGCGATAAGCGATTCGGCACGGTCGATCGAGCTGCTGGTCACGAAGAAACCCTACCGGCGACGCCTGAAAGCCCGCGCCGCCGTTGGTCTGCGATCACGCCGGAGGAAGCCGCAAAACGTTCGACTCGCCCATCTCGAGATCCTCCACCCAGCGCAGAGTTCGTGCCAGTTCATCAAGAGCGGGAATGAATGTCAGAAAACGCTCGCGGTCCATGCTGACCGCGTGCAACGTGATGAGCTGATCACCCGTATCCCATGTGTAGGTCGCAAACGGCGGACGGGCGGGCTGTCCGCCCACCGACGACGGCATGTCCATCACCAGCTTCTCCCCCACCCCGAGGTGCGGGTTCGAGAACGACTCGGTGTCGTCATATTCGATCGGCAACGATGCCCGCATCACGCGCATCTGCGGGGTGAGTGTCTGCGCCTGAGCGAGGACCGCGAGCGCGCTGGGATCGCTTTTCCACGACCACGCCAAGAACCGCCCGTCTGCATGGCGCAGCCCCGCCTTGATCGCCCGGTTGGCGATGAAATTCATCACTCCCGATCCGGGCTGGCCCTGGGCGAGCCCCGCCGTGGACAGCAGCATACGAATCGCGGCGCGACGATGGCGACCGCCTCCGAATCCGGATCCCCGAAGCGGAACCCAGGAGGCGGTGTCGGCATCGGCCTGCAGATGGGACGTCATGAACCCAGCGTACGGCGGGCTCCTATCCGCGCGCCCGGAACCACACCGTGGCCAGCGGCGGAATCGAGATGTCGGCGCGGGCCGGCTGCCCATTGTGCTCACCCGCGACGGCCTCGATACGGCCGAGGTTCCCAACACCGCTCCCGGCGTACTGCGTGGCGTCGGTGTTGACGATCTCTTCCCAAACGCCCGTGTGCGGCAGTCCCAGTCGGAAACCGTGGTGCGGCATCGCCGCAAAGTTCGACACGCAAACCAGTTGCGATGCGTCGTCGCTGTCGGAGGACCGGCGCACAAACGAGAAAACATTGTGCCCGGCGGCGTCGCCGTCAATCCATGAGAAGGTGCGCGGGTCGTCCTCCCAGGCCCATAGCGCCGGCGTTTCCCGGTAGCGGGCGTTGAGATCGCTCAACGCGCTCAGCACACCGCGATGGTCCGGTAGATCGAGAAGCCACCAGTCGAGTTCGCGGGACTCGGCCCACTCGGACTCCTGCGCAAACTCGCTTCCCATGAACAGCAGCTGTTTGCCGGGGAACGCCCACATGAACCCGTACAGGGCGCGGGCGGTTGCCAGCTGTCGCCATCTGTCGCCCGGAACCTTGCTGAGGATCGATCCCTTGCCGTGAACAACCTCGTCGTGGGAGAGCGGCAGAACGTAGTTCTCGCTCCACCCGTACATGGCCGCGAACGTCATCTCATGGTGGTGATAGGAGCGGTGGATGGGGTCATGCGACACGTATTCAAGCGTGTCGTGCATCCAGCCCATGTTCCATTTGAAGCCGAATCCGAGCCCCCCGTGGTCGGTCGGCTTTGTGACCCCCGGCCACGCCGTTGACTCCTCGGCGATGATCGTCGTTCCGGGATTTCTCCGGTACGCCGTTGCCGTGAGCTCCTGCAACAGCGCGACCGCCTCCAGGTTCTCGCGCCCTCCGTAGGCATTGGGCGACCACTCGCCGTCCTCACGGGAGTAATCGAGATAGAGCATCGACGCGACACCGTCAACGCGCAGACCATCGGCATGGAACTCTTCCAGCCAGTGCAGCGCGTTGGCCACGAGGAAGTTCCGCACCTCGTGCCGGCCGAAGTTGAAGATGTGCGATCCCCACTCCTTGTGCCAGCCGCGCTGAGGATTGGGATCTTCGTAGAGCGGTTCTCCGTCGAATCGCGCAAGTGCCCACTCATCAGTGGCGAAGTGACCGGGCACCCAGTCCAGGATCACGCCGATGTCCGCCTGATGCAGGCGGTCGATCAACAAACGCAGGCCATCGGGATCACCGAAGCGGCTGTCCGGTGCGTAGTACCCCGTGACGTGGTAGCCCCACGATCCGCCGAACGGGTGCTGCATCACGGGCATCAGCTCGACGTGGGTGAAGCCGGTCTCGCGCACGTGGGCGACGAGCTGGTCGGCAAGCTGCTCGTAGGAGAGCCCGCGCCGCCACGATCCGAGATGCACCTCATAGATCGACATGGGCTCGTGAATGGCCTGTTTCTTGGCGCGCCGCACCAGCCAGGCTTCGTCACCCCACACATAGGACGAGGTGTGAACCCGACTGGCTGTTGCGGGGGGAACCTCGGCCCACGATGCCATCGGGTCGGCGCGTTCGAGCCACTCTCCGGCCGCCGACAGAATCGCGTACTTGTAGTGCGCACCCATGCCGATTCCGGGAACGAACAGCTCCCAGACACCGGAGGTGCCCAGCTGACGCATCGGGTGCTCGCGACCGTCCCAGCCGTTGCTCTCGGACTTCAGGCGCACGGCCCGTGCGTTGGGTGCCCACACGGCGAACGCCGTCCCCGACACCTCACCGATCGTCATCGTGCGTGCGCCGAGCGCCCGCCAGAGCTCCTCGTGTCGCCCCTCACCGAACAGGTACAGATCAAGATCACTCACCGTCGGCAGGAAGCGGTACGGGTCGTCCAGCTCGTGGGCGACACCATCCGCGTAGTTCACCACCACGCGGTAGTCCGGCACCTCAGGGACGGGAAGAACCCCCACCCAAATGCCGTGCGCCTCGTGGACGAGGGAAACATCGCCGCCCGAGAAACGCACCACGACGGCGTCGGCAAGCGGCTTCAGCACGCGCACTGTGACGCCCCCGTCATAGGGGTGCCCGCCGAGAACAACGTGAGGATCACCATGGCGTCCCTCGGCGATCATCGCCAGAACGTCGTCCGGAATGGGAGCTGCGCCAATCGTCATGCCGTTTCCTCCGCGCGACCCAGTCGAGAAATCGCCGTCATCGGAATCGACACCCATGCTGGTCGACTCCTCGTTTCATACACAGTCTCGTACACGGCCTTGTCGGCGATGTACGCGTCCAACAGGATCGCCTCGTCCTCCGTGAGCCCACCCGTTCCCAGTTCTTCGGCGTATGCCTGGATGAACACGCCTCGCGCTGTGTGCGCCCACGCATCGGACTGCCTGCTCCGGCCGTCATCATTCGGTTCGGTGGATGACATCTGCACGACGGCGGGGGCGTAGTCGAACGAGCGGATCAGGCCGGCAACATCGCGCCAGGGCGAGTCGAGACGTCGCCTCTCCTCCAGCGGCTTCGACGGCTCGCCCTCGAAGTCGACGATCCGCCACCCGTCGGGGGTACGCAGGGCTTGGCCGAGGTGAAGGTCGCCGTGGACCCTCTGCACCGCGAGGCTGTTCAACCCCGCGACGCGATCGAACAGCGCACGCAGTCGCGGCGCATGCGCATCCAGCTGAGGAACAACGAGAATGGCGGCGTCGAGCCGTTCACGCATCCCGTTCGCCAGGGCCAGAGTGGCGTCCGTGCCCAGCACGGTCTGATCGAAACGTTCGCGGAGCACGAGGTGAATGCGCGCGATCGCCTTCGCTAGCTCTCGCGCCTCCGCGGCGTATGTGGCCGGATGCAGCGATGGATCAGCAAGAACCGAGCGCACACTGGCGAGCGCGAGGTCAAAACCGTCGGTCGAGGCCCGCAAGAAGCGCTGCAGCATCCCCAGTTGCACAACGGCCCCGTCAAACTCGCCCTCGATCCAGCCGTACAGATCGGCGACGTTCTCACTTCCCGCGCGCGTGAGCTCGGCGGCAATCTCGATATCGGGGTTCACCCCTGTCTGTACATGGCGGAACAGCTTCATGATCGTCTGCTCCCCGAAGCGCACAGAAGAATTGCTCTGTTCCACCGTCAGCGGCGATGACGGTGCGTCGGCGTCGAGTTGGACGCCGGAAACGTCGAGGCGGTGGAATCGCATCCCATCCGATTCGAACGGCTCCTCTTGCGTTCCCCGGCAAAAGGTCTTCAGCCACAGCGCCATCGCATCACGGTCGTGCACGGCGTCGTACGCCCAGACATCGTCGAAAACCCCGACAAGCGCGTGATCGATGCGCGGCTGCGACACGGAGTAGGTGGAAATCGGCACCTGGTACGACTCGGCCCCGCCCTGATCATCTTCGTACGCAACATCGACGATCAGAACGACAACGTCAGGGCCGGCGGTCTCGTCGTCGCTTCTGCCCCTCCAGATCGCATCTTCCGTGGCGAGCGACCGTGCCAACGGCCGCACGCCCATCACGTGGAACGGGCGGCCCTTGCCGCCGAACCACCGCGTCCGCACCAGATAGGCCTCCAGCGCACTCGGGGTCGGCAGCGGCATCATCACAGCACCCCACCATCGTTCTCGCCCGCGGGCGATTGCAGTCGGAACCACAGGAACGCATGCCCGCCGAGCGTGAGCAGATAGGGCAGCTCCCCGATCGCGGGAAAAGGAACACCGCCGATGACCTCAACGGGGACCAGCCCCTCGAACCGGCGAAGGTCAAGTTCAACGGGCTGGGGGAACTGCGACAGGTTGTTGACGCACAGCACGATCTCGCTGGTGCCGTCTGCCCGTGCGTGCTCACGCGAAAACGAGAAAACGGACGGGTTGGACCCACCGAGATCGGAAAATCCTCCCAGCCCGAACGCCGTGTGACGACGGCGAGCGGCGATCATCTGCCGTGTCCAGTGCAACAGGCTGGACCGATCTTCCTGCTGCGCCTCAACGTTGACGGACGGGTATCCGTAAATCGCATCTTGGACGACGGGAAGGGCGAGCTTGCCTGGGTTCGCGCTGGAGAAGCCCGCGTTGCGGTCTCCCGACCACTGCATGGGGGTGCGAACGCCGTCGCGATCACCCAACCAGATGTTGTCGCCCATGCCGATCTCGTCGCCGTAGTACAAAACGGGCGATCCCGGCAGGCTCAGCAGCAACGCTGTGAACAGCTCGATCTGGTCAATGTCGTTGTCCAGGAGAGGCGCAAGCCTGCGGCGAATGCCGATGTTGGCCTTCATCCGCGGATCTTTCGCGTACTCCTTCCACATGTAGTCGCGGTCTTCCTCCGTGACCATCTCGAGCGTCAGCTCGTCGTGGTTGCGGAGGAAGATCCCCCACTGGCACCCGGACGGAATCGGCGGGGTCTGCGCGAGGATATCGCTCAGCGGAAAACGCGACTCGCGACGAACCGCCATGAAGATTCGCGGCATCACGGGGAAGTGGAAGCACATGTGGCACTCGTCGCCGCCCGTTGCCGGATCGCCGAAATAGTCGACGACATCCGCCGGCCATTGGTTCGCCTCGGCCAGAAGAACCCGGCCAGGGTACTCCGTGTCGACGATGCGCCGCACCTTGCGGAGGAAGGCGTGCGTCTCGGGCAGGTTCTCGCCGTTTGTTCCCTCACGCTCGTACAGATAGGGAACCGCGTCGAGCCGGAACCCATCGAGCCCCCGGTCGAGCCAGAATCGCATCGCATCGAGAACCGCGTCATGAACCGCTGGGTTGTCGTAGTTCAGATCGGGCTGGTGGTGGAAGAAACGGTGCCAGAAGTACTGTCCGCGCACGGGATCCCATGTCCAGTTGCTCGGCTCTGAGTCGACGAAAATGATGCGCGCGTCTTCGTATTTCTCGTTCGTGTCGCTCCACACGTAGAACTCGCCGTAGGGTCCGTCCGGATCGCGGCGGGACTCCTGAAACCAGGGGTGCTCATCGCTGGTGTGATTGACGACGAAGTCGATGATCACGCGAATGCCCCGGTCGTGGGCAGCGGCGATAAACGTCGTGACATCGTCCACCTCGCCCATCAGCGAGTGCACACCCGTGAAATCGCTCACGTCGTATCCACCGTCGCGCAACGGCGAGGGGAAGAACGGCGGAAGCCACACACAATCGATGCCGAGCCACTGCAAATAATCGAGGCGTTCCGTGAGACCACGGAAATCACCCTGGCCGTCGCCGTTGCCGTCGCGGAAAGACCGCACGAGCACCTCGTAAAAGACCGCGGTTTTGAACCACTCGGGTTCCGCTCCGGCTCCCGGCGTATCGGGGAACTGCGCGTCGGAGATAACCGGAATCGCCGAGGTAAGTGGCGAGGCCTCTGATGTCATTCGGTTCCCTTCACCGTCAGTATGTGCGCGACGTTCTCTGCGGGATCAAGCCGCACCCAGTTGTGTTCGCCCCATGTCCAATCGGCGCCCGAAAGGTGTTCATGAACGGCGAAGGTCGATGGCAGGCCAATGGCCTTCCAATCGATATGAACCGTTGTCGCCCGCGCCCCGTGCGGATCGAGGTTGATGACGACGATCACCGCGTCCTCGCCATGCCCCTTGGAGAACACGAGGATGTGATCGTCGTCCGACCAGTGCACACGCAGACCGCGGAGGGTCTGCAGCGCGGGAACCTCGCGACGCACCTCGTTCAGGCGCGCGATGAAGGGGGCAATCGTTCGGCCCTCGTCAAACAGCCCGTCCCAGTCACGGACGCGAATCTGGTACTTCTCGCTGTCGAGATATTCTTCGGATCCCGGACGCACGGCCACGTGTTCGCACAGCTCATAGCCGGCGTACATGCCCCATGTCGGAGAGCCCGTTGCCGCCAGGACCGCCCGTAACCGGAAAGCGGCGGGGCCACCGTACTGCAGGAACTCGTGCAGGATGTCGGGGGTGTTCGGCCAAAAAGCCGGACGCATGAGGTGATCGGACTCGTTCGACACCTCACGCAGATACTGCTCGATCTGTTCCTTCTTCGTCCGCCACGTGAAGTACGTATACGACTGGTGGAAACCGACGGCGCCGAGACCGTGCATGCGCGCCGGGCGCGTAAACGCCTCGCTGAGGAACAGCACATCGGGGTCGGTTGCACGGATGCGGTCAAGAACTCGTTCCCAGAAGTCGAGCGCCTTCGTGTGCGGGTTGTCGACGCGGAAGATCCGCACCCCGCGGTCCATCCAGTGCCGCAGGATTCGCTCGGCCTCCGCATCGATTCCGGCCGGATCGTTGTCGAAGTTGATCGGGTAGATGTCCTGGTACTTCTTCGGGGGGTTCTCGGCGTAGGCAATGGACCCGTCGGCGCGCGTCGTGAAGAACTCCGGGTGTTCTGTTACCCACGGGTGATCGGGAGCCGCCTGCAGGGCGAAGTCCAGCGCCACCTCGATGCCGCGATCCTTCGCCGCCTTCACGAACGCCGCGAAGTCGTCTTCGTTCCCCAGGTCCGGGTGGATCGCATCGTGGCCGCCGAAACGCGAGCCGATTGCCCACGGCACCCCCACATCGTCGGGCCCCGGATCGAGGGTGTTGTTTCGACCCTTTCGGTTGATCTCGCCGATCGGGTGAATGGGCGGCAGATACAGAACATCGAAGCCCATCTGAGCAACTCGGTCCAGGCTCGCGATCGCCGTGCGGAAACTCCCGCTCGTGACGGCGCCCGTTTCGGGGTCGACCGTTGCCCCCTCGCTGCGGGGGAAGAACTCGTACCAGCTGCCGACGAGGGCGCGGCGCCGGTCGGCGAACAGCGGAAACGGCCCGGCCACCGTGAGCGGGTCCCGCAGCGGGCGCTCGCGGAACAGCATCAGCACCTCGTCGCTCAGGAGCGTCTCGAGGCGATCTTCCGGCGTGCGTGTGGTGTCTGTCACCGCGGCCAGCGCCGCCTTAAGGGGTCCGGTGTGACGCACTGTGCGAGGACGGTGAGTTTTTTTGAGGCGGGTGAGCAGCAGCTGCCCCTCAGCGAACATCAGATCAACATCGATTCCGGCGCGAATCTTGATCTCTGCCGCGTGGCGCCACGTCATCAGGGGGTCCCCGAAAGCGTGGATTTCGAACGACCATTCCCCGGGGGAATCGGGCGTGACCCACGCCTCGTATCGATCAAGTCCCGGTGTGATCTCTTCCATGCGCGCGGGTTGATGCCGCCGCCCATCCGGGCCGATCAGGACAACCTCGGCGCCGAGCAGATCGTGCCCTTCGCGGAATATTGTCGCGCGAATGGGCTGGGCCTCACCCTCGGTCGCCTTTGCAGGGCGCGCCCCGTCGTGAACGAGAGGATGTACATCAACGACCGGGATTCGACCAACCATGACCCCAACGTAGTCACTGTGATCACCCCGCAGGAAGGGAGATCAGATCTCGTTAACATCTCGTTCACAGAGAGATATATTCAGCGGCGCGAATATGAACGCTGTCTTCCCTCCCCCACGCGCCCCGCGCGCCGTACTCTGGCGGCATGCGAACGCTCTCCACCACCGAAGCGCTCCGGGCGCGCTGGTCGAATCACCTGCTCGGCGGCTCAGACCTGACGCCGGCGCAGGTTGTCGACCGGTCCGTTGCCCTGCAGGGACAGGACCTTCCCGCCGTTCTGCGGGCCATCGCCCTCCGCTCGCGACCGGGAACGTCGATCGCCGATGTACGCGCTGCCTTCGATCGCGGCGAGCTGGTCAGGTCGTGGCCCGGCGCGGCAAAGGGCCGCCCGGAGCCATCGTTCGAGCTCGTCGAGCAGGTGCCCGCGGCCACCGCCCGCAGCATCGGCGCGGCGCTGGCCGCGTGGCCGCACGGGTAGAAGTCCCGGTCTACTCGAGGGAACGCAGCACAACGACGGTGCGCGGGCCGAGGGTCGTTTCTGCCCCGACAGAGACGCAGTCGCCAAGAGCGATGTCGTCGTCCGTTGACAGCACCACCTCGGCGCGCGAGATGAACTCCTCCACCGGCGAGGACACGGTGACCTCGGCATCGGCCGCGTTGAACCACATGACGAAGGAGTTGTCGATCACCTGATCGCCTCGCGGCCCCGGGGCGCGAAGCGGCCCGCCCGAGAGGAAGATGCCGAACGTGCGCTGCCCCGCATCCGCCCAGTCGGCCTCCGTCATCCGCCGTCCGTCGGGATGCAGCCACACGAGGTCGTCTGGTCCCCCCTTGACTGTCGGAGATCCGTCGAACCAGTGGCGCTGCCGGAGTGCGGGATGGTCGCGCCGCAGCTGCAGGGCGCGACGCGTGTTGTCGTACACGTCCAGCCAGGCATCGTCACCGGTCCAGTCGACCCAGCTGATCTCATTGTCCTGGCAGTAGGCGTTGTTGTTGCCCCCCTGGGTGCGGCCCCGCTCATCACCGGCGGTGATCATCGGAACACCGTTCGACAACGCCAGTGTCGCCATGAGGTTGGCCGCCTGACGCCGGCGGACGGCGATGATCTCTTCGTCGTCAGTTTCACCTTCGACGCCGTAGTTCGCGGAGCGGTTGTCATTCGTTCCGTCGCGATTGCCTTCGAGGTTGGCCTCGTTGTGTTTGGTCTCATAACTCACGAGATCGCGCACGGTAAACCCGTCGTGGGCCGTGATGAAGTTCACGCCGGCGAACGACCAGCGCCCGTCGTAGCGGTACAGGTCCGACGAACCGGCGAGCCGCGTCGCGACCGTGCGAATATCGCCGTGCCCACGCCAGAAGTCGCGGATCGTTCCGCGATACTTGTCGTTCCACTCCGTCCACGGTGCCGGCATCTGGCCAACGAGATAGCCATCCATCGACAGATCCCACGGCTCGGCGATGAGCTTCACGTGCCGAAGAACAGGATCCTGATCGACCGCGGTCAAGAACGCGCACGCCATGTCCACGTCGTGGCCCGTTCTCGTCAGCGCGCTCGTGAGGTCGAAGCGAAACCCGTCAACGTGCATCTCGGTCACCCAGTAGCGCAGCGAGTCCAGAATCAGTCGCAGCGTCATCGGCTCGGAGGCGTTGACGGTGTTCCCGCAGCCTGTGACATCCCAGTACGTGTCGTCGAAGCCGCCATCGGTGGGAACGCGTTTGTACCAGCCGCGATCATCGAGACCACGGAACGAGATTGACGGGCCGAGGGCGCCGCCCTCCGCCGTGTGGTTATAGACCACGTCGAGGATCACCTCGATCCCCGCCGAATGGAACGCGCGGACCATGTCCTTGAACTCGGTTACCTGTCCGCCGGTATCGCCGCGCGAGGAGTACGCGTTGTGCGGCGAGAAAAATCCCGCTGTGTTGTACCCCCAATAGTTCACGAGGCCGCGCTCGGCAATGGCCGGCTCCGTGAAGAACTGATGGACGGGGAGAAGCTCGACCGCCGTCACGCCCAGGTCCTGGAGGTAGTGCAGAACGTGGGGGTGCGCGAGTCCCGAATAGGTTCCGCGGTGTTCCTCCGGAACGCGATCGTGCAGCTTCGTAAAGCCCTTCACGTGCAGTTCGTAGATGACCGTATCGCGCCACGCGCGTCGCGGATGTTGATCGTCACCCCAGTCGTAGGACGGATCGATGACAACGCTGCGCGCCTGGTACGGAGCGGAATCCTGCAGGTCCTGCGTGCCGGGATCTCCCCAGACGTAGGCGTGCAGAGGCTGATCAGGTGTGATGGTCCCCGACGTGGCGAGGGCGTAGGGGTCGAGCATCAGCTTCTCGAAGTTGAACCGCAGGCCCTGCCCGGGGTCCCACGGTCCCGCCGCGCGGTAGCCGTACAGTGTTCCCGGTTGAATATCGGGAACAGCTCCGTGCCACACGCCGAGGCTGTGTTCGGTCAGCGGATAGCGTGTCTCCGCGCCGTCCTCATCGAAGAAGCACAGCCACATCCCGGTGGCGTCAGGCGCGTACACCGCGAAGTTCGTCGACTCCGGGGTCCACGAGGATCCGAGTGGCCAGTTTCGTCCGGGCCACACATCGGTTTTTTCTCCGAGCTCACGCCAGATGGAGGGTGCCATGGCGCCATCCTGCCCTTTCCCCCGCCATAAACACCAACTCGCGTCGATGTCGAGCTCGATTCGAGAGCAAACGTCAGCGGTCACACAGGTCTCGTCGTCGCCCCCGAACGCCGCGGCAGAACGTCAGCCGCGGGGCGGGCGCCAGAGCACGACGTCGGTCTGACGCCGAATGCGTGTTGTTCCCGTGAGCGTGACAACACCGCCGGTCGCATTGGTCGCGAACACCCGCGCTCCTGGACGCGTCTCGCGCTCTTCCCGGAGTTCCTGGGTCAGATCACGCACCCTGTCGCGCAAATGCTGCACCTCGTTTTCGAGGTCGATCATTCGCTGGATCACCGCGAGGGGGACGCCCTCGGCGGAGAGCTTCGCGACCTCCTGCAATTGCACGATGTTGTACGCCGAGTATCGCCGTGACCCCCCGCGCGTGCGGCCGGGGACGACGAGCCCGATGCGGTCGTACTGCCGCAGGGTCTGCGGGTGCATTCCGGCCAGCTCACTCGCCGCCGCGATCGGGAAGATCGGGTCGGTCGGGGATACCCCCTCGGGTAGCTGCATTAGGATCACCTCCCATTCGTCACGGCATTCGGGCGCTCACGCGGTCAACGCGTTCAGAACAGGCTGGCCCGCGGATCCTCGTTCGGTTCCACCGCGGCGTAGCGTTCGAGCGCCTCACGCTGGGCGTCCGTCACGTGGTCGGGAACGGCCACGTGCACCTCGGCGAGGAGGTCGCCCTTGCCCTTTGTGGTTTCGATGCCGCGTCCCTTCACGCGCAGAACGCGGCCAGATGGCGTTCCCGGGGCAACGCGCAACTTGACGCGCGTTCCGTCCAGCGTTGGCACCTCGATCGTGGCGCCGAGCACGGCCTCGGTGAACGTGACGGGAACGGTGACGCGCAGGTTCAGGCCGTCGCGCGAGAAAACGCGGTGCGGCCGCACGGCAACCTCGACGACGACATCGCCGGGCTCTCCGCCGTTGGGCGAGGGGCGGCCGCGGCCCCGCAGACGAATCTTCTGGCCGTCTGCGACACCGGCGGGCACCTTGACCTTAAAGGGCTTCCCGTCTTCGCCCTTGAGCGTGATGGTGTCGCCGTTGGCCGCCGTGAGGAAGTCGATCGTTGTGCGCGCGCGAACGTCCTGGCCCTTCTGCGGTCCGCCGAAGCCCGGCCCGCCGAAGCCGGCGCGGCGGCCTCCGCCGCCCGTTGCGCCGTTGAACATCGAGAAGATGTCGTCGAAGTCCGGAGCGTGACCGCGCTGCTGAAAGCGGCTGAAGACATCTTCGAAGCCGCCCCCGCCCGCACCACCGGCGGAAAAGCGCGCGCCGGAACCCATGGCGCGGATCTCGTCGTATTCACGACGCTGCTCGGGGTCACTGAGCACCGAGTATGCCTCGCTGATGTCTTTGAAGCGCGCCTCAGCAGCGGCGTCACCCTGGTTGGAGTCGGGGTGGTACTTCCGCGCGAGCTTTCGGTAAACCTTCTTCAGCTCTGCGTCCGACGCGTTCTGGGCGACGCCGAGTATCTGGTAAAAGTCCTTGTCGAACCAGTCCTGATTGGCCATCGGGTCCCTCTTCTTAAAAACGGGACGGGGCGGTCAGAACGACCGCCCCGTCACGGATGAGTTACTCCGCGGGGGCGGAGACAACGACCTTTGCCGGTCGCAGTTCGACGTCGCCGAGGCGGTAGCCCACCTCGACAACCTCGAGCACGGTGGATTCCACCGCGCCTGGTGTCGGCAGCTGAACAACGGCTTCGTGCTGCTGCGGATCGAAAACATCGCCCGCCTCGCCATAGGCAACGAGGCCCGTGCGCTCGGCGAGTCCGCGCATTTTCTCCGCGACGAGGGCGAAGGGAGAACCTTCCTCCAGATCGCCGTGCTGCTGAGCGCGCGCGAGGTCATCGAGCACGGGAAGCATGCCCTTGGCGACCTCACCCTTTGCCCGCTCGATTTCTACCTGGCGCTGCTCCTGTGTGCGGCGACGGTAGTTCGCATACTCGGCCTGCAGGCGCTTGAGGTCCTGCAGCAGCTGCGTTTCGTAGTCGCTCTTGTCGTGTTCGACGGCTTCTTCCGTCTGCTCGGCGTCGAGGATGTCGTCGACCGTGAGGCCGTCGCTGTCCTCGCCAGCCGGTGTGGCCTCCGCGGGGGCGTCTTCCGCCCCCGCGGTGGCGTCCGGCTGGACCTCGTCTTCGCCCTGTGGCTCGTTCGGGTCCGTGTCCGGCATTACTTCTTCTCGTCCTCGTCTTCGACGACCTCGGCGTCGACGACGTCTTCATCGCTCTCCGTGTCGCCAGCGGGGGCGTCCTCGGCGGGAGCCTCCTGCTGAGCCTGCGCGTACAGCGCCTCGCCCAGCTTGGTCTGGCTCTCGTTGAGGGTGTCGACAGCGGCCTTGACCGCGTCGTCGTCGTCACCGGCGAGAGCCGTCTTGAGCGCGTCAACGTCTGCCTTGACGGCTTCCTTGACCTCGGCCGGCAGCTTCTCATCGTTCTCGGTGATCAGCTTGTCGACGGAGTACGCAAGCGTCTCGGCCTGGTTGCGGGTGTCGGCTGCCTCGCGGCGCTTCTTGTCTTCTGCCGCGTGCTCTTCGGCCTCGCGCACCATGCGATCGATGTCGTCCTTGTCGAGCGACGAACCGCCCGTGATCGTCATCGACTGCTCCTTGCCCGTGCCCTTGTCCTTTGCAGACACGTGCACGATGCCGTTGGCGTCGATGTCGAAGGTGACCTCGACCTGCGGCAGGCCGCGGGGCGCGGGAGCGATGCCCGTGAGCTCGAAGGTGCCGAGCGGCTTGTTGTCGCGGGTGAACTCACGCTCGCCCTGGAAGACCTGAATGGCGACGGAGGGCTGGTTGTCCTCGGCCGTGGTGAAGGTCTCGCTGCGCTTGGTGGGGATGGCGGTGTTGCGCTCGATGAGCTTCGTCATGATGCCGCCCTTGGTCTCGATTCCGAGAGAAAGGGGCGTGACATCGATGAGGAGAACGTCCTTGCGCTCGCCCTTGAGGACACCGGCCTGCAGGGCGGCGCCAACGGCGACGACCTCGTCCGGGTTCACGCCCTTGTTGGGCTCCTTGCCGGTCTGCTTCTGAACGAACTCGCTCACAGCCGGCATACGCGTGGAACCGCCGACGAGAACGACGTGCGCGATCTCGGAGAGCTTCACGCCCGCCTCGCGGATGACGTCGTCGAAGGGCTTCTTGGTGCGCTCGAGCAGGTCCTTGGTGAGCTCCTCGAACTTTGCCCGCGTGAGGGTCTCGCTGAGCGATGCGGGGCCCTGGTCGGTGAGCGAGAGGTAGGGAAGGTTGACCGTGGTCGACATGGAGCTGGAGAGCTCCTTCTTCGCCTGCTCGGCCGCTTCCTTCAGGCGCTGGAGGGCGATCTTGTCGTTCGAGACGTCAACGCCCGAGACCTTCTTGAACTGGTCGGCGAGGTAGTCGACAACGCGCTGGTCCCAGTCGTCGCCGCCGAGGCGGTTGTCGCCGGACGTGGCGCGCACCTGGATCGTCGAGAAGTCATCGTCCTTGCCCACCTCGAGGAGGGAGACATCGAACGTTCCGCCACCCAGGTCGAAGACGAGGATGAGCTCGTCTTCCTGACCCTTGTCGAGGCCATAGGCGAGAGCTGCCGCGGTCGGCTCGTTGACGATACGGAGCACGTTGAGGCCCGCAATCTCACCGGCTTCCTTGGTGGCCTGACGCTCGGCGTCGTTGAAGTACGCGGGAACCGTGATGACGGCGTCGGTCACGGTGTCGCCGAGGTACTGCTCAGCGTCGCGCTTGAGCTTCTGGAGGATGCGAGCGGAGAGCTCCTGCGCCGTGTACTTCTTGCCGTCGACGGGGAACGTCCAGTCGGTGCCCATGTGTCGCTTGACGGATGCGATCGTGTTGTCGACGTTGGTGACGGCCTGGCGCTTGGCGGTTTCACCGACGAGCACCTCGCCATCCTTTGCGAACGCGACGACCGACGGGGTCGTGCGCATGCCCTCGGCGTTGGCGATGACCTTCGGCTCGCCACCTTCGAGGACTGAGACGACCGAGTTGGTGGTTCCGAGGTCGATACCCACAGCACGTGCCATGTTGATGCTCCGTTTCTTCGGGATCCGATGTCTGAGAAGACTGCTCGCGAGACTTGAGTCGCGATGGCTCAATGATACGCCGACGTTTTCAATCTGTCAAAAAACTTGATAGAGGTCGACTCAGGTTCAGTTTTCCGCCGCGGACGACGGCGTATCCCGCTTACGTGGGAGCACCCACGAGAGCACGATCACGAGAACGCCACCCGCCACCGTCACACCGAGTCCCGCGCGAAGAGAGGCCGCATCGGCGATCGCCCCGATCACCGGCGGCGACAGCAAGAAGGCCACGCGCATCAGCCAGGTCACGATCGTCAGCCCCGTGCCCTCGCGCAGCCCGGGGATCCGATCCGCCTCCTGCATCGCAAGCGGAATCGTTGGCGCGCTTCCGAAACCGGCCAGCGCGAATCCGATAATCGCCCCCGGCACGGTGGGAACCGCGATTGCCAGCCCGATGCCACCCGCGATCATGAGCCCCGCGGTGAGCGTCACGGCGCGCGCTCCGAAGAGATCCGTCAGGCGATCGCTGACGAGGCGGCCAATGAACTGCGCCGCGACGAGGCCGATGAACCCACTTGCCGCCACCGCGGCAGAAGCCCCGAGGCCGCCGATATACAGGGCCGCCCACGAGAACGCGATGTCCTCCACCATCCCGCCGCCGATGGCAACCAGCACAAGAGCGCCAACGATGAGCCCCCTCCCGATCGCGCCCCGCGCGACGATGCGCGCGACGAGCGAGCTGCGCGGCGCCTCGACATCGTCCGCCCCTCCAGACGGCGCCCCGGGAGCAGAGGAGGACTCCTGATCGGGGCCGGGAAGGAGCCACCGCAGACACAGCAGCGCGACGCCCGCGAAGAGACCGGAGGTGATCGCAATGTGCACGCCGAGCGGCAGCCCGATGGCAATCGCCCCCGCCGCAATGGCGCCGCCCGTGACGGCTCCCGCCGACCAGATGGCGTGCAGCGAATTGATGATCGTGCGCCCCGAGCGGCGCTGGACGCGCAGACCGTGGGCGTTCTGTGCCACATCGGTGATCGCATCCATCGCGCCCGCGAACAGAAACGACATCGCCAGAAGTGCGATCGATGGCGAGAGAGCGGCGCCCAGGATGCCGACCCCCAGTCCCACACTGGTGAACACCGCAACGCGCGCCGATCCGAACAGGCGAATCAGCGCCGCCGCCAGAACACCCGCGAGCATCGCACCCACGGGATTCAGGGCGATGAGAATGCCGTAGACGGTGTTGCTGAGCTCCAGAGCCGCCTTGATCTCGGGGTACCGCGGCACGAGGCTGGCGAAGATCGCGCCGTTGGTCAGGAACAGGGCCGAGACGGCGATTCGCGCGCGCCGCGTCGCGCGCACAGAGGATGTCATCACCCGTCGATCATGCCCGATGCGGGAGCAGATCACTCCTTCAGCGAGTGCTCCCGCATCCGCGCGGGACCCGTCGGGTTTTTCACGAGGGCGAGCGATGCGAGGCCGAGCCCCAGGATGATCACGATCGCCACGATAATCGCCTTGTCGGCCCCGTCCTCGGTTGTCGCCTCCGAGCCCAGGAGAATCGCGATCACCGCGGAGGTGAGGAAGCCTACGCTTCGTCCGGTTGTCGCGTACAGGCCGAACAGCTCAGCCGCACGCGCCGGCGGCGCCAGCCGCCCGAGGAAGGCACGCGACGATGCCTGAGCCGGCCCCACGAACAAGCACAGCATCAACCCGAACACCCAGAAAGCGCCCGTTGGCGTGACCGTGATGCCGAGAATTTCGCGCTCGACGTCCAGGGGGAACAGCGCGAAGGCGATCACGATCAAGAAGGCAACGCACGTCACAATCACCTGCCGCGGACCGATCCAGTCGTCGAAAAACCCTCCGATGATCGCTCCGATCGCGGCGACAACGTTTGCCGCGATTCCGAACAGCAGAATGTCCGCCGGCGCGAAGCCGTAGACCGCCACGCCCAGAATCGCGCCGTAGGTGAAAACGGCCGACAGTCCGTCGCGGTAGATCGCGGACGACACGAGGAACCAGAAGGTGTTCCTGTCTTCACGCCAGAGCCCGACGAGCACGCGCAGAAGCCGTCTATACGACTCCAGAATCGACACGCGTTGCTGGGTGTTCTCCTGATCGGCCGTCGTGATCTTCGTGAACAACAGAGGCAGCGCGAAGATCAGGAACCATGCGGCGCCGAGAACAGCCACCATACGAATGTTGATCGATTCGTCGCTCGTCAACCCGAACAGGTAGGGGCCATCACCCGCGACGAGACCAAAGTACGAGATCGCCAGGATCACGATTCCGCCGAGATAGCCGGCGCCCCAGCCGATTCCCGAGACACGCCCCATGCGCTTGTGGTCGGTGATGTCGGCGATCATCGCGTTGTAGTTCAGGTTGCCGAACTCATCGAACAACGTCATGGCCGCCATCAGCGTCACGCCCAGCAGCAGGTATCCCGGCTCGGGCTTGACGAAGAAGCATGCCGCGGTGAGGACGACAACGGCCAGCGTGTTCACCGTGAGCCACAGCTTGCGGCGACCCGCCCTGTCGGCACGCTGTCCGATCACGGGGGCCGTCAGGGCGATGATGATGCCCGAGATCGTATATGCGGTCGAGAGATAGCGCGTGCCATCGCCACCGGTGCCCACGCCGTCGGCGATATAGGTGCCGAAGACGAAGGTGACCATCAGCGCGCTCACCGTTGCATTCCCCCAGCTCCAGAGACTCCACGCGGCGACGATTCGCTTCTTCAGCGTGGGGCTGTTGTCAGTGCTCACCCGGCGCAGGGTATCCCATTCGCGCGAACAGCGACAGAACCGAGAGTCCGGCACACAGAAACAAGAGGAGGTCCGGCTCGCGCTCCCCCGACCGCGCACCGGACCTCACGCCTTACGGCACATCCGACGCTATCGGCCGCGGCGGTCGCGTTCCGCCCCTTTTCACCCCTTTCACCCTGCGCTCACCCGAGAATCACTCCGATCACCCACCCATGAGACGATGGTGCCCGGGGGTAGAGAATGCCGAACGCTGAACGACTACGCCGGTCACGACTGGTATCGCTGTGGGAGCGCGTCACACCGGGTGCAACGGTGCTTGTCACCGCGCAGCATCGCAGCGGAATCGCGACGAGCGTTCGCCAGTGGCTCGACGGCTCGGACCGCACGCTTGTGCAATGGTCGTCCAACCGCACCGAGGTGCCACGCAGTACGCCCGACGCCGATGTTGTTCTGCTCGAGCTCGAGGGCATGCGCGAACCTCACGCCATCGCCACCAAGGCCGTCCGTGAGCGCTGGCCGCTGGCCACCCTCATCGCGGTAACGAGCACACAGTGGCCACCGCTCCTCGTCGAAGAAGACATCCGCCCCGAACGCGTGATCTCGGGAGCACTCTTCGGGTTCACGGCCGAGGAAACCATCGACCGTGCCGAACAGCTGGGCCTGACGCTCACATGGGATGAGGCAACGCACCTGCTCGATCGTGTTGGCACCCACGCGGGATTCGTCGATGCGGTTCTCACCGCTGCCGCGACCCGCGGCGCGCTCGACGATGCCGCCGTTCGCATCGGGTGTGACGCGGCAACCGCGCACTTCTCCAGCTCGGCTGCGGCCGGCGTCTTCCAGCCCAATGGCTGGAACTCGACGCTGATGTCGGCGCGCATCGGTGCGATGCCGCGGCAGACAATGCTCAGCGTGTGGGGACGCGATGAGGTTGTTCGCGCCGCGCTCGACAACATCCTCCAGTCCGGATTCTTCCGCGAGGATCTGGAAACCGGAACGCTCGAGCTGCGCCCCGACATCCGGGAGGCCGTACAAAACCGCATCGAGCGCGAGGCACAGGCCGATCTCGTGGATGAACTCGTCACCGATCTCGCATCTGGGCTTCTCTCGGAGGGCAACGCCGAAGACGGCTGGAATGTTGTCGCGGATCTACCGGGGGCCCGCACGCGGATGCTCGAGCGCCACTGGTGGCAACTGAGCGAACTCGACGTTGCCCGCGCCCGCCCGTGGCTAGAGGCGGCGGTGCACAGAAGCGACGCCCCCGAGCTGCGCGTCGCGCTGGCGCGAACCCTGATCGATGTCACGGTCGCGGGGCACTCTGGCGCCGTCGGAGCTGATGCCCGCGATGAGGCCGCTCAGCTGCTCGACCAGGCGGCCACGTCCGGCATCCTCTCCGAGTCCCTGGGACTCATCGCGGACACGCTCCGCGGGGTTCTGCTGCGCCTGGGCGGCCGCTACACCGACGCCAACGAAGCGCACGAAGCCCTCGCCAACCGCAGTGCGGTTCCCTCGGGAGACCTCGCCGATGCCCCGACACGTTGCGCACTCATCCAGGCCAACGTCATGCTTCAGGCCGGGCTCAGCGCCTTCGACGCCTCTCGCACAAACGTCGCCGCAGATCGTTTCGCCGCAGCGGCCGCGCTCGCGCACTCAGCTGATCACGCGCGCGTTGCGGGATTCGCGCACGAGATGTTGCTGGTGCTCTCCAGCAAGCACCAGCCGATCGCCGCGACGTTCCAGGGCCTCGTCGACAATCTGCTCGGAGCGCGCGTTGCGTCCCGCCCGATGGAAACCATCGTGTCGGCGTGGAGCGCGCTCTACGTGACGGATCCGGCGGCGCTCCAGGCCGTTCTCGACGACGTCGATGCGGCGTCCTTCGACGACCCGCTCGCGCTCCGCCTCATCGCCGTCACCCTCCGCACCGTTGCGCATGGCCTGCTGGAGACGTCCGGAATCGCGATGCGGCGACTCGAGCTCATCGAAAACGACCTGGACGATCGGCAACTCACCCACCTGCACCACGCGCTGCTGTTGTGGGCGCGTACCGAGTCGCTTGTGCACGTCGGCGCCAGCGATCGGGCGATCGAGCTGTTGACCGCGGCCCCCGAGTTGCACCGGCGCGTCGTCCCCGTCGACATCCTTCTCGCCCGCGCCTACCTGAAGCAGAACCAGCCCGAGCGGGCGATCGCAGCCCTCTCAGCGGCGCCGGATCCCAAGGCGTCCGGCATCCTCATGATGTGGTCGAACGTTCTGCTCTTCCTCGCGTATCAGACCATCGGCTCGGAGTCCTCCGGCGAGGTCGCCCAGCAGCATCTCGGGGCCGCAATCGCCGCAGCATCGCGTTCCCGGCCGGTCCTCCCCTTCGCGATGCAGGGCATGACCGCGCTGAACACCACGATCACCCAGGCCGAGCATCTGGGGCTCGACCCCGCGGGACGCCGCTTCACCGACGATCTCATTCGCGTGCGCGACAGCCTCCAGATGGCAACGGGAGCAACGCTCGCACTCAGCGACCGCGAACGAACCGTCATCGAACATCTCGGAGCTGCCGACTCGGTGCGCCATCTGGCGCAGCTCCTGCACGTCTCTCCCAACACCGTCAAGACCCAGCTCCGATCGATCTACCGCAAGCTCGGTGTGTCCTCGTGGACCGATGCCATCGAAACGGCGCGGCGGCTCGGCCTGATCCAGGAGACAGCGTGATGACCCAGCAACCCACAGAAAAGCCCCGCAACGAACTGCTGTTCCGCTTCGCGCAACCGGCCGTTCTGCTGATCATCCTCTGGGGCATGCAAACGCTGCAGTGGATTCTGCCGGTGTCCTTCGCGGGGCTCGGCGTGCGGTCCTGGCGCTTCGAGGGGCTCCTCGGCATCGTGACATCACCGCTCGTGCACTCGGGCTGGCCGCATCTGATCGCCAATTCCGCCACACTGCTCGTCCTCGGAGCGCTCGTGTCTCTCGAGGGAGCCAAGCGGTTCTGGACCGTCACCGCCGTGGCCACCGTTGTCGGCGGCGCCGGAGCCTGGATCGTCAATACGCCTGGCACCGTGACGATCGGCGCCTCGGGCATCGTTTTCGGGTACTTCGGGTACCTGCTGATGCGCGCCTTCGTCGCCCCGAACGTCAAACGAACGATCCTCTACGCGGTCGTCGCCCTGGCTGTTGCCGTCTCGTACGGCGGATCGATGTTCACCGGAATCTTCCGCGCGGGCGACGGCGTCTCGTGGCAGGCGCACCTGTTCGGCGCGCTCGGCGGCGCACTCGCTGCCTGGCTCGCTCGCCCCCGAACAGCGCCGCAACGGACGTAACCGCCACAATCAGCCATCTGGCCGAGAGGGATCCGGCACGCGGCACACGCTCGCCATGAACGGATGGGGTGAGGGCCACCCCGCATGGTGGCTGAACCTCATGGCTTGCCCGGAGGCGACGATCGAACTCGCCGACGGCTCACGTCACAACATCCGGGCGCGCGCGGCGCACGGCGACGAGCGCGCCCGGATGTGGGAGCAATGGCTCGCGAACGAAGACGTCCGTGCTGTACGCGGAATAGGTGGTGGCGCGCATGGGTAATCCTTCCGGGTGGGATGGGGATGCGAGACGACAACGCCGCGTCACCCGCCCTCATTCCCGATTGATCAGACTCCCAGCTGAACCGGACGATCCGGATCGTTCGCCCACGCCGACCACGACCCCGGATAAAGGGCTGCGGAAACGCCGATGACGGAGAGCGCCAGAAGATCATGGCAGGCCGTCACACCCGAACCGCACGAGACACCCACGGTGCCGCCGCGCACCCCGAGACCCTCATAGCGCGTACGCAGGGCGTCATCGGAGGCAAAGCGCTGCCCGTCGAGGTTCCCCGCTGTTGGGGCGTTCACTGCCCCCGGGATGTGGCCAGCGCGGGGGTCACGGGTTTCGTTCTCCCCGCGAAACCGGTCTTCCGGACGGGCATCGAGCAACAGCCCTTCCCGGGCGATCTGCCCCGCATCGTCCGCCGTGAGAATCGGCATGTGCCCCGTGGTCAGGGTGATGTCGCTCGGCGCGACGGCGGGCTCCGACGACTCGAGAGGCAGCCCTTCCTCGCGCCACGCGGCGAGCGCGCCGTCCAGAACGCGCACCGTGGTGAAACCCGCCCACCGCAGTACCCACCATCCGCGGGCGGCTCCCTGCGAAGCGTTGTCGTCGACGAGAACGATCGCGCTGCTGCTGTGTAGGCCCCATCGGCGGGCGGATGCCTGGATCTGGGCGGTTGTGGGCAGCGGATGCCGACCACGGCGCGGATCGTCGTTCGTGTGATCGGCGAGGTCGACGTCCAGGTCAACGTAAATGGCGCCCGGAATGTGCCCGCCGTCGTACGCGGCACGGCCGGCTTCGGCGGGAGCGCCGAGCGTCCACCGGACGTCAAGGATGACGGGCGGATTCTCACCCGCCTGCGCCTCACGCAGTTCAGCAACGGTGATGAGGGCGTCCTGTCGGGTCATGGCTCCAGAGTATGTCGCGTGGGAGCGGCCCGATTTACGCTGGAAGGGTGAATATGTGCCCCTGTGATCTCGACCGCGCGTACGCCGACTGTTGCGGGGCACTGCACCGGGGCGATCGGCAGGCCGTAACGCCTGTCGAGCTGATGCGCTCCCGCTACGCGGCCTTTGCCGTTGGCGACACGTTCTACCTCACGCGCACCTGGCATCCTCGGACGCGTCCCGACGATCTCTCGACGGAACGCCACGTGCGGTGGACGGGGTTGACGATCCTCGCTGAGGGCGATGACACCGTCGATTTTGAGGCGCGCTGGATATCGCCCGACGGCGACGGCGCCCTGCGAGAGCACTCGCGGTTCGTTCGCCGTGGCGGCCGCTGGGTGTACGTCGACGGGGACGTCGCCTAGATCCGCTCACGCCTCGTGGCGCTCGACCGACGCCGCGATCCAGTCGGCGAGGGTGTCATCGTCGGGATGCGTGAGCGCCGCGAAAGGGGCGCTGCGCCCACTCGCCAGACGCATGCGATGCGCGCCGCGCTGCACTGCCAGATCGAGTGCCGCACCGCCGCCGACCGGAAAGAACACGTCTTCTCCTGAAACGCCGACGATGATGTGCCCGTTCGCGAGAAAACAGAGCGTTCCCATCATCTTCGCCTCGACAGCCTCCGCCGTCACCGCAACGATCGCGCGGACACGGTCGGCGAGCTCAGGATCGTAGGCGGCCATGCCTCCATCCTCTCCTGAACGCGCTCCGATGTCCGGGTGGGACGGCGAAACACCGCCCCACCCGGCCCTATGCGATGGCGGTGCGACGCGTGGTGTCCGCCTGGCCCGGCGGGATCAACCACATCACCAGCGCGATCACGCACGGCAGAACGAAGCCGACGAGCCCGAAGAAGGCCCACGGCAGCTCCGACAAACCGAAGTCGGAGTAATCAACCGCCCCGAGGATCGTGACGACGCCCGTCACGGGGATGAGACCCGCGAGAACGCCCGTGATGCACCCCACGCCCGCGATCAGCAACCCCTGCGCCCCGCTGACGGTGCGACGCGTTCGACGAGAGGCGCCGACGGAGGCGAGCGTTGCGTCGTCCGGCCGTCGTTCAACGCGCGCGAGTCCGAGGGCAACGGTCGACACCGCGATCACGAGGACGCCGACAAGGCCGAGGATCAGCCACATCCATACCCCGGGAGCCGGCGGAGCTTCCTGCACATTGATCGACACCGAAACCGAGGAGGCGCCGCTGACGCGCTCGCCAATGCGCGTGGCCTCCAGCGTGAGCGCATCGGATGTGCTCGCGGATACCGGCCCTCCCATGTCGGCGACGAGTCTTCTCGGAAGTGTCTCGATGCCGAGTTCCTGCGCAGCCCGCGGAGACAGTACGACCTGGAGCGGCCACGACGGCGGACCGATCTCGATCAGCGACACCGGAACGTCCCCGACCACTGTCGACTCGTCTACTCCTGCCTCGTCGTCCCAGACCCACCTGTTCATGATGAGCCGTCCGTCCGCAGTGGCCCATGCCGGATCCGTCACGATCGCGCCGCCCTCTTCGAAGGCGTCGAGCACGTCGGCATCGATCTCGGTGCCGAAGAGCGTCGACAGATGAGCGGCCGATACGACAACCGTGTTACCGTGCTTGCCCGCCTCAGCGTGCTCCTCCCCCACGCACATAATGCCCGCGTTGTCCCAGCTCATGCCCGACAGGACGTTGTCGCATCTTGGTGGCGCCGACATCATCGGCGCAACGAATGACGTGTCGTCCGACCCCGCCTCTCGCACAACCGCGATTGACTCGGCGCCGGCGTCGCTCAGCGCCTGAGAGGTCTCCTCGCTCGCCTGGCGGTACGCCTCCAGGGAGGAACCATCCGCCCACAGGTACGCCGCGACACCGTGTTCGGGGGCTTGCGGCGACCACTGGCTTCGCGCATCGTCGATCAGAACCGCCGCCCCTCCGAATGCCGAGGTGGCCAGAAACGCACAGGCGGCGATCGCGCCGAAGGCGGGAACGATACGGCCGGGATTCGCCACGGCGTCTCGTCCGGCGATGCGCGGTGCAACGCCCGCACGGCTCCACAGCGACGATAGACGCGCCAAAATCCAGTGGCCCGCAACGATGACGCCGATCTGAGCGAGCAGCGGCCCGAGCACGAGACCTCCGAGGCAGAGGATGAAGACGACCGTCTGCGTGTCTCCGCGAAGCCCGCGGTAGGCCAGCACCAGACCGACAATGCTGATCACCGCGAGCAGCACGCCAATCAGCAGGATCACGAGCCCCCACAGCGGCCGCTGAGCGGCAATCCGAACCGGTCGACGGGTTCCGCGCAGGCCCGCGAGAACGTCCATCTTCGCCGCCTGCCGCGCGGGCAGATACGCAGTCAGCGATCCAACGAGGACCGCGGCGATGACAACGACCATGATCATCAGCCACGGGATGCGGACGGGAAGTGGCACGACTTCCGCTGCCGTCGCGTGGTGCAGGATAACTCCACCGCCGATGCCGGCAAGGACGCCGAGGACGCCTCCAACCGCGCCGAGAAGAATGCCCTGGAGCAGAACAATGGAGCGGAGCGCGCGGGGGTCTGCGCCAACAGACGCGACAACGGCGAGCGTACGGTGTTGCCGCCGAGCTGTGACCGTTAAGGCCGCACTCGAAATCAGCACGACGATGTATGACGCGAAAACAAAGGCAGCAGCGATCACGCCAAACACCGCCCACTCTGATCCGCTTGATCGGTCGAACAACGGTGATGCGGCGTCGCCGGGGTTCGCCATCAGGTGGCGATCAAACACGATCAGACCGGCGCGGTTCAGCTCGGCGACGTCCGACGCCGACGGGTTCCACCCGTCCACAAACCAGCGTTGAGAAATCCAGGTCTCCTCGTCCGCGTTCTCCGCGATGTTGAGCGCACCATCCGCGGCGAAAATCGTGGGGACATCTCCAGACATCCGCAGTGTAAGTGTTCCAACGATGGTGAGCTGGGCGGCGGGATCAATGACGGTGAGGGTGTCGCCGATCTCTGCGCCCAGTCGTTCGAGCATCGCCGGCGTGACCATCGCCTCGGAATCGTTGGTGGGGGCACGTCCGTCCAGGATCAGATAGCGTCCGCGCACAAGGGGATCCCAGGCGGCGCCCTCTTCGGCATCAACCTGTGCGCGGCCGTGCTCCGTTTCGACGTCGACCATCCCGCCCGTGATCGACATCACCTGCGCGCCATCAGGGACGAATCCCTCGGCGGACTCCGGCGGTTCCTGTTCGGCGTGAATGGGCCAGCCGTCGTCTCCCTGATCCACGCGCGTCCAGAACGGATCGTCCAAATACTGCGTGCGCGTCGGATCCGGACCGCCGACGATCTCCAGCGCGGCATCGGCCGAACCAATCTCGGTGTCGATCGTCATCGCCGTCGAGAGCCGGTTACTCTCGGCGAACACGAGCACGCCCGTGGCGCCGGAAATGGGGAGCAGGATCAGCACGACGACGAGCAGGCTGGTGGCCCACGAGCGGCGCACCTGCCGCATGGCGAGGCGGAGGCTCACGCGCCAGCTTCCGCCCGATCGGCCGGACGCAGCGGAACGCGCGTCCCGGCGCGCCGCAGCGGTGGGACGAGGAGGAGCGATCGTCATGGCGTCAGAAGCTCCTCAGCCTGTTCGTTGCGCGTTTCATCAACAATGCGTCCATCGCGCAGGAAGACGATGCGGTCGGCCCAGGCGGCATGGCGGGCCTCGTGCGTGACGAGAACAACCGCGGCCCCCGCCGCGGCCCGTGTGCGAAGCATCTTCATGATGGCCTCGCCCGTGGTCGAATCGAGCGCGCCGGTGGGCTCATCGGCGAGGATCAGCCGTCGTCCGCCCACAACGGCGCGAGCGATCGCAACGCGCTGCTGCTGGCCGCCAGACAGATCATCGGGATAGGAATCGTGTTTGTCGACGATGCCAACAGATTCGAGAGCCTCAATGCCCTGGGAGCGCACCTGCCGCCGCGGGTGGCCGTCGAGTTCCAGCGGCAAGGTCACGTTTTCTAGCGCCGTGAGCGTCGGAATCAGGTTGAAGTCCTGGAAGACGAAGCCGAGTGACTGCCGCCGCAGACGGGCCAGCTGGGACGTCGAGAGGTCGGCGAGGTGACGCCCTTCCACGACGACTTCTCCCGATGTTGGGGTCGACAGCCCGCCCGCGATGGTCAGGAGGGTGGATTTACCGGAACCAGAAGGCCCCATCACGGCGACCATTTCGCGCTCGCGGATGCGCAGGTCCACCCCGGCGAGGGCCGAGACCGACGTCTGTCCGTGACCGTAGTGCTGACTCACGCCATCGAGGCGCAGCACCTCGGCGTTCATGCGGTCGCCGCCCCTCGTGCGGGACGTCCGCGGCGAGCCGGTTCTGTATCGAGCTCGAGCGCGAGCGCCTGGGGCGGCGCAGCCCGCAGTCGCTGTTCCGTGTGGTCCAGCCAGCGGATTTCCGCCTCGGTCTGGAAGATCATCGAGTCGACCACCAGCGACCAGGCCAGCTCCTCGGCCCCTTCGGGGTCGGATCCGGCGTACTTCGCCCTGGTGAGGCTCTGCAGATGCTTCAACGTGGCCGTGCGCTGCGCGTGCACGATCGAGGTGAGGTCGACGCCGGGAAGCGTTGCGGCGAGCGCCAGCTTGATCGCCAGCTCATCGCGCGTCGCGCTGCTGCGTTCGACCGGAGTCCCGAGCCAGGTGCGCGTCGCGTGGCGTCCTTCGTCGGTGATGGACCAGAAAACGCGCCCGTCCCCGTCGATATCGGCGCGAGTCACCAGCCCGTCACGCTCGAGACGCTCCAGCGTTGTCGAAATCTGGCCGACGTTGAGAGGCCAGGTACCTCCCGTTCGCCGGTCGAATTCGGCGCGCAGCTGATATCCGTAGCACGCCCCCTGATCCAGAATCGCGAGCAAGCTCTGTTTAACGGACATCCAGCCCCCCCTGCTTACCAAGTAAGTAGTTACTCAGTAAGAATGCACCATGGGGGCACCACCGTCAACTCCGGTGCGCGCGGCCCGCGCTTATTCGCCGTCGGCCCCCGCGTCAGTGACGGAAACGTCGCTGCGGTGGAACCGCTGGAACGAGCGGCTGGCCGTCGGCCCCCGCTGCCCCTGGTACCGGTTGCCGTAGGAACCGTAGGGGTTGTCCGTCGGCGACGACAGGCGGAAGAAACACAGCTGGCCGATCTTCATCCCCGGCCAGAGCTTGATCGGCAACGTTGCCATGTTCGACAGTTCCAGCGTCACATGGCCCGAAAAACCCGGATCGATGAATCCCGCCGTCGAGTGTGTCAGGAGACCGAGCCGACCCAGCGACGACTTCCCCTCGAGGCGTGCCGCAATGTCGTTCGGCAGCGTCACCGTCTCGAACGTGCTTGCCAGAACGAACTCACCCGGGTGCAGAATAAACGGCTCGTCCGGTTCCACCTCGAGCAGATGCGTCAGATCTGACTGATCCTCCGCAGGGTCGATAAACGGGTACTTGTGATTGCTGAAAAGCCGGAAATACCGATCCATGCGCACATCGACACTCGACGGCTGGATCATCTCTCGGTCAAACGGGTCCAAACGGACCCGCCCAGCGTCGAGTTCGGACGTGATATCGCGATCGGAGAGGAGCACGTGTCCCAGAGTAGGGCGTCGCTCTGCCCTACGATAAATAGAAGCCGCGCGGGATGCGCGGCGAAAACCGATATCTGGGGGTGTCACCGCTGCTGGGCGCACCGTCGTTCCTCGACTCGTTTTCGACGATCGAGACGATCCTCATCCTCGGGCTTGTTGCGCTCGCTGGTTTTTCCCTTGCTGCCATCGCGTTCCGGCTACGACCACGATGGATGCTCGCGGGAACCCTCGTCCTTGCCGTTGTGCAGTTCTTCGGGCCGTTTGGTTTCACCTCGCTCGGGCTCCTGGCCACGTGCGCCCTTCTGCCCGGCGTTGCCTGGAGATTCTGGCGTCAGGGCGCGGGCGTGTGGGGGTGGCTGCTCGCCTCCCTCACGGTCTGGCAACTGATCTCCACGCTCTGGGCCGAGAAAATCGGATCCGCCGGCTACGGCGTCGTCCTCTCGGTCGCCGGCCTGGTGTCCTATCTCCTCGCGCGCGAACTGATGCACTCCGACCGCGCAGGCATCCCCTGGGCGCTGGCCGTTGTCGCGCCGGTCATCATCGCGCAGGCAACCCTCACGGTCATCTTTCGGTTATCGCCCGACGCCGAATACGCCTACCTGACATCGCGGATCGCCACGATCTTCACGGAACCCGGCGTTGAAGAGGTCATATCGGGCGCGTGGCCGAACGTCATGGACCCCGACAAAGCCGGCGGCGTCTTCCTCAACGGCAACACGGCCTCGCTGTTCTTCGCCGTGACCGCCTGCCTGTTCGTGTGGACAGCAGCGTCCAAAAAGCTCGTCGCGCTGCACATCGTCACGGCGGGGGTCTCGTTCATCGCCATGCTCGCCACGGGATCGAAGACGCCGTACGCACTCGTGCTCGTCGTTCCCCTCGTCGCCCTGTTCCTCGTCCTCGCCGTCAGGAAGCCGCGCGAAGCGATCGTCGTCGCCTCCTCGGGGCTCGTCCTCGCAAGCGCCGCGGCAACCGCCGTTGTCGTCGTGCGGCCCGGTATTCTCTCCCAAACTGCCCGCACCCTCAGCGAACGCTTCGGCCTGTGGCAGATGGTCGGCGACGCGGTTCCGGAACGATGGTTTACAGGCTTCGGCTACGGCAACTGGCGCGAGTGGGTTGTCTACACCTGGGACGACTACTTCCCGCACATGGGCCCGCAGGTGTGGCCGCCGCACAACCTCTTCCTCCAGGCGTGGGTCGACGCCGGGCTCATCGCCCTCGCGCTCACGATCGCCCTCGTCACCCTCCCCATTGTGGCCAGCATCCGCCGCATCGCCGAGGCACACACCGCCCCGCTACTCAGCGCCGTCACGGTCCGCCGTGCCATCGTGTTCGCCGGCCTGGTCTGGGTGCTGTTCCACGGCATGGCCGACACCACCAGCTTCCTCGGCGACAACCACACCATTCCCTTCGTCGCGATCCTCACCGCCGTTGCCCTCGCCCCCCGCCCCGCTGAACGATCGGCCACCCCATGACGCACGGCTTCGACATCGTCTACGTGTATTACCCGCGCGGTCTCGCAACGGGAGGGCCCGAGGCGCTTCACCAGCTTGTCGATTCGCTCCGGCGTCAGGGCCGCGAGGCGTATCTCGTCGCCGTTCCGGGAACAGAGCGGGCGCCGCGCGCCCAACGCTACGCGCACTACGACGCCCCCGAGGCTCCGCGCGTGGTCGATTCCGCAGGCACCGCAGTTGTCGTACCGGAGACGCAGGCGCTTCTGCTGAAAGGGCTGCGCAGGGCCACGGGCTTCGTGTGGTGGCTGTCGATCGACTACGCCCCGCGATTCGTCATTGAGCGAGCCCGCTCCTCCACTCTCCCCATCGAACGCACGCGATCCTCCCGAGCACCGCTCCTGCAGGCACGCTTCGTCAAGCGCGCGCTCCGAGGGATCCTCACCGGCGAAGACGCTATTCTGCGGCGCGCCGGCCACCTGGCACAGTCGCACTACGCCTGGAGCCACGTGTTCGCGCACCTGGGGCGACCGGGAACGATCGTCAGCGATTACACACCGATCACCCCCCTTCCTGAAGACGAGATCACGACCGATGGCCGCATTCCGCGGATCACATACAACCCCGCGAAGTCGCGCGAGATCATGACGGAATTCGCCCGCCGCTGGCCCGGCATCGAGCTTCTTCCCCTGCAGGGGATGACGGGAGACGAGGTCGCCGACGCACTGCGCACATCCCTCGTCTACCTCGATCTCGGAACGCACCCCGGCAAGGACCGCATGCCGCGCGAAGCCGCCGCTCTGGGCGCCATCGTGCTCGTCGCGAACCGCGGCGCCGCCGCGAACGGCGTCGATGTTCCGATTCCCTCGGTGCACAAGGTCGAGGTACTCCCCGATGTCGTCCTGAACGCCAAACGGGCGCTCGACACCGTCTTCACCGACCCGGCTGCGGCGCTTGCCGCGCAGGCCGAATACCGTGCGCGGGTCGCGGGCGAACGCGAGGCGTTTGACGACGAGGTCGCGGCGGCATTCATCCGCGGCACCACCGGCTCCGACGGCGCGCGGCCGGCGCGGTAGCGGGTCTCTGCACCCCGGGCACCGCTCGCGAGCGGGGCCGGACCGCGCCGCCCTACGTCGCGCGGCCGCGGAACGGACGCAGCAGCCGGCGCATCCCCGCCTGCTCGGGTGGGAGGTCATGCACGAGCAGCGCGTCGATATCAGCCGTGCTGGCCACTCGGCCTCCCTGAATCAGGCGACGCTCTCTCCTGCCGTGGCCGCGCACCAGACGGAACGCCTGCCGCAGCCCGGCAATCGAGTGCCGGCCGCCGCCGGTCACGATCGACTTTGCGAGCATCATGGTCAGCAGCAGAGCGAATCGCGGAAAAATGCGGTACCGAAGGCCCCGCGGCACGTTCTTCACGAGCAGCAGCGGCAGGTTCTTAAACGTCTGTCGCACCGTAAAACCCGGGATCCGGCCGCTCGTGGCGCCGATTCGATGGAAGGCAAGAGCAGCGGGGTCGTAGACAATCTCGTGGCCGGCCAGCCGCGCCCGGAATCCCACGTCGACGTCCTCGAAATAGGCAAAGAACTGCTCGTCGAACGCCCCGATCTCACGAAAGAGCGAGGACCGGAACAGTGAGGCGCCCCCCGAAGCGGAAAAGACCCGTCCGGCCGGCGGAGCCTGCTCCCGCGGGAGGCCGCGCCCGCGAGGAAACGGCATCCCCCAGATGCTCAGTTCATCGCCCGCGGTGTCGATCGTTCCGCGTAACGCCGGATCGTCGCTCTCGCGCAGAAGGAGCCCCGTCGCAATCGACGCGTCCTCACGGTCGATCGCCGCCACCAACGCCGCGAGCCACTCCGGTTCCGGAACGGCGTCGTTGTTCAGCAGGGCGATCGCGTCGTATCCCTCGCGCAGGCCGCGACGAATGCCGACATTCACGCCCCCCGCGAATCCGAGGTTCTCCGGCTCCTCGTGCAGCAGAAAAGTGCCGCCCGCCGCGCGCGCACGCAGCCGCGCAACATCATCGCCTGCCGACCCGTTATCGATGACGAGCACATCGGCGTGCGCGTGCGTCTGCTGCGACAAGGCGTCCAGGCAGTCCATGGTGTCGTCCACGCCGTTCCAGTTCAGAACGACAACGAGAACCCTCATGCGCGGCTCCTGCTCTTCCACAGTGTTCCGGCAAAAAACAGCTGGGTGAGCAGCACGACTCCCTCGGCCGTTGCCAAACCGATGGCACCGCCGAAGGCGCCGAGTGAGTGCGCCAGCACGATCGTCGTCGGCACCCCGGCAACCGCTCCGGCGACGACGCTCCAGAAGACAAATCGCGGACGCCCGAGCCCGATGAGCACGTGCCGCCCCAGCGCGGTTGTCATCGACAGACAGAACGTTGCCACGCCGAAAAGAACGGCCGTTGCCACGCCCATCGGCTCATCGAAGAGCACTCCCGTGAGCCACGGACCGGCCAGCGCGAACATCGCGAAGCCCGCCGCGCCGAGAACAGCATGCAACATCAGCGCTGTGCGGATGCGACGGCCGAAGTGCGCCTTGCCGTCTTCCACCACCCATCCCTGCAGCGCGTTGCCCTGGGCCCCGACGACGGTCTGCCCGATCCGCCACAGCTTGTCCCCGGAGATATACGACGCTGCCTGGGCGGTAGAGGCTCCCATTGTGACGAGCGAGACCGCAAGGGCCGTGTATGCGCCGCTGACGGTTTCTGTTCCGGCTGCCGACAGCTGACGGCGCGCGAACCGTGCGGACTCCCGCCATCCACGCATCAGATCGGACAGGCTCATCACCCGCGATGCGTATGCGGCGATGCCCCCAACAACGGCAATGATCAGCAGAACCGGATACGACCACACCGGACCGCCCAGAACAACAATCACGCCTCCTGCCGCCGTCGCGGCCGCGCGCGGAACCAACTCGAATCCGATGAGCGGAAGCGGCGTACCGAGGCCGATGAGGTACCAGCTGGCGGTGAGGCCCCCGAGGGTGATCGCCACTGCCATGAGCGCCGCGGCGAGCGCTTCCTTCTCCGGGGCAAGCCACGCCGCCACAAGCGCACCGACGAGCGCCGCAGGAACCGCGAGGGCGATGCGCGCCCTGGTTCCCCGAGCGAACATGCGGGGGCGCTCGTCGGGAGCCGCGAGGCTCACCAGCGTGGGCCCCGTGACGTTCAGACCGAGGCTGACAGCCAGCGCGAGAAAACCCCCGACGGACTGGCCAACGCCGACCGCCACCCACGCCTCGGTTCCCGCTGCGCGGGACAAAACGGGAAGGATGAGGAACGGAATGAGCGCCGAGAAGGCCGGAATCGTCGAAAAACTCAGCAGCCGCTTCGCGAGGGACATCAGCGCCGCTGCCAGTATCCGGCGGCTCGCATCTTCAGCGACGTGAACAGACCAATCGTGTGGTCGATTCCTGCTGCGGGGATCTGGGGACGAACCACGCCCCTCGCCGCTCGCCACCCCTGCACCCGGCCGATGAGCGCGGAAGCGTCACGCTGCAGAACGAGGCGCCGCAGACACACGATCGCCTCCGTCGCCAACACCCGCGCAGCGTAGCGGGTGCGGAGCACGCCCCATGCGCGCAGGAGATAGCCGCGTCCGAAGCCGGCCAGCCGGATCTGACGGGGTGTTCCCTCGCCCGCTGACGCACCGCCGATGTGCACACCGCCCGGACGCTCCATGGCACACGTGTCGTATCCGCCCGCACGCAGCCGCAGCGCGAGGTCGAGTTCCTCGCCGTACATGAAGATGCCCTCGTCGAGTAGCCCCACCTCGGTCAGGGCGCGACGGCGGTACGCGGCGACCGCTCCGTACGGCCCCAGCACGGGAGGCGATACCGTATCTGCCGCGTTGCGGTCGGCGCCGTGGAACCGCACGAATCCGGCGAGCGTCGCATCGGCGGTGATGCCGTGCGAGTCGATCTGACCGTCTGTTCCGAGAAGAAGAGGGCAGACGCTCGCGACAGCGTCCGGAGCGGCGTCGAACGCGCGCAGAATGTCGTCCATCAGCGTGGACTCCGCGACAACGTCACTGTTGACGAGAACAACCACCTCGGCACTGCCCGCGGCAATCCCCCGGTTGCAGGTGGCGGCGAAGCCACGGTTGACCTCGTTACGGATGAGGGTGAGGTCGGGGAACGCCGTCGCAATGCGGTCGGCCGTGTCGTCCGGCCCGCAATCGTCGACAATGATCACCCGCACCGGAACCGTCTGCGCCACCAGCGCCCGCACACACGGTTCGACGTGCTCCCACCCGCCGTACACGGGCACGATCGCGTCGACACGCGGCGGAGGAAGAGGCATGCGGTTCATCCTATTGCGCGCGGGGCGGCGTTCCCCCGGGCTGATCCCGCGCGTCCCGGCTTCCTTGCCGGGTCCTCATTGCTGGCCATGGGAAGATGTCAGCGTTCTATCGGGAAGGAAACGTGGACAATGCCTCTCGCTCCGCGCACGCGCAACATCGTCATCGCTGCCTCTGCCGCTGCCGTCGTGCTGATCGGGGGAGGCATCACGGCAACCGCTCTTCTGATGCAAGATGCTCCCGAGCCGGAGCCAACGCCCACCGCGACACCCTCTCCCACCCCCACGCCCACGCCCACTCCCACGCCGACGCCCGAGCCGGTTCCCTCAGCGGATTTGCCGGCCTCAACGCCGTTCCACGGAGCGATCGAAGCATGGAGCGGCGCAGACCCCACCCGTATCGCCAGCGTGATGCCGCAGATCGGCGCCGCTGCACACGGACAGATGGCGGCGTACATCGACGCCCCCGTCGTTTCCGAGCCCATCGTCGCTCTGCAGACAACGGCGCAGGTCACGGCGGGCGATGACTATGCCTTCACGGCACAGGTGCGTCACAGCGCCCGCGAGCCGGAAGAGGTCGCGGCGGCGATCCTCGTCGGCGACGCGCGCATTGAGATTCCCGAGATCAACGCCGACTGGACCGAACTCGAGGCGGACATCACGATCCCCGATGGCGTGACCGAGGTCTCGGTGCAGATTCTCGTCGAGGCCCCCGTGGAGGCGCTCGGCATCGACCACGTCTCGTTGACGGGGCCGGATGGCGAAAACGTCGTTGTC
This sequence comes from Microbacterium amylolyticum, assembly GCF_011046975.1. Lineage (NCBI taxonomy): Bacteria > Bacillati > Actinomycetota > Actinomycetes > Micrococcales > Microbacteriaceae > Microbacterium > Microbacterium amylolyticum. The sequence goes on along the minus strand of NZ_CP049253.1, from coordinate 2,000,711 downwards.
AACGGCTCGTTTGAGCAGGTGGATGCCGAATGGGGCATCCGCAACGATGTGCTCATCCTGCGCGAGCAGACAGCGGGCCTGGCCGTTTCCCTTCCCGACGGAGAGGCGTCATGGAACCTCTCGCGCTCGGGCGAGGTTGTCGCCGACGGCACGATCGATGTCGACGGCGGCATGGGACGCATCCCCCTCGATGATGTCCAGCAGGGCTTCTACTCGGCGCAGGTCACCGATTCCTCCGGGTCCTCGATTCAGGCTCCTCTGGGCATCGTCGCGTTCGACGGCGCCCACATTGAGCAAGACGCTCGCCTGGGCGCCGCCACCCACGTAGACCAGACCTGGTACCGGGACTCTGCGAGCACACTGCGGGCACTCGGCTTCGGTAGCGCCCGCAACGACGTGCTGTGGGACCAGAACGAGACCACCCCCGGGCAGTACGCGTTCTCCGAGCACTATGAGACGGAGTTCGACAAGTTCTCCGCCAACGGCGTCGGCCTTCTCGGCATCGTCAACTACGGAAACCCGCTCTACGACGGCGGGCGAACGCCCACGTCTCCCGAAGCGCTCGATGCCTACGGACGCTATGCGAATGCCATCGCGGAACGCTTCGATGTTGACGCGCTGCAGGTGTTCAACGAGTTCAAGCATCCCGGCGAGCGCTTCACGGACAGCGGCTGCGGAACCGAACCGCACTGCTACCTGCCGATGATCGAGGCGGTCGAACGTCATGTCGACGGCGCGCACGCCGACATCCCGATCGTTGTGGGCGCCACCGCCCTCGTCCAGGCCGACTGGTTCGCCGGGCTCTGGGACACCGGAGCGATCAATCACTCGGACGCCATGAGCTTCCACCCCTACGACCCGTGGATCTACCAGCGTCCTGAGAACCTCGCGGGCGTAATCCGCGATGCGAACACCACGATGGATGAGCGGGCCGGATCGCGCATCCCGATCTGGATCACCGAGTTCGGGTGGACAACGGGCGCCGAGCTGGGGCAGCAGGTCTCGTACGATGTGCAGGCGGAGCGCCTCATTCGCGCACAGATCACCGCGCTCGGCTCGGGTGTGGAGAAGTTCTTCTGGTACGACCTCGTCAACGACAGCCCCGACCCGAACCAGCACGAGGGCAACTTCGGTATGTTCGAACAGCGCCGCTCCGGAATCGTCGCCCTTCCGCCGAAGCCCGCCGCCTATGCGCAGGCGTTGCTGATCGCCGCGCTGGACGGCCGCGAAGAGCCCGAGCGCGCTGATGTCGGCGACGATGTTTTCGCCTACCGCTTCGGAGGCGATGATCCCGTGCATGTGGTCTGGTCTCTCGACGGCGACCGCGAGGCGACGATCGAAACGGACACCCCCGTGATCGTGACGAGCGCCTGGGGGCACACCGACGAGCTCACCCCCGATGACGGCTCTGTGACCCTCACCGTCTCAGCCACCCCCCTGTTCGTCTCCCCCGTCGGCGAGGACAGCGAGTGATGTCAGGTTCCACAGACCCCTACGCGGGACACTCCCGCCGAGAGATTCGTGAGCTTCGTGAGCGCGAATCCGCGGCCACGCCCGCCGGCGCGGCCCCGATCGTGCCACCTTCGGCGCCGCCAGTTCCGGACGATTCCGCCGCAACAGCGCAGCTTCCTGTCGTCCCGCCCGAGTCATCAGGAGCCGAGCCGCCTGCGCCATCCGATCCGGACGAGAAGGAAAGCCGCAGCAAGGCATGGAAGCCGTGGCTGATCGTCGGCATCATCTTCCTCGTCTTCTGCCTGGTGTGGTTGGGCGTGCGCGCGCTCATGGTCAAGAGTTCGCTGGAGCAGGCGCAGCGCCTCGTTGCGCACGTGCAGGAAGACACCGACAGCATGCGCGCCGCGTTGCCGCTGATCGGCGAGCACGCCGGCTCCGCGGCAACGGTCTCGTGGGATCCCATCTGGCGCGCTGCTGAGCTCGTGCCGTGGGCCGGTGACAACCTGCGCGGCGTACGCCTCGCGGCGCAGTCGATCGATGTGGCCGTCAACGATCTGGCCCTTCCCGCCCTAAACGAGATGGAGAGCGGAAGCGACGCGCCGGTTCTCACCCGCGTGCTTCCGATCGTCGATGAGGTCGAGCCGCGGATCGTTGATCTGGCAGCGAAGATCGAACGCGTTGCAGAGTCAAACGCTCTCGTCGGCCCCGTGCGCCCGGGCGTCGACATGGTGAACCAGGTCATGCAGATGGCGGCCCCCGCAATCGGCGTTGTGCCCGATCTGCTCGGTGCGGACGAACCGCGCACCTATTTGCTCGTCTTCATGAACAACGCGGAGTCCGTTGGTCTCGGCGGATCCGCCGCGTCACAGACCCTCGTAACGGTGGACGGCGGTGCGTTCGAGATCGCGGCACAGGGCAGTTCGGGTGATTATCTCGAGGGCACGCCCCTCGAGAATGTCGATGTGCCGGAGAGTGCGGAGGCACTGTACGGCGACTTCTACGGCAGCTATGTGAACATGTCGTCGGCTCGTCCCCATTTCCCGGCCATGGCCGAAATGGTGACCGAGTTCTGGGATCGCGATGTTGCTCCGACACTCGACAACGCTGCCAGCTCGCGCGATATCGACGGTGTCATCTCGATCGATCCGATCGCCCTCGGCTTCATTCTGGATGCAACAGGTCCGATCCACCTGGCGACGGGTGATGTGATGACCAGCGACAACGCCGTTGACCTGCTTCTCAGCGATGTGTACCACCGCTGGAACGCGTACCTCGAGCCCGAAATCGTCGACGGCTTCTTCGCCAGCGTCGCCACCGAGGTGTTCGACAAGATCGCCTCCGCCGATTTCAATCTGCAGGCGATGCTCTCGTCCGTCACGCGCGGCATCGACAACGGATCGATCTACTTCCACAGCTTCCACGACGAAGTGCAGCAGCACATCGACGGCGAGAAAGTGTCGGGAGTCCTTCCGACGTCGAACGAGGTGGAGAGCACCGTCGGTGTGTTCTTCCGCGACGAGTCGGCGTCGAAGATCGACTACTACATGAAGTCCAATATCGATGTGAACCAGACCTGCTCGGCCTCCGGCAGCGAGTTCGTGGTCGACACGACACTGCACCTCGACATCGCCCAAGGGGCGGCGGATGTACTGCCCGACTATGTCAAGAGTGCGACGTGGGGCTCCAGTCAGTTCCGAACGGCCGTGTACGTCTACGGCGTTCCCGGAACAACGCTCGAGAGCGTACAGATGGATGGACGCGAGGTCAGGCTTGTGCGCGATGACGTCGTCGACCTCGACCGCCCCGTGGCGTACTTCGAAACGTATCTGCAGCCCGGCGAAATCGCGAAGGTCACGGCGACCTTCTCCGGTGAGGGTGACTTCGGTCCGGCGGCCCTGCAATCGACGCCGATGGTGCAGCCGACCACCGGCCTCGTGAACGGCTGCGCCCAGGAGGAGTGACCCTCCCCTCCCGCACATAACGGTGGCCGCGTTCCCTGTGGGGAAGCGGCCACCGTTATTGTCAGAAGTTCAGGCGCTGCGTTGGCGCGTCATGGGGGTCCTGTGGAACCCTCTGGTTCCCGTAGGGAGGCGTCTGCGCGTTCTGCGGAAGCACCATTGTGGGCGGTATCGCTTCGCGGTACTGCTCACGGTCCGGCGCGGCAGGGGCCGCCTGTTGGTTCCGGCGCTGCTGTTCCCACAACACCCGGCGAAGCACCTTGCGATCGCGGGTGTGCACCATCGCCTGCAGAATGCCGGCGCTAATCGCGCCGACCCACGCGCCGACGGAATTCGAGACGATGTCGCGAACATCCGCAACACGGCCGGGAAGATACTCGCCCTGGTACCACTCGATTCCGACCGACACCATCGGCAGCAGGAACAGGGCCAGCCACCATCCGCGCCCGAAGGCCAGGCCGAGCAGGAAACCGAGCGGGACAAACATGCCGATGTTTGCGACGAACTCCAGCTCCATGAAGCCGAACCCCTCGGGAACCCCCAGACGGTGCAGCACGCGCAGAACCCGTGTGGCGATCGTGTTGACGCCGAAAGACGAATCCAGGTTCGGACTCATCACCACCCAGAGCACGAAAGAGAAGTAGGCGAAGAACAGCGTTGTCGCAATGCCGATGCGCAGGCGGCTGCGGGCCGGCTTGGGTCCGTGATTCGCGTTCATCGTCATGCGCGCAAGAATAGGCGTCCCTCCCCCGGAACAGCCTGAGCGCACGCAAAAGCGGGGCGGTTCCCGAAGGAACCGCCCCGCTCGGCGTGAGACCGAAAGGTCTTACTTGACGACCTTCGTCACCGTGCCGGCGCCGACGGTGCGGCCGCCCTCACGGATAGCGAAGCCGAGGCCCTCTTCCATAGCGATCGGCTGGATCAGCTCGACCGTCATGTCCGTGGTGTCGCCCGGCATGACCATCTCGGTGCCCTCGGGCAGCGAGATGACGCCCGTGACGTCGGTGGTACGGAAGTAGAACTGCGGGCGGTAGTTCGTGTAGAACGGGTTGTGACGGCCACCCTCGTCCTTCGAGAGGATGTACGCGGTGCCCTCGAAGTTGGTGTGCGGCGTAACCGAACCCGGCTTCACGATGACCTGGCCGCGCTCAACGTCCTCACGCTTGAGGCCACGAAGCAGCAGACCGCAGTTCTCGCCGGCCCATGCCTCGTCGAGCTGCTTGTGGAACATCTCGATACCCGTGACCGTGGTCTTCTGGGTGGGACGGATGCCGACGATCTCAACCTCAGAGTTGATCGCGAGGGTGCCGCGCTCTGCACGACCCGTCACGACGGTTCCACGACCAGTGATCGTGAAGACGTCCTCAACGGGCATCAGGAACGGCTTGTCGCGGTCACGCTCGGGCTCGGGGACCGAGTTGTCGACGGCCTCCATGAGCTCGACGATCTTCTCGGACCACTTCTCGTCGCCCTCGAGAGCCTTGAGGCCCGAGACCTGCACGACGGGAGCGTTGTCGCCGTCGAAGCCCTGCGACGACAGCAGCTCACGAACCTCGAGCTCAACGAGCTCCAGGATCTCCTCGTCGTCGACCATGTCGCTCTTGTTCAGTGCGACGAGCAGGTAGGGAACGCCAACCTGCTTCGCGAGCAGAACGTGCTCACGCGTCTGCGCCATGGGACCGTCAGTCGCGGCAACCACGAGGATCGCGCCGTCCATCTGGGCAGCACCGGTGATCATGTTCTTGACGTAGTCGGCGTGGCCGGGTGCGTCGACGTGAGCGTAGTGACGCGTGGGCGTCTCGTACTCGACGTGCGAGATGTTGATCGTGATACCGCGGTCGCGCTCCTCGGGAGCCGAGTCGATCGAACCGAAGTCGCGCACGACGTTCACGTCCGACGGGTACTTGTCCGCGAGCACCTTCGAGATGGCAGCGGTCAGCGTGGTCTTACCGTGATCGACGTGACCGATCGTTCCGATGTTGAGATGCGGCTTGGTGCGCTCGAACTTGGCCTTAGCCACTATGTCCTCCTCAGGACTGTCAGGGAGAATTTCCGGGCGCTGGATTGCGACCGGTTTCTCTCCGAAATTTGCTTCAGTCTAATAGAAATAGCCTGTGTGAAGTTATATGTACGTGGAGGGGCCGGACATAGGGACCGACCCCTCCCAGAGCCGTCAGAGCGGGGTGAGTGTTACTCGCCCTTGCCCTTCTGGATGATCTCGTCGGCAACAACCTTGGGGACCTCGTCGTAGGAGTGGAACTCCATCGAGTACACGGCACGGCCCGAGGTCTTCGACCGCAGGTCGCCGATGTAGCCGAACATGCTCGACAGCGGGACGAGGGCCTTGATGACCTTCACGCCCTGCGCGTCTTCCATGGACTGCATCTGGCCACGACGCGAGTTGATGTCGCCGATGACGTCGCCCATGTACTCCTCAGGAGTACGGACCTCGACCGCCATGAGCGGCTCGAGGAGAACGGGCTGCGCCTTCTGGATGGCTTCCTTGAAGCCCATCGAGCCGGCGATCTTGAACGCCATCTCCGAGGAGTCGACATCGTGCGATGCACCGTCGGTCAGGGTCGCCTTGACGCCCACCATGGGGTAGCCGGCGAGCACGCCGACGTTCATCGCGTCCTTGAAACCAGCGTCGACGGAGGGGATGTACTCGCGCGGAACGCGGCCACCGGTCACGGCGTTGACGAACTCGTAGACCGTGTCGCCCTCGACCGCAAGCGGCTCGAGCTTGAACTGGATCTTCGCGAACTGACCCGATCCACCGGTCTGCTTCTTGTGGGTGTAGTCGTGACGCTCAACAGCGCGGCGGATCGTCTCGCGGTAAGCCACCTGGGGCTTGCCGACGTTCGCCTCAACCTTGAACTCACGCTTCATGCGGTCGACAAGGATGTCGAGGTGAAGCTCACCCATGCCCTTGACCGTGGTCTGACCGGTCTCGGCGTTGTTCTCGACGCGGAAGGTGGGGTCCTCTTCAGCGAGCTTCTGGATCGCGAGACCCAGCTTCTCCTGGTCGGCCTTCGTCTTCGGCTCGATCGCAACCTCGATAACGGGCTCGGGGAATGTCATCGACTCGAGCACGACCTGGTGGTCGGAGTTGCTCAGCGTGTCACCCGTTGTGGTGTCCTTGAGGCCGATAACCGCGTAGATGTGACCTGCGGTGACCGCGTCAACAGGGTTTTCCTTGTTGGCGTACATCTGGAAGATCTTCCCGATGCGCTCCTTCTTGCCCTTCGTCGAGTTGACGATCTGCGCGCCGGACTCCAGGTGACCGGAGTACACGCGGATGTAGGTCAGACGACCGAAGAAGGGGTGCGTGACAACCTTGAACGCGAGAGCCGTGAAGGGCTCTTCTGCATCCGCGTGACGCTCGATGATGATCGACTCGTCCTTCGGGTCGCGCGCCTCGATAGCGGGCACGTCGAGGGGCGAAGGCAGGTAGTCGATAACAGCGTCGAGCATCGGCTGAACGCCGCGGTTCTTGAAGGCCGAGCCACAGAAGACGGGGTACGCCTCGCCGCTGATCGTCAGCTTGCGAACGCCCTGCTTGATCTCGTCAAGCGTGAGCTCCTCGCCACCGAAGAACTTCTCGAGAAGCGCCTCGTCGGTCTCGGCAACAGCCTCAACGAGCTTCTCGCGGTACTCGACGGCCTTGTCCTGAAGGTCCGCGGGGATCTCCTGCGTCTCGTAGGCGGCGCCCATTGTGACGTCACCCTTCGAGTCACCGGGCCACACGAAGGCCTTCATCGACAGCAGGTCGACGACACCGACGAAGTCGGCCTCGGCACCGATGGGAAGCTGCATCACGAGCGGCTTCGCCTTGAGGCGGTTGATGATGGTGTCGACCGTGAAGTAGAAGTCGGCGCCCATCTTGTCCATCTTGTTGACGAAGCAGATGCGCGGGACGTTGTACTTGTCAGCCTGACGCCACACGGTCTCCGACTGGGGCTCAACGCCCTCCTTGCCGTCGAACACGGCAACAGCGCCGTCGAGAACGCGCAGCGAACGCTCGACCTCGACCGTGAAGTCGACGTGACCGGGCGTGTCGATGATGTTGATCTGGTTCTTGTTCCAGAAGCACGTCACAGCAGCGGACGTGATGGTGATTCCACGCTCCTGCTCCTGCTCCATCCAGTCGGTCGTCGAGGCACCATCGTGCGTCTCGCCGATCTTGTGGTTGACGCCCGTGTAGAACAGGATGCGCTCGGTCGTCGTCGTCTTACCGGCGTCGATGTGCGCCATGATGCCGATGTTGCGGACCTTCTTGAGGTCGGTGAGCACGTCTTGTGCCACTTGCGTTTCCTTACGTGAGAAGAGCCATGAAGCAGGTACGTCGGCTCCGGACCCTCCGGAAGAGGATCCGGAGCCGACGGGTCACGCTGGTGTTTACCAGCGGTAGTGAGCGAACGCGCGGTTCGACTCGGCCATCTTGTGAGTGTCCTCACGACGCTTCACAGCGGCGCCGAGACCATTCGAGGCGTCGAGAATCTCGTTCATGAGACGCTCGGTCATCGTCTTCTCGCGGCGGCCCTTGGCGTAGCTGACGAGCCAGCGCAGTGCGAGCGTGTTGGCACGGTGAGGCTTGACCTCCACCGGCACCTGGTACGTCGAACCACCGACGCGACGGCTACGAACCTCGAGCGTGGGACGCACGTTGTCGAGAGCCTTCTTGAGCGTGGCAACAGCGTCGCCCTCGGCCTTCGCGTCGACACCAGCGAGGGCGCCGTACACGATGCGCTCTGCGATCGACTTCTTGCCGTCAACGAGGATCTTGTTGACGAGCTGCGTGACGATCGGAGCACCGTAAACCGGGTCGTTAACGACGGGGCGCTTGGGAGCAGGACCCTTACGAGGCATCTAACTCAACCCTTCTTTGCGCCGTAGCGGCTACGAGCCTGCTGACGGTTCTTGACGGCCTGGGCATCGAGTGCGCCACGGATGATGCGGTAACGAACACCGGGGAGGTCCTTGACACGACCACCGCGAACGAGCACAAGCGAGTGCTCCTGGAGGTTGTGGCCCTCACCGGGGATGTAGGCCGTGACCTCGGTGCCGTTGCGGAGCTTCACACGAGCGACCTTGCGCATCGCCGAGTTCGGCTTCTTGGGCGTCGTGGTGTACACACGGGTGCAGACACCAGCCTGCTGCGGGTTCGCCTTCAGAGCGGGCGCCTTGGTCTTCGAGACCTTGGGCGAACGTCCCTTGCGAACCAACTGCTGAATAGTTGGCACGTTTCTCCTTGATTCATGCTGCACGGTGACAGCGGGGCGTGAATTTTCACGTCTGACCCACCCGATCCGCACGAGCGTCCGGGGCGTTGAGGTGGTGGGTATGCCGTGGGGGCCAGCCTGTTCGCAGGTTGAATCCCGTGTGTGCAAGCACGCGCATAGAGCGCGCGAAAGCACACCCCACCAGTGTACGGGTGCGATACGCGCCCCGCAAACACGGGCCGGTCACTACCCTGGGGTTATGGAGCGGTCAGTGGAGATGCGCGTGAGCCAGGCGGTCGACGCCTGGCTGCGCTGGCTCCCCCGCTGGCAGCCCGCAACGCACCGCGGTCGCTCCTCGGTATGCCGCCGCTGCCTGGGCTCCCCGGTTCTCTCAGCGGCCGGCATGGCAGAAGACGTCCCCCACGGGGTACAGCACGCTCTCACAACGCGCGTGAAGACGATCATCGATCACGAGGTCGCAGTTTTCACCGAGGCTCATCTGCCGCTGCTGCAAGAGGAGCTCGATCAGCAGGCGGCTCGCAACAAGGCCCGCAGCTACCGCCCGCGGGAGGATCTTCCCCCGGAATTTGAGGGGCTGCCGCTGGATCCGGACCCGGTTCCCGGTCAGCCGTTTCTCTTCACGCTGGCCGGTCTCGAACAAGAATCCGTCGACGAGGCGCCGCCGTTGCCGCCGCTCTCGGAGGAGCACAAGCGCGCCCTGCGCCGCGAGGTCGCCCTCGCCGACGAGTGCGCCGATCGCGTCGGACGCGAGGTCTGTTCGCTGCTGCTGCGCCATCGCACCCGCATCCGCGCGGCCATCGCCGAGTGCGTCGAACCACAGATCAGCCGCCTGCTCTCCGAGCTGACGACGTCGCTCGATGCCCCGTTCGACACGACGGATTAACGGCCAACCTTCACCATTCGTTCACCATCGTCGACGCGCACCGTCGGCGTGTCGCGATCAGCTCACGAGCCGTCTGGTCGGCGCTCCCACGGCCACTTCGGTTTGCCGGCCTCCGTTCGCCGCAGTGCGATCGCGGCCCAACTGGCCACAGCCGCTGCGCCAGCGAAAACGGGCGCGACCCATCCCAGGAGCACCTCGAAGAGAACCGTGCCGACCGTTCCCACGCTGCCGGTTGTCAGCAGGGTCAGCCCGGCCAGAACGATGGCGTGAATGGCAGCTGATGCGAGAGCAATGCCGACGACCGCGAGGAACGAGGGCTTCTCGGGGCGCAACGCGCCCGCCAGCAACAACGCAAACGACACAATCGCTGCTCCCGCCGCCGCATAGGCGGGGAAGATCCCAATGCCGGGCGTCGAGATGACGTATTCGTCAGCGACAAGACTGGCAACGCCCAGGCCGGCCACAAGCAGGGCGAAATACCCCACGGTCGCGAAGGCGACGATCGTGGTGTCCGGCAGTTTCTGGCGGTCACTCATCGCGACTCACACGCTAGGGGGCCTTCGGGCCCTCCTCCATGATCCGCTCGTACTCTTCGAGAGCTTCCTTGTTCTGGCGCGTGACCTTCGCACCGCGGCTCGCGGCCCAGCCACCGAACCAGATCGTGATTTCTCGCGACAGGATGAATGCAATCAAGCCAGGAACGGCGAGCAACGCGCCCTGAACCGACGCGAGGCCCTCCTCGATCGTGACCGTCCAGAACGGGGCACCGATCACACCGGCGATCAGGAACCCTGCCCACGTTGCCGCCGAGATGAGAACGCCGAAAACCACCCAGGTCCACCAACGCGAGCGGTTGACGAAAACACCGAACAGCCAGAACGTGAGCCAGAAGACAACAACGGGAACCCAGAACTGGGCAGAGCTGACGATTTCAAGAATCGTCGCAACGGGGTCGACGCCACCGGCGGGCGCCATGACAAGGGCAACTCCCAGCAGCGCACCGAGGAACAGCCCGCCGAAGACCACCGCTGCGAGAAGGCCGATGAGTCCGGCTGCCGCGCGGTTTCCGCGGCGCCGGGGCGCCTCGGGCGCCTGAACGAAAACGGGGGCGGGCGCCGCCGGGGCAACGACCGGTTCGCTGGCTGTGACCTGAGGGGGCGCGACAGGAGCGGGTTCCGCTGCGGGGGCGTCACTTGCCTGGAAGGCATCGGCCCTGCCAGCAGGTTCGAACCAGGGGCTCTTGTCTGCCGCGGGGGCTTCCGGCGCTCCGGGAGCAACGGGCGCCGCAGTCGCGGTGTCGGACTCGAGACGATCGAGCTCGGCAGCGAGGGCCTCATAGTCGACGGGGTCCGCGGCCGGCTCCGCTGCCGCGGCGTCGGACGATGCCGGCTCAGCCGGAGCCGCCTGGGCCTCAGTCGGTTCGGCGGGAGTCACGGGCGCCGTGGCGTCGTAGATGGGCGTCGATGGGTCGCTCTCGGGAGCCACCGGCTCCTGGGCGGCTGACTGCACATCGCCTCCGGCGTCCTGGCCCTCGATGGGCTCGCCGCTGTCGTTCCTCGAACCCTGAGCGTCACTCATCGCACGCACTCCTCACGGACGGGGTCTTTCCCCTTCCGCGCCAGACTAACGCGCGCGGCGCGACGCGTCACGAAGCCTCGCCGCATCGTGTCGGAGCGGCTCAGGTGTCGGATCTCAACCAGTCGAAGAATCCGACGAACAGACCACTGACGTATTCGCCGACAACGGGCCAGAAGGGGCCACCCGCCCACACCAGAAGCGAAACAACGGCAACGACAACGAGCGTGCCGACAACCGTCGCCACCGTGCTGCGTCCGCCGAGTGCCATACGACCACCGTACGTCGCCTCAGCGGCGACGCACAGGAATTTCCGGTTCGCCGAGGGACAGCATGAGACGGTTCGCCCAGTTGAAGAATGCCGCCCCGCCGATGATGTCGAGGATTTCGGCGTCGTCGAAGCCGGCGGCGCGCAGGCGCGAGACATCTTCGGCTCCGAACCGCGAGAGAATGGAGGCCATGACCTCCGCCATCTCAGGCACGACGCGACGGGCGATTGCGATCGTCGGCGGCGGGCCGCGCGGCGTCTCCCTTCTGGAGCGCATCGGCGCGAACCTCACCGGAACAGATCATCCCGGCCTCGACATCCATATCGTCGACGACACCCAAATCGGCGCCGGCCGGGTCTGGCGCACGGACCAGGACCGTGAGCTGTGCATGAACACGCTGGCACACGCCGTGACGCTGTTCCCCGATCCGTCGGTCACGATGGACGGCCCCGTCGTTGCTGGCCCCACGCTGCATGAGTGGTCGCTTCTGCTTCTGGGCGGCCCGCGGGCGCAGGATGTTCCGCCCGCGCACCGCGCGGCGTTCGACGCCGTGCCCGTACGGGAGGGAATCGCGGACGACTTCCGAACGGAAATCGTCGAACAACGTCCTGAATCTCACCCGAGTCGCGCGCTGTACGGCGAGTACATCTCGTGGGTCTATGCGCACGCCCGACGCGCCCTTCCGGCTTCGGTGACGCTCACGGAACACACCGGCCGGGTCGTCGCCATCGACGACAACGACGGCAGGCAGACGCTGACACTCGGTGACGGGGCGTCGTTCACGGCCGACGCCATCGTCGCCGCAACCGGATGGATACCCCGCGCCGAAACAGCCGAGGAACGCACGATCTCCGCGGCCGTCGCAGAGAACCCCGAGCTGGTGTGGGTCAGGCCGGACAGCCCCGTTGATCAGGACCTCGACGCCGTGCCAGCCGGTGCGAACGCGGTCGTCCGCGGGCTCGGCATGGGGTTCTTCGACGCCATGGCGCTGCTGACCATCGGACGTGGAGGACGCTTCGTGCCCGACGCCAACGCGGATGGCGGCCTGCGCTACGAAGCCTCAGGACAGGAGCCCGTTCTGCATGTGTCGTCACGGCGCGGCGTTCCGTTCCGGGCGAAGAGCCTGCACGGATCGCTTCCGCCCCGCGCCACGCTGCGACACCTGAGGGCGGTCGACTGGGACCGCGTCACCCGTCCGATCGACGTCGACACCGTCATATGGCCGCTGATCCTCAAGGACGCGTTCGCGGACTGGGCCGACGCTCTTGCGCGCGTGCGGCCGGGCGCCATCGACGTCGTCGCGGCGCAGGACTCCATCCGCGATCTGGATCTGGGCACGCGCACAGGACCGCTTTTCGATCGAACGCGCCACATCGCATCGCTGCTATCCGAAGCCGTTTCTCCGCATCTCGCCTCCGGCGAAGAGCCCCTCGATCTGATCGCAGCCGCCTACCCCGGGCAGGGCCGCACGTGGAGTTCTCCCGCCGATGTGGATCGGTGGATCGCTGACTTCGTCACGCACGACCTCGCCGAGGCGGAACGCGGCGCCGATAGCCCCGTAAAAGCAGCGCTGTGGGCGATCTCCGCCGCGCGTGGCTTCACGTCCCGGGTCGGAACCTTCGGAGGTTTCACCGCCGAGTCGCGGGCTTCCGCATATCGCGAATTGATGTCGGTCGGTGCCATGGCAGGGTCCGGCCCTCCCGCGTTCCGCAACCGTCAACTTCTCGCGCTGCAGGCCGCAGGCCTCGTGCACTTCATCGGTCCGGCCGCACGCCTGACGGTGACAGCCGAGGGGTTCCGTTCGGTGTCCGACGCCGTCGACGGGTCACGGATCACCAGCAGTGTCCTCATCGACGCCTGGATGCACAGTCACGACGTTCGCGAAAGCGCCGACCCTCTTGTGCACCAGCTCACGGAAGCCGGGCGCATTCGTCCGTTCCGTGCAGCGTCGTCTGCTTCCGGGTATCGAACAACGGCGGCGTTCGACGTGCGTCCGAGTTCCGGTCGTGCCGTGCGAGCGGACGGCTCAGACGATCCCGCCCTCCACATCGCGGGTATTCCGATCGAAGAAGCGATGCACGACTCGATCATCAGTCCGATGCCGGGCAGTGATCCGACGATGCTGCGCGAAACCGATCGCGTCGCACGATCGCTGATCGCGGTCGCCACTTCGAACACCCTCTCACCGTCAGGAGCACACGCATGACTGCAAACACGTCGCCCATCGCTGTTGTCACGGGAGCGACCGGAGGCATGGGCACTGACATCGTGCGCGACCTCGCCCGCACGCACCGGGTGATCGCGATCGGCCGCAACGAACAGGCGCTTGCCGCGCTGAGCGCCATCCCCTCTGTGGAAACGCGCCAGATCGACCTGCAGAAAACGGCTCGGTTCGCGGAGATCGGCGCCGGCATCGATCGCATCGACGTTCTCGTCCACGCCGCCGCCATCGGTGATCACGTGTCGGTGGAGAACGCCACAGAAGAGGTCTGGCTGGACGCCCTCACGACAAACGTCGTCGCCCCCGCTCTCCTCACCCGCGCACTCCTCCCCCAGCTGCGGGCCGCCGAGGGCACGGTCGTTTTCATCGGTTCCGGCGCCGGAACGAAGCCCGTTCCCGGAAGCGCGGTGTACACCGCCAGCAAGCACGCTTTGCGCGCGCTCGCCGACGTTCTGCGAATCGACGAGGAACAGCACCGGATTCGCGTTGTCACCCTCGCACCCGGACAGACTGATACGCCCATGCTGCGCCGCGGAGCCAGCGGCAATCACTACACACCCGAACGGTACATCCAGCCGTCAACCGTCGCCGAAACCGTGCGGACCATCGTCGAGCTCCCCGCCGACGCACATATCACCGACATCGCCCTGCGCCCCCGTCAGGAGATCGCCCGGCTGTGAGAATCGCAGGCTCTCACCCATTGAGAGCCACGAGCCTCGTGCCGTGCGGCTCCAGCTCGAGAGTGATGGCGCCGTTTATCGCGTCGACGCTTGCCCCGGTCCACAGATCGGTGGCTGATTCCGCGGAAGCACAGCCGACGTCGGCGAGGTTCACCTCGAGCGTCGTCTGCTCGTCCCCCAGCCAAAACACCGCAACGGTCCGCTCGTCCCCGGTGTCTGATGTCCAGATCACCAGGTTGCCGTCGCGCACCGCCTCGCGGCTCACATCGGATTCGAGAAGGGCAAGTACGCGCGGGTTCTGCAGCAGCTCCAGCGTGTGCGCGGGGGTGTCGGGAAGGTGACCGCCAAACATCAGTGGTGATCGCATCATGCACCACAGCGTCAGCATCGTGCATTGTTCCGCCGGAGTGAGCCGCGATAGCCGATCGTCGCCGACGTGCGCACGGATGCCGATGCGTCCGAGCGGCAGCATGTCGGCATCACCCCATGCCCCGGGTCGCTGATGCGGCGCCCAGCGCGCCGCGCGCTGGAACATCTCGCGCAGCTGCGGCCACTCGTCCCAGAGATCATCCGAGACACGCCACATCTGCGATGTCTGGCGAAGGCGTTCCAGATGCTCATGCGAGAGGTGCTTCCCCGGCGAAAGGCTCAGCACCATCGGACGACCGCTGCGATCGATAGCGCGCGAGTACGCCTCGATCTCGTCCCACTGGGGCGGCGGATACAGCACATCGTCGAGCTTGACGAAGTCGACGCCCCATTCGGCGAACAGCGCGAGCTGCGAATCGTAGAAAGCCTGCGCGCCCGGAACCGGATGGTTGATCCCAAAGTTGTCGGGATTCCACGGGCAGAGATTGTTCCGGTCAGCGATCTGCGCGGCCGTTGCCTCTGCACCCAGGATGGGCACGCCGAGTTCGACAGCCTTACGGGGAATGCCCCGCATCATGTGAAGGCCGAATTTCAGTCCGAGCGCATGAACACGATCAGCGAGGGGACGAAACGATCCGTCCGCCGCCGAGGGGAAGCGCTCAGGAGCGGGAAGCTGACGACCCCACGCATCGAGCACGGGATCGGAAACGGGCCGGTAGCCATCCGTTCCCGCGTCGGGCTCGTACCACTGGATATCGACAACGATCGTGTCCCATCCAAACGGCAGCAGATGCTCGGCCATGAACTCGGCGTTGGCGATCACCTCGTCTTCGGTGACGGAACCGCCGAAGCAGTCCCAGCTGTTCCAACCCTGAGGCAGTCGCTACGCCGCCATGGCGCGCTCATCGGTGATCGTCACGGAGACAAGTCAAGCGCATCCCGCCTCCACTGGGTCAACACGGTGTCGAGGGAAGAGATGAGGCGGTCGAAGGTGGCATCGAGATCGCGTTCCAGTTTGAACCCCTCGCTGCCCTCCAAGGAAATAAATCCGTGCAGAGCGCTTCTGACGATCCGGATGGCGTCGGTGAGGTCGTCGCCCTCAAGGTCGTAGGCACGGAGCACCGATCCGAATACCGCGAGAAGAGGCTCAGTAGCGGCCTGCCCCTCGATGTCGTCGCGAGCGGGGGCCGTTTGCAGGGCCGCATAGCGGCCCTGGTGGTCACTGGCCCAGCCACGGAGGCCGCTTGCGAGAGCAGCGAGGGCGTCAACTCCCGAGAGACCAGCACACACCGATGAGAGATCCATCGCCGCCTCTCGGGAAGCAAGACGTGAGATCGCGCGGCGAACGTCGTCGAGATCGTCGACGTGTCGATACACGCCGGGCGGAGCGATCCCCAGTGAGCGACCCAGCTTCGTGATCGTCAGTTCGTGGAAGCCGATCTCATCAGAGAGAGCAGCTGCCTGTGCGACAACTTTCTCGCGCGTCAGCCGACTAACCATGGTTTTCCCCTGACCGGAGGAAGGGAAGAATCATGTCGAGCACGGCCTGAGGCTGCTCGCCCATCGGGTAGTGTCCCGCACCGACAACCATCCGATGCTCGCCATGAAGCGCGTTAGCGACCCACTCAGCTTCTGCGGCTGGATCGGGAAAGTCCCGGTCTTTCTCCCCCATGATGACGAGGGTGTCAGCGGAAACCGTGGCGAGAGCAGCCTCGGCCGGTGCATGCGACGTCCGTGTTGTCGCTTGGAACGCACGCCAACGCCCTGGTCGACGCAGAAGGGCGATTGCGCGGGCGGTATGAGCGGCGTGGTCCAGGGCGCGCGGCTGACCGAACAGCGAGGAATAGTAAGCGCGCCACAGCGTCGGTCCCCAGGGTCGCATCAGCAGCAGCCTCAGCAATAGGCGAGTCGCAGCATTCCCGTGGTCGCGAACAAAGGGGCCGATCAGGACGAGACGCTCCACCATCGGCGGCCGCTGCGCAGCCGCGAGAACCGCGGCAGCGGCGCCCATCGAGTTGCCGATGATGGTGGCCGGCCCGCCGCCCAGCAGATCGATGATGGCAAGGGCGTCGCTTGCGGCCGCCGGATCGTCGTAGGCCGTGAACGTCGCGGAGCTTTCGCCGTGGCCGCGGAGGTCCATCACCGCCACCCGGTACCCCGCTCGGACAAGTCCGGGCACAAGATGGCGAAAAGACGCCCGTGACTCGCCCATGCCAGGAATGCACAGGAGCAAAGGTCCTGCCCCGGATACCTCCACGGCGATGTGCCCGCGTTCACGCTCGACTTCCCATAGATCCATGTTATGAAGCATAACTTAAAGTTATGCACCGTAGCACCACTCGTAGCCACCTGGCTACGGGCATGCCGAAGCGGGGCAAAGCACGATCACGCAGAGATTCGTTTCAGGTCGATCACGCCCGCGGGGGGGGTTGTCCCGGGCGTGGTTTCTCACCGGCCGGTAGATCCTCCGCCGGTCGACCCACTCCGGTGCCTTGACATACGGCGTGCCGTGCCTCATCTGAATCTCCCACCCGCTGGTGTCCAGCCGGTGGTGATGATGCCAACACAAAAGCACCCCGTTATCGGTATGCGTCGGGCCACCACGTGAGTGTTCGGTGACGTGATGCACCTCACACTGCGACGCCGGAACCGCGCATCCCGGGATGATGCACCCACCATCACGCGACGCAATCGCCCGACGCTGATGCGGCGAGAACAACCGTTCCTTCGTGCCGAGCTGAATAATCCGGCCGGCGGTGTCGTAAACGATCTTCTGCACCGACCCCGTGCACGCCGTCCGGTGCGCCACCCGTGCCGGGAGCGCGACCTCGATGCCGTCCGCCCGGCATACCCCGCCGTCGAGGTCTTCCACCGATGCGGTGACCACGAGTGTCGGGGCCGCCCCACCAAGAGTTGGGGCATCGGCCGCGGTTGCGGCCCCGTGGAGGATGCTGGTCAGCGCATCATGGCGCCGCTGGGTGAGGGTCCGAAACTCCGGGATGCTTTCCGTGTCGTCCCACTCGGCGTCCGGAGGTTGCTCTTCGGGGTGAGGCTGGAACCGCATCGGCGACGCCAGATGAGCATCGAACAACCGCTGCAGCACCGCCGCGGTTTCCGGGACGAGATACCCACTCAGCGACACCAACCCATCACGCACACGCCCCAACGACACACCCCGCCCGCGCTCTGCGCGCTCGGCATCGGGGTCGACACCGTCTTGATCAAGGGCCGTGACCCACAGTTCGGTGACATCAACAACATCACGGTGCGTCGCAACGGGTGCGTCTGCCGCAAGATCCCGTGCGGGGCGGGTGGCGAGAGCGACAATGCCCTCCTCCGCCGCGGCGAAGTGCTCCGGATGAGCGGCCCCTCGCGCGTTGACCTTCTCCAGAGCATCGGTGACGTACAGGGCCGAATCAATCCCCATCTCCCCGGCACGAAGCGCCTGCCCGACCTCGGGGAACGCCGCAGGAAGCGGCTCGCCCGTGAGACTCGCCCCGCCGCGGGTGCGCCGGTCAAGGCGCTTCCGGGCGTAGATCGCCGGGCGAGACGCCCCGGTGAGGTACTCCAGCAGCGACGTTCCGCTGGCGCAGTCGTACCGCTGCGACAAGCGCTCCTCCGGCAGCAGGGAACTGGCAGAGCGCACATCGACCTCGCCGGCTACACGCACCCGCAGGGCGTCCGCCAGCCGGCCCAGGCGCTCGACCTCGCGCGTCACGGCAACAAGATCGGCGTCGGAGAGCGCCGCAATGTGATCAACAGACCCCGAGGCGGCGTCGATCGCCGCGCCGATTCCGGCCATCACTCCGGCGGGAGCGGGCGGGGCGGCGAGAACGTTCGACATACCCCCAGCGTACGAACCACCCCTGACATTCGAAGCCGAAAAAGACCCCGTCAATGGTTATTTTCCCGCCGGAATGCACGTATCCGCAACGAGTCCGCGCGTACGCCACCCACACGCGACGATGCCCCCGGATCCGAAGATCCAGGGGCATCGTGTCAGCGAATCACGCCACCGTTAGTTGTACGAACCGCCCGGCTTGGTGAAGTCGTCCGACGAGAACGCGTCGAAGTCGACGTAGCTGTAGTCGCCATCAGCGAAGGCACCGTCCGACGCGAAGATGCGGTTGGGGTACCGCTCACTCTTCGCCTCTTCTGTGGCCTCGACCACCACGTCGCGGTACTTGGCAAGGCCCGTACCGGCCGGGATGAGCTTACCGATGATGACGTTCTCCTTGAGACCGATCAGCGGGTCGCGCTTGCCCTGGAGAGCCGCCTCGGTGAGGACGCGGGTGGTCTCCTGGAACGATGCGGCCGACAGCCACGACTCCGTCGCAAGCGACGCCTTCGTGATACCCATCAGCTCGGGACGACCAGACGCGGGGCGCTTGCCTTCGGCAACAGCCTTGCGGTTGACGTCCTGGTAGTGGCGCATGTCCACCATCTCGCCGGGCAGCAGGTCGGTCTCGGCGTGGTCGACAACCGTGACCTTCCGCAGCATCTGGCGGACGATGACCTCGATGTGCTTGTCGTGAATCGGCACACCCTGCGAGCGGTACACGCCCTGCACGCCGTCCACGAGGTACTTCTGCACCTCGCGAGCGCCCTGCACGCGCATGATCTCCTTCGGGTCGAGCGTTCCGACCTGAAGTGCCTGACCGACCTCGACGCGGTCGCCATCCTCGACGAGAAGCGTTGCACGCTTCAGCACCGGGTAGACGTGCGGCTCGTCGCCGTTGTCGGGCGTCAGAATGATCTTCTTGCCCTTGTCGGTCTCCTCGATGGTGACGCGACCGTTCGCCTCGGCGATCGGCGAAGCACCCTTCGGAGTACGAGCCTCGAACAGCTCCTGCACGCGGGGAAGACCCTGCGTGATGTCGTCTGCACCGGCCGAACCACCCGTGTGGAAGGTACGCATCGTGAGCTGCGTTCCGGGCTCACCAATCGACTGAGCAGCGATGATGCCGACGGCCTCACCGATGTCGACGAGGTTACCCGTTGCCAGCGAACGTCCGTAGCACTGCGCGCAGACACCAACGGCCGACTCACACGTCAGAACCGAACGCACCTTGATCTCGGTGACACCGGCAGCGACAAGCTTGTCGATCAGCGGGTCTCCGATGTCGTCGTTCGTCGTTGCGAGAACTGTTCCGTCCTCGGCAACAACATCCACGGCGAGGCTGCGGGCAAAGACCGCGTTCTCGACGTTTCCGTCCTTGACGAGCGTGCCGTCTTCGAGCTTCTCCGCGATCGGGTAAACGAGACCCTTCGTGGTTCCGCAGTCTT
Organism: Microbacterium amylolyticum; assembly: GCF_011046975.1. NCBI lineage: Bacteria > Bacillati > Actinomycetota > Actinomycetes > Micrococcales > Microbacteriaceae > Microbacterium > Microbacterium amylolyticum. Next base: position 1,980,775 of record NZ_CP049253.1, on the reverse strand, counting down.
CCTCGCGGATGATGACGTCCTGCGACACATCCACCAGACGACGCGTGAGGTAACCCGAGTCAGCCGTACGAAGAGCCGTGTCCGCCAGACCCTTACGGGCACCGTGCGTCGCGATGAAGTATTCGGCGACCGTCAGGCCCTCGCGGAACGAGGACAGAATCGGACGCGGAATCGTCTCACCACGGGTGTTCGCAACCTGACCACGAATCGCGGAGATGTTACGGATCTGCAGCCAGTTACCACGAGCACCGGACGACACCATGCGGTAGATGGTGTTGTCCTTCGGGAAGGCGTCCTTCATCTCCTGCTGAAGGCGAACCTCCACCTCCTTACCGACCTCGGCGAGTGCCGAACGGAACTCGGCCGCGTTGGCGAAGGTGGTGCCCTTGTCGTACTGCGCCGTGAGCTTTGCAGCCTTGGCCTCGTACTCAGCGACGATCTCGGCCTTGCTGTCAGGCGTGACGATGTCGCTCATCGCGACCGTGACACCCGAACGCGTTGCCCAGTAGTAACCGGCGTCCTTGATCTTGTCGAGCGTCTCAGCCGTGACCGTCTTCGGGAATTCCTCGGCCAGCTTGTTGACGATCTGCGAGAGCTTGCTCTTATCAGCCTGCTCACGCACGAACGGGTAGCCCTTGGGGAGCTGCGCGTTGAAGATCATCTGTCCGAGCGATGCGTCGACGAGACCGTGGGTGTCGTAGTCCGCGGGGGCGTCGCCCTCGAGGAACGTCAGACCCGGCTGGAAGATACGCGCACGAGCCTGCAGGCCGAGCGTGCCCTCTTCATAAGCCATCTGCGCCTCTTCGACCGAACCGAAGACGCGACCCTCACCGGCCTGCCCCTCCACAACGGTCGAGATGTGGTGCAGACCGATGATCATGTCCTGCGAGGGGAGCGTGACCGGACGGCCATCCGACGGCTTCAGGATGTTGTTCGATGCGAGCATCAGAACGCGTGCCTCAGCCTGTGCCTCCACCGAGAGGGGGAGGTGAACAGCCATCTGGTCGCCGTCAAAGTCGGCGTTGAACGCAGCACACACGAGCGGGTGCAGCTGAATCGCCTTACCCTCAACGAGCTGCGGCTCGAACGCCTGGATGCCCAGACGGTGCAGCGTGGGTGCACGGTTCAGAAGAACCGGACGCTCACGGATGACCTCGTCGAGCACGTCCCAGACCTCGGGACGTGTGCGCTCAACGGCACGCTTCGCGGCCTTGATGTTCTGCGAGTGACCGAGGTCGATCAGGCGCTTGATGACGAACGGCTTGAACAGCTCGAGCGCCATCTGCTTGGGCAGACCACACTGGTGCAGCTTGAGCTGCGGGCCGACCACGATGACCGAACGGCCCGAGTAGTCGACACGCTTACCCAGCAGGTTCTGACGGAATCGACCCTGCTTACCCTTCAGCATGTCGCTGAGGGACTTCAGGGCACGGTTTCCTGTGCCCGTCACGGGACGACCACGGCGGCCATTGTCGAACAGTGCGTCGACGGCCTCCTGCAGCATGCGCTTCTCGTTGTTGACGATGATCTCGGGAGCACCGAGGTCGATCAGACGAGCCAGACGGTTGTTGCGGTTGATCACACGGCGGTAGAGGTCGTTGAGGTCGCTCGTTGCGAAGCGGCCACCGTCGAGCTGCACCATCGGGCGCAGCTCCGGCGGGATCACGGGAACGACATCCAGCACCATCGCGGCCGGCGACATGCCGGTCATGAGGAACGAGTTGACGACCTTCAGGCGCTTGATCGCGCGGATCTTGCGCTGGCCCTTGCCCTCAGAGATCTGCAGGCGCAGAGCGTCTGCCTCAGCCGCGAGGTCGAACGCCGCGAGGCGTGCCTGCAGCGACTCGGCGCCCATGCGGGCGTCGAAGTACTGACCGAAGCGGTCCTGCAGCTCCTGGAAGACGTCGTCTTCCGCCTTGAGCTGACCGGGCTCGAGCGAGCGGAATTCCTCCCACATGCGCTCGAGCTTGGAGACCTGCTCATCCGCGCGCTTGCGGATGGTAGCCATCTCCTTCTCGGCTGCGTCCTTGACCTTGCGCTTCTGATCGGCCTTGGCGCCCTCTTCCTCCAGAGCAGCGAGGTCTTCCTCGAGCTTCTGCAGGCGAGCGGCAACACGAGTGTCACGACGGTCGCTGACCGCCTTGATCTCGAGGCGCAGGTTGGCCTCGTGCGTCGGCATGTCACGGTGACGAGCGTCGTCGTCAACCGAGATCACCATGTAGGCAGCGAAGTAGATGACCTTTTCGAGGTCCTTCGGTGCCATGTCCAGCAGGTAGCCGAGGCGCGAGGGAACACCCTTGAAGTACCAGATGTGCGTGACGGGCGCGGCGAGCTCGATGTGGCCCATGCGCTCGCGACGGACCGAGCTCTTGGTGACCTCGACACCGCAGCGCTCGCAAACGATGCCCTTGAAGCGAACCCGCTTGTACTTTCCGCAGGCGCACTCCCAGTCGCGGCTCGGTCCGAAGATCTGTTCGCCGAACAGACCGTCCTTCTCGGGCTTCAGGGTGCGGTAGTTGATGGTCTCGGGCTTCTTGACCTCGCCATAGGACCAGCGACGGATGTCGTCGGCGGTTGCCAGGCCGATGCGAAGCTCATCGAAAGAAGTTGCGTCGAGCAATTGAGTCTCCTGTGTGGGAAATCTTTATATCGGCCGGCTGATCAGATCTCGTCGATCGAGGCGGACTCGAATCGGCTCGAGATGTTGATGCCGAGCTCCTCCGCTGCGCGGAAGGCCTCATCGTCGGTGTCCCGCAGGCTGACGGGCTCGCCGTTGGCGCCGAGAACCTCGACGTTCAGGCAGAGCGACTGCATCTCCTTCATGAGCACCTTGAAGGACTCGGGGATGCCGGGCTCCGGAATGTTCTCGCCCTTGACGATCGACTCGTACACCTTGACGCGGCCGAGGATGTCGTCGGACTTGACCGTCAGCAGCTCCTGGAGCGCGTATGCGGCGCCGTAGGCCTCAAGGGCCCACACTTCCATCTCACCGAAGCGCTGGCCACCGAACTGGGCCTTACCACCGAGAGGCTGCTGCGTGATCATCGAGTACGGACCCGTCGAACGCGCGTGGATCTTGTCGTCGACAAGGTGGTGCAGCTTCAGGATGTACATGTAGCCGACCGCAATGGGGTGCGGGTAGGGCTCGCCTGTACGACCGTCGAAGAGACGTGCCTTGCCCGATGCGTCAATCAGGCGATCGCCGTCACGCGTCGGAATCGTCGACTCGAGCAGACCCGTGATCTCCTCCTCGCTGGCACCGTCGAACACCGGGGTGGCGACAGGCGTGCGGGGAGCAACGTCACGGAACTCCTCGGGCAGGTTGATGGCCCACTCGGGGTTACCCTCGATCTTCCACCCCTGCGCGGCAATCCAGCCCAGGTGCACCTCGAGAACCTGACCGAAGTTCATTCGACCGGGGATACCGAGGGGGTTGAGGATCACGTCGAGCGGCGTGCCGTCCTCGAGGAAGGGCATGTCTTCCTCGGGCAGGATACGCGCGATGACACCCTTGTTGCCGTGGCGACCAGCGAGCTTGTCACCCTCGGTGATCTTGCGCTTCTGGGCGATGTAGACGACAACGCGGCGGTTGACACCCGAGCCCAGCTCGTCGTCACCCTCTTCTGCGTCGAATTCCTTCACCGCGATGACGGTTCCCTGCTCACCGTGGGGCACCTTCAGCGATGTGTCGCGAACCTCGCGGCTCTTCTCGTTGAAGATCGCGCGGAGCAGACGCTCTTCCGCCGACAGCTCGGTCTCACCCTTGGGCGTGACCTTGCCGACGAGGATGTCGCCGGGACGAACCTCGGCGCCGATGCGGATGATGCCGCGCTCGTCGAGGTCCTTCAGCAGCTCAGGGCTGACGTTGGGGAGGTCACGGGTGATCTCCTCCTTGCCGAGCTTCGTGTCGCGGGCGTCAACCTCGTACTCCTCGATGTGAATCGAAGTGAGGGTGTCGTCCTTCACGAGACGCTGGCTGAGGATAATCGCGTCCTCGAAGTTGTAGCCCTCCCACGACATGAACCCGATCATCAGGTTCTTGCCGAGTGCGAGCTCGCCGTTGTCGATCGACGCACCATCGGCGATGACCTCGCCGGCCTCGACGCGGTCGCCAACGCGAACGACGGGCTTCTGGTTGTACGTGTTGCCCTGGTTCGAACGAGCGAACTTGTCCAGGAAGAAGTCGCGCGTTCCGCCGTCGTCCAGCTGAACCGACACATAGTCGGCCGTGACGTCGATGACGACACCCGCCTGATCGGTTGTGACAAGGTCACCCGAGTCGATTGCGGCGAACTTCTCCATGCCGGTTCCGACGAGCGGCGCCTCGGTTTCGAGGAGCGGCACCGCCTGACGCTGCATGTTGGCGCCCATGAGGGCGCGGTTCGCGTCATCGTGCTCGAGGAACGGAATCAGGGCCGTTCCGACCGACACCATCTGGCGCGGCGAGACGTCCATGAAGCTGACCTCGTCCGAGGGGATGAGGTCGACCTCGTCACCCTTCTGACGGGCGAGAACACGATCGTTCACGAAGGAACCATCGGCGTTCAGCTGCGTGTTCGCGGGCGTGACGTTGAACGCCTGCTCCTCGGCAGCGGACAGGTACTCGATCTTGTCGGTGACCTTGCCGTCGATAACGCGACGGTACGGGGTCTCGATAAAGCCGAACGAGTTGATGCGACCGAACGTCGCGAGACGACCGATCAGACCAATGTTCGGGCCTTCAGGAGTCTCAATGGGGCACATGCGGCCGTAGTGCGACGGGTGAACGTCGCGGACCTCAACACCGGCACGCTCACGCGACAGACCACCCGGGCCCAGAGCCGACAGCGTGCGCTTGTGCGTGATGCCGGAGAGCGGGTTGTTCTGGTCCATGAACTGCGACAGCTGGCTGGTTCCGAAGAACTCCTTGATCGCAGCCACGACAGGACGCACGTTGATCAGAGTCTGCGGCGTAATCGCCTCGATGTCCTGCGTGGTCATGCGCTCGCGGACAACGCGCTCCATGCGCGACAGACCGGTGCGGACCTGGTTCTGGATCAGCTCGCCGACGGCGCGGATACGACGGTTGCCGAAGTTGTCGATGTCGTCGATCATGATCGGCTTGTCGACAACCTCGCCGCCACGGCCGAGCCCCTCGAACGTCTTGTCGCCACGGTGCAGACGCACCATGTACTTGATCGTTGCGACGATGTCATCGAGCGTCAGCACCGAGTCGCTGAGGGGGGTGTCAAGGCCCAGCTTCTGGTTCAGCTTGAAACGGCCGACCTTTGCCAGGTCGTAGCGCTTGGAGTTGAAGTAGAAGTTGTCCAGCAGCGAACGTGCGGCTTCTGCCGCAACCTGCTCGCCCGGACGAATCTTGCGGTAGATGTCGCGGAGGGCATCTTCCTGCGTCAGGACCGTGTCCTTGGCGAGGGTGTCCTCGATCGTCTCGATGCCGGCGAACTCCTCGAGGATCTGCTCGCTCGTGAGGCCGAGTGCCTTGAGGAAGACCGTGACCGGCTGCTTGCGCTTGCGGTCGATACGGACGCCGACCTGATCGCGCTTGTCGATCTCGAACTCGAGCCATGCGCCACGACTCGGGATGATGCGAGCCGAAACGATGTCCTTATCGGACGTCTTGTCGGCGTTCTTGTCGAAGTAGACACCGGGCGAACGCACGAGCTGCGACACGACGACACGCTCGGTGCCGTTGATGATGAACGTACCCTCGCGGGTCTGCAGCGGGAAGTCACCCATGAACACCGTCTGGGTTTTGATCTCACCCGTCTGGTGGTTCATGAACTCAGCCTCGACGTAGAGCGGAGCCGCGTAGGTCTTGCCGCGGTCCTTGCACTCGTCGATCGTGAACTTCTCGGGCTCGAGATAGGGGTTCGTGAACGACAGCTGCATCGTCTCGCCGAGGTCCTCGATCGGAGAGATCTCCTCGAAGATCTCCTCGAGACCGCTGCGCTCGGAGACGTCGTTGCGTCCCTCTGCCTTGGACTGCTGAACCTGAGCCTTCCAGGCGTCGTTACCGACGAGCCAATCGAAAGATTCAGTCTGAAGCGCCAGAAGGTCAGGGACCGTCAGCGCGTCTGTAACTTTGGCGAAGGACAGACGCTGTGCGTCGCGTCCGTTCTTGGTGGTGGGAGTGGATGCGTTGCGCGAAGCAGCCAAGGGTATGACCTCCGTGGGCCCGTAAAGGGCCGCTAGATTCCTTGCCGACAGGGTGAGGTGCGCTCATCCGTCGTTTTTCCATGACCCGCGCCGCCGTATCTGCGGGGATCACATGAAGTTCCAGCCGACCACCATATGAAGGCAAGGAAGACCCAATGAGCGCAAATACTGACATTACCGGATAAGACACGCGGTGTCCACCTCGGTAGTTGACTCGGATTTTTCTGTCAGGTATAACCGCCCGCGGCCTGTTTCTCGGAACGATCCGCGAGGCGCGAGGCGCGGAATCGCGGGGCATCCCCTAGCCTGGGGGCATGGATCGTTGGCCGTGGCACCTGACGAGCGAGAAAGCGTGGCCCGCATCGGGCACCACCGTGAAAACGGGGGTGATGCGCCTGATCGAGGAAGCGCGATCAGACGGCATCGATATTCGATGGAACGGCGCGCCCGGCATCGCCGTCAGCTCATCGCCCTTCACCCCACGAGCCAATATCGGTCGCATCTCCGTTGATCTCACAGGATCCGAGATCACGATCGACGGCGAGAAGCTCGCCGCGATGGCAACAGACTGGATTCCGGATCCCGATGAGGACGAGGTTGTCTCTCGGGTCACGGGAATCCTCGGCGAGAAACACGTCCGCGCCGATCCCGTCACCATCAACGGACACCAGATGCGCGTCGACATGACGATTGAGGACGCACCACTCGAGTGGATCGCCGTGCGGCGCGGAGGGCAGCTCCTCGGCACCTTCGGCGAGGGCCACGACGACGAACGACGAGCGACGGGGCGATTCCGCTTCTCGATGCACCAGGATGACCTCAACGACCTGGTGATGTCGCTCGCCGCCCCCGCAGTGAAAAAGGCGATCCGGCTCGGATCCCTCACGGCCGCGAAGGTGTCCGTGCAACCAACTGGCCAGCGTCGCTTTACCGTTGCCGCAGGAATCGCCGCTCGCCTGGCAATTCTGAAATTTTCCGCGCGCGTGGGATTCGACATCGAGCTCTCCGCGGACGGCTCCGAGATCACCGTCCACCACGCCGCCGCAACGTCGAAGCGCCTGCTGTCAAAGCTCGCACTGCTCCCGCTGCGCGATCAGTTCCGCCGTCTCGCGGGGCGCACGGTTCCCCTGGGTGACGATGAACTGCGCGTGCACGGCGTCACCGTCGATGTCACGGACAACAACCTCACGGTCGCAGGCCGCGTCCGCGCGGCGTAGGTATCTGGCACCTATCGGCGCCAGACCAGCACCCCGGGAGCGACACCAATGAGAGTCGTCAGCGCTGTCGCGCACACGGCGAGAACGAGGTAGACAAGCGCTGTCGTTCGCACGCCCTTCCACCGCTCCCCCTGATCCGGATGTGCGTCGGGTGACGCGGTGATCGCCGCGGTGATCGCGCCCAGATTGATGCCGGATCCCCCGAACGGTGCCGCAGCGATTGTGCCGAGCCCCGTGACGGTCATCGCCTGACGCCACGGAACGCGATACCCGTACGACGCGAGAATCGCATCAGGACCAGCCAGACGACAATAATCGGGAGGATTTCGACGGGACTGATCACCACCTCACGGACCGGTGCGAGACACAGCTGCACGAGAACTCCCGCCAGCATCGCCTGAGCGACCGCCGGAGGGATGCGCGATACCAGGCGGCTGAGCATCGGCCACAGGCCCGTGATCACGATGAGAACGCCCGAGACGATGAACGCGCCGACGGCCGCGGGGAAGCCTCCGGCCGGAACGGCCCCGGCCGCGAGCAGCGCGGCGCCCGGCGTCGACCACGCGATGAGCACGGGAACGCGTGTACGCCACGTTGTCCACAGCATGGCCACCGCCTGCGCCAGGCACAGCGCGACGAGGCCCGATGCTGCCTGAGCGGGCGTTGCTCCCACCGCCGCGAGCCCGGCAAGAACAACGGCCGAACTGCTCGCGAACCCCACGAGCGCCGCCGTCACACCCGCGAGCGTCGTCCATCCAGCCTACATTTCGCCAGCGTAGAGCGTGCTCGAGTTTTCGCGCGCCTCAGTTGCGAGGCGTTTGCGCCGCGAGTCGGTCAGCGCGCGTGATCTCGCGGCGGTGCCACCGGAACACATACCGGGCGTCGAAACCCGACGCGCACTTCACGCATGAGGAGGCGCGGGACGGACGGCGATGACGATAGACAACGTGCCCACCGGGACACGTGCCCACCCACGGGGCCAGTTCGATCGCCGTCTCGCCATGATGGGTGGTTCCACCGACGTATCCGAGCTCGCGCGCAATGCGCTTCCACTCCCGCCCGTGGCCCGCTTCTGGGCCCGCGATCGCATGAGCGACCTCATGAAGCAGTGTCTGATGCACATCGTCATCACTGAATCGCGCCGCGAGGTATCGCGAAACCGAAATCCGCTTCGTCGTGTAGTTGCAGAGCCCGGCGCGGCGCTTGGCGTTGTCGAAGCCGAACGCCCATGTGTCGTCAAGGTGCAGACGAATGAGGGCATCCGCCCACACCTGCACGCGCTTCAAATCTGACACGTTCTCAGATTACGTCCCGGCCCCTGACACGGACGCGATGAGCGTCAGCTGGCGAACAGCCCGCGGCTCGTGGATCGCTTCCGCTCGGCGGCCTCGATGAACCCCATCGTGATCTCGAGCTGTTCGTCGTCCGCCCCGAGTTCCTGACGCAGAAACAGCTCGCGCTTGAAGTCTTCGCGTGCGCCGTCATAATCGCCGGCGTCGTAGCGAGCCTTGCCCCGGTGGGAGTGCGCGAGTGCGCTGATGCGTTCCCATCGCTGCCCCTCGGCCTCTTCAATGCAGGCCGTCAGCTCGGCCTCGGCTGCCGTGTAGGCACCGCGGTGCTGGTTGACGGTGGCGTGAATGATGCGGGCATGTAGCAGATCGCGGCGCGTGCCAGACATGCGCGCCAGACGCACGGTTCGCTCGGAGATCTCCAGCGCCTCGTCGAGCTCGCCGAGCACCTTGAACAGCCAGACCTGCTCCAGTTGGTCCGGAAAGCTTCGCTGCCTGCTCACCTCAACGAGACGCTCGTACACGGCCTCGCGATCGATGACCTCACGCAGCGTCTCGGGGTCGTATCCCTGGATGAAGCCCACGCGTCGTCCCTTCTCACTGATCACAAGACGTGACAACCAGTCTGCCTGGTCACGACCAGGTAACAGGGTCGGCGCGCTGATGACCCGGCGTGTCGGCCTCATGACCACCCCGCGAACGGCACACTTACCGCCCATTGGGTTAGATAGTCGCGCACCACTCGAACAAACCTATCCCGCTCGCGAACGGGAGCCGGCCATCATCGGCGCCGCTCGCGAGCGGCGGCCCGGCATCAGCGGCCGACTACTCGAACAGCGACGCCTTCGGTTTCGGAGACGCCGTGGCATCACCGTCGGTTGCGGGCAGCGCACCGCCGATGAATTCATCGACCTCACGCCCCTCCGCCACCTTCGCCGGGTGGGGGCCCGCCGCCATCAGGCGTGGCAACCACTCGGTGGGAAGGGGAGAACCCGAAGCCGCGAAAACAAGATTCCCGAAGCGGCGCCCCTTCAGCACCTGCACCTCCGCCAAAATCGCCAGATGTGGGAGCGCCTGGCGGATGGTCGCCGCCTGGCGCCGGGCGAACGCGAGCCCCGCTCCATCGGCAACGTTGACCAGCAGGATGCCGGTCGGAGCGAGCAGGGCCGTGGCTTCCCGGTAGAACTCCACGCTCGTCAGATGCGCGGGCGTCTGCGCTCCGGAATAAACATCGCTGACGAGCAGATCCGCCGTTCCGGCCATGCTCTTCGGCATTCGCCCCAGGCCCTCGCGGGCATCACCGAACCGCACCCGGACGGAGGCGTCCTTCGGGAGGGGCAGGTGCTCGCGCACAAGATCGACGAGCGGTTGCTCGATTTCGACCACCTGCTGGCGCGAACCGGGGCGCGTGTGCGCGATAAAGCGCGGAATGGTCAGCCCTCCCGCGCCGAGGTGGATGGCCGTGATGGGGCCTTCGGGGAGCTGGTCGATCACGGCCCCCATGCGCGCAACGTATTCAAACGCGAGGTAGGTCGGATCGTTGAGGTCGACGTGTGACTGCGGGGTGCCGTCGACGATCACCTCCCATCCGGAGCCGAAGTCGCTCGGCCGGATCTCGGCGATCCCGCCGCTGGTGAGGCGCGCCTGCGGAAATTCGACGTCCTTCGTCCGCTTTCTGCCCATGTCAGACGCTCGGCGCCGAGATGATGGCCGGCGCCGTCTCGGCGTCGATCTCGGCGGCCGCCGCAACGCGTTCGCGGTACCCCTCTGCAGCGAGCGCCACGCCCGTTGCCGACGCCGAGACAAGATGTTTCACCGCGCGGCGCAGTCCGTGGAAGCCCTCGGCGGCAACCGCCACATCGGGGGCCGAGTGGTCGAGGCCTCGCTGCGTCAGGGCGTCGGCGATGGCACCTGCCGCGAGGTAATCCTCGACCGCGAAGGCACCGTCGTCTCCCGCGAGGACCAGCGCAACGGATGTGCGCTGCCGGCGGGCGGTCTGCGTGTCGAGAACGGCCTGCGCCGTTGCCGTCGCGTTGCGTAAGGAGGCCGCCATCACCGTGTCGGCCCGGTCCGCCAGCGCGCTGACCAGCCGGTCGTCCCGGCCGATCGCATCAACAACGACGATGACGTCGCTCGGTGCGAGCGCCGCCCACCCGCGAGCACCCCACGCAAGGCGCACCTGGTAGGGAGATTGTGAGCGCGGATCGGTCATCCCTCCAGTGTATTTCGCGCCCCCGCGATCAGCGCGCGTAGCCTGATCCGGTGGAACGGCTGCATGATCCTTCATGGCGCGGATTTGCGTCGGACAACTACGCGGGTGTTCATCCCGAGGTGATGGCCGCTCTCGCGGCCGCGAACGGCGGACACGCGACGGCGTACGGTGATGACCCGTACACCGCGGCCCTTCGCGAGCAATTCGCGCAGCTTCTGGGTGCTGGTACCGAGATCTTCCCCGTGTTCAACGGCACGGGTGCCAATGTCGTCGGGCTGCAGGCGATGGTCACGAGGTGGGGCGGTGTGATTGCGCCGGACCTCGCGCATGTGAACACGGATGAGGGCGGCGCCCCCGAGAAAGTCGGCGGGTTCAAGATCATCCCGGTGGATGTCCCCGACGCCAAGCTGACCCCTGACCTGGTGCGCGCGCATGCCGGCGCACGCGGTGTGCACACGATCCACCCGCAGGTCGTCTCGATCACGCAGTCGACGGAAATGGGAACGCTGTATTCGACGGAGGAGATTCGGGCGATCTCCCAGACGGCTCACGATCTGGGGATGTTCGTTCACCTGGACGGCGCGAGGATCAGCAACGCGGCCGCAGCGCTGAGTGTTCCGCTGCGTGAGTTCACACGTGATGCCGGGGTGGATGTCATGAGCTTCGGCGGAACGAAGATCGGGACGATGGGCGCCGAAGCGATCGTCGTGATGAATCCCGACGCCGTCTCTGGCGTGGAGTTCCTGCGGAAGAACACGATGCAGCTGTCCAGCAAAATGCGCTTCGTGTCGGCGCAGCTTCTGGCGATTCTCGAGGACGACCTCTGGCTCCGTGCCGGTGCGCACGCGAACGCCATGGCCGCGCGCTTGCGCCGCGGCATTGAAGACGCCGGTGTGTCCGGCGTCACGTTCACGCAGAAGACGGAAGCCAACGCGGTGTTTGCGACGCTGCCCGCGGGTGCGGCTGATCGCCTGCGCGAGCACGTGCGCTTCTACGACTGGAACGCCGAAGCGCGCGAGGTGCGGTGGCTGACCAGCTGGGACACCACCGAGGCCGACGTTGATCGCTTTGTGGATCTGATCGCTCAGCACTGTTCCTCGGCTGATCGGCGCGCGTGAAGGCCGATATCGATCCGCGTGAAGCCGCGCTCACATCCCTGGCCATGACCGAGGGGCTCGAGGTGATGTGGCTCAACGGCTTCGACATCGACATGGTGGCGATCTCTCGCGTCCACCTGCAGCGCTACCTGACGACACCTCTCTAGCCCCGCACAGAAAAGCGTCCGGCGGACATCGATGCGATGTCCGCCGGACGCTTGTGTGACTGCGCTCGAAGCGTTAGCGAGCGACCAGGTCCGAACCGCCGCCGGCGACAACCGGAACCTCGTAGCGACGCGGGTTGCCGAAGCGGTGGGCCGTGATCGACACCGCCTGTTCACGCACGAACGGCAGCATCTCTACGCGGCCGGCGCGCGTCACGGCACCGCCGTAAATCGCCACGTTCGGTGCTCCATCGGTCGCCGCGATCACACGAGCCGCATCGGCGCCGACAAGGCGCACCCGGCCACCCGACGTCGTCAGCGCGGCCGTGCGCGTGTCCCACGCATCGTCCTTCTCGACGACCAGCTGAGCCACCGACGAGACATACTCGCCCACCGCTGCCGGGAGGGGTGCGGAGGTCGATACGACGAGAGGAGCCCCCACCCGCGCACCCGCAGCGACAACGCGAACGAGATCCGCGATGCGGCCGTCCTCGAAACGGATGGTCACGGCCGTCGGCACATAGCGGAGCACGTTCTGCTCCAGCACCAGGCCCTGAACATCGCGGGCAACGCCGAACTCAGCGTTCCATGCCGCGATGTCCGTTCGCAGCGCATCCGACATCCAGTCAGCCTCGGTCTCAGGAACAACGGTAAGCGCGCGTCGCGCCGCATTGTCCAGGTCTCCCGCGGCCGATACCGGGGCGTCGAGCCACGATCCCAGGCCGAACAGGTAGCTCGGGCCACCGGCCTTCGTCCCCGCCCCAACGGCCGACTTCTTCCAGCCGCCGAACGGCTGACGCTGAACGATTGCGCCGGTAATCACGCGGTTGATGTACGCGTTGCCCGCCTGGATCGAACCGAGCCAGTGCTGGATCTCATCGACATCGAGCGAGTGCAGACCCGAGGTCAGGCCGTATTCGACCGCGTTGACGATCTCGATCGCCTCGTCGAGGGTCTCGGCATGGATGATTCCCGTGACCGGACCGAAGTACTCCGTCATGTGGAACTCCGAACCGGGCTTCACGCCCTCGCGGATTCCGGGCGTCCACAGCTTCTCATCCTCGTCCAGCTGACGGGGCTGCACCATCCACGACTGGCCGGGCTCGAGCTCCGTCAGCCCCCGCAGGAGCTTCCCGGCGGCGGGAACAGCGATCGGCCCGATCCGGGCGCCCTCTGTCCACGGCATACCCACTTCGTAGCCATCAACGGCATCCAGCAGCTGGCGACGGAAGCGCTCGCTCTTCGCGACCGAACCGACGACGACGACGAGCGACGCCGCCGAGCACTTCTGGCCCGCGTGCCCGAAAGCGGAGTATGCGATGTCCTTCGCCGCGAGATCGAAATCAGCGCTGGGCGTGACGATAATCGCGTTCTTTCCGCTGGTCTCGGCGAGCAGCGGCAGGTCGGAACGGAACGAACGGAACAGCTCGGCCGTCTCGTATGCGCCCGTCAGAATTGCCTGGTTGACCGACGGGTGCGAGAGCAGCTGCTGGCCGAGCTCGCGTCCCTCCAGCGTGACGAAGCGCAGCGCCTCGCGCGGAACTCCGGCCTCCCAGAGTGCCTCAGCGATCACGGCCCCCGTTCGGGCCGTGACGCGTGCCGGCTTAAAGATCACGGCGCTTCCCGCAGCGAGAGCAGCGAGGACGCCACCGGCCGGGATCGCGGCCGGGAAGTTCCACGGCGGAATAACGGCCGTGACCTTGGCCGGAACGTACTCGGCTCCGTCGACCTGCTGCAGCAGCTCGGCGCTCCGCGCGTAGTAGTGCGCGAAGTCGATCGCCTCGCTGATCTCGGGATCGCCCTGTTCGACGACCTTTCCGGCCTCGGCGCCCATGACCTCGAGCAGGTCTGCGCGACGCTTCTCCAGCTCGTCACCCGCGCGGTGCAGGATCTCGACGCGCTCGGCGAGCGGCATCGCCGTCCACGCATCCGCTGCGGTCTCGGCGCCAACGATCAGCTGATCGAGCTCCTCGGAGGAACGAATCGTCGTGTCAGCGATCGTCTGGACGCCCAGCTGTGAGTCCTGCATCCGCGCACGAATGCCCGCCGCCCACTCGCGGTTGGCTGCGACGGCCGGGTCCGTATCCGGTGTTCCGCGGTACTCGCCGCGCGGACCCTCCGGCTGCGGCTGGCGCCGATCCATCACGCGGTTGGGCGTGGGGACCTCGGTCGGCATCATCGCGATCGAAGTGAGGAAACGGTCCCGTTCGCGCTGGAACATGCGCTCATCGGTGTCGAGCTCGAACACGGCCGACATGAAGTTGTCGGGGCTCGCGCCCTCCTCCAGACGGCGGATCAGGTAGGCGATCGCCACGTCAAACTCATCCGGGTGCACAACGGGCGTGTAAAGCAGCAGCTCGCCCACATCACGGCGGACGACCGCCGCCTGCTGGGTGGCCATGCCGAGCAGCATCTCGAACTCAACACCAGAGCCGGGCTCGATGCGGATGCCGCGCTTCTCCGAAAGGAGCTTCGCGAGCGCAACGTCGAAGAGGTTGTGACCAGCGATGCCGATGTGCACGTTGGCGATGCGCTCGGGGGTGAGCGCGTAGTCCAGCACCTGCTTGTAGCCGGCGTCGGAGTGCTGCTTGGACGGCCACGTCGCGATCGGCCAATCGTGCGTTTCGGCGTCTACCTGCTCCATCGGCAGGTTCGCGCCCTTGACAACGCGCACCTTGATCGGGGCACCGCCGGAAGCGGTGCGCTTCTGCGCCCACTCCTGCAGCCGCATCATCGCACCGAGGGCATCGGGCAGGTAGGCCTGAAGAACGATGCCAGCGCGAGCCTGCTGGAACTCCTCGCGGCCGAGGAGCGCCTCGAACACGTCGAGCGTCAGGTCGAGGTCCTTGTACTCCTCCATGTCGAGGTTGACGAAGGTGTCGTTCGCAACAGCGGCGCGGTACACGGGCGCGAGTGCCTCGACGGCGTGAGTCACGGCCTGGTCGTGCGCCCATATGCTGTGCGGTGCAACCGTGGAGGACACCTTGATCGAGACATAGTCGACATCGTCGCGCTCGATCAGGCGGATCGTTCCCGCAACGCGTCGGTCTGCCTCGCGCTGGCCGAGAATCGCTTCGCCGAGCAGGTTGACGTTGAGGCGCGTGCCGTCGCCGGAGATCTGCTGTAGGGCCTTACCGAGCTTGTTCTCCGAGGCGTCGACGATGAGGTGGCGCACCATCTCGCGCAGCACCTTACGGGCGATCGGAACCACGATCTGCGGGAAGGCGGGAGCCATCGCCCCGCCGAGGCGAACGAGGCCACGAAGAGGAGCGGGCAGGAACGCCGGAACGCCCCGGGAGACCAACTGGAAGTTGCGCGCGGCAACCTTCTTGTCTTCCGGGCGCACGACACCGTCGACAAAACCGACGGCGAAATCTAGGCCCTGGGGGTCGGAGAGCACACCAGCGAGGTTCTTCGCTGCTGCGTCGACCTTCTCATCACGTGCCGCAACGAGCCACGTACGCACCTGTGCGACGGCGGCTTCTGCGAGCTGACTGTCGATCCCTGTGCTCACGGCAGCTCCTGTTAAGTCTGGGGCCTGAAACTGCGCTGTTGTGCGCGGCTCGATGGTCATGATGATCACCTCTTTCCGATCCTGGTCACTTCCATCCTCCGCGTGTGGAACCTTCTGGTAAAGCACACAGTTTCGAAGAGAATCGTTCGATAATCTCGATGTATGAGCGTGGGTTGGAGTATCCATCGATTGCAGTTGCTTCACGAGCTGCAAATGCGCGGAACGATCACCGCCGTTGCGACCGCTCTGAGCTATTCACCGTCAACCGTTTCGCACCAGCTGACACAGCTGGAGCGCGAAGTCGGGGCGCCTCTTTTACAGCCGGATGGGCGTCGCGTTCGACTCACCGCAGCCGGCGAAACCGTCGCCGCGCACGCCGCCCGTGTGCTCTCCCTCGAAGAACAAACGCGCGACGAGCTCGACGTGGACAACCCCATGCCGGCCCCCGTCCGCATCGCCGCCCTGCAAACCTCCGCCCGCGCGCTCTTGCCCCGCATGCTCGACATGCTCGTCGTCAGCCACCCCGGCCTGCGCGTCGAGGTGTGGGTGATTCCGCCCGAAGAAGGCCTGTTCGAGGTGGAAGCACGCGGGTTCGATCTTGTGATCGCCGAGCAGTACCCCGGCCACACCCGCGAACACCGGCCAGGGCTCGACCGCGTTTCGCTCGGGCGCGACCCCATTCGCCTTGCCGTCAGCCCCGATTCCCCCATCTACTCCCTCGAGGACGCCCGAGGCGCGGCCTGGACGATGGAGCCGCGCGGAACCGCCGTCCGCTCGTGGTGCGTTCAGCAGTGCCGTGGCGCCGGTTTTGAGCCCGATGTTCGCTACAGCTCAGCCGACCTGCTGGCGCAGGTCCGACTCATCTCGTCGGGGCACGCCGTTGGTCTGCTCCCCGAGCAGTTGCTCGCCGGCGACGAGAGCCCCGTTCGTCTCATCGACCTGCCCGGCTCCCCCACGCGCGAAATCTTCACTGCCGCACGCGAAGCGTCCGCGGAATCGAAGGGCGTCATCGCCGTGCGCGAAGCGCTCCAGCATGCGTTCCACGATGCAACGGCCGTGTTCGAAGACCCCCACGCGATGCCGCACGTGGAATAGGCGTCGTCCGTCAGATCAACGCGTGGTCGTGCGCGTACACAACCAGTTGCACGCGATCGCGCAGCCCCAGCTTCGCGAGGATGCGGCTGACATGCGTTTTCACCGTCGCCTCAGAGAGGAACTCCCGCGCGGCGATCTCGGAGTTGTTCAGGCCCCGAGCCGCGAAGGCAAAAATCTCCTTCTCACGATGCGTCAGCTGCGCGAACGCATCAGGACGTTTCGGCGCCGGTTCAGCGAACCGCGAGAACAGATCCGTTGTCGCCTGGGCCGCGATCACCGACGAACCCCGGTGCACTCCTCGGATCGCCGCCAACAAGAACTCCGGATCGGCGTCTTTGAGAAGAAACCCGCTCGCCCCGCCCCGAATCGCTCGCGCCGCCGCCTCATCCAGATCGAAAGTGGTCAGCATCACGATGCGCGGCGGATGTTCGCGACGCAACAGCTCTGTTGTGGCGACGATGCCGTCCATCACCGGCATCCGAATGTCCATGAGCACGATGTCCGGACGCGTTTTCGCAACAACATCCAGCGCTTCACGCCCGTCGCCCGCCTCGCCCACCACCTCAAGATCGGGCTGAGAATTAATCACCATCCGAATCCCGGCGCGAAACAGTGCCTGATCATCGACGAGCACAACGCGAATCACGGTTGTCATCTCCGGCCTCCCAGCGGGATCTCTGCTCGCACCACGAATCGACCAGCGTCGTACTCGACGTCCGTCCGCCCTCCCACCAGTTGCGCGCGTTCACGCATCCCGATGATGCCGTGCCCCGCCTGTGACGGAGCCCGCCTGGCGTCGTTGGCCACCGTGATGGTCACATTCATCGACCACCACGCGATGCTCACCTCGACGGCGGCACCATCGCCATGGCGCAGGGCATTCGTCAGCGCCTCCTGCAAAATTCGGTACACCGCGAGCTGAATCGACGCGGGAACGTCACTCGGAGGGGCGGGACTGATCGTCGCGCGGACATCAACACCCGCCGCGCGAATCTGATCGAACAGGTTTTCCAGGTCGGCGAGCGTCGGCTGCGGGCCATCACCCTGCCGATGACGCAGCTGCGCCAGCAGCAGGCGAACATCCGAGAGCGCGGACCGGGCCGTTGTGCTGATCGTCCCTAATGCCTCGCCCGTTGCCGCAGGGTCGTTCGTCGCGGCGTACCGGGCACCGTCCGCCTGCGCGATCACCACGGCAAGTGAATGCGCCACGACGTCGTGCATATCCCGGGCAATGCGGCCGCGCTCCTGCTCCGCCTGCATCTCGGCTTCGGCTCGGCGCTGCGCCTCTCGGTTGGCGCTGACGGCGCGATTTGCCCGGACGATCGCCCCCGCCGCCCACGCCAGAACGAGCGCGCACATTGACGCCAAGAAGGACACGACGATCCCGGAAGCGAGCGTCGACAACTCCATCGTCGACGGCGTTCCCAGAAGCCACCCGCTGAGCGTCAGAAAGAGGGCGCTGGTAAACGCGCCGACGATGGACGACGCGAACCCCAGCCAGAGGACCACGCGGCCGCCGTATGCCGCGGTAGCGAACAACACCCCGAGAATGGCCAGATCGCTCAGCATCGGTGGCAGAACGCACACCATCTGAGCGATCGCCCCGAGCCACGCGATCGCGAGCGCGAGCGCCGGCGACAACCGCCGCACAGCAAGAGCCGTCGACATGATCACGCCCGTCGCCAGGGTCGCCACCCATGGGAGGGAGGTCCCTCCCAGAAAAAGAGGTCCGAGGATCGTCGCGAGGAAGAAAAACACCACCCCCGCTGTGATGTCGACCGTGAGCGAGACCCGCGTCATGGGGCGGAAGAGTCTGGCCATCCCCTCACGCTATGCGCCTCGCGGCTGATCCGCGTCCCCCCAGGGATGTATCTCGCCCGGAGATCACACCTAGCGGAGGGCTCCGACGCTGGCGAGCGCGGTGCGGATGAGCGTGCCGCGCCCGCCTTCGAGCTCACCGGACACCTCATCGCTCGCGGCCTCTTCCGGGGTCATCCACGTGATCTCCAGCGCGTCCTGGCGCGGATCGCATGTTCCCGTGACGGGAACGACGTAGGCGAGAGACACCGCGTGCTGGCGATCGTCGTGATACGGCGTCACGCCGGGGATCGGGAAGTATTCGGCCACCGTGAACGGCGCCGGCTGCGCCGGAACCTGAGGGAAGGCCATCGGGCCCAGATCGTTCTCGAGGTGCCGGTACAGCGCGTCTCGCACCGTCTCGCCGTGGCGAACGCGGCCCGACACCACCGTGCGAATCATTTCGCCCAGAGTGGTTGAGCGCAGCAGGATGCCGACCTGTGTGACCTGCCCCGTCCCGTCTGCACGGACGGGAACGGCTTCGACGTAGAGGATCGGGAGACGACGACGCACCTCGGCGAGTTCTACCTCCGACAGCCACGCGGGGTTCGCCGAGCCTCCGGGCACGCCGCCGAGCCCACTCATGCCGAGGTCGCTGGGAAGCGACGGCGAATCAGGAAGGTCTTCGGGATCGGGATCAGGTGTGCGCACCGCCATGCCGCCACGCTACATCCTTCCCGCCGTCGTGGCGTGCGCTCGACATGTCACCGCGCTACCCGCGGCGCAGGCGAAGGCTGTTCAGCACGACGAACACCGAGCTGATCGCCATGGCGGCGCCCGCGAGCATGGGCGCGAGCAAGCCGAAGGCCGCCAGCGGAATGGCCGCCACGTTGTAGGCAAAAGCCCAGAACAGGTTGCCGCGAATGATCTTCAGCGTGCGCCGCGAGAGGCGGATCGCGTCAGCCGCGGCCGTCAGGTCGCCGCGCACCAGCGTGAGGTCGCTGGCCTCGATCGCCACGTCCGTGCCCGTTCCCATCGCCATGCCCAGATCGGCCTGTGCCAGCGCGGCCGCGTCGTTGATGCCGTCCCCGACCATTGCGACCTGGTGCCCGTCCTGCTGCAGTTGGGCCACGACATCGACCTTGTCTGCGGGCAAGACCCCGGCGATCACGCGATCGATCCCTACTTCCGCGGCAACAGCGCGGGCCGGGCCTTCCGCATCACCCGTGAGGAGAATCGGCTCCAGCCCGAGGGCGCGCAGCTGGCGGATGGCATCCGCGCTCGTGGGCTTGATGGTGTCGGCAACCTCGATGACGCCGCGGGCACGGCCGTCCCAGGCGATCGCAACGGCCGTTCCCGTTGCCGCGTCGAAGGCGGCCTGCAGCGCGGCATCGAGCGGGGCCGCCCAATCGGCCAGCAACGCAGGACGCCCGATGACAACGGCATGTCCACCAACGACGCCCTGAGCTCCCAGCCCCTCGAACGAGCGGAAGTCGCTGACGGACGGAGCATCCTGTACGGCTCGTGCAATGGCCTGGGCGATCGGGTGCTCACTGGCTGCCTCGACGGCTGCTGCCATCCGCAGCACCTTGGCGGTGTCCTCGCCGTCGGCGGCGGTGACGCCCTGGACGGTCATCTTCCCACTGGTGACGGTTCCGGTCTTGTCGAGAACGATTGTGTCAATACGGCGTGCGTGTTCCAGCGCCTCGGCGTCCTTGATGAGAACGCCCATCTGCGCTCCGCGGCCGGTTCCCAGCATGAGGGCGAGGGGCGTTGCGAGGCCGAGTGCGCAGGGGCAGGCGATGATCAGAACGGCAACCGCCGCGGTGAAGGCCACGGCGGGCGGCTGGCCGATCAGCAGCCAGGTGACAAGGCTCGCGATCGCGATGACGATCACGATCGGCACGAAGATCCCCGAGATCTGATCGGCGAGCTTCTGCGCACGCGATTTCGATGCCTGTGCCTGTTCGACAAGGTGCGCCATCTGCGCCAGCTGAGTGTCGGATCCCACGCGCTCTGCGCGCACGATGATCATCCCGCCCGCGTTGATGGTGGCACCGACAACGCGATCGCCGGCGGCGACCTCGACGGGAACGGACTCTCCCGTAATCATCGACTGGTCGACGGCGCTGGCACCGTCGATGATCGTTCCGTCTGTGGCGATTCGTTCTCCGGGCCGAACGACAAAGATGTCTCCGACAGCGAGGCGATCGGCGGGAACGCGTTCTTCTGTTCCGTCATCGCGACGGATCGCCACGTCCTTCGCTCCCATGTCGAGGAGGGATCGCAGCGCATCGCCGGCGCGAAGCTTCGATCGCGCTTCGATATACCGACCGGCGAGGATGAAGGTTGTTACGCCCGCCGCGGCCTCGAGATAGATCGACCCGGAGCCATCGGCGTGCATCGCCAGAAGCGCCCAGCCATGGCTCATGCCGATCGCACCCGCCGTTCCGAACACGAGGGCGTAGAGGCTCCAACCGAGGGCCGCGAGCGTACCGATCGACACGAGCGTGTCCATCGTCGCAGCGCCGTGGCGCAGGTTGATCCAGGCCGCTCGGTGGAATCCCCAGCCACCCCAGATCACAACGGGCAGAGCGAGGGCAAGAGACACCCACTGCCACCAGGGGAACTGGAGGGGAGGGATCATCGCAACAACAACGACGGGAATGCTGAGGGCAATCGACCAGCCGAGGCGACGGCCAAGGACGCGGAGTTCTGCCTCGCGGTCGTCCTCCTGCTCCGGCGCCGGCAGCGCGGCGCCGTATCCGGCCGCTTCAACCGTACGGATCAGGTCTTCTTCTGCCACCGAAGCGGGGAAGACGACGTGCGCTTTCTCCGTTGCGTAGTTCACCTGTGCCGTGACGCCGTCCAGTTTGTTCAGTTTGCGTTCGATGCGGTTTGCACACGACGCGCACGTCATGCCCTGGATGTCGAGGTTCAGCTCGGTGGTGCTCATGATGTCCCCTCCCGGGGCAGTGTTCAGCGTGTTGTGAGACCGAGGTCGTTCGGGGCGGCGAGCGCGTAGCCGGCTTCGACGACGGCGGCGCGAACGGCGTCGTCATCGATCGTGTCGGCGGTGACGTCGAGGCGTCCAGTCGCGAGATCAACGGCGACCTTCTCAACGCCCGCGATGTCACTGACCTCTTCTGTGACGCTCATGACGCAGTGCTGGCAGGTCATGCCCTGGACGGTGTACGTGTGCGTTGTCATGGTCTTCTCCCTGATGTTAGGAACGGACGAGCCGGGCGATGGCATCGCTGGCTTCTGTGAGTTTTTCGTCGGCGAGGTCGCCGCCCTCACGGACGGCGTCGGCGACGCAGTGCGAGAGGTGATCATCGAGCAGACCGATGGCGACCGACTGCAGTGCCTTCGTGGTGGCGGAGATCTGCGTGAGGATGTCGATGCAGTACTGCTCTTCCTCCGCCATGCGCTGAATTCCGCGCACCTGGCCCTCGATGCGGCGCAGGCGCGCCATCACCTTGTCCTTGTTTTCGATGTAGCCGTGGTGCGTGTGGCCAGCCATGGTGTCTCCTCGCTGTTCGACAGGAACAACCTTATACCCCCAGGGGGTATTCCCACCACACCGGTTTTTCTTTGTCAGAGGTTCGGAAGATGATGGGACCATGCAGACGCCGCCCCTCGACGCCGACGCCGTCCTCTGGACGGACTCACCGGGCCAACGGCCGCTGATCGTCTTGCTCCACGGCTACGGATCCGACGAGAACGACCTCTTCGCGCTCACCGACCACCTGCCGGAAGAGTTTGTCTACGCCGCCGTTCGCGCACCGCTAACGCCTCCGTTCCCGATGAGCGGGAACAGCTGGTACCCGATCGACGATCTGTCATCACGTGATCCCGCGGCGATCACGGCCGGCGCTGAGCGGCTGCTGGAATGGCTGGACGCCGCTGCACCGAACGCCACGAGCGTGGGTCTGCTCGGCTTCTCTCAGGGAGGCGCAACCGCACTGCAGGCGATGCGCCTGGCCCCCGAGCGCTTCGAATTCATCGTCACCCTCTCCGGGTACGCGGCAGACGGCTCTCTTCCCGGCGACGACGCCCTGAAGGCCCACCCGCTCCCCGTCTTCTGGGGCCGTGGCGCACTCGATAACGTCATTCCCGCGCCCGCCGTTGCGCGCACAACCGAGTGGCTCCCGGAGCACAGCGCGCTCGTTGGCCGGATCTATCCGGGGCTCGCGCACGCGGTCTCCGCAGCCGAGCTCGACGACATTCGCGCGTTCCTGCGCGCACAGCTTCCGGCATGACGAAGCGGGCGGGTCCGCAGACCCGCCCGCTCCCTGTCCGAATCGTCGTTACTTCACGCGAACGACGACTTCCTTGCTCTCGGTCTCTCCGGCCGCATTGCTGAGGACGGCGACGTAGGCGTACGTGCCGGCCCCACGCCCCTCGATACGGGTGGCGACGGCCTGCGCCGCCGGCGTCTGAGCCGTGAGCTCCTGCTCATCGATCAGCTCGCCATTCTCGTACAGACGGTATGCCGTGGCGTTTGTCCCCCACCACATATTCGTCGAGACGGTGTAATCGCTCGACTTGCCGTTGCGGTTGTCGTGACTGAGAACGACCTTGCCCGGTGCCGCATCCTTCACCTTCACGGTGGCCGACGCACAGGCCGTCGTTCCGTGCTGGTTAATGAGCTCACACGTGTATTCGTACGTTCCGTTAACGCGACCCTCGATGGTGAACGCCGCGCTCTGCGCCTCGGGAGTGCGGTCGGTCAGACCCCGCTCCTCCAGCAGCTCGCCGTTCTCGTAGAGACGGATCGTGTGGGCGTTCTGCCCCCACCACATGTTCATCGAGACGGTGAAGTTCCCGTCCTTCAGACCGTGTGCGTGTCCGCTCGTTGTCGACAGCACGCCCTTTCCGGGGGCTGACGTTGCGGGACCGTCGACGGGCTCCGCCGCGGGCGCATCCGTGGTGTACCGCAGCGGCGGCGCCGGCGGCATCTCCATTCCGTGCCCGAAGTAGTAGCTCGTGTGCGGCGGCTGGTTGTAGGCGGTGTTCTGCCACGCAATCGCCAGACGGTACTGCGAGTCCGACATGAGCGTGCGGATACGGTGCTCGGTCTCATCGACCGTCGTGAAGATCCGCAGCGCCGAGGAGTCCTCGGTGCGGTAGACGAGTTCCTCACGCCAGTCACCGAACAGGTCGGCCTGCAGCGCCGGGGTGCCCTTTGAGCTGTTGTTGGTCAAAACACCCTCAGGCTCGAAGATCGGAACCTGAACTTCGTTCTCCCAATCCCACTTGTAGACCTTGGGGTGACCGCCGGGCATATCCCAATCGAACTCGTGGTCAACGATCTCGCTCAGCAGATCAGCGTCCCACTTGGCCACGAAGTTGGCCGCGGGGATGTTCTCAGTGATCAGCTCGCCATCGACGCTCATCAGGTAGCCGACCTTCGAGTTCCATTCCAGGTCCCCGCCGATCGCCCAGCCTTCCGCTCCGTCGAAGCGCGGGTCGATATCGGCCATGGCGGCACCCACCGCCCATCGAGATGCTCAAACGTGTCGACGAATCCCACGGGGTCGGGGGCTTCGGGAAAGCGCGATTCCTCGATGATGGGCCAGTCATCCACCCACGTGACCCCGGCAAGGAATGTCTCGCGCCCGTTCACATGAAAACCGGGATACGACCCGGATTGACGAATACCGAGGAACACCACGACCCAGTTCCCATCCGCCTGTTCGACGAAATCTGCATGCCCTGTTGCCTGGACGGGGTGAGGGGTGCTCCGGTGCGAGATACCGCGCCTCTTCTTGCGGCTCTCCCGTGAACGGGTCGATCTGCACCTGATGGATGCCACCGGGCTGCGAGCCCCGCCACGTCAGAAGGCACCGTCCCTCGTCGTCCCAGGAGAGATCAGGATCAATGCCGGGGGTTCCGGGAACGCGCACGGGGGTGGACCACGGCCCTGCCGGATGATCGGCGTGTGTGATCAGCTGCCCCTCGCCAATGCGCCCGATACTCGTCGTCGTCATCCAGAACCGACCGTCGTGGTGCCGCAGCGTCGGCGCGAAGATCCCGGAACTCGCCTCGGACGCCCCCGACCCGGCCGCTACCTCATCCTCGTCCGGCACCGCGTGCCCCACGAGATCCCACGTCATCAGGTCCGTCGAACGATAGATGGGGACGCCAGGAACATACTCGAACGTCGACGTTGCGAGAAAGTACTCGTCTCCGACACGGCACACAGAGGGATCGGGGTGAAAGCCGGGCAGGATCGGTTTGTGGTTCATCCCAACAAACTAGTGGGTGGAAGGTCATGCGTACAATGGTTTTGTCCTGTCCCCGACGAACGGAATGAACCGGTGAGGAACTTCGACGCCGCGTAATCCGCGCTGATCGTCGACTCCATCTCTGGAGCATCGCGCAGCGCACTCGCGCTGATCGTCGATGCCCTCACCGCACGGGCACACAGCAGGCAACCTCCTGCCAGGCGTCAGCGCATCCCTGCGCCCGGAGCACACTGCTCGACCTGCCCCGGCCAGGCGGAACGCGATGCGTTCCGCCCGCGCTGACGCTCGGTCGAGCAGCACAGGAGCTCCCATGCCCGCCCTCATCATCGATCACCTTTCCTTCTCTTGGCCAGACGGATCGCCCGCGCTCGAAGACGTCTCCGGAGTGTTCGGCACGCGCCGAACCGGTCTCGTCGGCCGCAACGGTTCTGGTAAATCCACCCTGCTGCGCCTGGCAACCGGCGAGCTGACCCCGACGTCGGGATCTGTCACAGCCACCGGCGATATCGCCTTTCTGCCACAGGACCTCACGCTGGATGGGACGACCCGCGTGGCGGACCTCCTGGGAGTCAGGGCACCCCTCGACGCCGTTCGCGCCATCGCCGACGGCGACGCCTCCCCCTCTCGATTCGACGAGGTGGGCGACGATTGGGACGTCGAGGCGCGCGCACACGCCGCACTGGCCGAGGCAGGGATCCCGCCCGAAGCCCTCGACAAACGCGTCGGCCAGCTCTCGGGCGGGGAAGCGATGCTCGTCGCGCTCACCGGAATCCGGTTCCGCCGTGCCGACATCACCCTGCTCGACGAGCCCACCAACAACCTCGACCGTGATGCGCGATCCCGCGTTCACGGGCTCATCAGCGCCTGGCGTGGCGCTCTGGTCGTCGTCTCGCACGACCTCGACCTTCTGGAGCTCATGGACGACACGGCTGAGCTGTACCGCGGCGAAATCGCCGTGTTCGGAGGTCCGTATTCGGCGTGGCGCGCGCACCTCGCGGATCAGCAGAACGCGGCGGCGCAGGCCGAAATCGATGCGAAGAAGGTGCTGGCGCGAGAAAAACGCCAGCGTATCGAGCTGGAAACCAAGCTGTCCCGTCGCGCCCGATCGGGGCGAAAAGCGGCGGATTCGATGCCGAAAATCTTGGCAAACGCAAAGAAGAACGCCGCCGAGGTGACGGCGGGGCGCGTGCGCGGAGAGGCTGCGGGTAAGGAGGAAGAGGCCCGCGCCGCGCTCGACGCTGCGGGACGCCTGAAACGGTCCGACGACGTTGTTGCTTTGGACCTTCCGGATCCGGGAATTGCCGCCGGCCGGCGCATCGCGACAATCGGTGATGGCGAACGCGAGTGGATTGTGCAGGGACCGGAACGCGTGGCGCTCATCGGCCCGAACGGTGCCGGGAAGACAACGCTACTCACGGAGCTCCTGACCGGTCAGTCCCCGCACAGCGCGCTCCACGTAGACGCAGTGGGGTATCTGTCGCAACGACCGGACAACAACGACGACCGCTCCGCGTTCGACCTCATCCGTAGCGTTGCCCTCGGACAACGAGACGCGGCCATCCGCAACCGTCTGGCACGGTTCCTCATCCGCGGAGACCAGGCGGATCGCCCCTTGAGCACGCTGTCCGGCGGCGAGCGCTTCCGTACCGCAATCGCCCAGCTGCTCCTGGCAGAACCGGCGCCGCAGGTCCTGGTCCTCGACGAACCGACAAACAATCTCGATGTCGACACGGCCGGGCAACTCGTCGAGGCTCTTCGCACCTACCGCGGCGCCGCGATCATCGTCAGCCATGACGATGCGTTCCTGCGCCGATGGCAGCCGGACCTCGTGTTGGAGCTGCGGAACGGCTCTCTGCGCGAAGCGGAGCTGACATGACGATGGGGGCAGTCGGGCCGCCGGCCCGACTGCCCCCATCGCGAGGGGTGTTACTCAGCGGGAAGCAGAACCGAGTCGATGAGGTACACCGTAGCGTTGGCCGTCTGCACACCACCGCAGATGACGTTGGCACCGTTGACCATGATCTCGTCACCCGAGCCCATAACCTCGAGGTCCGAACCCTGCACCGTGGTGTGGGTTCCCTCGATGTCGTCCGGAGCAATCTGGCCGGGCAGCACGTGGTAGGTCAGAACCGTGGTCAGCAGGTCGGCGTCCATGCTGAGTGCCTCGATGGTGGCGTCGTCCACCTGTGCGAAGGCCTCGTCAACGGGCGCGAAAACGGTGAACTCTGCGCTGTTCAGGGTGTCAACAAGGTTGACGTCGGGGTTGAGCTCGCCGGCAACCGCCGAGACGAGCGTCGTGAGCATCGGGTTGTTCGATGCGGCAACGGCGACGGGGTCGGCCGACATGCCCTCGATCGAACCGGCACCTGACGGCACGGCGTCGGCGTATGCCGAGCAGCCGGGGCCAACGAGGTTGGCGGCGGGGTCCATCATCCCGTCGTCCGCCATGTCGTCGTCCATCATGTCGTCGGACTCGTCCATCTCGGGAGCGGGTGCGGTGTCTTCCGTTGTCGGCGTCGTGTCTTCCTCGTCCATCGCGGAACCGTTGCTACATCCGGCGAGGCCGAAGACAGCGACGAGCGACAGGACGGCGGTGCTGGTGAGTGCGGACTTCTTCGTGAACATGGTGTTCTCCTCGTGGTCGAATGCGCACTTTGCTGTGCGACATCTCTGCGCTTTCATGACCTATTCGGGGTGCTCACGGAATCGGATGGGACCTCTTCGAGAAATTCTTCGCCGGGCGCGTCGCGCGCGGGAAATGAAAGATGCGGACGACGTGAGGCATGCTGGAACGCATGGTGATCGACAACGTCGAAGTGGATGAGCACTCCGACGACCCCGTCGACCATGTCGCCGAGCTTCTCCTCCGCATTGCCGAGGGTGACCAACGCGCTTTTGCTGAGCTGTATGACATGCTCTCCGGCCGCGTCTTCGGGTTGATTCTCCGCGTTCTGGTCGACCGCTCGCACAGCGAAGAGGTCTTGCAGGAGGTATTCCTCGAGATCTGGCAATCCGCGCGGCGGTTCTCTCCGAAGAAGGGGCAAGGGAGAACGTGGGTGCTGACGATGACCCACCGTCGAGCTGTCGATCGTGTGAGATCGGCACAGGCAAGCACCGACCGTGACGTTCGCGTGGGTTTCCGCGATCTGGACGTCGCGTTCGATGCCGTCTCCGAGGACGTCGAGCTGAGATGGGAGGGACGCCGAGTCGTCGAGGCTCTGCGGCAGCTGCCCGAGATTCAACGTGAAGCCCTCACCCTCGCCTACTACGGCGGATACTCACAGAGCGAAATCGCCGCCCTCACGGGCGCACCGCTCGGAACGATTAAGACGAGAATGCGTGACGGACTGTCACGCCTGAGGACGACGATGGGAGCGCTGGCATGAACGCCGAAGAGCTAGCTCAGCTGCTCGCTGGTCGCGCCCTCCACGCGCTCAGCCCCGAAGACGAGCGCCGCCTCGATGCGGCTCTCGCCGCTGATCCGGAGCTGCACGAAAAACTCGCACGCGACGAAGAGACCGCGGCTGCACTCGCGGCGGCGGCCCCCGAGGTCGCGCCCCCCGCGCACATCCGCGATGCACTTCTCGCACAGATCGCGGCCACATCGAATTCCTCGTCTGCGTCCGACGACGATGCGGTGCCCCAGAACGGACAAGCGCCGACGAAGCCGGCCAGGCGCAGTGCGCGTCGAGCCTGGTTCACGCTCGCGGCGTCTGTTGCCGTTGTCGGGGTGGCCTGGGGCGGAACCGTTCTCGTGTCGCAGGTGTTCGAGCGACCGGCCGCCGTCATAGCCCTCGATCGCATCACGGATGCCGCTGACACGCGCACGGCGCACGGCGAGCTCCCGCAGGGCGGAACGGTGCAGATGCACTGGTCGCACTCGGTGGGCGAGGTCGTCGTCCTGTCCGAGGATGTGCCGCCCCTGGACGAGGGCCAGCAGTACGAACTGTGGTTGGTGCGCGGAGAAACGCCGATTCCCGCCGGTGTTTTCGACGGGGGAACGTCGGAGCCGATCCTCCTCGCCGGAGAGCTGGAACCCGGTGACATCGTGGCCATCACGATCGAACAGGCCGGTGGGTCACCCACCGGCCTGCCGACAACGGATCCCATCGCTGCGATGCCGACGGAATAGTCCGTCGGCATCGCAGCGGGGCATCATCCGAAGGTGAACGAGTACGCCTCGACGCCGGGCGGAAGCTCGACCTCGATCGTTCCGGTCCCTCGGTCTGCATTGCGCAGCTCGTATGACCGGGGAGTTCCGGCGACGACGATCGACTGACTCTCGCCGTCAACCGTGGCCGTGATCGTTCCTTCTCCCGCGAGAACGATCCGCACCTCGCTCGCGGAGTAGGCGAGACGAATCCGGGCCGGCGATCCGTCGGGGGTGACGTACTGCGTCGCGATCGTCCAGTTCCCGTCCAGTGCGAACGAGTTCCGCGGCTGCTGCTCGGGAAGCGTGAAACGCTGGTCGCCCGCCCGGTACGGCTCGGCGCCGGCGTAGTTGACGATCTTCGTCCACCCCAGGAAGGTCTCGGGAGTGCGGTCGCGATCCGTCGGCGTCGCGTCCTGCACCCCGGTGGCTCCGGGCAGGTCGACACCGGGGTCGGCGTCCACGAGCAACTCCCGGATCAGCTTCTCGGTGGCGGCGTAGTTGCCCTCGCCAAATGCGATGTGCCGAACGGTGCCCTCCGCATCGATGAGGTAGTGCGCTGGCCAGTAGCGGTTGCGGTAGTTCGTCCACGTCGAGAGGCTGTTGTCGAGCGCAATCGGATAGGTGATGCCGAAGCTCTCCGCTCCCGAGCGAACGTTACGGGGATCCTTCTCGAAGGCGTACTCCGGTGAGTGCACGCCGATCACCTGCAACCCCGCATCGCGATACGCCTCGTCCCAGGCCACGACGTGGGGAATGCTGCGCTGGCAGTTGATGCACGAGTACGCCCAGAAGTCGATAAGGACGACCTGCCCGCGCAGATCCTCCAGGTCAACAGCGGCGCCACCCGCCGTATTCATCCATTCGTCGATGCCGCGGATCGATGGTGCTGTTCCGCACGATTCGAGCTCGGGAGCGCCGTTCGTGCAATTGCTGAGCTCGCGGTTCTCGTCCGTGACGATTCCGCCCAGGTCGAGCGCTTCTCTCACCCCTTCGTCCTCGGCCAGCTGGCGTTGCAGCGGTGCTGTGTAGTCCGGAACGAGGCGCTGCAGCGCGGCGGGAACGTCGAAAACCAGGCCGACGGCCAGCGCCAGCATGGCCACACCCGCGGTGATACGGAATGCGCGTTCGCGCTTGCGGAATCCGCGGATGCGATCGATCACATTGCGTCCCGCCAGCGCAAAGGCCAGGAGCGGCAACGAAACACCGATCGCGAAGGACACCGTGAGGATAACGATCTCGGGACCGATCTGCCCCGTAGAACCCGCGACGATAATGGCGGCGAGAACCGGGCCAGCGCACGGCACGAAGACGGTTCCGAGGGCGAGACCGACCGCGAATCCGTTGCGGCGGTTGGAGACATCACGGCGCGGCAGCCAGGTGAAGGGCTTCTCGAGCAGACGCTCGAAGGCGGGGATGAGAAGGCCGATTCCGATGAAGCCGAGCAGAGCAATTCCCACCCAGCGAATGATGCTCTGCGGCAGGCCAAGGGCGCCCAGGATGAGCGATCCGAGCAGCGTGACAAGCGTGAAGCTCGTCATCAGCCCGAGAACAACGAGATAGGGGCGCCATCGCGAAGCCGTCCTCACCTCACCTCCGGCAGAGGCCGTGCCCGATGATCCCGATCCCTGTCGGTCCGGTGGCGCTCCGCCGGTGAGAAAAATAACGGGCAGCACAGGGAGGATGCACGGGGAGATTCCCGTGATGAGTCCTCCGAGGAACCCGATAATGGCCAGCGACATGGTGTGTCCCTTCGTCGTTGCCCTCTCTTCGGTGCGAGTGCTCCAACGGATGGGCGACGCACCGTCCCCGATGCGAGAAAGTCGTTCCTGCACGACCGACGAATGTCGGAGGGGTGAACCATGATGGGGTGATGGACGTTCTCGATCGGTTCGGCGAGGCCACGCGGGCGTGGTTTCGCGGAGCCTTCGCCGCGCCAACAGACGCACAGGCGGGGGCATGGCAGGCCATCTCGCAGGGGCGGCACGCCCTCGTCGTGGCGCCGACCGGATCAGGAAAGACCCTGTCGGCCTTCCTCTGGGCGATCGACAGCATCTTTCAGGGCGACGCCGAACACCCTCTGCCGGGGTTTACGGGCGTCGAGGTGGCGAAGAAGCGCCGCACGAAGGTGCTCTACGTGTCGCCGCTCAAAGCTCTCGGGGTAGACGTCGAGCGCAACCTTCAGTCACCGCTCGTCGGCATCACGCAGGCCGCCAAACGCCTCGGCGTGGATCCTCCCGCCGTTTCGGTGGGGGTGCGATCGGGCGATACACCGTCGAACGAGCGTCAGAAGCTCATACGCGATCCTCCCGACATCCTCATCACCACGCCCGAGTCCCTGTACCTCATGCTCACGTCCAGTGCGCGGGAGACGCTGCGCGAGGTGCGCACCGTCATCGTCGACGAGATTCATGCCGTTGCCGCGTCCAAGCGCGGCGCACACTTGGCTGTTTCCCTCGAACGGCTCGATGATCTCGCGGATTCCCCGGTTCAGCGCATTGGCCTCTCAGCCACCGTGCGCCCCATCGACGAAGTGGCTCGCTTTCTCGGCGGCGCGGCGCCCGTCGACATCGTCGCTCCCCCGGCGTCGAAAACCTTCGACCTCGCCGTCCGCGTTCCCGTCGACGACATGCTCAATCCTCCCGCTACCGGCGGAGCGTCTCCCCGCACCGATTTGGCGGGGGCATCGGAGCCGGAAGACGATCGCTTCTGGGAAGACTCTGCCCCGTCGCCGCAGGCCACGGAGGTCACGGGATCCATCTGGCCGCACGTCGAAGAAGCCATTGTCGATCGCGTTCTCGAAAACCGCTCAACGATCGTATTCGCCAATTCCCGCCGGTTGGCCGAGCGCCTCACGGGCCGGCTCAACGAGATCGCGGCCGAGCGCGCCGAAGACGATCTTCCTTCGCCGCAGAAGGCCGCGCTGGTCGGTTCCACCACCGGCGAAACGGCTGGCGCTCCCCCTCTTCTGGCGAAGGCACACCACGGTTCCGTGTCCAAAGAGCAACGTGCGATTGTCGAGGAGGAGCTCAAATCGGGAACGCTGCGCTGCGTTGTGGCCACCAGCAGCCTCGAGCTCGGCATCGACATGGGAGCCGTCGATCTCGTGATCCAGGTGGAGTCTCCGCCCAGTGCCGCCAGCGGCCTGCAGCGCGTCGGTCGTGCCGGCCACCAGGTGGGCGAGATCAGCCGCGCCGATCTGTTCCCCAAGCACCGCGGTGATCTGCTGCACACCGCCGTTGTCACCGAACGCATGCTTCAGGGACAGATCGAGTCGATCGCGGTTCCGAAGAATCCTCTCGACATCCTCGCGCAGCAGACGGTGGCGGCGTCCGCGCTCGATTCCGTCGACGTGGAGCGCTGGTACGAAACGGTGCGACGGAGCGCGCCGTTTCGTGATCTGCCGCGCAGCGCCTTCGAAGCCACGCTCGATCTGCTGGCCGGCCGCTATCCCTCGGACGAGTTCGCCGAGCTCCGTCCCCGCATCGTGTGGGATCGCGACCGCGGTGTGTTTGAGGGGCGACCCGGCGCACAGCGTCTGGCCGTGACGAGCGGCGGCACAATTCCCGACCGCGGCCTGTTTGGCGTCTTCGTCGCCGGCGAGACCACCGGAGCGCGCGTCGGAGAACTCGACGAAGAGATGGTGTACGAGTCGCGCGTCAATGATGTCTTCGCTCTCGGCACCACCAGCTGGCGGATCGTCGAGATCACCCACGACAGGGTCAACGTCGTTCCCGCATACGGTCAGCCGGGTCGTGTGCCGTTCTGGCACGGCGACGGCATCGGGCGTCCCGCCGAGCTCGGCGAGGCGCTCGGTCGCTTCACGCGCGAGATTGCGGGCGCCTCCCCCGAGGCCGCACACGATCGCCTGTCCGCTGCGGGGCTCGACGATAACGCCCGCCAGAACCTGCTCACGCATCTCGCGGAACAGCGCGAGGCAACGGGAACCCTGCCCACCGATCTGGCGCTGACGGTCGAACGCGGCCGCGACGAGGTGGGCGACTGGCGAATCATCCTGCATTCCCCATACGGAATGAAGGTGCACGCACCTTGGGCGCTCGCCGTCAGCGCGCGCATTCGCGAACGCCTCGGCCTTGATGGTTCGGCCGTTGCCAGCGACGACGGCATCGTCGCCCGCATTCCCGACGCCGACTCCGATCCGCCCGGCGCCGAGCTATTTGTCTTCGACCCGGATGAGCTCGAACAGATCGTCACGGACGAAGTCGGCGGCTCGGCCCTGTTCGCCGGCCGTTTCCGCGAGAGCGCGGCACGAGCGCTTCTGATGCCGCGGCTGCACCCAGGAAAGAGGATGCCGCTGTGGCAGCAGCGTCAACGGTCAGCCGCGCTTCTCGAGGTGGCGCGCGGATATCCGACATTCCCCGTAATTCTCGAAACGCTGCGCGAAGTCCTCCAGGACGTCTACGATCTGCCCGCGTTGGTGCGGATTGTGCGCGGCATCGGCGAACGCCGCATCCGCATCGTTGAGTCCGAGCCATCCCAGCCATCGCCCTTCGCCCGCGATCTGCTGTTCGGCTACGTCGGCGCCTTTATGTACGAGGGCGATTCGCCTCTCGCCGAACGCCGCGCCGCCGCCCTCTCGGTCGACCCCGCTCTTCTCGGAGAGCTTCTCGGCCGCGTCGAGATGCGTGAACTGCTCGATCCCGATGTTCTCGCCCAGTACGAGCTCGAGGTGCAGCGTCTCGCCACGGATGGACGCGCGCGCGGGGCCGAGGGGGTTGCCGATCTGCTGCGGCTTCTGGGCCCGCTGGATGCCCACGAGGTGGCCGATCGGCTCGCTCCTGCCGAAGCGGGCGCCGACGAAGGCACCGCAACGCGTCAATCACACGCCGAACAGCACCTCGCGGCTCTCCTCGCCGCCAAACGCGCCATCCGCGTCAACATCGCCGGCGCCCAGCGCTACGCCGCCATTGAAGATGCCGGGCGGCTCCGCGATGCGCTCGGAACCGCCCTCCCGATCGGAGTACCGGTCGCCTTCACGGAACCGGTCGCCGACCCGCTCGGCGATCTCGTCAGCCGCTTCGCCCGCACGCACGGCCCCTTCGCGGTGGCACAGGTGGCGGCCCGCCTCGGCATCGGACAGGCTGTCGCCCGTCACACCCTGCAGCGCCTCGAATCGCAGGGCAGGGTCATGAGCGGCTTCTTCCTGCCGGAGGGGGCCTCCGCCTCGCTCACGGACGAGGCGGAGTGGTGCGATACCGAGGCGCTTCGGCGCATCCGGATGCGATCGCTCGCCGCCTTGCGCGGTTCGATCGAGCCCGTCTCCCCCGATGCCTTCGCCCGCTTTCTGCCGTCGTGGCAGCACGTCGGCGGCCGCCTGGAAGGGCTGGACGGTGTCCTCGAAGTTGTCGAGCAGCTGGCGGGCATCCCCATTCCGGCCAGCGCCTGGGAATCGCTCGTCCTGCCCGCTCGTGTGCGCGATTACGCCCCGGCTCTTCTCGACCAGCTCACCGCGTCCGGGGAGGTCGCCTGGTCCGGGCACGGGCAGATCGCCGGCCGGGATGGCTGGATCGCCCTGCACCCCGGCGAGGGTGTTGCCCTCACTATCGAACCGTCTGATGTGACAATCGATGCCGGTTCCCTCGACGCGAGCGTCTTGCAGGTGCTGCAACGCGGCGGCGCGTTTTTCTCCGGGCAGATCACGCAGATGCTCGAGGCGACGATGCCGCCGGACGAGGCCGCAACCATCACGTCGGTAGCCGTGACCGAAGCGCTGTGGCGGCTGGTGTGGGCGGGTTGTGTCACCAACGACACGTTCTCTCCCATCCGATCGCTCCTGTCGAGCGGCTCACAGTCACATAAGACCACCCGGCGCGCTCCCCGGACGCGCTCGCTGCGATCCCGGGTATCGTTCACGTCCTCCCCCGCGCCACAGCCCACGCGCACCTCTCCCCTGGGCGGGCGATGGTCGGCGCTCCCCCTGCCCGACACCGATCTGGCTGCGCGCGCTGCCACCCACGCGTCGATCCTGCTCGATCGCTATGGCGTCGTCACCCGCGGTTCCGTTCATACCGAGGGCTCCCCCGGCGGCTTCGCACAGGCCTACCGCACGCTGGCCACGTTCGAAGATGCCGGCCACTGCCGCCGCGGTTATCTGATCGAGGGCCTGGGGGCCGCGCAGTTCGCCACGTCACCCACAATTGATCGCCTGCGCACGTTCTCGGCCGTTCCCGATCCGGCGCCCCTCTCAGCGCGGGTTCTCGCGGCGACGGATCCCGCAAATCCCTATGGTGCGGCGCTCCCCTGGCCCGACTTAGAAGACATCACACACCGTCCCGGTCGTAAGGCCGGCGCGATCGTGGTGCTCATTGACGGACATCTCACGCTGTATCTGGAGCGCGGTGGCCGCACCGTTTTGTCTTTCACTGACGACGACCAGCTCCTCGCGGCAACAGCACAGGGGCTCACCGAGACGGCGCGGGAACGCAGCCTGGAGACCCTCACGATCGAGAAAGTCAACGGAGTGTTCATCTACCAAGCTCCTCTGGCCCGCCACCTGCGCTCGGCCGGTTTCGTCGAATCCACGAAGGGCCTCACCTTGCGCAAGGAGATGCGGCGTGCCTGAGGGCGATACGGCGCATCGCACCGCGCGGCGCCTCCACGAAGTCCTCGCGGGCGACGTTGTCACGCGTTTCCAGCTGCGCGTCCCCCACGCGGCCACCGCCGATCTCGCGGGGCACACGGCCGAAAGCGTTCGAGCGGTGGGCAAGCACATTTTGCACCGAATCGGCGAGTGGACGCTGCACACCCATCTGCGGATGGAGGGCCAGTGGCATGCCTACCGCCCCGGCGACGCGTGGAAACGGCCGGCATTTCAGGCGCGTGCCATCGTCGACACCGAGCGGTGGAACACCGTCGGCTTCGACCTGGGCATCGTCGATCTCGTTCCGCGCGAACGGGAGCACGAGATCACCGATCCCCTCGGTCCCGACCCGCTCTCTGACACCTGGGACGCAGGCGCGGCACGTCGCCGTCTCACCCGTGATCACCGCGCCGCGCACGTCGCCCTGCTCGACCAGTCGAACGTGGCGGGCTTCGGCAACGAATACGTCAACGAGCTGCTGTTCCTGCGCGCGGTCGATCCGCAAACACCGATGTCCGATGTCGATATCGCGCCGCTGCTCGACCTCGGCGTCCGTGCGATGCGGCGCAACGTTCTTCTCCCCGTGCGCAATTTCACGGGCGACGCCCGGCGCGGGAAGGATCACTGGGTGTACGGACGCACGGGAAAGCCGTGCCGGCGATGCGGCACGGTGATCCGCGAGACCACGCTTGGCGCCCGTCCCGAAACCGGTCGGCGGGTGTTTTGGTGTCCCACGTGTCAGCCGTAGGCGCTCACGATTCGATCCACAGCCGGCGGTAGTAGGCCATCCGTTCCGGATCCGCCTCGATCCCGTATCCGTCCAGCACGGCCCGGGTGTAGTCGGCGCACAGGCGTCGCCGTGACACACGACGAGCAGATCGTCTTGCGGGCGAGCCAGCTCAAGCTCATGGCGGGTTCCGACGTCGCTCACCTGTGCCAGGCGGTCATCGATGCTCCGTGTCCACGGGCAGTCCTCAACCGGCAGCGCATCGTGCAGCGCGCGCAGCCCTGCTCCGAGCGCCGCGCACGCGGCGGCGGCACGGCCCAACCAGGGCTCATTGACGACGCTTGTGCCCGCGATGGTTTCGGTGACGAGAACCTGCTCCGCGCCGTGCGTGATCAGATCGATCGCGCACGGAACAGGGATATACGCCGCTGCCCAACGCAAGCGATCGGCTTCTCCGGCAGGTCCGCTGCGTCGTCGCTCACCACACGATTCACCCTATGCCTGCGCGAGCACGGTCACACATCGCAGGATTTCCGCCATCGTCACCGCTCATTCTTGGTTGATGCGTCGCCGCCCCCTACTCTCGGGTCATGACTTCATCCGCAGACATCGCCGCGCACTACCGCGCGAAGCTCGCGTTCGAAACCGACCCCGCAGACGTCTACGCCGCGCAGAAGGCGGGCGAGCGTTTCGTACTGGTGGATACGCGCTCCGCCGAGGCATGGGCGCAGGGCCGGGCGAAGGGGGCCGTCCACTTGCCCACTCGTGCGATCGCCGAGCGCGCCGCCGCCGAGATTCCCGAGGACACCGCCGTTGTGGTCTACTGCTGGAGCCCCGGGTGCAACGGCGGCGACAAGGCCGCGCTGCTGTTCGCCGAACGCGGGTATGACGTGAAGCTGATGATCGGCGGCTTCGAGTACTGGGCACGCGCGGGCTACCCCGTTGTCACCGACGAGGGGGAGTCGCGCGGCCCGATCGACCCGCTGACGGGAGTGGTGGCGTAGCGCTACGCGTTCGGGTGCTCGTGCCGCGGGGCGGCGAGCGCACCGGCGAGGTGATCGGCGGCATTGCCCCATCGGGACACCGTGATGTCAGACAGGCCCTGCCACTCGGCCGCGCGGCGAAGTTCGGCCGCAACGAGTTCGGCGTCCTGCGCGCCCGCGTGGTCTTCCCACCATGCCGACTGCACCCGCAGCGTGGAAGCGGCGCGGTCGGCCTTGAGGTCGATACGCGCGGCGACGCGGTCGCCGACGACAACGGGCAGTGAGTAGTAGCCGTACTGGCGCTTCTGCGGCGGCACGTAGATTTCGATGCGGTAGTGAAAATCGAACATGCGATGCGCCCGATCGCGAAACCACACAACGGGATCGAACGGCGTGAGCAGGGTGGCTCCGGAGACGCGTCGAGGGATGCGCGCGTCTCGGTGCAGCCACGCGGGAACGGGACGGCCGGCGGTAGTGTGCCACCCGTCGACCTCAACGGGAAGAAGCTCCCCCTCTTCTACGAGCTGATCGACGGCCGCGCGCACGAGTGACTGGCTGCGCAGACGGTAGTAGTCGTTGAGATCGGCGATCGTCGAGACTCCGTAAGCGCGGGATGCGCGCCGCACGAGCTCGAGCGCCGCCGCCTCGCGCGACACCTGCTGATCGAGAAGAGGGGCGGGAACCACCTGCTCGGCGAGGCCATACACGCGCTCGAAGCCATCGCGGCGGGCGACGGCCACATCACCGAAGCGCCACATCATCTCGAGCGCCTGTTTCGCATGGTCCCAGTCCCACCAGGGCCCCCGGTCGGCACGGCGGGCGACCGATTCGATCTCGCTGGGTTTGAGTGGTCCGCGATCGCGTAGCTCGGCGCGCACGCTGTCGATCACGCGAGAGTTCTCGTGCACCCATGTTCCCTCTGCGGCGTAGCGCTGGCGGTTGCCATCGCGCCGAAACTGCCACAGCGGCCAGTCGTTGATGGGGAGGAAGGTGGCCTCGTGCGCGACGTACTCGACATAGCGGGGATCGCGCGCGCGACCCATCAGAAGCTGGTCAAGGGCACCGCGATCGTACGCACCGATACGCGAGAACAGGGGCATGTAGTGCGACCGCGCAAAGACGTTAACGGAGTCGATCTGCAGCACCCCCATGCGGGCGACGGCGCCGGTCATGGCCCGCGTCGTTCCGCCCGTTCGCGGGCCTCCGATTCCCTGCCCGGCCAGGCCAGCGCGCCGTGCCTCACCTGCCGACAGCCTCGTCTTCACCATGGCATCCACGCTACTGGCCACCCCCGACAGGACAATGACCGCTCACAGCAGCCCCATAGGCGCCGCTCATCACGTGCATCATGCTGTGCGTCACCATGGGGATATCCATGCACGGGAATACCTGACGAACAGTCATCGTTGACCCAAATGTCCCATTCCACCCGACCCATCGGAAGGACACCGTGGGAAAGAACTACATCGACATCGAAGACGACCAGGGCGGAACGCTGCGCTACCGCAAGCACGCCAACGGACGCGGACTCGTCGCGCACGGCGCCAAGGTCTCCCCCAAGGCGCGCGTCGAAGCCGGCGCCTACGTCGAGCCGAACGCGCGTGTTCTTGACGGCGCGCGGATCGCCGCTGGCGCGTGGATCGAACCGGGCGCCGTCATCGGCCCCGGAGCAACGATCGACGCGGGCGCCCACATCGGCCGCGGCGCTGCCGTCGGCCCCAAAGCAAAGATCGGCGTGCGCACGAACGTCGGTAGCGGCGCACAGATCGCCGGCGGATCCTTGATCGGCGACGACGAGGTCATCCTCGAGGGTGAACGCGTCGCCACCGACCGGCGAGGTTTCCGCCTCGCGGCGTAACCCGCCACACCACACTCGAAGGGCTGCCCGGTTCCTCCCCTGACGGGTAGCCCTTCGTGCCTCCACAGCCGCCTCACTCGCCGGGGCCCGTACTCTGGTGCCATGGCGCAGAAGAGGGCTCAGCGAGGTAGTCGGCCGAAACGTGTCATCGTGACGAAGCCGGCTACCAAGGCAAAAGCCCCGCAGAAGGCGCAACAGAAGGCCCCGCGTCCCGCGCGGCTGGAGCCTTTTCGGCTTGGAACGATCCCCGGGGCGATGCCGGGAAAGTGGGTGTCGCGCTGGAAGCAGCAGCGCCCCCAACAGCGCATCGAACTGATCCCGCTGGACGTTCCCGAGCAGGAACGCGCGCTTCGCGACGGCACCGTTGACGCGGCGATCTGCCGCATGCCTCTCGGCGGCGACGATCTTCACGTCATCGATCTGTACGAGGAGATTCCCGTTGTGGTGATGAGCGCCGATTCACACCTGTGCGCCGCAGAGACTCTCACGGCGGATGATCTCTCGGGCGAGGTTCTCATCGTTCCCCGCGACGATGTTCTGGGGCCGCTCGGCCTGTCCACCATCGAGCCATCCTTCGCCCCTCTGGACACAACGGCAGACGCGATTGCGACCGTTGCCACGGGGGTCGGCATTGCGGTGGTGCCACAATCCCTCGCCCGGTTGCATCGCCGCAAAGATGTGGAGCAGCGTCCCCTTGCCGGCGGACCGGAGCTTCCCGTCGTCCTGGCGTGGTTGCGCGATCGCGATGCCGAGGATACGCAGGTTTTCGTCGGGATCACGCGCGGGCGCACCTCCCGCTCGTCCCGCTAGAACAGCGAAGAAGGCCGCCTCCGTGTGACACAGAGGCGGCCTTCTTCGTTGTTGGGGTGAGATTATTCGTCTATGTCCCCCTCGGGATAGGCGTCCACCTCGGGCTTGG
Source organism: Microbacterium amylolyticum (assembly GCF_011046975.1). Taxonomy (NCBI): domain Bacteria; kingdom Bacillati; phylum Actinomycetota; class Actinomycetes; order Micrococcales; family Microbacteriaceae; genus Microbacterium; species Microbacterium amylolyticum. The sequence continues at coordinate 1,940,745 of NZ_CP049253.1, read as the reverse complement.
CCATGAGGAAGCCGACGCTTCCGAGCAGCCCACCCCAGACGACAACGGCCGAAATCACGAGGAAAATAACCGAGATCGGAGTCATCGGCGGCCTCCCTTCACATCAAGCGACGCGGTCGACGGCCAGGCATCGAAGTTGTCGGGGTCGTGGCGCCAGCGGACGAGCGGGAGCACAATCGCTGCCACGAGCATCAGGGCGACAATGCCCCAGCCCGCGATGCCGAGGTACCAACCGGGGTAGCCCTCATAGCCGTTCTGAATCAGATCGACGATGCGCGCAATGAGGATGTACGCCAGAACGGCGGGCGCGAGGATTCCGGTGAAGAAGATCCATGCGCGTCCCACGCGGAACGTGGAGACGGTGTTGAGGTGCGCGGCAAGCTCGCCGCCCTTGCCCTTCACCCAGATGACGACAACGCTCATCACGACCGCCGAGGCGACAATGCCGATGTTGTTGGACCACTGGTCGATGGTGTCGAGCGCGATGAGGCCCGTCGTCGTCCCGAGGAGCACGACCGACAGCAGCGCCAGCACGCCAACGCTCGCAACGGCCTGGATGCGCGAAAGAGCGAACTTGTCGCGCAACGCGGCGATGACCACTTCGAGAATCGAGATGAGCGATGTCAGGCCGGCCAGAACAAGGGTTCCGAAGAACAGTGCACCGGCCCATCCGCCGCCCGGCATCTCGCTGACGATCGCGGGGAAGGTCATAAAGGCCAGGCCGACGCCCGTGAGGCCCTCGAGCTGGTCGACCGTCGTTCCGTGCGTGAAGGCGAAGAATCCAAGCGTCGCAAAAACACCGATTCCGGCGAGGATCTCGAACGAGGAGTTCCCGAACGCAACAACCAGTCCGGCGCCGGTCATATTCGACTTGCGACGACGATACGACGCGTAGGTGATCATGATGCCGAAGGCGATCGACAGCGAGAAGAACACCTGTCCGTATGCCGCGATCCACACGCCGGGGTTGGCCAGGGCCGAGAAGTCGGGGGTGAAGAAGGCAGTGAGACCGTCGAGCGCTCCCGGCAGGAACAGGGCGCGGATGACCAGGGCGAGGAACGTGACCGCGAGCAGCGGGATGATGATGATGTTCGCGCGCTGAACGCCCTTAACAACACCCGCGCCCAGAATCAGCAGCACCGCCACCCACATGATGACCAGCGGAATCAGAACGCCGGGTACGAAGTCCAGGGTGAACACCGAGCCGTCGGTGGGCATCTGCAGATAGTCGCTGACAAAGAATCCCGTGGTGTCTTCTCCCCATTTCTCGTTGAAGGAGAACACGAAGTAACTGGCCGCCCAGGCCAGAACACCCGTGTAGTAGATGGCGATAACGGCCGTGATCGCCACCTGGAACCAGCCGATGCCCTCGCCGAACTTTCCGGCGATGCGGCGAAGCGCGAGCGGGGCGGAGCCGCGGCCGCGGTGGCCGATCGCATAGTCGAGGAACAGAATCGGGATTCCCGCGGTGAGCAGCGCGACCAGATACGGGATGAGGAACGCGCCTCCGCCCGACTCGTAAGCGACGCCGGGGAAGCGCCAGATGTTGCCGAGCCCGACAGCGGATCCGATGGCGGCCAGGATGAATCCGACCTGCCCCGTCCACTGTTCACGCTGGGGGACGGCAGACGCCGATGATGGGGCTCGCGACATGGTGCTCCTCGATCGCGGACGATGTAACACGGGCAGCCGGTGCCGCGGTGCGTCAAAAGCGTACGCGTTTCCGCGCAAATGTCGAGGTCTGCTCGCTGTTCGCGCGCGTCACGCGCCGAATCGAGCAGTGTGATCAGTCGCCTGCCAACGCGATCCTCTCGTCCACATACTCGCTGAAGGGCATGAGAAATCCGGCCGGCGACCAGCGCACCATGATCCTGTCGTCCCGCCAGCTGAGTGGTCCGTCGGCCCCACCCACACTGACCGCCGCAACGTCGATCTCTTCCCAGTCGATATGACACGTCTCGCCGTCGGCAAAGCCGCCCCGGAATGCCATGCCGCTCATATAGGCCCGCACCCGTTGGGATTCCGCGGTGAATCCGCGGCGCTCATCGGGTGCCGCGCGAATGATGTCGCCCGTTGCCCACAGTTTCTCCTGCCCGATCAGCACAACGCCCAGATGATGGGCGCGGGCGACGGGCTCGATCACCGGTTTGCCGCCGAACGCACGCGCAACCATGCGCGCCCGCCTCCCGAGGCCCAGCCGCACCGTGGGAACATCCCGCAGGCGTGCGCGCGCATCGCCGAGAATCGCCGCCAGATCGTCCATGCCGTCAGTATGACGCCCAGACCTCGTCGGCGATCTCGCGGACGAGGCGTACCTTGGCCCACTGCTCGTCTTCTGTGAGGACGTTGCCCTCTTCCGTCGACGCGAAACCGCACTGCGGCGACAGCGCCAGCTGCTCGATCGGCGCGAACTCCGCGGCTTCGCGAATGCGGTCCGCGATCTCTTCCTTCGCTTCGAGCTCGCCCGACTTCGTGGTGACCAGGCCGAGGACAACGGTCTGTGCGCCGGGGCGCAGATAGCGCAGGGGCTCGAAGCCACCGGCACGATCGCTGTCGTACTCGAGGAAGAAGCCGTCGTAGTTCGTGGCGAAGAGATGCTCGGCGATCGGCTCGTAGCCGCCCGATGAGATCCAGGTGGATCGGAAGTTCCCGCGACAGATGTGGGTCGTCACAACGAGATCGTCGGGCTTCCCGTCGAGCACGCGGTTGAGCATGTCGCGGTAACGCTCACCGAGGCCGTCGGTTTCGATGCCGCGCTCCGAGCGGGCACGCTCCAGCTCGGAATCGCTGCACAGGTATGCCCATGCCGTGTCGTCGAACTGCAGGTATCGGCATCCCTCGGCGTAGAACGCTGCGATGGCATCGCGGTAGGCCTGAACGAGGTCGTCGACGTAGTCATCGCGGGTCTCGTACTCCGCCGCAACGATGTTGTCGGGCTCAACCCGGAAGTCGAGAACCGTTGGCGCCGGGATCGTCTGCTTCGGTGTGACACCGGCGGCCTCGGCCACCGGCTTCAGCGCGCGCCAGTGCGCAAGCATCGGGTGGTTGCCGAACGCGATGCGGCCGTTGACCTGCACGGCGCGCTGTTTGGTCTGCGCGCCCTGGAAGGGAAGACCGTGATCGGTGTCGACGATGTCGACCCCCTCGAGGCCGCCGAAGAAGTCGAAGTGCCACCATGCACGACGGAACTCTCCATCGGTCGCGACCGCGAGCCCCGCCTCGGCCTGGCTGGCAACGAGAGCGGCGATCTCTGTGTCCTCGACGGCGCGCAGCGCCTCATCGCCTGCCGTGTCCGCAGACAGGCGCGCCCTGGCCTGCTTAATCGATTCGGGACGCAGAAAGGAACCGACGAGGTCGGCTCGGAAGGGAGGGTTGACGCTCATGCGCACAAAGGTACGCGCACGGCGCATCTACGCGGGAATCACTATTCACAATAGGTTCATGCACGGATGGTCTCGCTGAGACCCGCGCGCAACAGTTGCAACGGGGAGGCGATACGGGCAACAGGGTCTTCGCTGCCGCGGATTTCACGGTGCAGGCGTTCCATGCGTTCGTCCAGATCGCTCGCGGTGATTGCCGCGGCGTGCAGATCGTCGAGAAGGTGCTGGGGAACGCGCTTTTCGTACTTGTAGTAGATCTTGTGCTCGAGGCTGGCCCAGAAATCCATGGCGATCGTGCGGAACTGAACTTCTACCGGAACCCGAACCGTGCCGCGGGGCAGAAAGACGGGAATCTGGATGATGGCGTGCAGGCTCTTATATCCGTTGGACTTGGGGTTGGCGATGTAGTCCTTTACAACGAGCACGTCCACGTCGTCCTGGCGGCTGAGCAGGTCGAACAACCGGTACGCGTCGCTGACGAAACTACAGGTGACCCGCACACCCGCGATGTCGGTGATGTGCTCGCGGATCGCCTCGAACGAGGGCTCAACTCCCCGGCGCTCCACCTTGTCGATGATCGAGTCGACGCTCTTCACGCGGCTCGAGAGGTGCTCGACGGGGTTGTAGTCGTACTCGTGCTCGAAGTCGTCACGCAGGATCTCGAGCTTGGTCTCGATCTCTCGCATTCCGAATCGGTACTCGTTGAGGAAGCGCTGCATGTCGTCTCGCAACTCTCGCGCCAGGGCGATCGTCTGGTCGTCGACGGTGAGCTCAGTCATGGTTCGCACCCTACGGCCCCCGCCCATGCCCCGGCTATGGGTATCTATGCACAAGCTGTGAGTGGGGCTAGCGTCGAAGGGTGACGACACAGAACTCGCTGCGCCGCGCGCTCGCAGTCGCGGCCATCGCAATCGGCGCACCTTACGTTGTTGCCCTCGGAATCGTCACGGTCGTCTCGACGCTCGGCGGTGATGCCCGGAGCGCGATGTCGCTTCTCGCGATCAGCGGGCCCACGGCAGCGCTCGGGATTCTGGCCGCGTGGCCGTTGATGCGTCGCGTCACAACGCGCCAGCAGATCTATTGGCGGGCGTTGTCGGCATCAGTGATCGGGGTCGTCGGCGCGGCCATTGCTGTTGTGCTGATCGATGCTGTCCCGCGATCTAGTGTGGCGTCGGCACTTCTCGGGTTCGTGCCGGTGACGGCAATCGCTTCCGTATTGTTCATCGGCGGCGGCGGACCGTTGTGGATCGGCGCCGGTGCCATCGCCGCAGCAAAAACGGCGCGGATCACCCATGCACCCTTGTTGCGTCCGCACGGCACGGCGGTGCTGATCAGTGGAGCGGCCGCAGCGATCATCGGGGTGATGCTCGCCTGGATTCCGGGCCCAGATTCCGGCGTCTGCCCTGGCAGCGACCCTCAGCGCGGACCAACGGACCAAACGTGGCACGGGATTCCGCTTGGGTGGGGCTGCTACCCCTCGGATGTCACCGCCGTACCGAGCGCGCTCATTGCCTGCGGCATCGGTGCCGTGGCGCTGGGGGTCGCGATCATGATCGACTCGCGTACACGGTCAACCGTCCGCGATACCCCAGCCTCCGAGCCCGCTACCCCACCAGCTCGCTGACGAGCTTTTCGACGCGTTCGCGGATCTCGTCGCGCACACGGCGCACGTCGTCAAGGCGAAGGGTTTCGGGGTCGTCGAGCGACCAGTCTTCGTAGCGCTTGCCGGGGTAGATGGGGCAAGCGTCACCGCAGCCCATCGTGATCACGGCGTCGGCGGCGCGCACAACGTCGTCGGTCAGCGGCTTGGGGAACTCGGTTTCGAGATCAATCCCGAGCTCTTCGAGCACAGTGCGCACGCTGGGCAGAATGAATTCCCCCGGCTGCGATCCGGCAGAGCGCACGTGAACGCGATCACCCGCGATGTGCGCGGTGAGGGCCGCAGCCATCTGGGAACGACCGGAGTTCTGCACGCACACGTACAGCACCTCGGGGTGCGGCTTGGCGACGAGGCCCTGTGACTGACCGAGCGCCGTGAGACGGTCGCCGGCGAACTTCTCCGCGAGGGCGGGAAGCAGATCGGTCACGCGCGCCGAGCGGGCGAGCGCAGCATACGACTCGAACACGACGCGCTCCACCGTCTCGGGCCCGACGATGCCCTCGAAACGGTCGGCCAGTCGTTCTGCCGCGCGCGTCAGAACGGCGTGGGGGTCGAGAAGCCCGTGCGGCTGATCCATGATCGTCGGCTCAGGCCGCGACGGGGGCAATCTCGGCCACGAGGGCGTCGATGCGGGAGCGAATCTCGTCGCGGATCGGACGAACGGCGTCGATGCCCTGGCCTGCGGGGTCGTCAAGCTTCCAGTCTTCGTAGCGCTTGCCGGGGAAGATCGGGCAGGCGTCGCCGCAGCCCATCGTGATGACGACGTCCGATTCCTTGACGGCCTCGGTGGTGAGCACCTTGGGCGAGTTGCCGGCGATGTCGACACCGATCTCTGCCATGGCCTCGACCGCGACGGGGTTGATCTGGTCTTTGGGTGCGCTTCCGGCGGAGAGCACCTGAACGCGGTCCCCCGCGACGTGCTGGAGCCAGCCGGCGGCCATCTGCGAGCGTCCGGCGTTGTGCACGCAGACGAAAAGAACGGTGGGGGTGTGTGCCATGGTGGCCTCCTCGGGGTCACCCTAAGCATAGATTGCCATCTATGGATTGGGCAAGAACGCACGGTGAACGTTCGATGACGAACCTCACGCGGCCAGCATCTGCCCCAGAAGATCTCGCACCCGCGTGGCGACATCGTCGCGCACCCGCCGGAGGCCGTCTTCGGGCAGCGCCGCGATCTTGCCGAGATCCCAGTCGAGGTAGCGCTTGCCGGGGTACACCGGGCACGCATCACCGCACCCCATCGTGACAACAACATCAGCCGCGCGAACAACCTCATCCGTCAGCGGCTTGGGAAATTCCCCGCCCACCGGCACGCCAATCTCCCCGAGCACGCGCACGATCGCGCCAGAGAGTTCCGTGCCGGGTTCCGATCCGGCCGTGCGCACCCGCAACCGGTCACCTGAGAGGTGCCGGGCGATCGCCGCTGCCATCTGGGATCTGCCCGCATTGCCCACACACACGAACAGCAACTCGGGAATGCCGTCGCGGCGCCCCGCGCCGGCGTCGAGGCGGGACGCCGCAAACGCCGCGGCCTTCGCCCCGACCCGTTCGCGATGCCCCGCTGACGTCAGAAGTGCCACCGATTCATCGAGGCACGCGGCGACGGTTTCTCGCGCGTGGACGCCGGTAAAGCGCACGGCAAGGTCATCGATCGCCCGATCGCGATCGAACCTCTCCCCTGTCTCCACACCGACGAGGGCGGTGACACGGTCGCGCAGGGCGGGCACAACCGAGTACCAGACACGTCGCCCCTCTTTGACGCCCGCGACAACGCCCACCTCGGCGAGCGCCGCCAGATGGTGGCTCACGGTGGGCTGGCGCAGGCCGAGTTCGTTTGCGAGCGGCGTCACCGAGGCGCGTTGATCGGGACTCTCGAGGATCAAACGAAGAATCCGGGACCGCGTGGGATCAGCAACGGCGTACACGATCCGAGACTCATCCATAGGCGAGAGTCTATGCGTCACCGCTCAACGTTTCCGCCCTCAGCAGCAGCCGCCATTCACGTCACACACGCCGGTTGCGGGAAGCGTGAGATCAACGCGGCCGGCCGCTTCCGCATCGCCGTCGATCCACGCCACAACAGAACGGATCTGCTCGTAGCCGGTTTTCAGAAGGAAGGTGGGGGCGCGTCCATAGCTCTTCATCCCCACGATGAACAGACCCTGCTCGGGGTGGCTCAGCTCGCGGTATCCATGCGCCTCAACCGTTCCGCACGAGTGCACGTTCGGGTCGATGAGCGGGGCAAGGCGGCGCGGAGCCTCCACGATGTCGTCGATATCCAGGCGCACCTCGCGCAACATGTCGAGGTTGGGGCGAAAGCCGGTTGCCGCAACGATGAGATCGGTATCGTGCGTTCCCCTGCCATCACCGCGGCGGCCGTGGATGCGGACACCCTCACCCCGTGGCTCGACACGAGCGATCTCGAATTCGTCAACGACATCCACCCTGCCCGCCTTCACGAGCCCATCGAGTCGCTCTCCCAGTTTGCCGCGGCCCTCGAGCTCGTCATCCGCGAGCTGAATTCGGTGCGCGCTGCGGCCACGAATGAGCCAGCTAATCCGTGTTTCCGGCACACGTAGCGCGAGTGATGCCAGCGCGATCAGGGTATTGGCGGCGGAATGCCCGGCCCCCACAACGGTCGTATGGCGTCCAGCAAAACGGCTGGAGTCTTCGCCGAGCACATCGGGGAGCGCGGGAACAACGCGATCCGCGACGCTCTCCAGCCCGAGCGGATCCAGACCGCTGGAACCGAGGGGGTTTGGCGTGGCCCAGGTGCCCGAGGCGTCGATCACTGCCCGAGCCGTGACGTCGACCATCGAGCCGTCCGTATGCGCGATGCGGAGAACGAAGGGCGCGGCGGCACGGCCGCGGGAACGCGTGCGATCGGCTCCTTCGCGCGCGACCGTGCGAACGTCAACGCCGTAGCGCAGGTGCGGTGCAATCGCCGGGTGTGCGGCGAGCGGCTCCAGGTATTGCTCGACGAGCTCACGTCCGTGAGGAGAAACGCCGTCGCGCGGACGCTGCCATCCCGATTCCTCCAGAAGGCGGCCAGACGCCGAGTCGATGAGATGCTCCCACGGGGTGAACAAACGCGTGTGCCCCCAGTCGCGCACGGCGGCACCCGGACCGTCCCCACGCTCGAAAACCACGAAGTCGATGCCACGCTCGGCCAGATGAGCGGCCGCGGCCAGCCCCGTCGGCCCTGCGCCGATAATCGCAACGGGCAGCCCGTCGAGCCGAGATGCGGACACGGTGCGGGGCGTGAGGTCAAGAAGAATCATGAGCGAAACCTCAGCAGCAGTTCTCGAGGTCGCAGCAAGCCATGCGCGTGGGACAGCAGGCCTCGTCCAGGATGTCGATCGCGTTCATGTCGTGTCCTTTCACACCGTGCATCGACGTTCTTCGATGCAGGGTCCATCCTGAGCTCTATATCGAAGTCTGTCAATATCGAATACTATCGATGCATGGCCACGACCCTGCCCCTGCTGAACGAGACGGTTCCCGTCTCATGCTGTGCGCCCCTCGTGCGCGAGCCCATCGCGGCCGATGACGCCGCAGACCTCGCGCGACGCATCAAAGCGCTCGCCGACCCCACGCGCCTGCGCCTGCTGTCGATCGTGGCGTCCAGCCAGGAACACGAGGCGTGCGTGTGCGATCTGACCAACCCCGTCGGCCTCAGCCAGCCCACCGTTTCTCACCACCTGAAGATCCTCACCGACGCCGGCTTTCTGTCGCGCTCCAAGCGCGGAACATGGGCGTACTACGCCCTCATTCCCGGCGCTCTCGATGACATCGCCGGGATGCTGAAGCCGTGAGCGAAACGCAGCTGGCCCGCACCGTTCCCGTCCGGGGACGCACCTCCCACCCACACCCCCCGCAGCTGGCACGCGAGCTCGGCGCCGAGTTCATCGGCTCGGCCCTGCTTGCCGCGATCGTGATCGGCTCGGGGATCATGGCCGCACGCCTCTCGCCGAACGATGTCGGGCTGCAGCTCCTGCAGAACTCCTTCGCCACGGCGCTGGGCCTGTCCGTACTGATCATGATGTTCTCCCCGATCTCCGGCGCACACTTCAACCCCGTCGTCTCGGCCGTCGCCGCGGCCACGGGAGAAACCAGCTGGCGTCAGGCCACCACCTATCTCCCCGCACAGGTCGCGGGATGCATCGGCGGCGCCATCATGGCCAACCTCATGTTCGCCGAGACCGCCGTCTCCTGGTCGACGACCGAACGCGCGACAGGATCGAACCTCCTGTCCGAAACCGTCGCCACGGCAGGGCTTGTTCTGGTGATTTTTCTGTTGGTGCGATCCGGGCGCGGGTCCCTGGCCGCCCCCGCCGTCGGCGCCTATATCGGTGCGGCGTATTTCTTCACCGCGTCGACCAGTTTCGCCAATCCCGCCATCACGGTGGGGCGCATGTTCAGCGACTCCTTCGCCGGCATCGCACCGACATCCGCACTCCCGTTTATTGGCGCGCAGATCGTGGGAGGAATCATCGGCGGAACGATCGCCGCTTGGCTGACCCCGCGACACCTGACGAAATCGTAAGATCTCGTATTCTTTCCGCGAATTTCGCGGTTGAAAGCGGCGATATCGGCGCATGATCGTGTGTATCAGCAGTTCTTCCCGCTGATGTGGACAGCGATCAAAGGAGATGCGCCATGAACGAACGCGACTACGATTCCGATGCCGACCTCTTCGTCGGACGCCCCCAGTGGTTCGAACGTCACCCCTCACAGGCCGAGGGCGACGAGTTCTGATTACCGCAGCGACCGACCACGACACCGGCGACGCCCCGCACACATGCGGGGCGTCGCTGCGTGTCACGACCGAAATCACACGAGAATGAAGGCATGAGCGCCGTCACGTTTCGCTTCCCCTTCCCCGTCGCAGGTCGGCCTGACGTTTCCCCGGATCTCACGCCGCACCACGTAGACGCATCGCTGATCTCTGTGATGGACGCCGCCGCCGAACGCGGGGACGGGGCGTTCGAGGCATTCGGCGTGATCGCCGGAGCGCTGCAGGCAACAGACGATCACCTCGCGCGCCTGGCGGAGAGCTGCGCCCTCCTGGAGCTCCCGGAGCCCGACCTCGATCAGCTTGCGACCATCTGCCGACGTATCGCAGCGCGGGCAACACCCGGCGTGGAGTCCTGGCTGAAGCTCGTCGTCAGCCGCGGAGGCATGGACCGGTCCGAGCCGCACGCCTGGGCCGTGCTGAGCGAAACGGCCGACTTCTCCGACGCCCGCTCAACGGGCCTCGCGGTGATCGCCGGCGACCGCGGCTTCCCCGCCAGCTACGTGGCACGCGAGCGATGGATGCTATTCGGCGCGAAGACCCTGTCGTACGCCATGAACATGGCCTCACTGCGCGAGGCGAAGCGGCGCGGCGCAGATGACATGCTCTGGACAACAAGCGACGGCTTCCTCATGGAGGCCCCGCAGTCGACCCTCGTCTTTCGCCGGGGGACGACCTTCTGCTCCCCCGATCCCGGCATCGGAATCCTGCACGGCACCACCCAGCGCGCCGTGTTCCGGTGGGCGAAGCAGCAGGGCTACACCACCGAATACGGCCGGTACACGCGAAGCGACCTGCTCGGCGCGGACGCCGCCTGGTTCACGTCGAGCGTGCGACTGGCGACACCGCTGATATCGCTGGACGGCGATCCGCTGACGATCGATCACGCCCTCACTGACTCGATCAACGCCTTCCTTCTCGCGCGCCGCGACTAGCCGTTCGACGCGCTCTGTGACGCCGCTGAACGTATTGTTTCGCGGCGTGTCATCAACGGTTCCCTCGGGGTCGACACACGTTTACCGTTGTCGCAACCCGTTCGAAAGGAACCCATCGTGTCGACGCCCCTGCACCACACCCGCCCCTTCGAGGTGCGTGAGCGTGTTGAGTGCATGTGCGAGTTTGGCGACGCGTGCTCCTCGGAAGCTCCGGGCCACTCGCTGTCCCTGATCCAGGCGCGATTGGCGTCCGCAACGCCCCTCGGCTGGGTCGACGGCATCGTCGAGCAAGCTGACGCCATCCGCGGCGACATCGTGATTCGCGGGCTCGACGGAACAGCGCACACGTTGTGGAATGGCTCCGGAGCGGCGCTCGAGGCGCCCGCGGGCACGCCCATCGCCCTCCACGAGCGGTATCAGGTGCTCGCGGTGGGTCGCGCTCAGTTCAACGTGCGCGCAGCGTAATTCGAGAAGGTCAGGCCGCGACGGCGTCTGCCATCATGTCCTTCATCTTCATGCAGGCGTCCATGCAGGCCTGGCAGGCCTGAGCGCACATCTTGCACGCCATGCTCTCGTCGGCGTGCGCCATGCACTCGCTCATGCAGACCTGACACATCGCGATCGTCGCGTCGAGCATCGACATCATTGCGCCGGGCGTCATTCCCTGCATCCGCATCATGGTGCGCATCATGGTGTGGCACATATCGGCGCAGTTCATACACATCGGCGAACAGTCGTCCATCATCTGTGTACTGCAGATGGTGGCTGCCTGCTCGGCCGCCGAACACGCGTCCATGCACTCCTGCAAAACGGACATGTCCATCATGTCCATGCCGGGCATCATCTTCATGTCCTTGGACATGGCGTCCATCATCATCGAGTCCATCGTGCACCTCAATCGTGTCGAGAAGGGACGAGCAATGGCTCTGCCCCGCGGCCAGAATAGACCGCGGGGCAGAGCCGTGTCGATGGGGTGCGTGATCGCCTACATCACCGATTCCAGGCGGGCGTAGCTCGTTTCCATCCCGTCGGCCATTCCCGTGGCAAGAACGCTCTCGCGTACCGTGGCATCGGGATAGGTAATGACGAGGGTGAGCAGCGTTCCCCCGTCGACGGGGGTGAGCGTGAGCTCGTTGATCGCCGGCGGGCCCTCCTGTCCGATCAGCTGTTCGGTGGTCACCTCACGGTACGGCGCGTCCTGAGCGAGGAGCTCTCCCGTGAAGCCGAAGCGCTCCTGCCCGTCTTCGCGCTCCCACTCGAATCAGGAGATGTCACCAACCGCGTCAGCAACCTCGCGATGGACGGATTCACCGGGTTCAAGGCCGCCGCTGCGGAGGAGCTCCCCGACGCGGTCCCGGTGATGGATCCCTTCCACGTCGTCCGTCTCGCTGGCGACGCCCTGGACCGGTGCCGGCAACGCATTCAGCAAGCCACCCTCGGTCACCGCGGTCGCGCGGGCGACCCGCTCTACCGCGCCCGCCGGACCCTGCATACCGGGGCGAACCTGCTCACCACGAAGCAGCGCGCACGGTTAGAAGCCATCTTCGCGACCCCGGAGCATGTCGAGGTCAAAACGACCTGGGATATCTACCAGCGCATGGTCGCCGCCTACCGTGAACCCGACAAGCAGACAGGCAAAGTCATGATGCGCGCCGTGATCGCCTCGGTCACCAACGGGGTTCCCGCGGACCTCGTCGAGATCCGCCGCCTCGGCAGGACCCTCAAGCAACGCGCCGCCGACGTGCTCGCGTTCTTTGACCGACCCGGCAGCGGCAATTACCAGTATCAACATCAAGTCGTGTTATAGTGCCCACCTAAATCATCATGGAGGAGGGGCAGGCATGAAGAAAGTGACCAAAGCCACGATCGCGGGAGCACTCGGTGTCGTGTTGCTTACAGGCGGGACCACGTTCGCTTTGTGGAGCGATTCGGCAACCGTGAACGGGGGCACGGTGAACTCCGGCACCCTGGCACTCACGCCATCGGGCGACCCCGCGTGGAACGACATCTCGGACTCGACCGCGGACCCGATCACGATCGAGGACTTCCTCATCGTGCCCGGAGACACGATCGAGTACACGGCCGCCTTCACTGTCGGCGCATCGGGAGACAACCTTTCAGCCACCCTCGGTGTGTCTGATCCGGTCGAGGCTAACGGTGATGCGGCATTGCTCGCAGCGACTACGGTCACCCAGACGTTCACATATGACGACGGTGAGCCGGTTACCGGTGGGGCCATCACGAGCGCCGACGATGGCGAGGTGATCAACGTGACCGTGACGATCGAGTTCGATGAGAGCACACCGGGCACGACCGCGCAGGGCGAGAGCATCAACCTAGGCGATATGACAATCACCCTAGAGCAGGACGCCCGGTAACGCCCGCGCCCGGATACGGAAGCCCGTTTGAAACGTCTCGCCGTCACCATCGCAGCGGTCGTGCTGGTCCTCCTCGTGGGGACCGGCACGACTGCGGCGCTGTGGAACGATTCCGAGACCGTCGAAGGCACCACCGTTAACTCGGGCACCCTGGAACTCACGATGAACGGGCAATCACAGGTGACGATCGGACCGTTAAGCGGTCTCTACCCTGGTGGCGTCATCGCCACGAAGATCGCGCTCGCCGGCCAGGCATCCGGCAATCTCGGGCTCGACTACACGCTCGCAGCCACCCTCTCTGACACCTCGTCGGCCTCGTCGACGCTGTACGGCATCATTGACGCTCAGGTCTTCACCCAGAGCGATGCGGGAGCCTCCTGCGCATCCACCGGACTACCCGACGGGATGCAGGTGTACGGCAGCGGTGGGGGCTTCACAGAACTGAGCGCACTGGTCGTAACCGAGTCACTCGTTGCTCCGGCTGCGGATTCCGCGACGACCCACTTGTGCATACGGTTCACGATCCCAACTGGAACTCCGCCCGACGTCGGCGGCATCGAGCTCAGCGGGGCGGCGACGACCTTCACCATCACCGCGACGGGTGAGGGCACCCGATGAGCGCGCGGGATCAATCGCGTAGACGGCGGCGATGGCAGCTGCCGCTCGCGGCGCTCCTCATGATCGCTGCGGGCGCACTAGCGCCCCCCGCTTCGGCGCAATGGTCGGCGAACGCACAAGCCTCGGTCTCCGCCACGGCGGGCTACCCGGCAATCACCGTGAGTAACGGGCGATGGCTGAGTTGCCGAGGACCAGAGTTTCACAACGGAAACGCGCACAGCATCGGCGCGGACTTTCAGGTCGTGCAGTATCTGTACCGCGATCAGATCGCGCCGGTGTTCAGCAACTTCAGGGTCTACCGGACCGTCGGCGGCGTGACACGGGACCAGTTGTGGGCACCCAGTTCCGCGCCGTTGGACGATCAGAGTCAGTACAACTACCTGTTCCACAGCCGCGGCACCGAGTTCTACAACCTGCCGCCCGACAACTCACCGATGGAAGTGTATGTGCGACCGGTCTACGCCAGCGGTTGGCTGGGCCCCAAGAGCAACACGATCACGATCTATCCTCAGCCGGACCTCAGCCAGAGCTACTGCCAGACCTGATCATGACGCAGCACGCACCGACCCCGGCCGACAAGCTCGGCGAATGCGACGCTGAGGCGCCGATCGAGCACACACAACCTCGCCCGTGGCGAGGACTGTTGCGTTTCATCGGGTGGGTCGTGTTCGCGCTGGTCATGGCCGTCGTCGCACTCGTGCTCGTTATCCCACGGCTGATCGGGGCCGTTCCCCTCGCCGTGCTTACCTCGTCGATGGAGCCGGTCTTGCCCCCGGGCACCCTGGTGGTCTCGCAGTCCGTCGACCCGGAGACTCTGGCGATCGGAGACGTCGTGACGTTCCAGCCGGTCTCCGACGACCCGATGCTCGTGACACACCGCATCGTCGAAGTCGGATACCAGGCCGACGGTGGCCTTACGTTCACGACGCGCGGCGACAACAACGGCGCAGACGACCAGCCGATTGTGGGAGACCAGGTGATGGGCAAGGTGGTCTACTCCGTGCCCTACGTGGGATACGTCACCACCTTATTCGGCGTTACGGAGCGGGGCTGGATCGTCGGAGCACTCGGGGGACTCCTCATCGGCTATGCCGTCTTCACCCTCCTCCGCGCACTGATGAGAAGGCAACCGGGATGAGGCTCTCGCGTAGCGCCGCTACCGCACTCTCGGCAACCGCGCTCCTGCTCTCGATGGCGTCGACGATATCCGTGGACGACGCGTACGCCGCCGATTCCCCCGTTGCATCGCAATTGCGCCTGAGTTACGACGGGGTCACCTGGCACGACGACCTGCCAGCACTATTCGAGCCGGCGACGTTGGTTCCGGGCGACGTGCTCATGACGACGTTGTTCGTGCGCAACGACTCTGAGGACGCGGCGACGCTGACGATTATCGCCGAAGACGTCGCCCTGGCGTCGAGCTCGCCGGATCCGTTCTACGACGAGCTCGCCCTCGTTGTGCGCGAGCAAGGTGCCGCCAGCGTCGAGGTGTCGTTCTCTGAGCTGTCGGACGCCCAGCTTTACGGCTCCCGCGTCGATCCCACGCAGGTCGTCGCCCTCGATATCGCCTTGGTCTTTCCGCACGATGCCACGTCGGGTGCGGATCTGCACGTGGATCGCGCATCCTTCGCTCTGCGCGTGACACTGGCACACGACGAAGCGATCATTCCGAGCGAACCGGGAGACCAACCCGGTGATCCCGATGAGCCGCTCCCTGTCACCGGCGGAACCGCGACCGGACTCTGGTGGGCGCTGGCGGCGATCACAGCGGGGATGACGGCGCTGTTGTTCGGCCGTCCACGAGCGACGATTGGTCGCGGTACATCACACGGCAGGCTCGGGAAACGTTCGTAACGACCGTCTCGAACCTGCCTATTGAGCACTCAGAGCACGGAGCGCGCTCGGGGGCATCCCCTCGGTCAGCCTGGCAGCCACGCGGTTCACTTGCAACGACCATCACCGGTGTCCGCATCACCGATACTCTGGACGCACACGCCGACCTTCGGAGGATCATGACCGAGCCGCTGCCCGCCTTCTCAAGCCTCGCCATCGGCGAGGGACGCTTCGACTACGGCGATGTGATCCTGGCATCGCTCCCGCCGACGGCCTCACGCGATCCGCGCGAATGGGCCGAGACGATGTTCGCGATCAATGGAGTCCCCGCCCCCGTGCGCGCTCTGTTCGTTCTGCGTGCCGCGCTGGCCCCTCTGCTCGCCCTTCGGCCCGCCCCGTCCGGCGTCTTCGAGGTCAGGGAAGTGGTGGGTGACGAAGCACTCCTCAGCTTCGACGATGATCACCTCGAGTTCCGCCTAGCCGTTGGCGTTGACGACGCCGCTGCCATCGTGCGAGTCACCACGATCGTGCGCCTGCACAACTGGCGGGGACGGCTGTACTACGCCGTCGTCAGCCTGCTGCACCCGATCGTCGTCCACGCGATGCTCCGCCGCGCGCGGCGGACGCTGACGCGCCGATAAGCCTGACTCTCCGCGCACGCCGACTCCTGGAGCGTCGCGTGCTTCCGTGACACACTCATGGCCATGCAGACCCCCATGGTCGATTACGTCCAGTACCTGCTCGATTCCCTCGGTGAGGACGGAGGAGAAGTCGCCGCCTATATTCCCGAGCTCGCGAACGCGAACCCGGATCGGCTTGCGATCGCCATAGCGGATCACGGGCTCGATCATGTTCTCGATTACATCGACGTCGAGCCCTCCGGCGACGCCTTCAACGAGATTTCCCTCGATCCCGAGACCGGAAAACCCAGAAACCCCATTATCAACGCGGGCGCCATCGGTGCCCACGCCCTCGTGCGAGGTGATGACGCTGATGCTCGCGTCGGTCGGATCCTGGACCTGTACAGCCGCCTCGCGGGACGCACCCTCTCGATCGCGGAGGATGTCTTCGAATCGGAGCTCTCCGAAGCCGACCGCAACATGGGCCTCGCCTACATGCTGCGCAACGCTGGCACGCTGGAGGGCGATCCCAGCGACATCGTCCGCGGCTACACCCGCCAGTGCTCGGCGTCGGTGACCGTGCGCGACCTCGCCCGGATGGCTGATGGGCGTGCTGCCCGGCCAGCTTGCCATGGCCGTGTTTTCGCCCCGTCTCGACCCGCATGGCAACAGCACCCGCGGAGTTCGCCTGTTCGAGCGTATGAACCAAGACCTGGGCTTGCACCTCATGACCGCAACGGAATCCTCCCGTTCCGTGTCGAGGCGGCATGAGAGCGATGGCGTCGCGGTGCACGAAATCATGGGCGACCTGCACATCGTTGAGGCCGAACACGTGCTGCGAGTGTTCGAACAGGAACCAGCAGGCGACCCACCGGTCGTCATCGATCTCGATCGCGTGCACCGCACGAACGACATCGCCAGGCGCATGATGCTCGAGGGCATTCGCCGCCTTCACGTTGACGGCCACGACGTGCGGATCGTCGATCCTTGGGGCGTACTTGGCGCCGCCGAAACCGGCACGGGTGAGCTTGTGCGGGGCGAGCAGGCACGCGGCGGGTACGTCCCCACGTCGTTCCCTGATGTCGCAAGCGCCGTGCGCGGCTGACGCAGTCTCCCCACCGCACCACTTCAGCACGATGCCCCCTCCGTGCGGAGGGGGCATCGTGCTGAAGTCCTTAGGGCTGGCGGTAACGCGCGTCGCCGAAGCCGAGGATGAGGTAGCCGATGAACTGGAACAGGAAGAGCAAGAAGAACGAGAACGCTCCGCCCTTACCGAAACGCTCTCCGACCTTGAGCGCGACGATGATCGCGAAGACGATGTTCACGATGGGGACCAAGTACAGCAACCCCCACCAGATCTTCAGTCCGCTCACCTTGACGAGAGCGAACAGGTTCACGATCGGGATGATCGCCAAGAAGCCCGGCAGACCGGCCTTCGTGAACACCTTCCACAACGCGATTGCGACGATAATGTAACAAATAACTCCGACGACACCACCTGCGCCGTACAGTGCGCCGAGGCCCGCCATGTCAGTAATGGAATCCATGTCTTCACGTCCTTTCTCTGACGTCTTCTTCTGAAGATATCCGTCGGCAAGACGCGGGTCTAGAGACCCATCCGACAACGACTATTCTCCCGCATCAGATGGTTCCGCACCTATTCGGATTCGCCTGGCTCGATAAAGAACTCCTCGATGTCATCGAGAATGTTTCCGAAGCCGATAATGTCCGCACTGTTCCAGACTCCAGAACTCACGAAGTGCACGCGATCGGCCTGCACAGCAGGAAGTCTATTCCACAGGGGCGAGGATTCGATCCGCTCACGTTCAGCCTCAGCTGTGTCGTCAACGTAGACGAACAGCGTGTCTGCGCCGTCGAGGACGTCAAGGTTCTCTTCGCTGACGTCGATGCGGAACTCCTCCGGGTCCGTCTGCGCCTCAGGCTGCGCTATTCCGAGCGCACGGAATGCGATGCTCTCCGATGTGCCCACCCGGATCGAACGGTTTCCGTCCGGGCTCACGCGAAGCACGGAAACGGGCTTGTCTCCCAGCCCGGCCGCGGCAACCCGCTCGCGGAGATCGTCCAAGCGCTGATCGAGAGCGTCGAGCTGCTGCTGCGCCTCATTCTCTCGGTTCACGGCCCTTCCAGTTGAGCGTGGCACCTGGATTGGGATAGTAGTTGAAGGGCGATATTCAGAGAGGACGAAGATGGCCAAGCAAGCCGAGGACACAAAAGACAACAAGGATCGTAAGCCTGTCAGCAACTACGTCGAAGCACTTCGCCGTGGGGTACCTTTCCGCGATGAGGACGGCGTGCTGCACTACCCCACGATGCGAAGCCGCCCCCAGCCCACCTTCACACTCGATCCACTGCACCGATTCCTGCTGTACAGCAGTGTGGTGGTTTCTATCGGCTACACCCTCTGGATGGTGGCACGCATCCCTTCGATGCCAGAGCAGGTTCCGATGCACTTCTCGGCAGACGGTTCAGTCAACCGCTACGGCTCACCATGGGAGATGCTGTTCGTCGCCTTCCTGACGCTTACCACGATCATCGGTTGCGCTGTCCTGACCCGCTACCCCCGGATCTATAACTACGACCTAGGAAAGGTCACCGAAGACAACATCCAGGCCCACTACAAGAACTCTGTGCAGATGATGGTATGGATGGTGTTCAGCTTGGCAGTGGTCCACGTCATTATTCTGGGCAGTATCGCCGGGGACTGGCCGGCGAGCCCGGCAATATGGATCGGCCTGGCCCTGGTTCTGGGATCCGCGGCCTTCTTCATCCTGCGGATGTTCAAGCTCTGACCCATCTGGACCCGCCAGCTGCTGAAACCTCTCAATTGAATGAAAGAAAGAAGGAATCCGGTCTGCCACGCGGCAGGCAGGGGCAGGCCCGGCCATTTCGTTGATCTCTTGTCCCCCGCGCCAGAATCCATGCGCCGTGCATAGGCTTTCTCATTTCCCGTCGGCCACCCAATAGACCCTGCGGTCCTTTCCCTCAGCGAAACCCAGCCGCTTGTAGCCTTCCAATAAACGGTCGTTCACCGGGGCGTGAGGAACGAACTGGTGACAGATTCGGTTTAGGCCGCGAGTGTGAGCGGCTCGGCTAGCTTGGCCTCGAACTCGATGGGAGTCAACCCGCCGAGGGTGTCCTGGGCGCGCTGGCGGTGGTACTTCCGCTCGATCCAGACGACGATCGCGAGACGCAGCTCCTGCCGTGTTGTCCAGCGCTGCTGGTTGAGCACGTTGGTCTGCAGGAGCGACCAGAACGACTCCATGGCCGCGTTGTCCCCGGCGGCGCCGACACGGCCCATCGATCCGACCATGTCGTGGCGGCGTAGCTCGCGGGCCATGGCACGACTGCGGAACGGGCTACCCCTGTCGGCGTGCAGGATGCACCCGGCGATCTCACCGCGGCGGGCGACGGCGTTGCGGACGGCATCGACGGCGAGCTTCGCGGTCATCCGGTCGCTGATCGAGTACCCCACGATCCGGTTGCCGGGGATTGGGTCGGTTGTTGTCGGACATCGCTGGCCTCCGATCATGCGTGCACGACCATCATGCCAAGACGCACACGAATCGCGCGCCCCATTGACAAGCACCCCGCAGACGGAGTAGCTGCGCCTCCCAGGTGCGGCTCGTCGGCACCAGCCGAAAGATAGTCGGATGCTGCAGACCGTCGGTCTGCAGCATCCGGTCAAACCCTCATTACTCTCTTTGCTCTCGCGAGAAAAAAGGTCACGAAAGGGAGTCCCCCGTCATTCGCCCCCTGGTGTGAGGACGTTTTCGACGGCGCTCGCGAGCTGACCCACCTGTTCATCGGTGATGTCGAGACCCACCGCCGTCGCCGACACGGCGACATCGGGCAACACGGCCATCAGCGCGAACGCCTGCCCGCTCGCACCCGGAAGCGCGTAGACGATTCCGCCCTTGGAGTCCGCGGCGGGGCTCTCGATGACCCGTCCTCCGGATGCCGCAACCACATCGGCCGCGGGCACCGGGATACTGCCGTCGCCGGTGATCTCAACGCTCACGACCGGCGACTCGGGCGAATCACCGCTCCAGTCACAGAACACGACCCCTGGGTCGACAGATTCGAGCGTCAACTCAAGTCCGTCGATGAGCGATCCGAGGTACCCGCCGATCTGACCACAGTCGCTGATCGCCGAGATAATCACCGATCCGTCTTCGTTGGCCTCGGGAACGTAGGGTGTCCCCTCTTCTTCGACGGAGGGCGAGGGGTCGGGTTCGGTCACATCGGGAGTGTCGTCGCCCGCCGTGCATCCGGCGAGCGATCCGACAAGCACGACTGCGGCGATCGCCCCGATTGCGGTGCGTCCAAACCCACCCAAGTTGTTCCTTGTCATGTTCTCCCTTTCTTCAGCGGTGTACAGGCGGCCCTTAGTTGAGGTAGGGGCTGCCATCACCGATCTTGCCCGTGCCGTTGAGCACATAGGCACGCATGTTGCCCTGCCCCGAGAGCGAGACAGACAGTGTTCCGTTCGAGACGACCTTGGTGTCGCCCGTCACGGCATCGACGTAGGTCCCGTTGGGGATGCCCGAGAAGGTCGCCCCGCCCGAGATCGTCACCAGCACGAAGCTGTCGGTCGACCCCTCAGCGTAACGACGCTTGAACGCCATTCCCCCGGAGACGCCCTCGGTCGAGTACTGCCCCATCTGCAGCGCAGGCACTCCGCGGCGGATGCGGTTCAGCGTCTGCAGGTGCTGCGAGAGCGGCTGCGCGAGCGTGGTGGCAACAGCGCCCGAGGCCGACGAGACGACTCCGAAGTCGCTCGCCACAACGTTGCCCTCGAGGTGGTCACCGAAGTAGGCGCGACCCGTTGTCTCCAGCGGGCACGACGGACCACAGTCGATCTGCTGACCGGCCTGGAACTCGATCTCCGAGCCGTAGTAGAGAACCGGGATGCCGCGGAACGTCCACATGAGGCTCATGTTCTCGGCCCATGCCGCCGTGCCACCGTCGAAGCGCACATTCGACTTGCCGGGACCGTAGTCGTGGCTGTCGACGTACACCGCGTTGAAGGTCGCGTCGTTGGTCACGTCATCCGAGTCCATGCCCGAGTGGAACGCCGTGTGGGCGTTGTCGAAGTTCATGTGCATGCGCATGTCGATGATGTGCATGCCCGAGAACTGCGAGTAGTCCGGCGTGCGATAGTTGTTGCCGTCCAGGAACGCGTTCGCGCTGCGCGGCTGACCGTCACCACCCATGAGGTTCTCGTACTGGTACTGCTCGATGACCGCCTGCACGTCATCGGGGCTGTACTCACGACGTTCCTTCCAGGTGTAGAAGGGCGCCGAGTGGTTGACCGAACCACGGTTCCACTTGTCGTGCACAAACTGTGCAACCTCTCCGAAGACGTAGAAGTCCTTACCCTTCTCGCCGTGAACGCTGACCGCGTGCTCCTGGAGAGCCGGCAGGAAGTAGCGGTTCCACATGACTCGCGGAATGTGCACCGCCGTGTCGACGCGGAAGCCGTCTACACCCATATCGATGTACTTGTTGTAGGTGTCGATCAGGTAGTCCTGCACGACCGCGCTCTCAGTGTTCAAGTCTGCAAGGTCCTCGTGGATCCAGCAATCCTTCGAGTCAGAGCCTTCCCAGTTTCCGATCCAGCAGGGGTGGAAGTACTCCTCTGGGAACATGCCCGAGGTAGCGTTCGGCCACTGGCAGTGGTACACCTTGTAGCCCTCGGCGGAGTAGCCCGACTGCACACCCCAGTTCTGGCAGTTCTGGTCAGCGGGCTGAGTTTCACTCCAGAGGTCGCCGTTGTAGGCGCTGCCATCAGGCTGCGGCTTGGCGGGATTGTAGACCTTACCCGGGACAGGCTCGTCGTAGTACCAGCTCCACTCCGCATCGCGCTTGCCGTAGACGGTCGCACTGTAGAGGTTCTTCTCGCCCCAGCGTGAGGTGTGGTTGTAGACGACATCCTGATAGATCTTGATGCCCTTGGCGTGAGCCTCATTGATGAGGTCCTGGTAGGTGGCACCCGGCGACTCGAGTCGCGGATCGATGCGCTGGAAGTCCCAACCGTGGTAGCCATGGAAGTCGTAGTCGCTACGGTTGGTCACCACGGGGGTGATCCACAGCGCCGAGAATCCGAGGCCCTTGATGTAATCGAGCTTGTCGATGATGCCCTGGAAGTCACCTCGGAACATCGGGTCGTCGTTAGCCGCATTGCCCGACTTCTCGTGCAGCGCGCCACCCATGTTGTTGCTCGGGTCACCGTCGTACCAGCGCGCGGTCATGATGAAGTAGATCGCGTCCTTGCGCGGGTCGCCGCCCAGGGGGCTTGCCGTTGTCGCACCGGCGACCGAGCCGCCCGGCTCTTCGTCGGTCGGAGCCTCGCCCGTCGTCGCCGTGACGGCAGCGCTATACGCCGAGTTGCCCGCGGCGTTCTCGGCGCGCACCCGGAAGGAGTACGTCGTCGACGCGGCAAGGCCCGTGATGACCGTAGCGGTGGCCGTGGATGCCACCGTCGTCGCAGCACCGCCGCCGGTGCTGTAGGAGATCGTGTATGAGGTCGCTCCCGCAACCGCTGTCCAGCTCACCGATACCTGCTGGCCCGAGACCACTGTGCTCACACCCGAAGGCACACCCGGAATAACAACATCACCCGAACCCGTCGTCGTGTGCGCTGCCGCACTAAACGCCGAAGCCCCCGCAGAGTTAGACGCACTCACCTTGAACCAGTAAGCAGTCCCCTCATTCAGACCCGACACCACAGCCGACGTCCCCGAAGGAACATCCTGGAACAGCGTCTTGCTACTCGCCGTCGCACGATACGCCACCCGATACGACGTCGCACCCGCAACAGCAGGCCACGACACCGCCACCGACGACTCCGAAGGAACAACCGTCACACCCGAAGGCACACCCGGAATAACAACATCACCCGAACCCGTCGTCGTGTGCGCTGCCGCACTGAACGCCGAAGCCCCCGCAGAGTTAGACGCACTCACCTTGAACCAGTAAGCAGTCCCCTCATTCAGACCCGACACCACAGCCGACGTCCCCGAAGGAACATCCTGGAACAGCGTCTTGCTACTCGCCGTCGCACGATACGCCACCCGATACGACGTCGCACCCGCAACAGCAGGCCACGACACCGCCACCGACGACTCCGAAGGAACAACCGTCACACCCGAAGGCACACCCGGAATGACAACGTCATCCTCATCGTCGTCATCGACCGAAGCGCAAGGGTCCTTCACCGACACCGCACCACCGCTGACCGCAGCAGTCGCGGTCGTGAACGTGTAGTTGCTCGAACCGTTGTTATCCCACGTGCCAGAACCATTGTTGAACGCAACCGTCACACTCGACGCCGCACCCGAATCAACAGACAGGTGATACCAACCAGAACCAGCCTCGCAAGAAGCAACCGACGTCATCTGCACACCCGGAACCGCCGTCCACTCACCAGAACCCACCTGGTAATGCGCATACGCCGAACCCCAACCCGCAGCCGGCTTATAGAACAACGACAACTCGCCATCCAACGGCTCAGCCTTCTCCGGCTTACCCGCCGACACCGAACCACCAGAAACCGACCAGTCACCACCGGAAGGAATCACATAATCCTGCGAACCATTGTTATCCCACACACCAGCACCATTATTGAAAGCCGCCGTCACCGACTCACCCTCAACAACATCCACCGACAACTGGAACCAACCAGCAAAACCATCCACCGCACTCATCGACTCACCCGGCGCATCAGTCCACGCACCAGAACCAACCCGATAATGCATATTCGCCGCCGACCAACCAGACGGCACCTGGTAATACACCGTCGCCACCGGGGTCTGCGGGCCTTCACCCGTGGTCGCCGAAGCCGCACTCGACGCGCCGGACAATTTGCCCGCCGTGTCACGCGCCCGGACGGTGTAGGAGTACGCCGTGTTCGCGGCAAGACCGCTGTCGGTCAGCGAGGTCGTCGTCGAGTTCAGCGTCACCGAACCACCGGCACCACCCGTGCGGGTGATCTGGTAGCCGGCTACCTGGCAGTCGTCCGTCGAATCGTTCCACGAAAGCTGGACAGTGGTACCCGTAGCCGTCACGTTCGTGGGGACGGTGGGGTTTGCGGCATCCTCGCAACCTGGGTCCACCTTGGCGCCGGCGTGGAGCGCAATCGCGTCCTTGGCGCCGAGGTTCGCGGTGAACTTTCCACCCGAGACGACGACCGACTCGCCCGACCAGGTGTCGCCAGTCCTCGTGGCCTTGATCACGTTGTAGTACTCACCATCGGGCAACGACGTGGTGAACTCGCGCTGCACCGATCCCGATCCGTTGTTGATCGCAACATAGCCCTTGTCGCCACGACCGAACGCAATGGCCGAGCCGTCAGCGCTGCTCCACTTGTTGACCACAGCAGTACCGTAGGTCTCGTTGCGGAATCCGACCATGTTCTGAATGTCGTTCTGGGCGTGCTTGAAGGTCCAGCCGTTCGTGCCCGGCTGCGGATCGATCACGCGGCCCTGGCCGTCGACGGCGGGAGCCGCGTCGAAGCCCGAGAACTCGTAGCCCGAGTGGATCGACGGCGAGCCGTAGTTCCATGCGAGCGTGAAGATCTGCGCCAAGTCGTAGCTTCTGCCGTTCTTGTACGACAGCGTCTCGCCGTTGCGCTCGGTGTCGTGGTTGTCGACGAACACCGCAGCGTTGGCCTGAGGCAGGAAGCCTTCCCACGTCGATCCGATGCCGGCGCCGCTGATGAGCCAGTCGATGCGTGATCCGCCGAATGCCTCCTGCAGCTTGCGCGCATAAGCGAACTCGTGCACGTCACCGTAGTCGAGGTATTCCTCGGGCTGGATCGGCTCGTTTGCGCGGATAACTTCTTGGACGACATAGATGTCGTCGCGGTTGTTGACCCTGCTCATGATGCCGTTCATGTCGGAGGCGGCGATGTGCTTAACAGCATCGATGCGGAATCCGGCCGCGCCCATGTCAATGAACTTGTTGAGGTAGTCCGCGAGCTTCTGCTGGACGCTCGGGCTGCTCGTCTTCAGGTCCGATAGGCCCACCAGTTGACATTCCTGGACCTCCCAGCGGTCCTGGTAGTTGTTGATGTCGCGTCGGCAGTCGTGGAAGTCGCTGTCACCGTAAAGACCCGGGTAGTTGTAGTACTGGAACTGCGTGCCAGCCCAACCGGTGCCGCCACTGGGCGCGCCGGACATGTGGTTGATGACCGCGTCGACAATCACGCCCACCCCCGCGGCGTTGCAGCGCGAGATCATCGACTCGAACTCGGCCTCGGTACCCATGCGCGACTCGAGCTTGTACGAGACGGGCTGGTAGTAGATCCACCACGGGTTGCCCTCGCTCGGGACCATGACGTGCTCCTGCGGAGGCGAGGTTTGCACATAGCCGTACCCGGCCGGCCCGAGGGTGTTCTCACATTCCTCAGCGATCTTGTTCCAGGTGTAGGAGAAGAGCACGGCAATCGTGTCCTTCGGCCCGGGCGCCGCGGCTACTGCCTTTTCGGCGCCGGTGAACGAGACCAGACCGGCCGTCACCATCAGTGTGGCTACCAATGCAGCGAACCATCGCCGCATCCCCCTTTTGCCGCTGTCCACGGCCATTCCCTGCGGGTTCATGCTTCCTCGCATCCTTCGTGCTTCCTCGCAACGTGATTGCCGGCCCTCTATGGCCAAATTAACCCCATGATCAACGGAAAGGCCGAAAACTGCAAGCGCTTGCATTTGATCCGTGATGAGTCTCCATACAGGAAAAACATTCGGAAAAGCCCGCGCGAGACGCCATAGGCACAGGCGAAATCCCCGCGATTTCGCGGATGTCGCACCAACGGCCGGTCTTGCTGAACCGGATCGCTGACGGCCAAAAAATAACGGCCGACTAGCGGCAGAGGTGCACACATTCCGTGCCATCCAGAAATGTCTGAGGGCACCGATCATACGATCGGTGCCCTCAGACATGTGGCGGAGACGGAGGTGTCTGGTTTCAGGACATCGTTGACAGCCGTTCGCGCTGATCCCGCTCGTGATCGTTGACGGCTGAGTCGGGGCATCGTTGACGATCGCGGCGGCGTGATTGTTGACCGGTGAGTCGCGACATCATTGACACGAACGCGAACGACGATAGGGCGTGAAACCAAAGAACCTCGTCATCGTCCGAGCCGTCCGTGAACAGGGCCTAACCCTCGCGGAGGCCGCCGCCCGATTCGGCATCACCCGGCAATGGGTGCACACCCTCGTCCGCCGCTACGACGCCGAAGGACCCGACCGGGTGACGCCACGCTCCCGCGCCCCGAAGACGCAACCCGGGACGACCGCGACCGCGATCCGCGACCGGATCATCGAACTGCGCGGCGAGCTGGTCAGCCAGGGCGCTGACGCGGGACCGGTCACCATCGCCTGGCACCTCGAACAAGACGGCCACCGGGCGCCATCGACCTCCACAATCCGCCGCATCCTGCACACCGCTGGCCTCATCACCCCCGCACCCCACAAACGCCCCCGTAGCTCCTACATCCGGTTCCAAGCCGATCTGCCCAACGAATGCTGGCAAGCCGACATCACCCACTGGCACCTCGCCAACGGCACCCGGGTCGAGATCCTCGACTTCCTCGACGACCACTCCCGCCTCCTGCTCGACATCCGCGCCCAGGCCGCGTTCACCGGCCCGATGGTGGTCACCGCCATGACCGAACTGATCGACCACTACGGGGCGCCGATGTCTACCCTGACCGACAACGGACTCGTGTTCACCACCCGCCTGGCCCGACACAAAGGCGCAAGAGGCGGCTTCGAGAAACTCCTCGCCGCCCACCGCATCACCCAAAAAACGGCCGGCCCGGACACCCGCAAACCCAGGGCAAGATCGAACGCTTCCACCAAACCCTGAAACGCTGGCTAAGCGCCCGCCCTCTGCCCGCCACGATCGCCGACCTGCAGACCCTGCTCACCGGATTCCAGACCTGGTACAACACCCAGCGCCCGCACCGATCCGTCGGCCGCCGCACACCCGAACAGGCCTACACAGCACTCCCGAAAGCCACCCCGACCCGCTCCGAATGGCGCTCCCGCACCGACAAGGTCGACAAGCACGGGAAAGTCACCATCCGCTACGCCGGCCAGCTCCGCCACCTGGGCATCGGCAAAGCCCACGCCGGCACCCCCGTGCTCATGCTCATCCACGACCGGAACATCACCACCAGTGACGCGAACACCGGCGAGATCATCGCCGAACACACCATCGACCCGACCCGGAACTACCAGCCCAAGAAGCAGTGACCTCCGTCAACGAGGACCCGACTCATCCCGTCAACGATGACCAGACTCACCAGCACAGCGCCACCGTCAACCCGCCGAACCCACGAAAAAGTCCTGAGTCGCGACTCATCTGTCAACGATGTCGCGACTCAGGACAAAGTGGCGGTGACGGTGGGATTTGAACCCACGGTAGGGGGTTACCCTACACAACATTTCGAGTGTTGCACCTTCGGCCGCTCGGACACGTCACCGGGATCAAGTTTACGGATCAGTGACGGTTCCCCCAAATCCGTCCGCTGGGCATCGGCTGTTAGCGTGCCGAACGGGCTGTGAGGCACCCGCACTCCCCTGAAATCCCGGGGTTCGACGCCCCGCTGCGTGGAATCGCACCGGCCACCGGCCACGAGAGCTCGGGCGTGTCCGGGGTCGAGTCTTTCCAGACGCCGATGCCGGCTTAGAACTCGGGAATCGACGCGAGATCGGCGGTGGGTTGCTGCTCGCGCGCTGCGCCCTGCACCTGTTCGAGCGCTTCCACCAGCGTGCGGGCACGATCATCGATCACACGCTTGTAGCCCAGACGCTCGGCCTCGGCGCGGCGCTGCTTGGCCTGTGTGACCGGCCGCACCTCCCCAGCGAGCGACAGCTCACCCGCCGCGGCGAGTTCTCGCGGCAGCGTGAAGTCCTTAATCGATCCGGCAACCGCCAGGGCGATCGCCAGATCGGCGGCGGGCTCGGTGAACCGCACACCACCAACCGTGGAGACGTACACGTCGACGTTGCCGGTGCGGATGTTGGCACGGCGATCGAGGACGGCCAGCACCATCGCTACGCGCGCGGAGTCGACGCCGGAGACAACGCGGCGCGGGTTGGGGGCGGGGTTGAAGACGGTGAGCGCCTGCACCTCTACCGGCAGCGCCCGGCGCCCCTCGAGCGAAATCGCCACACATGTTCCCGCGGTGGGCTGGCCGTGCGAGAGGAACAGCCCGGACGGGTCGGGGACCTCGCGGATGCCATCGCCCGCCATCTCAAAACATCCGACTTCGTCGGTGGGTCCGAAGCGGTTCTTGAGCGCACGCACAAAGCGCAGGGACGTTTGACGATCTCCCTCGAAGTGACACACCACATCGACCAGGTGTTCGAGAACCCGCGGACCCGCGACGCTGCCGTCTTTTGTGACGTGGCCGACGATGATGATCGGCAGCGCACGCTCTTTAGCCACGCGAATGAGCGTAGACGCGACCTCGCGCACCTGTCCGGGCATTCCGGCCGCGCCATCTTGCTGACTGGACGCCACCGTCTGCACGGAGTCGACGATGACCAGCTCGGGCTGAACGCTGTCGAGGTGGCCCAGAACGGTGGCCAAATCGGATTCCGCCGCGAGGAAGAGCTGATCGTGCATGGCCCCCGTGCGCTCGGCACGCAACCGCACCTGGGCGACCGATTCTTCTGCACTGACGTACAGAACGCGGCGCCCCTCCATTGCCGCGCGTGCCGCGACCTCGAGCAGGAGGGTGGACTTGCCGACCCCGGGTTCTCCCGACAGGAGAATGGCCGCGCCGGGCACAACACCGCCGCCAAGAACGCGGTCGAACTCTCCGACCCCGCTGGGGCGGCGGGGCGCGTCAGCCGTGTCGATCTGCGTGATCGGCCGGGCCGCGGAGGACGGCGCGAGCGACTGAACGGAACGGTTGCCGAGCCCCTGCTGAGGGACGTTCTCGGCCACCGTTCCCCACTGCTGGCATTCGCCGCAGCGTCCGACCCACTTGGCCGTTGTCCACCCGCATTCGGAGCAGATGTATGCGGGAGCCGCGGGTCGTTTTGCCATGATCCGAGCCTACGAGGGTGCCACTGACAAACGTGTCAGCCCCGCGCCTACGCCTCGAGCGCCTCGAGCAGATCGCCGGGTGATGCCTGCATCGGGTGAGGCCCGGCGATATCGAGGAAAACGGTGGTGATCGTGTCGCGGTACTGCGTCAGAAAGGTCGTCAACCACGCCGGCGAATAGAGGCCAACGCCCGGCGGGAGGTTCTTCGGTTTGTTTCGCGCATCGCTGAACAGCAGCAGCGCGATCTCCCCCGTGTTCTGATCGCGATATGTCCAGACCTCGCCGCCGTCGAGCGGATTGTCCCGGGGGCCGGGCTTGATCAGCGGCACGACGGTGTTCCCGTTGCGGAGGGCGAGGGCCACCGCCGCGATGTCCTGCTTCTCCAGCGCCTGTGCGAGCGCTTCGGACCGGAATTCCTTCGGGTCGATCTGCTGCTGCTTCTTGCGCTTGCTACCCATGTCTCCAGGCTACTTTGTCAACGCAGGATGAAGCTCGCTGGCTCGGAGTGCGCCTCTCCGATGGCCACCTCGAGCACATACGTGCCCGCTGTCGCGCCCGGACGCTCGTCGGCGTCGCAGGTCTCCGGCGTGGAGCGCTGACGGTTCCAGGTGACCGGCTCACTCGTCTCCACCACCTGGCCCGCTTCGAGCGTCACCCACGCGTCTTCCGGTTCCGCCTGGCAATCCGTCGAACGCCACCACGTGTCCGGACCGCTGGTCACGGTAAACACCTGTTGCGTCGTTCCGACGTTCACGATGCAGTCCATCTCGGCGAGGTTCGTCAGGCGAATCGACAGCGCCGGGGTCTCCCCCGCCGCGTAGTCCGACTTGTCGGTGAGCGCCTCCAGCTTCAGATCTGCCGGAGCGCACGCCTGTGGCTCGGGCTCCTCGTCCGATTCGTCGTCTGCTTCCGGATCAGGGGCCGCCGTTGGCAGAAGCGTGGGAATCGGATCGGGCTCTTCTTCTGGTTGCTCGTTGCTGCTGCCGACGAACGGGAGGTTCTGCCACGGCTGCTCCTGCACCAACCAGCGCACGCCGAAGACGATCGCCGTTGTGACGCCCGCAAGCACCAGCAGGCTGAAGACGACCAGCACCAGACGGCGCCGCCGGTACACGGCCTTCGACTGTCTGCGCGGTTTCCTGTTCGCCACGGGTTCAGCCTACGTTCGCGGCATCAGACGAGCTGCTTCAGCATGCGGGTGTTGCCGAGAGTGTTCGGCTTCACATGCGCAAGATCGAGGAACTCGGCAATACCCTCGTCCGGGCTGCGCACCAGCTGCGAGTACACATCGGGCGAGACGATCTGCTCGCCGATCTCTTGGAAGCCGCGACGCTCGAAGAAAGCTGTCTCGAAGGTGAGGCAGAACAGCCGGGTCAGGCCGAGCACGCGCGCGTTCTCTTCCAACGCCGCCACAATCGCCCGGCCGACGCCGCGGTGCAGCCACTCGTCGGCGACCAGAAGGGTACGGATCTCGCCCAGGTCTTCCCACATCACGTGCAGGGCGCCGCAGCCCATGACCCGGTCGTGCTCATCCACCGCGACCATGAACTCCTGCGTCGCTTCGTAGAGCACAACCAGGTCTTTGCCCAGCAGGATGCGCCGCATCACAAACGGCTGCAGCATGCGGTGCACCGCTTCCATATCGGCGGCGCGTGCGGGGCGAACGGTGAACTCGGTCATCGCGGCCAGGCTACTCCGCGCGGCTCGTGGCGTCCTGAGAGGCGCGCCCGCGTCGAACGATGCGCACGATCACCCACACGATCAGGCCGGCAACACCGATCGCCCCCACCCAGGGCAAGACGAATCCGGCGGCGATGACGACGCCGTTTGCGAAGCCGATCAGCCCGTTCCATCCGCTGAGCAGACCGTCGCTGAATCCCGCCGGGTCTGTTGATGCCACCTCGCGTTCGCGCGTGAGATCGACGTGCAGCGTGGACATCGCCACCTGGTTCTCGAGTCCGTCGAGCTGACGCTGGTAGGACTCGAGCTGCCCCTGTCGCTCGGACAGCGCCTGCTCGGCCGCGAGAAGATCCGCAACGGAACCGGCCTGCTCCATGAGCTCGGTCAGTCGGTCTACCGACGCGCGCGTCGCGTCGATGCGCGCTTCGAGGTCGATCGCCTGGTCCGTCACGTCCGTTTCGGAGATTTCCGTGCTCGTGACCGACCCGATGTCGCCGAGCGCCGATCGCACCTCGTCCAAGGACTCCGCGGGAATCCGCAGCGTCGCCCACCCCGACCGGATGTCGGTTGCCGCGGCAAGCTCGTCGTAGCGGTCGCTGGAGGATCCCATCGCCTCGACGTATCCGTTGTGCTCGGCGGCGAGCGCCGTCAGTTCTTCGCTGGCGGCCAGAACATCGCCGACAACGATCGACACGTAGCCATTGCGGATCACGCGGCGGTCGGTGGCGATGTCGGTCGCGTCACGGCTGGCGGCCGAGTCTTCCATCGCCTCGGCTTCGATCATGGCCGGCTCGTCGATTCCGGCCATTTCCGGCATCGATGCCCCGTCGCCGGGGCCGCCGTCGTATCCGGCACTGGCCGTGTCGGATGCATCGCTCCCGCCCGTGAGCATTCCCTGCATCGCGAGCGGAGTGCTGATCGCCACAACCGCCACAACTGCTGCGGCCGTGAGGCTCCCGGTAATCCAGCGCCGACGCTTCCGCGCGCTCTCGCGCTCGGACGCACGCTGGCGGGCGATATCGGAGAAAACGCCCGATTCCAGACGCTCCACCTGCTCGTCCGTCAGCACGGGCAGATCCTGACCTGTTGTGTTCATCACGCTTCCTCCCTGACGACGGAACGCAGCTGCGTTCGAATGCGAGAGAGGCGATTACGGACGGCCCCATGGCTGACACCGAGCTCCGCTGCAGCAGCCGCATAGGCGTAGCCCTCGGTGATGCATAGGGCGAAAATCCGGCGATCCGTTTCCGACATTCCGTCCACCTCGCGCGCAATGCGATCCGCGAGGTCCGCGTCGATCACCTGCTGTTCGACGCTGACCGTGTCCGGCTGACGCTCATCAACCATTCCGCCGGTGTGCTGACGCTCACGGCGGCGGGCGCGGATGCGATTCGCCGACACATTTCGACAGATCGTGGCTAGCCACGGCAACGCGGATTCTCCGGCCAGTTCGAAGCCGTTCAGCTTGCGCCACGCCGTCGAGAACGTCTCTTGCGCCACGTCCTCCGCGTCCGCCCTGTCGCTGAGCAGGCCATAGGCGATCCAAAAAACAGGTCGTACATAGGCGCGAAACAGCGCACGGAATGCGAGCTCGCTGCCCGCCGCGGCTGCCGCCACCAGCTCCGCGTCTGTTGTGTCTTCGTCGAACATGGGTCCGCCCGTCCTCGGGTGCAATCGTCTCTCACCCTGAACAGTGTCGCGAGAGGGGTGATCGTCTCACATGTTGTGTTCCGGATGTTCTGGCGGCAGGCCATGGATGAAGTTCGGTCTCGCGTGCGGGGTGACCCTTCGAGCGATTCGCCCTACCTACACGCCCGCAGCACACGCGCCAATCCAACCAAAGTTGGATTCACTCGCCTACCGCGGGCGGTGGTGTCCGCTTCGAAGTCCCCCTACGGTAATTCTGACGGCAATCAGAATGAATGATGCGATGTAATGCATCTGGACGAGTACATGGAGACATACAGGAGTGCAAGAGGATATACGTGTGACGGTAGTCTCCGATGAGCCACTCATAAAGGGGGCACTCGAACAACTTTTCCGCAACGCCGACGGCAGTCCTTCTGCGCGAGATTCGGTCGGGCGGCATCCGCCGCACGCTCGATCAGACCGAGTGGGCGCGGCTGTCCAACATCCAGATCGCCAACCAAATGCACCTCGCAGAGCCAACCGTGAAGTCCTACATCGCGAGCGTAATGTCGAAATGGAATGTACGAACGCGCGTGCAGGTGGTCCTTCATGCCCTCGGACGCAATGACACATTCATCACCAGGTCCCACGTTTCCGACACACGTTCTCGTGTCGATGCGAGAGTGAACTAAAGGATGTATTTTATCCATTCACATTGCCGATGCGCCGCGGCGAGTTGCGCAAATACCTTCGCATGGCGACTTGTTCATACCGACAAGTCGCTTCGTGTTGAATGTGAAGGAGTCAAATATGTGAGCACGGGTTTTGAAGTTCTGCGGCTGGGTCTTGACGCAGGCTTGGCGATGGGGAAAACGGAAGGTCCAGAGCGCCATCTCGTGGGCCAAGCGCAACTGGCGCAAGGTCGCATCCTGGTTGAACCGCGGCCTCTCGTGGGGATCGATTCTGCAGCTCATCCTGCAGCTTCTCGGACTGGCCTAGTCGACTCCTCGACAGGTTGCACCGTTCGGGCGGCTGCGCCATGAGCCGCCTCGAACATGCACTGCCACCGTCGGCGGTAACCTACGGTCGACAGGTCGCCATGATTTCGGGAACCCCCGTGATCATGGCGGCCGTCGCCGCGGGCGCCTGGATCGCACCGACCGAGCACACGCTCCTTGTTGCAGTGCTCACTGCTGTTGCCGCGATCGTCGTGATGGCGCTTGATATTCTCGTTATCAACGTTCGCCTCATCCGCTCGGTCCGCTACACAATCGACGCTCAATCCCTCCGCATCCGACGCGGCCTGCTCATCAAGCAGGAAATGGAACTCCCGCTGCGCCACGTCATCAGTGTGTCCATCGTTCAGGGCCCGATGCTGCGCCGCTTGGGTCTGGCGAAGGTAAGGTTCATGACCATCGCTCAGCCACAGGTGCTGGGTCCTGTCGATGTCCTCACCGCCGAGAAAATCCGTGCGTCCGTTGTTGGCGTCTCCGAAGGACAACCGTGAGCATCCGGTGGCGCGGAGGTGGACGGCGCCTCAGCGCACGAACAATCACCGCTGACTATCTCGCCGGTGCGCCGTCACTCGTGACGCTCACCGCAGGCCTCATTGCATATATCGCACTTGATGAGCCGTGGCTCGGGAAGTTTGCGCTGTGGGGATTCATCGCGCTTCTCGGTTTTTTTGTGGCCCAGCCTGTCGTGCGGTGGCTCTCGACGTACGTCCTCATCACGGATGAGGACGCAACGGTCGTCACAGGGATCGTGATGCATCGCTTGCGGACCATCACGTGGCGCAACGCGCATGTGATCGATGTCGAACGCAGCATGTCGTATCGACTGCTGGGCCTGCACCGCGTCGCGCTCCGAGCAGGGGGCGATGAAGCGTCTGAGGTTGTCATCGACGGCGCCGATGATCGCCTGCTCGTCGATATGCGCGGATACGCCTCATCCGCCGCGGGAACCTTGTCTGTCGGCCGTGCGCCTTCGGGGATACATCCAGCTCAACCGAGCCCGGACACACTGATCTATGCAGCCGGCGTTGGGCAGCTCGCCTTTGCGGGTGTGATCTACGGGCAGTTCGCCGTGATCGGAGGCGCCGTTGTCATGGGGATTGTCGAAGCCCTCCAGGCCCTCGGCTTTCTCGAGATGATTCTTCCGCTGCTGCTCCGTTCCCCCGCGATCGGCGTGGGCGCGCTGGTCGTCATCATGCTTGCCTCTGGATCCGTCGCCAGCGCGTGCCGTTTCCACGGGTTGCGCCTGCAGCAAAGCCAGGGAGGCAACCTGCGCGTCCAATATGGCGTGCTGCACAAGCGCGACCGCACCATCCGTCCAGAATCGCTTGTGGGTGTCCGCATTCAACAAAACCTCATCGAAGCCGTGATCGGACGCGCGCGTATGTCGCTACTGTCCATCGATAGTTCACAACAGGTCGGCACGAACCTCGTTCTCCCGTCTCTCCCACGCCATCTCGTTGTGTCAATTGCCTCCGAGCAACTGCGTCGCGTTGGCGTTGAGTGGTCGGACCCCACCCCATCACGGCGGTCAGATGCGCTCCTCGCCGCTTCTGTGATCGTCCCGCTCACCGTTGGCGCTACGATCTGCGCGATGATGCTGAGGAGCGGAACCCACATCATCACCTCCGGCGCCGCGGGCATGACGGGCGTGGGACTCGCACTTGCCGTGTTCTGGGCCACCACAGCACGGATTCGGATCACGCATGGTGGCGTGTCGCGCTCGCATGTTGTCATGCGCCGTCGGGTCGACATCGTGCGGGGGAACGCGATTCAGGTTGTCTCTCGCCTGATCCTCGGCGGGCGGTCGATCATGAGCCTGCACGCGTACGCCGGAGGCACCCTGTCATTACGTGCGGCGGGCGTTACGGAATGCGATGTTCAACGGCTCCGGTCGATCGTTCGCACCCGTCCACACACTCACACCCCCCTTACGGAAGGCATCTCCTATGAACGCGCGTAGTCCGAAATCCCGGGCCGACATATGGTCAAGCGTCGCTCTTTTTGCGACCATCCTTATCCTGTCAGTGGTGCTCGCCGTCACGACAGATCTGAACATGGTGGTCCGCGGCGCCGTCGCCGTACTGGCGGGGATCGTGGCGGCCGCAACGGTTCACACCATCAGCTCTCGTCGATCGCCCTCCGACGAACACTGACCCGCGCGGTCAGCGCGTGTGGATGCGGGCTTCGTGAACCAAACGCGCAAGCTGGACACGGTTGGAGGCGTCGAGTTTGATGAACAGGCTTCCCACATGCGATTTGACGGTTGCGACACTGATGTGAAGTTCACTGGCGATCTCGGCGTTGGACCGGCCACGCGCAACGGCGATCGCCACTTCCCGTTCGCGGGCCGTCAACGACAGCGCCATGCTCTGGGCTTCCGCAGCGGACCCCTGCGCGGACGTTGCAACCTCAATGACGCGCGTGGTCACGCTTGGAGACAGCGTCGGCTCGCCTCGAGCGCACCGCCGCACAGCAGAAACAATGTCGGCTGGCGGAGTGTCCTTAACGAGAAACCCCGCCGCTCCCTCTTGCAGGGAGGTGAACACCGACTCGTCAGAATCGAACGTTGTCAGCATGATGACCCTGGTGTGTGTTTCCCGCGGTGCAAGCTCGCGCAGCGCCTCGATGCCGTCCATCCGCGGCATCCGGATGTCCATCAGCGCGATATCGGGACGCACTTTGGCGATGAGCGCAAGCGCTTCGCGCCCATCGGCTGCTTCGCCAACGATCTCGATCTCCGGTTCGCCCTCGAGAACCAGCTTCAACCCGCTTCGCACGAGCGCATCATCGTCGACGACAATGACCGTCGTTGGTGTTTTCTCGGTCATGCAGTCTCCGTCTCGCGCCAGGGCAGCCACGCGCGCGTGACGAACCCACCGTCTTCAGGGCCGGAGGAAAACTGGCCATCGAGAATCTCCACTCGCTGTGAGAGCCCCGCCAGCCCGTGGCCGCTGTGTGGCGGCGCTTCGATGCGATCGCGTGGCACCGCGTTTCCCACCTCGACCATCAAAATACCTCCCGGCTGCCCTTCGATAAGGAGGCGCACCTGGGCGCCCGGAGCATGTTTGCGAACGTTGGTGACGGATTCTTGGACAACGCGATAGGCGCACCGAGAGACCTCGTCCGGTAACTCTTCGATGCGGGCCGCGACCGTAGCGGTCACGCGCATGCCCGCCTGGCGCGTCTCCTCCAGGAGAGCCTCCAGTTGCGCAAGCGTTGGCTGGGGAGACCGCTCGTCCCTGTCGCCGAGCACGTCCAGCACGTGCCGCAATTCGACAAGCGCACGTCTCGCATTCTCCCGGATAAGCGAGGCCGCCTCGGTGCTACGTTCCGTCGATAAGTCTGTTCGATAGTCAAGCGCGCCCGCGTGGACGGCAATCAACGAGATCCGGTGCGCGAGAACATCGTGCATTTCACGAGCGATCAGAGTGCGCTCCGTTGCACGCGCGGCCGCCACACGCAACGCGGCTTCGCGCTCGGCTTCGTGTGCGCGGGTGCGCAGGGATGCGATCAGATCGCGCCGGGCACCAACATACAGGCCGATCGTGACGCTCAGCGCATACGTCGTCATCATGATCACCGGGATCACCCAGGCTACAGCGCCCGGCCGCATCGACCAGGCGGACAGAATGAGGCCAGCGCACAACCACACAATTCCCACTACGAGCAGGCTCCGCGGGCGACGCCGCGTGGCGTTGGATGTTGCGGCAAGGGCGGCCCCTGCAATCGCCGTTGCGCTGAAGCTCATGAGCGCCGCGGACATCACTGCGATGAGGAGGGGCCATCGGCGGCGAAACGGGAGCGCACCTATCGTCGCCAGGCCCAGAATGACCTCCGACAACGGAAGGACCTGAATCCACAGCGGTTGGTCGTCGATGAGGTCCGGGTTGACATCGTGGCGTTCGAGCACAGCCCCGAGGAAGATCACATAGACGACCAGCGCCACGACAATCATCACGGCGTACCGCCACGCGCTTCCCCATTGGGAGAGTTGCGAGCGCGGGCTGGCCTCAGCTGTGGGGCGAAGGCCCGTCACCACTTCGTTTTGGACCAACCCGGTTGCCATTCGAGAAGTCTATAAGCGCCCCACACTCGCTACATCGGCCAAGGGAGGGGGCCACCCCCTCCCAAAGTTGGAGATGCGATCGCCCCGCGCAGGATGTGCCATGCGC
Source organism: Microbacterium amylolyticum (assembly GCF_011046975.1). Lineage (NCBI taxonomy): Bacteria > Bacillati > Actinomycetota > Actinomycetes > Micrococcales > Microbacteriaceae > Microbacterium > Microbacterium amylolyticum. The sequence continues at coordinate 1,902,949 of NZ_CP049253.1, read as the reverse complement.
CCTCACCCTGTCACCGTTGAGACATGATCGAAGCTAAACAGCTGACCAAACGATACGGCCGGCGAACGGTGGTCGACAATGTCACGTTTACTGCCTGTCCCGGACGCGTTACCGCCCTCCTCGGCCCCAACGGTTCCGGTAAGTCGACGACGATGCGGCTCCTGCTGGGCCTGTCGATTCCCGCTTCCGGAGAGGCTCGGATTCTTGAGCAGCGGTTCATCGATATCCCCCGCCCCGCAACCCGGGTGGGGGCAATGCTCGATGCCTCGGCCGTCCACAAGGGGCGTTCGGGACGGGAGGCGCTTGTTCTCGCAGCGATGATGTTGGGCAAGAGCCAGGCGAACGCGGATGACATGATCGATCGCGTTGGGCTCACGGCCCGCGAAGCTCGCCGCCGCGCGGGAACCTACTCGCTCGGTATGCGGCAGCGGTTGGGCATCGCGCAGGCGCTCCTCGGTGAGCCCGAGGTACTGATTCTGGACGAGCCGGTGAACGGACTTGACCCGTCGGGCATCCGCTGGACGCGCGACCTGCTCCGCGATTTTGCTGACGGCGGCGGCACGGTTTTGCTGTCGTCACATCTGCTCAGCGAGGTGGAGCTTCTTGCGGATGATGTTGTCATCATGGGTGACGGTCGCGTCATGGCGCAGGGGCCGAAAGCGTCGCTACTCGAGCACGGCGCGTCCACGCTTGAGGATGCGTACTTCCGGTGGACCAGCGACACGGCGCGCGAGCGAGGTGCGGCATGACGCACACCGTTGCTCCGCGAGAAACCTCCCTGAAGCGGCCGTCGGGCATCCCCCTCTCCGTGCTCATTGCCGTCGAATGCCGCAAGCTCGTCGACACTCGTGCGGGCGCCGCCCTCCTGCTCTCCATCATCTTGATCAGCGCCATCGCAACCGTTGTCTGGCTGTGGGTGGGTGGTGCGGAGGCCGCGTCGTGGGCGTCGATGGTCGACAGCGCATCGTTCGGCTGGTCACTTCTTCTTCCGCTTGTCGGCATCGTCGCCGCCACATCGGAGTGGTCACAGCGCACCGGCCTTGTCATGTTCGTGATCGAGCCACGGCGCACACGCATGGTCATGGCGAAGATCGTGGCCGTCATGGCGTTCGGGATCGCGCTTTACGTTTCGACGTTCGCGATCGCGGCCGGCTTGAACGCAATCGTTGGGTTCTCGACGGAAGCTGGTGCCGATTGGAGCGTCGATCCCGCGGTCGCTCTGGGACTGCTCGGAGGAACGATGATCTACGCCATCATGGGCGTCGCGTTTGGGTTGCTGTTCCTCAGCACGCCCGTTGCCATCGTGGCCTATCTGCTGTTGCCGATGGTGGCGACCTTCGCGAACGGTATTCCAGCGGTCATGCACGTTGCCGGGTGGGTTGATCTGACGAGCGCCGTGCTTCCCCTGTACATCGGGGAGCTCGATGCGATCAGTGCCGCGAAGCTCCTGACCGCTGTGCTGCTGTGGGTTGTTGTTCCCCTTATCGGGGGACTCCTGCGCATCCACCGCAAAGAAGTCGTCTGACGCACAAAAAAACCGTCGGCCCCCGCTCCTGATCAGGAGCGGGGGCCGAACGCTGGTGAGATTACTCGCCGAAGGCGGTGATCTCGGGGCTGGACTTGATGTCGCCGCCGGTGTTGACGCTCACCGAAACGCGCTCGGCGCGCATTTCGTTGTGGAACGTGAACTTGCCGTCGACGACGTCCACCTTGATGTGGTGACCCGATTCGAGCTGACCAGAGAGCATCGATTCGGACAGGCGGTCCTCGATCTCACGCTGCATGGCGCGGCGCAGAGGACGTGCACCGAGGGTCGGGTCGAAGCCGATCTCGATCAGTCGCTCCTTGGCGGCCGTGGAGAGCTCGATCGTCATGTCGCGGTCGAGAAGCCGCTCGCTGAGGCGCTTCGTGAACAGGTCGACGATCTGCAGCAGCTCGGGCTTCGACAACTGCGGGAAGACAATGATGTCATCCACGCGGTTGAGGAACTCGGGCTTGAAGTGGCGCTTGAGCTCTTCGTCGACCTTGCCCTTCATGCGGTCGTAGGTGGTCTGCTGGTTGCCCTCGACCTGGAAACCGACGGGTCCACCGGCGATGGCCGACGAACCGAGGTTCGTGGTCATGATGATGACGGTGTTCTTGAAGTCGATGACGCGGCCCTGACCATCGGTCAGGCGACCCTCTTCGAGGATCTGCAGCAACGAGTTGAAGATGTCGGGGTGGGCCTTCTCGATCTCGTCGAAGAGAACAACCGAGAACGGCTTGCGGCGCACCTTCTCGGTGAGCTGGCCGCCGTCTTCGAAGCCGACGAATCCGGGAGGGGCACCGAACAGGCGCGACACCGTGTGCTTCTCGCCGAACTCGGACATGTCGAGCGAGATCAGGGCGTCCTCGTCGTCGAAGAGGAACTCGGCGAGGGCCTTGGCCAGCTCGGTCTTACCGACACCCGTGGGGCCGGCGAAGATGAACGAGCCGGAGGGACGCTTGGGGTCCTTCAGGCCGGCGCGCTGGCGGCGGATCGTCTTGGACAGAGCCGAGATGGCCTCTTCCTGGCCGATAACGCGCTCGTGCAGTGCCTTCTCCATGAAGACGAGACGGCTGGTCTCCTCTTCTGTGAGCTTGAAGACGGGGATTCCGGTGGCCTGTGCCAGCACCTCGGCGATCAGCCCCTCATCGACGACGGCGTTGGTCTCGACCTCGCCCGCACGCCACTTCTTCTCGAGGCGCAGGCGCTCGCCGAGCAGCTTCTTCTCCTCGTCACGCAGCGACGCCGCCTTTTCGAAGTCCTGCTCTTCCGAAGCAGCCTCCTTCTGGTGGCGCACGTTCTGAATCTTCTCGTCGAACTCACGCAGCTCGGGCGGGCTCGACAGGATCGACAGGCGCAGGCGGGCGCCGGCCTCGTCGATCAGGTCGATCGCCTTGTCGGGCAGGAAACGGTCCTGCACGTAGCGGTCGGCGAGGTTGGCAGCAGCGACGATCGCGCCGTCGGTGATCTGCACCTTGTGGAACGCCTCGTAGTGGTCGCGCAGACCCTTCAGGATGTTGATCGCGTGAGGCAGCGAAGGCTCGGCAACCTGGATCGGCTGGAAGCGACGCTCAAGAGCGGCGTCCTTCTCGAAGTGCTTACGGTACTCGTCGAGAGTTGTCGCACCGATCGTCTGCAGCTCACCGCGGGCGAGCAGCGGCTTGAGGATGTTGGCGGCGTCGATCGCGCCCTCCGCGGCACCCGCACCCACCAGGGTGTGGATCTCGTCGATGAAGACGATGATGTCGCCGCGGTTGCGGATCTCCTTCGTGACCTTCTTCAGGCGCTCCTCGAAGTCACCGCGGTAGCGGGAACCGGCGATCAACGATCCGAGGTCGAGGGAGTAGACCTGCTTGTCTTTCAGCGTCTCGGGAACATCGCCCTTGACGATCGCCTGCGCGAGGCCCTCAACAACGGCGGTCTTGCCGACGCCGGGCTCACCGATCAGAACGGGGTTGTTCTTCGAGCGGCGCGAGAGGATCTGCATCACGCGCTCGATCTCTTTTTCACGCCCGATCACGGGGTCGAGCTTGCCGTCGCGCGCGGCCTGGGCCAGGTTGCGGCCGAACTGGTCGAGAACCTGCGAACCGGCCTTGCCACCCTGCTCCTGCTGCTCCTGGCCGCCCGGCGTCACACCAACGGGCTCCTTGCCCCCCTGGTAACCACTGAGCAGCTGGATGACCTGCTGGCGCACCTTGTTGAGGTCTGCGCCGAGCTTCACGAGCACCTGGGCAGCGACACCCTCGCCCTCGCGGATCAGGCCGAGCAGAATGTGCTCCGTGCCGATGTAGTTGTGGCCGAGCTGCAGCGCCTCGCGCAGAGACAGCTCCAGGACCTTCTTCGCGCGCGGCGTGAAGGGGATGTGGCCAGTGGGCTGCTGCTGCCCCTGACCGATGATGTCCTGAACCTGCTCGCGCACGGCGTCGAGCGAGATGTCGAGGGATTCGAGAGCCTTTGCGGCAACACCCTCGCCCTCGTGAATCAGCCCGAGCAGAATGTGCTCCGTACCGATGTAGTTGTGGTTGAGCATCTTCGCCTCTTCTTGGGCGAGAACAACCACACGGCGGGCGCGGTCGGTGAACCTCTCGAACATGTCACTCCTCCGGGCGCAGGGGCCAATCGGCGGCACGATGGAACGGGCCGTGATTCAACGGTAGCCACGTATCACGGCGAGGGTCGCCGTGTTCGCCGTGGGCATATCTCTGTTGCGGAAGGTGGCAGGGTATGGGCGGCCTAACCTGCGGCTGCGGGCCACGTACACCGTGTTGGACGACACCCCATCGGTCACGGGGTTGTCGAAGTCGACAACGTGCGCCGTACCGTCGTCGAACACGGTGCGCAGCTCGGTGAGGAAATCGTCGTCGGGCGGATCATCCGACCAGAGAGCGAATATCCCGCCCGGGGCGAGGTGGCGGTCGAGAGCTCGCAAGCCGTCTGCCGTGTACAGCGGGGCGTGCGTCGGATCGAGCTGATGCCGCGGCGAGTGGTCCACGTCGAGCAGAATCGCGTCGTACCGGTCCTGCCCGTTGGCGGGCTCCGCACGCATCACCGCGAAGAAATCGTCCTCGACAAGGGACGTTCGTACGTCGCCGACAAGTTCCGGCGATGCCGGAAGCAGCTCCCGCTGATGCCAGCCGATGACTGCGCCCAGCCGGTCGATCACGGTGAGCGCACCCACCCGGCTGTCCCGCAGCGCGGCGACTGCCGTGTATCCCAGGCCTAGACCACCAACAAGAACCGACAGGTTATCGCCGCGCACCGCAACCAGGCCCAGGTGCGCCAGCTCCTCTTCCGCAACGGTGAACAGGCTCGACATGAGGTATTCCTCGCCGAGCTTGACCTCGTAGACCTCTCGGCCGACTGCGGGTTCCGTGCGTCGCCGCAACATGAGGTCGCCGATCGGCGTTGGCTGCCAGTCCAGTTCCTCGAACGGAGTGATCACCGGGGCTCCCGTCCGTTGCGCTCGACACTACCGGGCGGTGGACGGCGGTCATCGCCGCACCGCCCACGACTGCACGACTCACGATGCCGTACGAAGGAAAAATTGGGGCCAGAGCCCTCCAGATGGCCATTTTCGAGGTGTAGCGCGCGATTATTCCTTCGTACGGCACGACGCCCGCCGGGAACCGGGCGCCAACGACCCGAAGAACGCTCGGAAAGCCCCCGCCACAGTCGTTACCGTTTCGTGACATACCCCCTGATCCCCGGAACGACGCCGATATCGATTTCCATACGTGATTTCGCGGCTATCCCCACCCTTGCCGCGCACGAACCAACCGACTACGTTCCAATTTGTTGCGACCGGCAACATGTTCTCGACGATGAGCCGTTCGACGAAGACGTCGGACAGGAAAGGTGCGGTAGTGCGCAGATTCAACAAGACCGTTTTTGCGGCAGGCGTGACATTAGGGCTCCTCGCGGGCGGAACGGCGGCCGTGGCGAACGCAGACGATTCCGCGCCAGAACATACGGCGCCGGACTCACTGAGGGGCGTAGCGCCCGAGGGACTAAAAATTGGCGGGGCGGCGGCCGGCGGCGGCCACCATGGGGCGGCCGATTACCCCGACCCCTTCCACTTTGACGAGGAATACCGCGAGCTGATCGCCACGGAGTTCTCCTCGCTCACCCCCGAAAACCAGCTCAAGTGGGATCACCTGCGCCCCGCCCCGGGCGAGTACGACTTCGCCGACGCCGACGCCATCGTCGAGTTCGCCGAACAGAACGATCAGGTGGTGCGCGGCCACACCCTGTTCTGGCACAGCCAGAACCCCGAATGGGTCGAGAACGGCGACTTCACGCCGGAGGAGCTGCGCGAGATCCTGCACGACCACATCACGACGGTGGTGGAGCGCTACGCCGGCCGCATCGACCAGTGGGAGGTGGCGAACGAGATCTTCCACGAGGACGGCACGCTCCGGATGGAAGACAACATCTGGTTGCGGGAGCTCGGCACGGACATCATCGCCGATGCCTTCCACTGGGCGCACGAGGCCGATCCGGACGCGCTGCTGTTCTTCAACGACTACAACGTCGAGGGCATCAACGCGAAAACCGACGGGTACTACGCGCTGATCACGGACCTGCTCGAGCAGGGAGTTCCGGTTCATGGCTTCGGCCTGCAGTCGCACCTGGGCACCATGTACGGCTACGACCCGTCGCTGCCCGACAACCTCGCGCGCTTCGGCGATCTGGGGCTGAAGACGGCGATCACCGAACTGGACGTGCGGATGGACCTGACGGGAGGAGAGCCGACACCCGAGATGATCGAGGAGCAGAACGAGTTCTTCGCATTCGTGCTGGAGTCGTGCCTGGCGGAGGCCAGCTGTGATTCCTTCACCCTGTGGGGTGCGTCGGACAAGTATTCGTGGGTTCCTGTGACATTCGAGGGCGAGGGATCTGCGACGCCGTGGACCGACGACCTTGAGCGCAAGCCGGCGTATTACGCGATGTACGACATCTTGCTCGCGGCATCGGGGAACGATTCGGTCGATGATGCGGATGGCGCGGCCGATGGCGGAGCGGCGGACGCGGATGCGCAGGGTGACGCCACGGGCGATGCCGACGCGAGCGACGCTGACGTAAACGCCGGTGCAGACACCGACGCGACGGCAGATGCGGACGTGAACGCTGGCACGGACACCGATGCATCAGCCGATGCCGACGGTGCGGATGGCGCCGCGAACGGGGCGGACGACTCGGCCGCACCGCAGCCGGACGACACCGAGCCGGTGGAGGACACCCCGCAGGCTCCGGTCGATGAAACACCGGTCGATGAGGCTCCGGCCGACGCCGCAGCTGACGACGACCAGAAGACGGACACGTCCGGAACGGACCTCGCAGCAACGGGCGGCTCGGCAACGCCGCTCGTGTTTGGCGCAGCAGGACTGCTGATGGCGCTGGGGCTGACGTTCCTCATCGCGAGGCGCGTGCAGACGCAGAGCTAAGTGCACGTGCGCCCGCCGCTGCCCCCGGAGTGGGGGTGGCGGCGGGTGTGCGTCTACGCGGAGACGCCGGCGAAACCTTCATTGTGGTTTGGCGATGCGCTGCGCAGAGTGAGCGGGACCCACGGCAGGACGATCGGTGAGGCTACCTCCGTCGCATCAGACCGGCACGTTCGAATGCGGTGAGGCACGTTGGGCGTCGACGGTTGCGGTCAATCGTCTCGGCGAGGAATGCGTCGAACTCCGCGCGGGCGGAATCGCCGGTTGCGTACGCAATGACGCGCATGGTCTTGAGGATCGTCGCGGCGTTCCGATAGTTGCGCTTGTCAGCCTCGGTGAGAGTGTCGGTCACGATGTCGCGGTAGATCGGGAGCGCCTCGGCCGGGTGCGTCAGCGAACGCCGTTCGCACAGGCGTAGCCAGGTGCCGGGGCCCGCCTGGATCGAAAGGTTGTCGTTTGCGAACATCCACGCTTCGTCATCGCGCGCCTCATCAAGCAGGTGCCGCACGAAGCCCTTCGCATCCCGACGGCCTGCGACAGTTCCCCCGATGCGATCGCATCGTCGACGAGAAACGTGATGAGCCCCTGGTCCCACCCGCGGCTCTCCAACTCGACCCCGCGGCTCGCATAGGCGAGGGCGTCATCGTGCAGACCGGCTTCTTCGAGGTCCCACACGATCGCGGGCGAGAACGGCCAATCGCTCCAGTGGGTAGCGACCGTAAGGCCCGAGATCCATCTGCTCGATGGCACGGCGATAACGATCGAGGCTCTTCGCGGAAAGTGCCGGCGCATACGCAACGATGTCGGGATCAAAGAAGTCTTGGGTGCCGCCGTAGCGAAACGAGATGAGCCACTTCACCAGGCGCGTCTGCTCCGGTTGCGTCAACGGTGGATACGCGCTGCGCACCGCTTCAGCGTGCGCGTCAAGGAGTTCGCTCACGATGTCACCCTGCAAGCCGGAAGAATCGTCGGAGCGGAGAATCGCCCGGGTGACCAGAACGATGGCGCGCTCAATCACCGGGACCAGCGCGGGCGTGGCCTGCTCCGCCATCCCCACCAGCAACATCGCCGTGGGGTATGCGTCGTCAGCGTATTGATTCGCCTGCCAATAGTCGTAGAAGCGCTTGTGCGGGGAAAGATCGTCATTGACGATGTCGAGAAGCTCGCGGGGGGTCGTCGAGACGCGTCATGACTCCAGTGTCTCTGTTTCCGGCGACGGGCGCACTCGGGAGATCGCCCCGGCTTTTACGTAATCGCCGCCCCAAACACCCCGCGCAGCTGCTCCCGCAATCCCTCATCGTGCACGTACACGTAGGTGCCAAGCATCCCGCGCGTCATGAGCACCACGTAGATGTTCACGATGAGCACCGTGAGCTCGGCCTCGCCGTTGACGACCCCGAGCTTGGGGTTGTTCTCCTTGCCCTTCTTGTCGAAGTAGCGGTCGCGGTCGACACGGATGCGCTGTTCAACGGGATCCCAGAACAGCTCGGGGCCGATGATGACGCCCGCGTAGTTGAGGTCGTAGCCCTGGACGGTGTGGATCGATCCAACCTCGTTCGCAGAAAGCGGCGAGTTGATCCAATCGGTGGTCTTCGAGTTCCAGCGCATGCGGAAGTCGTCGATTTCGAGGTCATACGCCTCGGGATCGGCGCGTGAACGCCACTCATACCCGTATCCGGCCAGCATGCGTGACAGACCGGCTTCACTCTCCCTCTCGGCGATCGCTTCACGCATCTCGACCGGGGAGTCGAAGAAGCGGAAGTCGTACTCGCCCAAGTCGATGGGACCTGACGTTCCCCCGGCGAGCGCGTTCCGCACCCAGCCCACATAGTCCGTTCCGGCCTTCACGCGCATCTGCGTCATGAGGTGGTGCCATCGTCCGGCGCCGCGCGCTTCGCTGCGCAGTGCGCGCTGCGTGTCGAGCGAGATGTCCGCGGGACGTACGCTCTGCCCGCTGTCCATGAGGAAGATCTGGTGGGTGCTTTTCGCGCGGATCCAGTCGAGCTGGGTGTACGCGTCGTCATCGCGCCCAAAGAGCTTCTCGTTGATCAGCCGATAGTCGCGGTTCAGGCCACCCGATGACTGGTTCGCGCGGCGGGTGAGGCGGTGTGATTCGTCGACGATCAACAGGTCGTACTGCTGGTCACTCTTTCCCACGTCGAACTGACTCAGCACCATCTGCTTCGACAGTCCGGGTGTGCGCTTGAAAACCTCGCGCACCGACGTCCGCAGGGACTGCTGCGGGATCACGAACCCGATGCGTAGCCCCTCTGCCAATTGCGGATACCCGCGCTGGAAGTAGTCGGAGAACACGGATTCACTTTCGAAGGCATCGATCTCATCCGCCGTGGCGATGTCGCTCAGAAGCTTGATCAGGTAGATGGCGACGATCGTTTTTCCGGTTCCGGCGGCTCCCTGGATCACAGACATGCTCGATCGCTGAGATTCGAGGTCGTCAAAGAGACCATCGAGGATGTTCTCGACTGCGGCGCGCTGTTCCACGGTGAGCGCCTTGAACGGCGAGAGCTTGAAAAGGTCGCTGTTCTCGATCTCGTGCCGAGTCTTCGCGAACAGCCCCTCCGCTCGTAGCGCGTCGAAGATGTCGTCAAAGCTCTGCTGGTAGCGGCGCCGATCGAAGTAGTCAGCATCGGTGACACCGTCGTTGCGGTTCTGCACCGTGCGCTGGCCGTCGCCACTGAAGTAGCGGATCAGTTGCGATTCCAAATCCAGGCAGGCCGACTTGTTGAACTCTTCGCCGAGCACGATGCGCACGTGCTTCATGTCCCGATTGCGCGACTTCGGATCGCGATGTCGCCGCAGTCGCTTCGCGGCGTTGAGCGTCTCCCCCACGTAGATCGAGCGCTCGTCGTTGAGCAGGTAGACAACCGGCCAGTTGCTGTACTCGACGCGAGATCCGGCGAGACGCGCCACTTCTGCTTCGGTGAACCGGTGCCGCTCGATACTAAAGCTGGTCATACTTCGCGCTCCGCCCACGCGCGGTATCGGCCGGATACTTCGCGCGCGTCTTCGCTAGCTTCGATCGCACGATCTCGATCGGGTCCGCACCGATCCTTTCGGCGAGGAGGAGGCAATACGTCAGGACGTCGGCGAGCTCGTCGCGCACGTTCTGCGGATCCCCCGGCTCACCCCACTGAAACTCCTCCAGCAGTTCGGCGGCCTCGATAGAGATCGACTTCGCGAGGTTCTCAGGACTGTGGAACTGGGCCCAGTCGCGCTCGGCGACAAAGGCACGAAGCTCCTGCTGGACATGTTCGATCGTCACGCGGGTCAGCGTATCGGGTGGTGCGGGTACCAGTGCCAGGGTGCTGGTGCATGGGTCGCGCGTTGCGCGGCTGAACGAGATCCACCGGACAGCCGATGACCGTCTCGAGCGCTTCCTTGGGCGCAAAGAAATCACGGAACGTGGGCTCGACGCCCTCACCGAACTCGACCAAGAGGTCAACGTCGCTTCACTCGGAGTCGAACTGATCAGTCAGAGCTGAACCGAACATTCGCAGACGCACAGCCCAAAACCTCTCGCACACCCACGCGACTTCGTCACGATCAAGCGCGAGGCGGCGAGACGTAATTCTAGGTTCCCACCGCGCCTCGCCAGAGGGGCGCCGCGCTCGCTCCTCTTCTGTCGCCAGCCGCGCGTTACCTACAGTTCAACCACCTGATGAGGGCGGTTGAACCCGTGCATTAGTACCCTTCGATAACCCGACTTTTATCACCGTGAGGACGGTTCGTGATGTCGGGGTGTCTTGACCTGGGGTTTTCTCGCGATGCGGGCCCGTTTCGGGGCACTAATCTTGAGGGGTGTCTCCGTATCTGCGCACCGTGAAGACCGCCTCTGGCGCGACCGCGGTGCAGATCGTGGAGAAGAAGCAGGGCTCGCGGCGGATCGTCGAGCACCTCGGGTCCGCGCATACGCCCGAGGACGTCGCGCTGCTGAAGGCCGCGGGGAGGCAGAAACTCGCAGGCTCCCAGCCCGAGCTGGACCTCGGGCTGGAGCCAGATCCAGACCGGGGTGGACCGTTGCCGATGCGGTTGACGATGGGTCCGCTCTGGAGGTGTCTGAATCTCGCGTTCGATGCGCTTCGGTTTGGCGATGTCGATGGGGCAGATGACGTCTTCCGGCAGCTCGTGCTCGCGCGGATCATCGAGCCGACCAGCAAGCTCGATACCCCGCGGGTGCTCGAAGAGGCGGGTGTCTCATCGGTGTCGTATCCGACGATCAATCGGCGGTTGCCGGTGTTTGCAACCGACACGTTCCGAGATGATCTCGCGCGAGTTCTCGCCTCGAACGCGGAGCTCGGTCCTGCGGCGCTGGTGCTCTACGACGTGACCACGCTCTACTACGAAGCTCACGAGGGTGACGGGTTCCGTGAGCCCGGGTTCAGCAAGGAGCGGCGCCTGGAGCCGCAGATCACTGTTGGCCTGCTCACTGATGCGGCGGGATTCCCGTTGCGGGTTGAGGCGTTCGAGGGCAACAAAGCAGAGACTGCGACGATGCTGCCGACGCTTGAGGCGTTCATGACGGCGCACGGCCTGTCAAACATCACGGTCGTCGCGGACGCGGGCATGGTGTCCAAGGCGAACCAGAAGGCCATCGAGCAGGCGGGGTTGAACTTCATCCTCGGCGCGAAGACCCCGAAGGTCCCGTATGTGATCGAGCGCTGGCGGAACGAGCATCCCGGGGAGCCGATTCCCGACGGACACGTGTTCACACAGCCCTGGCCCGCCGGCCCCACGGATGGCCGACGTGATCAGGTCTACTACTACCGCTACAAGCACGACAACGCTCGCCGGACGCTCAAAGGCATCGCGGAGCAGGTCTCGAAGGCCGAGAACGCCATCGCCGGGAAGACACCGGTCAAGCGCAACAGGTTCGTCAAGCTCACCGGCGGCGACAAGACCGTCAACCGTGAGCTCGAGGACAAGGCACGCGCATTGGCGGGCATCAAGGGCTACGTGACGAATCTCGTCGATGAACCAGCAGAGTTCGTCATCGCTTCGTATCACCGGCTCCTGCAGGTCGAGAAGAGCTTCCGCATGTCGAAGGGCGACTTGAAGGCGCGGCCGATCTACGCGCGATTGCGGGACTCGATCGACGCACACCTGCAGATCGTGATCGCGTCCCTCGCGGTGTCGCGTTGGATCGAAGAGACCACGGGCTGGTCCATCCGGAAGATCGTCCGGACGCTACGCGTCTACCGCGAGGGCGTCGTGACCATCGGCGACCAGGAGGTCGCGACCGCGGTCCCTCTCGACGAGGACGCCGCGGCAGTTGTTGAGGCGATCAAAACCCGCGTCTCCGCGGGGCACTAACCTGATAAAAGTCGGGTTCAACCACCTGATGAGGGCGGTTGAACCCGTGCATTAGTACCCTTCGATAACAACGAAGTCGGGTAGTTCCGCGATCAACCGCTGAGTCTCAAGGCTCACGGTGACGAGGCTCTTAATGAGATCGACGACGTAGCGCGGGTTGTCGTGCTCGCGCAGCCAATCGTTCGGGTCGTTCGTGATGCCGCTCTTCTTGTCGGTCTTCACCTGGTAGCGATCGAGCACCCACTCGAGCGGGCTGCGCCCGCCGACCTTGTAGAGCGCCTCATCTTCCAGGATGCCCTTCAGCGTCAGGTGCGCGTTGTAGCGAATCGTTGAGCGGTCCTTGCGGCTCCCCCACGCGAGCTTCTGGATGCGATAGAGCTCGAACGGATCTTCCGGTGCATCGAGCGTCAGAACCTCGTCGAGGGGGTATGGGTCGACCGACTCGTAGTCGACATGCAGATCCGCGAGCGCACGGCCGATGCGCGCATACTCAGGGAAGCCCTCGACAATCGGGATCCGCGGGAGCATTTTCTGCAGGTCCGCCGCGTACGTCTCGCGGTAGGTCGAATGGTGGAGGAGAGCGTAGACGGCATAGAAGATGTCGTCCTTCGCGGCCGCGTCACCAGCAGGTAGCTCATTGCTATATGCCTCGCGGTATCGAGTGAGCGTCGCATCGGTGATGTTGTCGACGCGACGATAGTCCCCGACAATCTCGCCGTCACTTTCAGCAAGAGCATCAAGGTTAAGAGCGCCGTCTTCCATAGAGGTCGGTGCCCAAACGTGGCGGGGAAAGAGTTGCGTTGCGGATAAAATGTTGAGATCCGTAATGACAGCGACCAGCAACGGTGGTGACGGACGCCGGTCGTCCGCAGTCCAGGAAATTGCGAGGTTCGGATGGTTCGGCGTCGGCCAAAAACGCGGCATCCGGTACACCATTTCGTTCAATTTGGCCGCGCGATCAAAGTAGAGATGCTGCTTCGTGAACGGCCGGTACTGTGCCAGGCGGAAACCTTGTGCGTCGAGGAACGTTGATTCGTTCCTCTTAAGATCGCGAAGATTCGGGCGAGACCACGAACCCTTTGTCCCATCGCGTGAGATCAGCTTCTCAATCGGAGTCTCGTCGCCACTCCTGATGAGTTTCCACGCACGCTCGCGTTCGTCATTGAGGTGGTCAACGTGCGTGCATATGTTCTGGCGCAGGTCGCAATCGCTGAAGTTCCATGCCCAGGCGTCCCGCGATGTCGCGAGTCCACGCGAATAGTCGCGAAATACTCCCGGAGTGTCCATGCCCCCCTTTGTCTCTTTGTCCCCGATCGGCGCCCATGTCCCGAAACGATCATCTCGCTGATTGATCCAGTCACCCGCGGAGTTAGGGGTCAATGTTTCGAGTGTGGTTCCCTCGATTGATCCCTCACGCACGAGCTTGTCAAGCTTCTCCTCACGAGTGAGGTAGTCGCCGACATCTGCGTAGTGGATACGCGCGGCCCCCTGATGCGCGGAGTCCTTGACGAGCACCGTGACGGCGATGCCCGCCTGGCTCCCTTCTCCGAACACGTTGCCAGCCTCGCGCCTGCGCCTCTCCCCCATACTGCGGGCATTCCCTCGAAGGTTGTACACGATCACGTCGCTGAACTCGTTCTCCCAGCTCAGCCGCACCCCGTCAGCCGTCCCACCATCAATGAAGCCCGAGTTCGAAACAAAGGCGATGACGCCCTCATTGCCAAGCCGATCCGTGGCCCAACGTAACGCGCGATAGTAGGAGTCGTACAGGCCGTTCTTGTTCGTCGCCGATGAGAGTTCGACGTACGACTGCTTGACCCTCTCATCTAGGGCCGCGTACTTCGCGTTCTGGCTCGCATCGTTCGCGCTGCTCTGCCCAGACCGATACGGCGGATTCATCACGATCACATCGACTTTCGATGCTCGCTGATTCTCAAGCCGCGCCGTGTTCACCGGGAACACACCACCGGCCAGCTGACTATCCCGCTCATCCATTGCAAAAGTGTCAGTCAGGCTGATCCCTGCGAAGCCTCCCTCAACGGGCTCGATGCCGTTCTCCGCGCACAGTTCGCGGTACACGCTCTCGATGTTGACCGCGGCGATGTAGTAGCTGAGCAGAACGATCTCGTTCGCGAACATCTCGCTCGCGTACTTACGCGAGAGGTCCTCGGGCTTCACGAGACCCGTCTGCATGAGTCGCGTAAAGAACGTCCCGGTTCCGACGAACGGCTCAAGGATATTCACGCCCTCGTCGCTCAGCCGCTTGCCGAAGTGACGGTGCAGGGCCGCGTCGGCGGACCGCAGGATGTAGTCGACCACCTGCACCGGCGTGAAGACGATGCCCATCTTGTCCGCGAGCAGCGGGAACGCCTTCGTAAAGAACTTGTCGTACAGCGTCACGAGCATCTGCTGCTTCGCGCTCACCGTCTCGAGCCCACGGATCCGCTTTGTGACTGTCGCGTAGAACGCCTCGAGCGGCTCGCGCTCGCGCACGAATGCTTGGTTCTCGTGGAACGTCGCGATCACACGCTCCATCGCAACCGAGACAGGGTTGTCTGCCGTGAACGAGTTCTCGGGGAACATCGCCTCGAACACGGGCTTCGTGATCAAGTGCTGGGCGAGAAGTTCGATCGCTTCGCCCTCACTCACCTCGGGATTCACCGTCGCGCGTAGTGCCTTCACGAATTCCTCGAACGAGGCACGATCCCCGCCAGGGGCGTCGACATGCGCGGTGATCAGCGCGATAAATCGCTTCGCAATGTCGCCGATGTCATTCGCCCAGTCATCCCAGTACAGGCGGTCGCCGACCTTCTTCACGAGCTTCGCGTAGACGGCGTCCTTCCAGTCGTCGGCCTCACCCGTTTGGAAGAGCGCTGGCTTCGTGTAACTCGGCCCAGCAGCACCATCCGTGCTCGAGCCACTACCAGCCGAACCCTCAACGTCGTCATCGCGACCGCCGGCGCTACCGATTCCCGGGCCGTCGTCCTTCTTCTTGCTCGTCAGGTCGAGCTTGACGATCGTGACCTGCTCGGGCGGCGTTCCGGTCAGCGTGGCCTGGTTGATCGCCGTGTCAAGACGTTCATCGTGGGCGCGCAACGCCTGCAGCACCTGCCAGACAACCTTGTACCGGTCGTTGTCGTTAAGCGCCTCCGAGGCATCCATCCCGGCAGGAATCGCGATGGGAAGGACGATGTATCCGAGGCGCTTGCCCTGCGCACGGCGCATCACGCGACCGACCGCCTGAACGACGTCGACTTGACTCTTGCGCGGGTTCAAGAACAGCACGGCGTCAAGGCTGGGAACGTCAACGCCCTCGCTCAGACAACGGGCATTCGTCAGTACCCGCGCAACCGGACGGTCGAATTCGTCCGCCTGCGGCTCGTCCTTCAACCAGTCGAGTAGCTCGCCGCGCTGCGTCGCATTCATCGTCCCGTCGACGTGACGTGACTGGACCGTGAGGTTGTCGGTGCGATCATCGTTCAGCGGGTTGGACAGGTGGCGGTCAGCCAGCAGACCAAAGTCGTTCGCAATCCGCCTCGACGTCCTGATGTCTTTGGCGAACGCAACGGCACGCCGCATCGGTTCGTGATCCTCGCCGAATCCGCCGACTTCGACGGTTCCTTCGCGCTTCGCCAGCGCGTTGTAGCAGCCAACGAGCTTCGCGACATCGCCGATCTGTAGCTCGTGGCCGTCCTCGGCCAGTTGGCGTTGAAAGCCCTCGACGATCTGGTCCTCGCTGACGCCGAGAACGACGACCTTGTAGTCGGTCAGCAACTGCGACTGCACCGCCTCGTGGAAGCCGATGCGGTAGAGCACAGGGCCGTACAGGCGCTCGTCATCCATTGAGACGAGCTCAGCGTCCTTCTCGCGCGCTGTGTTCTTCACCTCGGGCGCGAAAATGCGCGGAGTCGCCGTCATATACAGGCGCTTCTCCGCCGAAATGACGTCGTTGTCGTGCACCTTGACGAAGTGCGACTCGTCGTCGTCAGCGAGCGTCACGCCCGTCGTGCGGTGCGCCTCGTCGCAGATAACAAGATCGAACGTCGGCGCGCCCAAACGCTGAGCCTTCGCAACCGCATCGATCGACTGATACGTCGAAAAGACAACGGTCATGCCTTCGTCGACGGCGCCGCGGCTCTCGATCAGATCGGCCAGCTTTGCGCCATCGGTTGTCGCGGGTGCTCCGAGATCTTCGAGCATCACGCTCGTTAGATCGCCGTTCTTCGTGCGTCCGATGTTGATGTCGCTGCCGACCGCGAACGCGTGGAAGCTCATCTCCGGGTCGCGCTCGGCGCTCCACTCCGTGAGCGTCTGCTGCAGCAGCGCCAACGACGGCACCATGAAGAGAACCGTCGAGACGCCGCCGGTGTGCTCACGTGTCCAGCGCTCGGCGAGCTTCAGCGCGGTGAAGGTCTTGCCCGTGCCGCACGCCATGATCAGCTTGCCGCGGTCGAGCGGGCCGCCCTCCGACGGGTCGCGCGTGAACCCCTCGATCACCGAAGAGATGGCGCGGTGCTGGTGTGCCCGCGGGACCTTTCGCTCATGTCGCTGAGGAGCTTTCTGGGGCTCCATCAGCTCGTAGGTCGCCCAGTCAATGTCGCTGTGGCGCAGCTGATCAAGCCCGATCCGGCGTACCGGCTTGGTGCGATTCTTCAGCGCTTCAAGCGCATTCGCGGACCAGTCTCGGACAGTGTCGATCACCAAGCCCTCAGTGAACGGCTCCTTACCCATCGCTTCGAAGAACGAATCGAGGTTCGACTTCTGGATCTTGTGGGCTTCGTCGTAGAACTTCACCTGGATGGCAAGCAAGCCACCACCCTGGATTTCCGCAACGAGGTCGATGCCGAGGTCGGGCCTGCCGTTGCGTTCCGGCCAGTCCTTCCACAGCCAGACCGCGCCCAGCTGGTCTGCCCACTTTGGATCGATCGCCAAGTAATGCTTTGCGAGCTGCTCCAGGTAGTTGCCCTTCATGCGCTCGCTATCGGACAGCTGACGCAACTCAGCCAGCAGATCGTCAAAGGGTGTGTGCCCATCGGGGACGGTGGGAGCGAACGTCGGCCCCAACTTCGATGTGCGCGGTGGGGCCTGATTCGTCTCCTGCATATCGGTGAGTGTACAAGTACCCGGGCGTATGCACCCTGGCGCGCGAGACCGGTGGCTACGACGCTGGTTCGATGCCTCGCGTTCCTTCTGCTGCCGCCACTCGGGTCGGGTCGCAGATCGCCTTCTTCCGGACGAGGCGCGGCATGACGCAGGATCAGCTGGCCGTCACGAGCGACATCGATTCGTCAAACATCCGCAGCTATGAGAGCGGCCGCGCGATGATGAACGTGCACTCGCTGATTCGCATCGCCGAAGCGCTGCACGTCGAGCCCGGCGACCTTCTCGAAGGCGTGACATCCGACATGTTCCCGGCGACCCAGCGTCGCACTGGTTGATTCACGGGACATGACGCTCACGCGCCTGAGCGAAGTCGGCAAGCTTCTCGTCCGCTCCCGCTAACACCCCTCAGCTGGTCAGGTACTCCGCCAACCGGTCCAGCTCCCGCGGCGTCATTCCCTGCGCACGCAAGTACGCGCGCACCCCACCATGATCACGATCGATCCGGCTGAGAACGTTCTCGAGAACGGGCGCGGGGCTCAACGACACGATCTCCATCAGCCCCGGCGTCAGCTCGATCCCGCGGCCGGTCATCCTCTCGAAGGTGCCCTCCACCCACTCACCGGCAAGGTTCGCCTCCGTGGCCGCATAGTCCGCCACAACGGCGTCACGATCCACCCCGGCCACCGTCAGCGCGAACGCCACCACGAGCCCCGTGCGATCCTTGCCCGCCGTGCAGTGCACCAGCACCGGGTCATCATCGTGCGCGATCACCCGGATCGCCGATGCCAGCTGCTGTCCGCGCTCCTCC
Source organism: Microbacterium amylolyticum (assembly GCF_011046975.1). NCBI lineage: Bacteria > Bacillati > Actinomycetota > Actinomycetes > Micrococcales > Microbacteriaceae > Microbacterium > Microbacterium amylolyticum. Next base: position 1,884,741 of record NZ_CP049253.1, on the reverse strand, counting down.
ACGATGTACTCATACATCGGCGCCAGCGCGACCCCCCGCGAGATCTGCTTCTCGGGAGCGGCATCATCAAAAACCGACACGTGATGCGTCTGCACGTTCAGCCCGTCCAGCGCGTTCGGCGACATCCGGCGCTCGATCGAACTGCGCAGATCAACGATGTGCCGCACACCCAGCTCGGTCAGTTTCTGCCGTCCGTCATCGCCGATGTTGTGCAGGGCATCGGAACGAAACAGCCGCCCCCACTGGGTGGCGCCGCCGCCCGCCTGATAACCGCCCGTGTCGCGCAGGTTGTACGCACCGCGGATCTCATGCAGACGCTGATCGCTATCGAAAGGCATGCCATGAGGTCTAGCACGCCGATCGAAACCACGCGAGACGTTACACATCGCCATGATCGGGAATACGTTGATATTCCGCGCCGTTTCCCCCTTTTGTGCCCCATCGGCACACGCACGCTCAGCGTGCTCGACGCCCCACCGTCTGCGGTTGTGCCCCGCGAATACGCTTCCTTCGCCGTTCCGTCCGGTGCCACCACCTAGATGGACGGCTGCGCCGCGATCTACCCCGCGATCGCCGCGATCTTCGTTGCCCAGTTCTTCGGCATCGAACTGTCGATCATCCAGTACGCGCTGATCGTTCTCGTCTCGGTGGTCGGTTCGGCCGCAACGGCCGGAACCACCGGCGCCACCGTGATGCTCACGCTGACCCTGTCGACCGTCGGCCTCCCCCTGGAAGGCGTCGGCCTGCTGCTGGCCATCGACCCGATCCTCGACATGGGCCGCACGGCCCTCAACGTCACCGGTCAGGCCCTGGTCCCCGCCATCGTCGCCAAGCGCGAGGGCATCCTCAACGAAGACCTCTACAACGCACCCCGCGAGGGCCTCGCGTTCCAGGACGAGGATGACGACGAGGAGCTCGACGCCTCCGCCGATCAGGCAGAAATCGAGGCCGCACGGGCATAGCCCAGCCGGGCTGAGGGGCGGGGACCATCCAGGTGGTCCCCGCCCCCTTTCCTCTTCCTCGCGCAGCGCGCTACGCGTATCGATCGCGAGCTCTTCGGCGTCCATCGCCACGAAGAGCTCCCGCATCACCTCTTCCGACAGCGTGCCCGCGCGGCAGGCGGCGATCAGTATCCCGGCGCCCTGGTTCTCGAGCACCGTCGACAGCACGCGCGGGAGCTGCAGGCCGACGTACGCGAATACGAAGCTCTCCAGCAGAAAGTCGACCGAGTGCCACAGGGGCTTTTCCTGCTGCCGTTGCGCGTAGGGGGTCCGCGGCTGGTGGTAGCCCACGTAGAAGCCCATCGCGACAACCGCCAGAACACCGGATCCGCCGGTGTGCTCGGCGATCGCATATGCGCCGAACGGCATGAGCAGGCCGAACGTTCCTGTCACGGTGGCGTCGTTGATCAGGCTCTCGCCGCTCAGCACGTTCATCACCCGGCGCGGAAGACCCAGCGTTCGGCCGATCGCCGCAGCCGACACGGCGTCGGGCGGGCCGACGATCGCGCCCAGCAGGAGGGCTCCGGCCAGCGTCAGCTCGGGGATGAGAAGCCACGCCACAACCCCGACGACAACCCCCGTAACGGAACCGACGAGAACCAGGAAGAGCGTGGGGTCTATGGGCTCATGGCTACGCGCGCAGATCCTCACCTCGGAGGAGCGCCAGGCCACTCGCACAGAAACATCACAAAACGGTAACTATGCTCTGTAGTGATGAGCCAACCGATCCTCACCGACGAAGCGCCGTCTTCGCCCGCGGCACCAAAGACGGGCTCAACGTGGCGCCCAGACATCCAGGGCATGCGAGCCCTGGCCGTCGGCCTCGTCGTGCTCGCCCACGTCGATGTTCCCGGCCTCAAGGGCGGATTCATCGGCGTCGACGTCTTCTTCGTCATCAGCGGGTTCCTCATCACCCAGCTGCTGCTACGCGAAGTGGCCCGCACCGGAACCGTCTCGATCACCGAGTTCTACGTGCGCCGCGCCCGCCGCATTCTGCCCGCCGCGGCCCTCGTTACGGTCGTGATCCTGACCTACGCCGCCATCGTCCTGCCGGCCGCGCGCGCACAACAGACGGCGATCGACGCCGCCTGGTCCAGCGTCTTCCTCTCCAACTGGAGCTTCGCCGCCGACCGCGTCGACTACTTCACCCCCACTGATCCCAGCCTGTTCCAGCACTTCTGGTCGCTGGCGGTGGAAGAGCAGTTCTACCTGGTGTGGCCGCTCGTCGTCCTCGCCCTCGTTCCCCGCGTGAACCGGCGCGTTTTTGTGGGCGTCACCGCCGCGCTCTTCGCCGCCTCGCTGGCGTTCTCCGTGTGGTTCACCGCCGCCGACCCCGTTCCCGGCTACTTCCACACCGGCGCCCGCGCTTATGAGATCGCTGCCGGAGCTCTGCTGGCCTGCGTTCTCAGCGCACCGCTGCGCACACGGTGGCGTCATGCCATCGGCATCACCGGGCTGCTGCTGATCGTCGCCGGGACGCTGACGTTCTCCGACGCAACGCCCTTCCCCGGATCCCTCGCCCTCGTGCCCGTGATCGGAACCGTCCTGCTGCTCTCCGCCGGACCAGACACGTGGACCGGCCGAATGCTGTCCGCTCCGACACTCCGCTACATCGGCGATATTTCCTTCTCGCTGTATCTCTGGCACTGGCCGGTCACTCTCGCCGTTCAGACGGCTCTGCCCTACGGCTCCCCCTACCTGCTGCGCGTGGTGCTGACCATCGCGATCTCCCTCGGCCTGGCGTCGCTGACGTTCCACTTCGTCGAGCGCCCCTTCCAGCAAAAGCGCGTTCCCGCCCTCTCTCGCGGCCGGACAACGCTGTGGATGTGGCCGCTGAGCGTGATCGTGATCCTGGCCGTCGCCCTCTCCACCGTCGGTTTCGCGCAGAACAGACAGGAATCGCAACAGGCTGCCGCAGAAGAGTTCTTCGACGAACACGGTTTCCAGAACCTCGAAGCCGAGGATCTCGATGGCGTGCAAAGCGAGCTCACAGAAGCCGTTCGCACCGCCGAATCAGGTGCTCCGATCCCGCCCGACTACGACGCTGATGCGCTGCGTGATGCCCAGTGGTCCGACCTCGCCGGACGCGACTGCTACGCCAGCGGCGGCTCCGACGACCTCGACGAGCTCTGTTTCTTCGGCGACACCGAGGCCGAGACCACGATTGCGCTCGTCGGCGACTCCCACGCCGGAATGTGGCTGCCCGCGCTCGACATCCTCGGCCAAGACCACAACTTCCGCGTTGTGCTGTTCGTGAAGCTGTCGTGCGGCGCCTACCCCACCACGATGCAGTCGCCCACCCACGATCAAGCCGAGTGCGACGACTTCCGCGACTACACCGCGGCGCAGCTGGACGACCTGGGTCCCGCCGCCATCATTGCCAGCGCCCGCGGCCAGTTGCACATGGACGAGCTCGACGGCGTCAGCACCGACGTGCAGTGGACAGAGGCCGTCACGGCCGGTATCGAGCGCTACTCCGAGATCGCCCCGCGTGTCATCGCCCTCGGCGACGTTCCCGCCCGCCCCGAGGCCGAACCGAAGGACTGCGTCGAGGCCCCCAACGCAACGCAAGACGCGTGCATCGTCACCGGTGACAGCGTGGAAAAGACCAGCAACATCCTCACCCGCGCCGCCGCAGAAGCGGCCGGAGCCGCCTACGTCGACACCGAGCCCCTCGTGTGCAGCGTCGACGCGGGCTGCCCCCTGTTCGTCGGCGACACCCCCACCTACGGCGACGACTCGCACCTCAACCGCCTGTGGGTGGAGTACGTCGCCCCCGCCCTCGGCGACGAACTGACCGAGGTGCTGCCGTAACGGCAGAGAGACGCTCGGGGCAGTGTTCTTGCTGCTCGGGTCACGGTCGCGAACGGGATGCGAAACACCGCGAGGCAGGAATAACTCCGACACGTGATGTGTTGTCAGGTGAAATGAGCTCCTCGTCTACGCCCGCGCTCTCCGTTCTCGATCTCGTCCCGGTTCGCACGGGGCAGACAACCCCGCAGGCCATCGCCGCGTCGATGCTGCTCGCGAAGAAGGCCGATGATCTGGGCTATCGGCGCTACTGGTTCGCCGAACACCACAACATGAAGGCGGTGGCATCGACCACCCCTCCCGTGCTGATCGCGGCGGCCACCGCTCACACATCGCGCATCCGGCTCGGATCGGGTGGGGTGATGCTGCCCAATCACGCGCCGCTCATCGTTGGCGAACAGTTTGCTGCCCTGGAAGCGATCGCGCCGGGGCGCATCGACCTGGGCCTCGGCCGCGCGCCTGGCTCCGACCCTGTGATCACTCAGCTGCTGCGGCGATCCGGAACGACGAGTGAAGCGCAGCAGTTCCCCGATCACGTGCGCGACATCCAGGAGCTGATGAGCCCCGAGGGCGCCACGGTACGGTTCACGTCCGGCGGCACCTACGCGGTAACAGCAACCCCGGCCGCGACCAGCTCGCCCACCGTGTGGTTGCTCGGCTCAAGTGACTTCTCCGCGCAGCTCGCCGCGCAGATGGGCCTGCCCTACGTTTTCGCGAACCACTTCGCCGGAGAGGGCCTGGAGCGGGCGATGGCCCTCTACCGCCAGGGCTATCAGCCCTCGGAACGCCACCCGGCCCCGGAATCGTTCGTCACCGCCAACATCGTCGTCGCGCCAACAGAAGACGAGGCGTTCGAGCGTGCGCTGCCGCAGATGCGCCAGTTCGCGCGTCTGCGCACCAATAAGCCCATGCGGCCGATCGAGACAATCGACGAAGCCAAGGCCGCGGCCTCGGATGCGCTCGAGGACTCGTTCATCGAGCAGATGCGCCGCCGGTGGTTTATCGGAACCCCCACGTCTGTCGCTCAGCGCCTTCGTGAGTTTGCCGAGAAGAACGAGGTGGCCGAGATCATGGTCTCCTCGGGCGACGGCGCGTACGCCGACGAGCCGCTGGACGAACCGACCGGTCGCGCCCAGACCCTGGAGTTGCTCGCCGACGCGATGTAACGCCCACCCACCTCAGGCGGGGTCTGCTCCCGAGAGAAGGTCGCGCAGCCAGTCACGGGCATCGGCAAAGCTGGCGTCCGCGTACCGCGGGTTGTAGCGGTTCTGCTCGTGGTCGGCCCGGGGGTACGAACCGAGGTAGATCACGTTGGGGCTGAACCTCTTCAGGCCCATGAGTGCGTCGGCCATGCGCTCATCGGCGATGTGACCATCGGCGTCGATGACGAAGCGGTAGCGGCCCAGGCGGTCGCCGATCGGCCGCGACTGGATGAGGCTGAGGTTGATGCCGCGCGTTGCGAACTGCTCGAGCATGTCGACGAGCGCCCCGGGCACTTCCTTCGGCAGCTCGACGATGAGTGATGTTTTGTCGGCCCCGGTGCGCGCGGGCGGTAGCGCCGTGCGGGTGACGAGCACGAAGCGCGTGACCGCGTCGGGGTTGTCGCCGATTCCCTCGGCCAGGACCTCAACGTCGTAGTGGTTCACAACGCCGGGCGCGGCGATCGCGGCCTGTGCGGGCAGGGTGCCGTCGAGCACGCCAATCGCGCTGGCGACATTGCTGGCGGCAACAACGGGGCTGTGTCCGGGGACGTTCTTCCCCAACCATTCAAGGCATTGCGCATACGCGACGGGGTGGGCGGCCACCTCGGCCACCTGATCGAGCGTGGTGCCGCGCGGAGCGACAAGGACGAAGCTCACGGGCACGAGGTACTCGCCGATAATCCGCAGACCCGGCGTGTTCGCCAGGGCGTCCTGGGCGCTGGAGACACCACCCTCGACGGTGTTCTCGATCGCGATCATTGCGGCATCGGATCGCCCGGATGCAACGTCGTCGAGAGCCGCGCCCACGTTGGCGACGGGATGCCAATTCTGGCCCTCCGCCTCGCGCACCTGCCCGAGCGCAGCCTCCGTAAAGGTTCCCGCAGGCCCGAGGTAGCTGTACGTGCGGGTTCCGGCGGAAGCTGTCGACATGCTTGAAACTCTAATGCGGTGTCACGAGATCTCGCGACGTACGGCACGCCCTGGCAGACTGGCACCATGACCAGTCGAGCAGGACTTCCCGCAGAAGCCAGCGACCTGACAGACATCGACGCGCTGATTGCGGCGTACTACGATCTGCGCCCCGATCCACAGGTCGCCGCGCAGCGCGTGGCCTTCGGTACCAGCGGCCACCGCGGATCCAGTCTCGCGACCGCGTTCAACGAGGATCACATCCTCGCGACGACGCAGGCGATCGTCGATTATCGCGCGCAGCAGGGCATCGGCGGACCGTTGTTCCTCGGACGCGATACGCACGCGCTGTCGCTTCCGGCGGAGCACACAGCGATCGAGGTGCTTGTGGCCAACGAGGTCGATGTTCGCATCGATACGCACGATGCGTGGGTGCCGACCCCAGCGCTCAGCCACGCGATCATTGCCCACAACGTCGGCAAGTTGACGGACGACCCCGGTCTCGCTGATGGCATCGTCGTAACCCCCAGCCACAACCCTCCGCAGGATGGCGGTTTCAAGTACAACCCTCCGCACGGTGGCCCCGCCGACACGGATGCAACGAACTGGATCGCGGATCGCGCCAACGAGCTCATCGCGGGCGGCCTCGAGGGCGTCAAGCGCGTGCGCTTCGCCGATATCGAGCGCGATCACATCGCCAGCTACGACTTCCGTGATGCGTATGTGCGCGATCTCGGCAACATCATCGACATGGATGCGATCCGCGACGCCGGTGTGCGCATTGGCACTGACCCCATGGGCGGCGCGTCGGTGGAGTACTGGCAGCTGATCGCCGAGGTCTACGGAATCGACCTGACGGTGGTCAACCCCGATGTCGACCCCACGTGGCGCTTTATGACCCTGGACTGGGACGAGAAGATCCGCATGGATCCATCGTCGCCGTCGGCGATGGCGTCCGTTGTGGCGCGTAAGGACGAGTTCGACGTTCTCACCGGCAACGATGCCGACGCCGACCGTCACGGCATTGTCACGCCCGACGCGGGACTGATGAACCCGAACCACTATCTGGCCGTCGCGATCGAGTATCTGTTCTCGCACCGTTCCGGGTGGGAAGAGAACTCGGCGGTGGGCAAGACGCTTGTCTCGTCGATGATGATCGACCGGGTCACCGCATCCCTGCGGCGCACCATGCTTGAGGTTCCCGTCGGATTCAAGTGGTTCGTGCCGGGCCTGATCGACAGTTCTGTCGCCTTCGGCGGTGAGGAGTCGGCGGGTGCGTCGTTCCTGCGCCGCGATGGCGGCGTATGGACAACGGACAAGGACGGCATCATCCTCTGCCTGCTGGCGGCCGAAATCATCGCCGTTACCGGGAAGACTCCATCGCAACGATATGCCGAGCTCGAGGCCGAATATGGCGCGTCGAGCTATGCGCGCGTTGACGCGCCGGCGACGCCCGCGCAGAAGGCGGCGCTGAAGAAGCTTTCGCCGGAGGACGTCACGGCCGAGACTCTGGCCGGCGACCCGATCACGGCCAAGCTGTCGCATGCTCCGGGCAATGGTGCGGCCATCGGTGGACTCAAGGTGCAGACCGAGTTCGCGTGGTTTGCCGCGCGCCCGTCGGGAACAGAAGACGTGTACAAGCTGTACGCCGAGAGCCTCAAGGGCCCCCAGCACCTTGCCGAGGTGCAGCGCGAGGCTGCGGCGATCGTGGATCAGATCCTCGGCGCCTGACCCGCACATACGCACTGGGCGTCATCCTCCGCGCGGAGGATGACGCCCAGTGCGTTGGAGGAGCCGTTACAGCTCTTTCTTCTCCTTCGGGCGCGCCCAGCGCGCGGGAAGGTTCTCGCCGTCCCAGACCTGGATGATGCCCCAGGCCACCGCTGCCAGCGGCACCGCGAGAACGGCGCCGAGAATGCCGGCGAGAACGGTACCGACCATCAACGCGACGAGGATCGCGAGAGCGTGCAGCTTGAGCGTGCGTCCCATGAGGACCGGCTGCAGGAAGTTGCTCTCGAGCTGGTTCACACCGATCACGATGATGACGATGATGATGGCCGTCCACAGGCCGCCATCGACGAGGCCGACGAGCGCCGCGAGAATTCCGGCCAGCGTGGCACCCACGATCGGGATGAACGACAGCAGGAACACCACGAGCATCAGCGGGAACCACATGGGAACCTGCAGAATCGCCAGACCAACTCCGATACCGATCGCATCGACCGCGGCGACGGCCGCCGTTCCGCGAACGTAGGCGCCAAGCGTGCTGACGCTCTTCGAGCCGACGCGCTCCATGCGGTCGCGCCAGCCGCCCTCGAAGGGCCGGATCAGGAAGGTCCAGATCTGCGGGCCGTCCTTGAGGAAGAAGAACAGCACAACCGTCATCAGCACGAGGCCCGTCACGAACGAGGCGATCGCGCTGACACCGGCCAACGCACCGCTACCGACAGCGGAGCCGAACTGCGCGCTGAGGACGAAGTCTTGAATCGACTGCCACCACTCCAGCAGCTGCTCTTCGTCAGGTGCGAAGGGCAGTTCGTTCACCCAGACGAGAATCTGCTGAACACCACTTTCAGCGCTGGTGTACAGATCGTTCCACTGCGCCAGAATGGCGCGCACCATCGCCCAGATGACACCGCCGATCACCCCGACGATCGCCAGCAGGACGATCACGGTGGCCAGCAGAGATGGCATCACCAGGCGCAGGCGACGCATGATCGGCTCGAACGCCGCCGCAAAGATCAGCGCGAGGATAACGGGGATCACCACGACGGTGATGGTGTGCAGCGACCACACGAGCGCCGCCGCAAAAACACCGATCGCGATGATCTGCACAGAACGTGTGGCCAGCGTGCCGAAATGGTCGCGCCACAGCGATCTCGGCGCTTCGGCCTTCTTCACGATCTCCCGCGCGACGGCGGGAGGAGTACGTCGATTGTTGCCGAACATGCGTCCCCCTTGTGAGTAGCTATCGCCCATCCTGCCCGATCGCCCTCAACGTCGGTGTCAGGCGAGTGCCGGGATCACCTGCTTCTCGAAAAGCTCGGCGCCCGAGGTGTCGTAGGCCAGCTCGGGGAAGTAGGCGATGGTGTAGTCGACGCCGGCCTCTTTCAGCGCCTGCAGGTGCTCAGCCACCTGTTCGGGTGTGCCAATTCCCGGAGACGCCGGGGCGATGTCCTCCAGGAATCGCTCGCGTCCGGATTCGGGCACAAAGCGGTTCGCGCGGTCGGTGATGCGCGCGAGGCGATCGTTCACGTCCGCCTGGTTCTCGCCGAGAACAACGTTGATGCTCGTCGACCGGGTGATCTCCGTGTGGTCACGCCCGAGCGCATCGCAGTGGCCCTGGAGCACCTGGTTCTTGTGCCGGAATTCATCGACATTTGCGCTGCCGAAGTTCGTGTACGAGGCGTAGGTCGCGGCGATCTTCAGTGTGACCTTCTCTCCGCCGCCGGCCACCCAGATCGGAATACCTGGCTGCTGAATCGGCTGCGGCTGCACAATGGCCCCGTCCACCTGGAAGTAGCGTCCGTCGAGCGTTGCCCGGCCCGTCTCCCATCCCTGCTTCATGATCTCGACGCCCTCGCGCAAGGCACGCAGGCGATCGCCGATCGCCGGGAACCCGTAGCCATAGGCGCGCCACTCGTGCTCGTACCAGCCGCCGCCGATGCCCATCTCGACGCGTCCGCTCGAGACGTGATCAACCGTCGCGGCGACCTTCGCGAGATACGCGGGGTTGCGGTAACCCATGCAAGTGCACATCTGACCCAGGCGGATGCGCGATGTCGACGCGGCGAAGGCGGACATCAGCGTCCAGGCCTCGTGCGTTGCCTCCTCGCTTGGCACGGGCGTTGTGTGGAAGTGGTCGTAGACCCACAGCGACTCCCACGGGCCATCGTCGGCACGTTGGGCGAGCCGCTGCATTGTGGCCCACTGCTCGGAAGGATCGATGCCGACGAGATCGAATCGCCAGCCCTGCGGGATAAAGGTTCCAAAGCGCATGGTGCAACGCTAGCGCGACAGCCCCCGGCGCCGAAGAGGTATAGGAAATCGCTATCGGGCGTGCATGAAGCACGGCATCTTCACCCGATGCGGCGCGCACCAACCGAGTGAAGCTCCGACGGCCGGAACGATCACGACAACAGAAACCGTCGCGCTACGCCGCCGGACGATCGTCGGCCAGCATTGCGTATACCAGGGTGTCCGTCCATTCCCCTTTGCTCCACCAGTCCTGTCGGTGATGACCCTCGCGCACCATACCGACGCGTGTGGCGAGTGCCGCCGATGCCGCGTTTCGGGCGTCCATCTGCGCAACAAGGCGATGCGCGCCGAAGCGGTCGAAGGCCAGGTTCAACGCTGCCGAAACAGCTTCGGTCGCGAAGCCCTGGCCGGCGTGGTCGGGGCTGAGAACCCATCCGATCTCGGCGACCTTCCGTTCGCGATCGGTCCACCAGACCGCCACGTCGCCGATGACAACGCCCTTGCGCGTGATCACGAGCGCGAGGGCACCGGCGGGTCCGTCGAGATCGTTGCGTGACGTGCGAAGGCGAATTTTCTCGACGGCGGTATCGGGCGACCATGCCTCTTCCAGCAGGTACTTAACAACGTCGGGGCGCGAATAAATGCCGAACAAGGCATCGGTGTCGCTCTGCAGATGTGGTCGCAGGGTGAGGCGATCGGTTCGGATCGGCACGGCAGTAGACGGCCCTCCTGCCCGCTCCGGCGCTTCGTCGTCCCACGTCAACGGCGTCACGGTGCCACTCTCGTGGTCAGATCGCAGTAGGCCGTAGGCGATCGAGTCGCGCGGGCCGGCGTCGGTCGGCCACCCGCCGCGATAGTGCGCCTCTTTGACAAAACCCGCGCGCAGCATCGATCGCCGCATGGCACGGTTGTCGTCACGCGTTTGCCCCTCGATCCTGTCGACGTCGGGGTAGGCACGAAACACATAGTCGGCGAGCGCGGTGAGCGCCTGAACGCCCAGGCCCTTCCCCCGGAACTTCTCGGCAAGGCGCACATCGAACAGGGGATCACCGTCGTCAAGGTCGTCGAGGACGACGATACCGATCAGGTTTCCGTCGTCCTCGATGCGCAGCGCAGCATGGCTGGGCGCCGAGAAATCGCCGTCGGCGATGCGTTCTTCCACTGCCGCGACATCGACCCGGCGTCGCACATGAAACGGGAACTCGTTCGAGGTGAGGAACTCGATCAGGCTCGCGCGATCGGCGTCATCGTCGATATCCAAAGGCCGGAGAGTGACGGTCATCCACCCGACGATAGCGAAATACTGCCAGGGCTGCACATCACGTGTCGAAACCGGAATATGCCGCCGCTAGCGAATCACAATCGCATGCGGCATCCGCTTCTGCATGATCTCGATTGCGCGCGGATTGCCGTCGACAAGAACCGCCTGACGTCCGAGCTTCGAGGCGACAGCTCCCGTTGTTCCCGACCCCGCGAAGAAGTCCAGCACCCGGTCCCCTGGCCGCGTCGATGCTTGCACCATCCGCTTCAGAATGCCCTCGGGCTTCTGCGTGGGATAGCCGGTGCGCTCGGCGCCGCTGGTGGGCACGATTGTGTGCCACCACACGTCGGTGGGCAGCTTGCCGCGTGCCACCTTCTCACTGTCCACGAGCCCCGGAGCCATGTAGGGCTCACGGTCGACAGCGTCGGAGTCGAAGAAGTACTTATCGGGGTTCTTGACGTAGACCAGAATCGTGTCGTGCTTCGTTGGCCACCGGGACCGGCTCTTGGCCCCGTAGTCGTAGGCCCAGATCAGCTCGTTGAGGAAGTGATCGCGCCCGAAGACGGCGTCCAGCATCACCTTCGCGTAGTGCGCCTCGCGATAGTCGAGGTGGAGATACAGCGTTCCGTCCTCGGCCAGCAGCCGCCAGGCCTCGGTAAGCCGCGGTTCGAGAAACGCCCAGTAATCGTCGAAACGATCGTCGAACGTGGTGAGCGTCTGACGCACGCGCTCATATTTACGGCCGTGGAAGCCGTTCCAGACCGGGTTCTCGGTGGCGTTGAGAAAGGCATCACCGAACAGCGCTCCCCCGGCGTCGTCCTCGACGGCGCCGATGTTCACCGCATCGGGAGCGTGTGTGACGGTCTGCGTGGTGTGCTGGCGCTTGCGGCCCGTGTTGAACGGCGGGTCGAGATAGATCATGGTGAACGCCGCATCGGGCAGCGTCTGGATGACCTCGAGGTTGTCGCCGTGGTGGATCGCAACGGGCGCGGCGACGCGCAGCCCGCCCTGCGGAGTCGTGAAGGTCACGGGACGCGGTGCAGCCAGGAGTGCGTGGAGAACTTGGTGCGAACAAGTTCCTCCGCCGCGGCGAGCTCTTCGGCGCTGACAGTGCCGCGTTCGGCTCCCGTGAACGTCTGGAACTGGGCGATGAACGCGTCGATGATGTCGCGCCGGGCCATTCCCGTCTGGGTCCGGAGCGGGTCGACGCGCTTGGCCGCCGAGGTGGTTCCCTTGTCGCTGAGTTTCTCGCGCCCGATGCGCAGCACCTCGGTCATCATCTGTCCGTCGATGTCGTAGCTGAGCGTGGCGTGATGCAGGATGCCGCCATTCGCGAGACGCTTCTGCGCCGCGCCGCCGATCTTGCCGTGCGGGCTCGCAATGTCGTTGAGCGGCTGATACGTCGCCTCAATGCCGATGCCACGCAGTGCCTGGAGCACCCAGTCGTCGAGGAACGCATACGAGTCGGCGAATGTCAGACCGGCCACGAGCGATGCGGGAACGTAGAGCGAGTACGTGATGATCTGCTCGGCGCCCATCAGCATGGCACCGCCGCCCGAGATGCGGCGCACAACGTCGAAGCCGTGCTTCTTCGCCCCGTCCGGGTCCACCTCGTTCTTGTAAGACTGGAACGACCCGATGACCACGGCGGAGCTGTCCCACTCCCAGATCCGCAGAGTGGGTCGCCTGCGGCCATCACCGACGCGTTCGGTAAGCACCTCGTCAAGCGCGAGGTTGACGAGCGGGGAAACGGCCGGGTCGTCGATGATCTCCCAGTCGAAGTCACCCCACGACGAGGCCGTTGCCAGCGCCCGTCGAACGGCCGTTCCGACCGCCTCGGGCGTGAACCCGAGCAGCTGGGCACCGCCCGGAAGCGCCTGGCGAATCGCGGCCGCGATCGTCGGAACGTCGGCCGTTTCCGGCAGCCCCGTCACCGCGGCGTTGATGTCGATCAGCGCCTCGTCGGGCTCCAAAAAGAAGTCACCGGCGAGCGCGAACTCGCTGATCTTGCCGCCAGCAGTCTCGAGGTCGACAACCACGAGCTTTCCACCGGGCACCTTGTACTCGCCATGCATGGGGTCAAGCCTACGGCGCACCCCCTGCACGCACCCCCATGGTGTGGGAGAGGACCATCAGGGCCGCTTTCGGTCCTCCTCCAAAACGGCGCGAATCGGAGTCGTCTGGGCTCCCTGATCGCTGAACTGTTCGGGAATCACCTCGTTCACGATGGTGATGGGACGGGTCTCATCGATCGTGATCCGGAACGCCTCGGCCCGGCGTACCCGGCCGGAGAACAGCAACCACCCCGCACCGATTGCGGCGGCGACCAGCCCGGCGCCCGCTCCGAACAGCAACGCAACGCGCGGCCCCCAGGCATCGCTGATCGCGCCAACGAGCGGGGCACCAACGGGGGTGGCCCCCATGATCACGGCAAGGTACAGCGCCAGAACCCGGCCGCGGAGCGCCGGATCGGTTGTGGTCTGCACGTACCCGTTGGTGGTGGTGAGCATCGTCACGCTGGTGAACCCGATGACGATGCACACCGCGGCATACGCCCAGTAGCCCGGCATCTGCGAGGCGACGAGAAGCGAGACGCCGAAACAGGCGGAGGCGAGCATGACCACGCGCAGCCGGGCACGATCGCGCCTCGCGGCGAGCAATGCCCCGGCGAGGGATCCCAGAGCAAGCGACGAGGAGAGCAGCCCATAGCCGTCGGCGTCCCGCCCGAATTCAATCGCCATGGTGGAGGAGAAGATCGGGAAGTTCAGCCCGAAGGCTCCCATCAAGAACGCCATGATGAAGGCGATCACGAGATCCTTGCGTCCCGTCACATAGCGGAAGCCGTCGATCAGCCGCCCGCCGCCCTTCGCCTGCAGCACGCGCGGCTGCAGTTCGTCCGTGCGCAGGAACGCCAGCGCGGCGATCATCGCGAGGAAGGTGACCGCGTTGATGACGAACACCCAGCCGCTTCCGACCGCGATCAGCAAAATGGCGCCAGCAGCGGGACCGATGAGCCGGGCCATGTTGAACGATGCGGAGTTCAGGGCAACAGCGTTCGACGCCTGTGATCTGCCCACGATGTCCGAGACGAACGCCTGGCGCGCGGGGCTATCGAATGCGTTCGCGACGCCGAAGGCGATGGCGAACGCGTACATGATCGGCAGCGTCATCACATCGAGGATCAGCAGAACACCGATCGCCACGGAGATGAGCCCGAGCACGGACTGGGTGATCAGCAGCAGCGTTCGCCGGTCGAAGCGGTCGGCGACCCAGCCCGTGACCCCCACGAGAACCAGCGGCGGGCCGAACTGGAACGCCATCGTGAGCCCGACGGCCGTGGCATCGTGGTCGGTGAGTTCCGTGAGCACGACCCAGTCCTGCGCCGTTGCCTGCATCCAGGCGCCGACGTTCGAGACCAGGGCTCCGAGGAACCAGATGCGGAAGTTGAACAGCTTAAGCGAGCGGAACATCTTCATCTGTGCACCTCCCGCAGGATGATCTGGGCCGCGGCGTGCAGGGTGGCGCGGTCATCGGGTTCGAGGGTGTCGAGCACGCCCTGCAGCCAGCCGTCGCGGCGCTGCACCGTGTCGTCGACAACCGCTGAGCCTTGTTCGGTGATGGCGATGCGCACCTTACGGCGATCCTCGTCGTCGGAGGCGCGGGTAACGTACCCGAGCTCTTCGAGGCAGTTCACGGTGCGGTTCATCGACGGCGCCGTGACACCATCGCGCTCGGCCAGTGCGGAGAGGGTGTGCGGTCCGTGCAAGTACACATTGACGAGAACCGCAAACTGACCGTCGGACATCGTGGCGATTGACCGCTGTTGCCGGATACGCCGAGCGAGCCGCAGCGTCGCCGCACGGATGTCGGAGGCTTCTTGAGATGCGTGTTCGTTAACCATGCTAAGAGTTAGCATAACTAACGATCTTCGACGGTGGCTGAGAATCCGTGGCCCAGCCGCGTGCGGAATAATGCCCGAGGAGGCTTCTATGGCGAATCGTATGCAGGGCATGAGAATGATCGCGGGCGCGAGTGTTGTCCTCCTCGCAGCGGCGTTGTCCGCGTGCTCTGGCGGGAGTGACGGACAGACCCAAGACGTGGTGCGCGTCCCGGCGGACGCGAGTCTGACCGACGCGGGAGCACTCGTCGCTGATGGCGGCGTCATCCTCATCGCGCCCGGAACATACAACGAGACGATCGAGGTGCGCGGGTCCGATGTCACGATCCGCGGCGAAGACCGCAACGAGGTGATCCTCGACGGAGACCTGGCGCTGTCCAGCGGTGTTATTGCGACCGGCGAACGCGTCACTGTAGAAAACCTCACCGTGCGGAACTACCTCCAAAACGGTGTTCTGATCACGGGCTTGACCGATGACACCGGCGCCGGAATCGCTCGCGGCCCCGACGGATACGTGCCGGAAGACGCTCCGGACCTTGTTCCCGGCTACCTCGTGCAGAACGTCACCTCGTCCAACAACGGCCTCTATGGCATCTACGCTTTCAACCGCACAGAGGGCGTGATCCGAAACAACGTCGCCACCGGTGGTTCCGACTCGGGGATCTATGTCGGGCAGTGCGACACGTGCAACGCCCTTGTGGAGGGGAACATCGTTGAGCGCAATGCTGTCGGCATCGAACTGGCGAACGCATCGAACAGCGTTGTGATCACAGGGAACCAGATCACGAACAACCGCATCGGGGTGAGCGTTCTCAGCAACTATCTCGAGGCGCACGGGCCGAGCCGCGGCGTGCGGATCATCGGCAACGTCATCTCCGACAACAACGAGCGGGAGACTCCGGTACAGGCCGGCGGAGCGTTCGGAATCGGTGTGGGATTGTCCGGAACGATCGATGCGGATGTGTCGCGCAACCGGATCACCGGGAACGACAACGTCGGCGTGTGGATTTCCTCGTCAGAAGACTTCGCCCCGTATGACAACGTCCTCTCCGGTGGGGTGTTCGGCGGCAACGGAATTGATGTGGCCTACACGCCGGCAATCGGCGATGGAGCGAACTGCTTCGACCTGGACACGAACGTGGTCACCGAGCCTGCCGGCCTGGCGGACGCCGACTGCGGCGCCCCCACACCCGTCGGCTCGTTTACCCAGCCGGATGCTCCGCAGGGCGTTGCGTTCTCGCAGGTGGAACTCCCCGGACCCCAACCCGACGCCGGCGCGGCCGGAACGGAGCCCACGCAGTTGCCAGACCACATCTCGTTCCCCGACCTGGATTCCGTGGACGTTCCCGCCGACAACTTCCTGACCGAGGGCGCACGGTGAGCCCCGCGGAGGGCAACGGACCTGACGCCCCCGAGAGCAGAGTCGGTGTTCAGCGCCGTGACCTCTTCGTCGCGGCGGGCACTGCGGCGGTTGCGGGCGCGATCGGGTGGGTTGCGCGTGGCGCCACTCCCGGCGGTTCTCCCGATGTGAGTGCGGCCGAGGCGACGCCCGCGCCCGCCGGGCCTCTCCTCCCGGGTATTACCGTCCCAGCCGTTCCACAACGGTATGTACTCGTGACGGCATATTCCTTCGCCAACGCCAGCGACGATGAGCTTGTTGCGGCGGCACGAACAGCAATTGAGGCCACACCCGACGTCCCAGACGATTCCGGCGCCCTGACCGTCACTGCCGGGTTCGGGATCGAACGCGCCCGCCAAATCTGGCCCGACAGGTGCGCACACGACGACCTTCCGGCATTCGCGAACGACGTCGATGACATCGTTCGCGGAGGCGATCTGCTCCTCCAGGTATGCGCGGAAACCGCTGCCGCTGTCATTGACGTGGCGGCCAGTCTCGGCCAGGCACTCGGCGCTGGCGCACGTCCGCTGTGGTCAGAGCGCGGGTACCGCGACGCGCCGACGCCGGAGGGAACCGCACGCACCCCGATCGGATTCGTCGACGGCATCGTCAACCCCCGCACCCGCGAAGAACAGAACGCAGGAGTGTGGACCGATCCGGATCGTGGCGACACGTTCATGGTGGTGCGACGGATGTTCATCGCGACCGACTTTCTCGCGCTGTCCACCGCGCAGCAGGAACATGCCATCGGGCGACGCCGCGACACGGGCGCACCGTTGTCGGGCGGGGACACGATGGACGATGTGGACCTGCTCGCCAAAGCGCCGGATGGAACGCTCGCAACGCCCGTCCACAGTCACGCGCGGCGTGCCCATCCGGCCAACATCGGCCGCGGCCTCATGCTCCGGCGTAGCTACGGCTTCGATCCGCCCACGGGTGCCGGACTGATCTTCGTGGCGTTTATGGCAGACCCGCACACGTTCACCCTCACACAGCGGCGGCTGGACGAAGCGGACGACCTCATCCGCCATACCGTGACGGATGCGTCGGGCTGTTTCTTCGTCCCTGGCCACGACTTCAGCACTGCGTAAGTCGCCGGAACGCGCCGCGCGAAGGAAACGCAAGCACGGTCAGGACGTTACTCATCACGCCTGTCTTCAGAGATGCGGTTTCATGAACCACGCTACGAGTCAGCGTGACCACGACCTTCGACAGCGGCTGAGAATCCGTATGCTGGCCGCATGCCCGAGTTCATCGATCGCCACGGCGTCACGATCTTCTACGACCGCTACGAACCGGCGGGCTCCCCGCGCGGCATCGCCCAGATTCTGCACGGCGTTGGCGAACACGCCGGCCGCTACCGCGCACTGATCGATGAGCTCACAGCGAACGGCTGGATTGTCTACGCCGACGACCACCGCGGCCACGGCCGCACCGGCATGAAGCAGTACGGCACCGTCGACCGCGCTTTCCGCCTGGGCCCCGGTGGCCACCGCGGAGCGGAGGACGCCATTTGGCAGCTCACGCAGATCGCGCGGGACGAGCATCCTGAACTTCCGCTCGTTCTCATCGCGCACTCATGGGGATCGTTCCTTGCCCAGATCCTCCTCAATTCTCACCCCGGCGCATACGACGCCGCCGTTCTTGTCGGCACGGCGCTGCGCTGGCCAGGATCGCTCACGGCAACGCCCCTCAACGCCCGCTGGAACACTCCGGATGCTCGAGGAAACGAGTGGATCAGCGAGGACGTCGACGTGCAGATCGCTGCGCTCGAAGACCCGCTCGCGTCGCAGATGCCCCTCGCGATAGCATTAGGCCCCGCCAGCGGACTGCGCATCTACGGCCGTCCCGCCCGAGGGCTCCGCGAAATGGCCGGCATCGACGTTCCGATTCTGCTGATGGTCGGACGTGATGATCCCGTTGGCGGCCCCGTCTCGGTACACCGGCTTGCTGACGCCTACCGGAAGCGGTCAGGCTTCTCCGACGTGACAACACACGTCTACGACGGACGCCACGAGATCCTGAACGGATTCCAACAGGAACAGGTGCGCGCCGACCTGCTGGGGTGGCTGGGTCAGCGCTTCTAGGAGAGCTGCCCCAGCGTGCGGGGCCGGACGATCAGCCACAGCGCGGCAATTCCGAGCACGGAGCACCCGATCATGATCGACGCCATCGAGCCTGCCGTGATCACGGAGCCGGCCGAGTGCGCTCCGACCAAAGGTGAGATCACGCCGGCCATGCCGTTGTTGGCTGCACCGATAACCGATGCCGCGGTTCCCGCCGCCTCAGGGTGACGGTCGAGCGCCAGCACCTGCGCACACGGGAACGTGAAACCACAGGCCGACATGAAGAAGAACAGCGGAACGATCACGGCCCACACGCTGTCGGAAAAGTGCGCCGAAACGGGAATCGCAATGGCCGCCAGCAGCAGGCCCGTTGTCGAACCGGCCAGCACCCACTGCGGCCCGTAGCGCGCCGCGAGCCGCGCCGCAATCTGGTTTCCGATGATCAGGCCCACCGAGTTCACGGCAAAGACGAGACCGTACTGCATGGTCGACAGCCCGTAGGTGGTCTGGAACAGGAACGACGACGCCGACAGATAAGAGAACAGTCCCGAGAACGTCATCGCGCCGATCACGAGCGCGCCGACGTACACACGGTCGGAAAAGACGATGCGATATCGATGCGCCACCGAGATGTTCTGCGCACGAACGCGCTCATGTTTGGGGCGCGTCTCGGGCAACGCGAGCGTCGCAAAGATAAGGATCACGACGCCGTAGCAGGCGAGGACGATGAAGATCCCGCGCCACTCCATCACTTCGAGCAGCATCGACCCGATGAGGGGCGCGATCACCGGCGCAACACCCGTGACAAGGGCCAGGCGGGAGAGCATGATGACCAGCCGCCTGCCGCCGAAGAGGTCGCGCACCATCGCCATCGCGACGACGCCACCCCCGGCAGCGCCAATGCCCATGAGCACGCGCATCACACTGAGCGATTCCAGGTTGGGCGCAAACGCCGCCGCAACGCTGGCCAGAAGGTGCAGCGATGTGGCAACGAGAAGCGGCACACGACGTCCGACGGCATCGCTCAGAGGGCCCACGATCAGCTGACCGATCGCGAACCCGAGCATCGTTCCCGTCAGCGTGAGCTGAATGGCGGCCGCCGTCGCCGAGAAATCGCGCTCCAGAAGGGGGAAAGCCGGCAGGTACAGATCGACGGTGAAGGGGCCGAGGGCTGTGAGCGCCCCGAGAAGAAGCACGTACCAGAACAGGCGCGTTCGAGAGAGCTGATCACCCTTCTGGACGATCGAGATCTCACCCGTTGCGCTGCTGACGGGGCGAGGAACCGTGATGGCACCCGTGGGAACGGCAATCAGCCCCGTCGACGTTGTCGGCATCATGCCGCCAGAGACCGTCGGAATGGCGCCGGTCATGCGGTGGGGCTCAGGGCGTTCCTCGGATGTCACGCGGACCTTCTCCTTTATGAATCGTGGCGGGGGCGGCCCGCATATATCGACGCTAGTCGCCGCCGCCGACAAAGCACCAGGCCAAACACGCGCTTCGCACAAAGGCGCCGCACCCCGGATCGGCAGGGTGCGGCGCCAGCTCAGATGCGTCAGGAGCGCGGACGGTACCGCCTGACGTCGACGCCGCGCGCGACGATGTCGCGGAGCGCCTCGAGGTCGCCGGACACGAGGCCAGCCGTGCGCGCCTGCACCAGCAGATTGCCCGTTGCCGTGGCCTCGACGGGCCCTGCCTCAACGGGAACGCCCGCACGGTCGGCCGTCAACTGGCACAGCAGCTCGTTCAACGCGCCGCCGCCGACAATGTGGATCGTCTCGACGGGAACCCCCGACAGCTCCGACGCCGTTCGCACCGCGCCAGCGAACGCATCGGCCAGTGACGCGACGATGCTCCGCGCGAACTCGGCGCGCGTGCGCGGAACGGGCTGGTCGTGCTCGCGCAGCCACGTCGCGATCCGTTTCGGCATGTCGCCCGGCGCGAGGAAGACAGGATCGTTCGCATCGAAGATCCCGACCGGTCCGCCCACCCGCGCGGCCTGGCCCAGCAGTTCCGGCAGGTTGATCGTTGCGGCGCCGGGCTCACGTTCCCACTCGCGAATCGATTCGCTGAGCAGCCACAGGCCCATCACGTTGTGCAGGAATCGCGTGCGCCCGTCGACGCCGCCCTCATTGGTGAAGTTTGCATCGCGGGCGGCGTCGGTGAGAACCGGCGCGTCGGTTTCCACGCCGACAAGACCCCACGTTCCGCACGATATGTACGCCGCGCGATCCGATCGCATGGGCACGGCAACGATCGCCGAGGCCGTGTCGTGCGATCCGACAGCGACGACGGGGGCGGAACCGCCCAGCTCGTTCGCCACGTGTGGCAGCAGCCCGCCAACCTCGTTTCCCGGGTCGATAAGCGTCGGGAGGAGCGTTCGCGGCACACCGATGCGCGATGCGAGAGCCTCGTCCCACTCCCCAGTGCTCACGTTCAGCAGGCCCGTCGTCGAGGCGTTGGTTCGTTCGGCAACGGACTCCCCCGTAAGCATCCAGCCCAACAGATCCGGGATGAGCAGCAGGCGGTCCGCCAGCGACAGGAACCCGTCCTGTTCGTCGCAGACAAGCTGATAGAGAGTGTTGAACGGGAGGAACTGCAAACCGTTGCGGCGATACAGCTCCGCGAAGGGTGTGTGCTCATGAACAGACCGGACGCCGCGTTCCGTTCGTTCATCGCGGTAGTGGAACGGCGTTCCGACCATGCGGTTACCGCGAAGCAGTGCATAGTCCACCGCCCACGAATCCACGCCGATCGAGGCGATCTCGGGCGCAGACCGGAAGGCGTGCGCCAGCCCGTCATGAGCGCCGCGGTACAGCGAGGCGATGTCCCACAGCAGCCCGCTGGGCGTGCGGAGAGGGGTGTTGGGGAACCGCCCCACCGTTTCCATCGCGAGTTCGCCGTCGCCGAACCGGCCGACGATCACGCGGCCGCTCGTTGCGCCGAGATCGACGGCGGCGACAGTTCCTGGTCTCATCGTGCTTCCCTCACCGACATGCGCGCGCTAGCGCACAAACGCCTGTGCGACGCCCGAGTCGACGGGAATGTGCAGGCCCGTCGTCCGGCTGAGCTCGGGCCCCGTGAGCACGTACACGGCGTCCGCGACGTTCTCGGGAACGACCTCACGCTTGAGAATGGTCCGGTTGGCGTAGAACTGGCCGAGGTCCTCCTCCGCAACGCCGTATGTGGCGGCGCGGTTGGCGCCCCACCCGGAGGAGAAGATGCCGGAGCCGCGCACAACGCCATCGGGGTTGATGCCGTTGACCCGCACACCGTGTTCGCCGAGCTCCACCGCGAGCAGACGCACCTGGTGGGCCTGATCCGCCTTCGTAGCGGAGTAAGCGATGTTGTTCGGGCCGGCGAAAACGGAGTTCTTCGACGAGATGTAGATGATGTCGCCGCCGAGTCCCTGGTCCATCAGCGGACGCGCCGCCGCCTTCGAAACGAGGAACGATCCCTTCGCCATGACGTCGTGCTGCAGATCCCAGTCTTTCTCAGTGGTCTCCAGCAGCGACTTCGACAGCGACAGGCCGGCGTTATTGACAACGAGGTCCACACCGCCGAATGCCAAGAGCGCCTCGTCGATCGCCGCCTGCACGGCCGATTCGTCGGCAACGTTCGCCGCAACGCCGATTGCCACGTCGGTTCCGCCCAATTCTGCCGCTGCCGCGCGAGCCTTCTCGAGGTCCAGGTCGGCGATCACAACACAGGCGCCCTCGGCCGCAAGCCGCGTGGCGATCGCCTTGCCGATTCCTGAGGCCGCCCCGGTCACGAACGCGATGCGCCCCTGGTGGGTCTTCGGCTTCGGCATGCGTTGCAGCTTGGCCTCTTCAAGCGCCCAGTACTCGATGCGGAACTTCTCCTCGTCGGAGATGGGCGCGTAGGTCGACAGCGACTCGGCGCCGCGCATCACGTTGATCGCGTTGACGTAGAACTCGCCCGCAACGCGTGCGGTCTGCTTGTTCTTTCCGTAGCTGAACATGCCAACGCCCGGCACGAGAACGATCAGGGGGTCCGCGCCGCGCATGGCGGGAGAATCATCGGTGGCGAAGCGGTCGTAGTACGCCGCGTAGTCGGCACGGTACTGCTCGTGCAGTTCCTTCAGGCGCGCAATCGACTCCTCCGTGGAGGCATTCGCCGGCAGGTCGAGGATCAGGGGCTTCACCTTGGTGCGCAGGAAGTGGTCGGGGCAGCTGGTGCCGAGCGCCGCCAGCTCCGGAGCGCGCTCGGAAGCGAGAAAATCGGTGACAACGGCGGCGTCAGTGAAGTGCCCCACCATCGGAGCATCATGTGACGCGATCCCGCGGATGGTTGCGGCGAGCGCGGCTGCCTTGGCGCGGCGTTCCCCCTCGGGGAGCGCCGCGTAGCCGGCGCGAACGCCGCCGAAGGGCTCGGGCGTGCCGTTGGCGTCGATGTACGCCTGCGCGGTTTCGATGATCCAGAGCGAGTTCTTCTCGCTCTCCTCACTCGTGTCTCCCCACGCGGTGATTCCGTGGCCGCCCAGGATCGTGCCGATCGCCTGCGGATGGGCCGCCTTGATCTGGGCGATGTCGAGACCCAGCTGGAATCCGGGGCGGCGCCACGGCACCCACACCACCTTGTCGCCGAAGATTTTCTTCGTGAGCGCCTCGCCGTCGGCGGCCGTAGCGATCGCGATACCGCTGTCCGGGTGCAAGTGGTCGACATGGGCCGCGTCGACGAGACCGTGCATCGCCGTGTCGATCGACGGCGCGGCTCCGCCTTTGCCGTGCAGGCAGTAGTCGAACGCCGCCACCATCTCGTCCTCACGGTCCACACCGGGGTAGACGTTGACGAGTGCCCGCATGCGGTCCAGGCGCAGGGCGGCGAGGCCAGCCTCCGTGAGCGTTCCGAGGTCGCCCCCGGACCCCTTCACCCAGAGCAGCTCAACCGGTTCCCCCGTGACAGGGTCGGTTGCCGTGCCCTTGGCAGAGGTGTTGCCGCCGGCGTAGTTGGTGTTCTGCGGATCGGAGCCGAGCCGGTTCGAGCGCTCAAGCAGGTCTGCGACAGTCTGGTTCGTCATTGGCGTGCTTTCCGTTTTCACGCGCCCCAGCCGGCCTGCTGGCCGCCCGCGCGCTCCTGTTCGATCTTCTGCTGATATCCCGACTCGGCGAACGCCCGCATGGGGTCGGCAGGCAGGCCGCGGCTCTCGCGCCATTCGGCGAGAGCGGGGCGAACGTCGGTGTAGAACGCGTCCATGAACACCTGGTTCGCGGCCAGCGGGTCGCCGGAGATCTGCGCCTCGCGCAGGGCGTCGGTATCGACGAGCAGCGCGCGCGCCGTCATCTCCTGCACGTTCAGCACGGACCGCGTCTGGCCGAGAATCTTGTTCTCGACGTTGTGGCACTGGTCGAGCATGAACTGCACATCGGGATTGTTCAATCCGCCACCGCGCACGACCTCGAAGACGATCCGGAACAGCTGGAACGGGTCGGCGGCGCCGACGATGAGATCGTCATCGGCGTAGAAGCGGCTGTTGAAGTCGAACGAGCCGAGCTTGCCGAGGCGCAGCAACTGCATCACGATGAACTCGATGTTCGTTCCGGGCGCGTGGTGCCCCGTGTCGAGGCACACGAGCGCCTTGTCGCCAAGCGCCGCCACCTGCGCGTAGGACGTCCCCCAGTCGGGAACGTCGGTGTGATAAAACGCCGGCTCGAAGAACTTGTACTCCAGAACGAGGCGCTGCTCCTCACCGAGACGCGCGTAGATGGTCTGAAGCGACTCGTGCAGGCGGTCCTGCCGTCCGCGCATATCGGCCTGTCCGGGATAGTTCGACCCCTCGGCCAACCAGATCTTGAGGTCGCGCGATCCCGTTGCGTGCATGATGTCGATGCACTCGAGGTGGTGATCGATCGCCTTCTGACGGATCCGGCCGTCCTCGTGAGTGAGGGCGCCGAATTTGTAATCGTCGTCCTGGAAGGTGTTCGAGTTGATCGTGCCGAGCGCAACGCCCTCGTCTGAGGCGTGCTGGCGCAGCGCGTCGTAGTCGCTCTTGTCCCACGGGATGTGCAGGGCAACCGTGGGGGCAAGACCCGTCAGACGGTGCACCTGCGCGGCGTCGGAGACCTTCTCGAACGGGTCGCGGGGCGTTCCCGGTGTGCCGAACACCTTGAAACGCGTGCCGGAGTTGCCGAACGCCCACGAGGGCAACTCAATCGCCTGCTTTTCGAGCTCGGCGAGGATGTTCGGGGTGAGCGTGCTCATGTGCGCGCCTTTCTACGTGTGCGCGCCGCCGCCGTTGGCGGCACGCAGCTGGCTGTCGAGGTGGAAGATTTCGGGGAACGTCTCGGCGTTCTGGTCGGCGCGCCCGGTCTGTGCGACGAAGAAGGGCGCCATCTCGGCTTCCCATCTGGCGGCGATGTCACTGGACGCGAGGTAGCGCTGCGATGCGGCGTCGTCGTCCGTTTCGTAGACGCCGATCAGTTCGCCCCCTCCGATGTGGAAGATCGAGTAGTTCCTGCGGCCCGATGCGGCGATCTCCGCGAGCATCTCCGGCCAGACCGGATCGTGCCGGCGCAGGTACTCGTCCAACATCTCTGGCTTCACGCGCAGGCGAAAGAGCACCCGCTGCGGTGAACCGCTTGTCGTCATCGACGCACCTCCCAATGTGAATCGTTTCATTATGGAACGATCAAAGCTACTTTGCAACCTCAGGAGGATCTGATGGCCGTGAGCATCCGCGACGTCGCCGTTCGAGCAGGTGTCTCCGTCGGCACGGTCTCCAATGTGCTCAATCGCCCCACCACAGTGGCAGACGGAACCGTCGAACGCGTCCGGCAGGCGATCGTTGATCTCGGCTACGTCCGCAACGACGCGGCCAGGCAGCTGCGTGCCGGTCGCAGCGCCTCCGTCGGACTCGTCGTGCTCGACGCTGGGAACCCCTTCTTCACCACGGTCGCCCGCGGGGCGGAGGACGCCGCGACGACGCACGGACTGTCGGTTCTGCTGGGAAACAGTGACGAACGGCGCGATCGCGAGAACACCTATTTGGCGCTGTTCGAAGAACAACGCGTGCGCGGTGTTCTTCTCTCCCCCAGCTCAGAAGATCTCAGCCACGCCCAGCGCCTGCGCGATCACGGCATTCCCGTGGTCCTCGTCGACCGCTCCGCGCCCGGTTCCACGTTCTCGTCCGTTGCGGTCGACGATGTTCGCGGAGGGTACATCGCCACACAACATCTGCTCGAGGGCGGACGCCGCAGAATCGCCTTCATCGGGGGCCAGGCGTCGCTTCGTCAGATCGCCGACCGCTGCGACGGAGCGCGCAGGGCCGTTACCGAGGTGCCCGGTGCCACGCTCGAAACCATCGCCACCGATCAGCTCACGGTTCTCGCCGGACGCGAGGCCGCCCGATCGATCACCGAACGCCCGCCGCACGAAAGACCGGACGCGATCTTCGCCGCCAACGACCTCGTCGCCGTCGGCGTGATGCAAGCGCTCGTGATGCTGGACGACATCCGCGTTCCCGAAGACATCGCCCTCGTCGGCTACGACGACATCGCGTTCGCGCAGTCCACGGTCGTTCCCCTCACATCCGTGCGGCAGCCCGCACACCTGATCGGGTCCACCGCCCTCGACCTTCTCGCCCAGCTCGCCGAAGACACGACGCTTCCGCCGCAGCAGATCGAGTTCGAGCCCGAACTCGTCGTGCGCGAATCAAGCACGTCGCTATAGGGCGACGGTGCGAAAACCGGCTCTTCGGACATCCGGTGGGGGTTGAGGCTCGCCGGGTGAGCGCCGCGGGGTCCAGCAGGATACCCTCGGGCACCGCGGCCGGAAAGGTGATCCGCTCTACGGGATCCAGACCATCCTCCGCGCCGGCGCGGAGAACCTGACCGAGAAGCAGCAGGCCCGCCTGGTCGCGGCGATCGAGGCCGACCCCACCCACGACGAGGTCTTCGTCGCCTGGGCCGGACGCTGCGCCGTTGGCAGGAAGCGTTCCTGGCCTACTTCACCACCGGGAGGTCATCGAACGGCGGCACAGAGGCCATCAACGGCATCATCGAACTCCACCGCCGCCTCGCCCGCGGCTACCGCAACCGCGAGAACTACAGGCTCCGCATGCTCCTCGCCGCCGGCGGCCTCACCCCATGACCCCCACCGAATGTCCGAAGAGCCGCATATCGAGTTCCCCGTGGAGCCGCTCATGGTTCCACCACCACACGTATTCGAGGGTCGCAAGCTCGACCTGCTCGACCGTCCGCCAGGGCCTTGCTGACGGATCAGTTCGGTCTTGTAGACCTTCATGGCGCCCAGCAGATCAACCAAGAAGCGACTCACGGCACCCAAGTAGCTGGTGAGCCACAGAGAGGAGCTCCGAGCACGACTTGATCTAGGTCAAGGCTGAGGCTCTGTCAACACAATAGTCTGCGTCGTGAAGGCCAGGAACCTCCTGGTCGATCCCCGTATCGGGGTAAAGCGAAAGGACTCATCATGGCGAACGCTACTGACACCACCCACACTCTGCTGCGCGCCGAAGGTTTCTCGTGCCCGTCGTGCGTGACCAAGATCGAGAAGCAGGTCGGCAAGCTCGATGGCGTCGAGAACGTGACGGTGCACTTCGCCTCGGGTCGCGTTGAGATCGACCACGATGAGACAAGAAGTTCCGTCGACGATCTCATTGCTGCTGTCGATAAGGCCGGCTATAAGTCGAAGGCCTCCGCGTTCTAGCCAAACGGCTCCTAACGCACTAAGTTCACCTATTCGAAAGGCGGCACATTCGTGAACGCGTTCCGTAAGTGGCGGTATGGCAACTGGTTCATTCCCGTTGTCTCGGGCCTCCTCATTCTCGTGTCGTTCGGCGTCGAAAAGCTCTTCGGCGGCAGCTGGAACGTCACGGTCGGTCCGCAATGGTGGATCGACGCTGGCGAACACGCCCACGGTTCTGGTCATGTGTTTACCCTTGCGAACGCGTTCATGCTCGCCGCAGCAATTGTCGCGGGGTACGGAATCGTCGTGAAGGCCGTCCGGGCACTGCTCGTAAAGTTCATCAGTATCGACCTGCTCGTATCGATTGCAGCGATCGGCGCGACACTCATCGGCAACTTCTGGGAAGCTGCCGCCGTGACGTTCCTCTTCGCGATCGGTCACGCACTCGAAGCCGGCACGATGAACAAGACCCGTGCAGCGCTCGCTGAGTTGGTCGCGGTGGCCCCCGACGTTGCAGTCGTGATGCGCGACGGTGAGCAGGTCGAGATCGCCGCACATCAGGTGCGCATGGGCGAGATCGTGCTCGTAAAGAACGGAGCGAAAGTTCCCGTCGACGGGCAGGTCGTGTCAGGCACCGGAGCGATCGACGAGGCATCGATCACGGGTGAGTCGATCCCTGTCGAAAAGACGAAGTCAGATCACGTGTTTGCGGGCACGATCTCGCGGGGCGGATTCCTACAGGTCATGGCGACCGGCATCGGAGCCGACACGACGCTCGCGCGCATCATTCACCGTGTCGAAGAAGCGCAGGATGCGAAAGCGAAAACGCAGGCATTCATCGACCGATTCTCGAAGTGGTACACGCCAGCGGTGATGGTCCTCGCGCTTGCGGCGGGCCTCATCTCTGGTGACGTAGTGCTCGGCCTCACGTTGCTCGTGATCGGTTGCCCGGGCGCGCTCGTCATCTCGATTCCCGTGGCGATCGTAGCGGGAATCGGCCGCTCGGCCCGCAACGGGATTCTCATCAAGGGCGGCGAGTACCTCGAAACCTCGGCCAAGATCTCGGCCGTCGCAGTCGATAAGACGGGGACTCTCACCGAGGGCCGCCCGGTACTCACCGACATCGTTGTGCTCAATCCTGAAGCGGATCGGCGCGAGGTGCTTCGCTGGGCAGCCGCCGCAGAAGCAGGGTCTGAGCACCCACTTGCCCGCCCGATCCTCGACACCGCACGAGAAGAAGGAGTGGCCCCCGAGGGCCTTCCGGGATCGGTCACACCGGTCGTGGGCAAGGGGATCGTGGCCGACGCTCACGGCAAGCGGGTACTCATCGGTAACGTGCCGCTGCTCGAACAGTACGGGATCGTGAACGACGCGGGGGCGGCTGTGGCTACGAACAAACTGGCGGCGGCAGGCAAGACCCCGATGATTGTCGCGGTCGATGAGAGCGTGCTTGGCGTAATCGGTGTCGCAGATACGATCCGCGAGGATGCCCCCGAGATGATCAGGCGCTTGCACGCTGGCGGGGTGCAGAAGGTGGTTATGCTCACCGGAGATACGCGCCTTGTCGCCGAAGCCATCGGTGAGGCGGTCGGTATCGATGAGATCCATGCTTCGTTGCTACCCGACGACAAGCTCGACGCTGTCGCGCGGTTGCAGCGCGAGGGGCACACGGTCGCGATGGTGGGCGACGGCGTGAACGACGCCCCGGCCCTCGCGACCGCCGACATTGGTGTTGCCATGGGTGCAGCGGGCTCAGCGGTGGCCGTGGAGACGGCAGACATTGCCCTGATGGGCGACAACCTCTTGAAACTGCCCGAAGCAATCAGCCTCGCCAAACGCACCGTGAACGTCATGCGTCAGAACATCTGGATCGCGCTCATCACCGTTGTCGTGCTGGTCGTCGGGGTCTTCGCAGGGGGTGTCACGATGGCTATCGGCATGCTCGTGCACGAGGGATCGGTGCTCATCGTAATCCTCAACGCGATGCGCCTGCTGCGCAACACCCAAGGAGCCACTGCGTTGTCGAGGAGTGAACGCGCCCGAGCCGCACATGAAACAGGCCGCCCGGTCGAACCAGCCACGGCCCAGAGTTCATCCGAACTTCCATCTTAAGAAAGGACCACACACATGAGTGAGAACCAGTTCAGCGTCGGCGAGAAGGCGACGCACTTCATCATCGACGAGGTCGCGAAAGCAAACACGAATTTTCGTCAGGTGCTCTGGACGGGAAAGCATTCCCAACTCGTTGCGATGACGATTCCGGTGGGCGGGGAGATCGGCGACGAGGTGCATGACACCACCGACCAGTTGCTGAGTTTTGTGTCGGGCAGCGGAGAGGCCGACCTTGACGGCGAGACGCATACCGTTGATGCTGGCGACCTGTGCGCTGTCCCGGCCGGTACTCGCCGCAACTTCCGCAACACTGGCGATGAGCCTTTGGTGCTCTACACCGTCTATTCACCTCCGGAGCACGCAATTGACGCGGAGTATGCCACGAAGGAACTCGCTGATGCGGCAGAGGCTTCGGGTGAAGACGCTCCGCCACAGGCAACCACGTAAGTGTCACTCACCTGGAGAACGAGGAGAAGTCAATAATGTCGAAAGCGCTGGTCTTCGCCGCCTATGGCGGCCCCGAGGCGCAGGAACTCGTTGAACGCCCCGCTCCGGCGCCTGGGCCTGGAGAGCTCGCGATCGAAGTGAAAGCGGCCGGGGTGAACCCTGCTGACTGGAAGATCCGTGCGGGGCAGATGGGCTCCCACTGGCCGCTTCCCGCACCGATGGGGCGAGAGGCCTCCGGTGTCGTCACCGCCGTAGGAGCAGAGGTCGAGAACTTCGCTGTCGGTGACATGGTGCTCGGCCTCGCGGCCAAAGGACAGGGAACGTTCGCGAAGCACACGGTGTTGGATGCGGCACAAACCGTCCAGAAGCCCGAAGAGCTTTCCTTTGCTGACGCTGCAGCACTGCCTGTCGCAGGGGCGACTGCGTATGACGTGACGCATCAGATCGAGCTGGAACCTGGTCAGACGATGCTGATTCTTGGCGCCGGAGGTGGGGTCGGGCTGATGGCGGCGCAGATCGGCAATGTGCACAAGTTCACGGTCATCGGTGTGGCCAGTGCAGCGAAGCAGGAACTGGTGGAGTCGACCGGTGCGACGTTCGTTGCCTCCGGAGAGGGTGCGGCTGACCGGGTGCGTGCCATCGCGCCGGAGGGTGTTGATGTGCTCATCGACCTGGTCGGTGGGCAGGCGCTTCGTGATCTCGCGGTCGTCGCCAAAGACCCGAGCGTCATCATCAGTACCGCAGACCCGACCACCGTGCAGCAACTCGGTGGCGTAGCGGTGGTGCGCACGCGTGAAGGGCTCGAGAAGGTCACCGGCGTCGCCCAGTACGGTCTCGTCGATCCGCAGGTGACGGACCGGTACAGTCTCGATCGGGCTGCGGAGGCCGTCGCCATGGTGGAGGCCGGGCACACTGCCGGCAAAGTGATCATCGAACCATGACTCAACGGCCTGAGGCACCGACGGACGCCGTATTCACAGCAGCACGGACGTCTGATCCTGTGACCTCAATAAACCGGGTGGCCGATGAACAAAATGGTCGAAGCCCTCACCCACGCCGGGTTCGAGGTGATCGGGCAGCGCTCGAACCCGAGGACGCCACACGCGTACATCACTGCACGCGCCACCCCTGGCTTCAGCTGAAGCGCGTGTGTTGTGCCACGAGTCGCCATATTAGAAGGGAAGGGAAGGATGCCGTTGGCTGTTTCAACCGATGTGGATGCTGATCCAGCAAATGATCTCTGCGTGGCCCGTGTACCACTGTTTCAAGGGCTCACGCCTGCGCAGCAAGTGGAAGTTGCGGGTTTTGCACGTACCGTCCGATTAGACGCTGTCGAGCAGGCGTATACAGCAGGCTCGGATATGTCGCAGTTGATGGTGGTGCACACCGGTCAGGTGAAGATCGCTCGCACAAGTGCGGCTGGGCACGAGCAGGTGATCCGGGTCCTCGGTCCGGGCGACTTCATCGGAGAATCCGCGTTTCTCACCGGCACGAGACCCGATCACGCAGCAGAAGCGCTCGTGAATACCGAACTGTGTGTGTTTCGTCATGCCGATCTTGGGCGTCTCGTCGAGAAACATCCGAGCATCGGGCTGCGCATGCTGCAAGAAGTGAGTCAACGGCTAGATGATACTGAGGCGCGGCTGGCTTCTGTCATCTCGGGAAACGTGAGCTCTCGTCTCGCCGATTACCTGCTCTCGCTCCCTGCGACGCCAGGGCCGCGAGGAGCCATCGGCGTGACGCTGCCGCTCGCAAAGAAGGACATCGCTTCGCTCCTGTCCACGACACCAGAGTCCCTCAGTCGGCAACTTCGCAAACTCACCGACACCGGGGTGATCTCACAACAGGAACAGGGGCGGATCACGATCATTGATGTGACCGCGCTCACCGCACTCTCAACCCTCTCGAAGAGAGACTGAGAACAGCACCGTGCCAGCCCAGACCGTCGCCCCACGTACCTCGGAAGCGTAACACGCAATGTCATCGACGGGGGAATTTCTTCGCAACCGCAGGCTCATGATGTTCGTGCTCGTCGGTTTGGCGACCGGGGTTATGCGGCTCATCGCATTTGAGCGTGTAGCTGGGGTCTGAATCCGCCGGCCTCGAGTAGCGATCGGGCGATGTAGTGGGTCAGGTTCCGGAAGCCCAGCGCAGTGCCGCGGAGGTGCTCAAGACGACCGTTCAGTGCTTCCGATGGTCCGTTGCTTGTGCCGGGATGATCGAAGAACGCAAGGATGTCTTTCGCTCGACGCGTGATTGTCCTGCCGAGGCTGATCAGCTCGGGCAGGTCCCTAGGAACCTCGCTGGAGAGCACCGCGATGACGCGTTCGAAAATTTTCTTCCCGCGCGCGGGATCGTCGTGCCGGTAAGCAGCGATAGCGCGCTGGTAGATGTCCCAGGTGACCTCGACGGCGACATGATCGGGATGTGCGTCGAACACGGTCTCCAGCTTCGCGAGCTGATGCTGCTTGAGTAGGCCGAGCGCGGTGCGGAGCAGGCGTCGACACCCATAGAGCGGATCGCCTGTCCTGCCGCGATGCCCGAGGGTCTCCTGCTGAACGCGCTGCCGTGTCTTATCGAGCGCGTCGCCAAACAGGCTCATCGGACATTCGGTGGGGGTCATGGGGGTGAGGCCGCCGGCGGTGAGGAGCATGCGGAGCCTGTAGTTGTCGCGGTTGCGGAACCCTCTGGCGAGGCGGCGGTGGAATTCGATGATTCCGGAGGTTGCGCAGAAGTACGCCGATGCGGACGCCGTCGACCTGTCCGCGGTCGAGCGCGCCCAGGCGGAGAGCGATCGCACAACGACAACGCGCACCATCCGCAAGCCGCACGCGGTAACCGTCATCTCCTTGATCCTGCGGCCGATCCTCATGATCGCCGCCGGAACAATCGGCGACATTCTTGTCGAACCGGAAACGACGGCATCGAAGGTGCTTTCCTTCATCGGCGCTCCCACCTTCGCCCTTCTCGTCGCCACCATCCTCGCGATGTATCTCCTGGGCATCCGTCACGGATGGGGGAAACACGACCTGAGTGATCTCATGGACGCCGCTCTTGCCCCCGCAGCGATCGTCGTGTTCGTCACCGGCGCCGGCGGTGTCTTCGCGCGCGTTCTCACCGAGTCGGGAATCGGTGACGCCGTCTCCGGGCTTCTGACGAACGCCGGCGTGCCGATCGTCATTCTCGCCTTCCTCATCGCCCTCTCGCACATCAACGACTCGGGATTCTGGATCGCGACGAAGTTCCTCGGGTTGTCCGTTGGCGGCGGCCGGAAAACCTGGACCGTGATGTGTACCGTGGCCGGCTTCCTGGGGATGGCACTGATTACGATCGCCTGGTTCGTCAACGCGGCCGTGAGCTGACGAGGGGTCGCCGCCCTGGTTTCTAGCGCACCACTTCCACCAGGGCGGCGACCCCCATACCACCGCCGACCGATGCGGCCGCAATACCGAGGGTTCCGGCGGGCACTCCCGCCCGAACCATGCGGGAAAAAAGACGCACAATCGCGACGGCACCTGAGGCTCCCCAGGGATGTCCGATCGCCAGAGCGCCGCCGTCAGCGCACACGCGCGGATCGTCGTCGTCGATGCCCAGCCGGTCAAGAACCGCCAGGCTCTGCGCGGCGAACGCCTCGACGATCTCGAAGGCGGCAACGTCGTTCTCACCGATGCCCGCCTGGTTCAGCACGGCCTGCACCGCGGGGGCAGCGCCGATTCCGGGAAGAGCAGGGTCGCAGCCGACAACCGCGTGCGCGCGCACCACGAGGCCCGGGCCGTGGGGGGCCAGAAGTACGACAGCCGCTCCGTCGCTCACACGCGTCGACGTGCCCGCCGTCACGGAGCCTTCGGGGAACTGCGGGGGAAGTCGGCTCAGAATGCGGCCGATGCCTCCCGGCGCCTCGTCCTCCGCGGCGCCGGCAACGGGAACAATCTCTTCGGCGAAGCGCCCGGCGGCGCGCGCTGCCTGGGCGCGGGTGTGGCTTCGTGCGGCGTGCGCGTCCTGGCGTTCGCGATCGATGCGATCGTGTCGCGCGAGATCTTCCGCCGCGGCCACCATGTCGGGATCGGCAAAACCAGCCGGCGCGAAAGGCGCCCGCGCATACGGCACGCCCCCGGCGGATCTGACGGGTGCCGTCGATGCGCTCTCCGCCCCGCCAGCGATGCGGATCCTGCCATCAGCGCGCACGGCGACGGCTGCGTCGATGATGGCGGCGAGACCACTCCCGCACTGCCGGTCGACCGTCACACCGGGAACCGATACCCCCAGTCCGGCGGCCAGCGCCGCGATACGCGCGGGATTACCCCCGGGGCCCATCACGTTTCCCAGCACCACATCGGCGACATCCGGGAGAACACCGTCCACATCGCGTCCGTCCGCACGCACCTGACTGACAACTGCTGCTGCCAGCGATGACACATCAACGCTCGCGAGAGCACGGCCTCGCGTGGCGATCGGCGTACGTCGGGCCGCGACAATGACGGCGTCCGTCACGATGCCGCCCCTCCGTCCGCGATCAGCCGTGCATAGGTTTCCGCGCGTGCGGGCTTTCCCGCGGCAGTTCGCGGCAGTGTTGCAAGGTGCCATCGCCGCGGCCTGTGGCTGGGTGCCAGGCTCCGAGCGGCCTGGGAACGAAGATCCCCCACCGACGGTTCGGCGCCGCTCTCCGGTTCGACAATGGCCACAACAACGGCCCCGAGAACGGCATCGGGAAGGCCGCAGACGACCGCATCACGCACACCGGGAAGCTCGCGGAGAGCTGCTTCGACTTCCTCGGGAATCACCGTGGCCGATGCCGTCAAGATCGCACCGTCCGCGCGCCCCCTCAGCCGGAGGAGGCCGTCGTCGATCGTCGCGAGGTCACCCGATGTCACCCATCGGCCGTCGCCACGCAGGGGTGCGGACGCGTAGCGCTCGGCGGCGAAGGGCGAGCGCACCTGCAGTTCGCCCTCGACGATTCTCGTCTCGATGCCGTCGATCACGCGGAGACCTGATCCGTCATCGGTCGCGACAATCGACAGCTCCGCTGAGCCGTAATAGCTCGTGACACGGATGCCGCGCGCCTGCGCCCGCTCCCGCAGATCGGCGTCGAGGTGGGAGCCGCCGACAAGCGCCGCGCGAAGTTTCGGAGGGCACCCGCGCTCCAGCAACGCACGAAACGCATGGGGCGTTCCGTGAAAGCAGGTCGCATCGGCGTAGTCCGCCGGAACGATGGCATGGCCGCGGGCGAGCGCGGGACGAGGCCCGCCCTCGAGTGCGTGGGCGATGGAGAACAGCGTCAGCGACGAAACGGGCGGGGCGGGAACCGCGACGACATCCGCCTCTCCGGCGTCGAGAAGCCGCGCGATCAGCGGAAACGACGCCGACCACGACATGGCCGTGCGCAGCACGATCTTCGGCGAACCGCTTGATCCGCTCGTCATGCTCGCCCAGGCAATATCGGGCGTGAGCCGCGCATCGGCGGCCGCGCGCGCAACATGCCCCCAGTGCTCGGAGGACCATCGATCATCGCCGACGAGAGGAATTCCGCTGACGGCACGCACGCGACGAATCCGCTCCAAGAGGGGGGCGACTCCCGCAGGGCGCAGGAGCGCAATCTCTCCCGTCGCGAACATGGTGATCAGTCCACCTGGTCGACAAGGCTCGCCAGGCGAGCGTTCGCCGTCACCATGTGCACGGCCATGGCGCTCGCTGCACGATCGGCGTCGCGGGCCTCGATCGCCGCAGCGATCGCATCGTGCTCGGCGAGCGCGATATCCGCGGCCTCCCGCGAGTGAACGGCGCGGTCGGCATACACCTGAAGCAGCGATCGAACGACGTGCAGCAGATCGTGCAGTGTGGCGTTTCCGGCGGCGCCGGTCAGATCACGGTGGAAATCGAAATCGGCCTTCGCGAAGGCAGCGAGATCATCACCCGCTGTGCGCATCCGTTCGAGGTGCGTTGTTAGGCGCACGCGCAGGGCATCCGATGCGCGCGTGGCGGCAAGCCGCGCCACGTAGATCTCGAGGCCGGAACGCAGCTCGAGCAGTTCCTCGGTGTTCTTCTCCCCGATGAGCAGCCCCCAGCGGAGGGTCTGCGGCAGCAGTTCGCTTGCGGCCCCGCGCAGGTACGTTCCCGAGCCCGGGCGGACGTCAACGATGCCCAGGAGCTCCAGCGCGGCGAGCGCCTCGCGCACGGCCGAGCGACCAACGGCGAGCGAGGCGGCGAGCTGCCTCTCTGACGGCAGACGCGTTCCCGGTGCCACATCACCCGTCGTGAAGTGATCGAGCAAGCGCCGCGCGACCTCGCTGACGGGTGAGCCCGTCGGCAGTGATCCCAGCGCTTGGGCGATGTTCGCGGAGGAGGTGTCGGGTTCGAGGGCCATGCCCACAACCTATCGCTCACATTCCGCAATCCCCCGAACACGG
This sequence comes from Microbacterium amylolyticum, assembly GCF_011046975.1. NCBI lineage: Bacteria > Bacillati > Actinomycetota > Actinomycetes > Micrococcales > Microbacteriaceae > Microbacterium > Microbacterium amylolyticum. The sequence goes on along the minus strand of NZ_CP049253.1, from coordinate 1,848,592 downwards.
GTCGCCATTGGTCAACCGGTTTGTCAAACTGAGGCACATGACCCGCCTGTGGAACGACCCAGCGAACTTCGCCGACGAGATGATCGATGGCTTCGTCGCGGCAAACGGCCGTCACGTACGCCGCGTTTCCGGCGGTGTCGCACGGAGCACGCAGTCCCCGACCAACGAGGTCGCGCTCGTCATCGGCGGCGGTTCCGGGCACTACCCCGCGTTCGGGGGACTCGTCGGCCAGGGGCTGGCGCACGGCGCCGCAATGGGAAACCTCTTCGCGTCACCCTCGAAGCAGCAGGTGGTCTCCGTCTCCACCGCGGCTAACAACGGCGGGGGCGTGCTCCTCGGCTATGGGAACTACGCAGGAGACGTTCTCAACTTCGACGCCGCGCAGGAACATCTGCGGTCCGCCGGCATCCCGTGCGAATCGATCACCGTCACCGACGACATCTCGAGCGCACCCCCGGAAGAACGCCACCGGCGCCGCGGAATCGCCGGCGATCTCACGGTCTTCCGCATTGCGGCGGCAGCAGCCGAACAGGGGCTGCCCCTCGCAGAGGTCGCTCAGTACGCACGCCTCGCGAATGAGCGCACGCGGTCCTTCGGCGTTGCTTTCTCCGGGTGTTCACTTCCCGGCGCCGAAGAGCCCCTCTTCGAGGTCCCGGATGGGCGCATGGCCGTTGGCCTCGGCATCCACGGCGAGCCCGGACTCGGCATGCGGGACATCCCCACAGCGGACGAACTCGCCGAGCTTCTCGTCACCCGCCTTCTCACGGAGCTTCCCGACGGATTCACTGACGCCATCGGAGCCCGCGTCGTCCCCATCGTGAACGGCCTCGGCCGGCGCGCTCGCCGAAAGCGACGATGCCTCGCGCGGCATCGCGAAAAAGGTGGTCGCCGCCTTCGAACACGCCGTGCGCGCGGTTGATGAGAACGTCGAGGAGTTGGGACGCCTCGACCAGGTAGCCGGCGACGGCGACCACGGCATCGGAATGCAGCGCGGTATTCACGCCGCTCGGAGCGCCGCCCACACCGCCTACGAGCGCGGCGCGGGAGCCGGAACGACCTTGGAGCACGCCGCGGACGCCTGGGCGGATCGTGCGGGAAGAGCCCGTTTGCTTCGCCGAACGGTCATAGCCGGGGATCACGCGGCACAGAGCACCGGGTGCATGTGGCCGAAAAGAGACCGGCCGGTACGGCGCGCGTTACCCGCGCAGCGCGACCTCCAGCTGTTCGACGGCCCAGTCCAGCTCCGTACCACGAATGGTCAGCGGCGGAGCGAAGCGCACGGTCTGGCCGTGTGTGTCCTTGGCCAGAACGCCGCGCGCCATGAGCCGCTCGGTGATCTCGCGGCCGGTTCCGACCGAGGGGTCGATGTCGACTCCGGCCCACAGGCCCGCGGAGCGGTATCCCGTGATGCCCTTGCCGACGAGCCCATCGAGCAGGCCGTCGAGGTGCGCGCCAAGCTGGCGAGCGCGCTCCTGCCACTGGCCCGTGGCCAGCAAATCCACAACGGCCTTCCCCACCGCGGCGGCAAGCGGGTTCCCGCCGAACGTCGACCCGTGCTCACCGGGCCGCAGCACGCCGAGAACGTTCTCGTCCGCGGCAACGGCAGAAACGGGAACGATACCGCCGCCAAGAGCCTTACCGAGCAGGTACATATCGGGCACGACCTGCTCGCGGTCACACGCGAAGGTCTCTCCCGTTCGGCCCAGGCCCGACTGGATCTCGTCGGCGATCATCAGAACGTTGTTCTCTCGCGTGATCTCTCGTACGCGGCGCAGGAAGCCCTCTGGTGGAACGATCACACCGGCTTCGCCCTGAATCGGCTCGATCAGCACGGCAGCGGTGTTCTCGTCGATCGCGGCGGCGATCGCGTCGGCGTCACCGTACGGAACGCTCACAAAACCGGGCGTGAACGGACCGAAGTCGCGGCGCGCGACCTCATCGTCGCTGAAGCTGACGATTGTGGTCGTGCGGCCGTGGAAGTTGCCGTCGGCGACGATGATCGTCGCTTCGTTCTCGGGAATGCCCTTAGACCGGTACCCCCAGGCACGTGCCACCTTGATGCCCGTTTCGACCGCCTCGGCGCCCGTGTTCATCGGCAGCACGAGGTCCTTGCCGCACAGCGCGGCGAGCGCCGCCGCGAACGGCTCCAGCTGATCGCTGCGGAAGGCCCGGCTGGTCAGGGTGACGCGGCCGAGCTGTTCGGTTGCCGCCCGGATGAGGTCGGGGTGGCGGTGACCGAAGTTGAGGGCTGAATAGCCGGCGAGCATATCCAGATACCGCTTGCCGTCGCTGTCCGTCACCCAGGCGCCGTCTCCCGACGCGATGGTGATCTCCAGCGGCGCGTAGTTTCGAGCGACGTGAGGCTCGTTTGCCGCGGTCATGCGCTCTTTCCCCTCAGCTCGAGTGTGCAGCACTTGATTCCGCCGCCGCCGAGCAGCAGCTCGGACAGGTCGATCAAAACGGGGGTGTACCCGCGCTCGCGCAGCTGCTTTTCGAAGCCCGTCGCGCGGGGCGAGATGAACACGTGCTTGCCGTCAGAGGCCGAGTTCAGTCCGAAGACCGCGCCGTCGGCATCCGAAACGTGGATGGCGTTCGGGAAACGTCGCTCCAGTTCGGCGCGGCTGGCCTCGTCGAAGGCACCGGGGAGATACGCAATCGTCGGCTCCTGGCCCGGTGCGACAACGGGGTCGAGCACGCTGAGCGCGGTGTCCAGGTGGTAGAACCGCGGATCGGTGAGCGTCAGCGTCACCACCTCGCGTCCGAAGATCGTCTCGAGCTCGCGGTGACTGTCGTCCGTCGAACGGAAGCCGCGGCCGGCGAGAATCACGTCACCGGCAAGCAGGAAGTCGCCCTCGCCCTCGTTCGTGAACTCAGGGCCGGAAACCTCGTATCCGCTGTCACGGAACCACTGCGTGAACCACGGCTCTTCGCCCTGGCGTTCCTCGTAGCGGAACTTGGGCGGGTAGGCGACGCCATCGATCAGGAATCCGCCGTTGGCCGTGTAAACCATGTCGGGCAGGCCCGGCTGCGGGTCGATCAGCTCGACCTCGTGACCGAGCTCGATGTAGGTGTCGTACAGCTTCTGCCACTGCCTGACCGCGAGCGACGTATCGGTCGGCTCCTCGGGGTCCATCCACGGGTTGATGGAATACGACACCGTGAAGTGCTCGGGACGGCACATGAGGTACCGGCGATTGTGCTGCACTCGCTCGGGAACCTGTTGTGTGTGGGACATCTGACGCTCCTCGTCGTGAAACGGGCGGCGGACGCTGTCCTCGGGCTCCCCGGAGCAACCTAACGCCTACGGAGGAGCACGCCGGATTTATCTTATGCGCGGCCGACTGCGCGAGTGATGTTTCTATGCGGATGAGTGTCGATTTCCCCCACCCGCGCACCCGTCATATGCTCACGCCATGACGACACAGACGACGCCAGACGTTCTCGTCCGACCGATCCGCGACGTCGATGCCGAAGCCATGGGGCGCGTTCACGCGCAGGTATGGCATGAGACATACGACAACATGGTGTCGAAGGCGACACTCGAAGCAGTTTCCCCCCGCAGGCTTGCCGATCTCTGGAGCAACTACGCTTCCCGAGGCGAGGAGTACCGCCATGCCGCGGCGCTCGTCGATGGCGAGATCGTCGGCTTCGCCGGCTCGGGGCCGGCGCGCGACGACAACGCGCCCGCCGAGCGCGAGCTGTACTTCGTGTACCTCCTCGACTCGTGGCACCGCCGCGGCATCGGCCGCCAGCTGTTTGACGCGGTGGTCGACGAGGGCGAGCCCCTGTACGGCTGGATCGCCAAGGGCTACCCCGGTGGTCCCGCGTTCTACGAAAAGCGTGGTTTTGTGTTCGACGGCACGGAGCGCGACGAGACCTTCCTCGGCGAGGCCATCACGGAAGTTCGCTTCTCGCGGTGATCGCAGCGTGGGCGCTCGACGGGATCGAAGAGATCACGGCGGGCGCCGACCTGGCCGCCATCATCGGCGATGCGATCGCGCGCTCTGCTGAGGGCATCCGCTCGGGCGACATTGTCGTTGTCACGAGCAAGATCGTCTCCAAGGCGGAGAACCGCTTCGTTCAGGCCGACGACCGCGAGGATGCGATTACGGCGGAGACCGTGCGCGTCGTTGCCAGCCGGACCAACCCGCGAACCGGTCGTACGACACGCATCGTCGAGAACAGGCTGGGGATCGTGTCGGCGGCGGCCGGGGTCGACGCCTCGAACACTCCGGAGGGCACGGTTCTTCTCCTTCCCGAAGACCCCGACCGCTCCGCTCGATTCCTCGCTGGCGCCCTGCGCGATCGCTTCGGCGTCGACGTTGGTGTGCTTCTCAGTGACACGCTCGGACGCGCATGGCGCGACGGCCAGGTCGATCAGGCGATCGGCGCGGGAGGCGTGCGCGTTTTCGAGGACCTCCGTGGACACACGGACGCGCAGGGGCGCGAGCTCAGCGTGACACTGCCGTGTGTGGCAGACGAAATCTGCTCGACGGCAGATCTGGTCAAGGGAAAAAGCACGGGACGCCCCGTGGCGATTATGCGCGGTCGCGGGGATCTTGTCGGCCCTCTCGACCTGCCGGGGGCACGTTCCATCCCGCGCACGGGGCCCTCAGACATGTTCCGAAAAGGATACGACGAGGCGTATGCCGACGGGCTCGCCGCCCGTGGCGAAGCACCCGCGTAAAAACTTTCCTTCACATTCCGTTCACAAACACACCCGAGTCGTGGAAACCTCAGGTGTGTAGACACGAGGGGATGCTCGAGCACCCCTCGGGTCGCAACCCTGCCCATAAACAAAGGACAGTAATGCCTTCTACTCCTCTGAAGCGCGGCATTGGCGCCGCGGCGGCACTGAGCGTCGCCGGTTCGCTGCTGCTCGTTCCGCAGGCCGCCACCGCGGCAACGGTCGACGCAGACAGCACCACGACGAGCATCCAGGTGCTCGGGATCAACGATTTCCACGGCCGCCTCGGCCAAGCGGCGAACCTTGCCGGTGCACTGGATGCGCTACGCGAGCAGAACCCGAACACGGTGTTCGTTTCATCCGGCGACAACATCGGCGCATCGACGTTCACGTCGTTCATCCAGGACGATGAGCCGACGATCCAGGTTCTCGCCGAGATGGGCCTCGACATCGGAGCAGTGGGCAACCACGAGTTCGACCAGGGCTACGACGATCTGATGAACCGCGTCATCCCGTCATTCGACGCGAACGGTGCCATCGGCGCCGATGTTTCGCTGGGTGCCAACGTGTACCACGCGGGAACCACCGACCCCGCTCTGCTGCCCTACACAACGCGCGTTCTTGATGGCGTCACGATCGGTTTCATTGGAACGGTCACACCCGACACGGCCCGCATGGTGGCACCGTCCGGCGTTGAAGCCGTCGACTTCGGCGACCAGCTGGAAGCCGTCAACCGCGTGGCGGCGGACATCGCCGACGAGGTGGACGTCACGATTCTCCTCGCCCACGACGGCGCCGAGTTCAGCGTTGCTGATCGCGATGATGTTGCAGCGTGCCAGGCGCTCGCTGATGAGCAGACCGACTTCGGTGCGCTCGTTCGCGAAGCAAACGTCGACGCCATCTTCTCCGGTCACACCCACCAGGGCTACCCCTGTGAGATCGACGGCCGCCCGGTGATCCAGGCGAACGATTACGGAACGACGATCGGCGCGCTCGACATCGAGGTGGACACCGAAACGAACGAGGTTGTCAGCATCGCCGGCGATCTCATCTCTGCCCGCCCCGGCAGCGACGATGACGGAAACCCCGTCTACGACTGGTTCACCCCGAACGAGCGCATCGCAGAAATCGTCGCCGAGGCGGATGCCTTCGCAGAGGAGGCCGGCAGCGTGCAGGTGGGCGCGATCAGCGCGGACATCCTGCGCGGCGGCGAGATTCCCGGAGATGACCGCGGCGTCGAGTCCTCCATGGGTAACCTCGTGGCAGATCTGTACCTCTGGGCCACAACCGAGTACGAGAAGTACGCGGGTGAGCCTGCCGACATCGCGGTGATGAACCCCGGAGGCCTGCGCGACGACCTGCTCTACGGCGAGGACGGTTCCGTCACGTACATGGAGGTCGCCAACGTGCAGCCGTTCGCGAACACGCTCACCACGAGCGAGCTCACGGGCGCCGACATCCAGCAGATGCTCGAGGAGCAGTGGCAGCCGGAGAGCTCGCGCCCGAAGCTGCACCTGGGCATTTCGGACGGCTTCACGTACGAGTACACCGAGGAGCTCAACGAGGCCGGCGACCCCACGGGCGAGCACGAGATCATCTCGATGACGCTGAACGGCGAGCCGATCGACCCCGCCGCGACGTACACGGTCACGACGAACTCGTTTGTTTCTGCCGGTGGCGACGGCTTCACGGCCTTCAACAACTCGCCGTTCCGCGACACGGGCCTGATTGACCTCGAGGCGACGGTGGACTACTTCGCCGCGCACGAGATCGTCGACCCCGCGCCGCTCGGCCGCGCGGTTCTGTTCGAGGAGCCGGAGCCCACGCCGGAGCCGACCCCGGTTCCCACGGAGGAGCCCACGCCGGTTCCCACGGCTGACCCCGCTCCCACGGAGGAGCCGGCACCGACGGAGGCTCCCGCCCCGTCGCCGGACGAGACCGTTGCTCCCGGTGAGCTTGCTCCCACCGGTGGCGAGATGACGTGGGTCATCGGAATCGGCGCGGGTGTTCTCATCCTTGCCGGTATCGCAACGATTCTGATCATGCGCTCGCGCAAGTCATAACGTCGCAGAAAAACCAGGCGGCCTTCGTCCCTTCCCGGGGCGGGGGCCGCCTGCTTTTGTCGCAATCGACCGTCACACACGGGCGCGTTGCGGCGCGCTGGGGTAGAAAAGAGCGAGTGAGCACGAACCGCCCCCGCCCCACGTGGATTCAGGTCGTCGTCGGCCTCTTCGGGGCGGCGGCGATTGTTCTGCTGTGCTGGATCGGTGTTTTCACCGTCCGCGCCCTGCTCGGAACGCCGGAACTGCAGAGTTTCATCACCACCTATCCGGGCGGCGCGCCGATTCCGGAGGGAACCAAGGAAGGCATCCCGGCCTTCGTGTCGTGGACCCACTTCCTCAACGCGTTCTTCCTGGTGCTGATCATTCGTACGGGAATTCGCGTGCGCACTGAGAAGCGGGCGGGTGGCCTGTGGTCATCGAAGAAGGTCAAGAAGCGACGCATGTCCCTTGCGCTCTGGGGGCATCTGGCCGTCGATGTTCTCTGGCTCGTCAACGGCGTCGTCTTCGTCGTTCTGCTGTTCGCCAGCGGCCACTGGGTGCGCATCGTTCCCACCAGCTGGGACGTGTTCCCCAACGCCCTGTCCACGCTGATTCAGTACGTTTCGCTCGACTGGCCGACCGAACACAGCTGGGCGAACTACAACGCCCTGCAGCAACTGATGTACTTCGCGATCGTGTTCTTCGCGGCGCCGGTCGCCGCCGTCACGGGCTGGCGTCTGAGCGCCTTCGCACCGAAGTCTCCGGCGTGGGAGCGCGCGTTCCCCGTGCACGTCGCCAAGCGCCTGCACTTCCCGACCATGCTGTTCTTCGTTGGCTTCGTCATCGTGCACGTCGGCCTGGTGTTCGCCACCGGAGCGCTGCGCAATCTCAATCACATGTACGCCGGCACCGACTCCGTCAGTTGGACCGGCTTCGGGATCTTCTCCGCCACCGTTGTTCTCATGGTGATCGGCTGGGGAGCCGTGCGCCGCGACGACTGGATCGCCCGACCGGCGAAGTGGTTCGGTGACGTGCGCCTCATGAAGCGGTAACCACCTCCCTTCCCCCCCCCCGCGGTGGGTGTTTTCTGCTTGTCCTTGCTTCAAACGTTTGAAGTGAATACCTTGGCCTCGGAGCCGCGATGACGCGGCCGGAGTGGGGCCCGTACGACAAGGATCTGTTCGCGCGCCTGGAGGCGTACGTCGAGCGCATCCGCTCCACCAGCTGATGGCGCCTTAGGCGCCAACGCAGACGCGGGTTGCGATGTCTCCGAAGCGAGTCTCAAGCGATCCGGCGAGCGCTGATGGGTCGTCGGCGAAGGTCGCGAATTCGGCCATCATGTCGTCGGTGACCAGGCGCGCCATCGCGTCCCACTCGCCGCGCCTGCTGGCCGCGTGGAGTCCGTCGGCGGCCTCTTCCCAGCCGTGCAGTTCCAGGACGGGGCGGTACGACGGCGTCGAGCCGTAGAAGGCGATCTGCTTTCGCACGGCCTTTTCCGCCGCGGCGCGCTGGCGCTCGTCCTCACCGGTGACGACAAAGGGCGTCAGAATCACATCGGTCGTGGCGCGATCGCTTCTCGCGCGTCCCTGGGCGAGGGCGGGAAGGCTGACCTCGTCGAGGTAGCGGCGCGTGGTGAAGGCGTGAGCGATGAACCCATCGGCTGCCTCGCCGGCGAGCTTCGTCATCGCGGGTCCGACGGCCGCCAGCCAGATATCTGGCGTTCCGAACGGATTGGGGCCGGGGCTGAACATGGGCGTCATCAGGGTGTGCCGATAGTGCTCCCCCTCGAAGGCGAGCTTCTCGCCCGTCTCCCACGACCGCCAGATCGCCCGCACAGCGCCGATGAACTCCCGCATGCGCGGGGCTGGTGCCGACCACGGCATCGAGAATCGCTTTTCGATGTGCGGTTTCACCTGGGAACCGAGGCCAAGAGAAAACCTCCCGTTCGTCGCGAGGCGCACGTCATTGGCGGCCTGTGCGACCGTCATGGGGCTCCGGGCGAAGGCGACCGTGATGGAGGTCGCCGTATGAATCCGCTCGGTACGAGAACCGGCGATCGTGCACGCGATGAGCGGATCGTGTGCGAGCTCCGGCACCTGGATACCGTCGAACCCCTCCTGCTCAGCGCGTTCCGCGGCGGAAGTAATGGCTGCCGGCGATGCGTCGCGGACTCCGATGTCGATGCGCATTCCGCCATCGTGCCACGCGACGCGCGCGGCACAGATCTGATTGGCGATCCCCCACAATCGCCGTCCTGCGGCGCTTGGCGACGCGCGACGCGCGCTCTCGCCTTGCAACACCAGCGTGCCTGGGCCAGAGTGGTCATGCAGGCGAAAGGGGGAGTTCGCCTGCGTCCTGTTGTTCTCCTCCGAACGAAAGGACACCCATGAAGAAGTCGACAGCACGCATCGCCGCCATTGCCGGCGCCCTCGCCCTCGTTCCCGCCGGCCTCGTCGCCTGCTCGGGCGGACAGAGCGTTGCCGACGCCTGCCAGATCATCGAAGACGAGCTCAACACCGTCCAGATGGAGGCCCAGGAGGCCATGGGCAGCATCATGACCGACCCCGAGGGCGCCGTTACCGCTCTCGAAACGGTCAACAACAAGGTGCAGGAGATCGACGGCCAGGTCACCCAGGAGGACGTGTCCGCCGCGTTCAGTGAGTTCGCTGACGGATACGGGCAGATCATCGTCGCTGTCACCGCAAGCGCGGATGACCCCGAGGCGATCGACATCACCGCCCTCGACGCCGCACAGACCTCGATGACGAACGGTCTCACCGAGCTGCAGACGCACTGCGGCTAACGCTCCATCCGGCTGTCAGCCGCATCCCGTACCGTTGATGGCATGGAGCCGTCGCCAATTCGCCAGGTCAAGCCCAAGGCCGAGGGCTGGGAGCAGCGCAAGGATGCCCAGGGGCGTCCCCTGTTGCAGTTCTCCAGCCCCAAGCGCGGCAAGCCTCCCGTTCACCTCGCCGATCTCACTCCCGAGGAACGCATCGCGAAGGCGAAGGAGCTTGGCCTGCCCGGTTTCCGAGCGAAGCAGCTGGCCAAGCACTACTTCGACCGCTGGACGCGCGATCCGGAAAAGATGACCGACCTCCCCAAGGAGGGCCGGGCTGAGCTCGTTGCCGGCATGCTGCCCAACCTCCTCACCGAGGTGCGTCGTATGCAGACCGATGGCGGCGAGACCATCAAGTTCCTGTGGAAGCTGCACGATGGCGCGCTCGTGGAGTCCGTTCTCATGCGCTACCCCGGGCGCATCACGCTCTGTGTGAGTTCGCAGGCGGGCTGCGGCATGAACTGCCCGTTCTGCGCAACCGGCCAGAACGGCCTCACCCGCAACATGTCGGCGGCCGAAATCGTCGACCAAATCGTGCGCGCCAACGAGATCATCGCCGCCGGCGAGCTGGGCGGAAAGCGCGAGGGCGACAACAGCGCCGAGCGCGTCAGCAACATCGTCTTCATGGGCATGGGTGAGCCCCTCGCTAACTACGCGCGGGTCATGCAGGCCATTCGCGTCATGATCGACAAACAGCAGGGTCTCGGCATGAGCGCCCGCGGAATCACGGTGTCGACCGTGGGCCTCGCGCCCGCGATCCGCAAGCTCACAGAAGAAGACATCCCCGTCACGTTCGCGCTGTCGCTTCACGCGCCGGACGACACCCTCCGCGACGAGATGATCCCCGTCAACTCGCGCTGGAAGGTGGACGAGGTTCTCGACGCGGCCCGTGCGTATTTCGACAAGACCGGGCGTCGCGTGTCGATCGAGTACGCGCTCATCAAGAACATGAACGACCACCCGTGGCGCGCCGAGCTTCTTGCCGACCGCCTGCTGGAGCGCGGAAAGGGCTGGGTGCACGTGAACCCCATCCCGCTCAACCCGACGCCGGGTTCCGTGTGGGATGCCTCCACGATTCCCGCCCAGCGCGAGTTCGTTCGTATCCTCAACGATCGCGGTATCCCCACCACCATCCGCGACACCCGCGGAAAAGAGATCGACGGTGCGTGCGGCCAGCTGGTCGTCACAGAAGAAGACGAACGCGCCGCAGCGCTGCCCGCGTAAACGACGCGGCGCTACCGCCCGAAAATCGGGTTGTACCAGCCCGTCTGGACGGAAACGGTGATCGCGGTCGCGCTGATCACGACGCCCGCGGCCATCAGCAACCACTCTCCCCCGCCCCAGCGGCTCTCGCGCGCCCACGACCTAGCGGTGTCGGCGCCGAAGGCCCGCGATTCCATCGCCGTCGCCAGATGGGAGCCGCGTCGGATGGCGAGGACGACCAGGGCGAACCCCATGCCGATCAGGCGGCGGATACGGCCCTGATCCGCCACGCCGCGCGCCCGGCGAGCGGTCTCGAGCTCGCGCCAGTCGCTGATCAGCAGGCCGACCAGGCGTAGCCCACCGAGCGCGCCGAGAACGAAGCGCGCCGGCAGCTTCGCGCGCTGCGAGAGCCCATCAGCCAGATCCGTCGGATCGACATCGGCAAACAGCACCACGCCGGGCAGAGCAATCGCGAGAACGCGGAAGAACGTGGCGGCGGCCAGCTCCAGGGAACCATCGCTGATGGTGATGAGGAGAAAGTCGGCGTAAACGCGGCCGCTTTCCTGTCCGTATAGCGCGATCGTGACACCCGTGAGAGGGGCGGCGATCCACACGGGTAGGGTGCGCAGCCAGAACCGGCGCCAGCCGATGCCGCTCAGCATGAACAGCGGAATTTCGAGAAGAAGCGCCGTGACGCCGGACACCCAGTCCACAGAAACGATCAGCGGAAACGCGATGAGAAAAGCGGCGGCCAGTTTCGCGACCGGGTTGATGCGCGCGAGCGGGCCGCGCGCCTCGACGATCGACGGAATCACCGTACGGCCCCTTCGAGGCGCAGTTCTCGGGCGCCGAGGGCATCGAGGAGCTCGCGATCGTGTGTGATCGCGACAACGGCGATGGGCTCGTCACCCGACACCAGCGTGTGGATGATCTGCACCATCTCGCGCCAGGTACGCGGGTCTTGTCCGAAGGTCGGCTCGTCAAGAACGCAGACCCGCGGCCGGGTGGCAAGCATTGCCGCCACCGTGAGGCGCCGTTTCTCACCGCCCGACAGGGTGTGCGGATTCGCCTCGGCAAGGCGGGTGAGGCGCAGGCGATCAAGCAGTTCCTCGGTGCGCTCGGCGATGACATCCTCCGGGAGGGAGAGGGCGCGCGGCCCGACCTCAAGCTCCTTCCGCACCGTCGAGGCCAGCAGCTGGTGATCGGGCGACTGCAAAACCGTGCCGATGCGGGTGAGCAGCTGCGCCGATGACCACCGCATCGGGTTCTTCTTCGCCCCGTCTCGGAGCGCATCGGCCGCGATCACCTCCCCCGAGATTGCCGGGAGAAGTCCGGCGATGGTGCGACCGAGAGTCGACTTTCCGGCGCCGTTCGAGCCCGTGATGCCCAGCACCTCACCGGCGCGCACATCCAGGTCCGTTGGGCCCGTGACCGCCTGACCCTTCACACGGCCGACGACGAGATCGCGGGCCGACAGCAGCACATCGGACGGCGCAGAGGTATCGGCGCCGTCGATGCTCAGCTGCGAGCCACTGACTGCTGCTGGCGGACCGAGCCGCACCGTACGGGTGATCACCTCTGCCCAGACATCTTCACGGTGTTCGACAACGACAAGCGTCGCGCCGGTTCGCTCCAGCACCCGGGCAACGGCGTCGCGCACCTCGACAACGCCGTCGGGGTCGAGGTTGGCCGTTGGCTCGTCCAGCAAGAGAATTCCGGGGCGCATTGCGAGCGCTCCCGCCAGCGCAAGCCGCTGCTTCTGCCCTCCCGATAGCGCCGATGTCGAATGCGAGAGGGGAACATCGAGCCCGACGAGGTCGAGCGCCTCCTCCACACGCCGCCAGATCTCGTCGCGCGGAATGCCCAGGTTTTCGCAACCGAACGCCACGTCGTCACCGACGCGCGCCATCACGGCCTGCGTATCGGGGTCTTGGAGCACCAACCCCGTCCGGCCTCTCGCCGCCTCGGGCGGCGTTCCGTCGATCAGCAGGTGCCCCTCCTGCTCGCCCTCGTCGTCCGCGCCGAGAACGCCCGCAAGCGCGTGCAAAACCGTGGACTTCCCGGAACCGGACAGACCCGTCAGGTGGATACGCTCCCCGGGCTCGACCGTCAGGTTCAGATCCCGCGCTGCCCACGCGATGCGGGTGGCGTAGCGCCACCCCCACCCGCGGGCATCAATGCGAGCGGGCGTCACACGCGCTTCGACGCCGTGCGACCCGCCGCGAATCTATTCAGCGCACCCGTTGCGGCAAGCCCGCGCACGAGCGCCCACCCGCCGAGGCCCGCGATGATCGCGCCCGAAATCGTCGTGCAGGTGATGTAAATCACCGTGAACGCGGTATCCGCACCGGCGTACCAGCTAATGCGGTCGTTGATGCCGCCACCGAGACCGGCAGCTGCACCCGCCAGCATCGCCACGAGGGGACCGAAGCGCTTGTAGAGGAAGATCGCGAGAATGATCTCGGCACCGATTCCCTGTGCGAGGCCCGACACGATCGTCATCGGCCCCCACTGGTTACCGATGAGAGCGGAGATCGTTGCGGCGACGGTCTCGGTGTAGACCGCGGCACCGGGCTTGCGCACGATCAGACCACCCACAACACCCGCGATGAGCCACGGGCCGATCATCAGTCCGTTCAGCCCGGGCAGCAGCGATTCGACGAAGGCGCCGGGAATTTTGTATCCCGTGTTCCACACGACGAAAATCACGGCACAGGCGACGGCCACGATGCTCGCGATCACGATGTCCACAACACGCCACTGCATGCGACGGGGCGTGACGGTGCGCTGATCTGAAGACGTAGACATTCTTGTTTTCCCTTCCTGCGCCGGCATGATCCGGATCAGGTTCGACGGTCGGCGCGATACGCGCCCTCTCAGCCCGACGATGCGGACTCCCGTGGTGTTGTGGGCCGATAGCGGGCCCGTCACCAAACGTATTCGGTCGGCGATGACAAATTATACGCGGGGGCAGAATCGTCGCCGGATCGTAAGGCGCCGACGTGGTGTTCTCCGTGAAACCGCGAGGTGTGTGAAGTAAGTTGAGCGCGTGAGCAGTGAACAGGATCCCGAGCGCCCCGGTGGCGACGAGCGTGCCATGGACGAGGCGCGCTCGGAAGACATTCCTGCCCCGACGTCAGACGAGTCGGAGTTCACCGACCTTTTCGCGATGCGCCCCGATACCCCGCCGATCGCGACCAACGCCGAGTCCGAGGGTTTCTCCGACGATGCGCAGCCGCAGACCGACTCAATTCGCCTGATCGGTGAGATGTTCGGAGGCTTCCGCCGGAAGTCCCCCTCCTCGGACAAAGACCTCCACATCCTTTTGGGAACGGCAACAGCAACGTTGCCGCAGATCACGGGCGACAGGGTGGTCCCACAGGCCGAGCCCGCTGACGCTGTTGACACCACACAGAACGACGCACCGGAGGACACCGTGAACCAGGAGCCCCCCGCGCCGAGCGACAGCCCCGAGCCCGCCGCCGGTTCGACTCCGCCGGAAAGCCCGCAGGCGCTAACGATCCGCACGGCGTACGTTCCGCGCTCTCCCGACAACCAGGCCGAACGCGCTCTCGCGTGGCTCACGGCTGAGAACGTCGGAACCGGGCAGGTGCCGGTCATCAGTCAGGTGTCGGACATCGTCCCCCGCCGCCGGCGCTGGGTGGGCGCGATCTTCGCTCCGATCCTCACGGCCATCGTTCTCGCGGTTGCCTACGTCGTGGCGTTCGCCGTGTGGCCGCTGCACAACGTCGGCCCCGACATCGCCAGCGCCACGCTGGAGACCCCGACCGGAGCGCCGATGTCGATGCCGTGGCCGGATCAGGGCTATGCGGCCGTTGCGATCGAGGGCATCGACGGTGTCGTCTCCTCGGCAACCGAAGAAAACCCGGAAACGCCGGTTCCGATGGCCAGCCTCACAAAGGTCATCACCGCTCTTGTTCTGCTCGAGCGTCAGCCGCTCGCCCCGGGCGAAGACGGGCCGATGTATGAGTTCGGATGGCTCGATCAGCAGGCAGCGAACGATCTGCGGTGGCGCAACGAATCCGCCCTCGACGTTCCCGTCGGCGGCACGCTGACGTACTTCCAGCTCCTCGAAGGAATCCTCATGGGCTCCGCGGGGAACTACGCCAACAAGCTTGTCGACCAGCTCTGGGATTACGACCGCGATGCGTACGGCATCTCCGTCATCTCCTGGCTCGAGCGCAACGGTCTCGAGAACACCGTTGTCGTCGACGCAACCGGCATCAGCCCAGACAACCGCTCGACGCCGAGCGACATGCTCCGTGTGTCGGAGCTCGCGCTCGCAAACCCGGTGATCGCCGAGATCGTCGCGCAGGCGGAGACCGATATCCCCGGCGCTGGCGAGGTGAAGAACTCCCACCCGCTGATCAACGAAACGGGCATCGTGGGCATTAAGACCGGACACCTCGACACCTGGGAGTCCGTCAGCTACAACCTCACAACCGCGAAGGACATCGATCGTGGCGACGATGGCGTTACGCGCGCCTACGCCGCGGTCATGCAGCAGCCGAATCATGACCTGCAGGAGTCAATCAGCCGCGATCTTCTCAACGCCGTCGTCACGGGCCTCGAACCCATCGAGGCCCTGCCCGGCGGCACCGTCGTTGCGACCGTGACCGCGCCCTGGGGCGCGCAAACACAGGTTGTCACCAGCCAGGACGCGGTCTTGACCCTGTGGAACGGCGAAGAAGCAACGATCGACCTCGGCGAGTTCACGGTGCGCGTTGGCGACCGGGCAGACCGCTCGGTCGGAACAGCGACGATCTCCGGTCAGCTCGACGAAACAGAGGTCGAACTGCGCACAACCGACGCATTCACCCCGCCGAGCATTCAGTGGCGCCTGTCCCACCCCCTCGAACTGCTCGGAATCGGCGGCTGAGAGGGCCGCTACGGGGTGGTTGCCCAGGCCGTCACGGTCTCGATAAAGCGAGCGTTGACGTCTTCCTCGACGACGGTATAGCGCAGCCCGACGCCGGGAAACGAACGGGCGAGGATCCGGGCGTCCGAAAGCAGGGTCGCATGAAGCTCGTCTGCCTTCTCGCCCACCGGTAGCCACACGAAGTTACCGTCGGAGTGCGGGATGGCGATGTGCCGCCGCCCCTCGATCTCCGCCTTCTCCATACGATCTCGAAGCGTGCGTTCGATGCGCTGACGCTCCGCTTTCACCCACTCGACGCGGTCCTCGATCTGGTCGAGGCCGTCGCGCGTGAAGCAAAACCAGGCGGCGGCGACAGCGAGGCGATCGACACTGAGCTGTGTGCGGAGCTTGGCGATCCCCCCGATCACGCGCGGGGCCGCGAGTGCGTACCCGGCCCTGATTCCGGCGAGCGCCGCGGCCTTCGAGAGTGTTCGCAGGATCACAACGTTCTCCGGCAGAACGGGGTCGCCATCACCGAAAAGGCTGGCGCCAAAGGCCGCGCGTGGGGACGAGGCGTATTCGCTGTACGCCTCGTCCAGCGCCAGGATCACACGTGGTGGGACCCCGGCGACAAGCCGATCAAACTGCTCCCGCATCAGGGGGCGCCCGGAGGGATTGTTCGGGCTGGCGACGAGGACCACGCGCGTGCGATCGGTGATCGCAGCGAGGATCGCGTCGACGTCATGCCCGCCGTCTGCGGTTGTCGGGACCATCACGGGCGTTGCCGCCGACGCGTGGCAGGCGGAGACGTATCCCTCGAACGTCAGCCAGCTAAAGATCACGTCGTCGCCGGGCTCACAGACGGATGCGATCACGGCCCGGATCAGGTCCATGCTGCCGGAACCGAGCAGTACCTCGTCCGGTTCCCGGCGATGCGCGGCGGCGATCGCAGCCACGGCCTCCTCAGTACGGCCACCGTATTCGTTCAGGTGCGGCACCTCGCCCGCGATGACCTCAGCGAGGCCGTCGAGCGGCGGAAAGTGCGGCTCGTTAAAACAGGCACGCGCAACGCCCTCGGGAATACGCGCCCGCTCGAAAACAGAGATCTGATCGTGGGCGGCACGAAACGTCAGGCGGTCTGTCATGCCTCCATTCTCGCGCGGGTGACGGCGAATTCCTCCCTTCGGGGGATGTCCTGTGTCAGGGGTGTCTGGTCTACTGAAGCAGTGCTTCTGAGCCTTCTCACCCGATACCTGCGCAGGTACTGGCCGTTCCTGGCCGGTGTCCTGGTGTTCCAGTTCGTCTCCGCGCTGGCGGCGCTGTTCCTGCCCACCCTGAACGCCTCACTGATCGACGAGGGTGTCGCCAACGGCGACGTTCCGTACATCCTTCGCACGGGCGGCTGGATGCTGGTGGTGGCGTTCGGCCAGATTCTGGCGGCGATTGTCGCTACCTTCTGCGCGGCTCGCGCCGCGATGAGCATCGGCCGTGACCTTCGGCGCGACATCTTCTCGCGCGTTTCCGCGTTTTCCGAGCGTGAGGTGTCGCAGTTCGGGGCCGGGTCTCTCATCACCCGCAACACGAACGATGTTCAACAGGTACAGATGCTGGCGATGATGAGCGCGACGATGCTCGTCATGGCGCCGATGATGTCGATCGGCGGCATCATCATGGCCGTGCGACAAGACATCGGCCTCAGCTGGATTCTTGCGGTGTCGATTCCCGTTCTGCTCATCGGCGTTGCCATCGTGATCAGTCGCATGGTGCCGCTGTTTCGCAGCTACCAGTCACGCATCGACACCGTGAACCGCGTTCTGCGTGAACAGCTCACGGGGGTCCGCGTTGTGCGCGCATTCGTCCGCGAGTCGATCGAAGAGCAGCGGTTCCGCGTCGCCAACACCGACATCATGGACATCGGTCGCCGAGTCGGCTCACTCTTCGTCCTCGTCTTCCCCCTCGTCCTGCTCATCATGAACGTCACGATCGCCGGCGTGGTGTGGTTCGGCGGCATCGAGGTCGATGCCGGAAACACGCAAGTCGGCACGCTGTTCGCCTTCATGCAGTACGTCGGCCAAATTCTCGGCGGGGTGATGATGGCAAGCTTCGTCGCCATGATGATCCCGCGCGCGGCTGTCTCGGCCGAGCGCATCAGCGCCGTGCTCGCCAGCGAGACAACGCTGGTCCCGCCGGCGGAACCCATCACGGTGATGCCCCGCCCCGGCGAGGTCACCTTCGACAACGCCGAATTCATCTACCCCGGAGCAGAACAGCCGGTGCTGTCCGGCATCTCCTTCCGTGCCGACCCTGGCGAGACCGTCGCGATCATCGGATCGACGGGTTCCGGAAAGTCCACGCTCGTCTCCCTCATCCCCCGCCTGTTCGACGCCACCAGCGGAACCGTGCAGGTGCACGGGGTCGATGTCACACAGGCCGACCTCTCCGTTCTGTGGCGGGGCATCGGGCTTGTCCCCCAGCGCCCCTTCCTGTTTGCTGGAACGGTCGCCTCCAACCTGCGCTTCGCAAAGGAAGACGCAACGGACGAGGAACTGTGGCACGCGCTCGAGATCGCTCAAGCTGCCGACTTCGTGCGGGAACGAACGGGCGGCCTCGACAGCGAGATCTCTCAGGGCGGAACAAACGTCTCCGGCGGCCAACGCCAGCGCCTTGCCATCGCGCGCGCCGTTGTGCGCCGGCCGGAGGTTCTCGTCTTCGACGACTCCTTCTCCGCCCTGGACCTGACAACCGACGCCCGGCTGAGACAAGCGCTGTGGCGAGAACTCCCCGACGTGACGAAGATCGTCGTCGCCCAGCGCGTCTCCACCATCACGGATGCGGACCGCATCGTCGTCCTGGAAGACGGACGTATGGCCGGCGTTGGAACCCACGATGAGCTGCTGGAAATCAGCCGCACCTACCGCGAAATTCTCGATTCCCAGAAGGGAGTCGACGCATGAGCGAGAACACCCCCGACGCCCAGCGCCAAGAAGAGCTCGAAGCGCAAGAGGCGATCATCGCCGCCGGCGCGGACCACCCCGGTGCTCTCGGCGGAAAACCCCAAGACTTCTGGCCAAGCTTCCGCCGCTTCCTCGGCCTCCTGCGTCCGTCAGCCTGGACGTTCGCATTCGCCTCGCTGATCGGCGCGTTCGGAACGCTGCTCACCGTGATCGGGCCGCGCGTTCTCGGCGAAGCCACCAACGTCGTCTTCGAGGGCGTCGTCTCGCGCATGGTCGGTCAGCAGTTCGCCGGAATGAGCCAGTCTGAGGTCGCCGACGCCCTCACACAGGCCGGCGAACACGACTTCGCCAATATGGTCCTCGCGATGGAACGCTTTGCGCCCGGCGCCGGCGTCGACTTCGAGGCGCTCCGCATGCTCGTGGTATGGGTGCTGATCATCTACGTTGCCGCGTCGCTGTTCGAATGGCTGTCCGGCTACATCATCAACGTCATCATGGTCCGCACCATGTGGCGCGTGCGTGAAGACGTCGAACGCAAGATCAACCGCCTTCCCCTCTCCCACTTCGATCGCGTTCCGCGCGGCGAGCTGATCAGCCGCGTCACAAACGACATCGACAACATGACCCAAACCCTTCAGCAATCGCTGTCCTCAGCGATCACCTCGCTGCTCACCGTGGTCGGCGTCGTCGCGATGATGTTCTCGATCTCGTGGAAGCTCGCGCTTGTGGCACTCATTGCGCTGCCGCTCATCGGGATCATCATGGGCGTCATCGGCCCGAAGTCACAGAAGGCCTTCCAAACGCAGTGGAAGAAGGTCGGCCGACTGAATTCGCGCGTGGAGGAGTCGTTCTCCGGCCATGCACTCGTCAAGGTGTACGGCCGCGAGAAGGCCGTTTCCGACGCGTTCCAGGAAGAGAACGAAGACCTCTACGCGGCCTCCTTCAAGGCGCAGTTCCTCTCGGGCGTGATGATGCCGGCCATGCAGTTCGTGGGTTACCTCACCTACGCCGGAATCGCCGTCCTCGGCGGCATCATGGTCGCCAGCGGCCAGATCCGCATTGGCGATGTGCAGGCGTTCGTGCAGTACTCCCAGCTGTTCACCCAGCCACTTGCCGAACTCGGCGGCATGCTTCCCGTCATCCAGTCCGGAACGGCCTCCGCCGAGCGCGTTTTCTCGCTGCTCGACGAAGACGAACAAGACCCCGACGCGGACGACCCCGCAACAACACCGGCGGACGGCATGGGAGTCATCGAGTTCGACGATGTCGTGTTCTCCTACTCCGACGACCAGCCGCTCATCGACGGCCTCTCCTTCCGCGTCGAACCCGGCCAGACGGTCGCGATCGTCGGCCCCACCGGTGCCGGCAAGACCACTCTCGTGAATCTGCTCATGCGGTTCTACGAGTTGCGCGGCGGTGCCATCCGCCTCGATGGTCAGAGCATCGCCGAGCTCACGCGCGCAGACCTCCGCTCCCGCACCGGCATGGTGCTCCAGGATCCGTGGCTGTTCGCGGGAAGCATCCGCGACAACATTCGCTATGGCAACGAGGATGCCAGCGACGCCGAGATCCTCGCCGCCGCCGAGGCAACGTACGTCGATCGCTTCGTCCACTCGCTGCCCGACGGCTACGACACCGTTCTCGAGGAGGATGCCGCCAACGTCTCGGCCGGTGAGCGGCAGCTGATCACCATCGCGCGCGCGTTTATCCGCCGCCCGCAGGTGCTCATCCTCGATGAGGCGACCAGCTCGGTCGATACCCGCACCGAACTGCTCCTCCAAAAGGCGATGTCGGCGTTGCGGCAGGGACGCACCTCGTTCGTCATCGCCCATCGCCTCTCCACCATCCGCGACGCCGACCTCATCCTCGTGATGGAGCACGGATCGATCGTGGAAAAGGGTACGCACGAGCAGCTGATCACCGCCCGCGGGGCGTACTGGCGGCTCTACCAGAGCCAGTTCGAACACGCTGCCGTCGACGTCGATCAGCAGGCCGCAATCGAGGAGTCCCTCGGCGCGAGCGAAACCCCCATCGTCGGCGGCCCGCCGCGGACAGACTCCGACGAGGGCTGACACGCCCGTGATTTGGTGACCGCGTCCGGCTGTGACGCGGTCACCAAAGACCGCTCGCGCGGGGTGGCGTCATCACGCTATGGTCGCCGGGTACGAGCAATGTTCACGCAAATATTGGCATCCACCGTGATCGCGCAGAAGCGACCAGAGAGGTCGACGATGACGTCAACCAGATTGCTGTCCTCCCTCTGTATCGGCGCGCTGGGCGCGAGCGCCCTCGTCGGCGGAGTCGCTCTGTCGGCGCAGGCCGCAGACACCGTGCGCATCACCCCCAACCCCGGATACGCGGCTGAGCCATTCGACGGATGGGGCACCAGCCTCGTCTGGTTCGCGCACGCCACCGGCGGATACCCTGAGGATGTGCGGCAGGAACTCTTCGACGCCGTTTTCGGTGACGACGGCCTGCGCCTTAATCTCGCCCGGTACAACATCGGCGGCGGAAACGCCACGGACGTCCCGAGGCACAGGACCGCGTCGACCAGCTGAACGTGCACACCTACGGCCAGGGCAGCTGGCTGCTTGTGCGCGACATCGCGAAAACCGCCGAGAAGCCGCTCTGGATGAGCGAGGTCGAGGGCGACTACGACACCTCGGGTCAGGGCTTCAACCTGACGAACATCGATAACGGGCTCGGAATGGCCCAGCACATCGTGGACGACCTCCGCGAGCTGGAGCCCGACGCGTGGGTTTTTTGGCAGCCAGTTGAAGACACCTACAACATGGAATTCACGGAGAAGCTCAACTGGGGAAGCATCTTCATCGACTTCGACTGCGACGCCGACGGATTCTCGGCCCGCCGCATCGCGGACGGCGCAACCGGCGACGATGCCGCGTGCCAGGTGTTGACGAATGCGAAGTTCAACGCGGTTCGCAACTTCACTCACTTCATCGAACCGGGGGATCGTCTGATTCCCGCAGGGGATCAGAACACGACGGCCGCCCTGCCCGCGACGGGCGGTGGCGTGACGCTGGTGCACGTGAACCATAATGAGCAGCCCCGCGAGGTCGTCATCGACCTCGCGGGCTTCGGCCACATCGCGTCTGACGCCACGGTGACGCCCTTCACGACGACCGAGTCTCCCGCTGACGATGTCACGGCCAACGCGCTTGTTCCCGGGGACGCGATTCCCGTTGACACCGAGTCTGCGTCGGTGACGGTCACGGTGCCGGCAAAGTCCGTCACCTCGTTCGAGGTTGCGGGAACAAGCGGCGTCTCCGACGAGGCCCCGGCGTTCGTCGACGGACAGGAGCTGCAGCTGATCGGTGTGCAGAGCCAGCTCGCCCTCGCCGGCGACACCGGCGGCGTCACGATTCAGGCGCCGAGCGATCTTCATGAGACGGACGCAGCGCAGTCGTGGCGCGTCGAGTCGATAGACGGCGAAGGAACAAACCGTCACCGCGTCGCCCTCACGAACCGACCGACCCCGAGGAGCCGACGGAACCCACCGAGCCGACCGACCCCACAGAACCGGGCGAGCCGACCGAACCTCGTCAGCCCACCGAACCGGGGGAACCCACGGACCCCACCGAACCGGGAGAAACCGGAACGCCCGCCCCGGGTACGTCCGCACCCGACCGTGACGAGCTCGCGGCCACAGGCGGTACGTCCGGCGTCGCACCTCTGATCGCCATCGGGCTGCTCGGCATCGGAGTCGCGCGCCGACGAACAGTTCGCCGAAGCTGATACACGGTGGTGCCTGCTGGCCGAGATCCTCGAGATCCTGGCCAGCAGGCACCACGCGTTTCAGACCTCCTGCGTCAGCCCGAGGGCGTCGGCGACGCGTTCGAGCGTGAGCAGCGGATCCGGTCCGAGCGGCTGGATTCCCACGTGATCAGCGCCCGCATCGAGGTGCGCCTGCACGCCGATCGCCGCGGCTTCCGCCGTGTGATTCGCGGCAACGCGGTCAATGAGATCGTCCGAGCCACCATCCGCGAACTCTTCCTCGGAGATCCCAAACCTCCGCAGGACGCCAACGTAGTTCTCCAGCCGGAAGTAGCGCTCCAACGTGGCCCGCGCACGAGCCCGCGCCGTGTCCTGATCGTCGTCGAGCGATACCTTCAGTTCGGGCGCGAGCAGGGCGTCAGGTCCGATCACGCTGCGCGCGTGTGCCGTGTGCTCCGGAACGGTCAGATACGGATGCGCGCCGATCGATCGCTCAGCGGCGAGCGAAAGCGTCCTATCTCCGAGGGCCGCAAGCAGCAGCTCGTCCTGCGGGATTCCGGCGATATCGAGCGCTTCGAGGTATTCCTGGAGAGCGGCCAGAGGACGCACTCGCTCGGGGGTGGCCTCTCGATGACCGGAGCCGATGCCCAGCACGAACCGCCCAGGGTGCTCCTCCGAGATGCGCAGGTGCGCGTCAGCGATATCGACCGGGTCGTCCTGCCAGATGTTGACGATGCCGGTGGCGACGATCACACGCTCGGTCTCGTTCAGCACATGGAGCGCCGTTTCGAGAGGCGCAGCCGGCGATCCCCCGATCCACAGCGTCTGATAACCCAGGCGTTCGGCGACGGCCGCCGTGCCCGGCACCCAGGCATCCTCCATCAACCACACGCCATACGAGCCGAAACTCTTCTTCGTCACCATCGTGTCCGCCCTCCGCGCCCCGCGAGGTCCCCACGGTAGTGCGCAAACATTGCGTACGGATAGACCCCACGTAACTCAGGAGAACAGCGCGCGGAGATTCTGGTGGGTGAACGCGTCACCGACGATCGTCTCCGGCAGTTCCTCAATCGTCGCGGGAGACCAGCGGGGCTGGTGGTCCTTGTCGATCATCTGCGCCCGAATCCCCTCCCGCATGTCGGGCTGTGTTTCGGAGAACCAGCCGACGAGCCGGTACTCCTGGGTGAGAGCCGCGCGCAGATTCGGCAGGGCCCGCGATGAACGAATTGCGGCAAGCGTGACGGTTGTCGCGACGGGAGGTCGCTGCGTCAGCGCCGCGAGTGCCGAGGCCGGCGACGGATCGGCGTCACGCCATCGCGGGGCCTCCGACAGTTCCCGTAGCCGCTCCCGGATCGCCGCAACGCTGTCCAGGGCGAAGGCATCGTCAATCCACGCGCGAGCTGCCTGCAGAGGACTGTCGTCCGGCGTCTCGTCGAACAGCATGACGAGCTCGGTGGGCGTCGACGGGTCGGCCCGCGTGGCAAGGGCGTGGCGAATGGCCCCCAGATCCCCCCGTGGAACGTAGTGATCGGCGAATCCCGCGTAAATCGCGTCGAACGGGCCCATCGTGGCGCTCGTCAGAGCGAGGTACTCCCCGATACGGCCCGGGGCGTGCGCCAGAAGCCAGGACCCACCGGCGTCCGGGGTGAAGCCGATGCGGGTCTCTGGCATCGCCAGTTTTGACGTCTCCGTCACGACGCGCACGTGCGCATGTCCGGCCATGCCGATTCCACCGCCCATGGTGACGCCATCGGCGAACGCGACGACGGGCTTCGGATACTCGGCGATCGTCGCGTTCATCTGGTACTCGGTGCGGAAAAACGCCTCAGGGCCCGCCTGGTCGCCGCCTTCGAGAAGTTCATAGATGCGGCGCACATCTCCGCCGGCGCTGAAGCCGCGATCGCCGACACCGTCGAAAAGAACGATCTGGACCTCGGAATCCTCACGCCAGGCCTCCAGAGCGTCCGTGACGACCTCGAGCATGGGCAGGTCAACGGCGTTCAACGCCTCGGGGCGGTTGAGCGTAATGCGGCCAACTCCGTCCTCCACGTGAAGGAGGACGCGCTCATCAGATCGTGTGACAGTCACCGGCGCAACGATACCCGCGTGCAGATGTCCCACACCTCCCCGGCGTTATCAGCCAAGATAGGAGGAACCTGAGAGAGTGGGGGAGCTTGTGAGCGACGGCAAGGTGCTGGAATTCGCCGACGTGTCGATGGTGTTCGGTGATGTTCCGGCGGTTGACGGTCTCACGGCACGGATCGAGCCGGGACGCGTTACCGCATTCCTCGGCCCGAACGGCGCCGGGAAGACGACGACACTGCGGATCCTCCTCGGGGACCTGCGGCCGACGCGCGGCAAGGCCACGATCGACGGAAAGACCTACCACCAGATCGTGCGCCCCGGCGCGTCCATCGGTGCGATCCTCAGCGTCGATTCCTTCCAACGCTTCCGCCGGAAGACGGCGACGAAGTACCTCACGAAGGCCGCGAAGCAGATCGGCATCGGCGCGCCGCGCGTTGCCGAGGTGCTGACGGTTGTTGGGCTGGGCGAGATGGGCGATATGCGCATCGACAGCCTCTCCCTCGGGATGAAGCACCGCCTGGCCGTTGCCGAGGCGCTGCTCGGCGACCCGGCTGTTCTCGTCTTCGACGAACCGGCAAACGGTCTCGACCCCGAGGGCATTCGCTGGATTCGTCTGCTGATGCGCCGTTTCGCCGATGAGGGTCGCACCGTGCTGATGTCGTCGCACGTGCTCAGCGAGGTGGAGCAGGTCGCCGACTCACTGATCATCCTCAACGAGGGTCAGCTGTTGTTCGAGGGACCGATCGAACTCCTCAGCGAGGCAGAAGGCGGCCTCGTCACGGTTGACGCCGACGATCGCGTGGCCCTGCTGGAACTTCTCGACGACAACGGGTACGCCTATCGCGTGCTGCGGTCGGGAATCGCGATCGACGGGACCACCACGTCCGAGATCGGCGCGCTGGCAACCGCGGCCGGGGTTCCGCTGCGCACGCTCACGCATCGGGGCCCATCGCTCGAAGACGTTTACCTGCAGATCATCGACGGCACATGGTCCGCGCCGGCGCGAACGGCTGCTCTCGATCCCACGGCTTTTGCCGCCGCGTCGGCCGTAGCGGAAGACGAGCCCGTGGCCGAGGAACCGGCGCACGACGAACCGGAAGCCTCGGAGTCCGATGTGGCCGAGGTCATCGCTGATGGGACTCCCGCCGAAGAAGACGCGGAAGACGAGATCGTCGAGATTGCTGCGTCTACCGGGGTTGTCGCGACGATGGCCGGAGCAGCCACGGTGTTGCCCGGAGCCGCGTCGCTCGCCGCGCTCGCCAGCGACCTGCGTGACGAAGAGGACGAAGCAGCAGAAGACGCGGAGGAATCGGACGACGCCGAAGCCGCGACCGACGTTCCGCCGCGCCCGCACGGATTTACCGCGACGTCGTTCCGGTCCTGACCGATCGAGGGCCGCTCCGCCGGGTTCAGTCGGCGACGGCGGAGCCGCCCTGCTCCGGCTCGTCGTCTCGCTGAAGCGCCTTGACCAGAGCGACGCCATGACGCGTCGCCAAAACGACACGTTCGAACTCGCCCCCGGCATCGAGATCGATCACAACGCCCGGACGTCCCGTGCGGATCGCCGCAAAATCATCGCCGAAGACAGACTTCCACGTGCCGAACGCCAAACGACCGGGCACGTGTGTTCCGGGCGCGCGAACACCGCGTAGCCACGTGAACGGATCTTCGGTCAGCTGGACCTTGACAATCGACGCGCGATCGATGCGCAGCGGCTCCTTCCGGCGGGCGAGAACCCGCTCGAACGGCGCGAGCTGCACCTCGAGGGTGTCGGAATCAACGAGCAGGCTGACCATGAGTCCATCCAAACACGTCCCGCATGCCTCCGCGACGATCCCGTTCCGACGCACCCCTTAGCGCAATCCGGTGCGAGACTAAGAATCTGATGACGCTGTTGGATCACTCCCTTCTCTCCGATGTTCTTGCCCGCGCGGAACGAGGAGAACGCCTGTCCGCCGCGGATGCCGAAGCGCTGCTCGGCGCCGACGACGCGGCGTTCGAACGGGTGCTCGCCGCGGCTTCCCGTGCCCGCGACGACGGGCTTCGCCTGGCCGGACGGCCCGGCATCATCACCTACTCACGCAAAGTCTTCGTTCCGCTCACGACGCTGTGCCGCGATCGATGCCACTACTGCGTTTTCGTCGACACCCCCGGGCAGCTCCTGAAGAAGCGCAAACCCCCCTTCATGTCGCCAGCGCAAGTGCTTGCCGTCGTGAAACAGGGCCAGGCGCTCGGTTGCAAAGAGGCCCTGCTCACCCTCGGTGATCGTCCCGAGGATCGGTGGCCAGAAGCACGCGAATGGCTGGACGCCAACGGCTACGCGTCAACGCTCGAGTACGTTGCCGCTATGGCGCGGCTGATCCGCGAAGAAACGGGCCTTCTCCCCCATCTGAACCCCGGGGTGATGCGGCCGGACGAACTCGTCATGCTGAGAAAGATGGCGCCATCGATAGGCGTCATGCTGGAAACGACCTCCCGTCGCCTTTTCGAGGAACAGGGACAGGTCCACTACGGGTCACCGGACAAAGACCCCGCCGTGCGCCTGCAGCTCCTTGAAGACGCCGGGGCGGCGCGTATCCCGTTCACAACCGGCATCCTCGTCGGTATTGGCGAGTCGCTCCGTGATCGCGCGGAGTCCATGATCGCCCTGCGTGACAGCCACGATCGCCACGGCCACATCCAGGAAGTGATCGTGCAGAACTTCCGCGCCAAGCCGCGCACGGCGATGCAAAACGTTCCCGACGCGGCACTGCGCGAATACGTGGCCGCCGTCGCCGTGATGCGTCTGGTGTTCGGGCCGCGCATGCGCATTCAGGTTCCGCCCAATCTGCAGGATCCGGTCGAACTGGAGTTGCTCGTTCGCGCCGGAGCCGACGACTGGGGCGGTGTTTCGCCCCTCACCGCGGATCATGTCAACCCCGAGCGCCCGTGGCCGCACCTGGACGATCTCGCCGCCCGCACGCGCGAGCTGGGCTTCGTTTTGTCGGAGCGGCTCACGGCGCACCCCGAGTTCCTCGGCCCCGAGTGGGTGGACGAGGGCCTCCGCGACGCGGTCGATGCGCTGGCCGACCCTGAAACAGGCCTGGGCCGTGCGAGCACGATTCCGCGCGGTGTGGCGCGCTCGGACGTTCCGGAAGAGCGCGCGGAGGATCACACGCCAACGTTGAACGCGCCGGGCGGGCTGATCGCCGCGATCATCGAGCGCGCGGCGCAGGACCCCGCGTCGCTCGACGATAGCGAATGGGAGCGCCTGCTCACGGCAACGGGCGACGAACTCGAGGCCGTCGTTCGTACGGCCGATGATGTTCGCCGCTACACGGTGGGTGAGGCCGTCAGCATCGTCGGCAATCGCAACATCGCCTCGACGCACGTCCGGCTGCGCCGGGACGAGCCCGGCACATTTATCCTCGCCGATGCCGAGGACATGGCACGCGATGCCTGGCAGCTCGGACTTACGGAGGTTTGTGTGCAGGGGATGATCCCAGCGCATATGCCCGCAGAGACATATCTCGACATCGCGCGCTCCGTTCGGCGCGGGGCGCCCGATATTCACCTGCACGCCTTCCGGCCGCAGGACATCCGGGACCTCGCCGATCGCACGGGCCTCGGAACTACAGCGGCCCTCAGCGCGATGCGTGACGCGGGCGTCGACACCGTACCCGGGACGGGCGTCAAGGTCCTCAGCGAACGCGTGCGCCGAGAGCTCATGCCGAGTGATCTTGAGATCGATGCGTGGACCGAGACCATCATCGCCGCCCATGGCGCGGGTTTCACCTCAACGTCCGTTCTGTTTTACGGCCACATCGAGACGGCGGCGGAACGCATCGCCCACCTGCGCGAGCTCATGCGCATCCACAACCTCACCGGCGGCTTCACGGAGTTCGTCCCGATCCCCCTGCCGGGTGCCGGCACCCCCCTCGTGGGCGGTCGGCAACCGATCGATGAGCATCGCGCGATGGCGGCTGTCTCGCGCCTGATGCTGACGGGAACGATCCCGCACATCCAGATCCCCTGGACCCGCCACGGGCGCGCCGTCACCGCCGAGCTCCTGTGCGCAGGAGGCGACGACCTGGGCGGAACGCTTCTCGACGGGCGGGTGAGTCCCCTCTCCGGCGTGGAACACGGCCAGGAGCTCCCCCTCGATGCCGCCGGGGCGCTCGTTCGTCCGTTGATGCGCCCTCTCCGCCTGCGCACGACGACATACGGCGAGATCAGCGCCGAGCGCCGCGCCGCCGCGGCACGCGGAGCGGCCGGAAGCGAGGCGACACGATGACCGCTTCGCTGCGCGTCGACGTCGTTGTTATCGGTGCCGGATTCGCGGGGATCGCACAGGCGATCGCGCTGCGCGAGGCGGGCGTGGAATCGTTCGTCGTGCTCGAACGCGCCCCCCGCATCGGCGGAACCTGGCGCGATAACACCTACCCGGGCATCGCCTGCGATATCCCCAGCCACCTCTACGAGCTCGGAGCGCACCCGTGGCCATACTGGTCGCGCGCCTTCGCCCCCGGCGCGGAGATCCAGGCCTACCTCGAACGCGTCGTGACAGAGGAAAGCCTCTCCCCACACATTCTGCTCAACACGTCGATGTCGGCCGCCCAGTGGGATGGCGTCGCATGGCGCATCACCGCCATGCGCGGTACCGGACACCCGGATACCTCGGCATCCGAGATTATCGCCGACCACCTCGTTCTGGCCTGCGGGCGCCTCACAGAACCGCGCATTCCCGCGATCGCCGGGCTCGGGACGTTCCGCGGCCCCCTCTTCCACTCCGCCCGTTGGGACCATGGCGCCCTCCACGGCGACCTGACCGGACAGCGCATCGGCGTCGTCGGAACCGGGGCCAGCGCCATCCAACTGGTGCCGGAACTTGCCCGACGCGGCGCCGACGTCGTCCTCTTCCAGAGAAGCCCCGCCTGGATCGTTCCGCGCGGCGATCACCCCGTCGACGAGGCCGACATCCGCCGCTACGCCGACGACCCCTCGGCGCTGAGAGCACATCGCGAACGGCTCTTCGCCGAGGGGGAACAGCGCTTCGCTTCGCGCTCCGGTGACGAAAATGCCGCGGCCGCCACGCGCGACGTCGCGCTCGACCACCTCGCCGAGCAGGTGCCGGATCCGGATCTTCGCCAGGCGCTCACGCCGGACTACGCGTTCGGCTGTAAGCGCGTGCTCCTGAGCGATGATTTCTACCCCGCGATCGCCTCGGGCCAGGTGCGCCTGGAACCCAGTGCCCTCGAGCGCGCATCCGGGTCCACCCTGACCGCCGCATCCGGTGCGACGTACGACGTCGACGCGCTCGTTCTCGCAACGGGCTTCGAAACGGCGGAGCAACCCTATGCGCGGCTCGTCACGGGAGACAACGGAGAAACACTCGCCGAACACTGGTCGACGGGGATGGCGGCGGTGGCCTCAACGCTCGTGGCGGGGTTCCCCAACCTGTTCGTCGTCAACGGGCCAAACGCCTCGCTTGGGCACAATTCGTCGGTGCTCATCTCCGAAGCGCAGGCGGAGTTCGCGGCAGCGCTGATCGCCGAGCGCACCGCCGCGCCCTTCGCCTACCCCGACCCCGTTCGCGTCACTCAGGCCGAAGAAGATGCCGCCTCTCGCGACGTCGCCCAGCGCGCCGCGCGCACCCCCTGGGTAACAGGAGGGTGCTCAAACTGGTACGTTGACGATCGCAGCGGCAGGCTGACGCTGCTGTGGCCAGGCACCGTCGCCGATTTCCGACTGCGCCTCTCCAGCGCCCGAGTGCGCTCACGTCGACTCACACAGAACGAAGGAGCCCCCTCGTGACCGTTCCCTTCCGCTTCGGCTACAAAGCTTCCGCCGAACAGTTCGCCCCGCGCGAGCTGCTCGACTATGCCGTTGGCGCCGAGGAGAACGGATTCGACTCCGTCTTTCTCAGCGATCACCTGCAGCCATGGATGCACGATGGCGGCCACGCGCCGGCAGCGCTGCCCTGGCTCGGATCCGTCGGCGAAGCCACCAAGAAGGTCCTGCTGGGCACGAGCGTGCTCACCCCCACCTTCCGTTACCACCCGGGTGTGATCGCCCAGGCGTTCGGAACGCTCGGCGCGATGTACCCCGGGCGAATGATCCTCGGCGTTGGCACCGGCGAAGCCCTCAACGAGGTCACCCTCGGCCAGACCTGGCCCGATCCGCCCGAGCGATTCCAACGGATGAAAGAAGCCATCCTGCTGATCCGCGAGCTCTGGCGCGAGGAACGTGTCACCTACGAGGGCACCTACTACTCCACAAAGGACGCGACGATCTACGATCGCCCCGAGCAGGAGGTTCCGATCTACATTGGCGCCTCCGGACCCGCCGCAACACGCCTCGCGGGACGGATGGCCGACGGCTGGATCACCACCAGCGGGAAGGCCGCTGAGCTCTATACCGACAAGCTCCTGCCTGCCTTCGATGAGGGAATCGAAAAGGGCGGCCGCGACCGCAACGACGTCGACAGGATGCTCGAGGTGAAGGTGTCGCTGCGACCCGACCGAAGCGCCGCTCTCGAGAACACGCGCTTCTGGGCGCCGCTGGCGCTCAAGCCCGAGGAGAAGATGGGCGTCGACGACCCGCAGGAGATGCAGCGCCTCGCAGAAGCGCTGCCGATCGAGCGTGCGGCAAGCCGATTCATCGTGTCGGATGATCCCGACGAGCACATCTCCCGCATCCAGCACTATCTGGATCTCGGTTTTACGCACCTCGTCTTCCATGACCCCGGCCACGATCAGGCCGACTTCCTTGAGCTGTACGGCCGCGAGGTCCTTCCGAAGCTGCGCGGGCTGGTCGCGTGAGCGGCTCCTGGTCGCTCGTCATCCCGGTCAAGCCGACAGCTGATGGCAAATCGCGTTTGGACGGCGCTCGGCTTCCCCGGCCAGCTCTCGCCCTCGCAATCGCGCTCGACACCATCGCAGCCGCTGCTGATGCGCGTTGTGTCGATGAGGTCATCGTTGTCACAAGCAGCGCGGATGTTATCGCGGGCCTTGAGCACATCCCCGGAACGCGTGCGATTCCCGACCCCGGCATGGGCCTCAACGGCGCCGTGCGCGCCGGGCTCGCGCAGGCAGCCGGTCCCGCCCGCGCCGCGATGCTGGGCGACCTCCCCGCCCTCTCCGCTCACGATCTCGACGGGGCGCTCACCGCAGGAACCCAGTACGCGCGCGCCTTCGTCCCCGATGCCGAGGGCACGGGCACAACGCTCGTGATGTGGCGCGATGTCACCCTGTATGAGTCGCGATTCGGCGCCGGCTCTGCCAACGAGCATCGCGCGGCTGCCTTCGTTGCCCTTCCGGTGGACGCTCCCGGCCTCCGGCGTGACGTCGACACGGCGGAGCAACTGAGGGACGCCGCTCAGATGGGCCTCGGACCCCGCACCACCAACCTGCTGCGGGCCGTCGAAGCCGCGTGACCTACCGCTACACGGTTCACGCCACACCGATCGGTGCGGCCGTGGCGGTGTTCGCGGACGACGCGATCGTCGCCCTCGGAACCGCCGAGGAGCCCCTGTGGGTCGTCGAAGCCGTCGCCCGAGAACTGCGCGGCGACCTCCGTGCCGAGCGAACGGACATCGCCGGGCTCGGCGCTCAGATCGGCGAATACTTCCGTGGCGATCGCACGGGGTTCGACGTGGAGATCGACTGGCGCCTTGCCCGTGGTTTCGCCCGCGACGCCCTGCAGGCCGTGTGCCGCGTTCCCTATGGGGAGACGACGAGCTACGGCGACGTGGCCGCAATGGCCGGCCGGCCGCGCGCCGCTCGAGCGGTGGGCACGGCCTGCCGGCTGACGCCGCTGACGCTCGTCGTCCCGGTGCACCGCATCATCCGCTCCGATGGCTCGCTCGGCGAATACGGCGGGCGAGAACACATTAAACAGCAACTCATCGACCTGGAACGGCGTCGTTAGGAACTCCTCTCGCGCGGGGTCACCGCGAGCGGGGCACCTGTTGACCGCTACCCTCCGCGAGAGGGGGCCTTGCAGCAACCACCCTGCCGCGAGAGAGGGCGTTAGGCAGCCGCCGAGGCAGCCGCCTTTGCCGCCGCGGGGAGGACGTCGACGATGCGGCCGAGCGCCTCGTCGTCGTGGGCGGCGGTGAGGAACCAGGCCTCGTACACGCTCGGCGGAAGGTTGACGCCCCCGGCCAGCATCGCGTGGAAGAACGGTGGGTAGCGGTGCGCCTCCTGCATCTTCGCGATCTCGTAGTTCGCGGGGGCACGGTCGAAGAACGCGAGGCCGAAAAGGGAACCAACGCGAGGAATCGCGTGAACAACGCCCTCCGCGGCGAGCGCGGACGTCAGCGCCGAGGTGACGGTGTCGGCAGCCGCGTTGATGTGCGCATAGACCTCGTCGGTGGCCAGCTCGAGGGTGGCGAGGCCCGCTGCCACCGAGAGGGGGTTACCCGAGAGGGTGCCCGCCTGGTAAACGGGGCCGGTTGGCGCGAGGTGCTCCATGATGGCGCGCTTGCCGCCGAGCGCGGCGAGGGGCATTCCGCCACCGACGACCTTGCCGAAGGTGATGATGTCGGGCTCGTAGGCGGGTCCGTTTTCGACCTGAAGACCCCAGGCGCCGGCGCGGTGCACGCGGAACCCTGTGAGCACCTCATCGAGGATCAGCAGCGCGCCCGCGCCGTGAGCCATTTCGGCGAGGTCGGCGTTGAACCCGTAAGGCGGCTCGACCACGCCCATGTTGGCGGGGGCTCCCTCGACGATGATCGCGGCGATGCGATCGCCATACGCGGCGATAACCTCGCGGACCGCTTCGAGATCCCCGTAGGGAACGACGAGGGTTTCCGCCGCAACACCGGCCGGAACACCGGCTGTTCCCGGAAGGGCAAGCGTGGCCACGCCGGATCCTGCCGCGGCGAGGAGGCCATCGGAGTGCCCGTGATAGTTGCCGTCGAACTTCACGAGAAGATCGCGGCCCGTGACGCCGCGCGCGAGACGAATGGCGGTCATCGTCGCCTCCGTGCCCGTTGACACGAGGCGGACTTCCTCGACCGGCGACAGCCCCGCGGCCTGAACGCGGTCGGCGATCACGCCAGCCAACTGCACCTCACCTTCCGTGGGGGCGCCGAAGGACAGCCCCTTCTCGGCGGCGGCCTTTACGGCATCGACCACCTGCGGGTGAGTGTGGCCGATCAGCGCCGGCCCCCAGGAGGCAACGAGGTCCACGTACTCCCGACCATCAGCGTCCGTCACATACGCTCCGCGCGCCGACTGCAGGAACAGCGGTGTTCCGCCGACCGAGCCGAATGCCCGCACGGGGGAGTTCACTCCGCCGGGGATGACGTTTCGGGCGCGGTCGAACAGTTCGTCGTTGCGTGTCATACCCCCATTGTCTCGTGCCCATCCCCGGATCAGCCGACCGGAACGGAATCGATCGCGCGGCCTAGAACAGCCCGACGGTATCGCCGTTCTCGTCGATGTCGATCTGTTCGGCGGCGGGGGCCGAGCCGAGCCCCGGCATCGTGCGCATATCACCGCAGATCATGTAGACGAAACCTGCTCCTGCCGACAGCCGCACTTCCCGCACGGGGAGCCGCCAGCCGGTGGGCGCGCCCGAGCGTTTCGGATCGCTCGACAACGACAGATGGGTTTTGGCGATACACACGGGGAGGTGCCCGAATCCCTGCGCCTCGAACGCGGCAAGGTCTTTCGCGGCCTGGGGACTGATGTCGACGCCGTCCGCGCCGTACACCTCGGTTGCAATGGCCTCGACCTTTTCGACAAGCGTGGCCTCATCAGGGTAAAGGAACCCGAACGATGTCGGCTCGGACGTGGCCTCTTCGACGAGCCGCGCGAGCTCGGCAGCGCCGGGGTTCTCGGCGAGCAGTTCCTCGGGCAGGGGTTTCCCTGCCACGATCCGGTGGCGCCCTGAGTGCGCCTTCATCGATCGCACGGTGGTGACGATCACGGCGGCGTCTGGCGCCATTCCGGACACGCGGCACTTGATGTTGAAGAACCGTTCGGCCCCCATATCGGCCGCGAACCCCGCCTCAGTGACGAGGAATTCGCCGGCGCGCGATCCGATCAGATCGGCAACAACAGACGAGTTTCCGGTTGCGATGTTCCCAAACGGTCCGCAGTGGACGAAGGCGGGCGTGTGCTCGATGGTCTGCAGCAGATTGGGCCGTAGCGCCTGTTTCAGCAGAACGGTCATCGCCCCGGCCCCGCGAATGTCTTCGGCGGTGACCGGATCGCCGGAACGGTTCCAGCCGATGACAATGCGCCCCATTCGTGCGCGCAGATCCTGCAGGGAGGTGGCGAGCGAGAGGGCGGCCATGACCTCGGACGCGGCCGTGATGTCGAAGCCCGTTTCGCGCACGGGGCCGTTGTCGTTGTCTTCCCCTCTCCCAGCGGCGTCGGAGTCACGGCCGTCACCAGCACGTACTTTGCGCGGGGACGATCGCTCATCGCGTCGATGGCCGCCAGGTCGATCTTGGCGACGCCCGTTCCGAACGGCTCGACGAACTCGTCGGGAATCCCCGCCGCCGCCGCCGCCACCTCTCCAATGGGCAGAAGGGTGGCGCGAGCAGCGATGTCGAAGCTATTGATGCGGGAGCTCATCCACCCACCTCCTCGCCGTGGAGGGCCTGTTTCGGTGCGTCTTTGTCGGGATCGATGAACGGCTTGGGGACAACCGTTGCGGGCACGATGCCCTCCAGGGTCTGCACCTGAACGACGTTTCCGATGTGGCCGAGA
Organism: Microbacterium amylolyticum; assembly: GCF_011046975.1. Lineage (NCBI taxonomy): Bacteria > Bacillati > Actinomycetota > Actinomycetes > Micrococcales > Microbacteriaceae > Microbacterium > Microbacterium amylolyticum. The sequence continues at coordinate 1,813,465 of NZ_CP049253.1, read as the reverse complement.
GACGTGGGCATCATGGCCAGTCCGATGTTCTTCTCGAGGCGCGGTGAAACGCGCATGTCCCCCAGCTCGAACTCGCGCAACCAGTAGTAGCCGACGGCGCACTTGGACAGGTCACGCGGCACGAGCATGTTCGTAAAGGTGAAGGCGTCGGGCCCGGTGATTTCGATCTGGCGTTCAACGCCGACATCCCAGAGCGTGACGCCGTTGACCAGTGCCCAGTATTCGTCAACAGGATCGCCGTAGTGGCGGGGGTGGTACGTGTGGTTGTAGACGCTGTACATGGCCACACCGTGTTGCCGTGAGGCGTGGAAGAACGGTGACTTCCGTAGCCTCGGGTAAAGCAGGATCCGCGGATCCGGGATGACGTGCATGAGGACCTCCTTGTCCAACGCCGGCGCGCTCACAGGACAGAGCCGACCGATGCCGCACGAGCGCGCTCCCGACTATGCCCGCGCCGACGACAATCGTCTCCGCGCGTTCGGGTCGTCCACACATCGCCACCATCTCCTTCGACAGTGATCGACGTGCTCGGTTCCGGTGACCCTACCCGTGTGGATGCGTCGAACGGAAGGGGTATCGAGGCACACCATCGACAACGGCGCAGGATGCGCCAAACGGCACACGATTCGGTGATTTTCGTGTGCCGTTTGGGCGGTTCTGCGGCGCCTGCACGTCAGATGTCTTCGCGCAACCAGCCTGCGGCTTCTGTTGCCGCATACGTCAGGATGGCATCGGCTCCCGCGCGACGGAATGCCAGCAGCGAATCGGTCATCGTGGCTCGGCGATCGATCCACCCCTTTTCTGCCGCAGCCTCGATCATCGAGTACTCACCGGAAACCTGGTACGCCCACACGGGAACGTCGACAGCAGCGCGCACGTCGGCCAGAACGTCGAGATACGGAAGACCCGGCTTGACCATGACGATGTCGGCGCCCTCCTCCACATCGAGAAGGGCTTCGCGCACGCCCTCTCGCGCGTTTGCTGCGTCCATCTGGTACGTGCGGCGGTCCCCGGTCAGCTGCGAGTCCACGGCTTCACGGAAGGGTCCGTAGAACGCCCCCGCGTACTTCGCCGAATAGGCGAGGATGATCGTGTCGGAGAAGCCCGCCCCGTCCAACGCCTGGCGCACAACGGCCGTCTGGCCGTCCATCATTCCCGACAGGCCGAGCAGGTGCGAGCCGGCTTCGGCTTGGGCGATGGCCATGGCGGCATAGCGATCGAGCGTCGCATCGTTGTCGACGGCGCCGCCCGCCGTCAAAACGCCGCAGTGACCGTGGTCGGTGAACTCGTCGAGGCACAGATCGGTCTGCACGACGATGGCGTCGCCCACCTCTTCGATCACCGCGGACGTGGCGACGTTGAGGATACCGGTCGGATCATCGGCGCCCGATCCGATCGCGTCCCGCACGGAGGGGACGCCGAAGAGCATGATGCCACCGACCCCCGCCTCGGCTGCTTCGGCTGCAGCGCGGCGCAGGGAGTCCAGCGTGTGCTGCTGCTGGCCGGGCATGGAGCTGATCGGCTGAGGAGCGTCGATGCCCTCGCGTACGAACGCCGGAAGAACCAGCTGCGAGGGAACCAGGTGCGTTTCGCGCATCAGACGCCGCACGGGGGCGGAGGTGCGCAACCGGCGGGGGCGGTGCGTGGGGAACGACACGCTAGTCCTTCTTCTTCGGCACGTCGGCCACATCGACCGCTCCGGTGTTCGGCACCGAGAGCGCCTCGGGTGTCGGCGCGGGAACCGGGATGTCGGCGAGAGCATCGATCAGCGACGAGATCGACCGGCTCGGCGCGACGACCTGAATCGGAAGGCCATCGGCCTTCGCATCACGGGCCGTCTGCGGCCCGATCGCCGCGATGATCGTCTGATCGGGGATCACGGGGAACTGTTCGCGGACCTGCCACGCAACGGAACCACTCGTGACGAGGATCGCGTTGATCCGCCCGTTGTTCACATCACGCAGCGCGCGCTCCGTGGCGGGAACACCGATCGTCCGATACGCCACAACACTGCCCACCTCGTGACCGGCGGCGCGCAGCCGGTCGGTCAAAACGGGCTTCGCGATTTCACTGCGGAGTGCCAGGACGCTGACGGGCTCTTTTTCGATCGCGATGAGCTGTTCGGCCAGGCCTGCCGCCGAGTTATCGCGCTCGGGCACAAGGCTGACGGGATAGCCGACGGCCTTGAGCGCGGCCGCCGTTGTCTCGCCAACCGCCGCGATTTTCGTCGTTTCGGGAATCCGTGCGCGATAGGCGTACAGGACGTCTACCGTGGTTGCGCTCGTGACCGTCAACCACGCGTATCGTCCGGCGGCGAGATCGGCGAGCGCCTGTTCGAGCGCGGCCGTATCTTCCGTCGGCGCGAAGTTGATCAGCGGCGACACAACGGGGACGGCGCCCTTGGACCGCAACGTGGCGGCAACACCGTCTCCCCAGGGTCCCCCACGCGGCACGAGCACGCGCCAGCCAGTCAGGGGCTTACCTGCTTTGGCTTCGATTGTCATGAGGTGGGGGCCTCTCTCGTCACGATGTCGGCTGCCCCGTTGTCCAGCAGTCGACGCGCGAGGTCGCTTCCGATCTCACGTGCGCGGGCGATGAGCCCGTCGCGGTCGACAGCTTCGCCGCTGCCACGCCCCTGAATATACCCCTCGATCAGGGCGTCAAGCGAGATCAGGGGAACAGAAACATCCTCCGAGACGTCGCTGGCCGCCTCCGCCCCGTACACATCGGCGCGCACGCGCACCTCGTGGTCATCGACGGTCGCATGAACACCAACGGGAGCGTGGCACCCCGCTTCGATGGCGCCCAACAACTCGCGTTCCAGGGTGACCGCGAAACGCGTCACAGGATCGTCCAGCTCGGCAATCCACGCGAGCAGCTGCGGATCGGCATCCTGACGCGCTTCGATTGCCAACGCCGCCTGCCCGGCTGCCGTTGGCCAGCTCACCAGATCACGGTGTTCTGCGTGCAATCCGCCGATGGTCGACCCGTCGGCATCAATGCGCCCGATTCCGGCCGCCGCAAGGACCACGGCGTCCAACTCGCCGTCGCGCACGCGCCCCATGCGCGAGTCGATGTTGCCGCGCAGGTCGTGTGTTTCGACGCCGGGGTTCGCGCGGAGCACCTGCGCGATGCGGCGCGGCGATCCCGTTCCCACGCGCGCGCCCGTCGGCATCGCATCCAGCGGTGTTCCGTCGCGCGTGATGACGATGTCGCGAGCGTCGGCGCGTGCCGGGGTGGCCTGGATGACGAGTCCGGGTGCGGGCGCGACAGGGAGATCCTTCAGCGAGTGCACAAGAAGGTCGCACTCCCCGGCAGCCAGCGCCTCGCGGAGCCGGGTGGCGAAAACGCCGGTGCCCCCGAGCGACGCCAGCGACGCGCGGTTGGTGTCGCCCTCGGAGGTGATCTGGACGAGCTCGACGGTGCGGCCCGAGATGCGTTCCAGGTCGCGGGCGACGAGGCCCGACTGTGCCATCGCCAATTTGCTGCGGCGCGTTCCCAGCCGGATTGCGGTGTCTGACATGCCGCGTCCTACCGGAGAACCTCAGCGATGTCGGACACGGGGATCCGCCGCCCGGTGTAGAACGGCACCTCCTCGCGAACGTGGCGTCGCGCCTCGGTGTACCGCAGCTCGCGCATCATGTCGACGAGCGCTGTGAGGTCGTCGGATTCCAGCGGAAGCATCCACTCGTAGTCGCCGAGGGCGAACGACGCCATCGTGTTAGCAACGACGTTGGTGAAAACGGAGCCCTTGCGGCCGTGATCGGCGAGCATCTCGCGACGCTCAGCATCGGGCAGCAAATACCACTCATAGCTGCGCACGAAGGGATAAACCGTGAGCCAGCCGCGGGCCTGCTCGCCGCGCAGATACCCGGGAACATGACGCTTATTGAATTCGGCGTCGCGGTGCACTGCCATGGCGTGCCACGTGGGCAGCAGGTTCTGCAACAGCTCCGTGCGACGGAGACGACGGGTCGCCTTTTGGAGATCTTCTGGAACGGCACCGTGCAGCCAGATCATCAGATCGGCGTCGGCGCGCATGCCACTGACATCGTAGAAACCACGAACGGTGACGCCCTCCGCAGCGAGCTGCGAAACAAGGGCGTCGAGTTCCGCCGTGTCGTCCGTCAGAACGGGATGATGAGGGTCCCGCCGCCAGACGGTCCACAGACTGTAGTTATCGCCGGAGGGAGCAACGAAATCGGCCATGCCCCCATCATGCGCCCCCGACCCTTACATGCCGTAATCGTGATGGATCGGGTGTGGTGCCGTAACTGCCTATCGGCGCGACGCGATGCGGGCGATGCCCCACACAGCGGTTCCGGCTGACGCGGCAAGCGCGATGATGCCGACAAGCGCAACCGCAGGCCGACGTGCGGCGAGTGCTTTTGCGTTCTCGACCGCGCGGTTGGCAGCTTCTTCCGCACGTCGCGGGAAGTTCGACTTCTGCTCGATCGCCGCGAGCGCCGCCTTCAGCTCGGCGCGTGCCAGCTGAACGGGGTCGGAGATGCCGCTCGGCACAACGGTGGGTGCGTGCTCAGAACTCATCGGCAAACTCCTTCACGATCGCGGCGTCGGCCTTTGCGGCCGCTCCCGGGCTCTCCAGCTTCTGGATCTTCCGGATGTGGAAGAGGTAGGCACAGATGCCGCACACGGCAATCATGACCACCCCGATGCCGAGCACGATCAACGCGGATGCCCACAGGGGCAGCCACAGCGCGAGGAAGATCGTGAAAAACGCCAGGAATGCCGGAATCGTCCAGAACAGGAAGAAGAGAGCGGCGAATGCCCACAGTGCGGTGAAGCCACCGTGTTTGATGAGCTGAATGGCATATGTCTTGATCGCCGCGAACTCGGCACGGAGAAGATTCTTGACCAGCTCGGGAACGTCGGCGATCAGGGACAGCAAGCTGTCGTCGGCGCGATCGCGGATCGGTGACGGACCAGGCGTTTTCTTGGCCATCAGCTCGCGGCCTTCTTGATGTCGTCTGCCGTTTCATCGGCAACCTTGCGGCTGGCTTCCGCCTTTTCGCTAGGCGTGCTCTGACTGTCAGAGACGACCTTCACGATCTTGACGACCCCGGCCCATGCGGCACGCGGAACGGCCATCGCGCTGTTCGCGGCAAGATCTTTCGCCTTGTCGACCTGCTTCTGAACAGGCTCAAGTTCCCATACCTTCTGGGCCTGCTGCTTGATCTGCTCGTAGCGCGCGCGTCCCGCACGCGTTCCGAGCACGTATCCGATGCCCAGGCCGACAACCAGCCCGATCTTTCCTCGCATGTCGGTTCCCCTCCGTCAGACGTTGACGCCATCTCGCGCTTCCACGTTAGGGCATATGAGGAGAATCCTCGCCTCCGCCGTGGCGATGCGTCAGGTCACGGGGCAAAAAGGAGGGCCCGGCGCACGCGATCGGCCTCCTCGATCGCGTCAGGAACGACCTGAGCGAGGCCCGTTCCGGACAGCCAGGCGCCGACAGATCCCACGTGCCGCGCACTGCGGATCGCGGCGCGTGCCGCGTCCGTTTGTTCGCGCAGTCCGATCATGGCGGCGGGCTGCGACTGTGCGTAGCGTTCGGTGCGGTGCCCGAGCAACTGCTGGCGGGTCAGAGCAACCCCGAGCAGCGAACTGGCCTCCTCCAGAGCAAGAAGCGCGGCGTTGTCGGGTGTCAGGCCGTCCGTCGCCGGTTGTTCAGATGCCGTGCCGAACGACACGCGAATGACGTGAACGCCCGCTCCCGCCTGTTCGCGGACCCAGGCCCACTTGGCGCTCGCGTGAGTGAGCGCTTTCGCACGGTGGGATCCGGGAACTGTGAGAACGCCCGTTCCGCGCGGTGCGTCAACGAGAGCCGGACTGCGCACGACGAGGGTGACAATGTCGACAACGGGGCCGGCCACCGGCGGCAGCGCGCTGAGCGCACCGTCCGTGTGCGGGGCGATGAGCTCCCGCGCCGTCTTCTCGTCCGTTGCGACAACAACGGCGTCCGCCGCGATGGTCTCGGACTCCTCGTCGTGCCCCTCAATCGCCTCGCAGCGGACGATCCACCCCTCGCCGTCGCGCATCAGCTCCGCAACGGGGACCGACGTACGCACCTCGCCGCCGAGGTGCTCGATTCGTTCCACGAGAGCCGCGACGAGGCGGTACATTCCGCCGCTCAGGCCCTGCACCGCCCCTCCGGGTGCGCTCGCGCGCTGCGACGAGAGGTCGAGCACAGCGCCGGTTAGAGAGCCGGCGCGGGTGATGGCCGTGTTCAGGCCGGGGGCCGCCACATCGGGATCGATGTCGTCGGGCGACGCTGAGTACACACCGCTCGTGACGGGCGCGACGAGGCGGTCGAGAACACGCGTTCCAAGTCGCGATCGAACCAGCTTTCCGAGCGAACTCGCGTGCCCGATCGTGAGCACGGGACGAAGACGGTCGAGGTATGCGCGCCAGGCGCCGCCCCAGCCGATCACGCGCCGCACATCGTCTGCGAAGGGGTTGCCAGGGATGCCGAGAACACCGCCGCGCGGTAACGGTGCCGCGCCCACCCCCGGGATGCCGGCCACCCACGCGCCGCCAACGCCATGTTCCGGAGAAACGACATCGTCGCTCAGCCCGAGTTCCTCGATCAGCGCCGCAACGTGGCCGCCGCGCGTAGCAAAGCTCTCGGCGCCAAGGTCCAGGGTGAGCCCGGCGACCTCACCGGAACGGAGTGCGCCTCCGCAGTGCTCCGCGGCCTCGAGAACCGTCACGCGTATGCCGAGCTTGGCGAACTCCAGCGCAGAGACAAGCCCGCCGATTCCGCCGCCGATGACGACAATGCGGCACTCAGCCGCCCGATCGCGCAGCGCGAGCAGGTCGATTCCGTCGGTCATCGAAGCTCCCGTTAGATCGAGTGAACGAGCTCAACGATGCGGGTGAGCACCGTCGGGTCGGTTTCGGGGGGAACTCCATGACCGAGGTTCACCACGTGAGCGCGCGCCGACTTTCCGCGGGCAACAACGTCACGAACGTGCGCCTCGAGAACGTCCCACGGCGCCTGCAGCATTGCGGGATCAATGTTCCCTTGCACCGTGATGTCGGGGCCGACGATCGCGGCCGCCTCGTCGAGCGGAAGGCGCCAGTCAACGCCAACAGCGTCAGCGGTGCCCCCCAGCGTCATGTCCGCCAAAATCGGCCCTGTTCCGACGCCGAAGTGGATACGGGGCACATCCGTGATGCCGGCGAGTGCGCGCTGCGAATGCGGCGCAACGAACTCTCGGTAGTCGGCCGGAGCGAGAGAACCCGCCCACGAGTCGAACAGCTGCACGGCCGATGCGCCCGCTTCCACCTGCGCGCCCAGGAAGGTCGCCGACACCTCGGACAGCCAGGAGGCGAGACGGTGCCAGGAGTCGGGGTCGGCATGCATCATCGCGCGAGCGCGCAGGTGTTCCTTGGACGGACCGCCCTCGACCATATAGGCGGCGAGCGTGAAGGGGGCTCCGGCAAAACCGATGAGCGGCTTGCCCGACTGCTCCAGCTCGGCCACCGCAAGCCGCACGGCCTCGCGGATCGGCTCCGACTTCTCGGCGACCAGCTGCGGAGACACGCTCGTGACGCGGGCGACGTCGTCCGCCGTGCGGATCGGATCCGCGAAAACGGGACCGCGGCCGGGGACGATCTCCACGTCCAGCCCCGCCAGCAGCACGGGAACGACGATGTCGCTGAAAAAGATCCCCGCGTCGACGCCGTGCCGTCGCACCGGCTGCAGTGTGATTTCCGCCGCCAGATAGGGCGTGAGACAGGCGTCAAGCATCTGCGTTCCGACGCGCAGCTCGCGATACTCGGGCAGTGACCTTCCGGCCTGGCGCATGAACCAGATCGGGGTGGTGGCGGGTCGGTCGCCGCGCAGGGCGCGGATCAGCGGTGCGTCGGGGAGAGCCATAGTCCCATCCTCGCACCGTCGCCTGTGACGGCGTTATGCCCAGCGGGAACGGGGTTTCAGCGGGCTGTCGGCTGCCTGTTCATCGCCGGAGAGCCATCTCAGCCAGGACGTCGACGGGTCGGACTCCAAAATCAGCGCGCGCCCCAGAAGCGTGAGCGGAATGGAGAGAATGGCGCCAAGCGGACCGAGGACCGTTGTCCAGAAGATCACCGAGAAAAAGCTCAGCGTGAGGCTCAGACCAACGGCATCGGAGATGAACTTCGGCTGGATCAAGACCTGCAGCGTGACGTTGGCAACGCAGTAGATGGCGAGAACCGCGACCATCGTGACCCAGTCTCCGACAACGAGGGCCAGGATCGCCGGCGGCGCAACCCCCAAAACGAAGCCGATGTTCGGGATGAAGTTCGTCACGAACGACAAAATCGCCCAGACGACCGGGGCGGGAATGTCGAGCAGGTACAGAGCAACGCCATCGATGATCGCGGTGACGAATCCGAACGATGCGTTGACAACGAAGTACCGCCGCACGCTGGAGCAGTAGGCACGCATCCTCTGCAGGATCGGCCGCACGCGGGCACCGAAGGCTTCCTCGGCACGCGCGTAGCGTGCCGAGTCGACGCCCATGAAGATCACGTAGGCCAGAACGAAGAAGAAAGCGATCGTGATGCTGAAGGCGCTGGAGGAGAGCGCGGTGACATAGCCGATGATGTTCGACGCGCTGAAGATCGACGTGACCTCGCTGCCGATGACCGCTTCGACTCCCAGGTCCACCATCCACGCGTAGACATCCTGCGTCATCCGCGTGAACTCGGGCGCGAGGTCGGTGACCAGGCGGATGAACTCCATGATCGCCCACGTCATCAGAGCAGCCAGCACGGCGAGAACGAGATACGACAGCAGGATGACCGCCGTTGCCCCGGCCCAGCGCGGTGCTCCGCGCTTCACGATTGCCGGCCCGATCGGATAGCAAATGATGACGATAATGGCCGCGAGCGCGAGGGGCCCGAAGATTCCGCGTGTGACCCACAGCCCCGCGAGAACGGCGATAACGGCCGCAACCACCACGAGTACGCGGATCACGGGCGGCATGGCGGGGCCCGCGGTTCGTTCAGGCGTCATTCGGCCAATGTAGGGCAAGCCGCCGACAATCCGACTCGGCAAGGGCGCCCTTCCTTTTCTGGAATCATTCAGATCTGGTTTCGACGGGATGTAGAATCACGGTGTGCTGCTGTGTGTGTCCGCGAGTCACAAGACCGCCCCTTTCGAGCTCCTCGAACGGTTGAGCGCGCACACAAACCCCGTTGCTCCTCTGATCGCACAGGCGCACGACAGCGTCGACGGCGCCGTTGTGCTGTCCACCTGCAACCGTTTCGAGGCGTACATCGACATCAATCAGCCCGCCGCCGCTGCGCACGATTCCGGCGTGGCCGTCGCCCGCGATGCCATCGCCCGCGCAACGGGCGTCGCCGCAGAAGAACTGACGGGATCGTACGAGGTCAAGACCGGGGCCAAGGTTGCCGAGCACCTCTTCTCCGTGGCGTCCGGGCTGGAATCGGTTGTTGTCGGCGAGGGCGAGATCGGCGGACAGGTGCGCCGCGCACTCGACGAAGCCCGGCAGACCGGAACGGCGTCCAGCGAGCTTGAGCGCCTGTTCCAGCGCGCAACCGAAACGCAGAAGTCCGTGAAGAACTCCACGGCGCTCGGCAGAGCCGGCCGATCGCTGGTACGCCTCGCCCTCGATCTCGCCGATAGCCGCATTGCCGACTGGTCCGAGATTCGCGTACTCCTCGTGGGAACCGGCGCCTACGCGGCAGCAACTCTTGCCGCCGTGCGCGATCGCGGCGTTGCCGAGATCCAGGTGTACTCCCCCTCCGGCCGCGCCCAGTTCGCCACAAAACATGGCCTCGCGCAGGTCTCGGATGAGAACTTCCCCGCAACGGCCGCGAACGTCGACATCGTCATCACCTGTACGTCGCGCGAAGAGCCGGTTGTGAACGCCAAGGTGCTGCGCGCCGGCGGATACGATCGCCGCTCGCTGGTGATCGACCTGGGGCTCCCCCGCAACGTCGACCCCGATGTGGCAGAGGTCACCGGCGTCACCCTGCTCGATCTCGAAACGATCCGCCTGCACGCGCCGCTGGAAGAGCTTCAGGCCACCGACGCCGCGCGTGAGATCGTGCGCGACGCCGCCGAAAAGTACCTCGCGAAGGGCCGCCAGCAGACCGCTCAGCCCGCCGTCGTCGCCCTCCGTAAGCACGTCTTCGAGGTGCTGGAACGCGAGCTGGCCCGCGACAAGAGTGGCGACCCGAACATCGAGCAGGCCCTGCGCCACTTCACCGGCATGCTCCTGCACACGCCGACGGTTCGCGCCCAGGAGGCCGCCATCGAAGGACGTGCCGCCGAGGTCTTCGACGCCATCGAAACCCTCTTCGGCATCGATGCCCGCCCCGCCTTCGCATCAGCCGCCCCTCCCGCGGAGTGCCCCGCGCACCAGCTGCACGCAGGCTAAGTCGGCTTCGGAGCACGTCGGGGGTACACATCGCCCCAGGCCACGGGTCGCGTTTCCACTCTCGCTCCCCATCTGGGGTCGGCGTCACGACCTGTACGAAATGGTCGGTGCCGAGAAGACTGATGAGGAAATACGGGTCCACCTTCTCGGACGCGAGCACCCTGACCTCGCAGGGTCTCTCACGATCAACCTGCAGCGGCGCATTGCCACACGGATCGATGTCCCCACGCTCCACCTCGAGTTCCACGACATCACGAACGATGTCTTGCTGTGATCGATTCAGGCATCACCCCCGCTCAGAGACAATCTCCCTCTCGGATTAGCGACGTTGCCTTTCCGTTGTCGGTCGCAGCGCGATCACAGCCCGCCCGGCCATCACACCTCGTCCCACCACCGCAGGATGCGGAGCGCATAGAACGTCAGCCACGGCGACGCCTGCCCCTCCGGCACGTCCACCGTGAACCACACGCGCCCGGGCTCGACGGGACCCTGCAGCCAACGCCCGTCGGGTTGCCGCAGCGACTCGACGATGTCGATTGCGTCTCCTAAGCGCCCTGCATGGTCACCTCCCTCGTAGCGGTTCGCCGCGCGGAAATAGTCGAGCGCCCGCAGAAGCGAGTACCGCCACCGCACCGGGTACGTGAAGTGGTCCGCGTCCCGGACAATCGGCTCGCCCGTGGACGCACGGTACGTCAGCGCCCGCTGCAGCAGATAGTCCTCCGCTGCGGCTCGTGCGGCGCGGATCGCATCGGTGCCACCGGTCTTGCGCTCGACGTCAAGGAGACCGACGAGAGCGTTCAGCGTGGAGTGCACGGATGCGCGCGTGGATCCCTCCACCCAGTCGCAGTTCCAGCCGCCCTCGGCGACCTGGTGCTCGACGAACCACTGCGCGAGGTCGGACATATCCCGCCCCAGCCACACACCGTTTGACAGCGTAAAGGCGTTGTTGCAGACGTCGATTTCCCCCACCCAGAAGGGCATGTCGCCGTATTCCCAGCGACAGTTTTTCTCGAGCCGGTCCGCCGTATCACCGAGCGCAGCCACTGGAACGCCCCACTGCCGCAAGGCGTTCAGCGCCCACGTCGTGGCGGTCCAGGCACGCTCGGGATCTCCCGGTTCGGGAGCACCCGCGGATCCCGGAGCGGGAACGGAGGCGCCACCTGACCACTGCCCATCGTCGTCCTGCAACGCCAGAAGCCGCGCACCGTATCCCTCGTGTGCGGTGCGCTCTCGCGTCTCACGCCACACGTGCTCCGGAGCATCCGCGAGATCGCGTTCCACCTGCCAGCGCAGGGCGGGATCCGTCTCGAGCAGCCACTCGAGAACGTCTCGGCCTACCCGTCGCTCCACACTGAGCTTCATGACCCGATCCTACGGGTCGTTGCGGCCGCGCACGAGGGGGATCGTCCGCTTTTGTACCCCGCATCGCGCCCACAAGGCGGATACTGAGCTGCATGGAGGACATCGCGGAGTTCATTGCTCAGGTCACACCCGCCAAGAGAAAGCGAGACGCCGAAACGCTCCTCGCGCTCATGGCGGAGGTCACGGGGGAGAAACCCATTCTGACGGGATCCATCATCGGTTTCGGCACCTACCACTACCGCTATGCCTCGGGCCGCGAAGGCGACGCTCCGGCTACCGGGTTCGCGCCGCGCAAGCCTGCGACGACCATCTACCTCATGGACGGCGTCGACGCGCACGCAGAGGAGCTGGCGCATTTCGGTCCGCACACGTCGGGCGTCGGTTGCCTGTACGTGAAGGATCTCGATGTGTGCGACACCGCGGCGCTCCGCCGAGTCATCGCGCGGTCATATCGGACGCTGACGGCCGGGGTGTTCGGGCAACGCGCAAGCGAGAGCGGCGAATGAGCGCGTCAATGCCCACCGCGGCGCGATGAACGCGACAAGGAGAGAGATGAGAACGGCGTACAGCAAGTCACCGGTGGCATCGCTGACGAATCCGGTCGGCGCGAAGACATGCGTCGTGAGCCCCGCCAGAACAACGATGACCGCGGCACTGGCAAGAAGAAGTCGGCGCATGGAGCGAGCGTAGGCGCTCCAACCCCACAGGTCCTCTCACGCGTGCGGCCCCGCACTCCCCAGACGGAAAGAGCGGGGCCGCACGCGGAACGTCAGCGCAGAGAACTACGCTCCGCGAAGGCGCTCGGCCAGGTAACCGTAGAGCGTATCGAGGGACACGCGCTCCTGCGACATCGTGTCGCGGTCACGCACAGTGACGGCGTTGTCGTCAAGGCTGTCGAAGTCGACCGTGACGCACAGCGGCGTTCCGATCTCGTCCTGACGGCGGTAGCGGCGACCGATCGCGCCGGCATCGTCGAAGTCCACATTCCACGAACCGCGCAGATCGGCCGCGACCTTGCGGGCAAGCGGCGACAGCTTCTCGTTACGGCTGAGCGGCAACACGGCGATCTTCGTCGGCGCCAAACGCGGGTCGAGCTTCAGGACGGTGCGCTTGTCGGTACCGCCCTTGGCGTTGGGCACTTCCTCCTCCGTGTACGCATCGACGAGGAACGCCATCATCGAACGCGTCAGGCCGAAGGAGGGCTCGATCACATACGGGACGTACTTCTCGCCAGAGGCCTGGTCGAAGTAGTGCAGGTTGGCGCCCGAGTGCTCGATGTGATTCTTGAGGTCGAAATCGGTGCGGTTGGCCACACCCATCAGCTCGCCCCATCCGCCGCCGACGAAACCGAAGTTGTACTCAACATCGATCGTGCGGTCGGAGTAGTGCGCGCGCTCGCCGTCGGGCACGTCCAGGCGGCGCATGTTGTCGGGGTTGATGCCCAGGTCAACGAACCAGTTCCAGCAGGCCTCGACCCAGTGATCGAACCACTCGGGTGCCTCGTCGGGCGCCGTGAAGAACTCGATCTCCATCTGCTCGAACTCGCGGGTACGGAAAATGAAGTTTCCGGGCGTGACCTCGTTGCGGAAGGCCTTACCCACCTGCCCGATACCGAACGGCGGCTTCTTGCGAGCGGCGGTGACGACGTTCGCGAAGTTCGTGAAGATACCCTGCGCCGTCTCGGGGCGCAGATAGTGCAGACCCGAGGCATCGTCGACGACACCCAGGTAGCTCTTGACCAGGCCGGAGAACTTGCGGGGCTCGGTCCATGCGCCGCGCTCGCCCGTGTCCGGGTTGGGGATCTCGTGCCAGCCCTCAGGGTCACGTCCGTGCTTCTCCTGGAACCTCTCCCAGAGGTGATCGGCGCGGTACCGCTTGTGGGTGGTGGTCGATTCGACGACCTCATCGTTGAACGTGCCGACGTGGCCCGACGCTTCCCACACCTTGCTGGGAAGCACAATCGAGCTGTCCAGGCCCACCATGTCGCCGCGGCCGCGCACGAACGTCTGCCACCACTGGCGACGGATGTTCTCCTTCAGCTCGGTGCCGAGGGGGCCGTAGTCCCAGGCGGAGCGAGAACCGCCGTAGATCTCACCCGCTTGAAAAACGAACCCGCGGTGGCGGGCGAGGGCGATGACCTTGTCAAGGCGGGACTGTTCGGCCACGGTGGCTCCTATGGTCGCGAGGTTGCGGGATCCGGGCAATTCTAGTGGTGACGCCTGAGCGGAGATCACATACACCTCGGATGTGTACGGCAGGGTGGCGGCATGACCGAGACAGCTTCGCCCACCGTTGGTGTCATCTTCCGTCCAGAGTCGCCTCCCGAAGATCTGCGGCCGATGGTCCGCGCCGCCGAGGACGCCGATGCCATCGCCATCCAAACCCCGGCGGACGCCCCCGATCCGCGCGTTCTCTTCGACGCACTACCGCAGTAGCGCGCCCGCGGCGATCAGCGCCAGGGCGCGGCGTGGTCGTCCGCCGTGAGCGCACGAAGGGTCGCGGGCGGCGGCCACGGGAGCTCAATGAGCTCATATGGCACGTCGATCGCGCCGAAGTCATCCGTCTTCACCAGCACCCGACCGGCGGACCCACCCGACGAGCTCCCGGTCGGAGCTACGTCGATGCGGAATCCAGTCGTCACCGATCGTCGTCATGCGGCCCAGGGTACATACGCACCACCGCGAGGCCGAGAGACGTTACGACGTGAAGAGGTAGCCGCGCTCAGGGTCGAATCCGGCGATCACGAGGCCGCGGTTGCTGAGAACACCCATTTCGCGGCGAACACGCATCCGCCACTCGTGTGCCATCGCGGGGTCGGTCTCACGCATGTCTTCGACGTTGTCGGGGATCTCGAGCGTTTCCACAACGTCCTCGGGCGCAGGAGGCGCAGCGATTTCGGCCAGCTTCCACTTCACATCGAGCCGGTCGGACTCATCACCCGCGTCGCCGCCGCCGAAGATGCCGTATTGGTTGACGACGTAGTCGGTCACCCGCGCGCCGAGCACGGTCAGGAAGAAGTGCGCGTTGCGCGCAACGAGCGGATCGAACGTCCAGGTGATGTTCCCGACGCCCTTGCTCAGCGCCCACTGGCGCTGGTGTTCCTTGAGCTCTCGTCCCCAGCCGCGTCCGCGGAACTCCGGCAGCAGCGCCGTGATGTGCGAGTGCATTGATCGCGTTGCCGGAGCGCCGAAGAAGGCCACAGACGCGCCGATCATCCGCCCCTCGTCGAAGAACCCGACGGCATAGTTCCCTGCCTGCTGCAGGGCACGCAACGTTCCTGCATCCACAACCCTTTCGGGGCCACGGATCGCATCCAGCACTCCCTGCGCCTCAAGAATTAGTTCGACGGTGTCCAGATCGCGGATCTCACGCATGCGCACCACAGTAGGCCATTCGCGCATGCGTCCGTTCACGCGTCATCGCCGTAGACCTCCTGCGCGATGCGAAACGGGCTCATCGCAATCGAGGGTGTAGTGCGGATGTGAATCCGCCGGTTTCGAGCAGACTCCGAGCGATGTAGTGGGTGATGTTGCGGAAGCGGAGTGCGGAGGTGCGGAGGTGCTCGAGTCGCCCATTGATGGCCTCGGTGGGTCCGTTGGAGGTGCCGGGATGGTCGAAGAACGCGAGGATGTCGGTGGCGCGCTGTGTCAGGGTCCGGCCGAGCTTGCGCAGCTCGATGAGCGTGCCCGGGATGCCGCGGGTGAGGGAGTCGATGAGGTGTTGGATGATGAACTTCCCGAGCTTCCGGTCGGGTTCCCGGTAGGCCGCGACGATGCGCTGGTAGGTCCCCCAGGTCGCTTCGACCTCGACATGCTCTTCGACGGCGAACACCGCGTCCAGGCGTGCGGTCTGTTTCTCGGTGAGGAAGCTCGCGCCGGTGTGCAGGGTGCGGCGTACCCCGTAGAGCGGGTCGCCTGAGTGACCGCGGTGGCCGAGGGTGTCTTGCTGGACCCGTTGCCGGGCGCGGTCGAGGGCGTCGCCGGCCAGGCGCACGACATGGAACGGGTCCATCACGGGGACCGCGTGGGTGAGTTCCTCGGCCGTAGCGGTCTTGAACCCGGCGAATCCGTCCATCGCGACCACTTCGATCTGGCGGGACCACTCTTTCGGCCGTGCGGCGAGCCACTGCTTGAACACCGCCTTCGAGCGACCCTCGACCATGTCCAACAGCCTCGCCGGGCCGGTCTTGTTCCGCGCGGGGGGGGTGAGGTCGATGATGACGGTGACGCACTTGTCGCCCCGCCGGGTGTGACGCCAGACATGCGCATCGACCCCGACCGTCCGGGAAGCCGGGACACGTCACATGGCCTGTGCTGCGGGCGTCTCGAGTGGGCCGTCCAGGGGCGACGCAGGAGCGTCGACGCGACGTGCTGAGAGGTGGTTCTAAGGCATGGCGATAGGTCAGGAACGGCGTCGCTCCCTGCGCAGGAGGGAGCGCAGAGTCTCGGCGTTCGCGTAGCCGACCCGTAGCGCGATCTCGGCGGAGGTGAGGTCCGTGGTTGCTGAGAGGTGCCGAGCTCGTTCGATGCGAAGCCGTTGGACGAAGCCGAGCGGACTGAGGTTAAGCGCCGCACGGACTCGTCGTTCGAGGGTGCGCCGGCTGGTGCCAAGCGACTGCGCGACGAAGTCCACGTTGAACGGTTCGTCCAGGCGGGCGCGCACGAAGCGTTCGAACTCGACGACGATCGGGTCCTCGTGCCGGAGATGTTCGTAGGCGACGAAGGCCGCCTGCGACGGGCGCTCGTCGATGATGAGGAGCTTGGCGACATGTTGGGCCAGGTCGGGGCTGATCGATCGCACGAGTGAGAGCGCGAGGTCGATGTGGGCGAACGCGGCGCCGGCGGTAACGAGGTTCCCGTCGGCCACGACCATGGTGTCGAGATCGAGGGCGACGGTCGGATAGCGCTTCAGGAACTCCGGCCCCAGGAACCAGCTGGTCGTCGCCCGCCGATGATGCATCCGTCCGGTCTCGGCGACAGCGAACACGCCGGTGCACGCCGCGGCGATCCGGGTGGTCGCCTCGTCGAGGCGCCCGAGCGAGGCGATGACCGAACGAGCATCTCGGCTCTGGAGGGCGTCGTTGGTAGCGGCGGCCGTAAGGGTTCCAAGCGCAGGGACGACGACCACGTCGAACTCTCCGGACTCCGACAGCGGGTGGTCCACCGACAGGGTCATCGATGCCGTCGTGGTCACTCGTCGTTTCGGTCCGAGGATGGCGAGTTCGATCGGGTCGATCCGCGGGTCGACATCGCCGCGGGCTCCGTCGGCCACCCGCACGATGTCGATGATCGACGCGATAGCCGAACCGAAGCAGCCGTCGATCGCGATCAGTCCGATACGCATGACGTAAATAATAGCAATACTGCCGTATACGCCACTCCCCACCGGCCCTCGCTCGTCATAGGCTGAACTCGTCTCAGGAAGAACCCCGATTTCAAGGAGCGTCCCTCATGTCCGCACCCGCATCACTTCCGTATGCCTTCGTCGCCAAGATCGTCGCGGCCGATGGACAGCACGACGCGCTCGCCGATCTGCTCGCCGGCGCTGTCGCACTCGCCAACGAAGAAGTAGGAACGATTGTCTGGTTCGCGGTAAGGACCGACGCCGACACCTTCTGGATCTTCGATGCATTCCCCGACGAGGCCGCTCGCGACGCCCACGCCAACGGCGCCATCGTCGCAGCCCTGATGGCCAACCAGCACCTCCTCGGCGCAGCACCCGAGATCCTGGCGGCCGACGTCCTCGCGTCCAAGCTCCCGTAGTCCGCCAACGCACGAGACGATCGCGCCCCGCCGAGCCGTCGCCAGGTCGCGACGCAACGCCATGCTGCGTTGCCGAGCGGTGCGAGGCCTATCGGCACACGGACAGGATGCCGGCCGCGAGCGCTCAGCCGGCGAGGGGTCCGTCGCAGAGGAGAGCGACGTCGGTGTCGGGCAGAGCCGTGAGGCCAGCGCATCGCACGACCACCAGAACCGAACAGCCCCTGCCCTGCGTTTGCGCAGGTCAGGGGCTGTTCGCCGGTCCCGTCGTCGTCGAAGACGTTTCAGAGGTCTTCTCAGATGACGGTGTAGGTCGGCCGGGCGCGTCGGTCCGTAGATCGTCGTCGAGGTCTCCCGACGACGGAGGTTCCTACGCCATCCATCCGAAAGACCTCGACGTGTCCGACGCTACCCAGCCGGCCGGCTTCGGCCGCCCTGACCTGACCGCCTTCGCTCGACTCGACGGCCTCGGTCTGAGCGTGACCGGACAACGACTTGAACCGGATCGTGCGGTCCTCGCGTGCCGCGTGGTGGAACCAGATCAGTGGTGCCAACGGTGCGGCAGCGAAGGCGCTGCTCGTGACACCGTGATCCGGCGGTTGGCCCACGAGCCGCTGGGCTAGCGACCGACCGTGCTGGAAGTTGTAGTGCGCCGCTACCGCTGTGCCGACTGCGGACACGTGTGGCGCTAAGACACCAGCGCCGCGGCGGAGCCACGCGAAGGTCTCGCGCACCGGGCTGCGGTGGGCGCTGGAAGGGATCGTGGTCGCACACCTCACCGTCGCCCGTGTCGCCGAGGGACTCGGGGTCGCGTGGGACACCGCCAACAACGCGGTCCTGGCTGAAGGCAAGCGGCTGCTGATCAACGACCCCACGCGGTTTGAGGGCGTGAAGGTCATTGGCGTCGATGAGCACGTCTTGCGCCACACCAGGCATGGCGACAAGGACGTCACCGTGATCATCGCCCTCACCCCGGTCCGCGATGGCGCCGGCCCAGCAAGGCTGCTGGACATGGTCGAGGGCCGGTCGAAGGCGGCGTTCAAGACCTGGCTCGCCGACCGGGACGACGCCTTCCGTGACGCGGTCGAGGTGGTCGCGATGGACGGCTTCACCGGGTTCAAGACCGCCCCTGCAGAGAAGATCCCGGACGCGGTCACGGTGATGCATCCCTTCCACGTCGTGCGTCTGGCCGGTGACGCCCTCGACAGGCGCCGGCGTCCCCAAGGTGCTCACCGAGCTCACCACCCTGGGCCGGACCCTGAAGAAGCGAGCCGCTGACGTGCTCGCCTACTTCGAACGCCCCGGCACCAGCAACGGGCCGACCGAGCCGCTCACACTCGCGGCCTAAACCGAACCTGTCACCAGTTCGTTCCTCACGCCCTTTGAGCACGCTGTCCTTCGCGGTGAGGAGCGCGAACGCGGGAACCACGTCGGCGTACGCGTCGAGGCCCACCCCGAGGAGAACTCCCACGGTCATCACGCCGAGCACTCCGGGGATGCGCGCACGCGACACGATGAGACCACCCACCGTCGCTCCCGCGAGGAGCACGACGAGTGCCATCATCTGTTCCATTGTCGCTTCTCTCTTTTCAGTCGGCTTCGACGGCCACCCCGGCCAGCTGCGCGTGCACCATGACCTCCTGCAGCGAAGCGGGGCGTCGCCTGATGTCGACGGACTCCACGCCGGCCTCTTCGAGGATCGCCCGCACGACGTCCTCGTCATGCGTCTCATCGGGTACGACTCGGCATTGACGACCATGCAGGCTCACGTGTAATCCACTCGCGCGCAGCGCAGAGAGGGCCTTCTGCCAATCAGGCGTCTCCACTCCGATGACCTCGCGCCCAGCGAGGAGCTCGTCGCGTGTACCCACTCCGACAACCTCACCCTGGACCATCAACACCAGGCGGTCACACTGCTCCGCTTCCCGCATGTCGTGGGTCGTGATGAGCACACCGGCGCCACGGTCAGCGTGTTGCCGGGCGCGGCTCCACAGCGCGACGCTGCCGAGACGGTCCATACCCGAGGTGGGTTCGTCGAGGACGAGCAGTTCGGGATCGTGGCTCGTTGCCGCCAAGACTGCGACGTTCCGCTGCTCTCCCAAGGGGAGCACGTGGACGACGGTAGACGCGATGCGGGGATCCAGCCCCTTGATGTCCTCGTCGACGTCGGCGCGGAATACCTGGCCGACGAAGCGCACGTTCTCTGCAGCGGTGAGTCCGGTGTAGAGCCCAATGCCCTGCGCCACGTAGCCAATTCGTCGACGCGCGGCCAGAGTGGACTCGTCCTCGCCGAACAACTGCACCGCTCCTGAGGTGGGGCGAGTGAGACCGAGGATCACGCGAATGAGTGTCGTCTTACCCGCGCCATTGCCACCGAGCAGTCCCACGACTTCACCCGTGGCGACGGAGAGGTCCACGCCCTTGAGCGCCTGGAAGGAGCCGAACTTTCGAGTGATGTCGGTGGCAGCGACGAGGACAGAAGATCCGACACCGCCCGCGGACGAGGGCAGGTCCGCATCACGTCGGAAGCGCTCGTACGATTCCGGCGCGTGCCTGCGGGTCGCATCCAATGCATATGCCACAGCGGCGTTCTCGAGGTCGGCGCTGGAGCCTTCATAGTACTCGCTCGGAGGTAGCGCGACCGGTGACCACCCGAACATCTGCATTCCTCGACGCCACCACACAGTGTCGCCGTCGTTGGGGAGCTTCTCCCCCGGCGCTGACACATAGAGGCTTCCGGGCGCCGACGCCGCCACACCCTCTGGTGTGTCGTCGGCCAGCAGCTCACCCCGGTCGAACAGCAGCACCCGCGCGCAACGCTCCGCCTCATCGAGATAGGTGGTGGCCATCGCGATCGACGCCCCGTCTGCGGCAGCATCGCTGACCAGATCCCACAGATCAGCGCGGCTGACCGGATCGACCCCCGTGGTGGGCTCGTCCAACAGGACGAGACGCGGTCGGTGGATGGTGGCGAGGATGAAGCCGAGCTTCTGCCGCATACCCCCGGAGAGGTCACGCGCGAGTCGGTCACGAGCATGGTCGAGCCCGGCACGCTGGAGCATATCCTTCGCGCGCTCGCGCAGTGTGGCCGCGGAGATACCCCGCACGTGCCCGACGAAATTGATGTTCTCCTGAACGGTGAGGTTGCGCCACGTTCCGGAATCAGAGGGCTGGTAGCCGACGTCCGCGGCGGAGAGACGAGTGGCCGATCCGTTACGGGACCGGACTGTGCCCGCCAGCACACGCAACGTCGTCGACTTACCCGATCCGTCGCCGCCGATGAGTCCGGTGACCGAACCCGCATCCAACGCGAAGGTCACGTCGTGCAAAGCGATCGTCCGACCGAATCTCACCTCGACGTCGGTGAGACCGATCGTCTGCGTCACCGTCGCAGTCATCAGGCACCCCCGCGACGCAGGAGGCGGTGCATCCGCACCAGAGCCAGACCGAACATGACGACGGCCATGCCGGCAAGGATCGCCAGAGGCAGGATCTCTTCGGGGAAGTCGGCGCCGCGGAGCATGACACCCCGCGCGATCTCGATGAACCATGTCAGCGGCAACGCATAGCCGATCCAGCGGACACCATCGGCCATTGCCTCGAGCGGGAAGATGAGCCCACTCAGGAGGACTTGCGGCAACACGACGAGGATCGCCAGCTGCACAGCTTGACCGGTCGAGGTTGACACCGTCGAGATGAGGACACCCAATCCGAGCACGACCAGCAGGAACACCGCGGATCCGGTGAGCATCAGGAGCACCGAACCCTCGAACGGTACGTCGAACA
Source organism: Microbacterium amylolyticum (assembly GCF_011046975.1). Lineage (NCBI taxonomy): Bacteria > Bacillati > Actinomycetota > Actinomycetes > Micrococcales > Microbacteriaceae > Microbacterium > Microbacterium amylolyticum. The sequence continues at coordinate 1,792,146 of NZ_CP049253.1, read as the reverse complement.
GGAACATCCCGAGCAAAGTGATGATCACCATGTCGAGCGCTGCGATCAAGAAGTAGGGCGCGATCTTGCCGATGATGATGCTGAAGGGGCGCAGCGGCATGACCGCCAGTTGCTCCATCGTGCCGGACTCACGCTCGCGGACCAGTCCGATACTCGTGATGACCGTGGCGACGAACGTGAGGATCAGCCCGACCAGTCCGGGGATCATCACCCAGGAAGTGTGCAGATCGGGGTTGAACCGCATCGTCACGCCATCGGAGAAGTGCTCAGACATCTCTGCCGGGTCGGGAAGCTGCAGATCGCTGTCGTCACCGAGATCGGCGTCGAGGGCCGCCAGATCGGGAAGCTGCAGCGCAGACAGCGCGGCCAGGTTCTCCGGTGTCGGTGCCGCTCGAACGGCTTCCAACGCGCCGGTGAGATCGTCGAGGCTCTCGCGGGCCTCGGCGATGCCCTCTCGCGCATCGGCGAGACGGCTCTGCATGTCGTCGAGGTCGGTCTGCGCACTCGCCGCTTGCTCGGAGTACTCCTCAATCAGCAGACGCTGGAACACCTGGACCGAGGCCTGCGCTGGGAAGATCTCTGATCCGTCCACCGCGAACTCGCCCTGCTCGATGAGGGAACCGGACTCCCTGTCGGCTCGGGTCACGATGACCGCGTCGGCGTCACCCGCTTTGAGGATCCCATCGACGTCGGCCTCCGACATCGACTCGTCGATGAGCACGATGTCCACCGATGGATCGAGGTCGTCGATGTCGTTGATGAAGTCAACGGCTGCCTGTGCCTGGGCTCCGACCACGGCGACCGACACGCGGTCGACGGTGAAGTTGGCTGCGTATCCGAAGATGATCAGCAGAACGATGGGGAGCCCGAAGAGCAACCCCAGCGTTCGATGGTCTCGGAAGAGTTCACGGAACTCCTTGATTGCAACGGCGAACATCTAGGCTTTCTCCTCTTCTTCCGCCACGCGGCGCTCCCACATGTCGCGCAGTGCTCGGTCATCACGCTTTCCGTTGGCGGTGAGGGGCAGTGCCCCCACGACCATCCGAGAGTCGACATTCATGTAGCCGGGCAAGTTCCCGGCGATGTGACGCTTCAGGCTGAGCAGACCGACGGCCCGCATTTCGACGCTTCCGAGTTCGACCGCTTGCGTCAGGTGGGCGAACTACGCACCGTTGTGGACTCCGAGGCAGGCCGTGCGTTTCTCGCCGAGGCGTACACGGGCTGGCCGATCGCGTAGCTCAGTCGACAGGCTGGTACGGCGCCATCTCGTCGGTGAGATCTCCCGCCAACAGCACGAAATCGCTTCCCGTCCACGCCATGCGCAGCACCATCGACGTGTACGAGATTCCGTCCGGAACGGGCTCGATCCGGCTAATGCCCCACGGGCGGTACAAGACGGGTTCGTCCGCACCCGGAACCTCGTCGGGCATCTCGAGGCCGCCACGCCGGAGCGCCGCCTGACCGACGGCGATCTCCCCCTCCGCCAGTTCCAGTCCGTAGGTGTCTTCGATCTGGTCCGCCCAGGCCATCGCCCACGCCCGCTCGGCCACATCATCGATCTGCTGGGTGGCCAGGATTCGTCCGAGCAAGGCGCCGGACGCCATAACCAGCAGAATCGCCGTCACCGCAACGAGCCACCGGGACGCTGAACGAGCCCGCGTACGGAGAACCTGGCTGGCGACCCATGCCGCTGCGCCCAGAACGATCAGCACGATCGCAATCGCGATCATGGGCACGGAGTCGTACAGTCTCGCCACGACGGGGAGGGCGTCGCGATAGACGTCAATATCGGGCTCGGAAACGAAGTCCATCGGTGCTCCTCCTGGTGCGTGACCCGTCCAGCCTACGGCGCTGGCCTCCCAGCAATCGAGAGGATGCGGGCGGGGCGAGGCATCCGCCGGAATAAGCTCGCGAGATGAGCCGTGATCAACCGCGTAGCGCGCGCCTTGTGCTGCTCCTCGTGACGCTGTGTCTCATCGCCGTCAATATGCGCGCGACGATCACCGGCGTCGGCCCCCTGCTGGAGCAGATGAGCGAGCACACGGGTATGCGCGTGGCCGCGCTGAGTGGGCTCGCCTCCGTTCCGCTCGTCACCTGGGCGCTGGTCTCTCCGTTCGCCCATCCCGTTGCACGACGCTTCGGTTTTGACAAAACAGTTTCCGCGGCGCTGGTTCTTCTCACGATCGGAAGCGTTGTCCGCTCGCTGCCCGGCCCCATCGGGAGCATCTGGATCGGCACCGCGCTGATCGGCGTTGGGCTGGCAATCGCCAACGTCTTACTCCCCGCCGTCGTGAAACGCTCCTTCGGGTCACGCGTACCCGTTGTCACCGCTCTGTACACGTCGATCCTCGCGGGATGCGGCGCGATCGCATCAGGCATCGTCGTCCCGATCTCACATCTGCCGGCCATCGACGGCACTCCGTGGGGGTGGCGCGTTGCCCTTCTCGCCACATCGGCGGCGCTTCCTGTCGCCCTCGCCCTGTGGATCGTTGCTTCCCGCGACACCGCGAGAACAACGGCGCCCGCGCCACCAGCGCCGCGCAGATCCGGGATCTGGCGCGACCGCCTCGCTTGGCAGGTGGCGGCATACTTCGGCGTGCAGGCATCGTCCTTCTACGTCGTTCTCACCTGGCTCGCACCGCTGTCGCGTTCAGTAGGGCGCTCCGAATCGCTCGCCGGCTTCGACGTGATGATGTGCCAGGTCACCAGCGTCGCGGGATTGCTTCTGCTTCCGCTTCTTCTGCGAGGTTCAGCCGAGCGCTTTGTTCCCGCCGTCTTGCCGTCGCTGGGGATCGCCGGCGTGTGCGGCCTCCTCTGCGCACCGGAAGGGGTGCTGTGGTGGGGGATGCTCTTCGGGTTCTCCAGCGGTGCCTCCATCGCCATGTCACTCACCCTGATGGCGTCCCGCGCACGCGATGCGATGTCCTCCAGCGCCCTCAGCGGCATGGCGCAGTCCGTCGGCTACGCCTTCGCGGCGTTCCCTCCCGTCATCGTCGGAGTGCTGTACGAGGCAACGGGCGGATGGAAGGCTCCGCTCTTGCTCATCCTCGGCCTGCTGGTGGCCCAGGCGCTGCTCGGGCCCCTCGTTGGACGTAACCGATACGTGCTCTGATCACACGCCTTTTCCCGGCACCCCGCACGCGCTAGCGTCAAGTCATGATTCCCGAGATCAACTACTGGGCGGTTCTGATCGCGACGCTGTCGTCGATGGTGGTGGGGGCAACCTGGTACGCACCGAAGGTCTTCGGAACGCGCTGGGCGAAACTCGCGAAGGTCAATCTCTCGGGCGACAGCAAAGACGCGATCGTCCCGATGATCGTCACGGTGCTGGTCGGCTTCGTCACCGCGTGGGTGCTCGCAGGGGCGACCACGATCGCCTGGCACTTCTACGACGGCGCCTACCTGACCTCCGCTCTGGTCACCGCCATTCTGCTCTGGGCGGGCCTCACGGCAGCGCGGTTCATCACACACGACGCCTTCGAGGGCAGGCCGTCTCAGCTGACGACGATGAACATCGCCCACGAGCTCGTCACGCTCGTCGTAATGGCCGTCATCATCGGCGTGTGGCCACCAGCGGGAACGGTGTGAACCTCACACCAGCGTGAGCTCGGCGTCGGCTTCTTTCGCCTGACCCCGCAGCGCCGGGAGGAAGGCGTCCATCAGCTCGTCACGGGTCACCCGCGCGGCGGACGTTGAGACGTTCATGGCGGCGATCACCCGCTCCCCTCGGCCCCGAAGCGGAACCGCGACCGACCGCACGCCCTCTTCGAGCTCGCCGTCAACGATCGCAAAGCCCTGCTGCCGGATACGGACCAGCTCATCGGCAAGCGCCGCGGGGTCGGCGATCGTGCGTTCCGTCAGCGACGCCAAAGGCCGATCGAGGATCTCCGCGCGCTCCTCGTCCGGCAACGACGCGAGCAACACCCGCCCCATGCTGGTCGCGTGAGCGGGAAAGCGAGTACCGATCGTGATGTCGACGCTCATAATGCGCCGCATTGGTACACGCGCGACGTAGACAATGTCCGTCCCGTCCAGAACAGCCGCAGAAGCACTCTCGCCGAGCCGGTGCGACAGCCGCTCGAGATGCGGATGCACCACGTCCGGCAGCGACAGCGCCGAGAGATAGCTGTGGCCGAGTTCGAGAACGCGCGGCGTCAACGAGAACGTGCGTGCCACCTGTCGCACGTACCCCAGCTCCTCCAGGGTGTGCAGAAATCGGCGCGCAGCCGCCCGCGGAATGTCGGTGCGGGCGGCAACCTCGCTCAGTGACAGTCGCGTGTGATTGGCGTCGAACGCCCGAATCACGGCGAGCCCGCGCGCCAGCGACTGCACGAAATCACGCTCAGACATCGATTGCGCTCCCGGTCCACACCCGGACCATTATCGTTCGAGAACCACGGCAAGTCCCTGACCAACGCCGATGCAGATGGCCGCAACCGCGACACCGCCGCCCCGGCGGGCTAGCTCATGCGCGGCGTGGCCGATGATGCGTCCGCCCGATGCGCCGAGCGGGTGCCCGATCGCGAGCGCACCGCCGTGGATATTGAGCTTTGCGGGATCGAGCTCCGGCCATCCCGCGAGGCAGGCGAGGCTCTGCGACGCGAAGGCCTCGTTCAGCTCGACCAGGTCGACATCGGCCCACGTGCGCCTCGCGCGGGCAAGAGCCTTGTTCGCCGCCTCGATGGGGGCGATCGGGAACTGGTCCGGGTCAACGCCGTGGGCGGCTCGACCGGTGATCCGTGCCAGGGGCTCGGCGTCAATGGCCCCGTCCGCGCCGAGCAGAACGGCCGACGCGCCGTCGTTGATCGACGACGAATTGCCCGCGGTCACCGAACCGTCCGCGGCGAACAACGGCGCCAACCGCGCCAGTTTCTCCACCGTGCTCCCGTCGCGGATACCCTCATCGCGCTCCAGCTCATGGCCGTCGACCTGCACGATCTCACCGTCGTAGACCCCGTCAGCCCAGGCCGCAGCGGCGAGCGCATGGCTGCGAACTGCGAATTCGTCCTGTTCATCGCGGCTGATGCCCCACTCGCGGGCGATCTTTTCCGCCGAATCCCCGTTGGAGATGGTCCACGACTTCGGAAGAAGCGGGTTGATCATCCGCCACCCGATCGCCGTGTTCCACATCGTCTGATTTCCGACGGCGGCGAACGGTTTGGCCGCCTTTTCCACCACCCACGGTGCGCGGCTCATCGACTCGACGCCACCCGCAAGGATGATGTCGGCGTCTCCGATTTCGATCGCCCGCGAACCCTGGATCACGGCCTCCACGCTCGACGCGCATAGACGGTTCACGGTCGTCCCCGTCACGGAGGTGGGGAATCCGGCGAGGAGCGCCCCGAAACGGGCGACATTGCGGTTGTCTTCGCCCGCCTGGTTCGCGTCGCCGAAGATGACGTCCTCGATGCGCTCGGGATCGACGCCGGCGCGCTCGGTTGCGGCGCGCATCACGGTAGCGGCAAGGTCGTCCGGCCGCACGCCCGAGAGCGCCCCACCGGCACGGCCGAACGGCGTGCGAACGGCGTCGTAGATGTATGTGGCGCTCATGTCACTCTCCCGAAAGGGTCAGGCCGGTGAGTTTTTCCAGCTGAGAAGTGGTGTTGTCGCCGAATGCCTCGCGCACGCGGAAACCGGATGCCGTCACGTCGAAGATCGCGTGATCGGTATAGACGCGCGTCACGCAGCCGACCCCCGTCAGCGGATACGTGCACTCCGTTACCAGCTTGGACTCGCCGGACTTCGCCAGCAGGTCGGTCATCACGAAGACCTGTTTGGCGCCGATCGCCAGGTCCATCGCGCCGCCAACCGCAGGGATCGCGCCGGGCGCGCCCGTTGACCAGTTGGCGAGGTCGCCGTTCTGCGCCACCTGAAACGCCCCAAGAACGCAGACGTCCAGATGCCCGCCGCGCATCATCGCGAAGGAGTCGGCGTGATGGAAGTAGGCGGCACCGGCGACGGCCGTGACGGGCTGCTTGCCGGCGTTGATGAGATCGGGATCGACCCACCCCTCGTCCGGCTGCTGCCCCATGCCGAGAAGGCCGTTCTCGGTGTGCAGGATGATCTCCTGGTCGGTCGGAAGGTAGTTCGCAACGAGCGTCGGTGCGCCGATGCCCAGGTTGACGAACGATCCCTCGGCGATGTCGGCCGCGATACGCGCGGCCAGCTCCTGCCGGGTGATCTTGGTGAGCTCCGTCACTTTTCCTCCTTCACGAGCGGGTTGCCCTCGATGTCGACGCCGCCAACGAAGGCGCCGTCCGTCAGCCAGCGCCGCTCGCCCACCGCGACGACGCGATCGACGTAGATCCCGGGGGTGACAACGTGTTCGGGGTTGATCGAGCCGAGATCGACGATGCTGTCCACCTGCGCGATCGTTGTGGACGCCGCGGCCGCCATGATCGGCCCGAAGTTGCGCGCCGTCTCGCGGTAGAGGAGGTTTCCCCAGCGATCACCCGTCAAGGCCGAGATCAGCGCGACGTCGGCATGAATCGGATACTCCAGCGCGAAGCTGCGCCCGTTGATTTCGCGGATCTCCTTGCCGTCGGCCAGTGCGGTGCCGACGCCCGTTGGCGTGTAGAAGGCACCGATACCAGCGCCCGCTGCGCGGATACGCTCGGCCAGGTTGCCCTGGGGGACGAGCTCAAGCTCAATGCGACCCGCGCGGTAGAGGTCATCGAACACCCACGAGTCGCTCTGCCGAGGGAAGGAGCAGATGATCTTCTTCACCCGTCCGGTTGCCAAAAGCGCCGCAAGCCCCGTATCGCCGTTGCCGGCGTTGTTGTTCACGATCGTGAGATCCCGCGCTCCGCTGGCGATGAGGGCGTCGATCAGCTCCACCGGCTGCCCCGCACGACCGAACCCGCCGATCATCACGGTGGCGCCATCTGCGATTCCTGCCACGGCGTCTTCGACGCCGCTCACGGTCTTGTCGATCATCCGGCCTCCCCATCGATTGTTCGCTATACGAACACTCGTTCGCTGTGCGTAAGTAAGATAGCCGACCCGAGGACGACGCGAAAGGGGTCATTCCCGACGCCGACACGGGCTCCCCTCCCGCACCCGACCCGGGACGTGTGGAGCGTTCCACACACCCGCCCCTGTGGTTCACCTTGCCCACGCTCCGCGTTCACACCGCGTTCGTAGCGTCGCGACCATGAATGCTTCTCGTTCCCTCACCTTGATCGCCTCCGCGGCCGCGATCGCCCTCGGCGCATCGGCCTGCGCCACGACATCCGCCACGCCCACAACGTCAGAGGCCCTCCCGGGACTCGGCTCCAAGTCGATTTACCCGGCGCCGGAGTCCGTCGACGTCACCGAGGCTCCGGAGGGCTTCACGCCGCTGCTGAGCCAGTCCGTGGCACGCCACGGTTCGCGCGCGCTGTCCAGCCTGAAGTACGACGACCTCAGCCTGCAGGTCTGGCACGCTGCCTCAGAAGCGGGGGCTTTGACGGAGCTCGGCGAGGACTTCAAGGTTGCCCTCGACGAATTGATGGCCGCCAACGAGCAACTCGGCTACGGGAACCTCAGCGCTCGCGGGATCTCCGAGCTGTCCGACCTGGGCAGCCGCACCGCCGAGCGCGTTCCGGAACTCTTCGCAGCGATCGCAGAATCCGGCGGGGAGATCGAGATCCTCTCGTCCGGAAAAGAGCGCGCCACCGACAGCGCAGAGAACTTCTCGGAGGGTCTCGCGTCCGCCGCCCCGGACGTCGCGTCCCACCTGACGGACGTCGTCGTGGATGAAGAGACCCTCTACTTCCACAAGAGCGACGAGGCGTATGAGAAGTACGACGAAGAGGACGAGCGACTCGAGGCGGCCAAGGACGCGCTGTCCGATCTGCCGGAAACACGAGAGCGCGCACGGAACATGCTCGAGCGGCTATATGACCCCTCGTTTGTTGACTCTCTCGCCGGCGGAGAGTTCTCCTTCACCGACCGCGGCAAGGGTGAGACACACGTTGAGGACGAGGTGGACGCCGCTGACATGCTCTACAACGCATACATCATCGTTGCCGGAATGAGCGAGGAGATCGACACTGACTGGTCTCAGTTCGTCGCAGAAGACGATGCCCTCTGGTTCGCCTACCTCAACGACGCCGAGTCGTTCTACGAAAAGGGCCCGGGCTTCGCGGGCGAAGACGTGACCTTCCGGATGGCGGAGCCGCTGCGCGATGCCTTCGTCGACGCCCTCACCGAGCACACCGCCTCCGGTGAGCCGGGCGCCGTTTTCCGGTTCGCGCACGCCGAGCAGATCTTCCCGCTGGCCGCCCTCATGCACCTTCCCGGCAGCACGCAGCAGCAGGAAGAGGGCGACCTGTTCACCTACGACAACAACGACTGGCGCGGTGGCGAGGTTGCGCCGATGGGCGCGAACATCCAGTGGGATACGTTCGTGAACGCCGAGGGCGACACCATCACACGGATGCTCTACAACGAGCGTGAAATCGCCTTCGCCACGCCCTGCGAGTCGATTGAGGCTGATTCCCCCTTCTACGAGACGGCGGAGCTCGAGCGCTGCGTGCCGTTGATCTAACCTCGTGTGACCGCCGGTAACGTCACCCATCGCCAGGAGCGCACAATGAAGCTCTTTTCCGCCGACGCCGTCCGCATCACGGATGGCCCGTTCGCCGAGGCGACTCAGACGGATCTTGATTACGCGCTCCGACTCGACGCCGACCGGCTGCTTGCACCGTTCCTGCGTGAGGCCGGTCTGAAGCCGAAGGCTCCCTCCTACGGCAATTGGGAGGACTCCGGGCTGGACGGCCATATCGGTGGCCACTGGCTCTCGGCGCTCGCCCTGCTGTATGCCGCGACGGGCGAGGAGGAAGCCATGCGGCGCCTCCGCTACGCCATCGGGGAGCTAGAGCGCGCGCAGGACGCGGCAGGCTCGGGCTGGCTCGGGGGTGTCCCCGGAGGCGCGGCGCTCTTCGATGCCCTGCGCGAGGGAGGCGTCACGGCCGCTCGCTCGCTGGGATCATCGACGCACTGGGTGCCCTGGTATAACCTGCACAAGCTCTTTCAGGGCCTCCTCGACGCGCACACCATTGCCGGCGATGAGCGTGCACTGCGCATGGTCGTTCGTCTCGCCGAGTGGTGGCTGGACATCGCCGCGGAGATGTCCGACGAGGCGTTCGAGGCGATGCTCGACACCGAGTTCGGCGCCATGAACGAATCGTTCGCCGAATTGGCCGCGCTCACCGGCCGGGAAGACTTCGCCGTCATGGCGCGTCGCTTCTCCCATCGCGTGATCCTTGACCCGCTTCTGAACGGACGCGACGACCTCACCGGTCGGCACGCGAACACGACGATCGCGAAGGCCGTGGGGTATGCCGCGAACAGCGACGCCGCCCTCGTCGATGCGGCCGGTGTGTTCTGGCGGACTGTTGTGGAACGTCGCAGTGTGGCGATCGGCGGCAACAGCGTTCGCGAGCACTTCCATCCCGCCGACAACTTCGCGCCGATGATCGACGACCGCGAGGGGCCGGAAACGTGCAACACGTACAACATGCTGAAGCTCACGCGGTTCCTGGCGGAGCGCGATGCTCGCCCTGAGCTGTTCGACTATGCCGAGCGTGCCCTGTTCAACCATGTGCTCTCCGCGCAGCACCCCGACGGCGGATTCGCGTATTTCACGCCGATGCGTCCGCGCCACTACCGCGTCTACTCGCAGCCCCACGAGGGTTTCTGGTGCTGTGTGGGAACGGGAATGGAAATGCAGGCCCGATACGGAGAATGGCTGTTCGGTGTGGAGGACGGCGCCATCGCCGTGAACCTCTTTGCCCCGGCCGAGCTCAACGCCGCCGCGTTCGGCGTTCGTCTGCGCATGGTGACGGAATTTCCCCTCGACGATCGCGTCACGCTCACGATCGAGGCGGACCAGCCGCGGGCTTTTCCGATCCGGGTGCGGGTTCCGGGTTGGTCGAACGGGCTCGAGGACATTCGCGTGAATGGCGAGGCCGTCGCCGTCACGGAGATGATCGGCGCCGTGTGCGTGGATCGGGTGTGGAACGACGGCGATCAGCTGACGTTTCGTGTGCCGCTTCCCCTCCGCGCCGAGCCTCTCGCAGACGGCTCGCCGTGGCAGGCCTATCTTGCCGGCCCCATCGTGCTGGCAGCGCGTGATGACAACCGCGACCTCGACGGGCTCCGCGCTGATGACAGCCGGATGGGTCATATCGCGGCGGGCCCGCTCCGCGAGGTGGCCGATATGCCGCTCGTCGAGGAGGGAGCGGATGCGCTCGATCGCGTCAAACCGTTGCGCTACCGGCTGGCGACCACGGATCCCATCGGCGCGGTCACCCTCGAACCGTTCGCCGGGATCCACGACAGCCGGTACACGGTGTACTGGCCGATTGCGACGGGCCCCGGCCGGCGCTCAGCTCTCAGCGCTCATGACGCACATTTGACGATCGACGCCGCAACGGTCGATTCTGTGACGTTCGGCGAACAGCAGCCGGAGTCTGACCACGCGTTCTCGGGTGATGGCGCCCCGCTCCGCGTGAACGGCGACCAGCGCTGGCGCGAATTGCATGCGCCCGTGTCTTTCGAACTGCGCGATCCGGGCTGGCAATCGCGGCGGATCCACGTGCGGTTGCGCGCGTCGGAGGTGCCGACGGCCATGGCGGTGAGCCTCGGCGAATTCGACTTCCCCGTGCACGAAATCCCGGCGGGCGAAGACACGATCAACGTTGTCATCGCGCCTCCCGCACCCGGAACCCGCATCCGCCTGTCCCCTGTCGCCGGTCACCCGACACCAGACATCATCGAGGCGCGGCTGCTGTTCTAATCGCCTGCAACGGACCCACCTCGTAGACTCGCGGAGGTGACGAAGCGCACGGTTTTTGGGCTGACCCGCCTCGCGGCGGCGGCGCTGTGCGCGGTATCGCTTGTTCACCGACTGCTGTGGGGACTCAGCTCACAGACGATCGCCGGTCAGAACTTTTTCGCGTACCTCACGATCCAGTCGAACATCGCGTTCGTCATCATCGCCGTGATCGCGGGAGTGGTCGCCTTGCGCACTCCTGAGGACCCCCGGTGGCTGACCGACATTCGCACGGTCGTGCTGAGCTGGACCATCACGGCGGGCTTGGTCTTCGCGATCCTTATCTGGCAGGCGGGGGCGCGCGGTATTCCCATGACGGTTCCCTGGTCTGATCACGTGCTGCACTTCGGCCTGCCGGCGTTCACGATCCTCGCGTGGATCTTCGGCCCGGGGCGCCGCGAGGCCCGGTGGCGGTTGTTGACCTACGTGCTGGCGTTCCCGCTAGTGTGGGGAGTTTTCACCCTCTGGCGCGGTTCGATCATCGGTTGGTACCCGTACTACTTCCTCGACGCTCGGCAGGTCTCCGGTTTCGCGGAGTTCGCGCTGACCTGCCTTCTGGCCCTCGCGGTATTCGCCAGCGTGGCGGCAGGTCTGATCGGCGTCAGCAAGGTGCACCAGACTGTCGAACGTTAAGTGACGACCGCGGTGCGCCGGGGTGCCGATTCCTGGATATGCTCACGGATGTCGCATTCGACGAGGAAGGGAATCCGACGTGCCGCAGTTCGATCTGCCGCTCCCGCAGCTGCGTGAGTACCGCCCCGATCACACCGCTCCCGCCGATCTCGGTGAGTTCTGGAAAGCGACGCTCGAGGAGTCGCGCGCGGCCGGTGCAGCAACGCGCACCGAGCCCGTCGACAACGGGCTGGCTCTTGTCGACACCGTCGATGTGACGTTCTCGGGTTTTGCGGGAGATCCCGTCAAGGCCTGGTACCACCGTCCATCTCATGTTGAACCGACGGCGATCATCGTCGAATACCTCGGCTACAGCGGCGGCCGCGGACTGCCCCACCAGCACGCGGAGTGGGTGTCGGCGGGCTATGGCCATCTGATCGTCGACTCACGCGGTCAGGGATATGCGCACGGCAACCGTGGCGACACCGCCGATCCGCATGGCGGCGATCCCTCCGCTCCCGGTGTGATGACGCGGGGAATCGGCGATCGATCGACGTACTACTACCGCCGGCTTTTCACCGATGCTGCCTTCGCGGTCGATGTGGCGCGCGAACTTGCTCCGGGCGTGCCCGTTTTTACCGCTGGAGGAAGCCAGGGCGGTGGCATCACGATCGCCGCGACGGCACTGTCCGATGGCATCGCGGGCGCGCTTGTCGACGTGCCGTTCCTCTGCGACTTCCCCCGCGCGACGACGATGACCGACCGCTATCCGTACCGCGAGATTGTCACCTATTTGGCGTCTCATCGGGGCGCGGAAGACACCGTTTACCGCACGCTGAGCTACTTCGATGGTGCGAACCTGGCGTCGCTTGCCAGCGCCCCAACGCTGTTCTCGGTGGGCCTCATGGATCTCACCTGCCCTCCGTCGACGGTCTTCGCCGCGTTCAACGCGTGGGGCAGCGACGATCGTCAGATCGAGGTGTACCCCTTCAACGACCACGAGGGCGGCGGGCCGCACCAGCGCCGAATCCAGCTCGACTGGGTGCGCGCGCGGGTGTAATCACCGTCCGATCAGGTTGTGTGTCCGCAACCGCGCAAGTTTCTCCGGGTTGCGGACGTAATACATCTCGCGGATCACGCCTGCGTCAACCGAGAACGAGATCACGCCGTCCACCGCATCACCCACCAGCGCGCGGAGGCCGGCGGTTCCGTTGACCTCGGCGGCTTCGACGGCAGAGCCCGGGTTCTGCTCGAGAAGTCCGGCGATGAAGCGGATGACGTTATCGGCGCCGATGATCGGGCGCCGCGCCGCGGTGACGTTACCGCCGCCGTCACTGAGGAAAACGACGTCGGGGGCAAGGACGTCAACAAGACCCTGCAGATCGCCTGTTTCGGCGGCGATCCGGAAGCGTTCCACAACGCGGGCGGCTTCCTGAGCATCCACCGTGGTCCGCGGACGGCGCGCCTCGACGTGGCCGCGCGCACGATGGGCGATCTGCCGCACGGCCTCCGGGGTCCGTTCAACCGCGTCGGCGATTTCCCTGTGCTCGAATCCGAAAACCTCGCGGAGCACGAAAACGGCACGCTCGATCGGTTGGAGCGTCTCGAGCACCAGCATCATCGCCGTCGACACGTTCTCGGCAAGGACAACGTCATCGGCGACATCGCCGCGGGTGATCAGGGGTTCCGGAAGCCACGGGCCAACGTAGTCTTCGCGGCGCCGCGCCAGTGTGCGCAGCCGGTTGAGGGACAAGCGTGTGGCGATCCGCGCCAAATACGCGCGCTCGTCGCGCACGGCCGAGCGATCAGCATCGTTCCACCGCAGCCACGCCTCCTGAACAACATCCTCGGCGTCGGCGACGGAACCGAGGATCTCGTAGGCGATGGTGAACAGCAGCCGGCGATGATCGGAGAACGCGTCGCTGCTCATGCGGGAGACGGTACAGCCAGAGGAAGCTCGCAGACAGAGGAGAAGCCCTGGCTTTCGAGCCCCGCCGCCGCGTTGAAGCGCGAACGCATGTTTTCAAGAGCGATCAGCTGGGTCAGTTCCACCATTGCCGCCGCGCCGAGTTGTTCGAGAAGCCGAGCGGACAGCGCATCGGTGACGGTAGGCGGCGTCGCCGTCATCGCCTCCGCGTATTCCATCACGTCTCGTTCTGTCGCGGTGAAGCGATCGCTCTCCCGCCAGCGAGGGACGTCTCGCACCTTGTCGAGGTCGAGCCCTGATCGGTGCGCCTGGAAGTATCCGAAGTCCAGGCACCAGCTACAGCCGATGACGCCAGCGGCTGCCATCTCGGCGTAAGAGGACAGCTGCGGATCGAGCGCCTTCCATCGCATCGCGCCGAGTTCCATTCTCAGAACGCTTTTCATCACGCGCCGGTTGTGCCAGAGCGCATAGGCGTTGTCGGGTACCTGCCCCCACATGCCCTTCACGAATCGGGTCAAGATCGCCCCGTACGGGCCGGCGATGCGGGCTTTGGGGATGCGGAACGTGCTGGTCATGGCGGCTCTCCTTCGCAGGCGAGGGCACCCGGTCGGCACCCTCCTGCTCATGAGACACCGCTCACGGGTGATGTGTGACAGCCACCGCCTCACACCAGCTCACGCGCCCACGGAAGGTCTGCTCCCGCACGAGACACCGTGATCGCTGCCGCTCTGGCCGCCGCCGTACCGATGCGCTCCAGATCTGTTCGACTGAGAGCACTGCTACCCGTTTCCAAAACCGAATTAATCAGCGACGTCATAAAAGTGTCACCGGCACCGATTGTGTCTGCAACGGCTACTGCGACGGGAGCAATTCTCACGCGGTCCGCTGCGCTCGCAAGGATCGCCCCATCTCCTCCGAGCGTCACGGCAACAACCCGAGGCCCCATCGCAAGCGTGCGATCGATGACCTCATCCGGCGTGCTGCCGGGGAAGAGCCACGCGGCGTCCTCATCACTCATCTTCACGACAGTCGCCAAGCCGCAGATCTGCTCGAACCGCCGCAGCGCGTCGTCACGCTCGCCAACGAGAGCGGGGCGAATGTTCGGATCGAAGGTGACCTCTTGTGCCCCGATCTGCGAGAGGAGCTCGACAACCGACTCGGCTCCCGGCTCGGCGAAGGCCCCAATCGATCCCGTGTGCACCAGGCGCGGCGCCGGGTAAGCGGCGTCAGGGAGCGCCTCCCAGTGGATGTCGAAAACGTAATCGGCCGCGCCGTCTTCAGCAATCCGGGCACGGGCGGTCGAGGTGGGCCGCGAATCCACCGACTCGCGCAAGATACGCGCCCCGGAGCCCTCGATGTGGGACATGATTCGCTTCCCCCGTTCATCGTCGCCCACCTGCGTGAGAAGAGCGGCGTTGACCCCGAGACGGCCGAGCCCGAGCGCGACATTGGCGGGGCTGCCGCCGACGTGCTCATGGACATCACTGCCCGATTCGACAATGTCGATCAATGCCTCGCCGACAACGAGGACGTCCAGTGCGATACCCATGCCAGCAGAGTAGCCGCCAGCAACGGATCAGATCACGCGGCCTGTGCGGCGCGGAACGGAACGAGCGATCGGGCGGCGATGTCGAGCACATCGTCGTCGTTCATCGCGGCGAGCGCACGCGCAGCGCTTCCCCCGACAATGCCAACGAGAATCGGTTCTCCCGTGGCCGGCAGAAGATTGATCCAGGTGCGAATCGTGGTGTCGGTCCCGTCCTCGTCGGGCTCGACGCCGTCGACGGGCCCAACAACGTGCCACATCGCTTCGTCTGCATCCCAGAACGGTTCGTCATATCGAAGCCACACACTTTCCACCGCCCCCATCTCGAGCGCGCCCATGGCAGCGCGCTTCTCGAGCGGCAGCGGCGGGTCGAACGCGATGCTGTTCGCCTGCAGGACGCCGAGCGGCACGGTGAGAACAACGCGGTCGAAGGTGAGCGCCTCCCCCGTGGCGAGCCGGAGGCTGACACCGTCCTCGTCATAGGCGACACCGGAAACGGGAGTGGAGAAGGTCACATCGAGGTCGCCGAGAGGATCATCGATGAGCGGGGAGGTGCTGCTGACAATCGCATCGACCTGACCGCCGGGCGCCGCCGGAGGAAACCAGGTCGACGCCGTTTCAGGGTCTGCTCCGGTTTCGGTGGCCATCCACGCCAGGTAGGCCGCAATGTCCTCAGTGATGTCGACGCCGTTTTCCTCCAGCGCCTGCGCAATCGTGAGGTCGACGGGCCCATCTGCGGCGCCGCGGATCACCTCGGTAACACGCTCCCCCTCCGGGATCTCGGTGGCACCGTCCGCACCGCGCGCCGCTGCATCGTTCAGACTGATCGTGCCGATACCGACCAGCGCCATGCGCGCCGAGAGAGCCTTTTCGCGCTCGTTCAGCAGCCACGCGCCGCGCTGCGGCTTCACGGGCCAATCGGTGTCTTCCTGCGTCGAAATGCGTCCGCCTGCGTGCTCGCGCGCCTCGAACACCGTCACGTCCAGTCCGGCCTCGGCGAGACGGGCAGCCGCTGTCGCTCCGGCCAGCCCCGCTCCGACAACCGCGACGCGATCCCGATCGAGGGCCACGTGAATCATCTCGTCGGCAACTCTGTCACCGGATTCCGCGGCGCCGGTCACGGTGCCGGGGCGATCGAGGCTCGTCGCCTCTCCGGCGAAAAAAAGCCGGTCGAGGACGGGCGCGCCGAGCGTTTGCCGATCGACGGGTGATGACCCCGCAGGTGTCACGCTACGCGAACCGTGTGCGAACGGGTCTTCTGCCCAATCGGTCCGGAGAAACGCTGAGGGCGCGGGGACCCCGGGAACAATGGGCTCGGGGGTTCCTGTGGGCCGCGGCGTGGGCGTGGGCGTTGGCGTCGGAGCAGGCCCCGGGGTGTCCGGGGTGCAGGACGCAAGGAGCACCGTGAGCGCTCCGGCTCCGGCGCCCATCATCAGCGTGCGACGCGATATCCTCATCGCCGCCACCTTATCTCGCAGCGTGCCCGCTCAGGAGATCTCTCGCGAGTTCCCCTCGGCCAAACGCCGGAAGCGGTCGTGCATACGATTGCGCCGACTGGAGGCGCCTTCTCCTCCGACGCGCCCCACCTGCAAAATCGCACGGGCGAGAACCGCGTCAGGCTGGGTGCGGCGCGCCTGGTCGTCGGCCACCATTTCGACGAGCGCCTCCACCTCGGCTTCCGCCCGCGCGGCGATCGGGAACCACGGCAGCGCCGATCGCCAGGCTTTGAAGGCGACCAGCAGCACCTCGTGGCGCTGTTCAACGTGGGCGCGTTCGTGCGCGACAACAGCGGCGAGCTCATCGTCGTCGAGCGCGTCGAAGAGCCCCTTGGACAGCACCGTCACCGATCCGACGCCGCGCGGCAGGCAATAGGCGACCGGCGCGTTGTCGTCGAGCACCACGGTGCGCTCGCGATCCGGATCGGGGTGGCTGAGCAGGAGCAGAAGCTGCAGGTGTCGGCGGCGCTGGCGCTCGAAGCGCACCATCGTGATCATCAGGTGCGCCAGCAGGTACGCGGCGAGCGCCGCTGCGGGAATTCCGGCGAGCCACGGGTGCGTGGGAAAGAAGGCCGTTCCGAGCAGCCAAAGGGCGCCGATCATCGTCAGCCCTCCGGCGATCGCGATGGCCTGCCACAGGAGGAGGGCGCGAATGGGAGCGCGGGCGGGCCAGGCGGCGCGTGAGAGGAGGATCGGCGCGGGCCACGCGAGCACGACGGCAACACCGCCGAGAACAACGGCGGCGATCAGCGCCGGGAAGAACATACCTCGAGCCTACGAGGTGAGGTGGGGCTCTCAGCCCTGGAGGAGTTCGCGGAGGACGGCCTGATCTTCCGCAGAGACGCCGCCGACGAAGCGTGCCAGAACGGCGGTGCGGTCTCCCGAGACGCCGAGGACCTCATGCATGAGATCGGCCTGGTGCTCAGCTCGTGTACTGACCGGGTGGTACCGGTGTGGGCGCACGGTCTTGTCCGGAGCGACGAAGCCCTTTTTCTCGAGACGCGCGAGAACCGTGAGCACCGTGGTCGCGGCCATTTCGCGGTCGCGTGTCTCCTCGATTGCGTCCTTGATGTCGTAGGCGGTGACCGCCTCTTCGGCATCCCACAGCACGTCCATGACGGCTCGTTCCAGGTCTCCGAGTGTGCCCAAGTGCTACTGCTCCTTCGTGCGCGAGGCCCGCGTCCGGGCGCTTCTGGAAACTATTCTACAGCGTGTCGAGAAACATCTACGAGTTGTCGAAAAAGTTCTACACAACGTAGAACTATCTTCTACACTGAGTAGAAATTGCGCGGGTAGCCGCGCCCTCCCGCTCAAAAGGAGCCCCGAGTGGACGTTCTCGACATCGCACGGTGGCAGTTCGGCATTACGACCGTGTACCACTTCCTCATGGTCCCGCTGACGATCGGCCTGGGCCTCGTCGTCGCCATCCTGCAGACCGCCTGGGTGCGAACGCGCAACGAGCAGTACCTGAGAATGACGAAGTTCTGGGGGAAGCTCTACCTCATCAACTTCATCCTCGGCGTCGCCACCGGCCTCGTACAGGAATTTCAGTTCGGCATGGCGTGGAGCGAATACTCGCGCTTCGTCGGGGACGTCTTCGGCGCTCCCCTGGCCCTCGAGGGACTGCTCGCCTTCTTTGTCGAGTCGACGTTCCTCGGCATCTGGATCTTCGGATGGGGCCGCATTCGCAAAGGCCTCCACCTCATGGCCCTCTGGCTCGCCGTCGGCGGCTCGTGGATCTCGGCGTACTTCATCATCGTCGCCAACTCGTGGATGCAGCACCCCGTCGGCGTCGAGCTGGGCGACGACGGACGCCCCTACATGACGGATGTCTGGGCCGTTCTCTCCAACAACACGGCGATCGCCGCCTATACGCACGCGCTCGCGGGCTCGCTCGTCGTCGCCGGAATGTTCCTCGTCGGCATCGCCTGGTACCAGCTCTGGCGCCGCCGCCACGACGGCATCGACACGGTCGACGCCACCGGCAGGGTGATCGTGGGCGAGGCGCCGATTCCCGGACGCGACCGCACCGACCACTCCGTCTGGCTGACGTCCCTGCGCCTCGGAGCGATTGTGGCGATCGTCGGTTTCGCCGCCACCGTGGGAACAGGCGATGTGCAGGCAAAGCTGATGTACGAGCAGCAGCCGATGAAAATGGCGTCCGCCGAGGCGGCCTGCCACACGGGATCGTCGTTCTCCGTTCTCTCTCTCGGCGATCCCGGTACGACCAGCTGCGAAGACGTCATCACCCTGATCGAGATCCCCGGCCTCCTCGGTTTCCTCGGGGCGGGCGACTGGGGCGCCGATATGCCCGGCATCAACGAGCTCGAGCCCCAGTACATCGATCAGTACGGCGAGACGATTCCGAACGACGCGCTCTACGGCGACCGTGCGGGCAGCACGGTGCAGTACGTGCCCCCGATGTGGGTGACCTACTGGGGTTTCCGGCTGATGATCGGCCTCGGCGGGATCACGGCGTTCGGCGCCGCCGTTGCGCTCTGGCTCACGCGGAAGGGAACAGTTCCTTCCTCCCCGTGGATCATGCGACTCGCAATCCTCGGCATTCTCGCCCCCTTCGCCGCCAACAGCGCCGGGTGGATCTTCACCGAGATCGGCCGCCAGCCGTTCGTCGTCGCGCCGAATCCCGACCCCACCGGAGTCGACGGCGTCTTCATGTTCACTGCCGCTGCCGTCTCCCCCGGGGTCACGGCCGGGGAGCTGCTGTTCTCCACCATTGCGCTGACATCCATCTACGCGGTTCTGGGCATCGTCGAAGTGTTCCTTCTGACGAAGTACGTCCGCGGCGGCGTTGCCAGCGCCATGCCGGAGCTCACACACGCTGATGACGACAGCACACCACCGTCGAAGAAGACCGGCTCCGGCGACGACGTGCTCGCCTTCGCGTACTGACCGAAAGACCAGGACTCCTCATCATGGACATTCTTCCCGTCGTCTGGTTCGTGGCCATTGCGGTCCTCTGGACCGGCTTCCTGTTGCTGGAAGGCTTCGACCTTGGTGTCGGCATGCACATCCTCTTCTCGGCGAAAAACGAGAAGGAACGCCGCACGATGCTCAACACCATCGGCCCCGTCTGGGACGGAAACGAGGTGTGGCTGATCACGGCTGGCGCCGCGATGTTCGCCGCCTTCCCGCTCTGGTATGCGTCGCTGTTCAGCGCGCTGTACATCCCGCTCACCATCACCCTTCTCGCCCTGATCCTGCGGGCCGTTTCCATCGAGTGGCGCGGCAAGGTGCATACCCCGCGGTGGACGATGGCCTGGACCCGCGCCCTCGGCTGGGGATCCCTCGTCGTGGCGTTCTGCATCGGGGCGGCCCTCGCCATTACGTCGACGGGTCTGCCGATCGATGCCAACGGCGACCGCGTGGGACACCCCTTCGTGTGGCTCACCGTTCCGGCTGTTCTCGGGGGTCTTGCGCTGGTCGGTTTCGCCCTGCTGCACGGAGCGGTGTTCCTCACGCTCAAGACCGACGGGGAGATCCGTGATCGCGCGGCCCGGTTCAGCGGCACCTGGGCGCCCGTTCTGCTCCTGCCGGCGGCTGCCTGGGCGCTGTGGGTGCAGTTCGCGCACGGCGGGGGAACGTGGCTGTCCTGGGCCCTCGTTGCACTCGCCGTCGCGGGACTGCTGACGACCTGGTTCGCTGCGCGGGGTCGCCGCGAGGCGCTCGCTTTCCTCGGGTGCAGCGGGTTCATCGTCGGCGGCGCCGGCGCCGTGTTCGCCGCAATGTTCCCGTGGGTGTTGCCGTCCACGCTGGACGAGGCATTCGGCCTGACGGTGTGGAACGCGTCGAGCTCTACCTACACGCTCACGGTGATGACGATCGTCGCGGCGATCGGCCTCCCGATCATCATCGGCTACCAGGCGTGGTCCTACTGGATCTTCCGTCAGCGCCTCACTCCCGGCATGATTCCCGATGCGCACATCGTGATTCCCGCGATTCTGCGCGATCGGGATGAGGCGAGGTAACGCTGTCGCTGCCAGGGATGCGCTCGCGATCAGGTAAACAGGAAACATCATGAGCGTGGACCCCTGGGACATCGAAGCCGCCCGACCCAAGAATCCGTCGCGGCGCCCGCAGCTCGGGCCGGTCGGGCGGTTCCCGCTTTACGGCCTCGGCGTTCTCGCCGCACTCAAGGCAGTCGGCCTCGTTCTGGTCGCCGGCGCGGTTGCCTCGGGTATCGCGGGGCTCATGGATGGCGCGCTCGACACGCAGCTGATCATCTATCTCGGTTGCACCGGTGCTGTTTTGCGCGGCCTCGCCGCCTGGGGCACTCAGGTCCTCGCTCGGAACATCGCCATCGGAGCGAAAACGCGGCTGCGCGCCCAGTTGTGGGCCCGTATCGCAAACGGCGATGCCGAGGGAGCGGACGCCGGCGCTGACCCGGAAGACAGCGAAAAGCCGGCAGCGCGCGCCCGGATCTCATCGTCTGGCGAGAGCGAGGGGTCGGTTGCGGTGCTCGCAACGGACGGTCTCGACGACCTCGACGACTATTACACGAACAGCCTTCCCGCCATGATCCAGATGGCCGTCGTTCCACTGATCATCGGTCTGCGCATTCTCGGCGCCGACTGGATCAGCGCCCTCGTGATCGTTCTCACCATCCCCCTCGTCCCGCTGTTCATGGTGCTGATCGGTAAGCACACCCAGGCGCGAACGGACGATGCGATCTCAGCGCTGGCGCGCCTGTCGAACCACATGACGGAACTCGCGCGCGGGCTGCCCGTTCTCGTGGGACTGAACCGGGTGGAAGAACAGGCGCGTGCGCTCGACGACATCCAGAACGAATACCGCGCGGGAACGCAGACAACGTTGCGCTGGGCGTTTTTGTCGGCGCTCGTCCTCGAGCTGATCGCCACGATCTCCGTCGCCATCGTCGCCGTTTTCCTCGGTCTCCGGCTGCTCTACGGAACGGTCGGCCTGGAGGCGGCGCTTCTCGCGCTGATCCTCGCCCCGGAATGCTTCAATGCCCTGCGCGAGCTGGGCTCAGCATTCCATTCGTCGCAGAACGGCCTCTCGGCGCTACAGCGGGTGCGCACAATCCTTTCCGGTTCACGACGCGGTGACGTTCGCGGCGCGGAACTGCGCGTGGCCGCCGATATCACCCAGGTCGACTCACAGCCGCTGACGCGGACGTTCGTGACGCACACGGGCCCGCCGAAAGACTTCCCGACACTCAATGAGATCGCGTCCGGAAAAGCATGGGCGAACGACCCCACCCCCGAACAAGAGCACGAGCCCGTGGCCGTCGTCGTCCGAGATCTCACGGTGCACTATGTGGGCCGCGACGAGCCCGTTCTGGATGCCTTCTCCGCCGATATCAGCGGCATCACGGCGATCACCGGCACGTCCGGGGCGGGGAAGTCAACACTTCTCAAGGCACTCACCGGCACCCTTCCGGCAGACGCCGAGGTGTCGGGCTGGATCGTCGGAGTCGATCACGACCAGGTCGCGTGGGCACCGCAGGCACCGCGCAGCTTCACAACGACCCCCTGGGATGAGGTTGCGCTCTACGGCGCGAAGAACCCGGAAGCATCGCTGCGCGAAGTGGGCCTGAGCATGGTCGCCGAATCGGCGATCGCCGAGCTCAGCCCCGGCGAGCTTCGGCGTCTGGCTGTTGCTCGCGCGCTCGCCCGCGTCGATAGCGGCGCGACGCTACTCGTTCTGGACGAACCAACCGCCCACCTCGACACACGATCGGCCGAACGCGTCCGTGCCGCAATTCGCCGGCGCGCGGAACGCGTCACCGTTGTGCTCGCAACGCACGAGCCGGAGACGCTCGCCCTGGCCACGCGCATCGTTCCGGTGCGTCAGCCGAAGGAGCATGCCGCTTCGCGGGCCGAGGAGGCCGCGACGGTGGCGGCGAGCGCCACGGACGCCGCGCCAGGGCCGATCACGGACGAAACCGAACAGATCGCCCCCGCCCGCCCCCGGCCAACGACCGGCGCAGTGGGGATGCCGATCATCACCGACGCCATCCGCCTGGCCGAGAGCGCGCACACCGACACCACGCGCCTGCCTCGTCTCAAGGGCCCCCGGAACCTGGCGTTCGCGCCGCTGAAGGGTTCCGCGCGTCCCGCGCTCTGGCGCATTCTGGCAACGGCGAAGGGGGCATGGACCCGTGGTGTTCTCCTCGCGTTCCTCACGATCGCGATGGGCCTGTCGCTCACCGCCATCTCCGGCTGGCTCATTGTGCGCGCCAGCGTCGAAGAGCACATCATGTATCTCCTCGTGGCGATCGTCGGCGTGCGGTTCTTCGGCATCGGCCGCGCCGTCTCCCGCTACGCGGAGCGCCTCGTCACACACGCCGCCGCGTTCCGCGTCACGGATGCGTTGCGTCTGCGCCTGTGGCGCTCGATCGCCGCGCGCGGAGCGGGGTCACGACGCCTGCTCGAAGGCGGAGCGCCTCTGGACTACCTCGTCACCCTCACGGACGAACTGCGCGACCTGCTCCCCCGGGTGATTCCCCCGATCGGCGTCGGTGTGCTGTCCATCGCCGGCATCTCGGTCGCCACGAACCTTGTCGCCCCGCATCTGACCCTGATCGTCTCCTTCACCCTGCTGATCGCCGGCATCGCGGGTGTTGTTCTCGCCATCCTTTCCGCGCGCGGAGCGGGGCGTGCCCGCATTCGCGCGCGATCCGCTCTTGTGCGCGGAACGTCCGCACTGGCAGCGGCATCGGATGATCTCCGCGGCGGCGGGGCGACAACGCCGGCTCTTGCCCGCCTGGAGATGGCCGGAGAGCGCCTGGCGACCGCCGAACGCCGGCAGGCGAGGTCCGCTGGAGCCGCATCGGCCGTTGTGGCGTTCGCAACGTCGCTGCTGGCCGTTGCCGTTCCCCTCGTGTCGCCCGGCATGCCCGCCGAGCTGATCTGCGTTGTCGCGCTGCTGGCTCTCGCCGCCTTCGAACCACTCGATGCCCTCGTCAGCGGCGCACAGCGGATCCCGGCACTGCGCGAAGTGGTGCGCCGTATCGCTCCCCTGCTGGACGCCCCCGCTCCCGTCTCGTCGGGAACTGCCTCCGCGCCGACTCCGCTGGACGAGCTGCGGCTGGACGGCGTAGCCGCGACGTACTCGGGGCGTTCTGAACCGGTGTTCCTCGATGCCACGGCGACGGTGAAAACGGGTGAATGGCTCATTGTCTCCGGCCGGTCGGGATCGGGGAAGTCCACCCTGCTGTCCGTGATCATGGGGGCCATTCCCGCGTCGTCGGGTGCCGTCCGCGCGGCCGGGGTGCCCCTGACCGACATCTCTCCGGCATCCTGGCGGGCACGCATCGCCTGGTGCCCGCAGGACGCCTATGTGTTCGACTCGACGATCCGCGCGAACCTCCTTCTCGCACGTTCGCGGGACGACGCCCCCTCGGACTCCGACATGATCAGCGTGCTGCGGCGTGCCGGCCTCGGTGCGCTCGTCGCGTCGCTTCCGGATGGCCTTGACGCCCGCGTCGGATCCGGCGGTTCTGCGCTCTCGGGCGGCGAACGCCAGCGCCTCGCCGTTGCCCGGGCGCTCCTCACCCGCGCCGACGTGATCCTGCTCGATGAGCCCACCGCACATCTCGATGCTCCGACGGCTCACGACATGATGGTCGATGTGCGGGAGGCGACAGCGGATCGCATCGCGGTTCTCGTGAGCCACCGGCCCGACGACCGCGTTCTCGCGAATGCCAGCGCCGTCATCGAGCTGTGACGCGTCGTCCGGCTTTCCACCGTCTCGATACGTCAGAATGGGCTGATGACCGGACGACTCTCGCTTCCCGTTGACCACGCGTGTCTCATCGTGGACGGTCCCGACCAGTCGGGCCTCGTTTCCGCGGTGACGACGCTCATCTCGCGCCGGGGCGGCAACATCGTCTCGCTCGATCAGCACTCAACGGACCCCTCCGGAGGGCAGTTCTTCCAGCGCGTGGTGTTCCACCGGCCCGATTTTGCGGGAGCGCGGACACAGATCGAGGCCGACCTCGCCGAGACCCTGTCGCCGTTCGGCGTCGGCTGGTCGCTGCGCGATATGTCCGTTCCGAAGCGCATGGCGATTCTTGCGTCCAAGGATGACCACTGCCTTCTGGACCTGCTGTGGCGGTACCGCCGAGGCGAGCTTCCGGTCACCATTCCGATGGTGATCGCCAATCACACGAACACGGCCGAGGACGTGCGCTCCTTCGACGTTCCGTTCTTCCACGTACCGTCGCAGAAGGGCCCGGACAAGTCGCAGTCGGAGGCCGAGATCGTGCGTCTGCTGAAGGGCAACGTCGACTTCATCGTGCTGGCGCGGTACATGCAGATCCTCTCGAACGACTTCCTCGAGAAGGTGGGCGTTCCCGTGATCAACATCCACCACTCGTTCCTGCCCGCGTTCATCGGCGCCAACCCGTACCGAAAGGCGAAGGAACGGGGCGTGAAGCTGGTCGGCGCAACAAGCCACTACGTCACGGAAGACCTCGACGAGGGCCCGATCATCGAGCAGGACGTTGTGCGCGTCACCCACGCCGACACGGCAGAAGATCTGCGCCGTCGCGGCGCCGACGTCGAACGGGCCGTGTTGAGCCGCGCCGTGCGCTGGCACGCCGAAGACCGCGTCGTCCGACACGGCAACCACACGATCGTGTTCTAGGGCCGCTCACGATGATGCCCGGCCACGTTCTCACGGGGCCGGGCATCATCGTATGGTGTCGGGGTCAGCCGCGCGGATCAGCTCATGACCTGGTGTGCCGGCTTCCTCGTCGCCCCATGACCAGGACAAGAGCGCCAGTCAGCAGAACCGACAACGTCGCCAGCTACACCCACGGCGTAAGCCTCACCCCCGTTGCGAGCAATGAACCCGCGACAACGTCGAACTGCGCCGTGACGGAGCCCGATTCAGCACCTGACAGTGTCACGGTATGAACGCCGATATCGGTGTCCGTGTCAAGGTTCGCACGCTTGTTGCCGATGCTCAGCGGTGCGGAATGCATAGCGGCGCTGGCGAGCTCCTGGGGCGAAGCAGTTCTGGCGTTTCACAAGTCCACGGCGCCAGCCCGACGGCCTACCGCGACACCCGCAAGGGCTGACCGCGGCAGGGGGCCGGGGCTCCCTCGTGACGTTCACCACCCGCTCGTCAGTCGCGTGCCTCCCAGCGGAGATCACCGTCCGTCACGCGGAGATGTGCGCTCCAGCGGACTCAAAGCCCCGCTTCGCCCCGCGCCGGTGCACATCTCCGAAGGAGCGCACACGATGTCCCCGCGGGGCCGCGCGCTCAGCCGATGATCTCCAGAATGTCCTCGCCGAGGGTGCGGAACGCGCGGTGCACGCGGTGGCGCGTCAGGAGCGCATCGTCGTGCATCTGCACGAACAGCGCATACGCGAGAGAGCGTCGGCGGCCGAAGGCCACGCCGGACTCCGCGCGCATACCGGGCGCCCGGCCCACCTGGTTCACGAGAATGATGTCATCTTCGCGCCCCACGGGGAACGGGTCGACGGCCATTGACGCCCCGACGAGGCTCACGTCACGCTGCATCGCCAGAAGCGCCGTCAGGTGGTCGGCCACGGCATCCGAGATGCCCTCACGACGGGCGATCCGTGCGAACAGGGCCGCGTATTCACGCGCCGAGCCGATCGCCGCGTGCGGCGCATCGTCGGGCCCTCGCTCATCGCGAAAGCGATCGAGAATTGCCGAACGCGTCATGCCGAGGCTGGTCATTCGGCGGGTGACGGACTCGGTTCCCACCAACTCCAGCAGGGCGTTCGACGCGACCCTGTCCGCGGAGGCCGCGGCGAGCGCCGTGACATCGGCCAGGGGGAGCTCCGGCGTCTCCAGATGACGCCACAGCCCACTGCCCGCGACATCGTCGTCCGCGCGGGAGATGAACTGCTGAGGATCGAGGTCACCCTCGTGCATCCGGGTTGTGACCTCGAGCAGCATCGGCAGGATTCCCACCGCGCCGATCGGCATGGGCACGTGCGCGTCTCCCGACAACACGCTGTGGCCGGTTTCGACATCGGTCACCTGAATGCCGATGTGCACACCGGCCCTCGCTAAGTGCTCCAGGTCGCGCATCGTGGCTGACAACCGCGACGATCCCGGCGCACGCCGAGCGGCACGCCGTAGCGTGATTGCGCTGCGTCGCTCCCCCCGCAGCGACGCAGTCCGAGCTGGGGGCTCTGTGCCCACGATGCCTCCTTGAAGGCGAGAAAGTAGACCCCGGTTGGGCCTGCGTCAGAGCTTCAATTGTGCTCTACGAACAAAGGTTATTCGGGCACCGTCACCAGATCGTCACACGCTTGTTCTCTGGGAGCCACAGCGCATCGCTTTCCGTCACATCGAATGCCTCATAAAACGCGTCAATGTTGCGCACGATCTGGTTGCACCGGAACTCACTCGGCGAGTGCGGGTCGACCGCGAGAAGCCTGATCGTCTCGGCGGCGCGGCCCTTCTGCTGCCACACCTGTGCCCACGAATAGAAGACGCGCTGCACGCCCGTGAGCCCATCGATTTCGGGGGCCTCCTCGCCGTCGAGCGAGAGCGCGTAGGCCTTCAGCGCAATACCGAGCCCGCCAAGATCGCCGATGTTCTCGCCGATCGTGAGCGCGCCGTTGACGGTGTGCGAGGCATCGAGACCCTGAGGAACCAGTTCGGAGTACTGGTCGATGAGGCTCTTCGTGCGCTCCTCGAACGCGGCGCGGTCCTCATCACTCCACCAGTTCTCCAGCGCACCGGTTCCGTCGTACTGCGAACCCTGATCATCGAAGCCGTGGCCGATCTCGTGCCCGATCACGGCGCCGATTCCGCCGTAGTTCGCAGCGGCGTCCCGCTCGGGATCGAAGAAGGGGTGCTCCAGGATGGCCGCGGGGAACACGATCTCGTTCATCAGCGGGTGGTAGTACGCATTGACTGTCTGGGGCGTCATCAGCCACTCCTCGCGGTCGATGGGCTGGCCCACCTTCGCCAGCTGACGATCGTGCTCGAAAACGCTCGACCGGCGCACGTTGCCCACAAGATCATCGGCCGCGATGTCGAGGGTGCCGTAGTCCGTCCATTTGGTGGGATAGCCCACCTTGGGCGTAAAGCTGTCGAGCTTTGCCAGAGCTTTTTCGCGCGTGACGGGGCTCATCCATTCGAGCGTCGTGATCGACTGCCGGTAGGCCTCGATCACGTTGGCAACCAGCTCGTCCATCGCATCTTTCGCCTGCGGCGGGAAGTGACGATCGACGTAGATGCGGCCGATCGCCTCACCCAGCGCGCCCTCGGCAAGGCTGACGCCGCGCTTCCACCGTTCCCGCATCTCCGGAACACCCTGCAGGGTGGTTCCGACGAACGAGAAGTTCTCCTCGACCAGCGCATCCCCCAGGTACGGCGCGGCGGAGCGCACGATCTTCCAGCGCAGCCACGCCTTCCAATCGTCAAGCCGCTCGGAGGTCAACAACGAGCCGAGACCCTCGATGAACGACGGCTGGTACACCGTGACCTCGTCGAACGCGGCGGCGGTTTCGGGCGCGAGGGCCGTGAGCCAGGGGCCGAGGTCAAGACCGGCAAGCGACTCGACGTCCGACCAGCTCATCGGGTTGTAGGTGGCAACGGCGTCGCGGCTGCGCACGTTGTCCCAGTGGTGACTGGCCACCTCGGTTTCGAGCGCGATGATGCGGTCGGCCGTTCCCGCAGGATCGTCAATTTCGGCCAGGGCGAGCATACGTTCCAGGTGCGCACGGAACTCCGTTCGCACCTCGGCGAACTGCTCATCGCGGTAATACTGCTCGTCGGGAAGGGAAATACCCGCCTGGACGAGGAACGGAATGTAGCGCTGCGGGTTGCCGGGATCGGGCTCGACAAAAACGCCGATCACGTTGCTGACGCCCTCGCGATCGAGGGTGCTCACGGTGCGCAGGAACGACGGAACGTCGCTGATCGCGTCAACCCGGGCCAGCTGATCCTGGATCGGAGTCAGACCACGCTCGGCGATCCGATCGGTGTCCATAAAGCTGGCGAATGCGTCGCCGATTTTGCGGGCTTCCGTGCCCGGCTCAGCCGACTGTGACTCCTCGACGATCTCGCGCACCCGCTTCTCGGCCTGTTCGGCGAGAACGTGAAAAGCGCCCCATCGCGCCTTATCTCCGGGGATCTCCGTTCGATCCATCCACGAGCCATTGACGTATCGGAACAGATCGTCCTGCGGGCGGATGGTCTCGGAGAACTCGCTCGTGGCGATACCGGAAGGAAGCGTCATGCCTGACATCGTATGCGTCCAGAGGGCACCGCGGGCGGGCGGGCGGGCGAACTCAGACCGGCGCCAGCATCCACGCCGCCGTTGTGAGCAGAACGGCGATACCGGTTCCGAGCACCACCTCGATCTTCGAGTGGTGCCCGAGCTGCAGGCGACTCCAGACGACGATCGGCAGGGCCGCGGCGAGCGCCAGAAGCCACCACGGTGAAAAGAGAAACGCCGCGAACATTCCGAGCGAGGTGAGGCACATCGCGTGCATCGACACCTTAGGCCCGATCAACGTGATGGTTCCCGCGATGATGAGTCCGGCAAACATCGTCGCCAGCGCCCACAGCAGAAGGGGAGGCGCCCCCAGAAGGGACACCACAAGAACCCCGACGATGACCGACGTGATGCAGATGGCGTAGGCGAGCGGGCGCTGACGGTGGGTTGTGACGTGCCGGTTCGTGAAGTGTCCGCGACGTGCCCCCACTTCGAGCGCCACGTAGGGGATAACACCGCAGAACAGGGCCAGGAGCGCGCCCCAGCCGAGCCCCTGCCACCCCGGCGCGCCTCGGATGCCGCACAGCAGCGAAATGGCGACAACGGAAAGCGCGGGAGTGCTGAGCTCCGTGATGACGCGCGCGATGCGATCGGTGCGCGCGCTCACGGCGATCCCGTCGGTGCGTTTGCCTGGCAGCTCACGGCGCGATCTCCTCGTTATCTCGGACGCCCACTCACGCCCCGGGCTCGACTCTAGTGGGGTGCGCGGACGGCCTACGCTGGAGGCGTGACATCCCCCTCCCTGAACCGCGACATTCTGCGGCTCGCGGTGCCGGCGCTGGGATCGCTGATCGTCGAACCGATCTTCATCGCGCTGGATTCGGCAATGGTGGGGCACCTGGGCGTTACCCCCCTCGCGGGGATCGGTATTGGGTCGGGTGTTCTGAACACCGTCGTCGGCCTGATGGTGTTCCTGGCCTATTCGACGACACCGGCCGTTGCCCGTTTGTACGGCGCGGGGAAAACCTCGGGCGCGGTGTCGCGCGGGATCGACGGGATGTGGTTGGCGCTCGGCATGGGTGCTGTTCTCGCCGTCGCCGGTTACCTCGCCTCTCCGTGGCTTGTCAGCCTGTTCGGCCCATCGGCTGCCGTTGCGGAGCAGGCGGAGATCTATCTCTCGCTGTCGATGTGGGGGCTGCCGGCGATGCTCGTCGTTTTCGCCGCAACAGGACTGCTCCGGGGGCTGCAGAACACCATGACGCCGCTGTGGGTGGCGGGCATCGGTTTCGCGGCAAACGCGCTGCTGAACTGGCTATTCATCTACGGCCTCGGCTGGGGCATCGCAGGTTCCGCCGCCGGCACCGTTGTCGCCCAGTGGGGGATGGTGGCCGTGTACGTTGTCATCGCCGCCCGCCTCGCGCGGCAACACAGCGCCTCGACGGCCCCGTCGCGCGCCGGGGTGCGCGGCACGGCAACAACCGGCGGGTGGCTGTTTCTCCGCACCGTCACGCTGCGTACGGGGCTCCTGCTCACGGTGGCCGCGGCGACGTCACTCGGAACGGAGGAGCTGGCGGGCTGGCAGGTGGTGTTCACGATCGCCTCGATCGCGGCGTTCGCTCTGGACTCCCTCGCCATCGCGGCACAGGCCCTGATCGGCCGGTACCTCGGCGCGGGAGACGAACGAACCGTGCGCCTGATCCTGCGCCGCACCGTCACCTGGGGCGCGGCCGCGGGGGCCGCCATCGGGGCGCTGATCGTGCTGACCTCTCCCCTGGCCGGCGCCGCATTCACCGGCCAGTGGGAAATGTCATGGCTGGTTCTGCCCGCGCTGGTGCTCATGGGCATCATGCAGCCCCTCGCCGGCATCGTCTATGTGCTCGACGGTGTTCTCATGGGCGCGAACGATGCGCGCTATCTCGCGTTCGCCGGCGGGATTGGTTTGGTGCCGTTCATCGCCTACGTGCTGGTGCTGCTGATGTTCGCCCCGACGGGATCGTGGGGACTGGCCGGGGTGGCGGCAGCCTTCTTCGTCGTGCTGATGGGCGCGCGGTTTCTCACCCTCGGGCGACGCATCCGCGGCGACGCCTGGTTGCGTCAGGCGGCGTAGTCGGCCAGTTGTACGCGAAGTTTGCGCACCGACACCGGCCGGCATCCGGCCGCCGTCAGCTCGGCAAGAATGGCGGGCTCGTTGCGCGCGAGGCGCAGCCCGCGGCGCAGCAGCACGCCAAGTGATTTTCGGCTCTCGCGAACGTCGCGCAGAAACCGCAGCCACATCGTCAGCCACCGCGATCGCCGAACGCAGACCGCGTCCTGCAGGATGCCCCGGCGACGAGCCTCCGCAACAACCTCGCCAACGAAGATCCCCTCGGCGAGAAAAACACGCGCACCGTCCAGCGCCACCGTGCGCGAACCGATCACGCTGCTCGAGGAGATGTCGTAGATCGGCGCCTCTGCCCTCCCCGAATGCGCGAGCGATTCCAGGGCGTCGACCGCCGCGGCCGCGTTCCACGATCCGCGGTGGTCCCAATCAACCTCGCCGGAATCGAACCGGGGCAGCGCGGGATCGTCGTGTTCACGGTAGAAATCGTCGAGCCGCAACAGGGGAAGACCGGATGCTTCCGCCAGCCGTGATTTGCCCGATCCGCTGGCCCCGCCGATGAGGACGACGCGGGCGAGGGGTTCGTGGCTGGGCATCCGACTATTCTTCCGGACGTGGCTGAAGCACCCCTGCAGGTGACAGCCCGGCAGGGGCTCAGGCGTGACGCCTGGCCCACTCGTACATCACCACGGCGCCAGCGGCCGAGGCGTTGATCGACCGCGTCGACCCGTACTGCGTGATCTCGATGTGGCCATCGGCCGCAGCGAGCGCCTCCTCGGTCAACCCCGGGCCCTCCTGCCCGAACAGGAAAACGCAGCGCTTGGGCAGGTCCGCCTTGTCGACGGGAACCGCTTCGCCCACGTTGTCGACGGCGATGATCGGAACGCCCTCACCCCGCGCCCACGCGGCGAAGGTGCCGACGTCGGGGTGGTGAACAACGTGCTGATACCGATCGGTAACCATCGCCCCGCGTCGGTTCCAGCGCTTCCGGCCGATGATGTGCACCGTATCCGCGAGGAACGCATTGGCCGATCGCACAATCGAGCCGATGTTCATGTCGTGCTGCCAGTTCTCGATCGCCACGTGGAAGCCGTGTCGGCGCGTGTCCAGATCTGCGATGATGGCGTCCATCCGCCAGTACCGGTAACCGTCGACCACGTTGCGGCTATCACCGTGCTCCAGAAGCTCGGGATCGAAGTGATCGTCCTGCGGCCACTCCCCCGGCCACGGACCCACGCCGTGCGTCGACTGCTCGGGATGGGGTGCGGGGGTGTCGGTCATCCCCCTATTGTCTCGCCACGAGCTGACGAATCCGCCACCGGCCGCTCAGGCCGAGAGCCAGATCACGTCGGAGGCCCCGGCGGGCAGCTCAACGCGTCGGCCGCCGATCTCCACCCCGTCGCCGCGCACGGTGAGGCGCGTCCCGACGTCGATGCCGCTGGCCTCGATTGCGCGGAGGAGAAGCGGATCGCGATCGCTCACGCGCAACACGCTGCCCTCGTGGCCGTCCTCGGCTTCGAACAGCAGCACAAACGGCACGCGCACAACGGATCCGTCGGGGCGCGGAATCGCATCGCCGTGCGGGTCATGTGTGGGATGACCGAGCTTCTGATCGATTTTCTCCAGAAGCCGGTCGCTGACAGCGTGCTCCAGCACCTCGGCCTCGTCATGCACCTCGTCCCACGTGTACCCGAACTCGCGCACCAGCCACGTTTCGATCAATCGGTGCCGACGCGTCACGGCGACAGCGCGCGCATGACCGCCCTCGGTCAGCGTGACGGGGCGATACGGTTCGTGGGCAACAAGGTCGGCCGCCGCGAGTTTTTTCACCATTTCGGTCACGCTCGATGGCGCGATGCCGAGGTTCGCCGCGAGCACCGACGGCATGATCGGCTGATCCTGCCACTCGGTGTGGGCGTAGATGGTCTTCAGATAGTCGTCCGCCGCGGGGCTGGTGGCCATGGAACCAGCGTACGCGGCGGCAGCTACCGTGCTGCTTTGGCGGCCTTGTCGAGCGGCCAGGTCAGGCCGGACAGCTCCTCGCACGCCTCCCACAGCTTCCGGCGCACCTCGGGGTCCGACGACGTTGACGACGGGCGCTGCATCGTGGGTCCGCCGCGTGTGAGCATCCGGGGGCCCCAGTAGTCGCCGCTGCGTACCTCGGGGTCGATGAGCGCGCGAATCACCGAGTCCGCCCCGCGCTCCTTCCCCTGCGAGAACGGTGTCTGCAGGGTGTCGCGCAGGCGCTTCATCAATCGCGGCTCGTTGACACCCTTGACGATCGGCGTTCGACCACCGATCGAGTATCCGGGGTGGGCGATGACGCTATCGACGGGAACACCGGCGTCTCGAAGCCGCGCGTCGGCCTCCAGCCCCAGCGCCTGCACCGCCACCTTGGACTGCACATAGGCCTTCCACGCCGAATATCCCTTTTCCAACTGCACATCGTCGGGGGCGTAGCGTCCCATGCGCGTCGAAACGCTACCGAGCCACACCATGCGCGGTGTCCAGCGCGGTGAGGAGGCTTTGGCAAGGGGAACGATCAGCTCGGCGCCCAGCACGAAGTGCCCCAGCGCATTCGTCGCGAACACCAGCTCGCGGCCATCGCGGGTGATCTGCCGGGTCTTGGGCGTATGAACCACACCGGCGTTGAAGACCACGCCATCCAGCCGCGAACGCTGAAACAGCCCGCCGCGCACACTGGCGGCGGCGGCACGAATCGACCCCGGGTTCGCAACGTCCATGAGGAGCGTCTCAACTGACGCGCCGGGCACCCGGGCTTCCAGGGCCTCGTGAGCGGCCTGCAGCTTGTGGGGGCTCCGCCCGCTCATGATGACGTGCGCACCGGCACGAGCGAGTTGTTCGCAGGTGAAATAGCCGACGCCCGCGTTCGCACCCGTGACAAGAAAGCTCTTGCCATCCTGCGGTGGCAGCTGCTGTGGATCCCACGCATTCTGCGCGCTTATGCTCACAGTGCCGAGCGTAATCCCGCCAGATGACGCACGCATTGCGGCGCGCGGATACCGGGAAGCGAATACGCTGAAGTCATGGCGAATCGTTCCGACATCGAGTGCTGGCTGACAGACATGGACGGGGTTCTCGTTCACGAGAACCGCGCCATCCCCGGCGCCTCCGAACTGCTCACACAGTGGCGGGACGATGGAACGCCCTTCCTCGTTCTGACCAACAACTCGATCTTCACCCCGCGCGATCTCTCGGCCCGGCTGAAGTCGAGTGGCATCGAGGTGCCCGAGGAGCGCATCTGGACCTCGGCCCTCGCAACGGCCACGTTCCTGCAGCACCAGTCGCCCGGTGGCACGGCGTACGTGGTGGGCGAGGCGGGCATCCTCATGGCGATGCACGAGGCCGGGTTCATCATGACCGAGTCCGACCCCGAGTACGTCGTCATCGGCGAAACGCGCAACTACTCGTTCGAAGCCATCACCAAGGCCATTCGTCTCATCAACGGTGGGGCGCGCTTCATCTCCACCAACCCCGATGCCACGGGCCCGTCAGCCGAGGGTGTTCTTCCCGCAACGGGCGCCATCAACGCCCTCATCACCAAGGCCACAGGCAAGGAGCCCTATATCGTCGGCAAGCCCAATCCGATGATGTTCCGCTCCGCGCTCAACCGCATCGGCGCGCACAGCGAGAACACCGGCATGATCGGCGACCGCATGGACACCGACATCGTCGCCGGTATCGAGGCCGGGCTGCACACGATTCTCGTGATGACGGGCATCAGCGACAAGCGCGAGATCGACAAGTACCCGTTCCGTCCCAGCGAAACCCTCGCAAGCGTGGCCGACCTTCTCCGGGAGCCCCTCAATGGGTGAAGCCTGGCTCATCGTCGCCGCGCTGATGTGCGCATCGGGCATCGCCGTGGTGATCATGCGCCTCGGCCGCATGAAAAACGGCGGTGGCGATGACGACGACGCCTTCGGGCCGCGCCGGCCACCCGAGAAGTAACGGGCGGCGGGGCAAGTCCTCAGCCGAGCATCGCCAGAAACGTCCGTTAGTTCTGCTCGGGAATCATCGTGCCGAAGCGATACGTATTACTCCCTAGCTGTACTGGCCGGGGACGTTGATCAATCGTGAGAAGGGCGGCTGGTTGTCACAGGCGGTGTGGGGTCGGTGCTGGTTGTAGTAATGCACCCAGCCTTCGAGGGCATCACGACGTTCGGTCTCGGAGGTGTAGCAGCGGGCGTAGGCCCAACCGTCGGCCAAGGTGCGGTGAAACCGCTCGATCTTCCCGTTGGTTTGCGGGCGGTAGGGGCGTGTCTTCTTCACGGTGATGCCGAGCTGGGCGCAGGTCTGGTGCCACAGCCGGGATTTGTAGGCCGATCCGTTGTCGGACAGGACTCGCTCGACGGTGACGCCTCGATCGGCGAACCGGTCGTGAGCCCGGATGAGGACCGCGGTGGCTGTGAGGGCCGTCTCGTCGTCATGGATCTCGCTGTAGACGACGCGGGAGTAGTCGTCGATGACGGAGTGGATGAATGCGTGGCCCATCTTCGGGTTGTGCCACTTGCTCTTGGGCTTGTCGGGTGTGGCGGCGCGGTTCTTCTCACCCTGTTGCCGGCCTGCGAAGCGCCATCCGCCGCCGTTGGGGATGTTGCCGATCTTCTTCACATCGACGTGGACCAGGGAGCCGGGGTGGTCGTGCTCGTAACGGCGGACAGGTTGGCCGGTAGCGCGGTCGACGTGGGACAGCCGGTTCAAGCGAGCGGTCGTGAGGATGCGGTGAACCGTCGACGGGGCGATGCCGAGTCTGGGGGCGAGCTGCACAGGCCCCTCCCGGAGCCGCAGGCGCAGACTCACGCACCGCTTGACCACGTCCGGAGCCGTCCTATTGGGGCTGTTGTGGGGTCGCGAGGAACGGTCAGTCATGGGCTGGCCTGTGCGATAGCGCTCGGCCCAGCGCTTGACGGTGGGCCATGAGACCTGGAATCGGGCCGCGACCTCGCTGATGGGCCAGCTCTCGTCGACGACCAGCTGGGCGACCTTGAGGCGATGACGCGGGGTCAGCGCAGCGTTCGCGTGTGACATGTGTGTCTCGTTGAGGTGCGGTAACGGCTGGCGACCGCAGAGGTCACCGGCCGTGGCGGGTGCGTCGTTTCGGAGACGGGTTGCAGTCAGTGCTTCCGGCGGTGAGGGGCTTCGAAGTCCGTCGAGAGTGGAGCCACGTCTGTGTCGTGCGACGTCCTCGACCACCTTGTGGTCAGCGTGCAGCCAGGTTCCTCGTCAGGTCAGCCTGGGTGCATGCCAAGAGGCGGAACCCCTCCGCGACTTTGGACCACTGGTGCGTCACGGTCGGGTACTGCAGGCCTCCCAGGATGCGTGCTTGCTGTTGGATGTTGGTTGCGATTTCTATCTCGTCGATCCGCGCAAGCCAGGTAGCTGCGTCTTGGCGTCGGCGAGCGCCGAGACGCAGGCTGAAGTTGATCAAGACATCCCGGAGGTCGTCGGAGAGACCTTGGTCGCACCTGTCGGCCATCTCCATGAGGGCGGCAGCGCCGCCCACGGTTCCGGGCGGCACCGGCAGATCTCGCCCCTGGGCCCAGCTGATAGCTTCGGGCAGCATGCCTCTCAGGGCGTCCTCGGTGGGCACGTCCACCGTGCGGGTGAATCCGCTGCGGTACGTGAACGGGGGCACATAGTCGATCTCATCGGCACGCCAGGCCTCTACGAACACCTCAATGGGAAGTGCGGCCCAAGGGTGTCCCTGCGGGTCATGCATCCAGACGGTGTCCTCGGTCACGTCCAGCACCGCCACATAGTGATCAGCGCCCGTGGCTCGGTCGGAACCGGGTTGATGGACAAGGAGGCCCATGTCGAGAGGCCCGACGAAGACGGGGCGCTGTCGTTCGACCTCTGCGCGAAGGAGGTCCATCGCGTCGGAAGAGCTGGCCGCGTGGTGAGTCTGCCATTCGTAACCGAGCAGTCGAAGTGCTTGGTCGATGCCCTCTTCAGGGTCCCATCCGAACGGATCGGTGAACGGCATCTCTCCTGCGAGCAGCTGGTAGCCGAACGCCGAGGACGTGAGGGTTTCGATGAGGCTCGGTTGCAACGCCGGGTCGTCCAGGGTCATGACGAGGGTGTTGGTGTAGCAGAGTGGCGCCGATCCAACGTAGGGAAGAAGCGCGGCACCGGGGCTGGGGGTGCTGTTCTCGATCATGCGGTCAGCATCGCATCTGACACCGTGTAAGGGTCCAGTCGAACATCCTTCGCTGGCGGGTCATCTCTTCCCCAACCTCTTCGATCAACGTGTCCGGTCAGTACACCTAGCGGCGAGTCTCCGTGCAGTTTCACGAGCGCTGACCTGCGCGGCTGGGAAAATTCGAGATACTTCTCATCATCTACTTCGACGAAGATTTCGAAAGGGTCCCCGCCCGCGCGTTCGATCGACCACTCGAGCACCTCAGATGAGCTCCACGACCGCGCTCGACCCGTTGCCCGGCTTCGACTCCCATGCCCACGTCTCCTCAAGGCGGAGCCGGCGATCGGTCGTAGCCGTAATCTTTGCCGTGCAACGCCCAGAGGCTGTCTCGCGAGCCTGGTTCATCTGGCTGTACCGGAAGGACAGAGTGTCACCCTGACGTGTGCCGACGAGGTAGCCTCGGCGCACCTCGCCACCCGCGTACGTCGCCCAGATGTCACCATCCGCCTCGTGATAGGTGAAGACCGTCTCCGGCCCCACCCCGCCCTCCGCGGCCTGCGACTCTGCGACGAAGATGCGTCCGTCGAGGGAAGGGGATGCGTCTCGTCCCGTCATGCCGCAAGTTTAGAAGGCCCCTCAGCCGAGCATCGCCCTGTCGTCGAAGCTGGCGCCCTTGATCTTGCCGAACTCGGCCAGGAGCTTCTCCACCGTCAGCTGACGCTTGGTCTGCGCGTCGGCGGAGAACACGATCCGGCCCTCGTGCATCATGATGAGCCGGTTGCCGAGGGCAAGGGCCTGCTCCATGTTGTGCGTGACCATGAGCGTCGTGAGCCCGCCCTGCTCCACGATGCGGCCCGTGAGGCCGGTCACGAGCGCCGCCCGCTGCGGATCCAGTGCCGCCGTGTGCTCGTCGAGCAGCAGGATCCGGGGGTGCGTGAAGCCGGCCATCAGCAGCGACAGGGCCTGCCGCTGACCGCCCGAGAGCAGCCCGACCTTCGCCTTCAGCCGGTTCTCGAGGCCGAGCTCGAGCGACGTCAACTCCTCGACGAAGCGTTCGCGCCGCGCCTTCGTGACGCCGCGCCGGAGGCCGCGTCGCTTCCCGCGTAGCAGCGCGAGCGACAGGTTCTGCTCGATCGTGAGATCGGGAGCCGTGCCCGCCATCGGATCCTGGAACACGCGCCCCACGAACCGCGCACGCTGGTGCTCCTTCAACTTATTGACCGTCGTGCCGTCGATGTCGATACGGCCCGCGTCGACGGAGATCCGGCCGGCGACCGCGTTGAGCAGGGTCGACTTTCCCGCGCCGTTCGAGCCGATCACGGTCACGAAATCACCCTCGCCAAGACGCAGATCGACCCCGGCAAGCGCGCGACGCTCGTTCACGGTTCCGGGGAAGAACGTCTTGCTGATGCCATCGATCGCGAGCATTGTCACGCGCCCTTCGTCTCGGCGCCCGCAGGCACCTGCCCGCCGCGCAGGTCCCGCCACGACGGGATCCGCTTCAGCACGCCCCAGCGTGGTAGCAGCAGCGCCAAGACCACGAGAGCCGCCGTGATCGCCTTCATGTCGTTCGGGTTCAGACCCACCTGGAGCGCGGCGAAGATGATCACCCGGTAAAGCACCGCGCCCACCACGACGGCAAGGCTCGCAAGGAAAATGAAACGCTGGCCAAGCACCGCCTGGCCAAGGATCACTGAGGCGAGGCCGACGAGGATCAGACCGATCCCCATGCTGATATCGGAGAAGCCCTGGTACTGCGCAACAAGCGCTCCGCACAGGCCAACGAGCCCGTTCGACAGCGCCAGGGTAAGAATCGTGGTGCGATCGGTGTTCGCGCCGAGGCTGCCGATCATCTGCTTGTTGTTGCCGGTTGCCTGCACCGCGAGGCCGAGATCGGTCGAGAGGAACCAGTCGACGATGAGCTTCAGCACGAAAACAGCCGCGAAGAAGATCAGCACACCGATCCACGTGCGGCCGAGCAGCTGCGCGTCGCGCAGCGGAGTCATGAGCGTCCCCTCGCGCAGGAGCGGCACATTCGCGCCGCCCATGATGCGCAGGTTCACCGACCACAGGGCGATCATCGTGAGGATGCCCGCGAGCAGCCCGTCGATTTTGCCCTTCGTGTGCAGCAGCCCCGTCACAATTCCGGCAATGAGGCCGGCGCCGCCGCCCGCGAGGGTCGCGAGCAGAGGGTTCTGACCTGCCGTGATCATCGCCGCGGCAACCGCTGCGCCCGTCGTGAAGCTGCCGTCAACCGTGAGGTCGGGGAACTTCAGCACGCGGAACGTCAAATAAACGCCCAGCGCCATGACTCCGTAGAGGAGGCCGAGCTCGATCGCTCCGATCATGCGGCGCTACTCGATGACGCGGTCGGCGCGGTCGGTCACCGACGCGGGAAGCTCAACGCCCATGCGTTCGGCCGCGTCCAGGTTGATGATCAGCTCGACATCGTTGGAGGTCTCGACCGACATCTCGGCGGGGTCCGCACCATCTTGCAGGATCTTCACGGCCATCTCGCCCGTCTGGTAGCCGAGCTTGCCGTAGTCGATGCCGATCGTCGCGATCGCGCCGTTCTCAACCGGGCCGGCGTCGCCGCTGACGACGGGGATTCCGTTTTGCTCGGCAACCTGGATCAGCGCCGCGATGCCCGACACGACCGTGTTGTCGGTGGGGACGTAGATCGCGTCAACATCGCCAAGCGACTGCGTGGCCTGCTGCACCTCAGCCGAGTTCGAAACCGTGGCCTCCTTGATCGTGAGACCCAGCTCTGCCGCGGCTTCCTTGGCCAGCTCGACCTGCACCTCGGAGTTGACCTCGCCCGAGCTGTAAACGATGCCGACTGTCTCGGCGTCCGGAGCGATTTCGGCGAGCAGCGCCAGCTGCTCAGCAACAGGGTTGAGGTCGCTCGT
Organism: Microbacterium amylolyticum; assembly: GCF_011046975.1. Lineage (NCBI taxonomy): Bacteria > Bacillati > Actinomycetota > Actinomycetes > Micrococcales > Microbacteriaceae > Microbacterium > Microbacterium amylolyticum. Next base: position 1,752,386 of record NZ_CP049253.1, on the reverse strand, counting down.
GCCCGTGACGTTCGCGCCGGGTGCCTCGTTCGCGTCGACGAGACCGGCCGCCTCAGCATCGGTCACGGCGGTGAACAACACGGGGGTGTCGAGAATCGACTGCGCGGCAGCCTGAGCGGCGGGCGTGGCGACGGTGAAGACGAGGTCGTGTCCGGCGCCCGCGAACGTCGTCGCGATCGTGTTCGTGTTCGGCACCTCGCCCTGCGCGTTCTGGTCGTCGTAGACGACCTCGATGCCCGCGTCCACGAGTGCGGTTTTGAAGCCCTCGGTCGCCGCGTCGAGCGCGGGGTGTTGCACGAACTGCAGAACACCGATCGACACCTGGTCTCCGGCGGGCTCTCCGCCCGATCCGGCGTCGTTGGACGACGAGCAACCGGCGAGGGCAAGCAGCGCGGCGGCGCCAATGCCGGCCGCGGCGAGGAAGCGGGAACGGGGCTGAGACATGTGACGTCCTTGTGGCATGCGACGGGTGGAGCTGACCTGTGAATGGTACCCGCTCAGCGGGCGCGATCACGGCTCACCGACCCAAAGAACTCCCCCTACCGCAGGGCGAGAGCAGCCGCGCCGACGAGGGGGCCATCGGCACCCAGACCGCTGCGCACCACCCGCGTACGGCGGGCGTAGGGCAGCGCAGCCCATTCGCGGACAACAGCGCCGACGAGCTCGACATAGTCGTCGGAAACGAACGAGAACCCGCCCGATATGGCGATCACGTCGAGATCGAGAAGAACAGAAGCGTCCGCGAGCGCCCGACCGACGGCGTCCGCCGAACGCACGATCGCATCACGCGCGATGCGATCGCCGCGGCGCGCATCCTCCGAGAGCTGCTCCCCCGTCGTTCCTTTCCACCCCGCCAACCGCGCCCACTGCACGCTCGCCGGGCCAGAAGCAACCTCTTCCAGCGTCAGCTCGCCGCCATGGCCGGCCGCGCGCACCTGACCGAGGTGGCCGGCGTTGCCGCTCGCGCCGCCGATCGCCTTCCCCTCAACGACAATTCCGCCGCCAACGCCGGTCGACACCACGATCGACAGCGACGAGCGCGAGCCCGCTGCGGCGCCCAACCACGATTCGGCGAGCGCAAGGGCGCCGCCATCGTGCCGAAGCGTCACCTCGGCGTTCGCGCTTCCCGCGCCGACGACAACGGCGTCACTAACCGCCTCGGCGAGACCGAATCCGCGGGCGTGCGGCATGTTGACGGGCGAAATCGTGCCCTCACGCAGGTCAACGGGACCAGCCGATCCCACCCCGGCGCCCACGAAGTCAGCCCCTCTCGGGAGCTGTTCCAGCGCATACCCGACAACTGCGCTCACGGCTTCACGCAGGCCGTCATGCGTGATTTCTCGGCCCGTTGGTCGACGGTTGCGGCTGGCGGCAAGCACGCGGCCCGACTCATCGACGAGACCGGCCTCGATTTTGGTGCCGCCCAGGTCGACGGCAAGCGCAATGCGGGTCATGGGTTCTTCTCTGTCGCGGCGGAGGCAGTCACGGCTTCGGCGACGTGTGCCATCACGCGCATACCGCTGAGGAGACTATTGCGGCGCGAGGCCGAGGTCGTCAAGGTCGATCGCAGCCCGCCACTGAAGCCCCTCTGCCTCGATCGCGGCCTGAGCGCCGGTTTTGCGATCGACGATCACGGCAACGGCGGCGATCTCGGCGCCCACCTTGCGCAACGCCTCGACGGCCTTCAGAGCAGACTGGCCCGTTGTCGACGTGTCTTCCAGAACGACAACGCGCTTACCGGCGACCTCTGCGCCTTCGATCTGACGACCACGCCCGTGGTCCTTCGGCTCCTTGCGCACAACGAACGCATCGAGCGGGTGATCGGTTGCGGCCGTTGCGTGCATCACCGAGTTCGCGATCGGGTCGGCTCCGAGCGTCAAACCACCCACCGCAACGATCCCGTCAAGATCACTGATGAGGTCGCTCATGATGCGACCGATCGCGGGCGCAGCCCGGTGATCGAGGGTGAGCTTGCGCATGTCCACGTAGTAGGTGGCCTTCTTGCCGCTGGACAGCGTGAAGTCGCCGTGGAAAACGGCCTCGTCCTTGATCAGTTCGATCAGCTGCTGACGGTCGGACTCGAGCTCGGGCGTAGATGCGATGGCCATGCCCCTAAGCATACGGATTTCGATAGCCTGCCCGCATGGCACAACAGACCCTCACCGACTGGCTCAAGAGCCACCGTCTCCCCCGCCCCGGCCTGTTTCAGAAGGGGTACGACGCGTCGTCGGTCGATGTTCTCCTCGACAAGGTCATCGCCCGCATGGACGCAGGCCGCCAGTTCACCGACCTCGTCGAGCGCCCCACGTTTCCCTCCGCTGCCCGCGGTTCCGCGTACGCGATCGATGCGGTGGACGATCTTCTCGACAACCTGAAGTGGGGCTCGGACCCGCGCGACTAACGCCCGCTTAGGCTGAACGCATGCGGATTGCGACCTGGAACGTCAACTCTGTTCGTGCGCGTATCGAGCGCGTGATCGGCTTCGCCGAGAAACAGGGCATCGATGTGCTCCTGATGCAAGAGATCAAGTGCAAGCCGGCGCAGTTTCCCTACCAGGCCTTTGAGGACGCGGGCTACACGGTGGAGGCCCACGGGCTCAACCAGTGGAACGGTGTCGCGATTGCCAGTCGCCTCCCCGTGGACGATATCGAATATTCCTTTCCGGGAATGCCTGGCTTCCAGAAGGGATACGACGGCGACGATGCGCCGCTGGAGGCGCGCGCGATCTCGGCGCTGATCGAGGGTGTGCGGCTGTGGAGCCTCTACGTTCCCAATGGCCGCGGGCTCGACGACCCGCACTATGTGTACAAGCTTGCGTTCCTCGACGCACTGCGCCAGTACGCGGCACACACTCTGGAACGCACACCGGACCTTCCGCTGGCCCTCACGGGCGACTTCAACATCGCGCCCACGCCCGAGGATGTGGGCGATCCTTCGATCATTGAGGGCGTCACAACGCATGTGTCGCCCGAAGAGCGCGCAGCGTTCACCGCTTTCGAAGCCGCGGGCCTGATCGACGTCGTGCGTCCGCTGGTACCGACCGGATACACGTTCTGGGACTACAAACAGCTGCGTTTCCCCCGCAACGAGGGCCTGCGCATCGACTTCATCCTCGGCTCGCCCGCGTTCGCCGACCTGGTGGAGGGGGCATCGATCGAGCGCGACGAGCGCAAGGGTGAGGGCCCCAGCGACCACGTGCCCGTTGTGGTGGACCTCAACCTCAGCGACGACGATGACGACGACATGCCGATGATCTTCGGCTGAGCTACGAGGCTTGCGCCGTCGCGGTCTCGGCCGTTCGCGCCGACAGCGCCAGGAAAGCGACCGCGGCAACGAGCGTCAGAGAAGGCCACACGATGAGCGGGATGAGAATGCCCGCCTGATCAGCGAGGATGCCCCCGCCCAGCGCCGCAATCGGCACGCTTCCCATGGTCAGCATGCGGCGCGCGCCGATCGCTCGACCCAGGACGTCGGGTGGAACAGTTTGTGCCGCATATGCGCTGCCGGCGATATTCGTGACGGTCAGAACGATCGCCCACGTCGCTTGAAACACCGCCAAGATGACGTGTGCCGACTGTGGATTGAGCAGCGCAACAAGGGGAAGCGCCGCGACGAGTGCCTGCGCGATCGCGCCGATCACGAAGATCCGTTTCACCGGAATCGTTTGGACGATGCGTGGCGCGACGACGCTTGCAAGCAGACCGGCGCACGCCGCGATCGTGCCGAGCGCACCATAGAAGAGCACACCGAGGTCGAGCACGCGCAGGACAAGAATCGCCTCGACGGAATCACCGATTGCGAGACCGATGTTTCCCGCAGCGATGAGCACCGTAGTACCGAGCAGGAGTCGGTTTCTGACGAGCACGCGAAAGCCCTCGAAGAGGCCGGCTGTCGGGGTGTTCCCGGAGCCGGCCAGATCGGCCTCCTGCTGCCGCGCGTTCCGTCGCACGCGGAGAGCGGCAAGCGCAGCCAAGGTGATCAGCAGCAGCGAAACACCCAGTGTCCACGTTCCTCCCACCTGCACAATCAGAAAAGCAGCGATCGCGGGGGCAAGAACGCCGGCAATGTTGTCGGCCGCAGCCATCTTCGCCACCGTCGATGCAATACGCGTCGGGTCGGAGGTGAGGCGGGGAACCGTCGACACTTGCGCGTTCTCCGTCACGAGATGACAGACACCGAGCGCTGTCACGATTGCCAGGATCGCCGGGGTCGACAGACGCTCAGTGGCAGCGAGGCGAACGGCCGCGGCGATGAGAAGGACCTTCGTCGCGAGCGACAACACGAGAGTTCGGGCGGCACCCACCCGGTCGACGAGAGCCCCTGCGGGGACCGCCAGCAGCAGGAATGATGCACTGCCGAGTGCGTTCATCAGACCGACCTCGGTGGCACTAAACCCCGCGACGGTCACCACCAGGATCGAGATGGCGACGTCAAAGATCTGGTTTCCACCGGCATCCGCGCCATTGGAAACGTACAAGCTCCCGATTCGTACGCGCGCGTGTTTCGCCATATGTGCCTTCCGTAACAGGTCATCGCCTTGGCGATCGTGAAGTCATTCACGTGCGCAACGATCTATGCAGCGAGCATGCCCGAGATGTTGACCTAACGAAGGAAACGTGAGCCTCTCAGCCCCATCTTCCGGGCATCGGGGGCGATCTGCTCGCAGTTTTCCTTCGTTAGGTCACGCGGACAACGCTCCGCGACCCTACGCGACCCCGTGCCGGTAGGCCCAGACGACGGCGGCCACGCGGTCGCGGGAGCCGGTCTTCTGCAGCACGTTCGAGACGTGTGTTTTCACCGTCGCTTCTCCGATGAACAGCTCCGCGGCGATCTCAGCGTTGCTCATCGCGGCGGCGAGGAGCCGCAGCACTTCCTCCTCGCGCTGCGTCAGCTCAACGACAATGGCATCAGATTCCTCTGTAGGAATATGATTGCCACTCCCCCGCCGCTCGATCACGCGTCGTGTGACCTCTGGGGCGAGAAGTGCGTCGCCCGTCGCGGCGATGCGGGCGGCGTTCACCAGCTCTTCCGGCCCCGCGTTCTTCAGGAGGAACCCGCTGGCGCCGGCATCGAGCGCGGCAAACAGATAGTCGTCCCTGTCGAAGGTCGTGACGATCACCACACTCGCCGTGCCGCCGGAGGCGACGATGCGCCGTGTTGCTTCGATGCCGTCCATGTCGGGCATCTGCACGTCCATAAACACGACATCCGGTTCGAGTGCGGCGGCACGCTCGACGCCCTCAGTCCCTGTCGCTGCTTCGCCGACGACCGTGATGCCTGAGGCTTCGAGGATCATCCGAAACCCCGCCCGCATCGTGGCGTGATCGTCGACGAGCAAAACGGTGAGAGCGGTCATCCCTCCATCATGGCGTGTCAGCAGAACCCAGCGGCACGCGAACGCGAACGAGATATCCGCCGCTCTCCCGCGGACCGGCCTCGAGGGTGGCACCCATCGCTGTCGCACGCTCGCGCATTCCCAGCGTGCCCAGCCCTGCTCGGGAGCCGAGCGCAACACGGCCGGTGTTCGTCACTTCCAGCTCCACGGCGCCGGGCGAGTATCGAACGCGGGCATCGGCCGTCACTCCGGGCCCGCCATGCCGCCGGGCGTTGGTCAGCGCCTCCTGCGCGATGCGGTACAAATTCACCTGCACAAAATCGGGCACGGGAATCTGATCACCGATGAAGCGCAGTGATGTCGGCGTTCCCGCCGCCTCAACGCTGCGCACCAGCTGGGGGAGACACGCTAGTCCGACGGTCGACGGAGCCTCCCCTTCTTCCTGGCTCTCGTCGCGGAGGGTGTCAAGAAGATGGCGGAGCTCATCGATCGCTTCTCTGGCCGACGCCTCAACGGCGGCTAGCGCCCGTTCTGCCGCAGCAGGATCGGCATCCATCACGGTGCGCGCCGCCCCGGCCTGCACCCCCATGGCTGACACGTGGTGTGCGACCACATCGTGCAGTTCACGGGCAATGCGGACGCGGTCAAGCGCAACCGCCTGGGCGCTCGTGAGCTCCTGTTCCTCTTCCAGCTGCCGTGACCGGTTGGCCAGTGCCTGTCGGTTCAAGGCACTGTCATATGCCCTCTCGCCCATATAGTAGGCCCCGCCGAAATAGAAGAGGTTGATCAACCACATCAGGAGGAGAACAGCCAGCGCTGGCGTGAGAACGCCGCCGTATCCTTCCCACTGCTCGGGAATGGGCTCCGTTGCCGTGCGGAACGTCGTGATGCAGAGCCACACGAACATCGCGCCGATGATCAGTGCGCGCCAGCGCATCGCACGCCGGCGATCGTTCACCCACGCACCGATCGTGTAGATCGAACAGAACAGTGCGATCTGGCTCACGTAATACTCAATGGCGTTAAGCTCCGCGCCGACGATATATGCCGCGTTAACGATGAGCGCCACGGTGATCGGAAACCGTCGGCGCATCACGAGCGGAAGTGTCATCAGGAGAGAGAAGAGCAACATCAGCGGGAGGCTCTGCTCCTCGTCAAACGATCCGTATCCCGCGATGAAGCTGAGGACGTCGCTGATGACCACCGCAACGACGAGGCCTCCGCCAAGAAACCAGTCGTTGCGAAGCTCGGCGGGGGTTGGCGCCTCGCGTGCGAGATCCTCGGCTTCACTCCGGAACGACGAGGCGGCACGGGGGAGAGGGGTGTCGATCACGGCCATAGTCACCACCGTATGGGCGAGACGGCGACCGCGAATCCCCCGGACGGCGGATCCTCTTGATTCCCCTGGCGCACGGGGCCATCCTGGTGCGACAGACCACGCGAAGGAGATCATCATGTCCACGAACGTGTTCATCAATCTGCCCGTGTCCGACCTGGACCGCTCTACGGCGTTCTACCGAGCACTCGGCGCAGAGATCGAGTCCAACTTCTCGGACGAGAACGCCACCTGCATCCGGTGGGACGAGAACGTCTTCTTCATGCTCCTCACCACCGAGTTCTTCTCGACGTTCACCGACCGGAACGTTGTCATGCCGTCGGAGGGCACGCAGGTGTTCACATCGATCAGCCGCGACTCCAAGCGTGCCGTTCGCGACGCCGTCGACATCGTTCTGGAGCACGGTGGCACGGTCAACCAACCGTTCGCCGACCACGATTTCATGGTGCAGGCCTCGATGGTCGACCCAGACGGCCACATCATCGAGTTCATGTGGATTGATCCGAACGCGGCGACGGAGGATGCGGACGTATCCGACGACGAGCCCGCCTACGAAGAGGATCACGTTCGTCCCGACGCAAACGATCCTGTTAGCGATGCTGAAGAGGAGGGGTGGCCGGCAGCCCCGCGGTAATCCGCCGTACGGGTGATCCCGTAATCCGTCGCATGGGGGAGGTGCCGGGCGCTCGCGCTCCGTAGCGTCGGTGTCATGCTCGAACTCACCGGGATTACCAAACGCTTCGGCGAACGCACGGCTCTCGACGACGTCTCCTTTCAGGTGGCGCCGGGCCGCATCACGGGTTTTGTCGGCGGAAACGGCGCCGGCAAGTCGACAACGATGCGCATCATTCTCGGCCTGCTGTCGAAAGACGGTGGCGATGTCACCCTCGACGGCGTCCCTCTGGGGGCCTCGGCGCGTCGCAACTTCGGGTACATGCCGGAGGAGCGCGGGCTCTATCCGCGCATGAAGGTGCGTGAGCAGATCGCCTACTTCGCGCGACTTCATGGCCTGGGCAAACGCGAGGCCGCAGCGCGAGCGGAAGAGTTCCTCGTGCAGCTCGGCCTGGAAGAGCGGATGACGGACTCCCTGCAGGATCTGTCACTCGGAAACCAGCAGCGCGCGCAGATCGCTGTTGCTCTCGTGCACGATCCCCGGGTTCTCATCCTCGACGAGCCGTTCAGCGGCCTCGATCCGATGGCGGTCGATGTGGTTCTCGCGGTTTTGCAGGATTTCGCCGCTCGTGGATCGGCCGTGCTGTTCTCCTCGCATCAGCTCGATCTTGTCGAGCGCCTGTGCGATGACCTCGTGATCATCGGCGGAGGGCAGGTGCGCGCGGCCGGTCCGCGCGACCAGCTGCGTGAGGAGCACTCCAGTAACCGCTATCAGTTGGTGTCCTCTGGTGACACCGGTTGGCTGCGTGAGGAACCCGGCGTCGAGGTGATCAGCTTCGACGGCGGCAATGCCATCTTCGATGTCGATAGCGCGGACACTGCTCAGCGTGTGCTGCGGCGGTCGGTGGCTGACGGTGACGTCGCGAGCTTCGCCCCACAACAACCATCCCTGGCACAGATCTTCAAGGAGGTCGTCCGATGAGCGCCCAGAACCCCGGCGGGCTCACCCTTCCGCAGGCCACGGCGCTCGTCGCCGAACGGGAAATTGTCGACAAGCTCCGCTCGAAGGCGTTTCTTGTCACAACGACCATCCTCGTCCTGGGCGCTATCGCTGCCGTCGTCATTATGAGCTTCCTCGCAAACCGCGATTCGACGACGTCCGTGGCGACAACACCCGACGTGGGCAACGTGATCGTCGGCGTGGACGGTTTCGATGTGACACCCGTTCAAAACCGCGAGGCGGGGGAGGAGCTTCTGCGCGACGGAGACGTCGATGCCCTGATTACGGGCGGCGCAGGCAACACCGGTTTCACGGTTGTTGCACTCGATTCGGTTCCGCAAGACGTGGTTCTGTTGCTTTCGCAGCAGCCCGACGTGGAGTTGCTTGAGGGTGATCCGGCCTCCACCGGCATGCGAATGATCCTCGGCATCGGTTTCGGGGTCGTGTTCATGATGGCCGGAATGACCTTCGGCGCTCCCGTCGCGTCCAGCGTTGTTGAAGAGAAGGCCACGCGAATTGTGGAGATCCTTCTCTCGGCGATCCCTGCCCGGGCACTCCTCGCCGGAAAGGTTCTTGGGAACACCGTGATCGCGATGTCGCAGATTCTGCTGCTGGTTGTTGCGGTGGCCATCGGGCTCATCGCCACCGGGCAAACGGATGTGCTCGCAACCCTCGGCGCCCCGGTACTGTGGTTCGCCGCGTTCTTCCTGTTCGGCTTCGTTCTGATCGCGTCGATGTTCGCGGCCGCCGGTTCGATGGTCTCGCGCTCGGAAGACGTCGGCGCGACGATGACGCCGATCATGTGGATCGTCATGATTCCGTACTTCGTGGTGATCTTCTTCGCCGAGAACGCCGTGGTGATGACCGTGACCTCGTATGTGCCGTTCGGTGCCCCGGTCGCCATGCCCATTCGCCTGTTCTTCAACGAAGCCCAGTGGTGGGAACCTCTCCTGTCGCTCGTGCTGCTGGTGGCGACGTGCGCCGGAATCGTCACCCTCGCGGCGAAGATCTACGAGAACTCTCTGCTGAAGATGGGCTCGCGCGTGAAACTGCGCGAGGCTCTCGCGAAGTAGGACCACAACCACCGCGGCCGGACGACTCGGGGAGCAACGTCCGGCCGCGGTTCTCTGCTGTCGATCGTGGGCGCGGCGCGCCTTTACCCCGCTACGGGCATGCCGAAGCGGGGTAAAGCACGATCACCCAAGGATCCAGATCAGGTCGATCTCGCCCGTAGGGGTTTATCCCGGGCGTGGTTCCTCACCGGCCGGTAGATGCGGCGCCGGTCGACCCACTCCGGTGCTTTGACATACGGTCTACCGTGTCTCATCTGGATCTCCCACCCGCTGGTGTCCAGCCGGTGGTGATGATGCCAACACAGCAACACCCCGTTATCGGTATGCGTCGGGCCGCCCCGAGAGTGTTCGGTGACGTGATGCACTTCGCACTGCGACGCCGGAACCGGGCATCCCGGGATGATGCACCTACATACCGTCTCGGCGCGAGGGCCCGCTGGGCGAAGAGCATCTTCGCGTCCGACAACCAGCCCCACCGGATGGCACTGTCCGCGTCACATTCAAATTCATCGGAATAGACTGTTTGCCGCGCGGGTTCACCTCCCGTAGCGGGCAATGGCGCCCGCCTGTCACCTTCCGATCCCTCTAGGAGCGAAAATCATGGGCGCCACAACGCTGAACCGCACGGCAACAACCGACCACCCCGTTCTCGATGTGCTCGCAGAGCGCTGGAGCCCCCGGGCATACGACGCCGAGAACACCATCGACGAGCAGAAGCTCGCGAGCGCACTGGAAGCGGCCCGCTGGTCGCCCTCGGCCTACAACCTGCAGCCGTGGAAGTTCATCGTCGCTCGCCGCGGAACCCCTGAGCACGCCAAGGTGGCCGACGCTCTCATCGAGTTCAACGCGGCGTGGGCTCCGGCGGCCGCCGTTCTGATCGTGGCCGTCGCCGTCACGGCAGACGCTGATGGTCGCGAGATCCCCGCGGCGATCTATGACCTCGGTCAGGCCGTCGCACACCTGAGCGTGCAGGCGCACTCTGACGACCTCATCGTGCACCAGATGACCGGCTTCGACCCCGCCGCGATCTCGGCGTCGTTCGCGCTGCCGGACAACGAGCGCCCCTTCACGGTGATCGCGCTGGGCGAGCTGGGCGATATCGACGCCCTGCCCGAGGCAGCGCGTGAGCGTGAGCTGGCTCCGCGGGTGCGCAAGCCGATCGCGGACACGCTGATCGTCAACGCATAGCGACTACGCAGAAGGCGGGGCCGGAACAGGTTGTTCCGGCCCCGCCTTCTGCTGTTTAGGAAACGAGCACCAGCTCGGACCCCTCGGCAGAGACATCCACCTTGACGGTGTCGCCGTCGCGCACGCCGCCCGCGAGAATCGCACGCGCCAGGCGGTCCTGGATCTCTTTCTGGATGAGGCGGCGCAGCGGGCGCGCGCCGTATACCGGGTCGTACCCGCGTTCGGCCAACCAGGCCCGGGCATCCGGCGTGACGGCCAGCGTCAACCGGCGATCCGAGAGACGCTTCTGCAGGTGATCGACCTGCAGTTCGACGATCTGCGCAAGGTCATCCTGGCTGAGAGCCTGGAAGACGACGATGTCGTCGAGCCGGTTGACGAACTCGGGCTTGAACGAGCGTTGCACGAGCGCCAGCACTTGCTCGCGCTTGGTGTCGGCAGAGAGCGTCGGATCAATCAGGATGGGCGATCCGATGTTGCTTGTGAGAATCAGGATGACGTTCTTGAAGTCGACCGTTCGGCCCTGGCCGTCGGTCAAACGTCCATCGTCCATCACCTGCAGCAGCACGTCGAACACCTCGGGGTGTGCCTTTTCCACTTCGTCGAGCAGAACCACCGAGTATGGGCGCCGACGAACTGCCTCTGTCAGCTGGCCACCCTGGTCGTATCCGACATATCCCGGAGGGGCGCCGACCAGACGCGACACCGAGTGCTTCTCGCCGTATTCGGACATGTCGATGCGCACCATGGCCTGGTCATCGTCGAAGAGGAACTCCGCGAGCGCCTTGGCCAGCTCGGTCTTACCGACGCCCGTGGGCCCGAGGAACAGGAACGATCCGGTGGGGCGGTTGGGGTCGGAAATCCCGGCACGCGATCGGCGAACGGCGTCCGACACAGCTGTGACGGCCTCGCGCTGGCCGATCAGGCGCTTGCCCAGCTCATTCTCGAGGTGGAGGAGCTTTTCGGTCTCTCCCTGAAGCAGACGCCCCACGGGAATACCAGTCCATGCCGCAATCACTCCGGCGATGTCCTCGTCGGTGACCTGATCGCCCACCATGCGCTCGTCGGACTGCTCCAGCTTCTCGGCCTCGGCCAACTCGCGTTCGAGAGCGGGAATGTCGCCGTACAGCAAGCGGCTGGCCTGTTCGAGCTTTCCCTCACGCTGGGCGCGGTCGGCGTCGATGCGTGCCTGATCGAGCCGCGTTTTCAGATCGCCCACCTTGTTCAGCGATGCGCGCTCGGCCTCCCACCGGGCCTGCAGCTGCGTCAACTGCTCCTGCTGCTCGGCAAGAGTTTGGCGCAGGGTCTCCAGACGCTCTTTCGAAGCGTCGTCTTTCTCCTTCTTCAGCGCGAGTTCTTCGAGATTCAGGCGGTCGACGTGGCGGCGCAGCTCATCGATTTCGAGGGGCGCGGAGTCGATCTCCATCCGCAGCCGGCTGGCGGCCTCATCGATCAGGTCGATGGCCTTGTCCGGCAGCTGACGGCTGGGGATGTAGCGGTGCGAGAGGGACGCAGCGGCGACGAGGGCGGTGTCGTTGATCGTGACCTTATGGTGCGCCTCGTAGCGTTCCTTTAGCCCACGCAGGATGGCGATGGTGTCTTCGACGCTCGGCTCACCCACGTACACCTGCTGGAAGCGTCGCTCGAGAGCCGCGTCCTTCTCGATGAACTCGCGGTATTCGTTGAGGGTGGTCGCGCCGATCATGCGCAGCTCACCGCGGGCAAGCATCGGCTTGAGCATGTTCGCGGCGGCGACGGATCCTTCTCCGCCTCCGGCGCCCATCAGCACGTGGAGCTCGTCGATGAACGTGATCACACGGCCGTCCGACTCGGTGATCTCCTTCAGGACGTTCTTGAGGCGCTCTTCGAACTGCCCGCGGTACATGGCACCGGCCACCAGGGCGGAGATGTCGAGAGCGATCAGCTCTTTGTTCTTGAGGCTTTCAGCGACGTCACCGGCAACGATGCGCTGGGCAAGCCCCTCAACGACGGCGGTCTTGCCGACGCCGGGCTCACCGATGAGAACGGGGTTGTTCTTGGTGCGTCGCGTGAGCACCTGGCTGACGCGGCGAATCTCGCTGTCGCGCCCGATCACGGGGTCGAGCTTGCCACTGCGGGCGCGCTCAGTGAGGTTAATGCCGAACTGCTCGAGCGCACTGCGCTCGTCCTGTTGACTCTCCGCCATGCTGACCTCCCGAATCTAAACTTGAGTCGAACTGACTCAACTTTATCACGGTGTGGTCACCGGAGGAAGGGTTGCGCTCAGCTCACGGCTCGACGGACGAGTTCGCGGATCCGTTTTTCGGCAGCATCGGTCATATCGATCACGGCGAACGACGTGGGCCACATCTCGCCGTCGTCGAGGTTCGCGGTGTCGTCAAAGCTGACCGTGCCATAGCGGGTGTCGAACTTCGAGGCGGGCTGGTAGAACACCAGAACCTTGCCATCGCGGGCGTACGCGGGAAAGCCGTAGAAGGTCTTTGGCTCGAGGTCGGGCGCCTCCTCCGAGACAATCGCGTGCAGCCGCGCCGCAACCGCACCGTCGACGCCGTCGAGTTCGTCGATCGCCGCGACACAGGCTTCCAGCTCGCGAGCGAGCTTTGCCGCGCCCTTCAGCCCCTTCGTGGAGCGCAGCTCATCCGCGCGCTGCTTCATCGCAGCGCGCTCGTCGTCGCTGAATCCGCTTTTTGTCTCGGCCATGGTGACCCTTCCTCTTGGTTATTCGAATCGTGCACATCAGACGCTACGGCGAGAGAACAGCCCGCACTTCTCGATTCCTGATCACTTCGCCGCACGTGCATCTATGCGGCGGGAGCCATGTCCCCGCGCGTCATAGCGGTGCCACAGAATCGCTCTCGGTAGGCAGTGGGCGTGAGCCCCAGCACGCGGGCGAAGTTCTGCCGCAGCACGGCGGCCGATCCAAAACCGCTGTCCGCGGCAATCAGATCAAGCCCCCAGTCCGTTCGCTCCAGCAGTCGCTGCGCGTGCATCACGCGCTGACGCCCCAGCCACGCCGCCGGCGTCACGCCGTAGTCGGCCTTGAAGCGGCGCGCGAACGTGCGCGACGACATGTGGGCGCGCGCCGCCAGATCGTCAACGCTGAGGTCGTCGCGCAGCCGGTCAAGCGCCCAGTCGGCCACCGGCGCGAGCGAAAGCGCGTGGTGCTCGGGCAGCGGGCTGTCGATGAACTGCGCCTGGCCGCCATCTCGGTGCGGGGCCACCACCATTCGTCGGGCGACAACGTTGGTCAGCTCAGCGCCGATTTCTTGGCGCAGGAGGTGCAGGCACGCATCGATTCCCGCGGCCGTTCCCGCGCTCGTGATGATGCGGTCGTGCTGCACATAGAGAACATCGGGGTCGACGTCGATGGCGGGGAAGCGCCGGGCCATCTCGTCGGCGTACATCCAGTGGGTCGTTGCTCGTTTTCCGTCGAGCACCCCCGCGGCCGCAAGTGTGAAGGCGCCGCTGCACACCGACAGCACCCAGGCACCGCGCGCGACGGCTTCGCGAACGAGGTCGAGAACCCGCGGATCCGCGCCGAAGCGGGCCAGAGGCGGGGTCGAAACGATGACGATCAGATCGGCCTCTTCCGCGAACGAGAGGTCGTTTTCCACCTCGATGCGGAAGCCGATCTTCGCCTCGACCATGCCGGGCTCGGGAGTGACGACCCGGAAATCGAAGGAGGGCACGCCCTGCTCCGAGCGGTCGAGAGCAAAGGCCTCGCACACCACGCCGAACTCGAATGCGGTGAACCCTTCCTGCAAAACGCAGGCGACGGTGCGGATCATGGAGCCTCCTTGGCAGGATTCCTACGACAGTTGAGGATCCAGCCACTCGTGGCAGGATCGCTTCAACCGTAGCGTCTCAGCCATGATCATCACAGGCATCGTTCTCATCACCCTCGCCGTGACCAGCCTGGGCGCAACCGCCATCCTCGGCCCGCGCGACGGCTACGGCATGCGCCGTCACGGCACGGACGACTGGCCACACGGGCCGTGTTAGGGGTTACGAAAGCTGCCCAGTGAAGCCCGAAGAACCTGCACGTACCCTTTGGCCCGAATCAGAGCCTCCGTCGCTCCTCCTCATACCAGTCGAGCTTCTCGTCGAGGCGGGTGCGCCAGCGATGCAGTTGCTCGATCTGCCTGTCCACGGCATCCGCATGCTCGCGGAGCAGGGCGATGCGCTGGAGGATGGTGTCCGGGTCACGGCAGAGCTCGCCGTAGCGCCGGAGACGTTCGATCGGCATGCCGGTGTCGCGGAGGCAGCGGAGGAAGTCCAGCGTCGACAGGTCGCCGTCGCTGTAAACGCGACGGCCGCCAGGAGTGCGGGCGATGGGCGGAAGAATGCCCTCGCGCTCGTAGTAGCGCAGGGTGTCGATCGAGAAACCGCTGCGCTCCGCGGCCTCGGCGGGAGAGTAGCTCGTCATCATGTCACGATAGTCCTTGACCTAGAGCGCGCTCCAGGTTGCAGGCTGGGCGCATGACGAAGAACAGCACCTCTGAGCTCCCTATCGCACCGAGCACGCCGCTGGTGCTCGGTGCGATGGCCTTCGGCACTCGGGTCGACGAAGATACCTCCTTCGCGCTCCTTGACCGTTTCCTCGAGCGCGGGGGTCAGTGGATCGACACGGCCGACTGCTATGCGTTCTGGGAAAGCCCCGACGGCCATGGCGGAGCGAGCGAGCGCGTCATCGGCCGCTGGCTCGCGGCGCGACCCGGTGCGCGCGAACGCGTCCTGCTCTCGACCAAGGCGGGTGCTGAGCCGCTGTGGGCGGGTTCCTGGCCGGAACACCGCGCGGGTCTGAGCAGGCGAGCGATCCACGACGCCGTCGCCGGGAGTCTCCACCGCATGGGCACGGAACGCATCGACCTGTTGTGGCTGCACCAGGAGGACCGCGCGACTGCGATCGAAGAGAGCATGGACGCGATCGCCGAGCTGACGGATGCGGGAACCGTGCGCCGGGTGGGCGCCTCTAACCACCCTGCGTGGCGGGTCGAGCGCGCCCGCGCTCATGCGATCGCCCGAGGCACCGCCCCGATCGACGCCCTCCAGCTCAGCGCGACCTACCTGCGTCCCCGCCCCGGCACGCGGCCCGAAGGGGTCATCCACCCCTTCGGCGTCCTCAGCGACGAGCAGCACGACTACGCCCGTGCGCACCGGCCGGATCTTTGGGCGTACTCGCCCCTCATGTCCGGTGCGTACGACCACCCCGGCAAGGCGATCTCCGAGGCCTACGACCATCCAGGCAGCACCAGGCGCCTAGCGGTCCTCGACGATGTGGCGGCCGAGCTCGGGGGGAGTCGCGGACAGGTGGTTCTCGCGTAGCTCGTCAGCCACGGCATCGGGCCCATCCTCGGAGGCAGCAAGCTGCACCAGCTGGATGCGGCACTCGACGCGGCCGCCCTGGAGCTGAGTCAGGAGCAGCGCGAGCGCCTCGACGCGGTGCGCTGAGCGGGAGGCTGCGCATTCGCCGATGTATTGGCCGGATGAATCGAAAGTGGCGCATCGCGTCAGCGAACCGCGTTCGTAAGGTCCGGGGCGGTACGTCTAGGTGTATGAGGCCAGGACGTTGTTGACGCGTGACGGTGTAGCGGATGCCGGTGGCTGCTTGCCGTGTGCGCCGTGAGGTCGGTGGTAGTTGTAGTGCTGGTTCCAGATCTTGAGCGCGGCTGATCGCTCGACTTCTGATCGCCAGACGCGGGCGTAGAGGAACTCTTCGGCGAGGATCCGGTTGTAGCGCTCGATCTTGCCGTTGTGGCGTGGCGTGTAGGGGGTGATTCGCTGGTGTCGACTCTCGCCCCTCGCGTCGGTGAAGGCATGCGCGCGGTAGCACGAGCCGTTATCGGTCACGATCCGCTCGATCCGGGTGATGCCGTGAGCGGCGAACCATGCTCGTGCGCGGTCGAGGAACTCGACTGCGGTCGCGGCCTTCTCGTCCTGCAACGCTTCGGTGTAGGCGAGCCGAGAGTATCCGTCGATCGCTGAGTGCAGGTAGACGTAGCCAGTCTTCGCGCCGCGCTTCTTCGCTCTTGCGACTGCCTTGTCCTCTGCGCTGCCCTTGCCGTGAACGCGCCATCCACCACCGTCGGGGATGCGGCCGGTCTTCTTCACGTCGATATGGACCATGTGGCCTGGCCGCTCGGCGATGATCGTCTGCGGCTCGCGGTTCGTGTCGCCGTTCGGGTCGATGAACTTCCGGTGGCTCAGGCCGAGCTGTCCGAGCAATCGAGTGATCGTTCGGCGGCTGACCGGGGTGCCGCCCTGTTGGAGCTCGAAGGCGATCCGCGAGGCGGACCATTTCTGATCGCGCCTCATCGCCTCGATCTTCTTCACGATCCGACCTGGTGTCGCTGTGGGTTGCCGCGCAGGGGCGGACGAGCGATCGTCGAGGCCGAGTTCGCCATAGCGTGCTTGGCGGTTCACCCACTTCGATGCTGTCGCGCGAGAGATGCCCATCTCGGCCGCGACGTGCGCGATCGGGCGGGTTCGGCAGCGCTCAACGAGTCGACGGCGTCCCTCCGGCGTCAGCGGAGCGTTGCGGTGAACCATCGCCCAGTCCTCATCCGAGGTTGGTTCTGATCCAGATCCGCATCGCTTCTCGGATCGTTGCTGCGTTGTGCTCTCCACCATAGGTCGCGGCAAAACGAGCATCGGCGACATACAGCTCGGAGAGCCCGGTGTAGGCCTCGCGGTCGGGTGCCTTTCCTCCCCAGTAGGCAGTAACCCACCGGTGGTGCTCCGCGATCAAATCCTGGAAGCGTGCGCTGCTGGGGTCTTCGTCGGCCTCGGCTGCGGCCCGAAGCGCCGCATTGACGTCGAGGCTCTCCTTGTCGTCTTCGTCGCGCTGTTCCTCGGTCATATCGGCGCGACGCTTCGCGGTACGTTCCCACGCCGCATCTCCCCAGCGGGTGCGCACCTCGGCCTCGTACTGGCTCTGATCGACTCCGGCGAACACTTCTTCAATGGGCATTGCTTGGCCTTTCCTCACCGCGTCGAGCGTGTGGCGGACGATGGTGATCTGCTGGTTGGTTCGGTCTCTGCGCTCTTCTAGAAGCGTCAGATGGGTCTCGATCGCGTCAGCGAGCGATGTGTGGTCATCGAGCGCGAGTTGGATCGTGGCAAGCGGGAGCTCGAGCGCACGTAGCGACAGGATTCGGTAGAGGCGCGAGATCTCGCCCTCTCCGTAGAAGCGGTAGCCATTGCCGGCCACCCGTGAGGGGCGGAGAAGGCCAATCTGCTCGTAGTGTCGGAGCGTCCGGCTAGTAAGGCCAGTCGCCTTGGCGAGGTCTCTGATCGGCCACTCCGTCATCGTGCTCTCCTCAGCGCTCGTTCCCGATCACAGGCGTGGCCCCAGGGACCTCGAAGTCCCCCGTGATCTGAGCGCTCGCCCATTCGCGCGCCGCGGCCTGATCCGCCATACGGGGCACAGTCAACGTGACCGTGTTCCCATCGCGATCCGTGAAGGTGACGTCGGTCGTGAACCACGCCGTATCGACCGGCCCCGTGACTTCCGCGCCCGACGACCGAAGACGTTCAGCGACTTCCCCCAGATCAACTTTCCCCGCCGCGAACGACGCCGACACCGATCCGCGCACCGCTGCACCTTGGGTCATGAGGATGTCCTGGTTCCTCTCCCTGCGCAGATGCACTAACGCAGGCTCGCCACCCGGGCCAGGGACCGTCGCGAGAGTCACGAACCCCGCAGCCGCGTAGATATTCTCCGACACAGTGAAGTCACTGACCACGAAGTTCACGAACATCGGCATCACGTAGATGGACCGGTCGATCGCCGGTCCGCTGTGGCTCTTCGTAATTGGGGGTGTAGACGTGGTGTCCGGAGTGGCATCGAGGAAAGGGGGTCGAGGCCTCTCGATGATGGAAGTTCTCACACTGCCCATCCGAAAGACCTCGACGTGTCCAACGCTACCTTCTCCGCCCCTGATCTGACCACGTTCTGCCGTCTTGATGAGCTCGGCCTCGAAGCCATCGGACAGCTCATCGAGCCCGACCGGACGATCATCGAGTGCCGAGTGACGGAGCCCGATCCGTGGTGTCGTCGTTGCGGAGCCGAAGGCGTTCCTCGAGATACCGTGACCCGGTTGCTCGCGCACGAACCGTTCGGGCATCGCCCCACCACGCTCAAGATCAGGGTGCGCCGATACCGGTGCTCGTGGTGCCGGACAGTATGGCGTGAGGACACCAGCACGGCTGCTGGCGAACGGGCGAAGATCTCCCGCGCCGGAGTCAGATGGGCGCTCGAAGCGCTCGTGCTCGACCACCTCACCGTTGCTCGTGCGGCAGCGGGCCTCGGGGTGTCCTGGCATACCGCGAACACCGCGATCCTGGACGCCGGCAAGCAACTCCTGATCCACGACCCACACCGCTTCGATGGGGTCACCACGATCGGCGTGGACGAGCATGTGTGGCGGCACACCCGCCGAGGCGACAAGTACGTGACCGTGATCATCGATCTCACCCCCGTCAGGGACAAGCGCGGCCCGGCCAGGCTGCTCGATATGGTGCCGGGCCGCTCGAAACAGGTGTTCAGCGACTGGCTTGCCGCGAGAACCCAGGCCTGGCGTGACGGGATTCAGGTCGTTGCGATGGACGGGTTCACCGGGTTCAAGACTGCGTCCAAGCAGCATCTGCCCGACGCTACCGAGGTGATGGATCCCTTCCATGTGGTCCAACTCGCCGGCGACG
This sequence comes from Microbacterium amylolyticum, assembly GCF_011046975.1. Lineage (NCBI taxonomy): Bacteria > Bacillati > Actinomycetota > Actinomycetes > Micrococcales > Microbacteriaceae > Microbacterium > Microbacterium amylolyticum. The sequence goes on along the minus strand of NZ_CP049253.1, from coordinate 1,733,142 downwards.
CACTCGACCGGGTGCGGCAGCGGGTACAGCAGGAAACCCTGGGGCATCGCGGGTGGCGGGGTGACCCGCTTTACCAAATCCGCCGCGTGTTGCGCACGGGCGAAGCATTCCTGACCGAAAAGCAGCAGACCAGGCTTGATGCCGTGTTCGCTGACCCTGCGCACGCGGATGTGTGGCGGGCCTGGCGGGCTTACCAGCAAGTCGTCGTCGCGTATCGAGAGAAATATGGCGGGCTCGGGCGGAAGCGGTTACGTGAATTGATCGATACGTTGAAAGCGACGACCCCGGCCTGGCTTACCGAGTTGCGCAGACTCGCGTACACGCTTGATCGGCGCCGGGCAGACATCCTCGCGTACTTCGATCACCCGGGCACCTCGAACGGGCCGACCGAAGCGATTTGTGAGTCTGGCTCTGGCTGATCTGGGATCGGCTGGTCAGGATGGATACCGGTCGTATCGAACCGGGTGTGACTCTCGAAGCAATTGGCCCGCAGCTTGCGGTGTCTTCCCGTTGAATTGTCCGCTCGGTGCGGCGCGGCCGGCGCCGTCCGGCCCACCTCGGTGACCTCATCAGGAGACTGCCCGACCCTCCGGTCGTGGCCCATCACAGATTCGCCCCGAAGTGACCTCTTCCCGGACCGGCGCCGGCCGTTCAGCGACCGTGACCATGTCCGTCTCGAGGAGAGGAGCGTCGATCGCCATGGCTATCGTCGCGCATGCTCGTCCGTTCGTCATCGGCGTGGACACCCACGCCCGCAACCACGCCGTCTCAATTCTCGCTTGCCCGACCGGCGAGATCGTTGATGAGGCCCAGTTTCCAGCTACCGCCGCTGGCCTGTCTCGGGCCGTGTCGTGGGCCGGGCGCCGCACTGGCGGTGACGTCACTGTGCTCTGGGTGATCGAGGGCACCGGTACCTACGGTGCTCGTCTGCGCGCAGTAGCCGCGGACAACGGATACACGGTCGTCGAGGCTCCGCGGATAAACGCCCGCGCGAACCGCACGATCGGCAAGTCTGACCCGCTCGATGCACGCCGTATCGCTGCTGCAGCCCTCCCGCTGCACGAGACGCAGCTGCGCGAACCGCGCGCCGACGACGGCGTCCGCGCGGCAGTCAAGGTGCTGCTCGCCTCTCGCGACCACATGAGCACCGAGCGCACCGCGACGATCAACGCGCTTACCGCGCTGCTGCGCGTCGTCGACCTCGGCATCGACGCTCGCCGCCCGCTCACCCAGGCCCAAATCGACGCAACTGCCGCATGGCGGGCCCGCCATGAAGCCCTCGCCACAGCGACCGCACGTGGCGAGGCCACCAGGCTCGGCAAACGGGTCGCTGCGCTCGACAAGGAGCTCAAGGACATCACCAAGCGCATCACAGACCTTGTTCGCCAGAGCCCCGCTGGTGGCCTGCTCGACCAGCCCGGCATCGGCCCGGTCACCGCCGACGTCGCGTTGACGTCCTGGTCGCATCTGGGTCGGATCAGATTCGAGGCTGCGTTCGCCAGCCTCGCCGGCGCCAGCCCAATCCCCGCGTCCTCGGGCAACACCGTGCGGCACCGCATCAACCGCGGCGGTGACCGCCGTCTGAACCGCGCCCTCCACATGGCCATCGTCACTCGCATGCGCATGGACCCAAGAACTCGCGCCTACGTCGAGCGCCGCACCGCTGAAGGACGCACCCTCCGCGAAATTCGTCGCTGCCTGAAGCGATACCTCGCCCGCGAGATCTACCGCCACCTCACCACCGCAGCCCGCGCCCAACTCGCCGCTTGACAAACATAGGAGATTCAACGGGAGGCTTGAGCACCTCCGCGGGTCAGCGCTTGGGTTTCGGAACCTGGCCCACTACATCGTGCGGTCGCTGCTCGAGACCGGCGGGTTTAGACCACTTCTACACTCCCAATTACGATGAGCCATATTGCGCATCGATATGTCGCGGTACTATATTGATAGTGCCCGCCAGGGTTGTGACCACGTCCAACAGCGATCCTCACGGAAGTGCCCACTCAGATGCAGCAAACAGCCACCATCATTGCCCTAACCACCCTCACCTTCCTCGCTGCGGTGCAGATCCTGGCCGCGTGCGGCCTCCCCGTTGGCAGGCTCCTGTGGGGCGGTGCGAAACGCGTCCTCCCCGTCGGCATGCGGTGGGCGAGCGTCGGCGCTGTCGTGCTCTACGGTGTCTTCGCGTACATCCTGCTGGTTCAGGGCGCCGACCTCCCGTTGAACGGCTCCGGGTTGATCATGGTGCTGTCGTGGGCACTCTTTGGGTACCTCGTGCTCGCGACCTTCGGCAATCTGCGCTCACGGAGCAGGGCCGAGCGATATGTCATGGCACCCGCATCGGCCATCCTTGCCATCGCGACGCTCATCATCACGCTGACCTAGGCTGAGCCACGCACACGAGTGGCAGAAGCCGTGTCCCTCCGATAAGTTCGGACAATGCGCTACATGATCCTCGGGCTGCTTCTCGGCGGACCGCTTTCGCTATATGACCTGCACAAGAGATTCACCGCCGGAATGGCGCAGTTCTACAGCGGCAGCATCGGGGGCATCCGACGGGCTCTGACGCAACTCGTCGCCGCAGGCTGGGCGACGGTAGAAGACGCAGAGGACGGGCGGCGCGGAAAGCGCGAATACACCATCACGCCCGAGGGAAAGCAGGCATGGCGTGAATGGATGCAGGCACCACTTCCGCCCTCGTCTGACAGCGAGACGATGATCCTGGCCAAGGTGTTCCTGTTGGGATGGCTGCCGGAGGATGAGCGCGTTGTCACGATCCAGGCGCTTCATGATCGAGTATCAGAAGATGCGAAAGATATCGACGCTCTGCTGCAATCGGTCGACTCGAACGATATCGCCGCAGACGAGCGCGACGTCTTCGACTTCCAGAGAGCGACGCTCGAATACGGTGCTCATGCGCATCGGCTCCTCGGCGACTGGCTGGCGGCGCTGGAAACGCCCGGCAGCGTAGGTGCCGCCGCGGCTCGGGCCTCAGTTCAACAGAATTCGAGCAGCTCCGCAGCAGTTGCCGACTCGATGCAGACCGCGTCGCGCTGATCATGGCAGAGGGCGAGTACATACTGCCCCCAGTCACGCACGTGCATCGACGGTGACGAGTCGCCAGCGCCGTCGATGACAGCGAGCTGTTCACCGTGCACCACGCTGAAGTCGCGTAACGGCAAGCCCAGCCCGACGCCGAGGTATTTGATGTAGCTCTCTTTGAGCGTCCACACCCGTGTGAAGCGCCGTGCACGCTCGACAATGTCACCGCCTTCGACATAGTCACGCTCATCGGGCGAGAATATCTTCCTCAGATCAAGTCCTGGACACATGACAGCCTCGACGTCGACGCCGAGGTTCTGTGCCGATACCGCACATACGACGCGGTCACCCGCATGCGAGACGTTGAAGTGAAGCGCCGCACCGGGCAAGAACGGCTTGCCATGTTTGCCAGCCGATAGCCGGTGCTCTCCGGCGGGATCTTCGCCCGAGCGTGCCAGGGCGCGTCGGATCAGCGCACCCGCGACATGACTGCGCCGGCGATCATCAGCAAAGCGATACCTCGCGGCTCGTTCCCGGCGCGCTGGAGCTATCGCTCCCGCGATTTGACGCTCGACGTCGTCTGTCAGCTTCGCGAGGTCGAAGGTGATAACGGTCACGTTCGCCAGACCGATAGCCGTGGTCACACGGTCTGTGGCCGGCGCTGCCATGCGAGGTTGATCCGAGACTCGATAAGTGCAGCGATCGCCTGACGATGTTCGTCGATGAAGAAGTGACCGCCGTCGAATTCATGCACTTCCACGGGCCCTTCCGCGTACCAGGGCCATTGCTCGATCTGCACTTTGTCAGAGCGCCCTTCCAAGAGCACGAGTGGACAACGCAGCCGCTCAAACTCGGTGTCCTGGTACGTCGACAACAGCCTCAGATCCGCCCGGATTGCCGGGGCGAACCATTTCATGAAGTCTGGATCGGCCAGGCTTGCTTCGCTGATGCCCCCGTAACTGCGCAGGACGTCCTTCATCGACTCGTCGGTGGCCAGGTCATCCGCCCGGGTGAATCTGCTCACGCTCGGCGATGACGCTCCGGAACTGAAGAAGACCAAGGGTGGGCCGAAACGCTCCTGTGCGATCTTCGCGACCTCATAGCCGACGACACTGCCCATGCTGTGGCCCCAGATGACGTACGGGCGCGAGAACACCGGTCTCAGCTCCTCGACCAGGTCAGCGGCGAGCTCTCGCACGCTCCCCGGCATCGGCACGGCGAGCTTCTGCTCGCGCTGCGGGTATTGTGCGACCGTCAGCTCGACGCTCGTTGTGAACGCCGCACGCCACCGTCCGTAGTACAACCGGCCCGCACCAGCGTGCGGGAAGCACACCATCGGAACTTTTTGCTCATGCATGTCGATCCTTTCGCGCTCCAGGGGCGGCGGTGATGTCAGCACCGCAGCCCCTGGCGTGCTGATTCTGTTAGGCCCGCTCAAGGAACCGCGCGGCTCCGAAGAAGCCGATCAGCGCCCAGACGCCGAGAATGATGTAGCTGATCGGATCTGCGCTGAACACGGACTGCGCCAGTGCCGTACGCATGACCTCAGCCATGTGGTACAGCGGCAGCCCCATGTGCACGACCTGCAGCCACTCCGGCAGCCGATCGATCGGAAAGTTGATCGGGGTGAACATAAGAGCCGTGAACGCGATGACCTGAGAGAGCGCCATCGAGAGCTCGGCGGGCATGACGAACGAGTACCCGTATCCGATACCGAAGCACGACGCCACGACGAGAATGAACACCGGAACGATCGTCCACGAGATGTCATATCCCGGGTTGAAGACCAGGTTGGCGACGAGGATCGAGATTGCGATCGCCGGAACCGTGATCGCAGCCCAGATGGTCACGTCTGCGATCAGGAAGGACTTTCGGCTCGACGGCAGCGCCTTGATGAAGTCGATGTAACCCGACATCTTCGCGCCGGCGTTCTGCATGGGCACTGTCACCAGCGCCGTCATGACCAGCACGATCGTCGGCGCACCGGTAGCAAGATAGAGCAGCTGAGTGTCGTCTTGCGCTGGCATCAAGAACGAGAAGCCAATCACGACGCCGAGTGCGATGATCACCATGATGATCGCGAACACGACAAGATAGCTACCCTGTTTACGCAGCTGGAGCTCGAAGATCGTGCCCAGTTGATTCTTAGCGGCCACTGGTGGCTCCTTCCTTGCTCGACAGGACGTCGATGTAGATGTCTTCCAGCGTGACTTCGGTGAGCGCATAGTCGCCGATTCGCCGCTGGGCTGATTCCTCAGTAGCCCAGGCCAGTGCCTCAGCCGATCGCTCGCGGGTAAAGGTGACGGCGAGCTCCTGCTCGCGTACCGTCGCCTCCTCTGCCCAGGCGAGCAGAGGTGCGTCGAAGGCACTGTCGATGACGGGGGCGATCAGCTTCATGCGCCCCTGTCCTTCGGCGGCCTTGATCGTGCTCGCGTCTCCCTGCAGGAGCACGCGTCCCTCGTCGAGGATCGCGATCTTATCGACCACGCCCTCTGCTTCACGGATGCTGTGCGTCACCAGCAGAACGGCTGTGCCGTCGTCGGTGAGCTCTCTGATGGCAGACCACAGCAGGCGACGGCGTACCGGGTCGACGTCGTTCGTCGGCTCATCCAGAATGACCGCGCGTCCGGGGCGAATCGCAGCCATGCAGAATCCGGTAAGACGCAGGACGCCGCCGGAGAGCTTGTTGCCCTCGACGTCCGCCCACTCGCGGATGTTGAGAGCATCCAGCAGCGCGTCGGTTCGTTCGGTTACCTCGGCGTCACTGGCGCCGCGCAGCTTTCCCATGATGCCCATGGCAGCACGCGGTGTGAGCTCGCCGAGCGGCGTCTTCGACTGCGGCTGAACCGAGCACAGATACCGGCCACGATTGCGGTTCTTGACGATGTCCTCACCGGCGATTCGGATCTCGCCCGAATCAGGCTTCAAGAGCCCGAGAAGCTGGTTGACAAGAGTCGTCTTGCCCGCGCCGTTGTGACCGAAAAGGCCGTAAACCTCTCCTTCTTCAACAGAGAAGCTCACGTCCTGGTTGGCGACGCGTGTCTTTCCTCTGCTCTTGTATGACTTGGTTACGTTTTCCACATTTATCAATGTCATTGATTCTTCCCTGATGTGTGTCGGGCAGTTGGTTGGTCGATCGGTTACGGTGCGTGGATGTCTTCGCGCAGCGCCTCCACCTCCTCGAGGAGGATGCCGTGCAATTCATCGGACGGAACATCCCAGCGGGTAAGAAAGAGCAAATCGAGGCGCGTTCCCGTGGTCTTCGCGACGCAGTAGAAATCGGCGTAGTCGAGCTTGTCCTGCTCGGTCGACAACTGATCGAGGGTCATGTCCCAGATCTCGTCGTACTCGGCTTCGAGGTTTCCGGCGTAATTGAGCATGCAGGTCTGCGAGTTCCCCTTGGGCTTGACCGACTTGGTCGCAGTGAAGACCTTGCCGAACTTCATCATGAGCCGAAGACTCGAGAACAGGTTCAAGAAGTGAATGTTATGCCTGTCCATCAGGCGGAACTTCTCTTGCACGATGTCTTGCGCCGAGGCGTGCGAACCGCGCTCGGCCGGAACGACAACGGGAACGCTGCCGATCATCATGCCCATCATGTCTGAGTAATCGCGTCCCTCGTACTCACGCGCTCGAAACAGTACGTCCAGGGCGACTTCATCAACCTCGAGAGTTCGAGCGACGAGTCGGGAATACAGGTGCACGACCGCGGCGAACGGATCGATTCCCGAACCGTCCTCGTCACCGCCGAGGTCGGTGGAGAAGCGCAGCTGGCGCACTTCCGCGGTAAGCCGCGACGCCGACCGCTCCTGAATCTGCTTCGCGCCGCTCGTCCAGCGCTCCAACTCGAAGCGCTCGACGATCTCGTCCGCTGAGATATCGACAGGGCCCTTGGCGAACTGCTGCTGCAGGTGTCGATAGCTCACCGCAGCAGGCATGGCGGCAGTGGTTCCGGCGACGAGCTGTCGATAACGACGGATGAGGTCACTGCGCAGCACCTGCCCTGAGCCTGCGTCGAAGATCGAATGGTCGAACTGGAACAGGATGTCGTAGCTGCGCTCATGATGCTTGATCAGAACGGCTGTGTACATGGGCCGCCCGAGCACCTTGAAGTCGATCGTCCACTTGCGACGCACGAGCGCACGATGAATCTCTTGTGCTTCCTCGGGCGAGAACCTGGACAGATCGAGCAGCGGAAGAGCGAAGTCTGACGGCGGCTCGTGCTCTCTCCACACCATGCGTCCGCGTGATCGACCAAGAGCCATCCGCATCACGCCATGACGGCCAACCACGTCGCGCATTGCCTGGTTGAGGAGATCGATGCGCACGGGCTCTCGCAAATTGATGAGATACATCTGCAGCGGCGTCTTGCCCTTGAAGTGGTACTTCTGCACACCCGTAAGTGGGTAGCTCCACCGCACGGGCTTGGACGTGACCATTCGGCGCACGTCGTCTTGACGTCGATCGATCTCGTTGAAGACAGCGTCCAGCGAAGTGGCCGCTTCGAACGGCTCAGTCTTCACGACAGGAAGGTCCACGCCTTCTACGTCGCCCGTGTCCGTTGTGATCGGCCAGATCAACTCCGGCGTCTGATCGGGGCCGACGCGCAGATCGGCCAATTCCCGCATCACCCGTGCACGCTGCTGTTCGCTCGTTTCACCGGCGAGCAACACAAGCCTGCCGAACTCCCCGTCGTCATCGCGAGTGCGAGCGAACCGGCACACGAAGCCGACGTTGGCGCTCAGTTGCTGTTCGATCGCTGTGACCCCCCCCTCCGACACATCTTGTGACCCGGCTTGCTCGATGAGAAACGCACTCAGTTGCGCAATCGACGGATTGTTATGCACATCGCTGTCGAGCAGTTTGACGCCGCGCCCATCCAGCGCCCGAGTGAAGGTGGTCAAGCGCACCGAGTCGAGGCCGAGATCGAACACATCGGCACGCGGAGGGATGGTTTCGAGCCCCAAGAGGGTGCGCAGCTCTTCGGTCAGTACGCCGGCGATGTTCGCTCGCCCTTCGACGACGGTCTCGGGTTCGGCCGGTCGCGCAGGTGCCACGAAGGGGTCGTCACCCAGATAAGCGACGGGAATGCCCGATTCCGGCATCCGCGCTGCAAGATCGAGCACCGAGGCGGCAGCGCCATCTCCCAACAGCAGCACAACCGGAATATCCGCAGTGCGACGATGAAAGCTATTGAACCATTCGGTCGTCTCGCCGCTCCAACCGTCGACGGAAGCATCCCAGGCAGCTACCACGGTGACACGACGCTGCATCGGCACCGGCGGAGCCTGAAGCTGTGACCGCAGCTCACGCCCAAGGTCTGGAACACTGCCACCGGTCGTGCGCGGCCCGTCGTCCCACACGACGATCTCTCGATTTCCCGGACGATTGCGGATGCCGTCGACAAGAGCTCGCGCCAATGCATGGACGCCGCGCGCATGCACGGTGTCCCCCACCGTGCACCGCTCGTTAGTCACGCCGATGTCGGCTGTCGGACCCGGCACTGTTGCGTAGGGGACAATGTGAAACCGCCGTAGCGGATGCGTCGGCACGAGCGCGTTCATCGCCGCTGTGACCGCGTGAGCGGGGCACACGATGACGGTCGCGTCACTGACCGGGTCGACGTCCTCAAGCATCACGGGATGCAGCCGCACGATCTGACGACCGTCTGCACTGTGCCGCACGGCGATCTCCGGCTCTGCGCTGGAGTCAAGTTCTGCGAGCAACGCCGCGCCCAGTCCGCCATCGGCTTGCAATGCGGTGACGGCCACCGCGTGCTGCTCACGGGCAATACCCGCCGCCCACGACGCCGCGATGCTGTCGGCGGTGCCGTCGGGCGCAGCATCGGTCAGCGCCACTATACGTTCGTATGCCGGAGCCTCTTCCTCGTCGAGCAGGCGAAGAAGCGAGCGGGTCGATGCTTGCACGGCCTTGAAGTCACCGCTGGCGACGATCGCGTCGCCGTGCTGACGGTGCGCCTTAAGGTCATCGAACAGGCGGCGGATGTCACCGCTGTGATCGACGCGCACGTGGGCGCCGCCTGCCGGGTCGAATTGGTACGACGCTCCGAAGCGCACCGGGAATGCCCGCCAGTGCGGCACGGCATCGACGGCGGCACGAGCCCGATCATCATCGCCGAGACAGATAATCACTCGACCGCGCCCCTGTCTGTCCACCACTGGCGCGACCGTTCTCGTCCATTGGAGTTGACCGACCGTCATGTCGAGAGCCGCGCGCTGCGCCGGCCCGACGGCGGCTGATCCGCCCTCAAGCAATGCGGTGAAGCGGTCGACATCGACGGGGTACGGCGTGCGGTCAAAGGCGTAGAGCGGAAGCGCGACGCGCCGCACCGACCTGTCGGCGTGGAAGCGCGCCCAATCTGGCGCGACACCAGCCTCCCACATACGCCCGATTGCGCGTGCCAGGTGATGTGCGTCCGTCACAGTCTCTTTACGGTGTCGCAGCAGGTTGACCGCGGTGCTCTCCCCACCTGCGGCGATGCGCCGGACGAAAGAGCTCAGTACCCGCCCAGGTCCGAGTTCGAGGAAGACCGCGGGGCCATCCGCCAGCACGGTATCAACGTTCGCCTTGAACTTGACGGTGTTTCGCAGATGGGCCAGGTAGTAGCCGATGCGCTGTGCATCGTCAGCAGTGATCCAGTCGCCGGTCACATTCGAGGTGTAGCGCAGAGTCGGTGCGGACAGCTCGATCCCTTCCAAGCCGCGTGCGAAGTCGTCCAGCACCGCATCCATAGTGCGCGAATGGTTCGCACGTGGTGAGTCGATTCTCGAGTAGGTCAAGCCCTCTTCGCAGCGCTGCTCAAACGCGGCGATATCCGCCTCAAGGCCGGTGACGGTGATGTCTTCGGCTGAATTCTCAGCTGCGAGCTCGACTCCTGTACCGAGCAGTGGCTCGATGGCGGCAACAGAGGCCTTTACCGACGTCATCGCTCCGGCAGCGGAGCGCGCCATCATCGTTGCGCGCAGGTGCACAAGCCGAACGCCCGACTCATAGCTGAAGACACCGGCGAGGCAGGCTGCGGCAAGCTCACCCGCGCTATGCCCGATCATCGCGTCGGGCGAGATCCCCCATGCCATGACCGTGCTCGCGAGTGAGTACTCGGTCAGAAACAGCAGCAGCTGGGTATTGACGATGTCGGTCAGCAGCGCCTCGGCGGCCTCTCCCGTCTCAAAGAATGCCTGGCGCGGCTCCTCGACGCCTAGGCTCGCGCAGTATTCGAACCCTTCGTCCATGTTCGCGCGGAACACTGGTTCACTTTCATAGAGTCCGCGCGCCATTCCGGCGTACTGAGCACCCATTCCGCTGAAAAGGAAGACGATGCGGCGAGTCGGCGCGGCCGTCAGATCGTGTGCATCTCCCCCGGCGGCGACCGCCTCGTCCAGTTGCGCACGCAGATCGTCGAGTGAATCGAACGCGGTCGCAAACCGGTACGGAAGGTTTCGCTGGCGCTGCTGCAGCGTCCATGCGAGGTCTTGTGGACGCACATCAGCACCGGATTCGAGAAAACGAAGGAACGATTCCTGCGTCTGGCGAATCGCGCTCTCGGATGCTGCGCCGAGCACGAACGAATGCGCGTCACGCGCTTGTGCTGCGTCTGCGACGACGACGGGCGGCTCCTCCAAGATCACGTGCGCGTTCGTCCCCCCGATGCCGAACGAGCTGACGCCTGCGCGTACCGGCGACGAAGCCGTCGAATGAACTGCGAGATCGGTCGTCTCAGTCACGACGTGGAAGGGACTGCCTTCCGCGACGATGTTCGCGTTCCACTCTGTGAAATTCAGGCTACGCGGAGCAGTCCGTTCACTGACGACCTTGCAGGCTTTGATGAAAGATGTCACGCCGGCCGCGGTATCGAGGTGACCGATGCTGGCCTTCGTCGATCCGAGCCCAATCTGCCCCGTGGTCGTCTCACCGAAGGCTCGACGTAGAGCCTCGACTTCGATGGGGTCTCCGAGAGCGGTTCCTGTTCCGTGAGTCTCTAGGTAATGGATCTCTTGGGGAGCAACCTGCGCGACCCGATAGGCGCGACGGATCACCTCGGTCTGTCCTTCGATACTCGGTGCCGTGTAGCCCACCTTGCGGTGACCGTCATTGTTGACTGCCGAGCCTTTGACGACCGCGTAGATTCGGTCTCCGTCGCGCAGGGCAGCTTCAAGTCGCTTGAGGACGACGACGCCTGCGCCATTGCCCTCTACCGTTCCTGCCGCGTCGCGGTCGAAGGGACGGCAGTGGCCATCGGGCGAGTGAATCATGCCTGGCTGATACATGTAGCCGTTCTCATGCGGCAGCGTGAGCCCGCTGCCGCCTGCGAGGGCGACCTGGCACGCCCCGGTCCACAGATATCTGCACGCCATGTCGATAGCCACGAGCGAGGTCGAGCACGCCGAGTGCAGCGTCATCGCCGGTCCGGTGAGACCCAGCGTGTAGGCGATACGCGTCGCCGCGAAGTCTTTGTCGTTGAGCTGGGTTCCCGCGAAAGTCGATCCCGAGGGGATCACGTACTGCTGCAGCGAATGCGCCTCCCACGCGAGGTTGTTCGTTGCGCCAAGAAACAGTCCAACACCCTTGCCACGGCCCTCGGCGCTGTATCCGGCATCCTCCAGGGCGTGATAGACCTCCTCGTGCAGCGCGCGCACCTGCGGATCGAGCACACGTGCATCCGCCGGAGTGTAATTGAAGAAGCCAGCATCGAATGCGTCGAGTTCAGGAAACACACCGCGGGCGCCGACATAGTCGGCTTGCGAGCGAATCTCCGACGGTACACCGCGATCACGTAGTTCTTCGTCGGTGAAGTGCGTGATCGCGTCGACGCCGTCGATCAGGTTGCCCCAGAACTCGTCCACCGTCCGCGCACCGGGAAAACGACCCGCCATGCCGATGACGGCCACCTCCAGTCCGGTCGTCGGCGAAGTCTCCTGTGCGCGTGCCAGATCGGTCATCTCAGTCCTCTTCCTCAAGATCAAGGGCAAGTCGGTTCAGCATGGACGGCGCCGCAACCAGGGATGCGTCATCGTCAACGTCGTCGGCCGATTCGGTTGCATTTGGCGTTGTCAGGCGCACGATGCGCTCGTCCAGCGCTCGCACCGTGGTGTGTTCGAACAGCTCGGTCACGGCCAACTCGACGCCGAGCTCGGCGCGGATGCGGTTGTTCACCGTGAGCAGAGTGAGCGAGTTGAGCCCGAGATCAAAGAAGTTTGCCTGCACGTCGACGGATGCCACTTCAAGCACATCGGCGAAGATCTGCGCGAGTACCGCGCCGCTGCTTCCGGGAGCCGCAGTCACCGGCACCGGCGTCGTGCTCGGCTCGGTGGTGACGGCCGCCAGCAGCTGCGCGCGATCGACCTTGCCGTTGCGAGTGAGCGGGATCGTGTCAACACGATCGATCGATGAGGGAACAAGATACGCAGGCAGTGCGGCTCCGAGCAGACGCCTCACCTCTGCCGGCGCAAGGTCACCGTGCGTCGTGAAGAATCCTGCCAGGCGCAACGCTCCCGCCGTCTCGATCGCGAGCACGGCCGCTGTGCTGACACCCGCCACTGCTGTGAGAGCGCGTTCAACCTCGCCAATCTCGACACGGTAGCCGTTGATCTTTACCTGGTCGTCTGCGCGGCCGAGGTACACGAGCGTCCCATCAGCACGCGAGCGCACGAGGTCGCCCGTCCGATACACCCGCGCACTGCCGACAGCTGCGAGTGAGATAAAGCGTTCAGCTGTGAGCTCTGGGCGCTGCAAGTATCCGGCGGCGACGCCCGCGCCTCCGACGCACAGTTCGCCGAGCGCTCCCGGGGGCAACAGATTCAAACCACGATCGACGACGAAAGCACTCGAGTGTGCAAGGGGGCGGCCAATCGGAATCGGCCCACCGCGCAGATCGTCGGGGGTGATCTCGTGCGTCGTCGAGAACGTGGTGTTCTCTGTGGGACCATAGCCGTTCGTGATGCGCAGTCCGGGACAAGCCGCCTGGACCCGCTCCACCTGGCGCGGTGCGAGCGCGCTTCCTCCGATGAGGAGGTGGTCGAGATCCACAAACAGGGCCGGGTCGAGATCCGCGAGCTGATTGAACAGCCCGACGGTGAGCCACATCGCCGTGATGGCTCGCTCGGCGATTACCGACCGCAGACGATTCCCGTCGAGGACGTCCATCTCGTCGGCGAAGACGAGAGTGGCGCCGGATAGCAGCGCTCCCCACATTTCGAACGTGAAGGCGTCGAAAGCCGGTGAGCTGGTATGCAGGATGCGCTGTGCCGGGGTGAAGTCGAAATAACTCTGATCAGTGACCAGGCGCACCACGTTGCGGTGCGTGATGATGCACCCCTTCGGTGTGCCGGTCGACCCCGAGGTGTACATCACATATGCGGGAGCGTCGGGCGTGGGGATTCGCGTGATCACGGCCGAGGTTCCGAGCTTTTGCACGTCGACACTGAGTAAGCGCAGATCAGTGGGGATTCGCGACGCACGATCGTGGTCGACGCAGACGACGACGGCCTCGGCATCGCGCAAGATTGTCGCGATCCTCGAATCCGGATCCTTGCCATCGAGCGGCAAGTATGCCCGACCCGACATGAGCACACCCAGTAGCGCGGCCACGAGGTTCGGGGATCGGCCCACGAGCACGCCAACGGGGGCATCGCTGCCCGCCGCCGCTGACTCGACCTCGGTGGCTATCCGGCGGGCCCGATCGTCGAGCTCGCGGTAGCTCAGAGAATCCGGTCCGGCATCCAGCGCGATAGCCTCCGGAGTCGACTGCACCCAGCGTGCGAAGTCTTCCAGAATCGTACTGTCGATGATGCCTTCGTGAATGTCGACGTTTGATGCTTCGACAAGGGCGATCTCATCGAGCGCGAGCGCGGGCTGGTCCAGAGCGATGGTCAGGATGCGCACCAGGCCGTCGGCCAGCATCTGCACCCGTTCCTGGGGCAAGCGTGCCTCGTCATACGTGAACGTGACGGTCGGCGTATCGCCCGGGTTGACGACCACGTGCAGGGCGTAAGGTGTGCGTTCGAAGACATCCAACCCGGTGACCCGCAGCCGTTCGTCGTCGTCGTCACTCATGAAGGATTCGACCGGCGGATAGTTCTCAAATGCGAGCACGTGATCGATCAGCTCGCCTGCCCCGGGCACCAGCGCAGCCACCTCGTACAGCGGATGATGCGCGTGAGCCGTTGCGAGCCGGGAGTCCTCGTGCACGGCACGGCACATTTGCTCAAAGTTCGCATCTGCTGTGCTGGTCACGCGGACGGGCGATGTATTGACGAAGAGCCCCACCATGTGTTCGATGCCCTCAACAGGTACGGCACGACCGGAAACCACGCTTCCGAAGACCACATCGTCGCTGTACGCCACCTTTTGAAGCAATACGCCCCAGGCGGCATGAAAGATCGTACTTGCGCTGACGCGCCACTCACGTGAGGCGCGTGCCATGGCACTGACGACCTCGCTGCCGAGCTGCACGGTGTGCATTCGCGTGACGGTGGCATCAACCGACACCGCCGCGTCTACGGGGATGAGCGTTTTGCGTTCATAACCGCTCAGCCGCTCCGCCCAGAAATGCTCAGCGTCGGCGCTGGGAACCGACTGGCACCAGTCGATATAGCGGCCGAAAGGATGCTCTTCCCGACGCTGTATGATCTCACCGCGTTCCTGTGCCTCGCCGAGATACTCGAACAGTGTCGCGAAGAGCGGCCCGAGCGACCAGCCATCGAGCACGATGTGATGAAAGGTCAGCAGCAGATGCGTGGTGTCGTCGTCGACGAGAAGTACAGTGGCGCGCATCAGCGGGTCAGCCGCGAGGTCGAATCCGCGAAAGCGATCGGCAGCCTTCACATCGTCGAGTCGAGACAGCGCATCGCCGTCTCTGCGCAGATCAACCACCTCGACCGGCATGGTGCGCTCGCGCATCACCACTTGGAAGGGGTCGTCCGTGTTTCGATACGAAATTGCTGTGCGCAGCACCGCGAAGTGCGCGCAGGTCGCAGCCAAAGCCTGGTGCAATGCGTCGAGCGGCAGCGTGCCGACGAGAGTGAAATCGAACTGCTCGATGTAGGCGTCGCTGTCAGGGTCACGAACAGTGCTGAAGTACATGCCCTTCTGCATCGCGGTCAACCGATTGATCGACTCGACGGCGGGCGCGGCGGTGTCTGTCATGAGTTCCTCAGTGCGTTGTCAGCGCCGGAAGCGCTGTGCGTTGGAGTGTTCGAAACGGATGCGTCAACCGCTGAACCGAGATCGAGACCGGCGAGAATATCTGCCAGAGTGTCGGCGCCGAGATCAGCGGGCGCGATAACTGACCGCGCCTGTGTGGAGGCGAAGGCATCGAAGACCTCGGTGAATGCCGAATCGAGTGCCATCGAGAAGGCCGGCGCAATCGGATCATTCGCCGGCAGGCGCACCTCAACCACCAGCGCGTCCGTCCGCAGCTCCGCGACCACATCGATCCAGATGTCTGAGGCGTAGTGCGCATCCACCGTCATCTCAGCGGGAAGGTGCTCAACCTCGAGCACAGACGACGATGCCCCGCCCGAGTGCTCCTGAGTCCCCAAGAAATTCACGCGCAGCTGTGGGCGCATGGCTTCCAGCAGCGAGCGATCGTCGTCATCGAGATCGTCGTGCTGAATCAGAGGCCGAAAGCCCGTGCCGTGTGCCGGAAGCTCGTCGATATCTCGACGCAGCTGCTTCGCGTCAGCAACAGCATCCGTGGTCACCGCGACCAGCTGAGGATAGACCGTCGTGAACCAGCCGACGGTTCGGGACACCTCGGCGGCATCGCCGAGAGCGTCTCGCCCATGCCCCTCGCGAGCCACGAGCAACTGCGATCTGCTCCCCCACTGCGCGGCTGCTCGCGCCATCACAAGCACGACGACGTCGTCGCGGCCGAGACCGGCATGCTCCTGCGCGGCTTCGAACAGCGCCGTAGCGCGTTCGCCATCGATCATGTGTTGCCCCTGTACGGTCTCATCGCGTCGCAGCTCACCACGAGTGAACAGTTCGACCTCATGTGTCGCACGTGCCGCGAGCGCCCGCCAGTAGGGCAGCTCGCTGCGGCGTTGGCCGCGAGCTGATTTCTCTGCCATCTCCGCGGACCATTGCGCTATTGGCCGCGTCGCCACCGGGTCGATACTTTCGCCGCTCAACGTGCCGACGATCTCAGGCAGCAGCACCGTCCACGACACGACATCGACGCTGAGGTGATGGGCTGCGAAGACGATGTAATCGTCCTCGACACCGGCTGCGATGAGCGGGCCGTGCTGCTCGTCTACAGCTGCCTGCACCGCCGCGATCGGGTCGTCGATGTCATCGGCGCGGGCGTCGATCACGATCGGTGCCACCAGCTGATCTGTCGAACGCAGCCTCAGGGTGCGGCGCGCGGTAAGCGTCGTGCGCAACGCCTCATGACGCTCCACTGCCTGCTCCAGAGCGCTACGCACGGCCGTGGCCGGCACAGACGAGTCGACGCGCACGCGGATGCTCTGTGTAAAGAGCTTCCCGCTATTGTGCTCCTCATCGAGGTAGGCCTGCTGTGCTGGAGAGGGCGTCACCACACCGAGCGGTGTCGACTGAACAACTTCCCTGACGCGCTCGACGCTTGCGCCACCTGATCGCGACCGGTCTGAGAAACGATCCGCTAGCGTGCGAATGGTCTCGTCTCCGAGAAGGTCAGCGACCTCGATCTCGATCCCCTTATCGCGAAGCCCGGCTACGACCTGGATCGCCTTGATCGAGTCGCCCCCGGCTTCGTAGAAGACGGCATCGATGTCATGCACGACAACGCCCAGGCAATCCGACCACACCGATCGAATGTCGTCGATCAACGAGTCCGCGATAACGTCACTTACCTCAACGGGCTGCGGCGTCGGTGCCACGTCCTCGCGCGCAGCCAGTGCTGCCACATCGACCTTGCCGTTGGGCGTCAGCGGCACCTCGTCCACTTTCGTAAGGAACGCGGGCACCATGTAATCGGGCAGCTCCCGGCGCAGGTGCGTACGCAGCTCGACGGATGTCGGCCCGTCAACGTCTCCGGTGAACCACAGGCACAGGCTCGGCGTCGCCCCACCGCGTGCGAGCACGGCGGCGTGAGCCCACGTGACTCCTGCGGCACGGCAGGCGCTGCGGGCGATCTCCTGCGGTTCGATGCGGAAGCCACGCACCTTCACCTGGTCGTCGATCCGACCGCGGTGGTAGAAGCATCCGTCTGACCCCAGCACTGCCAGATCTCCGGTGCGGTAGAGGCGCTCGCCGGGCGCCGCCGGAAGCGAGACGAACTTCTCAGCCTGCAGCTCGGGCCGGTTGACATAGCCGTCAGCCACGCCGCGTCCGCCCACGTAGAGTTCGCCTTCGACACCGACCGGGCACGGGGCTCCCGTGGCATCCAATACTCGAATGGTTGTCGAATCGAGAGGACGACCGATGGGAAGGGGGTCAGAGCTGGCGGCATCCACTTCCGTCACGGTCGCGAACACGCTCGTCTCCGTCGGACCGTATGCATGGATGAAGGTCGTGTTCGTGAAGGTCAGGCACGCACGCTGCACGTGCGGGTACGAGGCGGTCTCCCCGCCAAAAATAATTCGGCGCACGGCTCCCAATGCCTGCGAGTCATGCTCGACGAGCACGTTGAACAGTGCGGTCGTGATGAAGAAGGTCGTGACGCACTCGCGGTCGATGAGCTCGACCAGACGAGGTACGTCGGCGGCTGTCTCTACCTCGGCGATCACGACGCGTGCACCGTTGAGCAGAGCGCCGTAAAGGTCATAGACAGAGCCGTCGAATGAGTAGTCCGAGATCATGAGGAAGGTGTCGTCCTCGTGCACGGGCGCATACCAGGCGTCCACCACGACCCGCAGGATTCCCTCCTGACGGATGACAATTCCCTTCGGACGCCCCGTCGTGCCAGAGGTGTACATGACGTACAGCGGATCGGCTGGCGAGGTCTCACGAACGGCGGGGCGTGGAGCATCCGCCGCCGCGCGGCACTCGGCGACGTCGATCACCGCTGTTGCCGCTGGCGCTGCCCGCTCGGCCGCATCGCGACGATCCTGATCGCACAGCACCAGACGGGCTTCAGAGTCCGTCAGGATGCCGCGCAGTCGTTCATCGGGAAAAGTGGTGTTCAACGGCACATACACGCCACCGGCCGCGCAGACAGCCAGCATGGCCGCCATCATCTCAGGGCCGCGCCCGACGAGAATAGCAACGCGATCACCCGGCATCACGCCTCGTGCGTGCAGGCCACAGCGCAGAATCTCGATGCGCTCACGAAGCTCGCCATAGCTTGTGCGTCGTCCTCGGTATACGATCGCATCCCGCTCGGGGTCACGTTCGGCCATGTCAAGGAACCTGCTGAACACGCCCTCCGGCTGACGCTTGTCCAGTTCTACCGCCGGCGAAACCGCGTAGCTGCGGATGAGATCGCGCTCACGCGCATCCATGCGCTCCAGCGAATCACGTGACGAAGAGGCGTCGGATGCGATGAACTGACGCAGCACATGGACGAAGCGATCCGCGTAGAGCTCGATCGTCTCCGCGCGAAACAGTGCTGTCGCGTACTCCCACTCCAGCGCGAGTCCGCCAGCGGCGGGGCGTGCTGACAGGGTGATGTCGAATTTGGCGGTGCCCGTGTGGAACGGCACCTGTCGCTCGCCGTCGTTCTCTAACGCCATATCGATGTTCTGATGCGCGAAGTATACGTCGAACATCGGGCGCCTGCCTGCCAGGCGCGGGGCGTCCACTGCGGCGGCAAGCGACTCAAGCGGGAAACTCTGGTGCGCCACGGCTTCGCGCACACGCTCGCCTGTGCGCGAGACCACATCGGCGATCGTGTCGCTCTCTTTCGTATCGATGCGGACGGCGACGGTGTTCACGAACATACCGACCAGATCGTCGGAGCCCGGTGCCGTGCGGCCCGTCACAGGCATGCCGATCACGATGTCTTCTTGTCCACTGGCTATCGCCAGAACGCGGTGGTAAGCGGCAAGCAAAACCGCCGTCAGTGTCACACCGCGTGCGCGTGCCCAGGCAGTCAGTGCGGCGAGCATGTCATCCTCGACCACACGCACGTGCTGCGTTCCGTCGACCGACAGCGTCGTCGGCCGACGGAAGTCTGTGTTGAGGTCGAGAACGGGCACACCATCCGAGAAACGCTCACGCCAGTAGCCGCGGTGCTCGATCATCGCGGCATCCGTGTGCGCAAATACCGAATCACGAGCGATCTGTTCGGCGTCGGGCAACGCCGGCAGCGCCGCAGAGTCAAGCAAGTGGCGCAGATCGCGGAAGAGCACGCCCATCGACATTCCGTCGGTGACGAGATGGTGCATGTCGATGGCCACGCCGCTGGTGCCGTCGGCAAACTCGGCATAGCCGACTCTGATGAGCGGCGCCCGAGTCAGCTCGAACGGGCGCACCCACTCTGACATCGCCTGGGCTGCGACAGCCTCATGCTCGTCGGTCGTCTCCGGGTCAGCCAGGGTGAGCCTGTCGATCTGGACGGATGCTGTGGCATGCACGCGCTGCACTGGCGTGCCATCGATCAGGTGGAACGAGGTGCGAAGGGCAGGGTGACGGGCAATCAGTGCGTCCAGCGCCGCCTGCAGAGCGGAAACATTCTGAGGCTCAGGGGCCAGGAGCATGCCCGAGACGTTGTAGTTCACCGAGTCATGGAAGTACTGCGCTGAGGTGAAGATGCTGCGCTGTTGCGGCGTGATCGGAAGGTCGATCGATTCGCTTTCTCCCCCGCTCACCGACTCTTGCGCTGCGCGCTCAGACAGCGTCTCCGGGCTGAAGTTGCCTTCCTGATGCAGCGCGCGAACGAAGTCAGCCAGCTGCGGCTGTTCCAAGATCGCAGTCTCCGAGATCGCTGAACCGAGAACCGCACTCGCCTGCTGCGTGAGTTTGACCGCTGTGATTGAGTCTCCGCCCAGTGCAAAGAAGTCAGCTGATTCATCGATGTGTGCGTAGCCGAGAACGCCGCTCCATACGGCGCGCATCGCGTTCGTGAGCGGGTCGCCGTCGCGGCGTAGCGCGTCGGCGAGGATGCTCTTCGGATCGGAACCGGATGCGGCCGAGCGTCCGGCGAGGACGGCTGTCGGAGCACTAGCTGATCGTTCCTCCCACACGCGCGTGCGGCGAAGAGGTTGCGGAGGTAGCGGGATTCGTCGGCCGTCATCCGTGGCGAAGAATTCTTCTGCCGTCGGATCGCCGCCAGCGAGGTATCGCGACAGCGCACCGTGAGCGCTCGTCGAATCGAACCGGACCACGGCGTCATCGCCGCGGCGCAGCACTGCTTCGTCGATTCGGCTCTCGGCGACAGAGCGCAGCGCGCTTCGCAGCCCATCTCGGTCACGAGCATGCACGACAACACGGGTCTCGTGGTGCTCGCGCCCCTGCACGGTGGTGAAGAGAATGTCTTCCATAGCCAGCTCGCTGTTCGCGGTCAGACGGCTCTCCAGTGCGCTCGCGGCGCGTGCGAGCAGGTCTTCATCGCGTGCTGAGAGCGGCAGGAAATAGTTCTCGCGCTGCGCTACACGCTCGCGCTTGTGCTCGTGACCTGCCAGGACCACATGGCAGTTCGTTCCGCTCAGGCTGAAGCTGCTCACTCCGGCGCGTCGTTCAGCGATCGGTGTCGCCCACTCGGTCGTGCGATCGACAACGTATACGGGAGAGCCGGAGGGATCGCTTAGAGGATTGGGGGCGGTGAAGTTCACCGTCGGCGTCATCACACCCCGCTCGATCATCAGAAGCGTCTTGATGAGCGACGCGAGCCCTGCTGCCCCGACGCTGTGCCCGATGTTCGACTTGACCGATCCGATCCCGCAGAACTGTCGACGATCGGTCGACTGCGCGAAGGCAGCTGCCAGCCCCTTCAGCTCGATCGGGTCGCCGATCGTGGTGCCGGTGCCGTGCGCTTCGATGTACTCGATCGACTCGGGCACCACTTTGGCGCGCGACCAGGCCTGCACAAGAAGATCACGCTGTGCGGTGGCGTTCGGGGCTGTGAGACCGTTGCTCTTGCCATCGTTGTTGACAGCGCTGCCCAGAATGACACCGTAGATGTGGTCGCGATCGCGCTGCGCCGCGTCAAGCGGTTTGATGTACACGGCCGCCACGCCCTCGCTCCAGACCGTGCCGTCGGCGGCGGCGTCGAAGGGGCGCACGCGGCTGCCATCGGATTCTGTCTCGTTGCCGATGCTCGACGGTGAGAGGAAGAGGTTCGCGCCGGCGACGAAGGCCGTGTCGCAGTCGCCCTGCGAGATCGCCTTGATCGCAGCGTCCAACGCTACGAGGCTCGACGAGCATCCGGTATCGATGACCTGTGCCGGACCGCGCAAATTGAGGTGATAAGACAGCCTGCTGGCGAGGATACCGGTCCACGACCCGGTGATGCCGCCAAAGTCAGTCTCCTCGAGAAATGGCAGATACGACGTGATCAGACGATGCGTATGGTCATTGCCGACGAACACGCCCGTTCGGGTCCCCTGAAGCTGGTCTCGCGGGTGGCCGGCGTCGTCCATCGCCTCGATGAGCGCATGCATCAACACCCGATGGTAGGGATCGATCTGCTGGGCCGTACGCGGTGGGATCCCAAAGTACTCGGCATCGAACTCGTCGATGGCCGCGAGATATCCGCCGCGGCGTACATTCGCGGCTGCGTCCGGGTCAACCCGCAGCAGATCCGCCAGACGGTCAGAAGGGAACTCGCCGATCGACTCACGCCCTTCGGACAGTGCGTCCCAGAATTCTTCTTTGCTCTCACCACCCGGGAATCGGCAGGCTATGCCGACGACGGCCATAGGTGTCGACTCCGGTCGCGACGAAGCCAGCGATGCAACGAACTGTCGGGCGCGGTCGGCATCGAGTCGACGCTCCTTCGCCTCCAACAGCACGTAGCGCAGCAGATCCTTGCGGGCATCCGTCACGGTCTCACTCATGGCTGGCTACCCCCTCGTTAGCGAACATGGCGCTGAGCTCGTCGTCTCGTAGCTCGGCGAGAACTTCGCCGAGCAGGTCATCGCGCGGGCTCTCGGTTGCCGGCTCTTCCTGCCCGGTCGACGAAGCGATGAAGTCAGCGAGGTCGACGACCGTGGAATACGAGAAGAGATCAGCGATGTCGACGACGCCCGGATAGCGTTCGCCAAGCACACCCAGCAACTGCGTGGTCACCAGGGAGTTGCCGCCGAGCTCCTGGAAAGATGCGAAGGCATCGATCTTCGACAGGCCGAGAACCGCCCCATAGCACGAGCCCACCGCGACCTGCACCGGGGTGGGATCTGCGATCCCGGTCAGTTGCACACTCGTGATCTCATCACCGGAGGGGATGTTCTCCGGCTTCGCGGCGATCTGCGCGGCGACCTCGGCAGGGATCTCAAAGGGCAAGCCCGCCGCCTCGTCTGCCAGCACACGTGTGTCGAACGTCGAGGGCACGATGTCGTCGGCGGGCTCTGCGAGCACGCCCAGCAGCCACTGAAAGCCGTCGTCCAGCGAGATCGAGCGCACAGGCGCCTGATCGTCGACGCCATGCTCCACGGCCATGCCCGCGCCCGACCATGCTGGCCAACGAACGGATGCCGCGTGCACACCGCGCGAGCGCAGATCTGCAGCGAGGCCGTCCATATAGGCGTTCGCGGCGCAGTAGTCGCCCTGTCCCGGCCCACCGAGCAGTGAGGTGATCGACGAGAAGAACACGATTCGCCCCTGATCCGGCACCGTCAACAGCTGGGTGGCAGCGTGAGCACCCGAGACCTTGGGGGCCAGAACCGCGGCAAACTCCGCTTCCTCCTTGCGGGCGAGGAACCCAGCACCGGCGATGCCAGCAGCGTGCAGCACGATATCGATCGCGATCTGTTCGGTTCGCAGCCACTCGGTGAATGCGTGCACGTCATCTTCCCTGGCGAGGTCAACGCCGAACCACCGCGCTCCAGGGATTGCGTCGATGCGCGCACGTGTCGCCTCATCAGGGGTTCGCCGTGACAACAACAACAACCGTGCCGCACCGGCAGCGGCGAAGCGTTCGGCGAGAGCGAGGCCCAGACCGCCCGTTCCCCCGGTGATGACGATCGTGGCGCCTGTGACCGTGTGGTCTTCGACCGTGCGACCTGCGGCGAAGTCTGCGCGGCGGATGAGCACGCGCGATCCGACGACCGTTCGCGGCGTGGCACGATGAACGTCCACGATCTCGCGGACGAGCACGGCGTTATCGGCGTCGCGCCCGGCAGAGACGACATCGACCAGCAGGTTCTCATGCTCCTGTCCGACCACGATTCCTAGCGCCGCCGCAGCCGCCGCGGCCGGGGCAACGCGGTCATCCGCCGAGAAAGACCAGGCGTCGCGAACCGCGATCTTCAGCCCCTCGGACGGTCGCACTCGACTGTCGACAAGGTGGCGCACGAATGAGAACAGCTGCTGAGCATCGGTTGCTTGCTGGCCATCGCCACCGTCAAACGCCCAGACGATGCCCTCCGCCCCCGCGGCTACACGATCCGTCACCGCAGTAAAGCTCGTCGTATCCGCTTCGATATCTCCCGTCAGTCGCACGACCTCTACGGCGCGGCCGACTGCTTCGAAGGTCTGCTCCCACTGGCGGCCCGCCGGGGAATCACCGATGACGAGAACCCACGACCCCTCGGATACGGCTACCTGCTCTGCATCCGGCACCTCGCGCCATGAGAACTCCAGGCTTCGCGGCGCACTGTCGAGTTGGAACCGGCTCCACTCGACCCGCTTGACCGAGTAGTCGCGCACCTGTGCGAACACGTTTCCCTCGGCATCGACGAGATCGACGTCGTAGGTGATGACCTCATCACCATCGGCCCCGCGGCGCTTGGTGATGACGGAGTGGAACTCGTCAGGCATCGGCCCATGCAGCACGAGCTCTTTATAGACATACGGCAGGTAGGTGTGCTCGCCCATCTGCGATACGAGGTTGACGGCGTGATCTAGCATGGCCGGGTGAAGCGCGATCTCGCTCTCGCGTGACACACCATCACGCAGGCGGATGCGCGCTGTCGACTCGGTCTCACCGATCCAGGCTGCGCGAACGCAGTCCCACCGCGGCCCGAATTGAAAGACGTCGGTCTCGGGTTCGGCGTCATAGGGATCATGCACCTCGGCGGCGGCCGCTGCGATCGCGATGAGATCGACCTCACGCCGCTGCACTGTCGAGTCTGACGCGCCGATACGACCCTCCACAAGCGGCACCGATTCGCCGTCTCGCGCGCCGGCGATACGGAACGCATATTCATTCCCATCGCGGGTGAGCGTCGTCGTCACGACGGCCGACTCATCTTCGTCGAGGGAAAGCGGGGTGAGGAAGAACACCTGCGAGAGGCGCATGTGCTCGGCACCCGTGACGTGTGCATAGGCCGCTCTGGCCATCTCCAGGTAGGTCGTGCCGGGAATGACCGCTGTGCGGTTGATGCGGTGGTCATCGAGCACCCAGTGCGTTCGCGGTGACATCGTGCTGGTGAAGACGATCTCGTCGGCCTCTGATGAAACGATCGTGCCGAGAATGGGGTGGCTGAAGGAGGTGGCGGGGCCCTGCAGTTGCACCCGCGACGTCAGAATCGGTGCCCAGTGCCGGTCGGGGGCATAAGGATAGGTCGGCAGCGGCACACGCCGACGGCTTTCGCGCGGATAGAACTCGGCGAAGTCGACCTGCGCTCCGGCGACATAGCATTGTCCGAGCCGCTCGAGGTGGCGAACATCGCCGTCACGCAGATAGTCGCCCAGTGCCGTCGCGGCATCCGCCGTGATGCTCCGGCGCTCTTCTGCCGTCAGCTCACCCGGTTCGCGATCGCGCTTTTTCGCACTCACCAGCGCATGCGAACCGGCAAACACAGCTCGAGCAGGCCGCGAGGCGATGCCATCGCTGTACACCTCGCGCAGGCGGTCGCGGATCTCTTCGATCGAACGGGCGACGATGAGCAGACGATGCTCGTAGTGCCCGCGCCCGAGGTTCACGGTCGCACAGATGTCGTTGAGGCTGAACGGGGTGTTTTCGAGTGTCCGCGCGAAACGATCGACAAGTTGGCGAAGCGCAGTCGGCGTCTTCGCGCTGAGGGTGAACAGCGATGCGCTGTGCGCGGGCTCAGAAGGACGATACGCCGGCGCTTCTTCCAGCACCATGTGAGCGTTGGTGCGGATGAAGCCGAATGAGCTCACCCCGGCACGGCGGACCCCATCGACGGGCTCCCATTCCGACAGCCGGTCGTTGACGTACAGCGGACTTCCCGTGAAGTCGATGTAGGGGTTCGGCGATGCGAAATTGGCCGACGGCGCCAGCTGGCCTGCTTCGAGCATCTTGACGACCTTCGTCACGGCCGCGACGCCGGATGCCGCGACCATGTGCCCCATTGACGTCTTGAGCGAGCCGATTCCGCAGAACTGACGCGCCTGAGTGTGGCGGCGGAAGGCGTTCGTCAGGCCCTTCGCCTCGATGGGGTCACCGAGCACGGTACCGGTACCGTGCGCTTCGATATAGCTGATCGTCTCGGGATCCACGCTGGCGCGGGACCAGGCATCGAGGATCACACGTTCCTGCATGAGAGCGTTCGGCGCCGTGATGCTGTTCGAAGTGCCGTCGTTGTTGATGGCCGTGCCTTTGATGACGGCTCGAATGTGGTCTCCGTCGGCTAGTGCACGCGCCAGTGGCTTGAGCACGACGATGCCCGCTCCCTCGCCCCAGAGCGTGCCATCCGCGCGCGCATCGAAGGTACGAACAGTACTGGCACTGGATACGACGTTGTCCATGGAAGCGCCGTTGATGTGCTCGGGGCGAACCTCGCCGCCCGACGACAGGTTGATGCCACCCGCGAGGGCGACATCGCACTCCCCCAGAGTCAGGGACTGGATCGCCTGATGAATGCACACCGCGCCCGCAGAACAGGCTGTATCGGTCATCATGGACGGACCGGTGAAGTCGAACAGGTATGAAATGCGACTTGCGACCATGCCTTCCCATGAGCCAGACAACTGCATGGGGCTGCGTTCAGAGAACATCTTGTAGTAGGAGTAGTTCGTCTGGTCTCGCCCGACGAAAACTCCTGTTCTGCTCCCGCGCATAGCCTCGCCGCCGTATCCGGCGTTCTCCATCGCCTCGTAGGCGATCTCGAGAGCGACCCGCTGATGCGGGTCCATGTAGTCCGCCTCCAGCGGCGGGATCGAGAAGAACCCAGCGTCGAAAGTGTCGATGCGGTCCATGTATCCACTCAGGTCATAGATCCGATCGAGATCGGCCTCAGCCACGGGCGCACCAAGCAGAAGCTCGGCATGTGCGGGATTTCGAAGGATCTCGCGCTGGTCGTCTTTACGCAGCTGAGGGAAGTCACGCAAACAGTTCGCCCCCTCGACGAGGCTGTCCCAGTACTGCTCTTCGTCGCCTGCGGATGCGAAGCGTCCCGCCAGCCCGATGATCGCGATATCTTCCCGAACCGCCGCATCCGATATCTCCCGGAGGAGCTTTTTGGTCTGCGCGCGATCGATATTCTTCGCGACGTGCTGGGCAAGGATGAATTCTCGGACGTTTTGCATGGCATTCGCTTTCTAGATGAGCCCGGGCGATTCCTCGATGCTCAACTCGCCGCGTTCGATGCGGTCGAGCAGAGCGTCGAGATCGTCTTGATCGTCTGCGGAAGGTGTTGCGGAGCCAGCGGTGCGCTCTCGCAGCACCTCGGCCTGCGCGGACACCGTCGTGTAGCGGAAAAGATCAGTGATGTCGAGCGCTCCGGGGAAGCGCTCGTCAAAGATGCGCATCATCTGCGAGCTGATGAGCGAATTGCCCCCGAGCTGCTCGAAGTCCTCATGAGCGTCGAGTTCGTCGACGCCGAGACATTCTGCCCAGATAGCAGCGACCGCGCGGTCGATGTCATCAACATGCGCCAAGCCCAGGAGTCGAACATCTTCGCTTCGCGGCTGTGTGGCCGTCGACGATGTCGAGGTGCGCACCGACTGCAACGTGCCCGGCATGATCACCGCGGGCGCATCGCGCCAGTTGATGAGCCGCCGCAGCAGATCGATGCCGACGTCTGGGTCGAGTGGCACGAAACGATCCTGCTCGTCGACGGCACCGAGTCGGTGCGCCATACCGACCTCGCGCCAGGCCGGCCACTGCACGCTCACAGCAGGCATTCCATGACGTGCGCGATGGCGCGCGAGAGCGTCGAGAGACCTGTTCGCAGCCGTATAGTCGGACTGCCCGATATCAGCGGTCAGCGCTGCGATGCTGGAGAAGAGCACGAAGAAGTCAAGTTCGTCCTCAGCGGTCGCCGCGTGCAGATTCAACCCGCCGATCGCCTTGGGCGCGAAAACCGATTCAAACTGGTCTCTGGTCTTCGTGTGCAAATAGCCTGCACCGGGTCGACCCGCCACGTGCACTACCCCCGTGATACTGCCGTACCGCTCACGGACCTCAGCGACGACCTCGCGAGTGCGAGCCTCATCGGCGATATCGAAGCGTTCGACAACGATGCCGCTCGCCTCCAACAGCTCATCAGAACGAGGGGTATCAGTCACGGAGGAGCCGAACACGACGACCGAGTCGTAGCCATCTGCCTTGAACGCGAGCGCCGCTTCGCGTCCAAGAGCGCCGGTTCCGCCCGACACGATTACCGCTCCCTCGCCGTGGCTCTCACGCTCAATCAGGGGAATGGGTGCTGGGCGCAGATCGGTGACGTGGGCGATGCCGCCGCGATATGCCACAGCACGCGGACGTTTTGGACTGAGCATCTCGTCTACCAGCAGAACCGCTTCGCTCGCAGAGTCAATGTCGATGAGGCGGATCCCCAGCTCACGGAACTCGGTGGCGGCAACGTCGAAGAGACCGCCGACGGCGGCGTGGCCGGGGCTCGCGTCGTCGGCAGCTGGGTCAATCTCATACGCACCGCGTGTGATGATCGCAAGCCCATGTTCAAAGCCGACGCGGCGCGTGGCGATGAGATCGAGCACGTCGAGACCGGCTGTGATGGCACCGCGCGAAGCATCCGCAACAGCGCGCTCATCGGCGAGGGGAACGAAGTAGCCGAGCGCGAACTGCGCATCGGTGGCGACGTCTTCGGCGTCCAAAGGATCCAGCACCCGGGTGACAGCCATTCCGCGCCGCTCAAGTTCGGCGACGAGCGCGTCACTGGTGGCGCTGACCCTGCCGATAACAAGCGCACGACCACCAGGTGTGGCTGTGCTGACCTCGGCCGCGTCAATTCGCTTCGCCACCGTGAGGTGGCCGTAACCGTCGTCGCGCTGGTCGCGAACGGCTGTGATGCAGTAACGCTCGGCGGTGAGCACGATCGTTCCGGCTGCGTCCGTGACGATGACGTCGAAGACGTGCATCCGATTCTCGACCGACTCCGGACGGTGGATGAAATGTGCAAACGCTCGCGCAGGAAGCCTGCCGTACACCTGCAACTCACCGTATGAGAACGGCAGGTAGAGGGCTGCGTCTTCTGTCAGGTTGTTCGTCGCGTTCACGAGCAGATCCAACAGTGCCGGATGAAGCAGATGCTCATCGATCTCATGCGCGTTCTGCGGCGGCAGAGCAAAATCGAAAAGATACTCGGTCGCCGTCGCGTTCGTCCTGCCCGAACGCGGGCCGTCAGTCCAGCGTGAGCCCAAGACGAGCCCGCGATCCACGTCACGATCATCGTCGAGATCTACCTCGACCGAGAGTCGATCCCTGATCGCTGCGAGATCCAGTGCCTCCGGAGTCTCGGCGTGCGAGGTGACCTCGAGCTCTGCGCGCACGTGCGTCGTCCATTCGCCGGTGTCGCCGCGCGAGACGATGCGCACGTCGTATTCATGCTCATGCGCATCGACCTCGCGCTCGTCGAGATGAATGTGCAGCTCGCGCGGCTCAGCGTCTTCGACCGTCACGGGTTCTTCGAACACCATCCGTCGGATCCGCACGGGCGCCGCTTTCGCGCTCAGCGCGCTGGCCGCTGACAGCACGAGGTCGATGAGCCCCGTGCCAGGAAGCACGCTCACACCCTGAACACGGTGGTCTGACAGCAGCCAGTGCTCGCGTGCATCCAATCGATGCACCGCGACGGCGCGCCCCGCAGAGACCAGGATGCTGTTGTTCACGATGCTTGCCATAGCCGATGTCCTAGCTGCTCTCGGAACCCAGCAGTGGATGTCTTCGAAGGGGTAGGTGGGCAAGGCGATGCGGCGGCGCGATACGGCATGTGCGCGCCTGAAATCGACGTCGCCGCCGCGAGCATAGGCCTCGGCCAATGCTGTGGCCGTTTCGCGATCTGCCGCCTCACTGTGTTGGGCAGCGAGCGAATCGGCGCGCCGCGTGAGGGCCTCATGCTCAGCCTCGGTGAGATCGCCGTCACGGGCCCCCCGCTGCGTGCGCAGGACGACACGGCAGCTTCCCCGACTGACGGCGGGGTGAGCGTAGCCGTTCGAGAGGCAGCGCAGGGCATCGAGTAGCTCATCGTGATCGTCAAACACGATCCCCGCCCGCACGGAATGATGCGTGCGCCCCACGCCCGCGGTGTAGACCATGTCGTCGGCATCGATCGTGGCCGACTCGAGGAAGGCGACATACCGCTGCGCGAGCCGACCGAGCGCCAGATCATCCTGGGCGCTGAGCGGCAGCACGCGCGAGACGCCCTGACGACTCGCACCAGGAGCAACGGCGTCGGCGCTGCGCACGATGAGATGGCAGTTGGTGCCGCTGAGACCGAAGCTGCTGATGCCGGCGTGCAGGTGACGCTCATCGTCCCACGCAGTTGCCCTGTCATTGACATACAGCGGTGATCCCACGAAGTCGATCTGCGGATTCGGCTCGCGAAAGTTCAGGCTCGCCGGCAGCTCACGGTGCTGCATCGAGAGCACGACCTTCGCCAAGCCCGCCAGGCCCGCCGCGTTGTCCATGTGTCCGACGTTCGTCTTCACCGTTCCGACCGCGCAGAACTGCTGACGACTACTCCGCGCGCCGAACGCGCGTGTGATTCCAGAGATCTCGATAGGGTCCCCGAGGCGTGTCGCCGTACCGTGCGCCTCGACATAGCTGATGCGTTCGGCGGGTGTTTCGGCATCCGCCAGCGCCGCCTGAATGAGCGCGGCTTGTGCCGCAGCATCCGGCGCCGTGATTCCGTTCGACGTGCCGTCTTGATTGACAGCGCCGCCCAGGACGACAGCGCGCACGGTGTCACCGTCGCGCTCAGCGTGGTCGAGACGTTTTAGCACGAAGGCGAATGCGCCTTCTGCTCCTGTGGTGCCATCACTGCGCCGATCAAACGTGCGGGTACGGTGATCGGCGGCCTCCGTGGCTGCGATATCGACCACGCCGACGCCCTCGTGCTGCGCGATGACCGGCACCAGATCGCATTTGACTCCGCCCACGACCGCCATCGTGCACTCGCCTGACTGCAGCGCGCGCATGGCCGTATAGATCGCGACGAGCCCGGAAGAGCACGCGGTGTCGATCAACATCGCCGGCCCAGAGAAATCGAGCAGATAGGAGAGCCGACTCGCGATGATCGAGCGGACGTTGCCCGCAACGGCTGCCTCAGGCGGGCGCGGCTGCGATGCCTGCACGATCGAGCGGTAGTCGTGGCCGAAGTCCGACGACATTCCCACGTAGACGCCGATACGCTGACCGCGGACGTCTTGACCGAGGTGTCCGGCATCCTCCAGGGCCTCCCACGCCGTCTGCAGGAAGATGCGCTGATTCGGATCGAGCATTCGCGCCTCCTGACGCGACATACCGAAGAAGCGGTGATCGAAATCCGCAACAGAGGGCAGGCGCGCGCCGCCGATGAGATCCGCATCGCTCAAGCTCGCTGTGCCGCGCGCGGCGAGGAAGTCCTCAACATCATCACGGCGTTGCCCGGCGATGCGGGTGAAATCCTGCTCACCGTCGCGCAGCAGCTGCCAGAACTGCGCCAGGTCGCGTGAGCGCCCCGCGCGCCCAGCCATGCCGACAATCGCGACCGGCTGCCGTGCATTCCCCGTATCCGGGCGGCCTTTCGCCAGAGCGACGTCTGTGAGATCCAGTATGCGGCTCATCGTTCGTTCGTCATCCCACCAGCTCGCGTGCTGCGCCCGAACGACGCAGAATCTCGTCCAGGCGTTCGTTCCGTTCGGATGCCGGCACCTGCTTGACGGTCATGATGTCGGAGAGCAGACGCAGGGCCTCGCGCATTTCAGCCTCGCTACGCACCGGCGCAACCCCGTGCTCATCAACACCCTGATTGAGGGCAACGAGCCGCTGGTACGGCTCAACGACACCGCGGGTGAACTCAGCGTCATCGAAGTTTCTGTTTCGGGTTGACGCCACAGCTCCCAGGCAGAGCCCGATGATCCCGGGCGTGCGGCGCGCGATCTCACGCGCGTCGAAAGCAGCATCGACGGCGGCCTCGTCGTCGTAGAGATTGGCCGTCGACGAACCAGAGACGATGTCGGTGATCATCCGGGTAAGCACGGGCTTCGGTCCGATTTCAACCCACACGCTGACGTCGGCGCGCGCGATAGAGCGCACGGCCTTCTCCCACAGCACGGGCGCCGTGAGCTGGCGTGCGAGTGCATCGCGGATCTGATCCGCAGTCTCGACGCGGTCGCCCGTGACTGTGCTCCAGACGTCCAGGCGCGGGGCGCGCAGTTCGATCTCGGCGACGACGGCCGCATACTGCTCTCGTGCGCTCTCCATGAACGAGCTGTGGAATCCGCCGGCGACGTTCAGCGGTACGCATCGTCCGTTCATACCCTCGACGACGTTCGCCAGCTCCGCGAGGCCCGAAGGTGCGCCAGAGACGACGGTCTGCCGAGCGGTGTTAAAGTTCGATACCTCAACGCTGTGCCCGGCCCCGCGCAGGCGCTGCACCGTATCGGTCACCTGATCCGGAGTGAGATCGAGCACGGCCGACATTCCGGACGGTGTCTCGGCAGCCGCGGCGGCCATGGCCTCTCCCCTGGCTTTCACCAACCGCACCGCATCCACAAACGAAAGCGC
Organism: Microbacterium amylolyticum; assembly: GCF_011046975.1. NCBI lineage: Bacteria > Bacillati > Actinomycetota > Actinomycetes > Micrococcales > Microbacteriaceae > Microbacterium > Microbacterium amylolyticum. The sequence goes on along the minus strand of NZ_CP049253.1, from coordinate 1,701,143 downwards.
GTCTGCAGCGACGAGGGCCGTGATCTCTCCGAGGCTGTGTCCGATCACGACCAGGCCGTCGTTACCGCGACGTTCGGTGAGCACCTCGAACATCGCGTACTCGAGTACGAGCAGCGCCACCTGAGCCCGGTCAGTTCGGGTCAGCTCATCGGCCGCGCCTTCGAAGGTCAACTCTTCCAACGAGTATCCGAGCACCTCCGAGGCCTGCAGATAACGCTGCCTGACGCTCTCATGCTCGTCGTACCAGTGTTTGCCCATCCCGATGAACTGGGCGCCCTGACCGGTGAAGGCGATCGCGATCTGGCTCATTTTGACTCCTGTTGTGGGTCGGCAGACGGGACAGTAGACGAGACGCGCTCGTCTGGGTCGTGGGTCATCGTCGGTGCGGCCGACGCGGTGATCAGGTTCAGCAGTTCGACGACGCCATCCAATAGGTCGTTCATCGCCGCTTCCGACATGCGAGGGGCGTAGTGCACCTCGACGCTTTCTTGGGTGAGCTCGTCAATGACCACGGCGACATCGACGTGCGAGACGAGATCGCGTCGAGAAGTGTTCGTCAGGGCGAGCGCAACCTCGTCGCGTCTGCTTTTCGCCGGGGTGAAAGCGTCGAGCTCGTGCGCCGGAGCGGCGACAGACCGGGCGATCACGTCATCGAGGTCGGCGCATCCGTCCAGGTCGAACGTCATCACGCGCGCTGTCTCTGCTGAGGCCGGGATGAGCAGAGGCACAAGCGTCCGTTCGCTCAGCCGTCCTGCCGTGACCGCCAACGCCGCCTGCAACACCTCGCGCACCGAGCGATCCGATCGGGTTGCGACATCGGCGAGGGCGGAGGTCACTGCCAGATCCAGCGAGCGGCTGAGCCGCCCGCCCGCTGACGTCAGGTCGCGCCAGTTCGTGGCGCGCAGCGCGTGCCCTGCTGAGGCGGGAGCGAGCAGTTCGCCCAATCGTGTGCGAAGCCGATCGAACGTGGGGTTGGCGAAGACGTCGGCGACATCGACAGACACATCGAACGCAGCGTTGACCTTCTCGATCAGAATGACAAGGCTGAAGGAGTTTCCGCCCACGTCGAAGAAGCTGTCATGAACCCCGAACTCGACCTCGCCGAGCACCTCATGCCACGCCGATAGCAGCGCTGTGGTCACATCGACTGTCTTCGGGGCTTCATCGCTCGCGGATGCCGCTGATGACCGAGGCAAGGCCCGAAGCGCAGGTCGGTCGACCTTTCCGCTCGTCGTCATCGGAATCTCGGCCAGCACCTCAACAGAGGCTGGCACCATGTACGACGGAAGCCGCTCGGCTAGCGCTGCGCGAATGTGCGCTGCTTCCCAGTGCGCGCCCGTCTCACACCGTACGAAGCCGCGCAGCAGCATGTTTCCCGGTGACTCTTCGGTCACTGTTGTGGCGGCTTCGGCAATTCCCGGAAGCTGTGCCAGAACACGATCGATCTCTTCGAGCTCGACACGGTAGCCACGCAGTTTCACCTGGCTGTCCTGCCGTCCTCGGTGGCGGAGCTCGCCATCGATCCATACCGCACGATCACCCGTGCGGTAGATGATGTCGTCTCCGAAGGGGTTGGCTGCGAAGACAGTGCTGTTGAGATCGTCGCGGCCGAGATAACCGGGCGACACGCCGTCGCCGCCGATCCACAGGTCGCCCTCGACGCCATCCGGCACGAGAGACAGCTGAGCGTCCAGGACGTACAGCGTCGTGTTGGCCAGAGGCGTGCCCAACGAAACGGGTGCCTCGGGCTCGATTCGCCGCACCGATGACCAGATGCAGGTCTCCGTCGGTCCATAGGCGTTGAAGACCTCGAGACCCTCGAATGCCGCCAGCTTCTCCCGGAGATCGTCTGGGAAGGCCTCTCCGCCGATGATCAGCGTGGTGATCTGACTCAGCGCCTGCTGGAAGGCACCGATGTCAGCTGCGAGCATACGTAGCCGCGTGGGCGTCATCTGCAGGATCTGCACCTCAGCCTCAGCCACCAGCCGGGCAATCGCGGATGGTGTGGTCGGTTTCTTCGGGTCGGGGAACGCCACCGCTCCGCCGCGAACCAGCGTCACCAGCGTCTCCAGCAGATGGATGTCGAAGGAGGGCGTCGTCAAACACGCAACAGCGCTGCCCTCACTCCAATCGACCGCTTCAGGGAACGCGGTGAGGAAGTTCCCGAGAGCGCGATCTGTCTGCACGACGCCCTTCGGCATGCCCGTGGATCCCGAGGTGAAGATCACGTAGGCGACATCCGCTCTCCCGCGTTCAGCGACCTCACGGCTTTGAGCATCGCCGCCTGCCACCTGGTCGATGCTGACGCCGAGGCCACCCAAAGCCTCCGATTTCGCGAGCTCTGCTGTGGTCAGTACGAGTACGGCCGCTGACGTCTCGAGAATTGATTGCAGTCGCAGCGCGGGGGTGCTGACATCGATCGGCAGCCATGCGGCACCCGCCAGGTGGACGCCGATTGTCGCTGCCAGCAGTTCTGAGCCGCCGGGCAGGCTGATTCCGACGACATCTCCGGACTCGATGCCGCGTGCACGCAAGTGAGCGGCAAAGTCGTGCGCACGAGCCCAGAGCTCGGCGTAGGTCGTCTCACCCTCGGCCGAGCGCACAGCGATGCGTTCGGGCCAGGAGGTGAATGACTCAGCGAGGAGCTCGATCGGCAGACGCACCGGCTTGGCGGGGCCGGTGCCCGCCGTGATGATGGTCTCCCGCTGAGTGCCGACGATGTCCAGCGTTGCCGCCGTAGTTCGCGGATCGGCGAGCAACGAGGTTGCGAGTGCGACGAACTGCTCACCCAGTCGCTCTGCGTTCGCACGCCCAACCGGGTCGGAGAAGGTCACATCACCTAGGACGATCCCCTCAACCTCGGTGAGTTCAAGGGCGAGAGCGAACATCGCCCACGGTGATTCAACGGGAATGAGTTGCGTACGCGCCTGCCCGATCTGCTCGGGGATGCCACCGGCACGGTTCAGCGTGAACATCACATCGAACAGCGGGTTGCGCCCGAGCTGGCCGTGCACACCGAGGTCGGCAACGAGATTGTCGTATGAGTATGCAGAGTGCTCCAGCGAATCGATCGTGGCCTTCTGGGTACGACGGATCACCTCGAGCGCTGACTCATCCGACCCCACACCGACCCGCAGCGGGACGGTCTGCGCGAACATTCCCATTGTGTGCTCGTATGCGCCGTTGCGCTCATCGACTGGGATGCCGATGCATACGTCGTCAACCTGGCAGACGCGGGCCAGCAGCATGATCCACATTCCGGCGTACAGCGATGACAGGGTGACACGGTGCTCACCAGCGAGCTTCTTCAGGCTCGCTGCGAGATCCTCTGGGATCGTGAAGGTGACATGTCCGCCGCGGAAGTCCGAGATATCTGGCATCGGCTTCGCCAGCGGCAGTTCAAGCGCCGGAGGCAGAGTCTCAAAGGCCGACAGCCACCAGCCACGGTCATCGGCGTACGTCGGAGCTACCTTCTTCTGTTCGACGACAAAGCTCTCATAGGAGGCATCCGGCCCGATGATGCGCCCGGTGTCGACGTGATGCGCGATGTCAGCGAAGAGAATCTGCATCGACGTACCGTCGGCGATCGCATGGTGCATGCTGATCAGCAGCCGGTGCACACCCTGCTGGTCGATCACGTGGGCATATCGCCAGAGAGGAGCAACCGCGAGGTCGAAGGGTGCTGTCAGCTCGCGGACGACACCTTCGAGACTTGTGTCGGCCTCAACACGGAGGTCGACGTGCACTCCCGTCACGGTTGCCGAGGCATCGACGTGTGCTTCGACGTCTGCGCCATCGACGCGATAGCTCGTGCGCAGCGCCGAGTGCGCCGTCGCCGCCGCATGTAGCGCGGCTGTGAGCGCATCGACGTCTGGCGCCGTATCGAACTTCAGCCCGCTGACAACCTGGTACGCCTCATTACCGCCTTTCAGCTGTGAGAGGACGAAGACGCGCTTCTCCTGTGTGGAGATCGCCCGCGCTCCCTCCGCATCGGCGTCTGCGTGCACTGCAGCTGCGACTGTCGCCGAGCGACGACCGGTTCGCTGAAAACTGAATCCTCCTGAGCGAAGGGTGTCGATGCTTGCCTTGAGCGCCGCGAGGATGTGATCGGCGTGCTGGGGGGTGTGCTCCATGGAGAAGAAGCCGATGTGCTTTTCCCACACGAAGATGCCGTGCTCGAGGAGCAGTTTGAAGTACAGGTTGGTCTCGTATCCGAGCATCGCCATGTCGACCGCCGGCAGCGTTTCATAGCGGTAAACCGAGGCGAACTGCAGTACGCGCAGTGGCACATGCTCCGACTCGAAAAGCGCGTTCGCGCGACGTGCGAAGTCGGCTGTCAGGTCATTCAGACGCGTCAAAGCCTCCTCGCCGCCGTCACGCAAGCGCTGCAGCACCGCGCGGCACGCGACCATCGTCAACGGATGCTTGCAGAATGTGCCGGCGAAGAACGTCGTCGGTGTCGCTGGCTTCGAGTCGTCGTCTGTGTTGAACGAGCCACCGTCAACCGCATCGAGATACCGTGCGTCACCGGCGATGATCCCGATCGGCATACCGCCACCGAGCAGCTTTCCATACAGCGCGATATCGGCGCGGACGCCGAAGTACGATTGCGCACCACCGAGCTCGACGCGGAATCCGACGACGATCTCATCGAAGATCAGCGCGATCCCGTGCCGCGTGCACACTTCACGCAGCTTCTTCAAGAATGCTTCCGGCTGCAGAGCGAGGTTACGTGTCTGAACCGGCTCGACAAGAACCGCCGCGAGGTTCTCGGCGTTCTCTTCGATCCGGCGCAGCGCCTCATCGCTTCCGTAGGTGAGCACAGTGGTGTCATCGATCGCGCTCTGCGGAATGCCAATCGACATCGGCATGCTTTCGTCGCCGTCCGCTTCAGCGAGTACACCGTCGTATGCGCCGTGGAATGAAGTCGTGAAGCGCACGATGCCGTCACGCCCTGAGACAGCCCGTGCAAGACGCACAGCAACCATGACAGCCTCGGTGCCGGTGTTGCAGAAGGCGACGCGTTCGGCACCTGTCATGCCTGCGATGAGCTCGGCGACCTCGCCGACGACGGCGTTCTGTGGGCCGAGGTCGTAGCCTTTCTCTAGCTGGGCACTGATCGCATCGACCACGAAGTCGGGGCTGTGTCCGAAGAAATGAACGCCGTACCCCATGGTCGTGTCAAGGTACTCATTGCCGTCGACGTCCCAGAAATAGGCGCCCTGTGAACGCTCAGAGACGACCGGATACACCGTCTCTTTCAGGCTCGGATTAAAGTTCAGCGAGGCGATCCAGTCGGCCAAGTGGCCGCGGTGTCGCTCGGCGTATGCTTTCGATTTCGCTGTGCGTGCCACATAGCGTCGCACGAAGCCACGCACGAATCGCTCCTGCTCGGCGCTGAGGCCGTCATCGTGCAGGGAGATGTTGTTCGAGTGCGATCCCGTGCGGCGCACAGTCGGCACTCCCGATGGGCTAATCCTGCAGGCGACAGCAGAGCCCGGCTGGGCGGGCAGAATTGTCGGCTCGGGTGCGGTGAGAGTCTGCGGGCTTGGCGCTGTGACCGGTGCGAGAGAAGCGGTCAGCGCGGCCTGCTGTTCGGCCGCTTCGATGCCGACGCTCTGCCCGCCGAGCACCGCGAGCTGCTGCTGCATGAGTGCAAGTTGGCGCTCGATGACTGCGTGGGTGCTTTCTGCGGGCGCGGAAAGCGGCGCGATGCTCGCCTGCGCGGGGGCTGCGGTCGGCAGATTCGGAACGAGTGCTGCATTGGATTCGCCAGCGGCCGTACCCGGCGCGCGGCCTGCGGATACGGCGGTGCTCGGCGTCTCCTCGACCTGAGCCGGCTCAACCTGAGCTGGCTCCGTCTGAACCGCGGGAACCGTGTGCGCCGATACATGTTCGGCGATCAGCCCGAGCGTGTGCAGTGATTCGAAATACTCGCGTACGGCGACGGCGAGCCCGAACTGCCGCTCGAGGCGGTTCGAGAGTTGAACGAGCATCAGCGAGTCCACTCCGAGCCCGAACAGCTCGCTGTCCGCCGTCAACCCGGTGGCGCCGGTGATCTGCTCGAGCGCGCCGATGACGTAGCTGAGCACCTGGGCGTGGTGCTCTGGGGATTCCTGTGCTGTCTCCATGTGCTCATTCCTTAGGTCGCGGTACCAGACCCGCTGGCGGCTGAAGGGGCGTGGGGTTCGGTCGTGCAGTCGGTTTCCCCGGGCGACGGGGAGACGAGACAGGCGCACATCGGCGCCGAGTTCCCAGAGGCGACCGGCCGTCTGCACGAGCTGCTCGGCATCCGGCCGCCCGGCCCGAAGGCTCGTGAGAACCTCGGAACCGGCGCTCTGCTGAGCGATGAGGCCGCCCACAGTCGCCGTCGAGCCGATCTCGAGGAACAGGTCGTAGCCGGCGGTTCCGGCGGCGGCCAGCGCCGCTTCGAATTGCACCGGTTCGGCTAGGTGACGTGCCCAGTAGTGCGAATCAATCCCCTCGATCTGCTCGCCCGTGACGGTCGAGAACCAGGCGGCCGTGGGCTGGCTGAATGTCGCGCTCTGCAGCGCCGTACCGAGCGCGGTAGCCTCGCGTGCCATGAGCGGCGAGTGAAAAGCGCGCGGGACGTCGAGCCTCTCCACAAAAATGCGCTCAGATCGTGCCTTCTTGCGCAGCGTCGAGACGGCCTCGACTGTGCCTGACACGGTGGTGTTCTCTGGCCCGTTGACAGCGGCGATGCTGATGTCGTTGATGTCTTCGATCAGCGTTCGCACGTGCTGTGCCGGTGCGAGCAGGGTCGCCATCGCTTCATCAGCAACTCCCGTGCCGACGGCGCGTCCCCGCTCGACGACAGCGTGCACGCCCTGCTGCCAAGTCATCGCCCCAGCTGCGACTGCCGCAGCGTACTCGCCGATGCTGTGGCCGATCACGGCATCCGCCACGACGCCCAGATCGCGCCAAAGTTCGACGAGTGCAACCTGCACGGAGAAGATCGATGCTTGCGTCAGCAGCTGATCGCTGAACACGGCTTCATCATCGCCGAGAATCGCAGTGCGCACTGGCAGATTCGCGGCGTTGTCGAATTCGTCGGCCAGTTCGTCGATGCGTGCGCGGAAAGCCGGCGCATGCTCGTACAGGTGGGCTCCCATGCCGAGGTACTGCGTCCCCTGACCGGAGAACACAAAGACCACTCCGCGAGTTCGAACCGATGTCGGGGCATCGTCGTCTAGCGATACGGCGACGAGTTCACGGCTATCGCTGTCATCGATTGTCATCAGCGCGCGTCGATAGCCCAGGGCCCGGCGGGTTGACCACGTGGCGGCGATGTCGGCGACATGGTCGCCGTGCGATCGCCACTCGGCGACCTGGGCGGCTGACTCTTCGAGTGCGTCCGCGTCGTTGGCTGACAACCCGATCAGCACGGGTAGCCCATTTACCTCGCGCACCGCACGCTGCGTTCGCGGTGCCTGCTCGACGACCAGGTGTGCGTTGGTGCCGCTGATTCCGAACGAGCTGATCCCGGCTCGCCGCGGAGAGCCATCCGTGTTCCACGGTTGGCCGTGCGCCGAGACCCGCATGGGAATGCTGTCCCAGGAGATGAGCGGATTGGGCTCGGAGAAGTGCAGAATCCCCGGGATCGTGGCGTGATCCATCGACGCGATCACCTTGCACAGTCCGGCCATGCCAGCCGCCGCCTCCAGGTGACCCAGGTGCGATTTGATGCTGCCGACCGAAAGTGGCTGCTGACGATCGCGGAATACGCGTGCGAGGGCATTGACCTCTTGCGGGTCGCCGATCGGAGTTCCCGAACCGTGCGCCTCGATGTACGAGACGTCGTCAATGCCGAGCCCGCCCTGAGCGAGAGCTCCGAGAATGACCTGGGCCTGTGCTTGCCCGCTGGGCACAGTGAAACCACCGTCACCACCGTTGTGGTTGACCGATGAGCCGCGCAGCACGGCGATGATCTCGTCACCGTCGCGTTGTGCGTCAGACAGTCGTTTGAGTGTCACCATGGCAGCGCCCTCGCTGCGGATGTAACCATCGGCACCGGCGTCGAAGCTGCGGCAACGCCCGCTCGGCGCCAACGCCTGAAGCGCTGAGAACGACACATGCCACTCCGGGCTGAGGATCAGGTTGACGGCGCCCGCCACCGCCACGTCGCAGTCTCCCTGGCGCAGTGCACTCGCGCCCAGGTGAATCGCGTGGATGGACGAGGCGCATGCGGCGTCAACCGCGATGCTCGGGCCGGTGAAACCAAACGTGTGATTGACACGACCGGCGGCCACGTTGCTCAACACGCCCAGCACGGAGTATGCACCGGGTGCGTGCCCGAGATTGCGGCCGACCTGGCCGTAGTCATCGGGCATGATCCCGACGAACGCGCCGACGCGGCTCTCGCGGCCAATGCGGAACGGGTCGTACCCGGCGTCTTCTATCGCTTCCCACGTGAGCTCGAGAAGCAGGCGCTGCTGCGGGTCGATGACCTCGGCTTCCTTCGGCGAGATACCGAAGAACAGCGGATCGAATTGATCAATATCGCTGAGATAGCCACCATCGGTCGTTGTGATCTCGGACAGGTCCAGGTCGCTATGTTCCCAGCGCCCGGCGGGAACGGGCGTGACGACGTCGATCCCTTCGTCAAGGATCTTCCACAGGGCGCTTCGCGTCCGGATGCCACCGGGCAGGCGCATACCCATACCGATGATGGCAATCGGCTCGGCAAAATCTGTCGCACTTTCGCTGCGTACGGATGTCGCCGCGGCCGGGGCTGGCGCTTCATCCGGCGTCCGGCGTCGAGCGATTTCTGCCACAATGTGCTCGACAGTCTGATAATCGAGCACGAAAGTGCTTTCGAGTTCGACACCGGTGCGCTGCTGCAGAAGTTCTGCCAATTCCACGAGTTCGATCGATGTCAAACCCAGGTCGAACAGACTCGTCGTATCGGCGTTCGTGCCGGCCGCGGCCGCGAGCACGGCAGGCGTGTCCGCACGCGTGCCGTCGAGCAGAGCAGTGACCCGGGCTGTGAGCGCTGCGAGCAGGTCGCTCTCATTGCCGGGATCGGACGCTTTGACCGCCGCCTGCGTCGCGGGAGCCACGGTTGCCGCAGTGATGTGAGGCAGGGCAACCGCGAGCGCGGCCCAGTCGACATCGACACCGTTAGCGAACGCGAAGGCAGCGGAACGCGCGAAACGTGCGGCATCTTGCTGATCACGGCGAAGGCTCGGTACGGCGATGGCATCGACGTCGATGGCAGCGAACGTCTGCGAGAGCGCTTTTCCGAGTCCGGCGTGCGGCTCAAGGTCGATGAATGCGTCAAAGCCGTCGGCGCAGGCTGCTGTAACGGCAGCGGCGAGATCGAACGGCTCGCGCAGCAGGTCGTACCAGTGTTCAGCCCCGAGGCCAACGGTATCGAGGAGTCCGCCGCGCAGGCTCGAGTAGAACGGCAGCCGCGACGGGCCCAGCTCGCACGTTCCGAGTAGTTCGAGGATGCGGTCACGCTCGGGTTCCACCGCGGGCGAGTGTGCGGCGAAATCGACCGAGATGTTCTGGGCGTAGCCACCGCCGTCGCGTGTCGCGCGCATAACGGCTGCGACTTCGTGCTCTTCACCCGAGATCACGGTGGATGTCGGCGAGAGGCGAGCCGCGATCGACACGGACGACAGCGAGGTGATGTGGGGTTCGACATCTTCGGCCGAGCGGCCGAGAACAGCCATGACGCCTGCCCCCGCAATGGGCTTCTGCCCACGTGCCCACGCTACGGTTACTCGTGCGACCTCATCCAACGACATAGCGCCGCAGAAGCCCGCCGCCGCGATCTCGCCGATGCTGTAACCGATAACGGCCTCGGGCTCGACACCTGCTGCACGCCACAGTTCAGCGAGCGAGAGCATGATCGACACGATGACGGGTTCGAGCACGTCGAGATCAGTGAGCGGGGGCGCTGACGGGACCTGGTGGATGACATCCCAGACCGACCAGCCGGTGACAGCCTGAAACGCAGCATCGCACTCACGCATGCGAGCGGCAAATACCGGCGATTGCTCGCACAGCCCAGCGCTCATCCCGTCGAAGACCACTCCCTGACCGGGAAAGAGAAAGACGGCGCGACGCCGATGTGCCCCAGATGCATGGAAGAGGTCCGCGGGCTGCTCCCCCGCCGCGAAAGCTGCGAGGGTCTCGGCGGTGATGATCTGTGACTCGCTCATGCGATCTTCCCGAGGTTGTTCCTGGACGACGTGAAGCCAGCCAGGGCATGTTCTGCGATGATGAGCTGCTGAAGCTGAGTAGTCCCCTCGATGACCTCGAGAATCTTCGACTCGCGAAGAAGTCGCTCGGCCGGATGGCCCTCCCAGCAGCCGTTCGCACCCAGCACCTGCGCGGCGTCGGCAGTGACGCGCGTCGCGGCGCGGGCAGCGAACTGCTTCGCAACGTTGGTGTCAATAACGGCGCTGCCCGCCCGCGCTTCAACCGATCGCGCCGCCGCGACGGCCAGTTCACGCGCAGCCGCTGCATCGACGAAGGCATCCGCGATGAGAGCGCGCACGAGCTGATGGGAGCCAATGACTGCGCCAAACTGCTCACGTTGCGACGCGTACTCCGACATCACATCCAGCGCCTCCTGGATGAGCGCGACACCACCCCACGCGACGCTGAATCTCCCGAACTGCAAGGCTGTGTTTGCGATGAAGGCAAAGCCAGCACCCTCGGCACCAAGCCGATTCGCCGCGGGCACCGGAACATCGTCGAACCAGACGTCGGCGATCGCACTCGCGCGACTGCCGATCATCCCGTCGATACCGCGCGTCGTCACCCCGCCGAAGTCACGCTCGACGAGAAAGGCACAGGGTCCAGCCTCACCCGTGGCGATGACCAAGAAACAGTCTGCGATCCCGCCGAACGAGATCCAGCGTTTGCGGCCCGACAGGCGGTAGCCGTCGGCAGTGCGGGTGTAGGTCGTTCGCACGGCGCTGGCGTCCGATCCGACTTCCGGCTCCGACAGTGCAAAGCAGGCCAGCATCCGGCCGGCAGCCAGCTCGGGAAGGTAGTGCACTTTCTGTTCGCGACTCCCTCGCCGCTGAATCGTCTGGCCGACCAGCGACGAATGCACAGTCATGAGCGTCCTCGTCGACGCGCAGGCACGGCCGATGATCTCAGTGATCTCGCCGTACTCGTGCGCGGAGCATCCGGCTCCGCCCCACTCGGTGCCGATCGGCGCACCCAGCAGCCCGAGACCGGCCATCTCATCGATCACATCGCGCGGCAGCCAGCCCTGGCGATCAAAGAAAGCGGCGTTAGGTCGCAGCGTCTCGTCGGCGAAGCGCTGTGCACGCTCAGCGATGGGCGTCACGGGCGCGGTAAGCACCTGCGGCTCATGCAGCGTGGTCATCACGCAACCTCGTCACGAGCGCGGTAAGACGTGCGACGCTGCTGAAGTTCGCCAGCGTGATCTCATCATCAGGAATTTCAACGCTGAACTCTTCCTCGACGAAGTCCAGAAGCTGCATGGCGAACAGCGACGTGACGAAACCAAGTTCAAAGATGTTGTCGTCATCAGTGAGAGCCTGCGCTGACGGTGAGCTCATTCCGCTGGTCATGTAGTCGCGGATCGATGCGGCGACGTGGCTGCTGTCGGTGCTGATCTGGTCAATGCTCATCTGTGGTCACCTTGATGTAGTCGGGGTATGTGGGCAGCTCGTCGCCATCCCACTCGAATGTCTCGAGGTCGGAATCGGTCTGCTGCACAAACCCGGCGAAGCGATACGTGAGCAGCATCTGACGGTTTCGGTCCGTCCGGCGGAAGTCCGCGTGCAGCGCGACCTCATGCGCCGCTGCTCGCCGAATAAGAAAGTTCAGCAACACCGTGCCAGCACCCGTCGAGAGCGTGCGGCATGACATCAACAGCAGCTTGATGGTCCAGGTGCTCGATGTCCGATGTACCAGCGCGAGGCCGATCTTGCCGTACGAGCCGTAACGGTCATCGAGCTCACACACCCACACGTCATGTTCATCGCTCTCAAGCAGCTGTTCGAGATCTGCGCGCGAGTAGTGGATTCCCGTCGAGTTGAGCTGATTCGTGCGGAATGTGAGCTCTTCGGCCCTGTCGAGGTCGTCTGCTGTGGCGTGCGCGATGTCGAACGTGAGATCCAAGGTGCGCAGAAAATCATCGTGCGGCCCGGCGTGGGTCTCTTCGTCCTGCGTGCGCTGACGGTTAGCGACATACATCGAGCGACGACGTCGGGCATCTTCTGTCACGACCTCTGGACTCAGCCGAGGCATCGCCAACAACACGCTGAGGTCTGCCGAGTCGACGGTCTCGACGCTCGGGTGCGCGAACGCCACCTCGTCGCGCTCCATGGCGCGATCGTCGACGAACACAAGGGTGTCGATCCCGATGCTGAGAAGCTCGCTGAGCCGCTTTACCGATGCCGACTTCGGGCCCCAGTTGATCTGCGGCTCCAGAAAGTACTCGTCGAGACTGAACGCGACCACCTGCGCCCAAGCGTCGTCATGGTTGTTCTTGCTTGCGATCGACTGCAGGATTCCGCGCTCATCGAGGGCCATGACGATCTCGCGCACGCCGTCGCGCAGCACAAGGTCATCGCCAGCGGAAAGGGTTCCCGTCCACAGGGTGTCGTCCAAGTCCCAGACGACGCATTTGGCGACGGCTGAGACGGCAGGAAGCGTCATCGAATTCGTCATGCGGAAGCCACCTTCGTAGTCGTCTTACTGCTGTAGTCGTAAAAACCGCGGCCAGATTTGCGCCCGAGATACCCCGCGTCGACGAGTCGGCGCAGATAGGGCGAGCACCGAAACTTCGTGTCTTTGAACTCGGCGAACAGAACATCAAGCGAGTTCACGACGGTGTCGAGTCCGATCAGATCGGCCGTTTCCAGCGGTCCCATCCGGTGCCCATAGCCATCGCGGAAGATGCTGTCGATGCGCCCGGGCTCTGCGACCCCCTCGCTCACGAGCATCGCCGCCTCGTTCATGAGCAGGTGCGACAGCCGGTTCGACACGAACCCGGGACTGTCACTGACAAACAGCGCGTTCTTTCCGAGCGAGGTAAGAAACGCAGCGGCCTGCTCTTCTGTGTCGACCGAGGTCTGTACGGCTGGAATAACTTCGACCGCGTCAATCGAGGCGACCGGGTTCATGAAGTGCATCCCGATCACGCGTGTCGGGTCTGTAGCGCGGGCTGCCAGACGTGTGATGGGCACGCAACTCGTGTTTACGGCGATGACCGCGTCCGGCCGAACGATGTCGCTCAGTGCGTCGGCGAGGGCGATCTTCGCATCCTCGTTCTCGACGATGCAGTCGATGATCCAGTCGGCGTCGCGCACCGCCTCGACTTCATCAGGCACACGGATGCGGCCGATGAGATCAGCCTGCGGGACACCTGATTCGCCAGCGAGCATGCGCTGCCGGCGAAGCTGTCGTTTGAACTCGTGCGGCAGCGCTGCGCGCCGGACGGGGTCTTTCTCAAAGGCGATGACCTCGTGTCCTGAGGAAGCCAACAGGAGTGCGATCCCCAGCCCCATCTCGCCGATGCCGATGACGGCGACGTGGGTGCTGGCGGAGGGTTCGTGCTGCATGTCTCTGACTCTGACACAGGCGTCCAGTCGTCAACATCCTCCCCAAGGAGAAGAACTCGCCGTACTTTCGGACGACTTGGCCGCGCCCGATCAGACAGCCACGTCAGCTGAGGAGCACGAGCCCAGCACGCGCAGCGCGGATCAAGATCTGCACGCGGTCGCGCGCACCCCACTTCACCATGATGCTGCGTAGATGCGTCTTCACGGTGCTCTCAGAAACGTGGAGCGCGCGCGCAATCTCTCCGTTCGAGCGCCCTAGGGCCAACTGGTCGAGGACGTCACGCTCACGGTCAGAGAGAACTTGATCCGGTGACAGTTCGACGTGAGAGACCGGCTGCGCATCCTGGATCGTTTCGATCAGGCGTCCCGTGACAGCCGGAGACAATGCACCTTCGCCCGCGTGCACGCGACGAACGGCGGCGATGATGTCTTCCGGTTCCGAGTCTTTCAGCAGATAACCGGACGCACCGGCCCTGATCATGGGAACCACGACATCGGCGGTTCCGAACGTCGTGATGGCGAGCACACCCGTATCGGGCAGCTCAGCTCGAATAGCTGTCGCGGCCTCGATACCACCCATTCGCGGCATATGAAGATCGAGCATCACGACGTCAGGCTTGGTCGCACGAGCAACTTCGAGCCCTTCGACCCCGTCGGCGGCCTCGCCCACGAGCGTGATGTCCTCTACGGCGCGGAAGAAAGTGGCTAATGAACGTCGTACAAGTTTGTCGTCATCGACGACAACCACACTGATCTCCCGCATATTTTCAGCTTATCAATCGCTCCTTCATTCGCATGAGGTAGTTCTACCCAAAAGTACGATGGTGGCACGCCTCCGATTCCCTGCATGATGAAAGTGCTTACCCTCCGCATCTACAGAAAGGCCCGACATGTCGTCGCTTCTCCTTGCTGTCATCATCCCCGCCGCCGGGCCATGGGCTGAGTTCTGCCGCTTGATTCGTGTCTGCTCCTGATCGGCGATACTGGACCGTATGAGCCACATTCGGTCCGCGATCGAGCGGTTCGCTGAGGTCCTCCGACTCGATTCCGCCCCACCGCTCAACAGGGCCGAAGGCGTCACGTCTGTTCTGACACTGTTCGCCGTGCTGGTGGTCGGTGGCGTCATGATCAGCTCTGACCCTGAAGTCACCCTCACTCAGGCCGTCTTCGACCGCCTCCTCACGGTCCTCTTTCTCACGTTCTTCTTCTCCCCGACGCTGGCGATCGCATTGTTCGCCGTGGCCATGGCGGCCTCTTTCCCTCTCGATGTGTCGGGGGAGGCTTTTTCTGCACTCGCGATTGCGACGGGGGCCGTCACCCGTTTGGGGTCGCCTCTGCTGATGATGATGTTCTCCGTCCTGCTCATGGTGTCGGCGGCAGGCGTCACGCTCAATCAGAGCTCTGCCGACCCTCCCATGGTCGCGCTTGGGTTACTGATTGCGGCCGCGGCTGGATCGTTCGGGCTTGTCCTGCGCACAGTGCGCAGCCGCGAGCATACGTTCAACATCCATCTGGAGACACAGGCGGCGGCGTTTCGCGACGCTCGCCGTGAAGAGCGTCTGATGCTCGCAGATGAATTGCATGACGTCATTGCGCATGACCTGACAGCAATCGCCATGCAGGCGCGGGTCATGGATCATGAAACCGACCCGGTTCTCAGAGCACAGACGCAGCAGGAGATCGGAGACTCCGCCCGCCGCGCACTGCACGATCTGCGCAGGCTCATCGCACGTGAAGAGATGGAACAGCCGTCGACGCGCGCAGACGGGTTGCAGGACACCGTGGAGTCGACGGCTCTGGCACTGCGGACAGCCGGACACCGCGTGCAGACCGACATCTGTTTCGAGCACCCGCTCCCCCGGCTCATCGACGTGACGCTATCGCGCGTGCTCCGAGAGAGCACGACCAATGTCATGAAACACTCCGACCCAGGGTGCGTCTCCATCCGTGTCGTCGCCGACTCGGAGGCCATCAGCCTGGAGATTCGCAATACACTGGGGCGCCCGATCTCACGAAACATTCCCTCGGGTGGATACGGAACGGTTCGGCTGAACGAACGGGTCACCCTCATGGGAGGCCAGTTCTCGTCGCAGGCGCATGAGAAGGAGTGGGTAGCCACGGCCACGATTCCGCTCATATGAAGGAAGGCGCCGATCTCGATTCTCCGAGATCGGCGCCTTCTTACTTGGCTCCCCGAGTTGGATTCGAACCAACAACCTGCCGGTTAACAGCCGGTGTATGAGGCCAGGACGTTGTTGACGCGTGACGGTGTAGCGGATGCCGGTGGCTGCTTGCCGTGTGCGCCGTGAGGTCGGTGGTAGTTGTAGTGCTGGTTCCAGATCTTGAGCGCGGCTGATCGCTCGACTTCTGATCGCCAGACGCGGGCGTAGAGGAACTCTTCGGCGAGGATCCGGTTGTAGCGCTCGATCTTGCCGTTGTGGCGTGGCGTGTAGGGGGTGATTCGCTGGTGTCGACTCTCGCCCCTCGCGTCGGTGAAGGCATGCGCGCGGTAGCACGAGCCGTTATCGGTCACGATCCGCTCGATCCGGGTGATGCCGTGAGCGGCGAACCATGCTCGTGCGCGGTCGAGGAACTCGACTGCGGTCGCGGCCTTCTCGTCCTGCAACGCTTCGGTGTAGGCGAGCCGAGAGTATCCGTCGATCGCTGAGTGCAGGTAGACGTAGCCAGTCTTCGCGCCGCGCTTCTTCGCTCTTGCGACTGCCTTGTCCTCTGCGCTGCCCTTGCCGTGAACGCGCCATCCACCACCGTCGGGGATGCGGCCGGTCTTCTTCACGTCGATATGGACCATGTGGCCTGGCCGCTCGGCGATGATCGTCTGCGGCTCGCGGTTCGTGTCGCCGTTCGGGTCGATGAACTTCCGGTGGCTCAGGCCGAGCTGTCCGAGCAATCGAGTGATCGTTCGGCGGCTGACCGGGGTGCCGCCCTGTTGGAGCTCGAAGGCGATCCGCGAGGCGGACCATTTCTGATCGCGCCTCATCGCCTCGATCTTCTTCACGATCCGACCTGGTGTCGCTGTGGGTTGCCGCGCAGGGGCGGACGAGCGATCGTCGAGGCCGAGTTCGCCATAGCGTGCTTGGCGGTTCACCCACTTCGATGCTGTCGCGCGAGAGATGCCCATCTCGGCCGCGACGTGCGCGATCGGGCGGGTTCGGCAGCGCTCAACGAGTCGACGGCGTCCCTCCGGCGTCAGCGGAGCGTTGCGGTGAACCATCGCCCAGTCCTCATCCGAGGTTGGTTCTGATCCAGATCCGCATCGCTTCTCGGATCGTTGCTGCGTTGTGCTCTCCACCATAGGTCGCGGCAAAACGAGCATCGGCGACATACAGCTCGGAGAGCCCGGTGTAGGCCTCGCGGTCGGGTGCCTTTCCTCCCCAGTAGGCAGTAACCCACCGGTGGTGCTCCGCGATCAAATCCTGGAAGCGTGCGCTGCTGGGGTCTTCGTCGGCCTCGGCTGCGGCCCGAAGCGCCGCATTGACGTCGAGGCTCTCCTTGTCGTCTTCGTCGCGCTGTTCCTCGGTCATATCGGCGCGACGCTTCGCGGTACGTTCCCACGCCGCATCTCCCCAGCGGGTGCGCACCTCGGCCTCGTACTGGCTCTGATCGACTCCGGCGAACACTTCTTCAATGGGCATTGCTTGGCCTTTCCTCACCGCGTCGAGCGTGTGGCGGACGATGGTGATCTGCTGGTTGGTTCGGTCTCTGCGCTCTTCTAGAAGCGTCAGATGGGTCTCGATCGCGTCAGCGAGCGATGTGTGGTCATCGAGCGCGAGTTGGATCGTGGCAAGCGGGAGCTCGAGCGCACGTAGCGACAGGATTCGGTAGAGGCGCGAGATCTCGCCCTCTCCGTAGAAGCGGTAGCCATTGCCGGCCACCCGTGAGGGGCGGAGAAGGCCAATCTGCTCGTAGTGTCGGAGCGTCCGGCTAGTAAGGCCAGTCGCCTTGGCGAGGTCTCTGATCGGCCACTCCGTCATCGTGCTCTCCTCAGCGCTCGTTCCCGATCACAGGCGTGGCCCCAGGGACCTCGAAGTCCCCCGTGATCTGAGCGCTCGCCCATTCGCGCGCCGCGGCCTGATCCGCCATACGGGGCACAGTCAACGTGACCGTGTTCCCATCGCGATCCGTGAAGGTGACGTCGGTCGTGAACCACGCCGTATCGACCGGCCCCGTGACTTCCGCGCCCGACGACCGAAGACGTTCAGCGACTTCCCCCAGATCAACTTTCCCCGCCGCGAACGACGCCGACACCGATCCGCGCACCGCTGCACCTTGGGTCATGAGGATGTCCTGGTTCCTCTCCCTGCGCAGATGCACTAACGCAGGCTCGCCACCCGGGCCAGGGACCGTCGCGAGAGTCACGAACCCCGCAGCCGCGTAGATATTCTCCGACACAGTGAAGTCACTGACCACGAAGTTCACGAACATCGGCATCACGTAGATGGACCGGTCGATCGCCGGTCCGCTGTTCTCAGTCATGAACACCACCATGTCGGTTGACGTTACGGCAGAGTCAAGCCAGCACCGCGATCAGAGCAAACCCGGGCATGCAGGCGTCAACAACCTCATGGCCAGCAACATCTAGCCGAGCACCCGCCGATAAACGGCCAGCATCGCCTCGGTGCGGCTGGACTGTCGAAACTCCCGTCGCACCCGCTCGCTCGGAACCGGAATCCGGCCGGCGCGAATATCCGCGTCCGCCTCGCGCAGCGTCTCGGCGAGGCTGTCGCCCACGCGCCACACACCATCGCCCATCTCGTCGGCGATGTCGGGATCGGACACGATCGCGGGAGTCCCCAGCTGTGCCGCTTCGAAGGGCGTCATCCCCTGTGTCTCAAACCCCGTGGACGTCTGCACCAGGGCGTCCGCCGCCGCAATCCGCTCGAGCGTCTCCCGGTAGGGCAGCCTCCCGCGAAATGACACGTGATCGCCAAGATCACGCTCGGCGACGACGCGGCCCGCGGCGTCCCATTCGAATCCCGCGCCGATGATCTCCAGGCGCGCGGTCACACCGCTGTCGGCGAAAGCGTGCAAAAACGGCAGGAGGCGCTTCTCAGGGCTCATCCGGCCCACCCACACCAGGGACACACCGTCTCGTCGCGGGGCAGGCTCGATGTCGCCGAGAACGTCATCGTCGATGCCGTTCCACACCACGTCAACGGGAGAAAAAACGCCGTGCTCCTCCAGGCGACGGGCGAAGTGCGCGGACGGTGCGGTGACTGCCGAGGCTCCCCTCGCGAGACCGCGCAGATACGCCCAGCCGTCTGATCCGGGTCCCGAACCGGGCAGCTGCGACCGGCGCCACGCGTTCAGCGCCCGGAGAACCAGGGCCGGCGCCGGCAGGGTCGCCTCAATACCCGCGTCAACGCGATTGTGCATCGTGTGCACAACGGGAACGCGCAACCGCTCTGCCAGGCGATACCCGAGAAAAGCGCCCCAGTAGTCGGCCTGGACGTGCACGACATCAGGCAGCGGCGCCCCCCACGCGATACGCCGCGCGAGGCCTCGGTCAACGGCCAGATCCGCGCGGGCGCCCGGCCACAGCGCCGAGTACTCTCGATCCGGCGGCACCGCAAACGCCGGCAGATCGATGAACTCCTCGTGCACCTCGCCGACTGCCGATCGCGCATCGCGGCGCGGACCGACCATCGTCACCGTATGACCCGCACGCTGCAGATACTTCTTCTGCAGGCTCATCGCCACCTGCGCTCCGCCCGCCGAGAAGGCGTGCTGATCGCCGAACATGACGATGTGCAATGGACCGCCCGTTGACGGCGGTACCTGTGCAACGTCGGCGGCGCTCATCACACCGGAAGCGGCTCGCCGCGATACAGCGCCTCGAACACGTCGACCGTGCGATCGAAGTCGTGAACGGCGACGAGCGAGAGCGATGCTCGCTGCATCCGCTCGCGATCCTCGGAGCGGGCCGTCAGAACCGTGCGCAGGTGCTCAGCCAGGTCGCCGACATTGCCCGGTTCGAACAGATAGCCGTTCTCGCCGTGAGAGACGAGATGGGGGAGGGCAACCGCATCTGCGGCGACGATCGGCAGGCCCGAGGCCATCGCCTCCATTGTCGCGATCGACTGCAGCTCGGCGATGGACGCAATCGCAAAAACCGACGCACGCGTCAGTGTGGCGCGCAGTTCCTCATCGCTGACATGCCCGTGGAACGTGACGCGATCGCCGAGCCCGAATTGCTCCGCCAGCTCGGCAAGGGCCTGACGTTGGTCGCCGTCACCCACCAGGTCGACGTGCACGTCCAGCGCCGGATCCAGCCGCGCAGCCGCCCGAATAATGTCCTCAACACGCTTTTCCGCCGTAAGGCGGCCAACGAAAACGATCCGGTTGTCCGGACGCGGTGACAGATCGGCCGTGTACTGAGACATGTCGATTCCGCAGCTGACGGGCACCACACCGGCAACGTTGATGGTGCCTTCCAGGAAGTCGGCCGCCTTGCGCGTGGGGGTTGTCACAGTCGCGCACATCTCGAAGGTGCGCCGTGCGTCCGCCCACGCCGCACGGACAAGCCGGCGATTGGCCCAGTCCGGAAGGCGCGTCGAGTCGAGCACGTTCTCCGCCATCGTGTGGTTCGTGGCGATCACGGGAATACCGCGCTTACGCGCTTCCCGGGTGAGACCACGACCGATGACGATGTGCGACTGGATGTGCACAACATCCGGGCGCACGCTATCGAGCACCCGGCGCGCGTAATGCTTCGAACGCCACGGCCACACGAAACGCAACCACTCGTGCCACGGCAACGGAACCGACGGAAGGCGGTGCATCGTCAGGTCCTCACCCTCGATGCGCTCCGTGCGCGCAGGTGTCCGGCGATACTGCTGGCTCGGAGCGCTCACGTGCACGGCGTGGCCCCGCCGGACGAGGCCGGCGGCCAGGCGTTCGGCAAAACGCGCCGCCCCATTGATGTCAGGCGAAAACGTGTCACACCCGAGCAAAACGGTCAGGGGGCGGGGATGAGGGGATGCAGACACGAGCGAAACGCTACAGGCGTTGCGCCCGCGAACGGGGACCACGGCCCGACATTCGGGGGTTACCCAGAGATCAGGACTGCTCCGCCCACCAGGCGCGCAGCCGCTTTTCGGCCTCGTCTTCGCCCAGCGGACCCTCGTCGAGTCGAAGCTCCAACAGGAACCGGTAGGCCTTGCCCACATCGGGTCCCGGCCGAATCCCCAGGATCTCCTGGATCCGATTGCCATCGATATCGGGGCGAATCGAATCGATCTCTTCCTGCTCGCGCAGAACAGCAATGCGCTGTTCGATATCGTCGTACGCCGCCGCCAACCGCCGAGCCTTACGAAGGTTGCGGGTGGTCACATCAGCGCGCGTGAGGATGTGCAGGCGATCCAGCTCGTCTCCGGCGTCTCGCACGTACCGGCGAACGGCCGAGTCGCTCCACGCGCCCTCCGCATAGCCGAAGAAGCGCAGGTGCAGTTCGATGAGCGTGGCAACGGAGGAGATCGTCGCCGAGTCGTACTTCAGCTTCTCCAGGCGCTTTTTCGCCATGCGCGAGCCGACGACGTCGTGGTGATGGAAGGTCACGGCGCCACCGGGTTCGAGCTTGCGGGTGCGCGGCTTTCCGATGTCGTGCAACAGCGCCGCGATGCGCAGGGCAACGTCCGGTTCCGCGCCGGGGTTGCGGGCCGTCTCCAGTTCGATCGCCTGCTGCAGAACCGTCAGCGAGTGCTCGTAAACGTCCTTGTGATGGTGGTGTTCGTCTACTTCCAGGCGCATCGCGCCCAGTTCGGGCAGGAACTCATCGGCAAGACCGGTGTCCACCATCACGCGAATTCCGCGCACCGGGTCGGTTTCGCGCAGCGTGCGCGAGAGCTCGGCCTGGATCCGCTCGGCGCTGATGATGCTGAGGGACCCGGTCAGGTCCTCGATCGCCTGGCGCGTGTTCTCTTCCACGTCGAACCCCAACTGCGCGGAAAACCGGGCGGCGCGGAGCATGCGGAGCGGGTCGTCGCCAAAGCTCATCCGAGGATCGATCGGCGTGCGCAGGGTTCCCGCGACGAGATCTTCGACCCCGCCTGTCGGATCAACCAGCGTCACGGCCGGCACGCGGAGCGCCATCGCGTTGACGGTGAAGTCGCGACGGGTCAGATCGCCCTCCAGGTCGTCTCCGAAGGCGACAACGGGCTTGCGCGTGGCCCCGTCGTAACTGTCGGCACGGTACGTGGTGATCTCGACCTGTTCGCCGCGGATGCGGGCACCGATCGTGCCGAAGGCACGCCCAATGTCCCACTGGGCGGAGGAGACGGGTGTGACGATCCGCAGGATGTCATCAGGGCGGGCGTCCGTGGTGAAGTCGAGATCGTGCGTGTGCCTGCCCAGCAACGCATCACGAACAGGTCCGCCGACGATAGCGAGATCGTGCCCCGCATCGGCAAAAGCCTGCGCGAGAGTGGAAACGACGGGGTGGTTCGCGAGGTCGCCGAGGCGTGCAAGACCGGCGGCCATGTTCAGCATGCTTTCCAGCGTAGTCGGGGCGCCCTGAAGGATTCCGCGGGTAGCGTCGAGGTATGCGTGCCACCCTCATCTACGGCGAGCGAGACATCCGCTCGGAGATCGTGCCCGACCCTTCCCTTTCCGGATCCGGACAGGACGCGATTGTTCGCGTCACCGCCGCCTGTGTGTGCGGATCGGATCTCTGGCCGTACCGCGGCGTGACGCAGCCGAACATGCCCAAGCGCATCGGCCACGAGTTCATCGGCGTCGTCGAAGAGGTTGCGGCCGGCGTGACCTCGGTTCGCGCCGGAGACTTCGTGATCGCGCCGTTCTACGACTGCTGTGGAACGTGCGCCAACTGCGTGGGCGGGTTCACCACGTCCTGCCTCGAGGTGGGCTGGTGGGGCGGATCCGACCACTGGGGCCACGACGTGGACGGCGCGCAGGGCGAGCTGGTGCGTGTTCCGCACGCCGACGGCACGCTGAAGGTTGTCGAGGGCGGACTTCCGTCGGCCGACATGATCCCCGACCTGCTCACGCTGAGCGATGTCTTCCTCACCGGCCACCATGCCGCGATCTCGGCGGGCGTGACGGCGGGTTCCACGGTTGCCGTTGTTGGTGACGGAGCGGTGGGCCTGTCCGCTGTTCTCGCGGCCCGACGCCTCGGCGCCGAACGCATCGTCGCCATGTCGCGTCACGCGTCACGGCAGGACGTTGCTCGCGCATTCGGAGCCACCGATATCGTCCCCGAGCGCGGGGATGAGGGCGTCGCGAAGCTCAAAGACATGTTCTCGGGCATCGGCCCCGACGCGGTGCTCGAATGCGTCGGAACAAAGGAGTCGATGGACCAGGCGCTTCGCGCTGCTCGCCCCGGCGGTCAGGTGGGCTTCGTCGGCGTTCCCAACGGCGGGCCAGAACTGCCGATGCGGACAATGTTCGGCACGAACGTCGGTGTTCGAGGCGGCATCGCCCCGGTGCGCAATTACATCGACGAGATCCTCCCCGAGGTACTTGCCGGTGATCTCCGCCCCGGACAGGTCTTCGACGCGCGCTTCGCCCTCGCGGATGCCGCCGCCGCCTACGCGGCAATGGAGGAGCGCCGGGCGATCAAGAGCCTGCTCACGACGTAGCCGTCACAGTGTCCTGTCCGAAGCCGCCGGCGTCGTTCTTCCCGATGCGAACGCGTGCGCCAACGGAGGAGTCGTCGATCGCCACCTTCTGTGTGCGGGCAACCGCCTGCAGCGCGGAGTGGAAGCACGCCGCATAACCTGCCGCGAACTGAGGAACCTCCTGTGAACGCGGGACAATGGGGGAGTGCTCACCCCGGATCCCGCTCTGTGCCAGGCCCTTTCGTCCGATCTCAACGCCGCCGATTTCCGCTCGGCGCCGCTGCGCGCCGCGTGGGGTGTTGAGGCCGATGACGCGATCGCACGATCGCTGCGCACGCCCGCGTTGCGTCGCCTGGGCGAACGAACAGACCCGCAGGCCGTTCTGGCCCGGCTACTGATCTTCGGTGTGGCGCAGGCATCGGACGCCGTTGCGGCAGCGCTTCCGTCGCTGGGCGTGAGCGGTCTGATCAGCCTGGGGCTGGCGCGGCTCGATGCTGATGACGTGGTTCCGTGTGCCACGGTCCGGCCCCGACCATTCCACGACGATCGCGGACCAGGTGAATGGTGGATCGCCGCGGATCTCGACGAGCTCGCGCTCGGCGGTGGCGCTCTTGCCGAGGATCACGTTCTCGGCGTTGGCGGCGCCTCTCTGACCCTGGCGGGGCTGCAACTTCCCACGGCAGCAGGCCGGGTTCTGGACCTCGGGACGGGCTGCGGAATCCAGGCGCTGCGCGCGGGCCGCTATGCGGAGAGTGTGGTCGCCACCGACATCTCCGAACGTGCGCTGGCGTTTACGCGCCTCAACGCCCTCCTGAACGGCACGACGGCGATCGACGTGCGTCATGGCTCGCTCTTCGAGCCGGTCTCCGGTGAGCAGTTCGACCGCATCGTCTCCAACCCTCCTTTCGTCATCACACCGCGCGCCAGCGGCGTCCCGGAGTACGAGTATCGCGACGGCGGCCTCGTGGGCGATGCTCTCGTGCAGGCCGTCGTCGCGGGCGCCGGAGCGCATCTGACCCCCGGTGGCACGGCGCAGTTCCTGGGCAACTGGGAGACGAAGGACGGCGTCTCCGGGCTCGATCGCTTCCGCAGATGGGTGGAGGAGTCGCCCGTTGCCCTTGATGCGTGGGTGGTGGAGCGCGAAAGCCTCAGCCCGACCGCCTACGCGGAGATGTGGATTCGGGACGGCGGCACGGTGCCGGGGTCGGCGAAACATGACGCGCTACTCGGCGCGTGGCTCGACGATTTCGCGGCGCGGGGCGTGACCGAGATCGGATTCGGATACGTGCTCCTTCGACGCGCACAGGCTGAACCGACCCTCGCGCGCTACGAGCGTCTTTCACAACCGATTCCCGCGGAGAACGGGCTGGGAGCTCACCTTGCGCTCGCCCTCGCGGCGCACGACGCACACACCGCCCTCACGGACGATCAGCTCCGCGCGGTCACGCTTCGAACGGCGCCGGATGTCACCGAAGCCCGGCACTACACACCGGGCGCCGAGGACCCCACCGTCATCGAGCTACGTCAGGGAGGCGGTTTCGGTCGCAGCCTGCAGACCGACCCCGCCGTCGCGGGCCTCGTGGGTGCCAGCGACGGCGATCTAACGGTGGGTCAGATCCTTGAAGCGCTCGCCGAGATCCTCGACGTCGACCACGACGCTCTGCAGGACGCCACACTCCCGGCCGTGCGATCGCTCATCACCGACGGCTTTCTCACCATCGCCGAATAGGGAGCGTCGCTTTCGCCGGGACGGGGCTACCGGTCGCGAAGCAGGCCGTGCGAGGCCGTGACGGTGAACTGGCGAGGAGCGCGGAAGCCCTGACGTTCAAAGGCATCAGCGATCGTCGTCTTCGTCTGGGCAAGCTGATCGCGTTCGACGATCGCGATGGCGGAGCCGCCGAAGCCGCCTCCCGTCATCCGCGCACCGATGGCTCCCGCGTCAAGCGCGGCGGTCACGGCGGTGTCGAGTTCGGGAACCGAGATCTCGAAGTCGTCGCGCATCGACACATGGGACTGCACCAGCAATCCGCCGATCGCGCGTGGCCCTTCGGCACGCAGCGTGTCCACGGTGTCGAGCACCCGCTGGTTCTCGGTAACGATGTGCCGCACGCGGCGGAAGGTCACATCGTCCAGCGTCTCCGCCGCACGGTCGAGGTCATCCATGCGGACGTCACGAAGCGAGACCACACCCAGTTCGCGCGCGCCCTTATCGCAGGACGCGCGGCGTTCGCCATAGCCGCCGGTGGAGTGCGCATGGGTGACACGCGTGTCGATCACGAGCACCTCAAGGCCCTCGCGTGCGAAGCCCAGATCAACCGTGCTCGTTTCGAGCGTGCGGCAGTCGAGGAACGTGGCGGAGTCTGTTTCGCCCATGAAGGACGACACCTGATCCATGATTCCCGTCGGCGCGCCAACGGCGATGTTCTCGGCCGTGCGTCCCACCTTGGCCATGTCGAGCGGCGTCAGGCCGATCTGCCACATCCAGTCGATCGCGGCGAGAGCAGCGCCCTCGAGCGCCGCGGAAGACGACAGCCCGGCGCCAACGGGAACATCAGACGCAATCGCAATATCAACGCCGAACGCGCGGTTTGCCGCGCGCTCATGCGCTTCGATCGCGGCCCACGCAACGCCCAGTGGGTATGCGGCCCATTCGGGAACGGCACCGGAGGTCACGGCATCGCCGGGCGCTCCGCTAAAGAGCGCCCGCAGCTCGACAAGCGCAACCTCAACGGGAGTCGGGTCGAACGTCGACGTCACGCGAATGACCCCGTCGCTTCGCCGTCCGATCGCTGCGTAGGTGCGGTTCTGAACGGCAAACGGCAAAACGAAGCCCTCGTTGTAGTCGGTGTGCTCACCGATGAGGTTCGCGCGGCCGGGTGCCGACCACACGGCCTCGGGCTCGGCGCCCGTCATCGTCGTGAACAGCTCTGCAGCCTCCACGAGCGACGCGCCCGTCACGCGATCTCCCCGACGCTCTGAATAGCGGCGCGCAACCGTTCGGCGCCGGCCTCCGGAGGGATCTCGGCGGTCCAGGCCCCCATCGCCGCCTCGGAACCAGCGAGGAACTTCAGCTTGTCGGCTGCTCGGCGGGGGGAAGTGAGCTGCAGGTGCATACGGACACTCTCTCGCCCCACGCTTACCGGCGCCTGGTGCCACGCCGCGATGTAGGGCGTGGGGGTGTCATAGAGGGCATCAACGCCGCGCAGAAGCTGCAAGTACACCCGCGCCAGTTCGTCTTTTTCTTCGTCCGTGAGTTCCGTGAAGTCGGCCGCGTGACGCTTGGGCACAAGGTGCGCCTCCACGGGCCAGCGCGCCGCGAAGGGCACGTAGGCAAGCCAGTGCTCGGCATCGATCAGAACGCGGGGGCCGGCCTGCTCGAACTCGACAATGCGCTCGAACAGATCCTCACCTTCACGCTCAATCTGTCGAAGCAGCGATGTGGTGCGCGGCGTGACATAGGGGTAGGAGTAGATCTGCCCGTGTGGGTGGTGCAGGGTGACACCGATCTGCTCGCCGCGGTTTTCGAATGGAAACACCTGCTCGACGCCAGGGAGGGCGCTGAGCGCGGCCGTGCGATCCGACCACGCTTCGATCACCGTGCGAGCGCGCTGCGCGCTCTGTGTTCCGAACGATCCCGTGCGCTCAGGGCTGAAGCACACGACCTCACAGCGCCCGATCGCCGTGCGCGTGCGACCAAGTCCCGGCTGCTCAACGTCGTGAGGGCCTTCAGGTGCGTTGTCCGCCCGAGGCACGCCGCCGATGGCCTCTGCCAGGGCCGGGCCGAGCGAGGGGGAGCGGTTCTCGAACACGGCCACGTCATAGAGGCTGGGGACCTCTGACGGGTTCGTGTCGGTTTGCGGTGCCAGCGGATCGAACTCCGCTGGCGGCAACATCACGCGGTTCTGGCGGTTGGCCGCAATCGTGATCCACTCGCCCGTCAGCACGTCGCGGCGCATATCGGCCGTTTCCGGACGCGGGGCAAGGTCGCGCTGATCGAGACGCCGCTCCGCAGGAAGGGTGGTTCCGGCGTCGTCGTAGTAGATCAGGTCACGACCATCAGCAAGGGTCGTGTCGCGTCTGACGATGCCCCCGCTGAGCGCGGTGATCGTGGGGTCTTCCGCCTGCCGCGACGGTGCTTCTGCGGGCATGTCCGAACTCCAGTGAAAGGAAGGGGGCAACACGCCGATCCTATCGAGCACGCAGACCGTCTCGTCCCATTGCGGCACGGCTCACACGATCGTTATGAGGTCGATCCGTAGAATCGTCACGGCCGCTCATGTGGCCGCCCTTTCTATGAATGACACGACGAGCTTGCTGCCACGAGGCAGAGTGCTCCTCGCCGCGATGGCGATGGGAGCTGTTCTGGCGTGCGGCGGGACGGCGAGCGCCATCGCCGCTCCGCTTCCCGCGACGGTCGCGAGCCTCGACGAGGAGCCCGCTCCCGACGCCGACATCGCCGACCGTCCGGCGCTGCGCATCACGCCCACGTCCCGCGGCGTGGCGGCAGACGGAAGCCTCTCCGTCACCCTCGACATCGCGAATGCGACCACAGAGGAATTCGCCGCGGACGACGTCACTCTCGCCATCGGCGCTCCGATCACGCGTCGAGGCGACGTGGCCGCGTGGCTTTCCGGCAACGATTCGCCGTCGATGACGGAGCTGGCCACGGTTCCTGTCGATGATGTCGAGGCGAACACGGCCGTCACGCTGAACTCTGCCCTCAATCTCGAAGACATTCCGTTCGGGGTATATCCACTGCGCGCTCAGTACGAGACGGGATCAGGCGCCGTCGAAGCGCGCACGATTCTGATCGTGCCCGACGAGAGTCAGCCCGCCGTCACGCTCATCGTTCCGATCACCGGACCCGTCGACACCGTCGGCCTGTACGCACCGAACACGCTGGCGACGCTCACCGGTGCGGACGGCCTGCTCACGGCCCAGCTCGATGCCGTCGAGGGCACATCCGCCGTGCTCGCGATCGATCCGGCGATTCCGGCGGCAATTCGCGTTTTGGGTGACGCGGCGCCGGCTTCCGCCGCCCTGTGGCTTGATCGCCTGATGGAACTGCCGAACGAGCGTTTCGCTTTGCAATTCGCTGACGCCGATGTGTCGTCACAGATGAGGGCAGGCCTCGAAGAACCCCTCACACCCGTCAACCTCGATACATACCTTGTGGGGAATGCGTCTGCTGATGGTGCGGGCGTTCCCGAGGACGCCCCGTCGCTCGACGAGCTCCTGGCCATTTCCGACCGTGAGACGCCACAGCTGTTCTGGCCGACCCCGGGGTCGGTCGATGAATCTGTCGTGACGTCGCTCACCGACGATTCCGATGCGCGCGTTCTCGTTCCGGCGTCGCACACAGCGTCGGGGAACACGGCGATTGGCGACGACACGATCGCCTACGACGACGCGCTCGCGACGCTCCTGCTCGACGCGGCAGACGAAGACACCGTTGCCGCACGCGACGACAAACTCCTCCGGGCCACGGCGGAGATGTGGATTGCATCGAACGCGTCCGAGCAGCCGCTGCTCATCGCCCTCGACCGCCTGGGCTCCGATTCCCTCACAACCGATGACGAGGGCGACACGGTGGCCGTGACAACGCCTCAGGTAACGGCGGATGGCCTGCGCGACGCTGTACGCGCCGTTGCGGGGCGCACCGATAGCGCCTCCGAGGATCTCACGGCACTTCTCTCGGCTGACACACAAGAGGTCGCGCTCACCGATGCCGTAGCGAACGACACGTTCATCGGCGCCGTCAATACCTTCGTGGCCGACGAGCCGGCGATCGCCCACACGGCGTCAGCCCTCGTTCACCCGGCGCAGTTGATCGGACAGGTGCGCGCCGAAATGCTCCGCGTCCTCTCGGTGTCCTGGGCGACCAACCCCGATGGCGCTGAAGCACGCGCGGAGTCATTTGCGGTTCTGACGGATCAACGCGCACATGCGATCGACATTCAGCAGCCGCAACCGGTCCAGCTCCTCAGCCCTGAGGCACCGATGCCTGTCTGGATCCGAAACGATCTGGCGTATCCGGCGCGCGTTGTGATCACCGCCATCCCCGATGATCCGCGCCTGAGCATTGAGCGCCGCACCGAGGTCACGGCGCAACCGCAGTCGACAACGCGCGTGACGATTCCCATCGAGGCGCGTGTGGGTAGTGGTCAGGTCGTCGTTCACTACAGCCTCACGTCCCTGTCTGGTGAGCAGATCGGCCCCGCCCGCGACATGGATGTCACCGTCCGCGCCGACTGGGAGCGAATCGGCATCGCCCTGTTCGCCGTCTTGGTTCTGTCACTTCTCGGCTTCGGGGCGTACCGTCAGGTCCGCCGCCGGCGCCGCGATCGCGCTGAGCGGGACGAACAAGCACGACAGGAACCGCGTAACGAGGCGCATTCCGAACAGGGAATGAAGGAATCTGAATGAGCCTCGGACGCTCCAGCGCTGTTATCGCAGCGGGCACGTTTGCCTCGCGGATCACGGGGCTGTTGCGCTCCATGGTGCTGATCACGGCCATCGGTGGTGCCGGTCTCAGCGCTGACGCTTTTGCGATCGCCAATCAGGTGCCGAACTACGTCTTCCAAGTGATCTCGACGGGCGTTCTCACGGCCGTCTTCGTGCCGCAGATCGTCAAGTGGTCACAGCTCGAAGACGGCGGGAAGCGGATGCTGTCCAAGCTGTTCACGCTGGGGACGCTCATCCTCCTGGTGGTCACCGTGGTGGCGACGTTGGCCGCGCCCCTTCTCATCTCGGCGTTCTCCGACTTCGACACGAACGAGCAGTATTCACTTGCCGTCGCGTTCGCGTACTGGTGCATCCCTCAGGTGTTCTTCTACGGGGTGTTCGCGCTCGTCGGCGAAACGCTCAACGCCCGCCGCATTTTCGCCCCGTACGCGTGGGCACCGATCGTGAACAACCTTGTCTCGATCGCCGGATTCAGCACGTTCATCTGGCTCTTCGGCGGCGGGCGCCGTCCCATCGAAGAGTTCGACACCACGATGATCGTTCTTCTCGGCGGCACAGCAACGCTGGGCATCGTCGCGCAATCGGTGACGCTGCTGCTGTTTTGGCGTAAAACGGGCCTGAAGCTGCGCGCGGACTTTGTGTGGCGCGGAATGGGCCTCGGCCAGATCCAGCGCATCGCCTCCTGGAGCATCGGCATGCTGCTGCTTGGCCTGCTCGTTGCCGCCGTTCAGCAGCAGGTGATCTCCACGGCGTCGACCGATGAAGCCGTCAACGCATCGTCCAACATCTGGTTCAACGCCTGGCTCGTGTTCATGCTCCCGTACTCACTCATCGTGATGAGCATCGGCACCCCGTACTTCACGCGCCTCAGCGAGCATGCGCACGCCGGCCGCGACACCGAGGTGAAACGGGACATCAGCGCGGCGATCAAAACGCTCGGACTACTCGTTGTTTTTGCGGCGGTGACGCTCGCCGCTGCGGCCGTTCCGGCCGCCCGCCTGTTCTCGAACGATATGGCGGAGGCGTCGGCCACCGCGCCGGTTCTGGTCGGATTTCTCGTCGGGCTCGTTCCGCTGGCCGTGTTGTTCATCGTTCAGCGGTCGTTCTACGCCTACGGAGACACCCGCACGCCGTTCTTCTTCACCCTGTTCCAGGCGATTCTCACGGCGTCGGGCGCACTGCTCGCACGCTCCTTCTTTACCGCTGGTGACCTGACGCTCGGCGTTGCGCTGATCCAGTCCTTCGCAAGCACCGCACAGGTTCTCGTGGCGATCTGGTTGCTGCGCCGCAAACTGGGCCCGCTCCACATCGGCGGGGCGCTCTGGGCCATCATCCGCTTCACCTTCGCGGCCATCCCCACGGGCCTGGTCGGCATCTCCGTCTACCTGCTCTTTGGCGGGCCGGACAGCTGGATGGTCCAGAACAAGCTCTTCGCCGCCGCCGGTTGCGCCGTCATCGGCTCAATCTGCGCCCTCGTCTACGGCGGCCTCCTCGCCGCCTTCCGTACGCCCGAGTTGACCGCGATCGTGACACTGATCCGCGGGAAGCTCGGGCGGTAGAGCCTACGGAATCCGTTCGGCGGAGACCCTTCCCGTACCGGGCTCAGTATGGGAAGGTCTGGAACGTGTGCACCCACATCGCGGGCATCCCGACTCTTCACGTGAGGCTCTCATGCTGAGGCAAGGACAACGGACGCGGCGATCAACGCTGCCCCTCATGGCAGTTCTGGTGCTCTCGGCCTGCGCGAGCGCCGAGGTTCCTCCGGGCATCGCTGTGCTCGAAACATCGGGAGCGGAAGTCGGTGTCGGGCACGCTGCATCATTGGACGGCACACTCGTTCGTGAAAATGGATGTGTGTACGTGGTTGACGACTTTCAGGAGAAATGGATTCCCCTTTTCTCCGCGGGCGCGGTGTCGGAACGCGATGGAATGATCATCTACGGAGCGATGCGCTTGACGTTCGGGGAGGACGTCAGTCTTCCCGGCGGTGAGAGCATTGGCGGCGTCGAGGACGCGCTCATTCCGGACGTCTGTGACGCGGATACAGAGCAGTGGGTTCTGCCCGCACAGTGACGGGGACGCGCGAGGGGTGATGCGGCGTCACGACGCCTGTCCCGATGATCGCCCCTTGACAGCACGTGATCCGCGCGCTCATACTTAAGCAACTCACTAATTAAGGAGTTGTCGAAATGCGCGCAACGGATCGCCTGAGCCTCGTGTTCGCCGCTCTCGCCGATCCCACCCGCCGGGAGATTCTGTCTCGGCTGTCCCGCGGTACCGCCACCGTCGGCGAGGTCGCGGTGGATTTCGTGATGAGCGCACCCGCAATCTCACAGCACCTCAAGGTGCTCGAGGGGGCGGGCCTCATCACCCGCACGGCGCGGGCGCAGTGGCGGACGCTCTCACTCCAAGCTGAGCCCCTCGATGAGGCAAACGCATGGGTGGAGGAGCAGCGTCGCGCCTGGAATCTGCGCCTCGACGCACTGGACGATCACCTCGCCGCGAAGAAGAAGAGCATCTCGGAAGACCATGATTCTCAGGAGGCAGAACGATGAGTGCAACGCTGGATAAGACTCCGGAATTCTCCATCACCCGCACGTTCGACGCCCCGCGTGAGCTCGTCTGGCGCGCATGGACGGACGAATCGGAGCGCGCGCAGTGGCTGCGCCCCTTCGGCGTCAGCGCCGAAACGGTGTCGTTCGACGCCCGCGTTGGCGGCCGCTACGCGTACACGATGACCAACGATCAGACCGGCGCGACAATCCCCACGGGCGGAGTTCTGCTGGAAATCGAGCCGGTCGAACGCCTCGTTTTCACATGGGGCGATCCAGACACCCCTCCCAACGATGCCTCGGTGATCACCATCACCCTGACGGCGCTGTCGGCCGATCGCACGGAGCTCGTGATGCACGTGCGCGGTTTCGAGGGGAAACCGGGAGACGGTTTCGTCTACGACGGCTGGGCCACAGCGCTCACGAACTTCGGTCGGCACCTGGCCGGGGAGGCTCTGGACTGAGGTTTCACGACGCGGTCCTCGGCGCGGACGAGCGCCACGTGGGGGCCAGAACGAATCCCCGCCCCCACGTGGCGGAGATTGTTGCCCGGCGCGGCGTCGAGCAACAGGGTAACGAGGCTGGCGCGGGAGGCTGGGCGAAAATAGTGGCCGCTCCTGCGGCAGGTGAATCCGACGGGCGGGCATGGTTCGGGATGTCGCAATACAGCTCTTCACTATGGGCTGTGTGGACCAGTTGGTCTGACTCCTTGATCGCAGAGATGAGTGATGCCGTCCTGTTTCGAACATCACCGGAAAGAAGATCAACAAGAAGCGAGGGCAACTAGGAATGAGTCAGTCACTAGTTGACTCGGGTGCCGGTTGGCGTACCGTCCAGAAGCGTCGGGGCGTCGCTATTCCGCTCGTGGCGGCCTCAGGGCCGGCCGGTGCTGCCATCGCGCTCACGGCATACGCGCTCGGCGTAAACGGCTTCCTGTACTGGGTCGGGACGAGGTGCCCGTAGATAGGGTGGTGGCACGATGACGAACAAAGCCCAAGCACGCACCCAGCGGTATGTTCTCAACGCGGTGATCGCGGTTCTTGGCACTGTGACCATTGGAGGTGCCCTCTTCTTCGCTGCGGTTGATCGTCCGCTACTGACCGCCGCTATCGGGGTTGTGGGCGCTGTTCCGCTCGTAGCACTCGCTTTCGCCGTCGGTCGAGTCGACCCTCCGGCGGACGAACGCGATCGTCTCAGTCGGCAAACAAGGACAGCAGTCGCCATCACGATCATCGGAACGGTCATGACGGCGACCGGCATACCGCTGTTATGGACCACGTACACCACGCTGGCGACGATCCTGCTGTTCACCGGCCCCGGATTCGCTGTTGGAGGGCTTATGGCCCGCGCGACGCTCCGGCACGGTGGCCCTCCCCGCGAGCAGCACCCGTAAAGCCGACGCGCACACTCACGCCGACCTCTCCCGGCAATCACCTCAACGCGAAGAAGAATGATGAGTGAAAATACGAAGCCTCGACCCCGTCGCGAACGACTTGGTCTGGCGTGGGGGCCGGAACGCATCCCGGCCCTCACGTAGCGCTCTCTCGCCTGCTCTACCGCGCGAGAACAGCCACTCCGCGCGGCGGAAGCGTCTCGGTGCCAACGAGGTACTCGCCCGTAAGACCGGCGAGCGAGAGCTCGTCATCGGTGCGGTTGATGAGGAAGTCGTATCGACGATCTCCCTCACGCGTCACCAGCTCGACGCGGCCGCGCAGTGCCTGTGGCAGCTCCGATTCGACACCGGCGCGCGGGAGAAGGACGGGCAGAAGCGCCTCGACGCCGTCCATGCCCAGGCGCGTCGATACATACGTCGCCGAACCCGTTCCCACCGGACGTCGCGTGACGGCGGGTCCCCCAGCGATCTCGTCGCCGTCGACGTAGGTCACAAGCACCTCGACCTCGTCTGCTGTCACCTCGACCGGCTCGCTCCAGAGGTCGCCGCTCTGGCCGTTCGACAACGCCACCGTCTCGCCGTCCCACAGGGGCCGGAACTCTTCAACGCGCACACCCAGCAGATCGCGGAATGCACCGGGGTACCCGCCGAGGTACGGGTGATCGTTCTCGTCCACGATGCCCGAGAAGTACGTCGTGACCAGATGCCCGCCGCCCTCGACGTAGGCCGTGAGGCGGTCCCGGGTCTCACCGGAAACGCTGTACAGAACGGGAGCGATCACCAACCGGTACTCCGAGACGTCCTGTGCGACGGGGACCACATCGGCGCGAATGCCCGCATTCACGAGCGCCTTCCACCAGTTCAGTGCTTCGCGACGGTAGCGCAGGCGGTCGGTCGGGTGCGAGTCCAGCTCGGCGCCCCACCACGATTCCCAGTCGAAGAGGATGGCAACGTCGGCCTTCCCTCGATCGGCGCCCGCCACCTCGTCCAGCTGACGCAGGATGCCGCCGAGTGCCACAACGTCGCGGTAGACCCTGGTGTTCTCGCCGCCGTGCGGCACCATCGCCGAGTGGAACTTTTCCGCGCCGGCAGCTGACTGCCGCCACTGGAAATAGCACACGGCGTCGGCACCGTGGGCGACGTGCGTGAGCGAATCGCGGATGAGCTCTCCCGGACGCTTTGGCCGGTTGATTGGTTGCCAGTTCACGGCGCTGGTGGAGTGCTCCATGAGGAACCACGGCTTGCGGCGCGCGATTCCGCCCATGAGCGACGCGGAGAACGCCAGCTCGTCCAAATCCTCTGTGACGTAGTGATCGTTCGAGACGAAGTCGATTTCGAGGCCCATCTTCGCGTAGTCCGCGTGACGGGTATCGCCGACGACCATGAAGTTCGTGGTGACGGGAACATCGGGCGAGATCCGGTTCAGGATGTCGCGCTCGTCCGTCAAGTAGTCGATCAGCGCATCGGACGAGAACCGTGCGAAGTCGAGCTGCTGCGTGGGGTTGGGGAAGGTGGCCGCCGTGCGCGGGGGCAGGATCTCGTCGAACGAGCCATACCGCTGCGACCAGAACGCGGTTCCCCACGCGTGGTTGAGCGCTTCGATCGACCCGTATCGGGTCTGCAGCCAGCCGCGGAAAGCGACGGCCGCATCGTCCGAATAGTCGTAAGCGTTGTGGCAGCCGAGCTCGTTGTTCACGTGCCACGCAACGACGCCGGGGTGGTCGCCATAGCGCTCCGCCAGGCGCGTCACCAGTTCCAGCGCGTACTCCCGGAACACGGGAGAGGTGGGTCGCCAGTGCTGGCGCCCGCCCTGCGTCAGCGTCACACCGTCGGCCGTCACGGGCAACACCTCGGGGTGCTTCATCGTCAGCCACGGCGGCGGCGATGCTGTGGCAGTAGCCAAATCAACACCGATGCCGTTGGCATGCATCAGATCGATCACATCGTCGAGCCACGCGAAGTCCCACTGACCGTCCGCCGGCTGGATCTTCGCCCAGGAGAAAATCGCCACCGAGACAACGTCAACGCCGGCCTTCTTCATCAGCCGAACGTCGTCATCCCAGACCTCCCGCGGCCACTGGTCGGGGTTGTAATCGGCGCCGTACGAGATGCGGCGGGGCGTTCCTTCTGGCGTCCGGAGCCAGCGGTGCTGCGTCATGAAAGTCCTTTGTGTGTCCAGGGGACGAGGAGAGGCCCGAGATTTCTCCCGGGCCTCTCGGGGGTGTGGAGAAGGGGGAATTACTCGATGCCGAAGCCCTGCTCGGCGGCGTAGCTCTTCATCGCGTTCTGCCACCCAGCGAGACCGTCAGCGAGCGTTGTCGAGCCGAGGTACGCCTGACCGGCGGTGTCACCGTAGATCGTGTTGGCGTACACCTGGAAGGGAAGGTACTGCCACCCCTCGACGACGTCAGCCGACGACTGGGCGAGAACCTCATTGATCTTCTGACCGCCGAAGTAGTCCCACTCGACGTCCTGGAATGCGGCCGACTCGAGGTGCTCGGTGGTTGCGGGGAAGGCACCGTCGTCGAGGCGCATCTGCACGCCGTCCGTCGAGGCGTTGGCGTATTCGATGAAGGCGTAGGCCAGTTCCTTGTTCTGCGCGTCTGTGGGAACGGCCAGCGAGCTGCCGCCGTTCTCCGACGAGGCAGCGGCTCCGGCTTCCCACTGCGGCATGGGCGCAACACGCCAGTCGCCAGCGCCGTCGGGGACGTTGCCGATGAGGTTCGCGGGCATCCACGCACCGATCACGAGCGAGGCGATCGTGCCGTTTGCCATGCCCTGGAACCATTCGTCGGTCCAGCCGTTGATGGGTGCAAGCACCTCATCGTCGATCAGCGGCTGCCACAGGTCGGTGAAACGCTGCGTCGCGGCGTCGTTCTCAAGATCGATGGTCAGATCGGTTCCGTCAACCGACCAGGGGGTGCCGCCACCCTGCCAGATGAGCGAGGTGTTCCATCCCGCATCTCCGAGGTCGTTCGTGATGTACACATCGGGGTCGGACTCCTGGAAGTCACGCGCGGCCTGCGCGAACTCGTCCCACGTCTCGGGGACCTCAACGCCGTGCTCTTCGAACACGGTCGCGTTGTAGAACATGGCCATGGGGCCGGAGTCCATCGGCAGGCCGATGATCTCCTCGCCGGAGTGAACCGCGTCCCAGGGGCCGGGGGCGAACACGCCGTCGAGGTCACCGGCGCCGTAGGGGGTGAGGTCCGTCAGCGAGTCCTGCAGGGCGAACTGCGGAAGCGCGTAGTACTCGACCTGCGCAACATCGGGCAGACCGGAGCCGGCCGAAATGGCGTTCTGCAGGGCGGTATACGAGTCGACGCCGGTTCCGACGTTGACGATTTCCACCTCGACGCCGGGGTTGTCGGCCTCGAACTGCTCGATGACAGGGCCGAGCGTGGGTTCCCAGGCCCAGACGAGGATCTTGCCGCCCTCTTCGAGGGCCGCGTCCGGGTCGCCGGCATCAGACGAGCCGCAGCTCGCGAGAACGAGAGCGCCGGCACCGGCGATTGCTGTTGCGGTGAGAAGGCGCTTGCGCGCCCGTGTGATGGTGGTCATTCTGTGGACTCCATTGTCATTGTTGGTGCGGGTGGTGAGGGGAGGGAAGTCATTCTTTGACGGACCCGGCTGTGAGGCCGGACTGCCAGTAGCGCTGCATGAACAAAAACGCGACGATGAGCGGCACGATCGTCAGCAGCGAGCCGGTGAGGACGAGGTCGAAGATCGGCTGGCCGCCCGCCGTTGAGGCCTGGCCGTTCCACTGGTTCAGTCCAAGAATCAGCGGGTACCACTGCGGATCGCGAAGCATGATCAGCGGCAGGAAGTAGTTGTTCCACGTGGCGACCATGGTGAACAGCAAAACGGTGACCGTTCCCGGGCCCAGAAGCGGAAGGCACACGTTCCAGAAGGTGCGGAACTCGCTCGCACCATCGATACGCGCGGCTTCCATGAGCTCGGTGGGGATCGCCTCCTGGGCGAACGTCCACATCAGGTACAGGCCGAACGGCGAGATCAGCGACGGGATGATCACCGACAGCGGGGTGTTCGTGATGCCCATCTGGCTGAACATGAGGAAGGTCGGCACCGCGAGCGCTGTTCCGGGAACCGCGACGGCTCCGATGACAACGGCGAAAACGGCCCTCTTGCCCGGGAAGGTGAACTTGGCGAGCGCATACCCGCCGAGAACGGCGAGAAGGGTTGCTCCTCCGGCGCCGGCAACCACATAAAGAAGGGTGTTGCCGAACCAGCGCAGGAAGACGCCGTCGTTGTAGGTCAGAGTTCGAGCGATGTTGTCGAACAGCGCGAATTCGCGCCCGAACCACAGCCCGAACGTGGAGAACAGATCGCCCTGTGTTTTGGAGGCGTTGATGAACAACCACAGAAGGGGAAGCAGCGAGTAGACCACGATGATCGCGGTCAGAATCGTCAGCACCAGGTTGCGGCGCGGCTTGTCAATCGTGCCAAGGGCCGCCCGACGCTCACGCTTCGTCGCCGAGGGGGAGAGGGTCACCAGGGAGGTCGTGGACATGTCAGTTCCCCTTTCGCATGCCGCGCAGCTGCACGACATAGGCGACGATCATCGTCACAACGCCCATGATGATGGCGACGGTGGCGGAGTAGTTCAGTTGCTGACCGGCGAACGCGAGGTTGTAGGCGTACAGGTTCGGCGTGAACGAGGTGGTGATCGTGTTGGGCGCCATCGACTGCATGATGCTCGGCTCGTTGAACAGCTGGAAGCTGCCGATGATCGAGAAGATCGTGGCGATCACGAGGGCCCCGCGGATGGCGGGGAGCTTGATCGCCGTGATGATGCGCAGCTGGTTGGCACCGTCGATCGCGGCCGCCTCGTAGAGCGAGGACGGCACAACGCGCAGCGCCGAATAGAAGATCAGCATGTTGTAGCCGAGGAACTGCCAGGTGACGAGGTTACCGATCGAGAGCATGATCAGATCAGGCGAGAGCAGATCGGGGATGTTCATCCCGAACATGTCGTTGAGGTTGCCCACCAGGCCGAAGCGAGTTCCGTACATGAAGCCCCACATAAACGTGGCGACGACGGCGGGAACCGCGTACGGCAGGAAGATCGACAACCGGAAGAAACTACGTCCGTAGAGCCGGCCGCTGTCAATCGCCAGCGATGCCAGCAGCGATAGGAACAGCATGATCGGCACCTGGATCAGCAGGAACAGGGCAACGCGGATCACGCCGTCCCACAGCTGTCCGTCGCCGAACGCGCGCACGTAGTTGGCGAAGCCGACGAACTCGGTTCCTCCGACCAATTGCGTGCGGAAGAAGCTGAGATAGAGCGCGTAGATGATCGGTGCGATGAACACCAGCGCAAAGACCAGAGCAAAGGGGCTGAGGAATCCCCATCCCGTCCAGCGTCCGCGCACGGCGCGTCGCGGCGCGGAGCGTCCGGTGGGTGCGGCCATCTGAGCCACCTGCGGTATCGCCGTCATTGGTGTGCCTCGCTTCATTGCGGAGAACGTGCGAGACTATGTTTACGCAAACATCGAAAATTCGCCAGTCCACAACCCGATCCGTTACACAGGAACTATGAACTCACAGTTTCGGCCGCAGCGTCGCGTGTCGATGGCAGACGTCGCAAAGCACGCCGGCGTCTCGGCCCAGACCGTCTCCCGCGTGGCAAACGGCACCGGAACGGTCATCCCGGACACACGCCGCCGCGTGATCGATGCGATGGACGCCCTCGGATACCGGCCGAACAGCGCCGCTCGCGCCCTGAAGCTCGGATCGTTCCGCACGATCGGTGTGCTGTCCCAGTCTCTCTCCACCCTCGGCGACGTGCGAACGATCGAGGCGATCGCCACGTCTGCCGCCATAGCCGGTTACGCAACAACACTCGTTCCCGTGCACGTCGCGGCTCACAGCCAAGCAGACGTCGACCGCTTGTTCTCCCGCATGCAGGAGCTCGCCGTCGACGCCCTGATCCTCAATCTGGAGTCTCCGATGCTGGCCCACGCGGCCGAGATGCTTCCTCCTGGCGTCCCCGTTGTGTACATGGACCCCGAAGCTCCCGACGCCCGCGTTGTTGTCGACACCGACCAAAATCGCGGAGGCGCCGACGCCGTGCGGCACCTGCTCGATCTCGGACACCGCACGGTATGGCACATCGCCGGGCCGGAACGGTCGCGCCCGAGTGGGCGACGCGAAGACGGTTGGCGCACCACTCTCGAGGCAGCCGGACGCGACGTTCCCCCCGTGCTCCGGGGCGACTGGTCCGTGGAATCCGGTTATCTCGCCGGCAAACGCATCGCCGCGCGCGACGATGTTACGGCCGTGTTCTGCTCGAACGATCAGATGGCCCTCGGCTTCTACCGTGCGGTCGCCGAGGCCGATAAACGCGTGCCCCAGGACATCAGCGTTGTCGGCTTCGACGACACGGCCGACGCACGCGGCTACGCGCCGCCGCTGACCTCAATGCATCAGGACTTCGCCGAGGTCGGCCAGCGCTGTGTGTCGTCCGCGCTCGCGCTCGTCGGGGGCCGCGACGTTCCCGCTCTGTCTGTTGTTGTGCCCCAGCTCGTCGTTCGCGACAGCACCGCGCCCCCCGCGCTCTAAATCCGCACGAGCTCGATCAGCACCGACTGCTGCGGCGCCAGCGCGGGCAGCGGCAGCCCGCGGCGACCGAGAACCGCGGCGGGAAGGACAAGATCATCCGTGTTCTTGGCCGCGTCCGTCCAGCTCGGCGGCTGTCCGTCGTACATCACGCGCGCCGTGCCGACGCCGTCAGCGTGACCCTCACCGGTCGGTGTTCCCGCCCATCCGTCGCGGTGAGTCGCCCAGAGCGTGAATCTCCTCACGGCATCGGGCTCCGACCCCGCAATGCCACCGTCGTCCGCGCGGGCGATTGCCGCACGCTCCGGCGGCGTCAGCTCACCGAGATCGGATCCCCAATGAACGATTCGCGGAACGTTCTCATCGACGGCGAGAAGGAGGCTCGCGCCGCCTCGTCGCAGGAGCACCGGCACATCTTCGTGAGTCACGCGGAGATTGTGACGGTTCCGCCTGTGCATCCGCAAGGTGAACACATCGTGTCCATCCGCTTCTGTCTCGTGAAACTCGCAGGGGGTGGGGGAATACGTGGCACGTACGATGGGTTTTACGCGTCGAGACATACGCCCGAAGGAGGCACAGATGGTGCGAGAGCTCATCATTATCGGATCCGGTCCCGCCGGTTGGACCGCCGCGATCTACGCAGCCCGCGC
Source organism: Microbacterium amylolyticum (assembly GCF_011046975.1). Taxonomy (NCBI): domain Bacteria; kingdom Bacillati; phylum Actinomycetota; class Actinomycetes; order Micrococcales; family Microbacteriaceae; genus Microbacterium; species Microbacterium amylolyticum. The sequence goes on along the minus strand of NZ_CP049253.1, from coordinate 1,660,331 downwards.
CAACCTGCAGCCGCTGGTCATTGCAAGCCAGGTGGAGGTCGGCGGCGAGCTGATGAACACCACCGAGGTTGAGAACTTCCCCGGCTTCCCCGAGGCCATCATGGGCCCCGATCTGATGGCCAAGATGCAGCAGCAGGCAGAGCGCTTTGGCACCGAGGTCTCGTACGACGACGCCACAGAGCTCGACCTGTCCGGTGCCGTGAAGAAGGTCACCCTCGGCTCTGGCGATGTCGTCGAGGCGAAAGCCGTGATCTTCGCCACAGGATCTGCCTACCGCAAGCTCAACCTGCCGCGCGAGGACGAACTCTCCGGCCACGGTGTGTCCTGGTGCGCCACCTGCGACGGTTTCTTCTTCCGCGAGAAGGAGATCGCCGTGATCGGCGGCGGCGACTCCGCGATGGAAGAGGCAACGTTCCTCACGAAGTTCGCAAAGAAGGTCTACCTGATTCACCGGCGCGACGAGTTCCGTGCGTCGAAGATCATGCAGAAGCGTGCCTTCGACAACGAGAAGATCGAGGTGATCTGGAACTCCGAGATCGCGGAGCTGCAGGGTGACTCCGCTCTGACCGGCGTCGTTCTGCGCGACACCGTCACGGGCGATACGCGTGAGTTGGCGCTCGATGGTCTGTTTATCGCCATCGGCAACGACCCGCGCACACACCTCGTCCACGACAAGCTCGACCTCACGATCGATGGCACGATCGCCGTCGACGGACGCTCCTCGCGCACGTCTGTTCCCGGCGTCTTCGCCGCGGGCGATGTTGTCGATCCCACGTACCGGCAGGCGGTCACCGCGGCCGCCAGCGGAACGGTTGCGGCGCTCGACGCCGAACACTTCCTCGCGGCGCTCGCCGACATCGCTCCGGAACCAGAAGCGGCGGCTGTTCCCGCCTGATCGGGAATAGCGCAGCGCTTCGCACGGTTCCGGTAGACAAGACTTCCACTAAGGAGACACAGTATGACCGCTCAGGCAACATCTTCAGCCACGTTCGAACAGGATGTCCTGAAGGCCGACGGCCCCGTGCTCGTCGACTTCTGGGCAGAGTGGTGCGGCCCCTGCCGCATGGTCGCGCCCGTTCTCGACCAGATCCAGGCTGAGAACAGCGACAAGATCACGATCGTCAAGCTCAACGTTGACGAGAACCCCGATCTGGCCATGAAGTACCAGATCACGTCGATTCCGGCGATGAAGGTCTTCAAGGATGGCGAGGTGGCGACCACGATCATCGGCGCCAAGCCCAAGCAGGCTCTCGAGAAGGACCTCGCAGCCTTCCTCGCCTAAGACGCGAAATACGCCGAAGGCGCCTTCCTGATTCGATCGGGGAGGCGCCTTCGGCGTATGAACGTGCTTCAGAACCGCTGGGGCACCCTATGCGCCGCCGAGAACGCGAACAACGGCATCCCATCGCCGATGTGTGTTCTCAGCGCCCAGCATGCCCTCTACGGCTCGTGAGAGCTCAGGATATTGGGCGGCGATCTGTCGCATCAGGCGTTGGTTGCGTGCGTGTGTCGGACGGAGTCCGCCGTCACCGACAATGTGCTCCGCCCGGAGAAGAAACACCACGAGCTCGTCGATCGTCGGAAGATCCTCCATGAAGTCCCACGGATCTTCTCCCGCGCGCAGACGTTCCTCGATGAGGGTGTCCCGCTCGTCCTGTGCCTCGGCGCGCAACACCTCGACGCTCTCGCGCCGGGGAAGGAGGGGATCGGGATTCATCACCCCTCCAGGTTACGGACGCACCGCTGATCGCGGGCTGGTGTCAGTGGTTTCGGAGGCGCTCGATGAGCTCCTTCTTCCTCAGGGACGAATATCCCGTGAGGCCCACCTCCTTCGCCCGCTGGCGCAGCTCCGCCACGGTGCGATCCTCATAGTTCTCAGCACCGCCACCGCGCCGGCCCATTTCGGAACGACCATCGCGCGCGGCCGCGTTGGCGATGCGCGCCGATTTCTCTTTTGACGCTCCGTCGTCGCGCAACCGTTCGTATAGTTCTTCGTCATGAATACGGGGCTCGGGCATGGTTCACGGGCCCCTCAGAACGGCCGGCCGCCGGTCACCGGCAAAACGGCGCCAGACGTGTACGTCGCTTCGTCACTGGCCAGGTAAACATAGGCACCCGCCAACTCAGCGGGCTGTCCTGCGCGGCCCAGGGGAGTGTCCTGCCCGAACTCCGCCACCTTGTCGTCCGGGAAACCGGTCGCGGGAATCAGGGGCGTCCAAATAGGGCCGGGAGCCACGGCGTTGACACGGATACCCTGCGGCCCGAGTTCCTCCGCCATGGCCTGCATAAAGGCCACCTGAGCGGACTTCGTCATGGCGTATTCGACAAGGCCGTGCGAGGGCGACGCCGCCTGAACGGACGAGGTCACGATGATCGATGATCCCTCGGGTAGATGCGGAACGGCTTCTCGGACGAGCACCATCATCGACACCAGGTTTGTGTGGAAGGTGCGTTCGATCTCACTCGTCTCGATCTGATCGATTCCGTCACGCTGCTTCTGATAGGCCGCGTTGACAACGAGGAGGTCGATTCCGCCGAACCCCTCTCGAACATCTCGGATGGTATCGATGCACGCCTGCTCGTCGCGCAGGTCTCCCGGCAGAAGCAGGCATCGCTGTCCCGCCGCATCCACGAGATCACGCGTGACCTCAGCGTCCTCCCGTTCTTCCGGCAGAAAACCGATCGCCACATCCGCGCCTTCTCGAGCGAAGGCGATAGCGACCGCGCGTCCGATTCCCGAGTCTCCTCCGGTAATCAGCGCTTTACGCCCCCGGAGGCGGCCCCGGCCCTGCCAGCTTTCTTCTCCGTGATCAGGGCGTGGACTCATCTCACCCGTCACACCGGGCTGGAGGTCTTGCTGCTGTTCGGGGAACGGCTCTTCCTGCTGCGCCGTACGCGGATCGATTCCAGACTGATCGTTCATGGATCACACCTTTCGTAGATCTCGACGGTTGCGTGCGGCGGCCACGCTAACAGTGTCGACAAAAGGGGATCCACCCCCTTGCGAAGGGGGACAGTGGTGCGTTACAGGCTGATCAGGGAAGACATCCTGCGGTCAGGACTCGTAACCTGTTTCGCCGAGCTCTTCCAGGATCCGATTGAGATCCTGAATAGATGCAAAATCAATGCTGACCTGGCCTTTACGTGCCGTCAGGGCGATCTTCACCTTCGTGTTCAGGCGATCACCCAGCCGTTCGGCCACATCATCCAGGTAGGCACGGCGTGCGCCGTTCTTGTTCGGGGCCGGGGCTGCCGGCTTCTCGCCCGCTTCCACGATCCGGCGAGCGGCCTCCTCGGACGCCCGTACCGAGAGTTCCTCGTTGACGATCTTGTCGGCGAGCTTCTGCATCGCATCAACATCGCCATCAAGCGACAGAATCGTTCGTGCGTGGCCTGCGCTGATCACGCCAGCCGCAACGCGCTGCTGCACGGCTTCTGGCAGGCGCAGCAGACGAATCGTGTTGGAGATCTGGGGACGTGACCGCCCGATACGCGAGGCAAGAGTGTCCTGCGTGATCCCGAAGTCTTCGATCAGCTGCTGGTATGCGGAGGCCTCTTCGAGCGGGTTCAGCTGCGCACGATGGATATTCTCCAGCAGTGCATCGCGCAGCATGTCCTCATCGGCGGTCTCGCGAACGATTGCCGGAATCTGTGTCAGGCCAGCCTCGCGCGACGCACGGGTGCGCCGCTCGCCCATGATCAGCTCGAACGTGCCGTCCTTCTTGTCTCGGACGACAATCGGCTGCAGCAGGCCGAACTCACGCACCGAGTGAACGAGCTCCGCCAGGTCCTCAGCGTCGAACAGCGTTCGCGGCTGGCGAGGGTTCGGAACAACCGACGCCGGGTCAATGTGAATAAGCCGCACACCGGGAACCTCGGCCAGCTCGGGCTCGGGGGAGGAGGCTGCCGCGCGTGTGTTCGATGCCTTGGCTGTCGACGTCGCGGTGGGCGTTGCGGAAGCCTTCGCGGCCGATCGTGCCGGGGCCTTCGGCTCCGCCTTTTTCGTGCGAGCAGCCGGACGCTTCGTTGCCGGGGCCCCACCCGCGGCGGCTGGCTTCTTCGCCGCCTTCTGCGGCGCCGGGGTCGCATCCGCGGACGGAGCGTCCGCGGGTTCGGACACGGCGTCAATAGTCACGGCGTCTTCGGACGTTTCGACCTCGTCGATCAGGCCAGCGCCGGCGAAGAACACATCAGCGGGGCGCTCCTTCGTCTCAGACGACGTAGGGATCAGTGCGCCGATTCCCCGGCCCAGCCCAGTGCGCTTCGCCATCAGTTCCGCCCCTTCTTCTTGCGGGAGGACCCGCGCTTCACGATTTCGACAGCAGCCTCGCGGTACGCGATCGCGCCCGCCGAAGACGAATCATATGAGATCACGGTCTGCCCAAAGCTCGGTGCCTCGGAAACTCGCACGGAACGCGGGATGACCGAAGCGAGGACTTCCTTGGGGAAGTGTTCGCGAACCTCATCGGCCACCTGCTGCGACAACCGCGTCCGTCCGTCGAACATGGTTAGGAGAATCGTCGTCACCCGCAGACGGGGATTGAGGTGCTTTTGGATCATTTGCACGTTACCCAGGAGCTGACTGAGTCCCTCAAGCGCGTAGTACTCAGCCTGAATCGGAAGGAACACCTCGTCAGCTGACGCGAACGCGTTGATCGTAAGCAGCCCCAGAGAGGGCGGGCAGTCGATCAGAACAAAGTCGAACGGCTGTTCGTAGGTATCGAGGAACTCGCGTAGCGCTGTGTCCAGACGCTTTTCACGTGCCACCTGCGACACGAGTTCGATCTCGGCTCCCGCGAGGTGAATCGTGCTCGGAACACAGAACAGCAGGTCGTTCTCGGGGCTGCTCTGAACCGCATCCGCCATCAACACGTCGTTGATGAGCACGTCGTAGATACTCGTCGTATCGGCCGTGTGGGGGATACCGAGAGCCGTTGACGCGTTGCCCTGCGGGTCCAGGTCGATGACCAGCACCCGACCTCCGAGGTCTGCAATGGCCGCGGCAATATTGACCGTGGTCGTCGTCTTTCCGACGCCGCCCTTCTGGTTCGACACCGTCATCACGCGGGTGTCACCGGGGAAGTCCACGGTGACCTCATCCAGACGCTGACGCCGAGCGCTCAGATCCTGCAGCTGCTGCATGATCGGGCTGTCGTCGAAGGCGGCCGCAATGTCATTCGATCGCTGGCTCACACGCGTCCTTTCCGTACCGAAGCCGACCTGCCCACTCTATCCCGCCCGCCTGATGACACGCACGGGTGATCGACGTGTTTCACGTGAAACATCATCCCGTCTTTATGTGCGCTCCATCGCGTCCCACAAACGACCGAAGGGTGCGCGCGCTCTCGTCGCCCGCCGCAGGGCGTGTGTTGCTGCGACGTCGCACGAAGCAGGGCGCACGTCTCGTGTGACCGTGGCCGTTTCACGTGAAACATTCGCACGACCCGGCGCAACACAACAAGTCCTCGGCATCGCGGCGCGCGGTAGTGGTGCTCGCATCCCTGCTCGCTCCTTCGATGCTCGCCCGTGACGCGGGGCGCGCTAATCATGTCTTTTATGCATCCTTCCTGCGGCACTGGCGGACAACGCCAGCGCCAATATGACACATCTTGTCTCCCACGGATATCCCGCACAGCCCGAGCGTCCGGCCGAGTAGCGCTCCGTCGGACACTCATGTTTCACGTGAAACATCGTTCCGTGACCCGACACTCGTACTCCATGCCGCCCGATGCGCGCGGCCGACGCCGCGGATGAAGCTGACGCATGCCGTGCGAACCTCAGGATCTCTTGTTCGCCCCGGGCGACGGTCCCGCCCCCATGCAAGCTCGGCACCACCGAGGATCACTCGAGGTGATGTTTCACGTGAAACCACCCCCACGTGATCCACGTCGCGTTGTGACAGGGGCGCAGGCGTCCCGCGAGGGGTGACGTCTCCGCGAGGAGCGTCAGGCCCCTCCGCCTGCCCGGTCCCACACTAGCGGGCTGACTGCTCACCACGCGGGTGGTGATCTGCGTTGTGCGGCACTTCCTCTCACGCACGGCCGAAGTCGGCGAATGAAACTCGCCGTCTCCGCCGCGGATGACTGTCGACATCGCAGGGGGTTGAAGCTCACCGGTCCCTCCCCAGGGGATGCCCGTGTCACGGGTGCGGGAAGGGTGCTGATGACTGACGCTTGCCACGCCCGTAGGCCGGCAGAACCGAAGGGAACGTCGTCCACGTGCCCCGGCGTCGGAGCTGGTCCCCGTCCCCATGATCCTTCTCGCACCAAAATCGCCCACGCGATGCCGATGCGTTGAGGAAGCAGCGGGGGTGGGGCAGTCGAGAGTTTCCTTCCATCACCGTCCTTGCCGGCGCCGCGGGTCGGTGCGCGTCTACCCCGGGAAACGCATCGCCCGCCAGTCTCAGCGCACACTCCCACAAGCGTTCGCGCTAGCGGCAACACAGGCCCGTCGTGGCCTGGACCGTAGCCTGTCGAGTTTTGGGTCAACGATCCTCAGATCACCCCATTCGGCACAGCATCGAAATCACGCCGCACGCCGCGTGACGGGTGTTGTGGGCGGCCACATGTTTCACGTGAAACATCCTGTTCCCGACGCGGCGCGGATCGAGCGTCTTGTCTCAGACGATGGATGTCTCGGCTTCATTCCTCGCTGTGGCATTGATGGAGCAGGCGCCACCTCGCGTATCCAACACCGCCCGCGATGAGCAAGGCCGCACGCGGTCGCCACGCATAGGACGTGTCTCGTACTCCCAAGGTCGTGGGTTCTGGGCCCCCGACTTCGGAGGCTCCGCGCGGCGCGCCAGCGATGTGTGGGGAAGCGTCGGAGAGCACCGCCAGGGGGAAGAGGGAGCCGATGCGCGGGGCACCATCGACCGACGATAACGCCGCGAGGAGCGTGCTTGCGGATTGCGCAGTCTGCGATCAATAGAGAGCGAGGTCCTAGCGCCATGGTTTACGCGACGGAGTCCTCTCACCGTAGGTCCTGCTGAAACTTCGTCTGTCGACTTCCCAGACATCGCGCGCGGGCCATCGCGCTGCATCTTCGGCAAGGCCTGGCTACATCACGGTAAGTCGCTCGGTGTTCACACCGTGCGAAATCGCGCGGTCGCCACCCCCGGCTCAGGGTTTCTGCGGCGTCCCTGCTTAGAGCGCAGACGTTGCTCGCATCACGCTTCACTCACCCCGCATCGTGATCCCGACGCCCGGAAATTGCCGAGCCGAGCCGAGCCGATCCGACAGTGAGCGTACCGTAGCGGGATCGATGTCCCGGCAAGAACGTCCAGGCCTCACCTCGATAGACGCCCGCCCCGTGAACCGCTGTTCCCCCCGACCGCATCGAAGTCTGACCGTCACAAACGTCGCTCCGCCCCGAGCCCGTGCTACCCGCACCGCACGCCACACCACTGTTGATAGCCCTGCCGACCCGCGCCGGGCGCACGCTTCTCGCACGTTCCGCCCACGCAACGTGTCGTCTCCGAATATCGGGGAGTAGCGCTGCCGGGAGCGCATCCGGGACTGACACCCTCGCCCCTCCAGTAGTTTCAGTGCCTCTTCACGCGGGTCCGTCCGAAATGGCTTCCGGAGTCCATAGCTCCATGCCGCACACGCGTGGGACGGATCACCGTTGGGGCCGGCTTTACACACGGCGAGATGCACGGCGCTCCGGGAGGCTCCGCGCCACACGAACGCGTCTGTCGCTGGGCACATACGGCACCCGCGGATCGTGGTCCCGCGCAGGGATAGATATAGCGCACCCATCCGCCAGCTCATTACCGTGACGGACGCACTTCCCGCTGTTCTCAACCACGGGGGAGGAAGAGAGCATCAACCATCGAGCCACCACCCTTCGCAATCGCGGCAAGTCGATCGTCTCAGTCCCGCGACGCGCAGCCGGCGATCCGCACTCCACGCTCCGCACTGATTCGATCTTCCCGGTTCGAGGCTCGCGCGACAATCGCTTTGATCTGTCACCAGGGCAGGATGAGACGTCCGCGGCGAACCGCACATGTTTCACGTGAAACATCTGAGCCACGCTCCACGTCAATAGCGAACGGACCCTGTGGCCTACATCGGCGACGCACGGGATTAGCCCTCCTCGTGAAGGTCCGCCCACTGCCGCGTTTCTCCTTCGATGACCTCCCGCGATGCCGTTCGATGAACGATGCACATAATGCGACACCATCCCACGCATTCGGACGCCCCGCCACGACGTTCCCCGGAGCCACATGTTTCACGTGAAACCATCCACGCCAAATCGCGAGTCAGCACACTCCTCCTCCCAGAAGCGCGGGGGACAGCTATCGCCCCCCCTTTCACCCAGGGGACAACTCGTCCCTTACTGCGCGTACGAGCTCACGATGTGGCGAGGGCGCGCGATCGTCGAATATCCACGAGAGCCAAACAGCCCGCCGACCGTGGACCGCTCTCTCAGGGGAGTGGACAGTGCGTGCGATCCGGCGTGCGCGCAGCGCGCTACAGAAGACCCGACAACAACGAGGATTGGGCGTGATCAGCATCACCGCCTCGGGGCAGAGGTGCTCTCGGATCCGAGCGACCAGCGATGCCGCGGAAGGAACACACCCGCGTGCGTCCACACGTCCACCGCGGCATGTTTCACGTGAAACACCAGCCGCCAAGATCACGCGAATCGCCCCCCGGACCTCATACGGACCCCGGCCGCCCGCCACCAGAGTTCGCCACACAGCACTCCTCCGGCCACGGGACGCGCGACAGAGGGCCGAACCTGCGGGGCGGCAGCCACATTCCCCCTCGCCCCGCAAGTTATCCACAGAGGCACGGTGTCGGTCGAGAGGCCGCGCTCCGCGATCATGCTCGCCGGCGTCCCGCGCGGGACAACAGTTTCGCGTCCATCAAGGCGGCGCTCAACGACACCTCAGCGTGATCACCGAAGCGTTGTTTCTCCACAGGTGTGGAATCTACACATCGATGTGCAAATTAAGCGTGGGGTGACCGCACCGTCGCGCGAACAACGCGGGTGGGCTCGGCGATCTCCCCTTCGCCAATCACCTCGACCCGTACATCGCTCAGCTTGTACTTTCGGATCGCTTTCGCCGCCGCCTCGATCTCCTTCGGCGCGCTGTGGCCCTTGAGGAGAACCAGCTCTCCGCCATCACGGACCAGGGGAGCAGTCCACGGGATCAGCGTCCGCAGAGCCGAAACGGCTCGAGCCGTCACCGCGTCAAGCACTTCCTCGTAGCGGCCGGCCTCTTCCGCACGGGCCCGCTCAACCGTCACATTGTCGAGACCCAGGGCGTCCACCTGTTCCGTCAACCACGCCACACGACGCTCCATGGGCTCAATCAGCACCCAGTGCACATCGGGACGCGCAATGGCCAGAACGAGACCAGGAAGGCCTGCTCCGGAGCCCACGTCACCCACCCGCGACCCGGCAGTGAAGAGCGGAGCAGCGATCGCGCTGTTGAGGAGGTGACGGTTCCACAACCGCGGAACTTCGAGGGGACCGATCAGTCCGCGCTCTTCGCCATGCTGAGCCAGATTGTGTGTGAACTGTCGAGCCAGATCGATGCGATCTCCGAACAGCGCGGCGGCTTCGGCCGGCTCGGCCTCCAGGCGGGCGAGGGCATCAGTCATGGCAGAGTCCTTCCCTCGCGAAATGTCCCGCGAGAAGAATTCGAAGAAGAGAAGTGAAGTGTCAGCTCAGGAAGATCTTCCCAGCTCACCGGAAAACAGACCAGGGCTCGCCTCCCGGTAAGGGAGGCGAGCCCTGCATGCGTCAGCGTCAGGCCTGGCGAATCACCGTGTGACGCGCGTCGCGCTCACCATACGATTCGGAGACGAAGCCACGCTCGGCAACGATGTCGTGGATCAGCTTTCGCTCGTACGAGCTCATCGCGGGAAGCGATGCCTGGGTTGCCCCATCACGAATCTTCGTGATCGCGGCGTCGACGAGGGTGGTCAGCTGCTCACGTCGCTTGTCGCGAGACCCGCCAATATCCAGAATCAGGCGGGAGAACTCGCCCGTCTCTCGCTGAACAGCGAGGCGGGTCAGGTCCTGCAACGCCTGCACCGTGTCTGGATCCGTCAGCGGATGCAAGGAGTCGTCGTCGGACTCCACGGAAACATGCGCGCGGCCCTGACGAACATCCAGTTCAAGATCGCCGTCGATATCAGCGATGTCGAGGAGCCCCTCGAGGTAGTCGGCGGCGATGTCGCCTTCGCGCTCCAGCTGTTCCGCCGACGGAGCCTGGTCATCGTGGGTCATGGCGTGCTCCCTTCCTGAGACGATGCGTCCGGATCGTCCTGCTGCTTCTTCTGCTGCGCGCTCTGCTGCGCGGTGCGCTTGGCGCGCTTGGCGCTCTTCGGTTGCACACGCTTGGCGCGCTGCTTCCGCTCGAGCTCCTTCTGACGCAACAGCTCTTCCTGTTCACGCTCATACTCGGCCATCGAGACGACCTTGCCTTGAGAGTTGACAGCCTTGCCCTTCTTGGCGAGGCGCTCCTCGCGAAGCTTGGCGGCCTCGGACCCGGGTGTGGGGTTCTCGTGGATGATGTAGAACTGCTGCCCCATGGTCCACAGGTTGTTGAAGAACCAGTAGGTGACAACACCCAGCGGGAAGAACACACCAGAGAAGATCATCGCGAACGGGATGATCCAGAGCATGATGCGCTGCATCTGGTAGGCCTGACCGGTCTTGGCCTCGGGGGAGAGGTTCTTCGACACGATCTGTAGCTGCGTGATGAACTGCGTTGCGATCATCAGGGCGACGAGGATGATCAGCATCACGATCGCCGACGCGGAGCTGTCGATCGGATAGTTGAAGTGATCCATCAGCGTCATGCTGAGGGGCGCGATTCCGAACAGCTGCGAGTCTTCGAACTGGTGCACGAGCTCGGGCGTGAACAGCCACGAGTTCAGACCTGACTTGTCCTCTTCCGCCCAGATCGCGATATCGCGCAGGGTCCAGAACAGCGAGAAGAAGATCGGCATCTGCACGAGCAGCGGAAGACACCCGGAAACCGGCGTTGTTCCGTGCTTCTTGTACAGGCCCATCGTCTCGCGGCTCATCGCCTCTCGCGAGAGCTGATCCTTCTTGCCGCGGTACTTCTCCTGGATCTTCTTGATCTCAGGAGCGAGCTCCATCATCTTGCGCTGGCTCTTGATCTGCTTGACGAAGAGCGGGAAGATCGCGATGCGTACGACCACCACGACGCCGAGAATTGACAGCACCCAGGTGAGGCCGCTGGCCTCTGGCATCCCGATGGCAGTGAGAACCCAGTGCCATCCGACGAGGATCGCCTCTATCACCCATCGAATGGGGAAGAGGATCATTCCGAAGAAGTCCACGGGGTGTCAGTCCTTTCGACGCGGCACGACGAAGCCGCGGGAGGTTAAGTCGTAAGAGAAGTCCGCATGAGGAGGAACATCGTCCTCGCCGCCAGCCGCCCAGGGGTGGCATCGCGCGATACGGGAGATCGCTCTCCCTGATCCTCTCACGAGACCGTGTTGTTGAACCGCCGTGACGGCGTACGCGGAACACGACGGGTAGTAACGACAGACGTCGCCGTAGAGCTTTGAGATCGTTGCTCGATATCCGGTGAGTAGCAACAGGCCGATGTTGCGCGGGATGAGCGGCAACACCACGGCATCGGAAACGCGAAACCGCGCCGGCCCTGTGGCCGACGCGGGAAGCACGCTCATGCCGGTGCCTGACGTTCCAGGCACCGCAACACATCGCGGCGAAGATCCGCAAAGGATGTTGTTGCGGAGGCAGGAAGGGCGCGAATCACAATGTCCGCTCCCTCGCGCACACTCGGAGACGCCTCATGGCAGATGGCCTTGAGCCGGCGACGCACCGTGTTGCGGACAACAGCGTTGCCAACGGCCTTGCTCACGATAAAACCGAAGCGCGCAGGACGTGCTTCTTTCGTGAGGATGACGTGCGTCACACCGGATGTGCTCGCGCACCGCATACCCCGCCGGACGACTGTTCGATAGTCAGTCCCGCGAGTGATGCGCTGTGGTCGCGCGAGCACTCCCGTAGCTCTGCGTTACGCCGAGAGCTCGGTGCGGCCCTTGCCGCGGCGTGCGTTGAGGATGGCGCGACCGGCGCGGGTGCGCATACGGGCACGGAAACCGTGCTTCTTGGCGCGACGACGGTTGTTGGGCTGGAAAGTGCGCTTGCTCATAGTGTTCTCACTCCGGGAGGAAGTGTCACCGGAATCTACGGGGCCGGAGACGTCATGCAGGGATGCCCGAAATGGGCACAAGTCAACCGGAACAGGCTACGACGACAAGCTGTGGTGCGCAAACTGTTGGGCCAACCTGTCAGTACCTCCACAGCCCTGCCGCTGTTCGCACAGAGACACGCGACAACTTCGTGCACACCGTTTGCGTGATTCCCGCGACGTGACTACCGTAACCACAGTTATCCACAGGTTGTGGAAATAATTCTACTCAGGGGGAGAGTGCGGATGACCGACGCTCCGGACGTGCCAATCTGGCGCCTCGTCATCGCGGAACTCGAAGAAGACGAGCGGATCACTCCGCAGCTCATGGGCTTCCTGCACCTGGCTGTTCCGCAGGGGACGATGGGCGGGTCCCTCTACCTGGATGTTCCGAACGACCTGACGGCCGGTCAGATCAACAAGCGCATGCGCGAGTCGATCATCGATGCGCTGCAGAAGATCGCCGATCCCGAGGTGACCTCGTTCAAGGTGGTTGTGAACCACGAGCTCGCCGACCAGCCGTACGTTCCCGAGAACGACTCCTCGTCGCCGGAGGCAGCGCGGGAGCCGGAGCGTCAGTCGACGCGTCCGATCGAGACGCCCCACGTGCAGTCGCGAAGCGAAACGCGCCTCAACCCGAAGTACACCTTCGACAACTTCGTCATCGGACAGTCCAATCGGTTCGCTCACGCCGCGGCGGTGGCAGTGGCCGAGGCCCCGGCGAAGGCATACAACCCTCTGTTCATCTACGGCGACTCCGGGCTGGGAAAAACGCACCTGCTGCACGCCATCGGCGACTACGCACAGAACCTCTTCCCCGGCGTGCGCGTTCGCTACGTCTCCAGCGAAGAGTTCACGAACGACTTCATCAACTCGATCGCGAACAATCGCGGCGCAGCATTCAACGCGCGCTACCGCGACCTCGACATCCTGCTGATCGACGACATCCAGTTCCTGCAGGGCAAGGCGGAAACGCAGGAAACCTTCTTCCACACGTTCAACACGCTCCACGATCACGACAAGCAGGTCGTCATCACGAGCGATGTGGCGCCGCGTCTTCTGACGGGCTTCGAGGACCGGATGCGCTCCCGCTTTGAGTGGGGCCTGATCACCGATGTGCAAGCCCCCGACCTCGAAACGCGTATCGCCATCCTCCGAAAGAAGGCGTCCAGCGAGCGCATCTACATCCCTGAAGACGTGATCGAGTACATCGCGTCACGAGTGTCGACCAACATCCGAGAGCTCGAGGGCGCGCTGATTCGCGTCTCGGCCTTCGCCAGCCTGAACCGATCGGACGTCACTCGCGAGCTCGCCGAGGGCGTTCTCCGGGACATCGTTGACAAGCCGGAAGACACGGTTGTCTCACCGTCGGACATCATCGACGCGACAGCGCAGTACTTCCGGCTCTCCGTCGACGATCTCTATGGCCCCGGCCGCGCCCAGGCTGTTGCTCAGGCCCGGCAGATCGCCATGTACCTGTGCCGGGAACGAACGAACCTCTCCCTGCCGAAAATCGGGCAGCTCTTTGGCGGTCGCGATCACACAACCGTGATGTACGCCACGAAAAAGATCACTGAGCTGATGAAAGAGAAACGGCACGTGTACAACCAGGTGCAGGAAATCACCGCTCAGCTCGGCCGTCGCTGAGAGTTCTCTCCACAGCCGCGACACCTTCGGGCGCGTCGATTTTGACGAGTTATCCACACGTTTTCCACAGGGCGATGTGCCGTCGATGCGCGTCATTCCGGGGAACGTGCGCCCCGCCACGGTGTCTCCCGCGTGAACAACGGGTGTCGTTGTCCCCATGAGGCTCTTGACAGGCCACAGCTCCACGCGTTAAGAGCTCTCCCCAGTGTGCATAACCTGTGGATAACTGTGGATGAGTGAGCCCTTAACTGTGCAGGACACGCGCTAGGTGTGTGTAAACAGCTGTGCACACTCCGAAGGCCGGTTTCCCACTGTCCACGTGCCGTCCGCAGCTCATCCACAAATGCCAACCGTGTAGTTCCTTACTCCTGACCAGCATCCACAGAGTTATCCACAGTCTCCACAGCCGTTAACGCTGTTAAGAGATCTCTGTTTTAAAGGGGCTCCGATCACCTCAAGCGGCGACGAGCGGCAAGCGGGATCAGACCAGCCCGCTAGCATGGGTTTCCCGCGACCAATGGATCTGGCAACAGCCAATTCCGCTGTCGCGCAAACGCTCTCGGATCCCAGAGGGGGAGTTACGTGAAATTCCACGTGAACCGCGACGTCTTCAGCGACGCCGTCTCGTTCGTCGTCAAGCTGCTCCCGCAGCGCAACCCGCAGCCGATTCTCGCGGGCGTGCTGATCGAAGCAACCGACGATGGTTCGATTTCACTCTCCGCATTCGATTACGAAGCATCAGCTCGGACGACTGTCGACGCTGTTGTTGATGAGCCCGGAACGATCCTGGTCCACGGCAAGCTGCTCAACGACATCGCAAGTCGTTTGCCGCACGCACCGATCGAGATTTCCACCGAAGAAGATGGCAACGTCGCCGTCGTTTGTGGTCCTGCTCGGTTCGCCCTGGCATCGATGCCCGTCGAGGAATATCCCGCGATTCCCGAGGTGTCGGGACAGTCCGGCCTTGTTCCCGGAGAAGATTTCGCAACAGCAATTGCGCAGGTCGCGTTCGCCGCATCGCGCGACGACGTCACCCCAGTTCTCACTGGCGTGCAGCTGGAAGTTTCCGAGAACGGGCTGAGCCTCGTTGCGACCGACCGTTACCGCGTTGCGCTGCGACAGATTCCGTGGGACGGCAGCGAGGGCGCACAGTCCGCGCTTGTTCCGGCACGCACTCTGACCGAGGTCGGTAAGACCTTCTCCAACGGCGGAAACATCTCCGTGGCGTTCTCTGGTGAAGGTGACCGCGAGATCATTGCCTTCACGGCGGGCAACAAAACGGTGACGTCGCTATTGATTAACGGCAACTTCCCTCCCGTGCGCCGTTTGTTCCCGGAACAGACCGGCCACTACGCCGTGGTGAACACCGCGGATCTCCAGGAGGCCGTTCGCCGCGTTGCTCTTGTTCTCGACCGGTCGGCGCCGCTGCGCTTCACGTTTACGCAGAACGAGGTCACGATGGACGCGGCCGGAGGCGATCAGGCCAGTGCCTCCGAGTCGGTCGACGCCACGCTCACGGGCGGCGACGATGTCACGTTGGGCCTGAACCCGCAGTACCTCCTCGACGCACTCGGCGCCGTCAAGAGCGAGTTCGCGCGCATCACGTTCACGTCCAGTGACAATGCGAACAAGCTCAGCCCGATTCTTGTCACGGCGCAAACATCGGTCGATGACGCCGGAAACGACAACTTCAAGTACCTTCTGCAGCCCAACTTGCTCTTGCGTTGATCCCCGGCCCGTCGACTGAAGTGCCGGTGGCGCGGAATGGAGGCGTGCAGACATGATCGTTGAGCACCTCAGCCTCGTCGATTTCCGCAACTATGCGCACGCGGAGCTGGAGCTTCGGCGAGGGACGAACCTGCTCGTTGGGCGCAACGGACAGGGAAAAACGAATCTCGCTGAGGCGATCGCCTATCTTGCGACGCTGGGTTCCCATCGCGTTTCCGCTGATGCTCCTCTCGTTCGGGAGGGGAAAGATGCGGCTTTTGTTCGTGCCCGTCTCGTTCACGGAACGCGCGCCGTCACCCTCGAGCTTCAGATCAACAAACAGGGGTCCAACAAGGCGCGCATCTCCGGCAACCCGGTGAAGACAAACGAACTGCCGCGTTACGCTCACGCGGTGTTGTTCGCGCCGGAGGACCTACAGATCGTGCGCGGAGATCCGTCATCGCGTCGCCGCTTTGCCGATCAGCTGCTCGTTCAGCGAGCGCCACGGATGTCGAGCGTTATCGCCGACTACGACCGCACGCTGCGACAGCGGACGACACTGTTGAAGTCCGCCCGAGCGCGGGGAATGAAGCTCGAACAGCTCACGACGCTCGAGGTGTGGGACGACAAGCTCGTTTCGCTCGGCACGCAAATTATCGATGCTCGCACCGCGCTGGCGGCCGATCTTGCCGGTCCCGTTGCGAGGGCGTATGCGGCGATCGCCGGAGAGGACCACTCGCCGGAGCTGGCGTGGGCGTTGTCGATCGGCGGCGCCGACCCCGAAGAGAGCAAGTTGGAGGCCACGGACTCCGGTCCGACCGCCGATCTGTTCCGCCGCGCGTTGGTGGCTCGACGCTCGCAGGAGCTCGAACGCGGTCTGACTCTTGTTGGCCCGCACCGGGACGATCTCGTGATGCGGCTGCGGGGGCTGCCCGTGAAGGGATACGCCTCCCACGGGGAAAGCTGGTCATCGGCGCTGTCGCTTCGCCTTGCCTCGGCCGAACTTCTGCGGTCAGAATCCCCGGGAGGCGACCCGATCCTCATCCTCGACGACGTCTTTGCCGAGCTTGATGCTGCTCGGCGACGCCGACTGGGTCAGGTCGTTGCCGACTATGAACAGGTGATCGTCACGGCCGCCGTTGCCGGCGACATCCCCGATCACCTGCGGGAGCATGCCGTTCGTATTGAGGGCGGAGAGGTTCTCGGGCCACTGGCCGAGCACCCGATCGAGGAGGGCGCGTGAGTGACGAACGCCCGCCGGGGATTCCCGAGACGATCGCCACCTATTTGCGCCTGCGCGGTCTTCCGCTGAGCAAGGCTGCTCAACGCCGCAAGCGGTGGCGAGGGGAACCGGACGGCAGTCAGCCGTTTGCCAAGGGGCGCGATCCCCAGCCCCTCGGCGATGCCATTGCGGCGCTGACGACGGCCAGCGGATGGACACCGCAGCTGGAGCGCGAGGAGATCGCCCTGAACTGGGAGACGATCGCCGGCGCCGATAACGCCGCGCACTCGCACATCGAGACATTCGCGCAGGGCCTTGTTGTTGTGCGATGCGACTCCACGGCGCGCAGTAAACAGATGCACCTGCTGCGCTCTCATGTGCTCACACGCATCATGGAGCTGTACCCCGAGGCCGGGGTGAAGGAGATTCGCTTCTTTGGGCCCGACGTCCCTACTTGGAAACATGGCTTCAGGCGTGTTCAGGGGCGCGGACCGCGCGATACCTACGGGTAGGACAGGGGACATCCTCTCAAGAGGCATTTTCTCGCGCGAGAGGGCCTGTCACGGCGTTCGCGCGTGCGCGAGAGGGTAGGATGAAAGGTGCTGTCCTACCTGAAGGAGCGACCTTTCCATGACGAGCGATTCCCCTCAGAACGAGCCTGACAACATCGGCCACGACGCAGGGGGCGATCACACGCCGGGCGAACCGCAAAAGGTCGCAAACGAATACGGTGCGGACGAGATCCAGGTCCTTGAGGGCCTGGAGGCCGTTCGCAAGCGGCCCGGTATGTACATCGGTTCGACGGGTCCGCGCGGCCTGCACCACCTGGTGTACGAGATCGTCGACAACTCCGTCGATGAGGCGCTTGCCGGGCACTGCGACACGATCACGGTGACGATGCTGGCCGACGGCGGCGTGAGCGTCGTCGACAACGGCCGCGGCATCCCCGTTGACATGCACAAGATCGAGAACCGTTCGACCCTTGAGGTTGTTCTGACGGTTCTGCACGCCGGCGGAAAGTTCGGCGGCGGCGGATACGCCGTCTCCGGTGGTCTGCACGGCGTTGGATCCTCGGTGGTGAACGCCCTGTCCGTGCGCCTGGAAGCTGTTGTCAAGCGCCAGGGCAACGTGTACCGACAGTCCTTCGAAAAGGGCGGCGTCCCCCTCGGCCCGGTCCAAAAGGGCGAGGAAACGACCGAAACCGGAACCTGCATCACCTTCTGGCCTGACCCCGAGATCTTCACCGAGACGGTGGAGTTCGAATACGAGGTTCTTCGCACGCGCTTCCAGCAGATGGCGTTCCTGAACAAGGGCCTGCGCATCGAGCTGTTCGACGAGCGGCCGACGTCAGTCGAAGAGGTCGAGACGGCTGAGGGCGCTCCGGAAACCAAGCAGCGTCACGATGTCTTTCACTACGAGCGTGGCCTCATGGACTACGTCGACTACATCAACAGTGGCCGTAAGGCTGAGCGCGTCCACGAGGACATCATCAGCTTCGAAACCGAGGACGGGGACCGCAAGATCGCCCTCGAGGTGGCGATGCAGTGGACCACGTCCTACAGCGAGAACGTGTTCACCTACGCGAACACGATCAACACGCATGAGGGCGGAACGCACGAAGAGGGCTTCCGCTCGGCGCTGACGAGCCTGGTCAACCGCTACGCACGCGCGAACAACATCCTCAAGGAAAAAGACGACAACCTCACGGGTGACGACGTCCGCGAGGGCCTCACCGCTGTCATCTCCGTCAAGCTGTCCGAGCCCCAGTTCGAGGGCCAGACGAAGACGAAGCTCGGCAACACCGAGGCGAAGAGCTTTGTGCAGCGCATCGTGACGGACGAACTGGGTGACTGGTTCGAACGCAACCCGAAACAAGCCAAGAACGTCATCACGAAGGCCATCGAAGCCGCAACGGCTCGCATGGCGGCCCGTAAGGCCCGCGAGACCGCTCGCCGCAAGAGTGTTTTTGAGTCGGCCGCGATGCCCGACAAGCTCAAGGACTGCACCAGCAAGGACCCCTCGATCAGCGAGGTGTTCCTCGTCGAGGGAGACTCGGCAGGCGGATCGGCCGTCAGCGGCCGAAACCCCACAACGCAGGCGATTCTCGCCCTGCGGGGCAAGATCCTCAACGTTGAGCGCGCGCGTATCGACAAGGCCCTCGGCAACAAAGAGGTCCAGGCGATGATCCAGGCCTTCGGCTCTGGCATCGGCTCCGAATTCGATGTCGAGAAGTCTCGGTATCACAAGATCGTGCTCATGACCGATGCCGATGTCGACGGTCAGCACATCACGACGCTGCTGCTCACCCTGTTGTTCCGCTACATGCGCGGGCTCATCGAGGCCGGTTATGTCTACCTCGCGATGCCGCCGCTGTACCGCTTGAAGTGGACGAACGCCACCCACGAATACGTCTACAGCGACCGAGAGCGCGACGCGCTTCTGGCGCTCGGCAAGGAACAGGGCAAGCGTCTGCCGAAGACCAACGAGGGCGGTGTGCAGCGATACAAGGGTCTCGGTGAGATGAACGCCGAGGAACTGTGGGAGACCACGATGGACCCGGAGACGCGCACCCTGCGTCAGGTGACGATCGAAGACGCGGCCGCCGCCGACGAGATCTTCTCGATCCTCATGGGCGACGACGTTGAGTCTCGCCGCAGCTTCATCCAGCGCAACGCCAAGGACGTCCGCTTCCTCGACATCTGATCGAGAACAGCGGAGAGAGATTACGGACATGACTGACCAAGAACGTCCCGACCCCAACGCCGGCCACAACCACGGCCGCATCGACCAGGTCGACCTGCAGTCCGAGATGCAGCGTAGCTATCTCGACTATGCGATGAGCGTCATCATCGGGCGCGCGCTGCCCGATGTGCGTGATGGCCTCAAGCCCGTGCACCGCCGCGTGATCTACGGCATGTACGACGGCGGATACCGACCCGATAAGTCGTTCTCCAAGTGCACCCGCGTTGTCGGCGAGGTCATGGGTCAGTACCACCCGCACGGCGACTCGGCGATCTATGACGCGCTCGTTCGCCTCGTGCAGCCATGGTCGATGCGTTATCCGCTGGCGCAGGGCCAGGGGAACTTTGGCACCCCGGGTAACCAGGGTGCGGCCGCGCCGCGTTACACCGAGACGCGCATGGACCAGCTCGCTCTCGAGATGGTGCGCGATATCGAAGAAGAGACCGTCGACTTCGAGGACAACTACGACGGACGTACCCAGGAGCCGACCGTGCTCCCGGCGCGCTTCCCGAACCTCCTCGTCAACGGCTCGGTGGGTATTGCCGTCGGCATGGCCACCAACATTCCGCCGCACAACCTCCGTGAGATCACGGAGGGCGCGCTGTGGGTGCTGGACAACCCCGAGAAGCCCCGCGAAGAGCTGCTCGCCGGCCTGATGCAGATGATTCCCGGACCTGATTTCCCCACCGGTGCGCAGATTCTCGGCACCAAGGGCATTCAGGACGCGTACCGCACGGGCCGTGGTTCCATCACGATGCGCGCCGTTGTGAACATCGAAGAGATCCAGGGTCGCACCTGCCTCGTCGTCACCGAACTGCCGTACCAGGTCAACCCCGACAACCTCGCCGTGAAGATCGGCGAGCTGGCCCGCGAGGGTCGCGTTCATGGCATCGCCGACATTCGCGATGAAACCTCGGGCCGCACGGGACAGCGACTGGTCGTTGTGCTCAAGCGCGATGCTGTGGCGAAGGTTGTTCTCAACAACCTCTACAAGCACACCGATCTGCAGACCAACTTCGGCGCCAACATGCTGGCGATTGTCGACGGCGTGCCGCGCACGCTGCCGCTCGACCGTTTCATCACCCTGTGGATCGAGCACCAGCTCGAGATCATCGTGCGCCGCACGCGTTTCCGTCTCCGCAAGGCGGAGGAGCGCATGCACATCCTGCGCGGATACCTCAAGGCGCTTGACGCGCTCGACGAGGTCATCGCCCTCATCCGTCGTTCGCCGACGGTGGACGACGCGCGCTCCGGCCTGAAGTCGCTGCTCGACATCGACGATCTGCAGGCTGATGCGATTCTCCAGATGCAGCTGCGCCGCCTCGCGGCCCTCGAGCGTCAAAAGATCGTGGACGAAGCACAGGAGCTCGAGGCGAAGATCGCCGACTTCCGCGAAATCATCGCCTCAGATGCTCGTCAGCGGGCGATCATCAAGACCGAGCTCACGGCGATCGTCGACAAGTTCGGTGACGAGCGTCGCTCGCAGATTCTGCACGGCTTCGACGGCGATGTGTCGATGGAAGACCTCATCGCCGAAGAAGAGGTTGTTGTGACGGTTACGCGTGAGGGCTACGTCAAGCGCACCCTCAGCGCCAGCTACCGTTCGCAGCACCGTGGCGGAAAGGGCATCCGCGGAGCGCAGTTGCGCGCCGACGATGTTGTCGAGCACTTCTTCGTTACAACAACGCACCACTGGATCCTGTTCTTCACCAACTCCGGTCGTGTGTACCGCGTTAAGGCGTATGAGCTTCCCGAAGCCGGTCGTGACGCCAAGGGCCTGCACGTTGCCAACCTGCTTGCGCTACAGCCCGACGAGACGATCGCCGAGGTCATCGAACTCAAGGGCTATGACGACGCGGAGTATCTCGTTCTTGCCACACGCAACGGCCTGGTGAAGAAGACGCGTCTTACCGAGTACGACTCGAACCGTCAGGGTGGCATCATCGCCATCAACCTGCGCGATGGCGACGAACTGACAGACGCCATGATCGTCAACAGTGACGATCACCTGATGCTGATCAGCCGCAAGGGCATGTCGCTGCAGTTCCCCGCATCCGATGAGTCGCTGCGTCCCCTGGGCCGCGCAACCTCCGGCGTCAAGGGAATGTCGTTCCGTGAGGGTGACGAACTGCTCAGCGCATCGGTCGCACGGGAGGGCACCTTCGTGTTCACCGTGACCGATGGCGGATGGGCCAAGCGCACGGCAATCAGCGAATACCGCCAGCAGGGTCGAGGCGGTCTCGGAATCAAGGTTGCCAAGCTCGCTGACGACCGCGGCGAACTGGCCGGCGGCCTCATCGTTCAGGAAGACGATGAAGTGCTGGTCGTGCTCGCCAAGGGCAAGGTGGTACGCTCGGCCGTCGTCGAGGTCCCCGCAAAGGGCCGAGACACCATGGGCGTCGTCTTCGCACGCCCTGCCAAGGGAGACCACATCCTCACAATCGCCCGCAACAGCGAACGCGGTTTGAGGGAGGATGAGGAAGAGGACGCAGCCTCGGCAGAAGAGACTGCACCCGAGACCACAGAGAGTGACGAATGAGCACGGTAGCCGACAAGCTGGCCAAGAAGTCAGCGCAGAAGTCGAA
The DNA here is from genome assembly GCF_011046975.1 of Microbacterium amylolyticum. Taxonomy (NCBI): domain Bacteria; kingdom Bacillati; phylum Actinomycetota; class Actinomycetes; order Micrococcales; family Microbacteriaceae; genus Microbacterium; species Microbacterium amylolyticum. The sequence goes on along the minus strand of NZ_CP049253.1, from coordinate 1,638,220 downwards.
GTCGAAGCAGGTGCGCCTGCGCCTCGTCTACATCGATTTCTGGTCCGCAGTGAAGCTGTCGTTCCTCGTGGCGATCGCCATCGCGATCGTGACGCTGGTGTCCTTCCTGCTGATGTTCCTCGTGATCCAGTCCACGGGCCTCATCGCCCAGGTGGATGAGTTCGTCGGAAGCTTCAGCGACGGCCGATTCTCGATCGAAGCTGCCGTCGGGCTGCCACAGGTGTTCGCCTTCGGCTCCGTCGTCGCGATTCTCAATCTGGTTGTCGTGACGGTGCTCGGCGCCGTCGCCGCCGGTATCTACAACATGTGCGTGAAGATCACCGGCGGGCTCCTCGTCGGCTTCACATCAAACTAACAGGCGCGCCCGGGCGGCTTGATTTTTGCGATCCGCCCGGGGTCCGATAAACTCTTGCAGGTTGGCAGGTAGCGATACACGCCACATGGGGCTATAGCTCAGGCGGTTAGAGCGCTTCACTGATAATGAAGAGGTCCCAGGTTCAAGTCCTGGTAGCCCCACTCTGCAACTGAATATCAATACCCATTTTCGGGGCCTTAGCTCAGTTGGTAGAGCGCCTGCTTTGCAAGCAGGATGTCAGGAGTTCGAATCTCCTAGGCTCCACAGTCAGAACCCCCGGCCACGCGCCGGGGGTTCTTTGTTTCTGGGCGCCGGCACCGTTCGCGGGCGGCGCTCGGGTAGCTCAGCATCGCCCGCCGTCACACAACGTCGTCATTTTTCGTTTATGTGCGTGCGGGATGTCAGGGTGGGAGCGCCGCCACTCGACAAACGGGTGGCGTTTCTCGTCACCACCTGGAGGCCCGCATGATCGAACTGCGTCAGGTCAGCAAGGTGTACCCGGGCGGTGTGACGGCGCTCGACGGCGTTGAGCTATCGATTTCCGCGGGAGAAATCCACGGGATCGTTGGCCGATCCGGCGCGGGGAAGTCCACGCTGATCCGCTGCCTCACGGGGCTGGAGCCCGCCACAAGCGGCGAGATAACGATCGACGGCGCCGATATCGCGACCGCACGCGGAAACGCGCTGATGAAGGCACGTCGCAAGATCGGAATGGTCTTCCAGCACGTGAACCTTCTCGATTCGCGAACGGCGGAGAAGAACATCGCACACCCCCTGGAGGTGGCGGGTGTTCCGGCGGGTGAACGTCGACGGCGCGTGAACGAGTTGTTGGAGCTGGTGGGTCTCAGCGACCGGCGAGACAACTATCCGGCGCAGCTGTCGGGTGGGCAGAAACAGCGCGTTGGAATCGCCCGCGCTCTGGCCGCCGAACCGCGCGTGCTGTTGTGCGACGAGCCGACATCAGCGCTCGACTCCGCGACCACACGCCAGATTCTGACGCTGATCCGCTCGCTCCGGGATCGCCTGGGGATCACGGTGGTCATCATCACTCACGAGATGTCCGTCGTTCGGGAGATCTGCGATTCGGTATCGCTGCTCAGCGAGGGACGGATCGAGCGCACAGGTGCCCTTCTCGACGTGATCCGCGACACCGACTCCTCTCTGTCGAAGGAGCTCATTTCCCTGCCGCCTTCGGCGCACCTCGATGCCGGGGAGACCATCGTCGAAGCCCTCGTCTCCGAGGGAACGACCGGGGTGGGTGAGCTGTTCGCGTTGTTGGGCCGCAACGGTTTTCGTGCACAGATCGCGGCAGGAACGATCGAGACCATTCAGGGCCATCAGGTGGGCCGGCTTCACTTCACAACCGAGCGCCGCGATGAGGCGGAGCGCATGGTTCTCGCCCTGCATGAGGCGGGCGTTCACGCCGAGCTGACAACGGCGGGCGCCGTCGACCGAGAAGAGGCCGCACGCCGCGATGACGAACTCACGGACGGGGAAGAGCGATGATTCGCGCCGCGGAGGTCTTCTGGGACAACCCCGTCTTTCACGGACGGCTGTGGGAGGCAACAGCAGAGACCGTTCTGATGATGGTCTTCACGACTCTCGTGGTCGCTGCGCTGGGACTTCCGCTCGGCGTGCTGCTGCACAGCACGAGCGCGAAGGGGTTGACGCCCACGCCCGCTGTCTATCGCATCGTGAGCTTTATCGTCGACATTGGCCGGTCGATTCCCTTCATCATCCTGATGATCGCGCTGATTCCGTTCACCCGTTTTGTCGTCGGCAGCGCCCTCGGGTGGCAGGCCACGGTTGTTCCCCTCGCCGTCGGCGCCATTCCGTTTTTCGGACGGATGGTGCAGAACGCGCTGCGCGAGGTCGACGCCGGCAAAATCGAGGCCGTGCAGATGATGGGCGCCACCCGGGTTCACATCACCTTTCAGGTACTCATCCGCGAGGCCCTGCCGGCGATTGTCGGAGCGCTCACCGTGACGGTCGTGACGCTGATCAGCTACACGGCCATGGCGGGAACGATCGGCGGCGGCGGTCTCGGCGCTCTCGCCATCGACTACGGCTATCGCCGGTACCAAAGCGACACGATGGTCGCGTGCATCGTTCTGCTTGTCGCGCTCGTTGCGCTCATGCAGTGGATCGGCGACACCATCGTGAAAAAGATCGATCACCGCTGAGAAGCGGTTCCTACACATCACAGAAAGCAGCATCACTATGCGACGCATTGTCACCATTTCGGCCGCCGTGGCGGCATCCGCCCTCGTTCTGAGCAGCTGCGGAGCTGCCGGCGGCGGGGACCAGCAGGTCGGCTCGGAGAGCGACGGTATCACCACCCTCACGGTGGGCGTTTCGCCCGTTCCGCACGGAACGATCCTCGAGTTCGTTGCCGACGAGCTGGCCGCGGACGCTGACCTCGACATCACCATCGTCAGCTACGACGACTACGCGCTGCCGAACCGCGCACTGGTGGACGGGGAGCTCGACGCGAACTACTTCCAGCACCTGCCCTACTTCGAATCGGAGTCGGAGAGCCAGGGGTATGAGCTTGCTCACTTCCCCGGTGTGCACATCGAGCCGTTCGCGCTGTACTCCAACGACTACGACGACGTCTCGGAGCTGCCGGACGGCGCCACAATCGGGATCAACAACGATCCCTCCAACCAGGGCCGCGCCCTCGACCTTCTTGCGAAGGCCGGGCTCTTGACCCTCGACCCCGACGTTGAGGTTGTTCAGGCAACGGTGGGCGATGTTGTTGACAACCCGCACGACCTGCAGTTCATCGAGGCCGATGCCGCGTCACTCGCACGCACACTCGACGATGTTGACGCATCGGTGATCAACGGCAACTTCGCCATCGAGGCGGGCCTGTCGCCCACGCTCGACGGTCTGATCGCCGAGGGCGGGGAGGACAGCCCGTACGCGAACTTCCTCGCCGTGCGCGCAGGAGACGAGACAAATGAGGCGATCCTGAAGCTGGACGCCCTTCTTCGCTCCGACGAGGTGCGTGCCTTCATCGAGGCCACATGGGACGACGGAGCGGTTGTTCCGGCGTTCTAAACCTCCTTTAGAGACGACGGTGGCCCCGCGCACTGCGCGGGGCCACCGTCGTCTCTAAAGGCCCATCAGCCAGGTGGCAACGCCGAAGTACACCAGCAGACTCGTCGCGTCGCAGAACGTCGCGATGAACGGCGTCGAGAAAACGGCCGGGTCGGCGCGAACGGCCTGGGCGATCAGCGGCATCGCGCCGCCGACGGTCGCGGCGAGGGTGCAGATGAAGATCAGCGTCAAGCCGATGACCTCGCCGAACTCAATGCCAAACACGAGGCTCGCGAGCACAAATCCCAGCCCGCCCAGCAGCGCGCCCAGCATCATGCCAACGCGCACCTCGCGCCACATCACCAGCAGAATGTCGCGCGGTCTCACATCACCCATTGCGAGAGCGCGCGTGAGCGTTACGGCAGCCTGCGACCCGGTGTTTCCGGCCGTTCCGGTCAGAAGCGGAACGAACAGCGCCAGCTGGATCACCTGTTCCAGCTTGTCTTCGAACGCCCCCAGCACTTGCACGGTCAGCAGGGCGGAGACGGCAAGCAGCAGCAGCCACACCACACGCGAACGGACGAGGCCGAATAGCGGAGAGGCCAGGTAGGGCCGGCGCAGGGGTTCCGCACCACCCTGACGGGCCGCGCGACGCGTTTCCGTGCGTTCCAGGATCTGCTGGGCGTCGTCGATCGTGACTAGGCCCAGGAGGCGGTTCTCGCTGTCCACAACGGGCGCTGCGAGCAGCTGCGCGTCCATGATTTCGCGCGCCGCATCTTCGGCCTTGTCGATTGAGTGCAGAGTGATCGGCTGGTCGCGCATGTGCGTGCGCACGAGATCGTCGGGGTCGCCCATCACCAGCCGACGCAGGCTGATCACACCGAGGAGTCGCCGATGGGCGCTGGTCACGGGCAGTTGGTAGATCGTCTCGGCGCCGATACCGCGCGCGCGAACGTGTTCGAGCGCTTCACGCAGGGTCATGTCGCCGCGCAAGCGCACGTACTCCGTGCTCATGTACCGGCCGATGGCATCGGCATCGAAGCCGAGCATCGGAGCGGTCAGAGCGCGTTCGGCAGGCGAGAGGCCCGACATGAGAGCTTTCGCCACGCCCGCCGGAAGCTCGTCGATCAGCTGAGCACGGTCATCGGGGTCGAGCTCCTCGAACACCTTCGCGGTGTCCTCGTCGCGCAGCCCCTGAATCAGCTCCGAGCGCATTTCGGGCTCGAGAAGCTCGAACACCTCCAGCGCACGGTTGCGCGACAGCAGCCGATAAATGATCGCGCGATCGCGCGGATCTTCACGCTCCAGAAGGCGCGCAACATCGTGGGGGTCGTAATCCGTGATCACCTTCGAAACGGAGGAGAGCGACCGTTCTCGGAGTGCCCCATCCATCCGCTCGATAAGTTCGTTGAACTCGTCGTCCATGCGCACCTCCTCCGTGATTCCGTGTCGTGCCAAGAGAACCCTAGACCAGCAAAGACAAGATGACGCGTGCGTCACGCTATCGCGCCGCCCAGACGTAGGCTCGCGGGGTGATGGACCTGGACCTGCTCACCGTGTGCCTGCTGCTTGTCGCCGGTCTTTTGGCCGGATGGGTCGACGCTGTTGTGGGCGGCGGCGGGCTGATTCAGCTACCGGCATACATGCTCGTTCCGGGGATCACACCCCTGCAGGCGCTGGCGACGAACAAGCTGTCAAGCATCATGGGAACGTCGGTTGCGGCGGCAACCTACGCCAAACGGGTGAAACCGGATCCGCGCACGGCGCTGCCTCTGGCTGTGGCCGCACTCGCCGGCGCTATCGGCGGGGCGATGCTCGCCACGTACATTCCGGAGGACGCATTTACGCCGATCATTCTGGTCGTACTCATTGGCGTCGGCATGTTCACGGTGTTCAAGCCCAAGATGGGCGTAGCGACAGTGCAGCGCTGGCAGGGGAAGAAGCACATTCTTGCGGCGACGATCATCGGGCTCACGATTGGTGTGTACGACGGTGCGCTCGGTCCCGGCACGGGATCCTTCTTCGTCATCGCGCTTGTCAGCATTGCCGGCTATGCCTTCATGCCAGCCTCAGCGCTCGGAAAGATCGCGAACTTCTGCACCAACCTCGGCGCACTGATCTTCTTCGTTCCGGCAGGACACGTGATCTGGGGACTCGGGCTGGCCGTTGGCGGCGCCAATCTCGTCGGCGGCTGGCTGGGCGCACGTATGGCCGTTTCCCGCGGATCTCGGTTTGTCAGAGTGGTATTCATCTGTGTGATTGCCGCACTGATCCTGAAGTTGTCTTACGACTTGATCAGCGGCACCTGATTCACGGGGTTCGGCTCGTTACGCTCGGAAGATGGGTGACGAGGGTAAGCGCCGCGGGATGTTCGACGGCGTGAAGCGGGCGCTGTGGAGCGACCCCGCCAAACGCGCCATGACCGAGGCGATGCCGATCGTCGATGACGCCATGGCCCAGCGCGTTATCGATCTGGCGATGCGCGTTTCCGAGGTGATGCTGTCGGTGGGCGCTCCCGCGAAAGAGGTTGTTCTCGCGGCGCTGCGCATCTCACGCGCGTACGGCCTCAAGAGCGTCCACGTTGATGTCACCTACAACTCCGTCACGGTGTCTGACCACCGCAATGGCACGGGAAGCCCGATCACCGTGATGCAGGTCGTTCGGTCCTCAGCGCCCGATCATCGCAAGCTACAGCGACTGCAGCAGTTGGTCACGGACATCGAGGACGGGATGCCGCTGAACGACGCCGTCGGGGCGTTCCACGCCATCCGCCGCACCCCGTTCATGTACCGCGCTGGTGTCGTCGTGCTTGTCCAGGCGCTTCTGGCGGTATCCGTTGCGCTCATGTTCGGTGCGAGCTGGGTAATGCTCCTGGCCGTGCTCATTGCGGGGTTCGGGGTGGCCATCGCGCGGCTCGGGCTCGCGCACCTGCGCGTTCCTGCCTTCTTCAGCCAGGTGCTGGGAGGCGTCGTTCTGGTGTCGATCACCGCGTTCATCGCCTGGCTGGGCAACGCCGGGATAGAACCGTTCGTCGATGTCAGATCGGGACTCGTGGTCTCGGCCGGAATCGTTCTGATGCTCGCGGGCCTTGCGGTTGTTGGGGCGGCGCAGGACGCCATCGACGGATTCTCGCTGACGGCTGGTGGCCGCATCCTCGACCTCACGGTGCTCACCATGGGCGTTGTCGTTGGCATCCTCATTGGCCTCGAAGCCGCCAGCCATTTCGGATTTGGACTGGTGGTGCCGACGGAGGCCATGCAGCTTGGTTCGCTTGCCCAGCAGATCGCCGGCGCAACTCTTGTGGCCGTTTCCGTTGCCATCATGAACGGTGGCGGAATGCGCATCGTCCTCGTCAGCGCCGGGCTCGGGGCGATCGCGTGGATCGTGCAGGACATCCTCGTCGGACCTGCTGGTCTGCCCGCATCGGCGGCCGTGTTCGGAGGAGCGCTGCTGGCCAGTTTCATCGGGTCGCTCGTGTCCGATCGCCTCCATGTGCCGTCTGTCGCCGTGACAACAGCAGCCATTGTGCCGATGGTGCCGGGCGCTGTTTTGTTCCGCGGTCTTCTCGGCGTGATGGGCGCGGGAGACGATGTTTCCGGGTTCATGGCGGCGTTTGACTCGCTCTGGACCGCCGCGATGATCGCAATCGCGCTGGCGGCTGGCGCCACACTCGGCCTGTTCATGGGGAGTCCGCTGCGCGCGCGCATCGGTGGCAAGCGCGTGGCGCTGCGCTCAAAGCCCCGCGTCCTCGCGGGCGCGGGTACCGCCGCGTTCGAGGTTGTTCCTTCGTACATCGACGAACAAACCCGCCCCGTCACCTCGGCCGACGTTATCTCGACGCTGCCGATCGCCGCAGCAGACCAGACCCCAACGGTCGCAGATACCGACGATCCCCACCCGCTGACCAAGCCCTACGATCCGGAGGAGGACGAGCGCTGAGCGCTACGGCCTGCGATTATGAATAGCCTTGGATAGCCAGGGCATCAGTGCGTAGTGCATTACCGAACGGGCTTATCGGCAACGCGATGCGCAGAGTCCATGTCGTGTCGTCACGTTCCGCTGTCAAGACGCCGCTGAGCTGGTCCACTCGGGCACCGAGCCGGGGGAGCCCGCGCCCCGATGTGGTTCGGGCGTTGGGTGCGGGAACCAACTCGTTGGTGGTGGTCAAGATGACGTCACCGTGCTCGATCGTGAGTGCGTAAGAAACGGGCGAATCGGGACGGGCGTGTTTGATGATGTTCGTAGCTGACTCCCGGATTGCGCGTGCCAACGTCGACTCGAGCAGCGTTGATGGCACATCGGGTACATCCGAAGTGGTCACCGCGAACCCGAGCTCGCTGAGCTCCAGTGTGACATCTCGCAGGGCGTCGGTGATGGTGTCGTGTGGGGAAAGATCCTCACGCCCGTCAATCAGGCGGCGCACGTCCGCGAGAGCCTTCGCCGCCGACTCACGGATCGCACGCAGCGAAGTGTGAGCTTCAGAACTGGTCTGAAGACGCGTGAGTAGGTGGCTGTGCATGATCACCACCGTGAGGTCGTGAGCGACGATGTCGTGCAGTTCGTCGGCGATGCGTTCGCGCTCGTCCGCGAGTGTGGTCGCTGCCATCAGCTCAGCGGTTGCGAGATCGTGCGCGGTGCGTTCGCGTGCGTTGACGAGAAAACGGGTGGTTGCTCCCATAAAGGTACAGATGGTCGCAAGAAGGAGGATTGCGAGAGCCGCACCGGGCGGACCTCCATTGATGGTGACAAGATACCCGCAGATCACCAGGGCGATGACATGGCTGGCGCTGAGCCACAGGCTGCACGTGTAGACGACGAGGCCGGCAGCGAAGACCGCGACGCTGAGCGCCACGCCAGGCTCTTCATCAATGAGCCAGGTGTACGACAGCGCCGTCATCACGATTGTCGCAACGGGTGGATGCCACAGGAACAGTGTCAGCGACAGGAGAAGACCGAGGTCGAAGACGTAAAGAATTGGTGCGTAGTCGAGAGGCTCCCACAGTTCGAGAAGTTTTCCTCCGATAAGGATCACGAGGAGGATCGACAGGACAAGCTTCGCGACGCGGCCCAGGGGACGAAATTCGAAGAACCGATATTGCCGCAGATCGGCTAACTCGAGCCGAAACGTGTCCAGCACTCCTGTTTGCGCGCTCACCGTTTCCCGCACACCGTGAACACACTGCACCACCACGGCCGACGTCGGGCCAGAATCTGCAACACATCAACCATGGTTGTGATGCTCCTGTTGTGTCCAGTCTGACGGAGGGCCGCAGACGAGTGTGGGTGATCGAGGGGGAGGTTTTGATCAGATTATCCTGAGTCAATGGCCACGATCCGCGTTCTGATCGCCGACGACGAACCGCTTATCCGGCGGGCGCTCTCGGCGTACCTCGAGGCTGACGCCGGAATCGAGGTTGTCGGTGAAGCCAGAAATGGGCTGGAAGCCGTGTCGATGGCTCGTGCGCTCCGCCCCGACGTGGCGATCGTGGATCTGCGCATGCCGCGGCAGAACGGGACGACAGCGGTTGCGGCGATCGTCGAGCAGGCTCCAGAAACGAAGTGCCTGTGCGTGACCAGCCTCGGGACGGAGCGAGCCGTTCTCGATGTGATTCGCGCTGGGGCGCGCGGGTACATCGTGAAGGACGCTCTGCCCGACGACTTTGCGCAGGCGGTGCGGACGGTGCACGACGGGGGCTACGCGTTCGGTGATCACGCCGTCGGTCGATTGATTGAGAACGCCCGATCTCGTCCCGAGAAGCGCGCTCTCACAGAAGCTGAGGCTCTGACGCCGCGCGAACTCGAGGTTGTGCAACTCCTCGTTCGAGGCCTCTCGAACGGCGAGATCGCGACGGAGTTACACATCGGTGAGTCCACGGTGAAGACTCATGTCAGCACAATTATGGCGAAGTGGCAGGTGCGAGACCGCGTGCAGGTGGTCATCCGCGCATCAGAAGTCTCCCTCGACGAAATCTGAGATCAACGTCTCCAGCTCACCTTGGGCTTTCATCGTTGATTGCTGCCGGGCTCGCATCATGAATGAGAAAAGTGATCCTGACCTGGGATAATAGTACCTATCGAGAGTACGTATTCAGCGTCTTCGCGGTGAAGAATACTGGGCCGTTTCCCCGTCTTCATATCGACACGGCGAATATCCCATTGCCGGGCACGCCGGTGGGGATGATGACCGAGACGATCCGGACGACGGGCCTGTACAAAGACATGTCCGAAATGCTCGAACTGTCGTGGAGACTTCTGGCCACTCAGGACTCGGCGAAGGTGATCCTTGACCCGGCGATAAACCTCGCGCTGGGAGGTGGTGATCTCAGAGATCCGGCCACCTTGTGCGCCGAACTCGCGCTCTACGGCCCGGTCGCGTCGGACCCGACCATGTCCCGCACGATCTTCACGCTCGCTACAGAACCTCGCCGGGCACTGACAGCGATTAACGCAGCCAGGCAGACCGCGCGACAGGCTGCGTGTGGATGCTCGCCGGTGAACACGGGTCGAACGAATGCGCCACCGCGGATAATCCCCTGATCGTCGATCTGGACGCAACGCTTCATTCACCACGAACGCCCGCCCGAGGTCAGTTGCAACGCCGGCAGCTACGGCACCGCCTGCGGGCGCGCTGTGAGGACCGCATCCGCCAGGCGAAAGACATCGGCCTGCGCAACCGTCCGCTACACGGCACTCTGTCGCACCAACAAGAATGAAACGAGAGCACCGACGCTCGGCCGGTCGTACCGAAGAAGCTAACGAGATATTGAGGATCGTGCCCCAGAACGGGCCGATTCCGCGAAGAAATCCCAGGTCAACAGCACTCAGATCCTGGAAACCTGCGCAACCCAATCCAGGTCGGGACAGTGAACCCCTGGAAACGGCCTGACGGTGAGGTAAAATGCCGACCTCATACCTCCGGAGGATATTTGATTGTTGACCGCGGGAAAATCTTGACGACTGCTGAACATGCGTATTACGGTGACCGAATCGGCAGGTAACCTTCGCAGCGAGTTGTTTTTATTGAAATGAGAAACATGAATGCACGACGTCGCATCTCAGCGGTGGTAATCGGTATAATTGTGGCTTTCGCCACGGTGGTCCCTTTGGCGCCTGCTACTGCGAAAGTTGTGGTAGGTATAGACGGTCAGTGGATAAGTTCATCCGGGGCCAATTTCTCCATCGACGATGGTGAGTCCGCCTTCTGTACGGGTTGCTCGGCTTATAAGCGTGAGACTGTCGTCGTTAATGGGCCGACCCATTACTCTTTTCGTCATGTGCGCGACCTAACGCACGTGTGGGGAAAGACTGATGGGTACACCTGGAGCACAACGACTACGACTTCCGCCACGCTTTCCGCGGATATCGGGGTCAGTGCCAAATCGATCGCGGGGGATATCGGTGTATCGAGTAGCAAAACCAAGTCCTATGGTGTCAACTTTAAGGTCAAGGCTGATGCTCGAAAGTTCTCAAAGCTAGCGCTATATTCAGACTTCAAGCGGTATTATGTGAAGTCCAGGACGACGAACATGGGTGTCACTGGGAAGTGGAAGTACGCTTATATATATGCGCCTACCAATGATCAGTATCTCCATCCTCGGTACAAGTGACCAGTAATCCATCGAGGAATTGGGTATTCATGTCAGCGCGTCGATCGGCAACGGTTGCCGGATTTGCTGTTGCGATCATGGCCATGACGGGGTGCTCTGGCGAGTCGCACGGCGTCCATTTTTCACGGAGTTCCGTTGACGTGCTGGTTGCTCCGGGGGATAGCTTCCCGGGAAACTTCGTCTTTCTCGCTCATTCATCCGATCCGATATGGCAGGGCATCGAGAACATGACGCTTTCCGGAGGCGGTAGGGATATCATCTTCGGAGCCAGCGCGATCACTGTTGAGCGTGGTGATACTGTCCGGGGAATGCGCCTCGGGAATCTGATGGTCGATATTCCAATGGGGAATGAGAGCATAGAATTCACGACAGTCGACATCAGCCTCGGAGGTGGAAGAAGTGATTACCGTACTGATGTCGGGTCGTGGCTGCTCGAACCAGAATCGGAATCGATCGTTCTGGGGCCGACCGAGGGGTTGCCTGTTGCTTCGTCTCGGTGCGGTGATTTCGAGTTCATGCTCAGTCAAGAATCGGGTGATCAGATCACCCCGATTGGTGTTCAAACCGGGGCCGACGGCACGCAAATAGAGAACGTATCACTTCCGCACGTGCTGTATCCAGGACAGAAGAGTGAGGCGAGTTTCACAATTGTTTGCGACGAGGATTTCGACGTCCACTACGTAACGCCGAGGCTTGTTTACACCGATGGAGACGGCGAGCGCGAGGCCGCCTTGATCTCGATGAATATCGGTCTCTTGGGGATAGATGATCATGCGATCGACCGTATTCTTGATCATCCCGCGGCGAACTGAGGTTCGAACCCTCCGCGAGGATCCGGTGAGGTTGGGGAGTAGACGCATGCGCAGGTCGATTCGGGCGCTCGTCGCTGCCACAGGGCTCGCCGTTCTTGGCGGGGTGGCCGGATGCGCTGGAGGTTCGGGTGCGGCGGACGTGGCGTTCGCCCATGTGTCTGGTGACGTCGTCGTGACACCCGTTGGCGCCGGCGATACGGCGACTCTGGTCCTCGTTGCTCCGCCGGGTAACGCTGTGTGGGAGCAGATCGACGAGCTTCACGTTGTGAACGATGCCGCCGATGGCGCGGCGATGGTCTTTGTCCCCGGCACGGACGAGCTTGAGCCAGGAGAGCGTCACGGCGGTGTGCGCTTCGGATCGATTTCCGTCGACGTTCCCGAGGACACCAGCGAAATGGAACTCAGCACGGTGAAGCTCCGAGTGGGCGACAGCGCCGACCTCGTGTCGTATGACGTTGGAGACTGGCGCATGACGCGTTCGGCATCCGACCCGGGGCTCCGCGCCCTGGATACGTACCCCGGTGTCCAGAGCTGTAGCAGCGTCCGGTTCGATGTCGAAGACGTGAACGGTGAGGATTTCGAGGTTCTCGATGTCACAACGGCCGCTCCGGGCCTCGGCTTTGTAAACGTCGACGTGCGTCCTCAGGCGGGGGGAGTGACGAGCATCGAGTTCGACCTCGACTGTGATGACGCATACGACCTGTACACCTTCTCGCCTCGCCTCAGCGTCGACCGGAACGGAGACGTGCAGGAAGAGGCGTTCCTTCCGATCACGGTGGGCACGTCCGAGCTGGCCAGCGATGAGGTTATTGCGCGCATCCTGGAGCGATGAGGTCGAGCAGTTTCGGCGGAAAAATAACGCTTGACGTGGTCTTTTTCGCTTCGTTTGTCAGGGGTGATTTTCTAGAATTGGGGTACGTCGCTTCTGGAATACCTCACCGGGGCGTCTCGGCCCGCGATCTACGCCCGTAAACGGCTCGACCGGTTCACCCGATGCGGTGTCAGCATTACGGGAGAAACACTCCCCGCGGTGTTTCCCGACGTCGGTGAGGCGCTCCTGGCCGGTGAGCTGGGTATCGACTCAGCCCTGTATGTCACCACCGCGCTCGACAAGGTCGCGCAGCGGGGAGCTGGTCATCCGGTAAATCTCGCCGCTGCAGAGCAGGGCATCGTTGCCCTCGCCACCCGCACCCCGCAGGACCTTGCAGCGGACGCGCCCGTTGCCACCCACCGCGATGTCGTCGACGTCACCGAAGTGTGGGTCACGGCCCTTGATCAAGACGGTGTGGACCCCGACGCCGAGCGCGCGGAGCGCGGCAGGGGTGTGTCGTTGGGGCGTGTGCGTGACGGGTTGGTGTCGCTGAGCGGGTATCTCGTTCCGGAAACCGCCGCGGTGCTGCAACGCCTATTCGATGCTCATTTCGCGTCGCCGGTGCGGTTCCAGCCCCACCCGGAAGAACAGCCCGCGGATGCGGAGTGGGACGACACCGAGAGCATCCCGGAGTTCCGGACCCTCACGCAACAGCGTCATGATGCGCTCACCAGCATCCTCCACGGGGCAGCAACCGCACCTGCCACGCCCCGAGCTTCTGTCTCTTCTCTACCACGACGCGTACGAACCGCGGATGGCCGCGTTTTGTGTGCTCGACTTTCAGGCACGAGGCGCGCTGAGCGACGGCGATCGCGCCGATCGTGCCCGGCTATACCTCGACCGCCACGATGCGATCACGACCTACAGAACGCATGCGCACCGGCGGCTGGAACGATCAGGACTAGAGCGCTTCAGCCTTCTTGCGGCCCCCACGCGCGCACCCGGTGAACGCGGGCGAATCGGGGAAAGGGGCCCGGAGCGCGGGACCCATCCGGGAGCGGAAGCTCATAGAGATTGAGCATGAGCTGCATCGGGTAGGTGATCCCCTGATCGACCGTGCGCACGAGATGCCCATCAACGAAGAATCGCGTTGCGTGGGCGAGCCGCTCGACGCTATACGTGTGCGCACCCAGAACATCATCAACGTCGACCGTCGCGAAATCGTCCTGGACCTCTGAATCACCGAACGGATGGAGTCCCATCCCCACACGACCGGAGGGGCGGGAGGCGGAGGGATCGATGAGATCGCGCCCGAATTGCTCCACGATGCACACCTCGGCCGAGCGCTCAGGAACGTCTTCGAGGCCGATCATCCACAGCGCGATGAGCGCCGACGGGTCTGAGACACCTTCGAGCGTCACTTCGACGACGCCCAGGCCCGCCGACCACAGGGTGCGCGGTTCGCGCGGGGTTCTGACGATGAGGTCGGGACGGAAACGATGCTGGCCTCGTTCGCTCCCGACTGGCCCGGACCCGACGCCGGTCTGCAGGTTGGAAACGCGCAACTCTCCGTTCCACTCTGGCGACCACGCCGGCTGATCCGCGTCAATGCGCAACTCCAGACCAACGCCCGTGCGATAGCGAGCCGCGCAGCGATCCGGTGTTGTCCACTGCGGAAGGTACTCCGGCAGCCATATGGCGGGATCGAGGACGGGCTGCGTGAAGTCGTCGTCGAGCAGGAGCCGGCGGTGCGTCAGATCAAGGTCCACACTTCACGATAGAGCTCGGTGAGTGCAGGCGGTGCCGGTGCACTCGCTCACCGGCACCGCCTGACGTCAGCACACGTTCATCGGTGTGTTGACGCGCGTAAGGTTACGGAACACGGAGTTCTGTCCGCAGGGGTTCTCGGTGATCGTCGTGTCGCGCAGGGAGAGGTTCTCCAGCGTGATGTCGCGATTGTTCGGGAACTCCGAGCGCGCCGCCAAGCGCACGTGTCCGGGGCCAGCGATGGTTCCGCCGTTCGTCCCGATCTTCACGTTGTAGCAGTTCTCGATCAGCACGGAATGGTTCCCCGTGTTGGCGATGTCAACGCTGCGGATCTCGGCTCCTCCGCTCTGTGAGACGCAGAAGACTCCGCGTCCACCGCCGCGCGCGACGACGCGGTCAACGTAGACGTTGGTTGCGAAGGAACCGTTGCTCAGGCGGCCGTTCGCGTTCGCCATGCGGAAAGCGGCATACCCTGTTCCCGTTCCGGCGCCGACGGCATCGATGAGGCCAACGTCGGCGTTTACCGTTGCGTTCAGGAGGAGCCCTGAGCCGCCAACATTTCGTGCGGTGATCGATCCGATCGTGAGACCATCAACGCCATAGGTTTCAACGCCGTGTCCGCCGGTGTTCGACACCCGCACGTCGTCGATGCGGACGTTGCGAACGGGAACCGACCGGTCGCCCGAGTGGTTGTCGATGCGAATGCCCAGGCCGCCGCCATCGATATCGATCTGCCCCAGGATGACGTTGCGCACGTCGCGCATGAAGATCCCGTACCAGGCGGTCCCCGCGATTCCGGCGTGACGGATCTCGATGTCATTCACTCCGCGCGCGTAGATCGGGGAGCGGTCGCCCCTTCCCTCGCCCGTCGCGGTGATCGTGCCGCACAGGTCGAGGATCGTGTAGCTCGGAATGGCAAAGCGGTCCGAGGCTGAGATTGTTCCCGAACCCCGCACAACGAGCCGCTGCTTCTGTGTGCGGTTCGGGGTGAGGCTGGCCGTGCCGGCGTTCAGCGCCGCCAGCATGTCGGTTCCGGTATGTACAACATTGCCGCCGCGACGCACGGTCCAGGTGTTGCCGTTCTTGACGGCTTCCGCGTCAAACGCTCCGGCACCGCACGTTGATGCGGCGGGAACGAGGTCCCACACCTGGTTGTTCCCGCTGTTGGCGTTGTACTGACTCAACCGCGCCAGAGGAGCGCCGGAACGCTCCCACACCTCGAGAGCCTTACCGCTGTTGCGGTTGATCAGCTGAACGCCGCCGTTGGTGTCGACAAGCCGGAACTGCTGGTTGGCTCGCTCATGCGGGGTGTACTGAACGATGTCCGCCCCGTTGTCCATCGAGGAACGCGAGACATCGATCGCTTTGCCGGAGTGCGCCGACACGATGCGGTAGTAGTCGCTGCCCATCGACTCAAATCGCCAGCGCTGCCAGGCCTCGTCCGTACGCGTGAACTGGACGATCGACGCGCCGTTCTCGGTTGAGGCGTTGAGAACGTCGGCCACTAAGCCGCTATGACGATTGACGAGCACATACTCGGTGTTTTCGTCGACGGTGGCCGCGTGTGCCGCTGGCGCCGCTGCCAGCGTCAGCGCCGAGACGGCGAGGGCGGCCGAGAGGAATGATGCGACGAGACGGCGCCTCGCGGGCCTATGCCCCTTTGGGAATATCTTCAGCACAGTGAGCTCCTTTGCTACGGAGTGCTCGACGAAGCCTGCCTTCGCCGCGCAACAATATGGCACGGGTAAGCGGTTTCCGAAAGGGGTGCGGCATCGAACGTGACAACGTTGCACAGGCGACGCCACGGCCGAGCGGGGGCGAATCGGTGGTGCGCGGCGGTGCGTCGTCTACCGCGCCGAGTCCAAGAAGTCCTCAGCGAAGGACACCTGGTCAGCGTCGCCGAAATCGATCGTTGTCCACTCGCCTGAACCCCCAAGGCGAGCTTCGACGCGGTGCGCCAAGCCGACCTCATCGATCCAGAAGCGAAGAACGGCGTCGCTCCCATCACCCGCGCGCCCGGACGACGCGGTAAACGGGGTGTCGTCGGTCGGGCCAGCGAACACGTCCAGGGTCACGCCATCAATCGACCTTTCGGCAAGCCACCGCGCATCGGTTTGCTGCAGAAGAGACGCATTGTCCGGGCGGTCCGAAACGATCGAGAGCCCCAGGGCAAGAACCGTGTGCAGCCGGGACTCGGCCGGTGCGAGATCTGTCGAACGCCAGTCTGGCGCTCCGTCGGCGAGACCGGGCGGCGGGAGGGGCGGCGAGGAGTCCTGTTGTGTCCAGGGAAGAACGCTGATTGATGAGTCCGTCCAAGCGATGAGGGATGTCTCTTCACGCGTGACGAGCGCGGAATACCCGAGCCCCGCCGAGTAGTCGATCCACCCCGTCAGCGAGGACTCCGTGCCGCTGTCCGTCACTACGGCGGAAAAAGAGCGCACGCCGGAGTTGAAGTTCAAAAAACGTGCCAGAGCGAGACGTTCTGCTTCGCTCGAAGTGAGCGTACGGGCATCCTCCGTATCGACCGGTGCTTCTTCGCCCGGCGAGCACGACAACAGCACGCTCGCGGTTGCCGCAAGAATCGCGATGCTGACGATGCGCCGGACTCGGCCAGCGCGAGAGGGCATCAGCGGGTGGGTGCCCCGACGTCGAGAGCTCGTGGTGAGGGGCATGGGGACGATGATAGGCGTATCTTTCGCGGCGGCGCGGAAAGGGTGAGCAGGCGGGTGAATTTCCGGATCGTGTGCCATTCGGCGAGAGCGTCGCTGCTCCCGCGTGGAGTCATAGCTTCTGGCGTGAGGACGTCAACGGATGAGTGAGAGGCGGCAGCAGTGGCAGCACGCCCGCAACCGCCGCGACGGGGATCGCGAGGAGCACATACATGCCGGTATAGGCGTCATCAAAGCCGAGCGCCGGCGCGATGGTTAGCAGCCACGCGGCGAAAAGGGGAGCAATGAGACACAAGCAACGCCCTCATCACGGGGCGGGTGTGAGTTCCGCGGCGATCGCTTCGAGCGCCGGGAGGCCAACAACCTCGTCGACGAGGGGAATGCGGGTGAGGGGTGCGCCGAGAGAGAGATCAGCGATCAGCGTATTCTCGCGCGCGCGGCGCAGCGGCATGAGGTCGGCGGGGGAGAGCCGGTTCGCCACCGCTCCGATCAGCACGATTCCCAGATCGCGTAGGCTGGCCGCCACCTCGATACTCTCCGCGATTGGCACCGGCTCGGCGACGAACACGAGCACGAACCCTGTTCGATCGCCGTCGTCCAAGAGGTCCCGGATCAGGGAGAACCGTGCGCGTCTGCGCAGCAGCATTCGCCGAAGTTCCGCGTCGCGATCGGACGTGTCCTTTGTGCCTCCCAGGGCGCCGTAGGCGGAACGAAAGCGCTCCGAGCGGTCGCGGTTGGCGAGGAGCTGTTCCGTCCACCCTGTCATGCGTTCCGGCATCGCGAGCAGGTGCAGAGTGTGACCGGAGGGGGCGGTGTCGAACAGGACGAGGTCGTATCGGTCCAGCCCCAGTTCCAGCGTTTCCGCGACGCGCTCGAGAACCGCCGATTCGTGTGTTCCAGGCGCATCGCGCGCCTGCTCGAGATGCGCCCGCGCGGCGCGGTGCAGCCGATCCGGCAGCATCCGCGTCATTGTTTCGCTGACAGCCGCGAGGTGCCGATCCACTGTCGCCGCCGGATCGATCTCGATTCCATCGACGCGCCCGGGCCCGTCGCCGGCGGCCCAGAGCAGCGTCGCGGAATTGCCGACAGCCCGCTGCCAGAGGTGCCCCAGGTTGTGGGCCGGGTCCGTGGACACAACGAGAACGCGGGCACCCTGGCGCGCTCGGGCAAGAGCGAGTGCGGACGTCAGCGAGGTTTTGCCGACCCCGCCCTTTCCGCCGACGAAGATCACCCGACGGCGAGCGATGTCGGTTAGCAGCATGAGATGTGATCCAGGGGGCTTCTGTCCATGCCGATACGGGTATGCCAGGCGTGGAAATCCTCGTACACCGCGGGCAAGAGTTCGACCGTGTGATATGCCGCGGGGTCGGGAACGCCCAGAGACTCCGCGAGAACCACCAGCATGAAGTGGTCGTCTTCGTCGCGCTGAGCCCGGGCCAACGTTGCCCGGTAGGGCCCGGCATAGAACTCATTCAGCCCGCGGAGAAAAGCGGCCCAGCGCGACGACGACATGCGGCTACCGGCGATCCGCCGTGGGAATGGTGCCAGTGACGTGGTCCATCAGATCCGAATCGTGCTCTTCTTCCGGCTCTTTTCCAGAACGCACCATCGCCACGATGCCCTCCGCAGCGACCCACACGGCGGCGATGATGATCAAGATGTCGATGATCAGCAGCAGCCAATTGGTGTCGACCCCACCGTTCCAGAACGTTCCCAGCTGGACGATCGCCGCCCAGAACGCGGCGACGAACACAAGTGTGAGCGGGATCAGCGCGACGAGGAAGTTGCGGCGTTTCCGGATCAGCATGATCGACACGATGATCAGGGTGAGCGAGGCGAGAAGCTGGTTCGTGGTTCCGAACAGCGGCCAGATGGTGAGCCCGCCCGAACCGTCGATGCCCTGGCTGAACACAAGCGCCATGCAGACCACAAGAACAAGAACGGTTCCGACGATCGTGTTGATCTTCAGGCCGACGATCTCACCCGCCTCCTGGAAGACGAAACGTAGAAGGCGCACGCCCGTGTCCATCGTGGTCGCCGCGAAGAGCACGGCCATCGTGGCGAGCACCGTCACGGACAGCGACGCGGGCAGGCCCAGCCCCATCTCGATGATGTTGCCGCCGCCCTCGACGAAGGCGTTGACACCGCCCTCGTTGAACGCGCTGTAGATCTCGTTCCAGCGTTCGACCGACTGGATGCCCGCCGTTGTCGCCAGGATGGCGCCAAGAGCCAGCATGCCCTCGCCGACGGCCCCGAAGTACCCCACGAATCGCGCGTCCGGTTCCTTGTCCAGCTGCTTCGAGGTGGTTCCGCTGGCGACCGCACCGTGGAAGCCGCTGATCGCGCCACACGCGATCGTGACGAACAGCAGGGGCCAGATCGCGGGCGTGCCATCGGGGACCGCGGTGTTGATCATCGGCGCGACGAAGCCGTTGTCGAAGAAGATGCCGGCGATCAACGTGCCAACGAACAGCAAGGCGAGACCGATGAACAGCTGCACCCCGTTGATGTAGTCACGCGGCTGCAGCAGCAACCACACGGGAAGCAACGAAGCGATTCCGGCGTAGAGGAACAGCGCCACGATCCAGAACGTCGCCGGGCTCATCCCGAGAATCGGATCGGGGAGAACAACGGGAACGTTGTCTCCGATGAAGATCAGCGCGTACAGCGCGACCACACCGACGATCGTCACCGCGCCCAGGTTCCAGCGGAACCGGTACACGGCCACGCCGATGAGGGCGGCAACGGGAATCGCGCCCCACGCGGGGATCACGGCCGACGGATTCCCGATCAGCAGGTTCTTGATGACAACGGCAAACGCTGCGATCACCATCAGCAGGAGGAGGGCGATGACGAGCAGGAAGACATACGATCCGCGACGACCGATGTACCGGCTGGCCAGCGCGCCGATCGACCGGCCCTTGTTGCGCTCCGACGCCCAGAGCGCGCCGAGATCGTGCATACCGGCGAAGAACACCGTTCCGATCGTCACCCACAAGAACGCGGGGAGCCAGCCCCAGATCACCGCAACGGCAGGGCCGACGATGGGGGCGGCGCCGGCAACCGACGTGAAGTGGTGACCCCACAGCACGAACTTGTTCGTGGGAACGTAATCGACGCCGTCTTTCTTCTCGTGAGCCGGGGTGCGGAACGCGGCGCTGAGCTGGAAGACGCGTCGGCCGAGGTAGCGGGAATAGATCAGGTAACCGCCCGCGAAAATCGCGAGACCGATGAGAAGCAGGAACACGGAGTCCATCGTTGAGCCTTCCGTCGTCGTTGACAGTGGCGCTCTCCGCGCCGGGCGGAGAGGCAAGGTGCTGTGGTGTCTCGAGAATAGCGCCACCGAGCCGTTACGGTTGTCGCATGAGTAACCGGATCCTTCTCGTCAACGGGCCGAACCTCAACCTGCTCGGAACACGCGAACCGGCTATCTACGGAACCGCAACACTCGCCGATGTTGAGCGCATCGCCCGGGATGCCGCGCAGGAGGCCGGGTGGGACCTGCGGGCCGTTCAGTCGAATCATGAGGGTGTGCTCATCGACGCGATCCATACTGCGCGCGAGGATTGTGCCGGCATCGTGATCAACGCCGGCGCGTACACGCACACCTCAATCGCGATTCGCGATGCTCTGCACGGTGTTGCGCTGCCGTTCGTCGAGGTGCACATTTCGAACGTGCACGCCCGTGAGGACTTTCGGCATACGTCCTATCTGAGCGACATCGCCGCGTGCGTCATCGTCGGCGCGGGCGTTGCGGGATACGCGGACGCCGTGCGACACCTCACCCGCAGCAGCGCCTGACTTCTCCGTCCCTATTGCGCGACGGCTGCCGATGGCCGAGCATGTTCGGCGAGGGCGGACATCGTTCCGCGAGGGCGGACATCGTTCCGCGCTGTCGAGGTCGAGGGAGATCGCACGATGAAAAAGCTCATCAACGCACCGGAGGATGTTCTCGTCGAGTCGCTCACGGGGG
This sequence comes from Microbacterium amylolyticum, assembly GCF_011046975.1. NCBI lineage: Bacteria > Bacillati > Actinomycetota > Actinomycetes > Micrococcales > Microbacteriaceae > Microbacterium > Microbacterium amylolyticum. Next base: position 1,617,184 of record NZ_CP049253.1, on the reverse strand, counting down.
TGGCATTGGCGCACCCCGAGCTCTCGGTAGACCTGGAGACCCACGTGATCACCCGGGCGACGCCCAAGGCGGAGGGCAAGGTGGCCATCGTCTCGGGCGGGGGGTCTGGTCATGAGCCCCTTCATGGCGGATTCGTCGGGCCGGGCATGCTCGACGCCGCCGTCGCAGGAGAGGTCTTCACCTCGCCAACGCCCGACCGCGTTCAGGCCGCGACGCAGGCGGTCGACCGCGGGGCCGGAGTTCTGCACATCGTGAAGAACTACACGGGTGACGTACTGAACTTCGAGATGGCTGCGGAACTGGCCGCCATGGACGGTATCGAGGTGCAATCGATCATCGTGAACGATGATGTCGCCGTTCAGGACTCGCTGTATACGGCGGGGCGCCGCGGCGTTGGACTCACGGTGCTGCTGGAGAAGATCGTTGGTGCGGCGGCAGAAGAAGGACAGACGCTGTCCGATGTCGCGGATCTCGCGGCGCGCGTGAACGCTCAGGGACGCTCCATGGGAATGGCGCTGACCAGCTGCACGGTGCCGGCCGCGGGTAAGCCCACCTTCGATCTGCCCGATGACCAGATGGAGATCGGTATCGGGATTCACGGGGAACCCGGGCGTCACCGGGAGGCCCTGGCCCCCGCGAAAGAGATCGCCCGTCAGCTGCTCGAGCCGATTCTGGCGGATATCGACGTCACGGGATCCCCGGCGATCGTGATGCTCAATGGCATGGGCGCAACACCGCTGATCGAGCTCTATCTCATGTACGGCGAGGTTGCGGAGCAGCTGAAGGAAGCGGGTGTCACCATCGAGAGAAATCTGGTCGGCAACTACATCACCTCGCTCGATATGGCGGGGTGTTCGCTGACGGTGCTGAAAGCCGACGACGAGATGCTGCGGCTGTGGGATGCCCCCGTGCAGACCCCGGGCCTCCGGTGGGGCGTCTGATGGCGGGCGTTGTCACGATTGACGTCCTCCGCGAATGGCTCACGCGGTTCCGCGATGCTGTCACCGAACAGCGCGAGTGGCTGACCGAATTGGACTCCGCCATCGGTGACGCCGACCACGGTGCGAACATGGCGCGGGGGATGGGCGCCGCGGTCGAGAAGGTCGTCCAGGCGGCGCCCGAAAAGGTCGACGCGCTGCTGAAGACGACGGGTATGGCGCTTGTCAGCTCGGTCGGTGGAGCCAGCGGACCGCTGTACGGGACGTTTTTTCTCCGCGCTGGGGCATCAGCCGGACCCGTTTCAGAACTCGACGGACCAGCGCTCGCCGCGGCTCTGCGTGCGGGCCTGGGCGGAGTTGTCGACAGAGGAAAGGCCGAACCCGGGGATAAGACGCTGATCGACGCACTCCTGCCCGCCGTCGATGCCTTTGAAGTGGGCCTCGCGAGCGGCGACGAGGAACTCGCCGCCTCCGCCCGCCGGGCTGCTGATGCGGCGGCCGCGGGGCGCGACGCGACCCTGGACCTCGTGGCACGAAAAGGTCGGGCGAGCTACCTCGGTGAGCGTAGCGTCGGGCACCTCGACCCCGGTGCCGCGTCGACAACGCTGATGTTCGAGACTCTCGCCGACGCGATTGCGGAGAGTGGTCGATGATCGGCATCGTCGCCGTTTCGCACAGCGCACGGCTTGCCGAGGCAACGGCCGAGCTGGCGGCCCAGATGGTGCCGAAAGGCGGCGTTCCGCTTCGCCTTGCGGGCGGCGCCGGAACCGAGGCGGACGGAACTCCCATCCTCGGAACCGACGCGATGCTGGTGGCCACGGCGATCGACGAGCTCGCCCCGGACACCGACGGCGTGATCGTGATCATGGATCTGGGATCCGCCGTGATGAGCGCGGAAATGGCGCTCGAGTTCCGCACGAGTGACGTTCCGGTTCGCTTGGTTCCGGCCCCCTTCGTCGAGGGGGTTCTGGCAGCGAGTGTTTCTGCCGCGGGCGGCGCGTCTCTCGACGCCGTTGCCCAGGAGGCCGAATCGGCTCTGCTGGCGAAAACGGCGGTTCTTGCCCCCGCGCCCCCCAGCGCCGCACCCGAGGAAAAACCGAACCCCGAGTCCGAGATTGTGCGCCGCGTTCCCGTTCTGAACAGCCTCGGCATCCATGCGCGCCCCGCCGCGCTGATCGTGGGGGCCGCCCAGGGAGATCGCTCTGTGCGTCTGCGCGCCCTTCCTGGCGGGGCCGAGGCATCCGCCGCGAGCCTCACCCAGCTGCTCGTGCTCAGCGCGGCGAAGGGCGACGAGGTCGAGCTTCTCGGACCCGTCGCCTCCGAACAGGCGATCGACCGCATCGCCGCCCTCTTCCACGATGGTTTCGGGGAGCTGGAGAGCTAGGGTCGTCGTTCCGCGCCGCGCGATGAGGTGGGAGGAAACCGGCCATCCGGCCGAGGCGAGGATGTGCGCCGCGGGCGGAAGCTGGGGCCATGAACACGTCATCTCGTCTTCCGGCACGCGAGTGGTGGTTGCTTGCGGCGCTGCTGCTCTTGGCTATCATCCCCTCCATTGCGGGCGGTGCGCGTCTCGGTGACGCGGTGGTCAGTCAGGTGACCGCCGAGAACGCCCGGTTTGTTGCCGCCCTCATTCCCATCGTTCTCCACATCGTCGGAACCGCCACCCTCGCTTTTCTGACACTGGGCGTTGTCGCGATCCGTCGACGACGCTTCGCCGAGCACGGGGCGTGGATGATCCGTGCCTACGGGCTGGCGATGGGGGCGGGAACTCAGGTCCGAACCGCGGGTCTGCCGCTTGTCATCTTCGGGCCACCCGACGAACCGTCACGTGCCATCACGATGATCGCCGGCTGGGCGCTCAACGCCGCTATCGCCGAGGTGATCATCGTGCGGCGCCGAGTGCGATCAGGGCCGGGGGCTCCCGAGCACCAGAAGGTATCGGTACGGTGAGCGCTATGCCGTCGCCGAGGCGCTGCTGCGAACAGACCTCGCCTGGCCGCTCGTGTCGGCCCTGTTCACGATCGCGCTGTTGCCGGCGTTTCTCTGGCGGCGTACCGACCCGCTCGCCGCCGTCGCAGGGATCACGGTATTGTCTGTTGCCTTTCAGACCCCGCAGGCGATTGCGGGCGTTTCCGATGCGATGGTGTCCACCTTCATCGCCATCACCGTCCCGTACGCACTCTTCCGGTGGGGAACGGGAGGTGCACGGATCGTCGGCGGCGCGCTGTTGGGGGCGGGGCTGATCGTGTCCGTCGTGCTCGATGGATCGGGAGTTCCCGGGGCCATCGCCGGCCTTCTGTTCGTCGGCGGTGCCTGCATGTTCGGGGTGATCCGCCGCCAGCGGGTCGATGCTCGTCAGGGTGAGTATGACCGTATCCGCTCAGCGGAGCGTGAGGTGCTGGCACGCGACCTGCACGACACGGTCGCTCACCGCGTGTCGGCGATCGTGATTCGCGCCCAAGCTGCCAGGGCGATGCCGCCAGAAAGCGGTCATTCCCCGGGGAGACGACGCATGACGCGGGTGCTGATCGCCGACGATCAGCCCGCGGTTCGGGAGGGGCTGGCGCTTCTGCTCGAGTCACAGGGCTTCGACGTGGTCGGCCAGGCGGCGGACGGACACGACGCTGTTGCCGCGGGGGACGCGCTCATCTCACCGGGCATCACCGCCCGCCTTCTCGCGACGTTCGCCGGACGCAATGCCCACGCGCCCGCGGAGCCGCGATCTCCGCGGGAGGAGGATGTGCTGCGACTTCTGGCACGGGGTTGACGAATGCCGAGATCTGCTCCGAGCTCTTCCTGTCACTGGGCACCGTGAAGACCCATATCGGCGGAATCCTCACCAAACTCGGGGTCCGGAATCGCGTCGAGGCCGCCATCTGGGCCCACGACAGCGGCGTGGTCTGATGCGCCGCTCTGCGGGGCGTGCCGTCGTCGCCGGTTAACGAATGACGTCGATCGGCTCGGTGATATCGGCAACCGTCGCGTCGTATGAGGCCAGAAGCGAATCGGCGTCGACGAAGAGCGTGTGGCCGTGCGCACCAGCCCCCATCGAAATACGCTTCCCCTTCATGCGTTCATCGGCATATACGGGCCATTCGGTTGTCGAGCCGAACGGGACGATCGTGCCACGCACGTACCCCGTGGCATCGAGCGCCTGATCGGCGTCGGGCAGGCGCAGCTTGTTGACGCCGACCGTCTTGCGCAGTTTGGTCCAGGAGATCGCGCGATCACCGGGGACGAGCACGAAGAGGAACTGATCTCCCTTGCCCTTCACGACAAGCGTCTTGACGATGTCCGACGGATCGATTCCGCGGAGCGTCGCGGCTTCTTCGAGAGACGAGGCAGGCGGCGACTCTCGGATCTCGATGTCGACACCCCGACGGGCTGCGGCGTCTCGGACCCGCTGTGTGGGGTCTGTCATGGTTCCTCCTGCAAGAAACGACAAAGCGGGGCCCTTGCGGACCCCGCATTGTCGGGTTGTCTGTGCTTATGCGTCGGGCGCTGCCGCCGGATCGTCAGCTACCCAGAGCTCATCATCGGCGCTCAGCGTCTTCCACGCGGCGACGAAGATGCCGACGGCCGCCGCAATGCCGAGAACGGCAGCGATCACCGCACCGGCGCTGGACTTCTTCTTCGGCGGCTCGACGATGATCTGCTTCTTGCCAAGCTTGGCGGCGGTTGCGTCGTACGCGCCGAGGGCGCGGCCGACGGCGCTCCCAGCGGCAGGAAGAACGCTCTTGTTGAAGAATCTCTTCCCGCGGACGTAACCGTCCTCAACGTAGGGCTGTGCCTTTTCGACGTAAGGCTCCACGTACCGGCCATACTTCTTGCGGGCCTCAGGGACGAGAACCTCGCTGTTGACAGCGCTGAGCTGGCGGCCGGCGGCACGAGCAAGATCTGCTGCGTCGGCGGCGACGAGTCGCTGCGCTTCAAGCACCCTGTTCGCGGTGCCCTGTAGCTTGCGGAGCTCTTTCTTTCGCTTCTTGCTGAGACGTACGGCCACGTGTGCCCTCCCGCGTTGGTGTCCTTTCTCACATCCTGCCAGATTCCTGCGCATGTCGGGCGGGTGATTCGGCGGTTCTGCGAGAATGGACGGTATGACTCAGCACACCGCCGTCGCAACGGTCCACACGAACCATGGCGACATCGTGATCAACCTCTTCGGGGACCACGCCCCCGTTACTGTCGAGAACTTCATCGGACTGTCCACTGGCGAAAAGGCATGGACAGACCCGCGCACGGGCGAGGCGGGCGAGGGCGCTCTGTACAAGGACGTCATCTTCCACCGCATCATCCCGAACTTCATGATCCAGGGTGGCGACCCACTCGGTCAGGGCATCGGTGGCCCCGGGTACAACTTCGACGACGAGATCCACCCCGAACTGAACTTCTCCGAGCCCTATGTTCTCGCAATGGCCAACGCGGGGAAGCGTCGCAACGGCTTCGGTGGCGTCAGCGGCACCAACGGATCGCAGTTCTTCATCACAACCGCTCCCACGCCGCACCTGATGGGCGCGCACACGATCTTCGGCGCCGTGGCTGACGACGCATCGAAGAAGGTCGTCGACGCGATCGGTGTTGTAGCAACGGGCGCTCAGGACCGCCCCCTGGAAGACGTCGTCATCTCGTCGATCGACATCGAGAAGCTCTAAATTCACACCATCACGAGGCTCTGCCAGATCGGACCCTGCTCGCAGTGACGTCGAAGTCGTACGCCAATAACCCCGACAACTACTGCTACCGGCACCCTGATCGGCAGAGCTTCGTGCTGTGTCAGCGCTGTTTGAAAACTGTCTGCCCGGAGTGCCAGACCCCTGCTTCGGTCGGGGTGATTTGCCCCAAGTGCCTCACGAATCAGAAGAAGAGCCGCACGCCCGCGCAGAAGCGCGCGGCGCGGCGGTGGGGCCGTGGCTCTGTCGCCTCCGTTTCGTTCGGGGCCGGGAGCACCCGGGTGATGACCGCGATCTTCATCGTCACGGCCGTGACCTACCTGTTGCAGATGGTGAGCATCGTCGCCCCGGGCTTCCAGGTACAGGCCTGGCTGATGTTCTACGCCCCGTATCTGTATCCCGAATTCGGGACCTTCCAGCCCTGGCGTATAGTGACGGCGGCCATCGTCCATTCGGGCTTCTGGCACGTTGCGCTCAACATGATCGCGCTGTGGATGGTCGGACGCATTCTCGAACCGATGCTCGGCGGCGGACGATTCCTCACGACGTATCTAATGAGCGCTGCGGGCGGATCCGCCGCTGTTGCGCTGCTGTCGTTCGGAACGCCGGTTGTCGGCGCTTCCGGGGCGGTCTTCGGCCTGTTCGGGGCGCTCCTCGTCATTGGCCGGTCGGTCGGGGCCAACATGACGGGGCTGTTCATCGTCTTGGGCATCAACCTCGTGCTCGGTTTCGTTCCCGTCTTCAACATCTCGTGGCAGGCGCACGTCGGCGGTCTCGCTGTTGGCGCGCTGATCGGCTTGATCTTTAGCCGCACGCGTCGCCCCGATCAGCGCCGTCGGCAGACGTTCTTTCTCGTCCTTCTGGGCCTGGGGCTGATGGCCGCGTTCGCGGTTCCGCCGCTGACGGGGTATCTCACCCTCACGCGCTAGCGGGCCCACAGCACCTCGCGAGCACCAGCCTCGCGGGGTGCTTTTGCGTGCCTGTGGACAGTGTGGATAACGTCGATGCCTTGTACGGAAGAGGAACGGCCGGTGTCTCGGCGGTTGGCAGCGGGGAGTTTGTCCCCAGATTGGGCCGACTTATCCCCATATCGAGGAAACTTATCCACTGAATGGGGGAGGTTCTCCACCGGCTCTCCACCCTTAACGCGGGTTCTCCACGGACTTATCCACAGACTTGTCCCCAGGTGGGGATAATCACACTGGTGTTATTCACATCATGACCGCGCACTGTGGATGAATGACATGGATGTCATTCGATGGCGCCTGGCCAGAAAAAAGCCCCGTTCGGACGGCGACGTCCGAACGGGGCTGAGGTCTTTCTTTACCGCCAGCGTGTGGCCATGAGCAGGCCGATCATGGCCAACCCACCGCCGATGGCGAGGTTCCAGTAGTTGATGCCGGGAACCGGGTACTGGGCGCCCGAGAGGTAGAACACGAGGATCCACGCGAGCCCCAGCAGGAAGAACGACACCATAACGGGGAGGAACCATACGGGATTGGGCAGCGGCTCACCCGGGACGTGGGTGAGCTCGTCGTCGTCATTCTGCTTGCGAGCCATACCGGGAAGTCTAGTGGAATCGCTGACGCGGCATCGACGCTCGAGAAGCGAATGTCACCAGGATTCTTCGGGTTCGGTGCCGATACCGGTGCCGTCCGCTGACGCCTCGTCGTTCTCGTCATCCGCCGGGGCCTCGCCCGTGCACTGATAGAGCGTGATTGAGGTGCCGACCGGACGATCGCCGACGGGCGACTGTGTGTGCACCGTTGGCGTGGTTTCCGCCAAGCAGGACGTATCGTCAGACAGCTCAACGGGAAGGTTGAGTTCCTCCAGGCGGCCCGTAGCCGCCGCGATCGTCCACCCGGCCAGGTTCGGAACCGTGACGCGGCCGGTAGCCACCGTCAGGTCGATGATCGCCCCCTGGATGAGCTCATCCCCCGGCAACACCTCGCGGCCGTTGCTCGTGGTCGCCAGAACCGTTCCGTCAGAGGCCTCAGGGTCATTCACAGGGGTGATGCGACCCACTTGCAGGGTCGCATCGGAGATTGCCGAGCGCGCAGCCGATTCGCTCAGGCCCACGAGCTCCGGAACAGCGGCCAGCAATTCCCCCTCGGAGACGATGACCTCTATCGTCGTTCCCGGTGTCACAGCGGTCCCCGGGTCGGGACTCGTCCGAATGACGATGCCCTCCGGCACGGATTCACTCGGCTCATCTCTGCGGGTAACGGTCAGCTCGGCTCGTTCCGCCTCGGAGAGGGCTCGTTCGAACGTCATGCCCGCCACGGCGGGAACATTCACCGAGTCGGCCACACGCAGGTCCCACGGGTCCATACGAACGACCCACACGATCACGGACGCCACCAGCGCCACGAGCAGGATCATCGCCGTCCAGATCCACGCAATGGGCGGGCCCGACTGGGTGCGCGTCAGGTTGGTTTCGGCGGAAAGCTGTGTGAGGGTGTGCTCCGTTTGCTCCTGTTTCTGCGCGCTTTCGCCATACAAATCGTCGGTGAAAGCGGCCAGCTGGCGCTTGGACATGCTCTTTCGGTCAAGCGATGCGTCGAGCTCCTCGCGGAAGACCGCGGCGCTGGGAAAGCGTTGTGCAGGATCCTTCGCGAGAGCGCGCAGCACGATCGGGTCGAGCTGCGCCGGGGAGTTGTCATGCGCATGCGACGGCGGAACGGGGGCTTCCCGCACATGCTGATAGGCCACGGCAACGGCCGAATCCCCGCGAAACGGCGGGAGGCCCGTGAGCAGCTCGTACAGCACGATTCCGGTGGAATACAGATCGGCGCGAGCATCGACAACATCGCCCTTTGCCTGTTCGGGGGAGAAGTACGCTGCCGTGCCGAGGATCGTCGTCGTTTCGGCGACGGTTGCGGAGGTATCGCTGATCGCGCGCGCGATGCCGAAGTCCATGACCTTGACCTGGCCATCGTCCGTGACCATGACGTTGGCTGGCTTGATATCGCGGTGAATGACCCCGGCGCGATGGGAGAACTCAAGTGCTTCCAGAATGCCGTCGACGTAGCGTGCGGCGTCCTCCGGAGAAACGGGGCCGTCGCGCAACAGGTCGCGCAACAGCGTGCCCTGGACATACTCCATCACGATGTAGGGAGTGTGGCGTGTGCCGCCCTCGCCATCATCTTCCAGGTCCTCGCCGGCGTCGTAGACGCGAACGATCGACGGGTGGGCCATTCGGCTGGCCGCCTGTGCTTCGAGACGAAAGCGGGTACGGAAGGTGTTGTCTCCGGCGAGATCACGCTTCAGGACCTTGATGGCCACGGTGCGGCCGAGCGTGAGGTCGTAGCCCCGAAAGACACTCGCCATGCCGCCGCGCCCGATGAGGGAGTCCACGCGATAGCGCCCCGAAAGGACGCGTGTTCGCTGTACCGGTGCTTCCATTGCCTGCGTGGGCTCGTCCGACACTTCTGCCCTCCCCAGGTGCTCGTGCGGCGTATCTGTGCACAGCCTAACCGAGGCGCTGATGAGCGCCTCGGTCGGCTATCAGCCTTCGTCGCCGGGAACCGGCAGCTGGTTGTCGATCTCGCCGGGCTGCGCAGGAGCGCCGTCGTCCGCGGGCGGAGTCTCGGTCTCTTCAGGCTCGGTCTCTTCAGGCTCGGGCTCTGGCGGCGCCTGCGTCTCGATGGCATCGGTTGCCGTTTCGCCCGAGGGGCGTTCTTCGTTACCCGCGCAGTGGGCAAGGTAGGACGCCGTTACGAAGAATTGGTCTTCGCCGATTCCGATGAGAGCCTGCGTCACACTCGGGTCGAAGCGGCGTTCGTCGGAGCCATCGTCGAAGGTCGCACCGCTGAGCTTCACGGTGTAGCCGGAAAGAGTTCCGGTTCCGCTGGGGCAGGTGTAGGGCGCCCAGGCCACCGTCACGATCTCGCCGCGGACGAGTTCCGATGAGCCAAACGAGGGCGCCGTTGTGGGGGCAGGGATGTCAACGAGCTCACCGTAAACGGTGGCCTCGATCGTCGTTCCCTCGTCGACAAAACCGCCCGGGGCCACGTTGTAGATCACGCCCACCTGGTCCTGTGTATCGGCGGGGTCGCCCGTCGTGCAGTTGATCGTCAGGTCGACGTCTCGTTCGGAGATGATCTGGCGGGCCGCGTCGCAGCTTTGACCGTTGAAGCCGAGGGCCGTCACGTCGATGCGCGCGACCGTGGGTTCCGGTGTCGGTTCCGGTGTCGGCTCCGTCGTCGTCACCTCGACCGTGGGCTCTGGCGTCGGCTCGTCCGCACCGAACCATCCCGAGGAGAACATTCCCCAGACCGTTCCGCCGAGAACGGCCACGAGGAGCACGATGAGTGCCACCAGCGGCCATGTCCACGGACTGCGCTTCTTCTTGGGCTTCTGGGCGGCGTCAGGCAGATCGGCGCCCGTCGGCAGCGGGCTTGTCGCCGGCATCATCGTCGTGGCTCCGGCCGTGCCGGTCAGCAGTTGCGTCATGTCGTCGCCGGTGCCGACCGCGCCGGTGCCAGCGAGCATCGGTGCGGCAGCAACGGCAGCTGCCATATCGCCGCGGCGCAGCGCGTTGCACGCGCGCGAAACGGCCGCAGCGGACGCCGGACGCTCGTCGGGCTTCTTGGCGATCATCGCCATGACCAGACGCTGAACGGGCAGCGGGATGCTATCGGGAAGCGCCGGCGGCGCGTCGTTAATCTGCGCCATCGCGATCGCCACTTGCGACTCACCCGTGAAGGGCCGCTTTCCGGCGAGGGCTTCATACGCAACGATCCCCAGCGAGTAGATGTCGGTTGCGGGGCTCGCGGGATGCCCAGACGCCTGTTCGGGCGACAGGTACTGCACGGTTCCCATCACCTGGCCGGTTGCCGTCAGCGGCACCTGATCGGCAATGCGGGCGATACCGAAGTCGGTGATCTTCACACGCCGGTCCGGCGTGATCAGCAGGTTGCCCGGCTTGATGTCACGGTGGACCAGGCCGGCCGCGTGCGCGGCCTGAAGCGCGGAGGCCGTCTGCGAGATGTAGTCGAGCGTGAGGTCGGACGACAGAGTGTTCTCGCGTTCGAGAACGGTCGACAGCGCCTCTCCGGGAACGAGCTCCATGACGAGGTACGCCGAGCCGTTCTCCTCGCCGTAGTCGAAAACGCTCGCAATGCCCTCATGGTTCACGAGGGCAGCGTGCCGGGCCTCGGCGCGGAAGCGCTCGAGGAACCCGGGGTCCCCCATGTACTCATCCTTGAGGATCTTGATTGCGACCGTACGGCCGATGACGTGGTCGGTAGCCTCCCAGACCTCGCCCATTCCGCCAATGGCGATGCGCGAGCTGAGTTCATACCGCCCGCCGAACGTCACACCCTGCGTTGGCCTCATTGTGCGAGCACCGCCTCCATGACCTTCTTCGCGATGGGAGCCGCGATCGTGTTCCCAGAACCTTGTTGACCCATGCCGCCGCCGTTCTCTACCACGACCGCCACCGCAACCTGTGGATCGTCGGCGGGTGCGAACCCGGTGAACCACAGCGTGTAGGGCTCATCGCCCTCGCCCACCTCGGCTGTACCCGTCTTACCGGCCACGTCGACGCCATCTATTCTTGCACTCGTTGACGAGCCGTCTGCGACGGATGACACCATCATCTCGGTAACAGTCTTGGCGGTTTCCGCATCCATGGCCTGTCCGAACTCGGAGGGGGCGAACCGCTCTTGCACCGAAAGGTCGTGCCCCATCACCTGATCGACCATCCGCGGGTCCATCAGAACGCCATCGTTGGCGATCGCCGCAGACATCATGGCAATCGCGAGCGGGGTCGATGTCACGCGTCCTTGACCGAAGCCGGTCAACGCGGTCTGTGCGTCGTCGAGCCCGGTGGTCGGGTACGTTGACGGCGTTACGCGCAGCGGAATCGACATCTCGGCGTTGAAGCCGAGCTTCTCGGCCTGTTCGCGGATCGCATCGTCGCCGAGCTCAACGGCGAGCTCCGCGAGGGGAACATTGCAGCTGAGGCGAATGGCGGTCTCCAGCGTGACCTCGTCGCCCGATCCGCACGTGCCCCGCGTGGCGTTAAAGACGGAAGCCGTCGTCCCGGGAGGGGTGTACGAAACGGGGTTGTCGAAGGTGCTCTCTGCCGTGTACTCGCCCGATTCGATGGCGGCAGCGGCGAGGACCAGCTTGAACGTGGAGCCCGGAGGATAGGTGTTTCCCGAGATCGCGCGGTTGTCCAGCGGGCGACCCTCGTCGTTCTCCAGGTTGTTGTAGGCCTCGTTGGCGGATCCCGGATCGTGGGAGGCAATGAGGTTCGTGTCGTACCCGGGCGTCGAGACAAGGGCGAGGATCCGGCCCGTGTCGGGCTCGATGGCAACAACCGCGCCCGTGTAGCCCCGGTTCGCCATCTCTTCGTAGGCCACGCGTTGAACATCGGGGAGCAGGCTCAGCTCAACGCTCGAACCGCGTGGTGTCTGGCCCGTAAAGATCTGTTCCAGCCGGGAGAGGAAAGCGGAGTCGGCAAAGCCGGAGAGCTGCTGATTCATCGCCTGTTCGATGCCCGTCGCGGAGTTCAGCGCGGGGTTCAACCACCCCGTAACAGCCGACCACATTTCCGGATCCGGATATGTGCGCTGGAAGGCATAGATGTCATCTGTCGACTGCGAACGGGCGATTTGCTCTCCGCCGGCGATGATCGGCCCGCGGCGCACCTCGTACGAGTCGTACAGGGTGCGCCGGTTGTTCGGGTCTTCCGCAAGTGTGCGCTGGTTGAAGACCTGAATAAAACTCGTCGACGCGAGAAGCGCGACGAACATCAGCACAACGATCATGCTGAGGCGCCTGATTTCTTTTGTCATCAGCCGATCACCGCCCGGGGCTGTTTGCGAACCGCGTCACTGACGCGGAGAAGAATGGCGACGATGATCCAGTTGGCCAGCAGCGACGAGCCCCCGGCCGCGAGGAACGGCGTTGTCAGACCCGTCAGGGGAATCACGCGCGTCACGCCGCCGACCATGATGAACACCTGCAGCGCCAGCGTGAAGGAGAGCCCAACCGCCAGCAGCTTGCCGAAGTCGTCCTGGCCGGCAACGCCGATGCGGGCGCCGCGGCTGACGAAGACGAGATACAGGGCGAGAATCGCGAAGATGCCCACAAGGCCGAGCTCCTCACCGAGACTCGGGATGATGTAGTCGCTGGAGGCCACGGGGGTGAGATACGGACGTCCCTGACCCCAACCGGTGCCGAACATGCCACCGTGAGCAAGGCCGAACAGGCCGTTCACCAGCTGGAAACTGCCGCCGGCTGGGTCGTTGTACAGGTCGTTGTCCATGGCGTTTAGCCACGCGTTGAAGCGGTTGTGAACGTAGGGCATCACAAACGTGGCGGCAACGGCGCCCGCTGCGGCGAGTCCGACACCGATGAGGACCCATCCGGTCTTCCCCGTTGCCACGTAGAGCATCGCCACGAACATGCCGAAGATCAGCATTCCGGTTCCCAGGTCGCGCTGCACAACGATGATTGCCATCGAGATGGCCCAGATCACCAGAAGCGGCCCAAACTCGCGCGCTCGCGGGAACGTGAAACCGAGAACGCGCTTTCCTGTGGACGTGAGGCTTTCGCGGGTGCGGACGAGGTAGCCGGCGAAGAAGATCGCCAGACAGATCTTCGCGATTTCGCCCGGCTGGAAGTTGAAGGGGCCGATCGAGATCCACACGTCAGCATTACCGCCGCCGTGCAGGAAGGGCACGAACGGCAGAACGAGCAGGACAATGCCGGCCAGCCCGAAGATGTACGTGTAGCGGAACAACACGCGGTAGTTGGCGAGGAACCAGACCACGAGCCCGCACAGCGCCATCGAAACGGCTGCGTATGCCGCCTGCTGCATTCCGCCTGCGCTTGAACTTCCGATGCTCTGAGCGTAGAGATCCAGCCGATAGATCATGGCCGTTCCGAGGCCGGTCAGCAGGACCGCGATCGGAAGCAGGAAGGCGTCTGCCTGCGAGGCCCGTATGCGAAGGATGATGTGAAGAACGAGCGACAGTGCACACATTCCACCAACCGCATAAAGCAGAGTGGGCTCGAGTTCTCCGAGAACGCCGAACTGTACGAGCACGAACGCCATCATCGTCACGGCGAACGAAAACAGCATGAGCAGGAGTTCACGGTTGCGCAGGCGCTGCGGCTGGCGCATGCGGCGCAAATCGCGCTTCACGCGTTTCACGGCCTTGGTGTCGGCGCCGAGGTTCGGCGACTCATCGGTCATTCGTCACCTCCGTCATCGGGGGTGGGGGTCGGCGTCGGAACAGCGTCGTCCTGATCTTCGTCAGCATTCGGCGAGGAATCCGGAAGGGACTCGCGCACGTTTTCGACGATCTGCTGTGCGTGGCTGAGGTCGCGGGCGGTGATCGTGCGCTCGATCTCCGAGCGGTAAGGATCGCGAAGGTCGGCGAACGGGATGCCGGTGTCCTCGTATGGCGTCGACAGCGAAATTGGTCCGATGGACTGCTGGATGCCCTGGTAGATCACGACGGTGTTTTCATCGGAACCGACGTAGTACCGGGTCTGTGTCCAGTTGTAGAACAGGGCGAAGCTCGTGACGATCGCGCCGATGAGCAGAACAACCGACGCCAGGCCCACCGTTCGCCGCCGACGTGTTCGCCGGCGGTCTTCCGCGATGACCTCTTCGAGATAGTCGTTGTCGGGTTCGAAATGCGTTGGTTCGTTCGCCGCCGCCCGGGCCGGATGAAACCACCCCGTCGGCAGGAGGGAACGCGAGGCAGGAACAACCACACCATCGGGGTTCGACGCCGATCCGACGATCGTCGGTGTTCCGGTGTAGAGCGGGTGCTGACCACCGACGTCGACGATCACGAGCGTGACATTGTCGGGGGCGCCGCCGTCGAGCGCCTGCTTGAGCAGGCTGTCCGCTGTGCGCGCCGGGGTCATTTGTTGCCGCAGCGTCTTCGCCATGTGGAGTTCGTCCACAACGCCCGAGAGGCCGTCCGAGCAGAGAAGCCACCGGTCGCCGGGCCGCGTCGGCATGATGAACGTGTCGACTTCGGGGTCGGGGTCCATATCGCCGAGCACCCGCATCAGAACCGAGCGTCGTGGATGGAAGCGCGCTTCCTCTGGGGTGATACGGCCCGTTTCGACGAGGCGCTGCACGAACGTGTGATCGGTGGTGATCTGCGTCAGCGCGTCATCTCGATACAGGTAGATGCGGGAGTCGCCGATATGTCCGATAACGGCATATTCGTCGACCATGACGATTCCGCTGACCGTGGTGCCAAGGCCCGCGAGCTCGGGGCGCTGGGCCGCCACATCGATAAGATCGCCCGCTGTTGAAGCGATCGTCGTCCGCAGTGCCTCCTCGGCCTGCGCAGGGGTGGCGTAGTGATCGTCGAGAGGTTGAAGCTTGCTAATAGCAACGGCTGATGCAACGTCGCCGCCCGCATGTCCGCCCATGCCGTCTGCGACGACGAACAGATTCGATCCGGAGTATCCGGAGTCCTGGTTGTTCGATCGCACCCTCCCGGTGTGGGAGATAGCGGCGCTGGAACCCTCGAAGACCACGCGCGACTACTTTCGCAGCTCGAACGTCGTGGCGCCGACCTTGATGGGGGCGCCGACCCTGATGGCAACGGGAGAATTCGGTGACACGCGCTGCCCGTCGTGAAATGTTCCGTTTGTGGAGTCGAGGTCCTGCACCATCCACTGGTCCGCGTATCGGACGAGGCGCGCGTGGTGGCTGGATGTGTAGTCGTCACGGATGACGAGCCCCGAGTCTGCCGATCGGCCGATCGTCAGTGGCTCCGAACCGAGCGGGATTTCGAGCCCCTGGCGGGGGCCCGCCGTGATGAGGATCCGCGTGGCAGTTGTGTCCGTCGCCGGTGCTGCCGGCGCGGCGACTCCGTGTGCGACCGTATGGGCACTGGGGTCGCTTGGGTCCGCTGGCGGGTGCGTTACCGACGCCTGAGGCTCGGGAATCTTGCTGACCCTGCCCCCGAACACGTCCGCGCGGAGCGCGAAGATCAGCACGAAGACGAAGATCCACAGCAGCAGCAAAAATCCGTACTGCAGGAGGAAGAGGGTCAGTTGACTCATCGGTGGGAACCTCCGTGGAAGGCATCGATGATCTGGGTGGCGTCTTGCTGCTGCGGAAGTCGTTCCGACTGCGCTGTCGCAAGAATGCGGAACACGATGTTCGTGCGCCCGATCGTGATGGTCTGGCCATCGGCGAGTCCCGCCTGACGAACTTTCTGACCATTGAGTTTTGAGCCGTTCGTTGACCCCAGGTCGCGCACCATGGCGCGCTCGCCGTCCCACAGCACTTCGACGTGCTTGCGGCTGGTGCCGGGGTCGCCGATCGTGATGTCCGCGTCGCTCCCGCGGCCGATCACCGTGCGCGCCCGGGTGAGAGTATGGCGACGTCCGTCGATATCGAGCGCGGCCTGCCAGGACACCCGTCCGGCGACGGCGTGGCTGGTGACATCGATGGTTCCGATTGAGACGCTCTCGTCAGCGCGGACCGTGATCGTGAGGGCACCGGAGAAGCTGTATCCCTGAGTCCGCGCGTGCGCCGTGAGCATCGTCCGCAGCTCATCTTCCAGAGCTGATCCGATCGCGCTCATCCGTTCGGCGTCCGCCTGGCTGATGCGGGCCTCGTAGGAGTTGGGCACAAGGATGCGCTCACGGCTCACAATCGCTGCGCGCGTGTCCATCTCCCGTCGAAGCGCTGAGGCGATTTCGACGGGCTGGATGCCGCTGCGGAAGGTCTTGGCGAATGCGCCGTTGACGACACGCTCAAGACCTCTCTCGAAGCTGTCAAGCAATCCCACGGTTCTCCTCGCATCGGGTCGGGGTTAGCGTCATGGTACTTGTCCGGGGTGGATGCCCGCGTCCAACGGGAGGATGACACGCGGTTTGGTCGATTGGCGTTCGCTGTTTTCTGCATGCTATTCTCGGGAAGTTGAGTTCGCGGGAAACCGTGGGTTTTAGCGCAAGTGGCGGAATCGGTAGACGCGCTGGCTTCAGGTGCCAGTGTCCTTACGGACGTGGGGGTTCAAGTCCCCCCTTGCGCACAGAATGTCCTGAGGGGCGACATCGTGGAAAACGGGTCGCCCCTCAGGACTTTTTGTTGTCGGCACGAGGCGGCGGTGCGCTCCGCTGCTCGGCGTAGCCGCCTCCCTACTCTGATGCGTCGTCCGGTGCGGCGAGCGTCGAGAACGTCGGCATCGCCGCGACATCCTGAGCATGGGGGGCGAGCCCCCGCCGGACGATGGTCATCATGCGTTTTCTGAGCGCCGCGGTCGCTGCTTGTTCGGCGGGTGTCGGGCCCGATGTGAGCGTCCCCGCCGCGAGGCGGGCCACGCTGACCAAGTCGGTTCCGGAGATGTCCGGTGCGAGCAGCCCGGCGTTCTGCCCGGCGGCGATGACGGAGCCGAGCTCAGCGACGAGAGCGGGATCCGGGACACTGTCGGGGCGGAGGCGGATGCCGCGGGCCGCGAGCTGGCCGTAGCAGGGGCGCTCCAGCATTCCCGTGACGACCGTGTTGAGGAGAGTGTCGAGCCGTTCCTGAGCCGATTCGTCCCGAGCGTTCACCAGGGCGGCCACCACGCGATCTGACAGCGCCGTCGCCGCCCGCTCGTAGACCTCGACGATCAGCTGGTCACGGTTAGCGAAATGCCGAAAAACCCCGGCGTTGCTCACCCCCGCGTGCGCTCCGATCTCTCGGAGCGGAACATCGAGCCCCCTCGCGTCGAAGAGTTCGAGCGCGGCGTCGAGGAGTTTTGCGTGGTTACGGATGTGGTCTTCGCGAACAGCGCGTTGGCGGGCGCCTGTTGCTGCGGCCATCAGAGGGTCCTTGCTGTGACGTGTCGTGGCGAGAATCGCGGCGCCGGGTCCTATGCGGTGGTGTGCTTCTGCCGACGATTACGGCTTCATGCGCGCCGGCCACCACACCCGGTGCCCGATGTCGTACGCCAGAGCGGGTACCAAAAGGGTGCGGACGACGAATGTATCGAGCAGAACACCGAACGCCACGATGAAGGCGAGTTGTGCCAGGAAAAGGACAGGAATAACGCCGAGGGCGGCGAAGGTCGCCGCGAGAACGATTCCCGCAGACGTGATCACCCCGCCCGTCGACGTGAGCCCGCGAAGGATTCCGTCGCGCGTGCCGTGGATCTTCGATTCCTCGCGCACACGCGTCATGAGGAAGATGTTGTAGTCGATGCCGAGGGCAACGAGAAAGACGAAGCCGTAGAGAGGAACCGCGGGGTCTGCGCCGGGAAACCCGAGTACGTGCGTGAAGAGCACGCCCGAGACACCCATCGCGGTTCCGAACGACAGCACGGTGGTGGCAATGAGCAGAACGGGCGCCAGGATCGAACGCAGCAGCAGCGCGAGGATCACGAGGATGACGACGAGAACGACGGGGATGATGAGGTTTCGATCATGGATCGACGCGTCATTCGTGTCGATGGCCGTCGCGGTCACGCCTCCGATCAGAACGCTGTCCGGCACCGCGATCCGTAGATCACGGACTGTCGCCTCGGCGCTGGCCGAATCAGCCGCGTTCGACAGCGTGGCCTGCAGCATGACGCGGCCGTCCACAACGGTGGGGTCGGGAGCGGGCGTGCCGGGAGGTCCGACGGGCGATGTTGTGCCATCGGTATCAATGGGAGCCGAGCCACCGGGGGCGTCAGCGGTGAGAACAGCCACGGAAGACACCCCGGGGTGATCCGTGAGAACAGAGACGGTGGCGGGAACGTCATCCTCTGGGGTGAGAACCTCGGCCGGGCTGCCGGAACCACCGGGGAAGTGTTCTCCGAGCGCCTGCTGACCATCGCGGGCCTCTGACGCGCCGAGGACAAGGTCCGACTGCGCAACACCGGACGCATCGAGCTGGGTGATGCCAAGGCAGCCGATGGCGAGCACGATCGTCGTACCGATCCACACTCGGCGCGGACGGCGGCTGACGAGGCGGGCCGCGCCCGCCCAGACGCCTGCAGTCGCGGCGGTGGCAGCGGCGCCGGGCGCGCCGGGGCGCGGCACGCGCGGCCAGAACGCGGAGCGGCCCAGCAGGAGCAGAAGCGACGGCAGAAGGGTCAGGGCGGCGAGCATCGCGAAGGCGATGCCGATGGCGGCGACCGGGCCGAGAGAGCTGTTGGAGCGCAGATCGCTCAGGAGCAGGCAGAGTAGCCCGGCGATCACGGTGCTGCCCGATGCCAGGATCGGCTCGATGGAGGCGCGCAGCGCGCGTCGGAGCGCGGCGGTGTGGTCGGGTTCTGTGCGCAGTTCGTCGCGGAAGCGGGCAACCAGCAGCAGCGCATAATCGGTTGCCGCGCCAATGACGAGGATGAAGAGAATTCCCTGGGTCTGACCGGTGAGCAGAAGGGCGTCAACCTTTGCCAGCCACCACACCACGAGGAGTGCCGTGCAGAGCGCGAAAACGCTCGTGGAGAGAACGATGGCGGGGAGCAAGAAGGAGCGGTAGACGAGGATAAGGATGACGAGCACGGCGGCGAGGGCAACCCCGAGGAGGAGGCCGTCGATTCCGGCGAAGCCTGCAACGAGGTCGGCGGAGAAGCCAGCGGGACCCGTGATCTGCGCCGTGATGCCCTCCGGGAGGGTATCGAGCAGCACGCTGCGGATGTCATCAATCGCGTCAGCGAGGTCCGCGTCCGTGGAGACAGGGACGAATGCTTGCGCTGCGAGCCCGTCTTCCGAGGGGAGCGGGGGTGAGACATCGCCGTCGGTTGCCTCGAGGTTGGCAACGCGGTCGAGAGCCGCGCCGATATCGTCCAGTTCCTGCGCACTTAGCTGGACATCTCCTGTGAAGATGGCGATCGCGGGGATAGCCTCTGACTCCGCGAAGTCGCGACGGGTTTCCTGCACGGCGGTGGCGTCGGCGGAGGCCGGCAGATAGGTGGTCTGATCGTTGGACGAGACCTCGCTGATCTTCCCGAACAGTGGTCCTCCGAACGACGCGGCCGCGAGCCAGACGAGGATCAAAGCCGCCGGGAGGAAGACGCGGATAAACCGGGTCGGAGATGCTGGGATCGTACGCATAGTGCCTCTCACAGGGGGAATGGCCCCAACATACTTGTGCTCTGGCCGTTCGTCCGCGACACGCCGACGCCCTTCTGGGCGGTGTGTGCTTTCCCGTCGCGGATGCTGATTTCGCCGGGTGAAGGTCACCGTGACCTTATATCCGGAATGAGCTAGCACTCTCGGTGTGCGAGTGCGTGCAGATGCATGTAATCTGGCCGAAGACGTCCTCTCTCGGTCGTCCGGCCCTCGCTGTTTCCCCCCAACAGTGAGGGCTGTTTTTGTTTTCCCCCTGTTGCTCGCACATGTCTGTGGGCTAAGTTGGCCTCGTCGGCGTGAAATTGTGCCGGCTTCGTCTCGAAAGAACGGCAGTACATGAGCACGCAGGGCACCGTTAAGTGGTTCAACTCGGAGAAGGGCTTCGGCTTCATCTCCCCCGACGAGGGCGGCCAGGACGTCTTCGCGCACTACAGTGCGATCCAGAGCAAGGGCTACCGTGCGCTGGAGGAGAACCAGCGCGTGGAGTTCGAGGTTGCTGAGGGCCCCAAGGGTCTGCAGGCCGAGAACATCGTTCCGCTGTAAATCAGCGCGATTCTCGGAAGAGCCCCACACCGATCGGTGTGGGGCTCTTCCTTTTGTCGCCACCGCTATCGGCGGCGTGTGCGGAACTTCGCCAGCGCGGCGGCTTCTTCGGCATCCCGGATGGCGCGGCGCGATGCGTCGAGCGCCTCAACCGGGTCGTGCGCCTGTCGGGCGACGGCCAGTTCGCGACGCGCGCTGTCCAAGCGGACGCGGGCGTCCACCTCGGGGCCGGTCACGATCGCCTCGGCGCGGGCGAGGGCGCTCCGCGCTGCGTTCAGCGACCCGGGGAGAGCGCTTCGTGCACCGCGCTGACGCTGCTGCTGGGTGCGTGCATTCGCGAGCGCCTTGTCCAGGCGATCGCGAAGACGCGCAATGCGTTCGTTGGCGGTCACCGGTCGGCGGTACGCTACGCGTTCAGCGGCCTCGAGCGCGACCGTTGCGACCCGAATCGCCTCGCCCAGCCGGGGGGCTTCTTTGTCGTCGAGAGCTTTCTGCGTTCCCATCGCGGCCCGGATGGCGGCGTGCGCCGCCTTCGCCTCATCGCCGACGGCAAGATACGCGTTCGTCACAAGGCGATGCGTTTCCTCAAGGTGCCGGGTGTTTCGCTCGGCCCGCATGAGGGCCTGCTCGCAGGCTCTGATCGATTCGCGCACAGATGCTGAGGCGTCATTCTCTGCGGTCTGACGCGCGTCCTTCCAGTGATGTTCGGCTTCCGCGAGCGCGTCACGAGCCCGCTGGTCGGCCTCGGCGGCGTCTTCCCACTCGCTTTCGTCGGCGATGCGCTCCAGATCGGCGCGAAGGGCCGTTGGATCGCCGATGCGTTCTGTCACGGCATCGATGCGGTCGCGAGCTACCGTCACCTGCTCGGATGCCGAGGAGTGCTCGGCAATCCAGGTTTCGTTGTCGGCGTGTGCGGCCTCGACGATCGCCAGCGCCTCGTTGATACCCGCCAGGAGCTTCGTCGCCCGGCGTTTTCGGTCGGACGGGAGCAGTGCGTCTTTTGACAGGTCGCTATATGCGGCGAAGGCGTCGTCTCGCGTGTGCTGCGCCGTGAGGCGCGCGCGTCGCAAGGTCGCCGGTGGGCGACCGTCGTAGAGCGCGCTGGCCATCCCGATCTCTCGCTCGATATCGGCCGTGGCGTCATCGAGCTCCACCAGGCGGGCGCCCACCTCATCGAGCGCCTTCAGCGCCCGCGCCTGTGCTCGCTTGCCGCGACGAATCAGGCGGACAAGGACGATGAGGGCGATGAGCGCGATCACCGCCGAGCCGACCGCGATTGCCGCGGCCCCCAGCCACGATGGAAGAGCTTCTGAGGAGAACTCAGGCAGGTCCGGAAGGAAGTCGAACATCGCCGATCAGTCGGGCAGGAGCAGCTGTCGCAGCTGCTCGGGAGTGTCGACAACGTGGGCGGCGCCGGCGCTTTCGTCCTCGCGGCCGAAACCCCAGCGGACAAAGATCACGGGAACGTCGAAGTCGGCAGCGCCGTCGATGTCGTGGTGGCGGTCGCCAATCAGCACGGGCTTCGAAATGTCGACGCCCTTCTCGCCGAGATCGCGGAGGGCACGTCCGAGCACGTTCGACTTGGTATCGAGCACCTCAACATCGGACACGGCGCCGTGGATGGAGACGAACAGCGGCGCAAGGTCATAGTGGGCGAGGATTGCCTCGACCTGGTTCTCCGGCTTCGTGCTGGCGGTCGACTGGGGGATACCCGCATCAGCCACCGCCTGGATGACGTCGGGAACGTCGTCGTATATGCGCACGCTGGTGGCATAGCCGGCCTTGCCTGCCAATTCGCGATAGGTCGCGACGGCCTCGAGTGCCTGTTCCGGCGTGAGCCCGCCGAGTTGTTCGAATGATTCCAGAAGGGGCGGGCCGATCCAACGATTCACCTGCTCAGCGGGAATCGGTTCTTTGCCGAACCCGGCGAGAACCTGGGCGATACGGGGAACGATCCCGGCCGATGCGTCGGCAATCGTCCCATCGACATCCCACAGAACACATGACCACGGAGATTTCGCCATGACCCCACCCTATGTATTCCCGGCCACCGCCGAGCCACGCGACGCTTAGAAGAGCGTGGGGATTCCGCTGTCGGTGCCCTTCATCGCCTCGTAGTCGAGGGTGACACAGCGAATGCCCCGGTCCTGTGCCAGGGTGCGCGCCTGCGGCTTGATCTCCTGCGCGGCGAATACCCCGCGGATCCCGGTGAGGATCGGGTCGCGGCCAAGGAGGTCGAGATAGCGGGTGAGCTGTTCGACGCCGTCGATGTCGCCGCGGCGCTTCACCTCGACGGCAATGGCAACGCCCTCAGAGTCGCGGATGAGCAGATCGACGGGACCAATCGCGGTCGGGTGCTCCCGCCGCACGAGCGTGGCGCCCTCCGCGATGAGGTCCACCTGCTCGGCGAGGAGCCGCTGCAGATCGGCTTCAACGCCGTCCTTGATGAGCCCAGGGTCAACGCCGAGGTCGTGCGTCGTATCGGCGATGACCTCGTAGATCCGCACGGTCAGGGTGTCGCCCGTCTTTTTGTGCGTCACGCGCCACATCTCGGTCACGCCTGCTGTTGTCAGCTCGTCATCGATCTCGAGCTGGTCGAGGCGGCAGGGCGGGCTCATCCAGTTGAGGGGCTTGTACGACCCGCCATCCGAGTGAATGAGCAGGCTACCGTCGCCCTTGTGCATGAGCACGCGCGTGGCGAGCGGCAGATGGGCGTTGAGCCGACCGGCATAGTCGACGGAGCAGCGGGCAATGACGAGACGCACCGTTGGAGCCTAGCCGAGCGCCATTTCCGCCGCGTTCAGGGTCGGATATCGCGTTAGCCGCCCGTATATATATGCCTCGTCCGTAAGATAGACGACAGAGTCCCGCCAGCTGCCCCGCATTTTGCGGCCCCACGACGAGGAGTACGCCCATGATTGTGCTCCTCGCGGCGTTCGCCGGGCTGGCAATCCTGCTGGTGCCGATCGCACGCTGGCTGGGACCGAGGGTGTTCTTTCTTGCGGCGGCGCTTCCCCTCGGGGCCTTCATTCACGCTCTGTTGCAGACGGGGCGCGTTCTCGAGGGGAACATTCCTCTCGAAGAATACGAGTGGATCGCCCCGCTGGGTGTGTCGATATCGATGCGGATGGACACCCTCAGCTGGGTGATGACGCTGCTCGTGACCGGCGTCGGGGCCCTCGTGCTGCTGTACTGCCGCGACTACTTCCGCGGCACGAAGAACGGACTCGGCCGCTTCGCCGCTGTCCTCTTGGCCTTCGCCGGGGCGATGTACGGGCTCGTTCTCACGGACGACATCATCATGCTCGTCATCTTCTGGGAGATCACGAGTGTTCTGTCTTACCTTCTGATCGGTCACTACTTCACGCGTGCGGCGAGCCGACGTGCGGCGTTACAGTCCCTCTTGACGACCACCCTTGGCGGCCTCGTCATGTTCGTTGGCGCGGTGATCCTCGCGGTTGTTGCGCAGACGAACAGCATCCAGGTGATCCTCCAAGAAGCCCCCAACGGCATGCTCGTCGACGTTGCTCTTGTGTGTCTCCTGATCGGCGCCATGAGCAAGTCGGCGCTGTTCCCCTTCCACTTCTGGTTGCCCGGCGCGATGGCTGCTCCCACTCCCGTCAGCGCGTATCTGCACGCCGCGGCGATGGTGAAAGCCGGCATCTATCTGCTCGCCCGCTTTGCTCCGGCTTTCGGGGAGGCCGATCCGTGGCGGCCGATCCTCGTCAGTTTCGGCATTTTCACGATGCTCCTCGGCGGGTACCAGGCGCTGCGCGAGCGAGATCTCAAACGCGTTCTTGCGTACGGAACCGTCAGCCAGCTCGGTTTCCTTTCCGTTGTCATTGGATACGGAACTCAGGACACCGCTCTTGCGGGCATCGCCATGCTTGTCGCCCACTCGCTCTTCAAAGCCACCCTGTTTCTCGTTGTCGGAATCATCGACCGTCAGCTCGGAACGCGTGACGTCGATAAACTCAATGGCCTCGGCAAACAGGCTCCAACGCTCGCGGCGATCTCCATCATTGCGATTGCGTCAATGGCCGGCTTGCCGCCTTTCCTCGGTTTCGTCGGCAAGGAGGCCGCGCTCGCCTCGCTCCTCGACGCCGCTCTCGATGGCAGTGGGTGGGGCTGGATAGCGCTCGTTGGCGTTGTCGTGGGCTCAATGCTCACGTTTGCGTATGGCGTGCGCTTCGTGTGGGGCGCGTTCTGGACGAAGCGTGACAGCGCGGGCGTCCTCCGAGAGAAGACGGTGTGGCCGGATCCGCCGATCGGCTTCCTTGTCAGCCCGCTGATCCTGACGGTACTGACCGTGATCGGCGGAATCGCAGCTCCCGTTCTCGACAGGCTGTTCGCCCCGTATGCCGAGAGCGTTCCCGGGGAGGGCGGGTATCACCTCGCCCTCTGGCACGGTCTCGAACCGGCGTTGGGCCTCTCCGTTCTCGCTGCGGCGGGCGGCGTCGGAGTGTTCTGGCTCTCGATCGCCACGGGATGGGACCGCACGGGTCGTCTCCTGCGGTACCACGCCAACGACGTCTACTACGGCGTGACACGACTGGTCGATCGCCTTGCGGTTTTCGTCACCTGGGCCACCCACTGGGGATCATTGCCGATCTACGTCGGAACGGTTTTCGTCGTACTGATCGCCTCCCAGGGCACGGTCTTGCTGTCGAGCGCTGAGTGGCGCGTCGAGCTCGAGGCCTGGCACCACCCCGCCCAACCGGTTACGGCGATTCTGATGATCGCGGCGGCGGTTGTCGCCGTTCGCGCACGGAAGCGCTTTACGGGTGTGATTCTCGTTTCCGTCACGGGTCTGGGCATGGTCGTGTTCTTCGCGCTTTCCGGCGCGCCCGATCTCGCCGTCACACAGGTGCTCGTCGAAACGGTCACGCTTGTCGCCTTCGCTCTTGTTCTGCGACGCATCCCGTCGCGCATGGGCGACCCTGGCCCCGTGGCGCACCGCATTCTCCGCGGGGTGATCGGCGCCGGCGTCGGCCTGACGATGGCGGCGGTGGCGATCATCGCCGCGAGCGCCCGTACTCACCGACCCGTCTCTGATGAGTGGGAAGAACTCGCGTACACGATCGGTCACGGCAGAAACATCGTCAACGTCGCGCTCGTTGACCTGCGTGGCTGGGACACCATGGGCGAGTTGAGCGTTCTCGTTGTTGCGGCAACGGGTGTTGCGTCGCTCGTGTTCGTCACAGCGCGCGGCGACCGACTCTCACAGATCCGGCGCGTTGTTCGCGCGAAGACGTCTCGCGCGGTGTGGCGTGCCGCGCGGCACCAGCCGCTGGTCGAGACGACAGGCGGCATCGAAGTCCAGACGTCGGAGAATCGCGATCGGCCGCGCGCGTGGCTCGCGGGAGGCGCACGGATGGATGCGCCGTCGCGAGCCCTCGTGTTGGAAGTCGTCGTTCGAATCCTTTTCCACACCATCATCGTGATCTCGCTCTACCTGGTCTTCGCGGGGCACAACCTTCCCGGAGGTGGTTTCGCCGGCGGGCTGGTTGCCGGCCTGGCCCTGGTGATGCGATACGTGGCCGGCGGTCGATGGGAGCTAGGCCTGGCCGCGCCGACCGATGCCGGACGGCTGCTGGGAGCCGGTATGGCGATTGCCGTCGGAACAGCGATTGCCCCGATGGTGTTTGGCCTTGACCCCCTTACGCGCGCAGTCTGGGAGGCCGACCTTCCTCTCGTTGGTCACGTGCACTTTGTCACGTCGACGTTCTTCGATATCGGCGTTTATCTCGTTGTGATCGGGCTTGTGCTCGACGTTCTTCGTTCGTTGGGGGCCGAGGTGGACCGGCAAATCGATGATGACGGCGGCCGCACGTTCACGGCCGTCACGGCCCCGGAACCGAATGGATCGGAGGGGCGCTCATGAGCGTTTCGCTGAGCCTTGTGATCGTGATGGCCGCCCTGTATGCGCTGGGCGTGTACGCCATGCTCGAGCGCAGCCTCACTCGTGTGCTCATCGGCTTCCTGCTGCTCGGCAACGGCTCGAACCTGCTCATCCTTATTGCGATGGGGTATCCCGGCGTTTCACCGTTCTACGGCTGGGGGGACGAACAGTCCGATCCCCTTCCGCAGGCCCTGATGCTCACGGCCATCGTCATCACCTTCGCCGTCAGCGCGTTTCTTCTGGCGCTGATCTATCGCTCCTGGCAACTCGGACAGGCCGACACGGTCGAGGACGACGAAGAAGACCTCGCTGTGCGCGAGCGTGCTGAGGCGACCGAGGACATCATGGACGACGAAGAAGAGGTTGCAGAGCAAGGCGACGAGGAGACGACCGACTTCTCCGATACGGGGGTTGAGCCCATTACCGCGGCGATGCTCGAACTCGACGATCGACGGGGAGGGGAGTGATGAGTCAGCTGGTTCCTCTTTTCGTTGCTCTTCCGCTGCTCGGGGCGGCGATGGCGCTGATCCTCGCGCGGCATCGTCTGATGCAGGTGGGTGTGTCGATCGTCACCCTGTCGGCAACGTTCCTTCTTGCCGTTTTCATGCTCTATGTCGTCGACACAGGAACGCCACTTGCGGTATCGGTCGGCGGGTGGCCTCTTCCGTTCGGCATCGTGCTGTATGTCGACCGGCTTTCCGCGCTGCTGGTGGCGGTTTCGAGCATCGTGCTGCTGGCGGTTTTGTTGTTCTCCGTTGGGCAGGGCGCGGCGGATGGCGATGAGGACACCCCCGTCACGATCTTCCATCCGACGTATCTGATCCTGGCTGCGGGCGTTTTTAACGCCTTCATCGCTGGTGACCTCTTCAACTTCTATGTGGGCTTCGAGATCCTGCTCGTGGCGTCGTATGTGCTCATTACCCTCGGGTCGACGAAGGAACGCATCCGCGCGGGAACGGTCTACATCGTCGTTTCGCTTGTCTCGAGCCTGATTTTCATTTCCGCGATCGCGGTGATCTACGGCGCGCTGGGCACGGTCAACATGGCGCAGATCGCCGAGAGGATGACGGAGCTTCCCGCCGAGGTGCAGATGCTGCTGCACGTGATGTTGCTGCTGGGCTTCGCCGTGAAGGCCGCCATCTTCCCGCTGTCGTTCTGGTTGCCCGACTCCTATCCGACGGCGCCGGCACCTGTTACGGCGGTGTTCGCGGGGCTGCTGACCAAGGTGGGTGTCTACGCGATCATCCGCACCGAGATGCAGCTGTTCCACGACAGTGATCTCGATGCGATCCTGGCGATCGTTGCCGTTGTCACCATGATCGTCGGCATTCTCGGCGCGGTTGCGCAGGCCGAGATGAAGCGCATTTTGTCGTTCACACTCGTCAGTCACGTCGGCTACATGGTTTTCGGAATCGCGATTGCGAGCGAGAAGGCTGCCGGCGCCACGGTGTACTACATGGTGCACCACATCATCGTTCAGACCACGCTGTTCCTTGCGGTCGGGTTGATCGAGCGATACGCGGGGTCGACGTCGATTCTGCGTGTCAAGGGAATCGCAAAGGCCGCGCCCTTCCTCGCAGCGCTCTATCTGATTCCCGCGCTGAACCTGGGTGGGTTGCCGCCCTTCTCGGGCTTCCTGGGCAAATTCGCGCTGTTCGACGCCGCTGCTGAAGAAGGAACGGCGCTCATGTGGGTGGGCGTTGGTGCGGGAGTTGTGACCTCCCTTCTGACGCTGTATGCGTTGATGCGGGCGTGGAACCTTGCCTTTTGGCGTGAAGAGAACGACTCCGCCGAGACCGAGGCGCGCATTGAATACCTCACCAGCGCCCCGGATGCCGACTTGCAGACGCGTCGTCGTGCGATTCCGCGCATCATGACGAGCTCAACGGCGGGAATGGTCGTCATCATTGTCGGTCTGACCGTTTTCGCCGGTCCGCTCTACGAGATCTGCGACCGGATTGGTCAGGAGCTGTTGCTACCGATCTCGCTCGTGCAGCTGGAGGGGGTGGAACAAACAACATGAGAACACGATTCTGGGTACGTCGATCCTGGGCACAACTTCCGTTCTTTCTCTGGCTTGTTCTTCTCTGGATGCTGTTGTGGGGGCAGCTGACGTGGCTTGCGTTCGTGACGGGTATTGCCGTTGCCACCTATGTCACGACAGCTTTTCGCCTTCCAACGGCCGAGTTGTCTGGCCGGTTCAACCCGTTCTGGTTGCTGGTCTTTGTCGTGCACTTCCTCGCTGAGCTCATCGTTGGCGCTCTGCAGGTGGCATGGCAGACGATTTCGCCGCGCCCGACCGCGACGTCGATCGTCCGCGCACCGCTGCGCATCGATGACGATTTGACGATGACCCACACTTCGGTGGCGATGTCTTTGGTTCCGGGCACGGCCGTTATCGAGGCCGATCGCGAGAACCGGGTGCTCTACTTGCACGCATTGGGCGTGACAACACCCGCCGGCGCCGACCGGGTGCGCAGCGAGGTGCTCGCGTGGGAGATGCGCATCGTTCGCGCACTGGGTTCGCGAGACGCCTATACGACCGTTCGGGCGAAAGCCCCCACCTATGAGAAGCGTCGTGCTGCGCAGTGGGGAGTGGACGTATGACCGTTCAGAGCATCCTCATCGGCGTCACGCTCGTGGTGTTCGGTGCCGCGGCGGCACTCACGATTGTGCGCATGGTCAAGGGCCCGTCGATTCTGGACCGGGCGATCGCCGGCGATGTTCTCCTGACGATGGTGTTGTGCATCATGGGGGCCGAGGCCGTTATCAACCACCGCACCGACACTCTGCCCGTGATGTTGATGATCGCCGCGACGGGCATTCTCGGCACGATCTTGGTCGCTCGGTTCGTTGCTCGACGTGATGGCGGGGGTGAGAAGCGATGATCATCGACATCATTGCGCTGGCCCTTGTGCTGGGCGGCGCCCTTCTGTGCCTGACGGCGGCAATCGGCCTGCTCCGGTTCCGTGATGTTCCCTCGCGGCTGCATGCTGCCACCAAGCCGCAGGTGCTGGGGCTCATGCTGATCGCGACCGCGGTGGCGCTTGCGTTGCGATCGTGGGCGGTTGTTGCGTTCCTCATCCCGATCGTCTTGATCCAGATGGCAACGGCACCGCTCGCCGCGCACGTGGTGGGCCGTCAGGCCTACCGCAACGGCACGCTCGATCAGGACACGGTTGTGATCGACGAGCTCAAGGACCATCCCGAGGTACACGACGATCGGGGATAACCCTTCCTCCGTCGCGTCAGCGCCCTGTCCCCTATTGGATAGGGCGCTGACGCGTTCTGGGGCGAATCGCCGGCCCTCGAACGACACGCCCGGGGGTGGGGTGGGTTGGCGGGGCCGCGATTTCCGCGTAATGTAATCCCTTGTCGCCGCCAAGCGGTGAGGTTGAGCCGGAAGGTTCCCCGCCCCAGGACATGCGACAGGCAGGAAAACTTATTATGAGTTTCGGTCTGGTTTTACTTCTTCGGGAGTGAATATGAATCGGGATTGTCGTTTGAGACGCTCCCAGGATTCATTCAGGCAGAGCGAGTAAGTTAGTTTCTTGTCGCCGATTCGGTTCTGCTGGTTCTGATTCGTCAAGTTGTTGGGTTTCTTTGAAACTTACGGCGTGTCGGATTTGACAGAGAGAATCGCTTCGGATAAGATAGAGAAGTTGCCCCAGAGGGCCGGCTTGGAAGAGTCGGGGCTGGGAGCGTCTGATCCTTGAGAACTCAACAGCGTGCACTTGTCAAATGCCAAATTATCCTCGGCACTCACTTTGTGGGTGTTTGAGAATTCCTTTGGATCATTTGATGTCAGTAATGACATCTATTTATATGGTCAGTTCAAACTCGCTGCTTCCGCGTTTTCCCGCGGTGGTATGCATCTTTTCTTTATGGAGAGTTTGATCCTGGCTCAGGATGAACGCTGGCGGCGTGCTTAACACATGCAAGTCGAACGATGAAGCTCCAGCTTGCTGGAGTGGATTAGTGGCGAACGGGTGAGTAACACGTGAGCAACCTGCCCCGAACTCTGGGATAAGCGCTGGAAACGGCGTCTAATACCGGATACGAACCAGAGCGGCATCGCTTCTGGTGGGAAAGAATTTCGGTTCGGGAGGGGCTCGCGGCCTATCAGCTAGTTGGTGAGGTAATGGCTCACCAAGGCGTCGACGGGTAGCCGGCCTGAGAGGGTGACCGGCCACACTGGGACTGAGACACGGCCCAGACTCCTACGGGAGGCAGCAGTGGGGAATATTGCACAATGGGCGCAAGCCTGATGCAGCAACGCCGCGTGAGGGACGACGGCCTTCGGGTTGTAAACCTCTTTTAGTAGGGAAGAAGCCTTCGGGTGACGGTACCTGCAGAAAAAGCGCCGGCTAACTACGTGCCAGCAGCCGCGGTAATACGTAGGGCGCAAGCGTTATCCGGAATTATTGGGCGTAAAGAGCTCGTAGGCGGTTTGTCGCGTCTGCTGTGAAAACTGGAGGCTCAACCTCCAGCCTGCAGTGGGTACGGGCAGACTAGAGTGCGGTAGGGGAGATTGGAATTCCTGGTGTAGCGGTGGAATGCGCAGATATCAGGAGGAACACCGATGGCGAAGGCAGATCTCTGGGCCGTAACTGACGCTGAGGAGCGAAAGAGTGGGGAGCAAACAGGCTTAGATACCCTGGTAGTCCACTCCGTAAACGTTGGGAACTAGTTGTGGGGGCCTTTCCACGGTCTCCGTGACGCAGCTAACGCATTAAGTTCCCCGCCTGGGGAGTACGGCCGCAAGGCTAAAACTCAAAGGAATTGACGGGGACCCGCACAAGCGGCGGAGCATGCGGATTAATTCGATGCAACGCGAAGAACCTTACCAAGGCTTGACATATACCGGAAACGGCTGGAGACAGTCGCCCCCTTGTGGTCGGTATACAGGTGGTGCATGGTTGTCGTCAGCTCGTGTCGTGAGATGTTGGGTTAAGTCCCGCAACGAGCGCAACCCTCGTTCTATGTTGCCAGCACGTTATGGTGGGAACTCATGGAATACTGCCGGGGTCAACTCGGAGGAAGGTGGGGATGACGTCAAATCATCATGCCCCTTATGTCTTGGGCTTCACGCATGCTACAATGGCCGGTACAATGGGCTGCGATACCGCGAGGTGGAGCGAATCCCAAAAAGCCGGTCCCAGTTCGGATTGTAGTCTGCAACTCGACTACATGAAGTCGGAGTCGCTAGTAATCGCAGATCAGCAACGCTGCGGTGAATACGTTCCCGGGTCTTGTACACACCGCCCGTCAAGTCATGAAAGTCGGTAACACCTGAAGCCGGTGGCCTAACCCTTTTGGGAGGGAGCTGTCGAAGGTGGGATCGGTAATTAGGACTAAGTCGTAACAAGGTAGCCGTACCGGAAGGTGCGGCTGGATCACCTCCTTTCTAAGGAGCTTCTGACACTTTCGGGTGTCCAGAGCCTCGTTCGGAGCGAATGTCTTCGGAGGGGTTTGCTCATGGGTGGAACATTTGACAGGGCGTCTCTTCTGCGGGGCGATTTTTAGTACACCAGCTTGCTGGTCGGAACGGGGTCGTTGTGTGGTGGGGGCGCGTGCACGTTGTTGGGTCCTGAAGGCTCAGTCGTTTGACTGCAGCTTTCCGCCCTGTGTTGAAGCCTTTGTGGTGGATGCGTGGGTGCGACCGTACTTTGAGAACTACACAGTGGACGCGAGCATCTTAAAGAAAGCGAACACACAAGGCTTTTGTTTTGTGTGACTCATGTGATTTCAAGTCTTTAAGAGCAAACGGTGGATGCCTTGGCATCTGGAGCCGAAGAAGGACGTAGCAATCTGCGATAAGCCTTGGGGAGCCGATAAGCGGGCTGTGATCCGAGGATTTCCGAATGGGGAAACCCCGCTGGGTGCGTTTACGTATCCCAGTGACTCCCGTCTGAATATATAGGGCGGGTAGAGGGAACGTGGGGAAGTGAAACATCTCAGTACCCACAGGAAGAGAAAACAAAAGTGATTCCGTGAGTAGTGGCGAGCGAAAGCGGATGAGGCTAAACCGAGCGTGTGTGATAGCCGGCAGGCGTTGCACGTTCGGGGTTGTGGGACCTACCTAAAATCGCTGCCGTGGTTTTGATCGTACAGAAGCGTATAGACGAACAGGTTTGAATGCCTGACCAGAGAGAGTGCGAGTCTCGTAGTCGACATGCGTGTTCTGCGGTGGAAGGTATCCCAAGTAGCACCGGGCCCGTGAAATCCGGTGTGAATCTGTCAGGACCACCTGATAAGCCTAAATACTTCCAGATGACCGATAGCGGACAAGTACCGTGAGGGAAAGGTGAAAAGTACCCCGGGAGGGGAGTGAAATAGTACCTGAAACCGTTTGCTTACAAACCGTTGGAGCTCCCATTGAGGGGTGACAGCGTGCCTTTTGAAGAATGAGCCTGCGAGTTAGTGATACGTGGCGAGGTTAACCCGAGTGGGGTAGCCGTAGCGAAAGCGAGTCTGAATAGGGCGATCGAGTCGCGTGTTCTAGACCCGAAGCGAAGTGATCTATCCATGGCCAGGTTGAAGCGACGGTAAGACGTCGTGGAGGACCGAACCCACTTAGGTTGAAAACTGAGGGGATGAGCTGTGGATAGGGGTGAAAGGCCAATCAAACTTCGTGATAGCTGGTTCTCTCCGAAATGCATTTAGGTGCAGCGTTGCGTGTTTCTTGCCGGAGGTAGAGCTACTGGATGGCCGATGGGCCCCAAAAGGTTACTGACGTCAGCCAAACTCCGAATGCCGGTAAGTGAGAGCGCAGCAGTGAGACGGTGGGGGATAAGCTTCATCGTCGAGAGGGAAACAACCCAGACCACCATCTAAGGTCCCTAAGCGCGTGCTAAGTGGGAAAGGATGTGGAGTTGCTTAGACAACCAGGAGGTTGGCTTAGAAGCAGCCACCCTTGAAAGAGTGCGTAATAGCTCACTGGTCAAGTGATTCCGCGCCGACAATGTAGCGGGGCTCAAGCACGCCACCGAAGTTGTGGCATTGACACATGCGATAGGCCTTCGTGGTCCAGTCGTGTTGATGGGTAGGAGAGCGTCGTGTGCTGGGTGAAGCGGCGGAGTGATCCAGCCGTGGACGGCACACGAGTGAGAATGCAGGCATGAGTAGCGAATGACACGCGAGAAACGTGTCCTCCGAAAGACCAAGGGTTCCAGGGTCAAGCTAATCTTCCCTGGGTAAGTCGGGACCTAAGGCGAGGCCGACAGGCGTAGTCGATGGACAACGGGTTGATATTCCCGTACCGGCGAAGAACCGCCCAAGCTAATCCAGTGGTGCTAAGTGCCCGAAACCTTCTATCGTTGCCTTCGGGTGACACCGGGAGGTGGAGCGCACGACCCCATGCTGGTGCGGTTAGCGTATTAACAGGTGTGACGCAGGAAGGTAGCCCATGCCAGGCGATGGTTGTCCTGGTTCAAGCATGTAGGCCGAGAGATAGGCAAATCCGTCTCTCGTGATGGCTGAGATGTGATGAGGATAAGTGGGTGATCCTATGCTGCCGAGAAAAGCATCGACGCGAGGTTCTAGCTGCCCGTACCCCAAACCGACTCAGGTGGTCAGGTAGAGAATACCAAGGAGATCGAGATAATCGTGGTTAAGGAACTCGGCAAAATGGCCCCGTAACTTCGGGAGAAGGGGCGCCCAGCGCGTATAGGACTTGCTCTGAAAGCGTGTGTGGGCCGCAGAGACCAGTGGGGAACGACTGTTTATTAAAAACACAGGTCCGTGCTAAGTTGCAAGACGATGTATACGGACTGACGCCTGCCCGGTGCCGGAAGGTTAAGAGGACGGGTTAACCGTAAGGTGAAGCTCAGAATTTAAGCCCCGGTAAACGGCGGTGGTAACTATAACCATCCTAAGGTAGCGAAATTCCTTGTCGGGTAAGTTCCGACCTGCACGAATGGCGTAACGATTCCCCAACTGTCTCAACCACGAACTCGGCGAAATTGCATTACGAGTAAAGATGCTCGTTACGCGCAGCAGGACGGAAAGACCCCGTGACCTTTACTATAGCTTGGTATTGGTGTTCTGTATGGCTTGTGTAGGATAGGTGGGAGACTGTGAAGCATTCACGCTAGTGTGTGTGGAGTCGTTGTTGAAATACCACTCTGGTCATTTGGGACATCTAACTTCGGACCGTAATCCGGTTCAGGGACAGTGCCTGGTGGGTAGTTTAACTGGGGCGGTTGCCTCCCAAAGAGTAACGGAGGCGCCCAAAGGTTCCCTCAACCTGGTTGGCAATCAGGTGGCGAGTGTAAGTGCACAAGGGAGCTTGACTGTGAGACTGACAGGTCGAGCAGGGACGAAAGTCGGGACTAGTGATCCGGCAGTGGCTTGTGGAAGCGCTGTCGCTCAACGGATAAAAGGTACCTCGGGGATAACAGGCTGATCTTGCCCAAGAGTCCATATCGACGGCATGGTTTGGCACCTCGATGTCGGCTCGTCGCATCCTGGGGCTGGAGTAGGTCCCAAGGGTTGGGCTGTTCGCCCATTAAAGCGGTACGCGAGCTGGGTTTAGAACGTCGTGAGACAGTTCGGTCCCTATCCGCTGCGCGCGTAGGAAGTTTGAGAGGATCTGACCCTAGTACGAGAGGACCGGGTTGGACGAACCTCTGGTGTGCCAGTTGTTCCGCCAGGAGCATGGCTGGTTGGCTACGTTCGGGATGGATAACCGCTGAAAGCATCTAAGCGGGAAGCCGGCCTCAAGATGAGACTTCCATGGACTTCGGTCCGAGAGGCTCCCAGCAGACTACTGGGTTGATAGGCCAGATGTGGAAGCACAGTAATGTGTGTAGCTGACTGGTACTAATAAGCCGATGACTTGATAACATTTCACCTTCTGCGGGTGTACGCGTCCACTTTGTGGTTCTCAGAGTACGGTTTCACCGTTCTGGGGCCTGTTGATATTTGAATAGTGATTCGCTGTTCGAAACATAGGTTTACCGCCCGTTTTGGGTTGGTTGATGAGTGTTTCGGCGGTTATAGCGAGAGGGAAACGCCCGGTTACATTCCGAACCCGGAAGCTAAGCCTCTCAGCGCCGATGGTACTGCATGGGGGACTGTGTGGGAGAGTAGGACACCGCCGGACTTAACGTAAAACAAGAAGGCCACCCAATGCTGGGTGGCCTTTTTGCATTCCCGGAAGGTGCCGCGAACCGACTCCGCGCATTCGCGCAGAGACGCTTCGCGTCACCGTCCGGAGCCGCGTTACCCCAACACGGATGCTGCTGCTGTCTGCCGCGCAGCGTCGGGGGACGTGGGGTGGAAGATTCCCGCGCGAACATCACGGGAGAGCCGGGCGAGCTCGCTGCCGTTGCGGAACGCGCCGCCGCCGGCAACGATCACGGCATCGTCGACGACCTTCTGCGCAGCGGTCACGGCGCGGTCCTTCATGCCCGAGAGCAACGAGAACCACCGTGCGCCGTGATCAACGCCCGCGTCGATATCGCGGCTGAGCGCCGACAACTGCAGCGGAAGAGCATCGTGCGTGATGACCATCGCTCCCACGCGGCTTCTCACAACGGGATCCTCGGCGCGCGTCAGTCCCGACTTCTTCGATATTCGCGCTCGTGCAGCCTCGCCCGCGAGCGCGATCGCGCGTTCGGCAAGACCGGTGTACACAGACGCGATGAGGAGCGTAAACGCCGCGAAGATGGCGAACTGCATGGCATCGGGGCCCGGACCGGGGTCCACTCGGCGGACCACACGATCGGCCGCCGCAACGGCGCCGGCAAGATCGGTTGTGCGGCTCTGTGTTCCGCGCATTCCGATCGTGTCCCAGTCATCTCGTGCGGTGATCGCTTCGCTGCGCTCGATGAAGGCGAACACGATCATGTCGCGGTCCTCGGAGGCGCTGTCGAGACCGTGTACGCCAAGCCGCGTCCACACGGGAGAGAGTGACGTGAAGATCTTCGTGCCGGTGAAGGCGTACCCGCCATCGCCTGTCGGCGCCGCCTGCGTATCGCTTCCGAAGAGCATGAGGTCGTTTCCGGGCTCGCTGATCCCGAAGGCAAACACCTCTCCGCGCGCGGCCTCGTCCTGAAGGAATAACAGGCTGTCGTCGCCGCGATTGTGGAGGATCAGCGCAACCGCCGTCCACACGAGGTGCATGTTCACTGC
Source organism: Microbacterium amylolyticum (assembly GCF_011046975.1). Lineage (NCBI taxonomy): Bacteria > Bacillati > Actinomycetota > Actinomycetes > Micrococcales > Microbacteriaceae > Microbacterium > Microbacterium amylolyticum. The sequence goes on along the minus strand of NZ_CP049253.1, from coordinate 1,580,957 downwards.
CAGCGCGGTGGCCGGCGCGGCCGTGGCGAGGCGCTGTTGGAGCACAGAGGCCTGTTCCAGGGAGAGCCCTGCTCCTCCTCGCTCCTCGGGGACGAGGATGCGCAAATAGCCCGCCTCGCGCAGCTCGATGAGGTCGTGCTCGGGGAAAACATTGTCACGATCAACCTGCGCAGCGCGGGAGCGAATGCGCTCGAGAAGGGCATCTGGCAGGTGATCCGAGGGGGTGAACGTCGTGCTCATGACCGCCAGCCTACGGCCGAGGAAGACACGCCGGGGCGCAGGCGATCAGCGGACGCACAGCGCTTCGAATGTCAGGGGTGGTCACTACCGTGGGACCTGTGGAGAACTTCCCTCCCCGGGCGGTTTTCCGCAGGTCACGCGCGGGGCTGCGGGCATCATCGCCTGTGCACGAATCGGTGCATAACTCTGTGGAGAACGGTGGAAAACGACACGAGTGTAACTACTACCCCTAGTGGTGCTCCCCGTTCGGCATCACTATATGTAGTATTGAGGTCCCGGCAGTGCGACGCCGGAGCAGTTACTTGTCCTGGAGGGGAAAACATGTCGATTACCGTCTACAGCAAGCCATCGTGCGTGCAGTGCAACGCGACGTACCGCGCCTTGGACGCGAAGGGCATCGAGTACCAGGTCACCGACGTGACGGAAGATGCCGCCGCTCTCGAGCAGGTCAAGTCGCTCGGCTACCTGCAGGCCCCCGTTGTCATCGCCGACGAGGACCACTGGTCGGGCTTCCGCCCGGACAAGATCAACGAACTGGCCTCACGTCTCGCGTGAAACACCACTGATTCGGAGGAGGCGCCATGTCAACGACAGCCGCCGCCCCGATGACGATGGTCAGCGCCGATGCCGCAACAGGATCAGCGCCCCGGCTGTCGCGTCGCGTCCCGCTGATCGTTTTCTTTTCGAGCGTCTCGGGAAATACCGCGCGGTTTGTGGAAAAGCTCGGTTTCCGCGCCAAACAGATCCCACTTCACCGACACGACGAACAGCTTGAGGTTCATGAGCCGTACGTCCTTGTCCTTCCCACCTACGGTGGGGGCAACGGGCAGGGGGCAGTTCCCAAGCAGGTCATCCGCTTCCTGAATGACGAGCGGAACCGCGCGTGGATCCGCGGGGTTGTGTCAACAGGAAATACCAACTTCGGCGAGGCGTACTGCATCGCCGGCGACATCATCAGTCACAAGTGCCAGGTGCCGCACTTGGACAGGGTTGAACTTTTTGGCACACCAGACGATGTGGCTCGCGTGAGCGACGGATTGGAATCATGGTGGACACGGCAGTGACCGTCCAGCAGCTCGACTTCAAGCACGACCCTGCGTTCGAGGGACTCGACTATCACTCCCTGAACGCCATGCTCAACCTGTACGACGCGGACGGGAAGATCCAGTTCGAGGCCGACAAGCGGGCCGCGCGGGAGTACTTCCTGCAGCACGTCAACCAGAACACGGTGTTCTTCCACTCCCTGCGCGAGCGTCTCGACTATCTCGTCGAGAAGGAGTATTACGAGGGCGCCGTCATCGAGCAGTATGACTTCGCGTTCATCGAGAAGCTCAACGACTTCGCCTATGGCAAGAAGTTCCGATTCGAAACCTTCCTCGGCGCGTTCAAGTACTACACCAGCTACACGCTGAAGACCTTCGACGGCAAGCGTTACCTGGAGCGCTTCGAGGACCGCGTCGTCATGACCGCCCTCGCGCTCGCGGACGGTGACGAGAAGCTGGCGTGGAACCTCGTCGACGAGATCATCGCCGGTCGCTTCCAGCCCGCAACGCCCACCTTCCTCAATGCCGGCAAGGCACAGCGCGGCGAGCTCGTCAGCTGCTTCCTGCTGCGCATTGAAGACAACATGGAGTCGATTGCCCGCGGCATCAACTCGGCCCTGCAGCTGTCCAAGCGCGGCGGCGGCGTTGCGCTCCTGCTGTCGAACATCCGCGAGTCGGGTGCGCCGATCAAGCAGATCGAGAACCAGTCCAGCGGCATTCTGCCCGTGATGAAGCTGCTGGAAGACTCCTTCAGCTACGCCAACCAGCTTGGCGCGCGCCAGGGGGCCGGTGCGGTGTACCTCAACGCCCACCACCCCGACATCATGCGATTCCTCGACACCAAGCGTGAGAACGCCGACGAGAAGATCCGTATCAAGACGCTGTCGCTGGGCGTTGTCGTTCCCGATATCACGTTCGAGCTGGCCAAGAACGATGAGGACATGTACCTGTTCTCGCCGTACGACGTCGAGCGTGTCTATGGTGTGCCCTTCGGCGACATCTCGGTCACCGAGAAGTACCGCGAGATGGTCGACGACCCGCGCATTAAGAAGACGAAGATCAACGCGCGTACGTTCTTCCAGACGCTCGCTGAGATTCAGTTCGAGTCCGGCTACCCGTACGTGATGTTCGAGGACACCGTCAACGCGGCGAACCCGATCAAGGGTCGCATCAACATGTCGAACCTCTGCAGCGAGATCCTGCAGGTCAACACCCCGACAACGCTGAACGTCGACCTGTCCTACGACCAGATCGGCAAGGACATCAGCTGCAACCTCGGCTCGTTGAACATCGCGCTGGCGATGGACGCCGAGAGCTTGGGCCAGACGGTTGAGACCGCTGTGCGCGCGCTGACGGCCGTCAGCAACCAGAGCAACATTGAGTCCGTACGGTCGATCGCCGATGGCAACGACCGTTCGCACGCGATCGGCCTCGGCCAGATGAACCTCCACGGCTACCTGTCGCGCGAGCGCATCTACTACGGCTCCGAAGAGGGCGTCGACTTCACGAACATCTACTTCTACACGGTGCTGTTCCACGCGCTACGCGCATCGAACAACATCGCGCGCGAACGTGGAACCTCGTTCGAGGGCTTCGCCGACTCGACTTACGCATCGGGTGAGTTCTTCGACAAGTACATCGAGCAGGAATGGACGCCGGCCACGCCGCGTGTCGAGCAGCTCTTCGCGGGTCACCACATCCCGACGCAGGACGACTGGCGCGAGCTGAAGGCCGCGATCCAGAAGGACGGGCTGTACAACCAGAACCTGCAGGCGGTTCCGCCGACCGGGTCGATCTCGTACATCAACAACTCGACCGCATCGATTCACCCGATCGCCTCGAAGATCGAGATCCGCAAGGAAGGCAAGCTCGGCCGCGTCTACTACCCGGCGCCGTTCATGACGAACGACAACCTGGAGTTCTACCAGGACGCGTACGAGATCGGCTACGAGAAGGTCATCGACACCTACGCCGCGGCAACGCAGCACGTTGACCAGGGCCTCTCGCTCACGCTGTTCTTCCCGGACACGGCCACCACGCGCGACATCAACCGCGCGCAGATCTACGCGTGGCGCAAGGGAATCAAGACCATCTACTACATCCGCCTCCGTCAGATGGCCCTCGAGGGCACCGAGGTGGAGGGCTGCGTCAGCTGCACGCTTTAGTGCTCTGACCAGGGATCTAGAGGAAAAAATGACCGAGAAGCTTCAGCTCCTGGATCACGTCCAGGCCATCAACTGGAACCGCATCGACGACGATAAAGACGTCGAGGTATGGAACCGACTCACCAGCAACTTCTGGCTGCCCGAGAAGGTGCCGCTGTCCAACGACATCCAGTCGTGGAACACGCTGACGCATGACGAGCAGCAGCTCACCATGCGCGTGTTCACGGGGCTCACCCTCCTTGACACCGTGCAGGCGACGGTTGGCGCCGTGTCGCTCATCCCCGATGCGCTGACCCCGCACGAAGAAGCCGTCTACACGAACATCGCGTTCATGGAATCGGTGCACGCGAAGAGCTACTCGTCGATCTTCTCGACACTCGCGTCCACCCCCGAGATCGACGCCGCCTTCCGGTGGTCCGTGGAGAATCCGAACCTTCAGAAGAAGGCTCAGATCGTCATGGACTACTACCGCGGAGACGACCCCCTCAAACGCAAGGTTGCGTCGACGCTGCTCGAGAGCTTCCTGTTCTACTCCGGGTTCTATCTGCCCATGTATTGGTCGAGCCACGCGAAGCTCACCAACACCGCCGACCTCATTCGCCTCATCATCCGCGACGAGGCCGTGCACGGCTACTACATCGGCTACAAGTTCCAGAAGGGCCTGGAGAAGCTCGATCAGGCCGCGAAGGACGAGATGAAGGACTACACGTTCTCGCTGCTGTACGAGCTCTACGACAACGAGGTGCAGTACACACAGGACCTTTACGACGCCGTTGGTCTCACTGAAGACGTCAAGAAGTTCCTGCACTACAACGCCAATAAGGCCCTGATGAACCTGGGCTACGAGGCGATGTTCCCCTCGAGCGTCACCGACGTCAACCCGGCTATCCTGTCGGCGCTGTCGCCCAACGCCGACGAGAACCACGACTTCTTCAGCGGCTCGGGATCCAGCTATGTGATCGGCAAGGCCGTCGCAACGGAAGACGACGACTGGGACTTCTAGAAGTTTTCTGAGAAGCCCCGGCTGAAAGCCTGGTCAGAGGCCCGGATCCGCGAAATCTCGCGGGTTCGGGCCTTACTCGTGCCCTCTGTTGGAAGACAGAGGAGAACAGAAATGACCAGGAATGTCCATTCGGAATGTCACGTGGATGGCACGTGGATGGCACCTGCGCACCTTCCCCATGGAAGCGCGGAGGCCAGCAGGCCGAGATTCGGCGGTGGCACACCGCCGGGGCCGTGCCACCTCGTGCCGTACGAGTGCCCGTGAACACGCTGCGATCCGCAGAAACACGCGGATGTTGGTGTCCCGCCGCATCGAGTGGCACGGAGTGGGACGAACGTCCAATCGCGTCCAGTCGAGTCCACGGGAGGGCATGATGCGCGGCACGAGACGTGAGACGTGGGGGAGCCTGCGCAAGCTCCCGTCCGGGCGTTGGCAGGCACGGTACCCGGCGCCAGACGGCGAGATGTACACCGCGCGAACCGACGACGACAAGGCACTGACTTTCGTATCCAAGACGGATGCCCGGAAGTGGCTGTCGTCGATGCACTCGAAAATTTCCCTTGGCCTGTGGGAGCCGCCTGCGGTCGTCGCGAAGCGGCGTCGTGCAGAGATTGCCGGCTCTTCGCAGTTGAGGGTGTCGTCAGGGTTGGCGGGGCGGTGGCCGGATAGGCGTCGAGGTCCCCCGAGGATGGAAGTTCCTACACTCACCATCCGGAAGACCTCGACGAGCTCGGCCTCGAGGCCGTCGGTCACTCGATGCCCCGGTGTTGTCAGGTGGGAGTCGCCGTGTCTCATCGGGCGGCTCCCGAAAATCACGTGAGTTGGAGCGTGGTGATGCAGGTCGCGGCGTCGTTCGCGGTCGAGAACGGGGTTTCGCCGGTCTTCCCGTCGTACGTCACCTCGATCGTCCCGCTCAGGTTGCGGGGGAGCCAGAACCCAGCGAACCCGTTGTCGAACGTGGTCGTGGTTTCTTCGAGAATCACGTTGCCAGTCGCATCGTCGATGAACCACACCTCGATTTGCTGCGCAGAGAGTTCTCCTCGGCAGGTCGTGAGGCTGTGGTAGAAGCACTCGTGTGTTTGCGAAACGAAGGGGGCAACCGAGACATAGGTCACGTCATCCGGCATGTCCAGGGAGACTTCGGTGACGTTGTCGGTCAGGACGAGGGCATTGGGCTGCACGGATGCGATCAAGTCGGCAGGCCGGTCGCTCACGTTCATTCGGTCGAGTGTGTCGACGATCTCCCTCGCCGACATGTCGGTCAGGTTGTGCGAGGCGAGCAGATCGGTGCCGGGAGTGTCGGGCGTTGCAGCATCCGGGGCAGAGCACCCAGCCAGCGTAAGAGAGAGGATTGCCGCAGCTGCCGCGGCAAGGATTGTGAGTCGCTTCATAGCGTCGTCTTTCAGTCGAGGCCCGGTGGCTTCCCTTAGCAGTCAAGGGTGCGCAACCGGTGCAGTGTGTTGGTGTTGCTGGGGTCGGCGCGCAAGTCGTTTCGCGCCGACCGGGACTGCTGCACGGATAGGTGACAGTTCCTAGTCACGCCGCCAGCGCGACGGTCGTGTTCATGATGGTCTCGAACTCGACCGGGGTCAAACGGCCCAGGCGGTCCTGGCGGCGTCGACGGCGAGCTTCGAGGTCATCCGGTCGCCCGTCTTTGATCGCGCAGCAGTAGAGCTCGCCTTCGTTCGTCCAATGTTCCGTGATATCGGTCAGCCAGAGCCGGTTCGGAGCGTCAGCGCGGAACTGTCGCTGGACGTGGTCATCGAACACGGGCGGCCCGGCCTTCTTGCTCTTCCCGCGGCGCCGGCGCTGCGCGGACGAGAGAATCCCGGCCTGCGAGCACAGATACGAGCGGGTACGTCATTTTGGGGAGCCACTGAGTTTCAGATTCGCCTGCGACAAATACGCCGCAGCCTTCCGGAGCACCTCGTTCTCTTGCTCAAGGAGACGATTCCGGCGCCGCAGCTCCCGCATCTCCGCCGCTTCGCCCACGGTCTGACCGGGACGGTTGCCTTCCTCGATATCGGCTTGGCGGAGCCAGTTCTGGAGCGTCGCTTCGCTGATCCCGAAATCAGTTGCGATCTGCTTGATGGTGACGCCACTCTCGCGGCGACGAGCGACCGCGACAACGTCCTCGCGGAACTCTCTGGGATAGGGACCGGGCATGATGACATCCTCCCCGTCAGCGCCTCCCGACGCTAACGATCAGTTGTCACCGATCCATTCCTCACGCCCTTCCTCACGACCCACACCTGCTGTTTCGATGGAGGCATGATGGCCCAGAAGGCCGTATTCGTCATCATTCCCGATGATCAGTAAGAGAAGGCCATTTCTCTCGTCGAGGACGCCGGAGCCACCGGAGTGACGGCGCTGTCGGCGCGAGGAGTCGGAAGCGGTTCGAAAAAGACGTTCTTCGGGGCGAGGTTCGCCGGTGCCCAGACCGCGTTGATCATGCTCCTCCCGGAGGAGAAGGTGAAGCCCGTCATGTCGTGTTTGAAGGACATCATCTACGACGGCGAGGACTCACACGGGATCTGCTTCGCCGTGCCAGTTGAGCAGATTTCACTTTCGCAGCTTGGCTAGCGCGCCTTGACGGCGGCGTCTCGCGGGAGGGGTATCGCGTGCTTCCCCCTCCCGCGAGAGCACGGGATCAGTACGCGACGGTGAAGCGGGCGCGGGAGTGCTGCGGCTTTTCGACCTCGTCGATGATGGCGGTGGCGAAGTCGGCACCGGAGATGAAGGAGTTGCCCTCGTCGTCGACGAGAAGAACATCGCCGCCAACGCGGAACGTTCCGAGCTTCTCCCCGGGTGCGAAGCTGCCGAAGCCTCCTGCGGGGCTGATGAAGAACCAGTCGAGGCTCTCATCGCTCGCGCGCAGGTCGTCAAGAACCGCCGTCATTTCGAGCGCTTCGGGCTTAAAGGCGTCAGGGAAGTCGGGGCCATCGACAACGCGGGGGCCGCCGGGGGAGACCTGCAGGGAACCGGCACCACCGATGATGCCGATGCGCACGCCGGCGGCTGCGGCGTCGTGTGCGAGCTCTGCGAGAGCGGCGCGCGTCTGGCCCGCCATGTCTCCGCGGGGCGCGATGGCCGAGATGACGACATCGGCGTTCTTCAACACCTCGGCACGCACCTCGGCGTCGAGAAGCGAGCCGGCGACGTACGTGACGTTCTCCTGCTGCTCCGCGGGCAGGGAGCGGCTGAGTGATGTCACGTCGTGTCCGCGCGACGCAGCCTCTGTGATCAGGTGTGTTCCGGCGTAGCCAGATCCGCCGAGAATAACGATGCGAGCCATAGACGTTCCTTTCGTTGGCAGCCCAAAAGGGCGCGTAACTTACTATAGGTAACTAGCAAGTGTGAAGGAACAAGTTACCTAAAAGTGCGTTGGTGGTATTTTCGATACCTGGAGGTCTGATGAACGACGGCTGGAACCCCTACGACCGCAACTGCCCATCGCGCCGGGTGCTCGATCGCATCGGTGACCGGTGGACGGTCCTCGTCGTCGGTGCCCTCGCCGACCGCCCGCTGCGGTTCAGCGAGATCACGAAGCGTGTCGACGGCATCTCGCAGAAAATGCTGACTCAGACCCTGCGCGGCCTCGAGCAGGACGGACTCGTGACCCGTACCGTGACGGCTGCCGTTCCCGTGCGCGTCGACTATGAGCTCACGCCCGCAGGTCATTCGCTGCGCACGCCGCTCAAGGCGCTCGAAGACTGGGCCTTCGAGCACATGGTCCCGATCCTCCAGGCGCGGGAACGTTACGCCGAAACCGCTTCGTAGGACAATGGCACCATGTCGATCCCGCTGATCACCGAGATGCCCGAACCGCAGTACATCATGTCGTCCGACGGCATCCGGCTCGCCACGTACGCGTGGGGCGAGGAAGACGCGCCGACGGTTTTCGCGGTGCATGGCTTCGCGTCAAGCGCGCGTGACAACTGGGTGGCAACGGGATGGGTGCGCGACATGTTGCGGGCGGGGCTGCGCGTTTTGGCGATCGATCAACGCGGACACGGCGCCAGCGAGAAGCCGCACGAGGCCACCGCGTACGTCATGGATGCCTTCATCGACGATGTTGCCACCGTGCTCGACACGTACCTGCTCGATTCCGTGCGGTACCTCGGGTACTCGCTGGGGGCCCGCGTCGGCTGGCACGCCGCCACGCTTCTGCGCGGCGATGAGATCGAGCGGGCTGTCCTCGGCGGGATCCCCGATGGCCGGCCCCTTGGCCGCCTCGACCTCGACCAGGCCCGCGCCCTCGCAGAAGAAGGCACACCCGTAACCGACCCCGTCACCCAGAACTACGTTGCGCTGGCCGAGCGCGTTCCGGGCAACGACCTCCGCGCGCTCGTTGCCCTGGCCGAAGGCATGCGTTTCGGGGACGCCGATCCCGACCTCAGCGATCCGCCACAACAGCGCGTCCTGTTCGCGACGGGGGAGAAGGACGCGGTTCTCGAGCAGTCCAAGCACCTTGCCGCGGCTGCGCCGAACGGAACGTTCCTGGAGGTGCCGGGGCGCCACCACTTCAACACCCCGGGATCACGCGACTTCCGGGAAAACGGCGTCGCGTTCCTCGCAGAAGCGGGTTAGTCGATTCCCAGGTCTGCGCGTATGCGCGCGACGTGGCCCGTGGCCTTCACGTTGTACTTCGCCAGCGCCACCGCGCCCTCTTCGTCGACGACGAACGTCGAACGGATAACGCCCTCGACCGTCTTGCCATAGTTCTTCTTCTCGCCCCACACGCCGTATGCACGATGCGTGGCCTTGTCCGGGTCGCTGAGCAACGGGTACGTCAGACCGTCGCGCTCTGCGAACTGCTTCAGCTTCGCCGGCTCATCGCGGGAAATGCCGACCACGTCGTAGCCCGCACCCTGAAGCGACGCCATCGAATCGCGGAAGTCACAGGCTTCCGTTGTGCACCCGGGCGTCATCGCGGCCGGGTAGAAGAAGATCACCAGCTTGCGCCCACGGAAGTCCGTCAGCGATACCGACTCTCCGTCCTGGTTCACAAGCGTGAAGTCGGGAGCATTCGATCCGGTTTCGAGGCGCGTCGTCATTCTCTGATTTTAGCGGCGAAGATCAGTGATCGTCGCGATCGCTAAAGGTTTCGAGCAGCATTTGCAACGACTGCAGGCGCTCGCCGCGGACCCGACCGTCGGCAACCGCATCGTTCAGAACGCAGTCGGGGGCGTCCGGCAGATGCGTGCATCCGCGCGGGCACTCCGCGGCGACCAGATCGAGGTCGGGATACGCGCGCAGGATGTTCGCCGGGTCGACGTGCCCCAAGCCAAACGAGCGAACGCCGGGAGTATCGATGACCCAGCCGGCCCCGTCCGTGCATCGAAAACGCAATGACACCGTCGACGAGGAGGTGTGCCGACCGCGACCCGTGACCTCGTTCACATGGCCCGTCGCGCGATCGGCGTCCGGCACCAGGGCGTTGACGAGCGTCGACTTTCCGACGCCAGAGTGCCCAACGAAAACGGTGGACTTGCCCACCAGCGCCTCGCCGATCTCGGCCGTTGGCCACGCGTCCTGCGCCGAACGGAAAACGCGCAGATCGTCGAGTCCGTCGAAGTGCGTGAGGAACTCGCTGGGGTCGGCGAGGTCTGTTTTCGTCACGACCATCAGCGGCCGAATACCGGCGTCCAGTGCGGCGATCAAGTAGCGATCGACCAGACGGGGGCGCGGAGGCGGATCGGCCGCGGCAACAACGACGAGCATCTGATCAGCGTTCGCCACAACAACGCGTTCCACCTGATCCGTGTCATCGGCGGATCGACGCAACAGCGAACTGCGATCTTCGATTCCGACAATGCGGCCGAGCGTGCCTTCGTCGCCCGTGGTGTCGCCCACGATGCGCGCGCGATCACCCGTCACAATCGGCATCCGCCGCAGTTCGCGGGCACGCACCGCGGTCGTATCGCGCTCGTTCGGCCCGTTCTCGTCGATCAGAACGCGGTACCGGCCCCGATCGACGCCCAGAACACGGCCGATGACAGCATCCTCGTGCGCCGGACGTCGCTTCGTGCGCGGGCGGTTCGCCTTGGGATTCGGGCGGACGCGAATGTCGCTCTCGTCATAAAGATCGTCGTCATCGTCGTCGTCGACATGATCCAGCCAGCTCACGAGACGGCGCCGTTCATTCTCCGGCGAGCATCTTCTGCCACAGCCACACGAACTGCGGCATCGTCTTCGCGGTGGTGCCGATGTCGTCGATCGTCACACCGGGAACGCCGAGACCGATCAGCGCACCCGTTGTGGCCATGCGGTGATCGTGGTGCGACTTCCAGGTGCCACCGTGCATCGCCTGCGGAATCACGCGGATGCCGTCGGGAAGCTCTTCCGCCCCGCACCCGAGCTCGCGCAGTCCGTTCACGAGACCGGCGATGCGGTCGGTTTCGTGCTGCCGGATGTGGCCGATTCCCGTGAACGAGGAGGGTCCATCAGCGAACGCCGCGAGGCCAACGAGCGTGGGTGTGAGCTCACTGACAGCCGACAGATCGAGGTCGACGCCATGAATGGTCTGGCCTGCCGAGACCGTGACCGCCCCGCCACGACGCGACACCTTGCCGCCGAGCAACGAGAGAATGTCGGTCAGCTGGGCGCCCGGTTGTGTCGAATGCGGCGGCCATCCGGGGATCGTCACCGATCCGCCTGCGATCATCGCTGCCGCCAGGAAGGGCGCGGCGTTCGACAGATCCGGTTCGATGGAGATCGTCTTGGCGCGCGGCGTTGTGGCGGGAACGATCCATTCCGTTGAGGTGGGACGTTCCACGTGAACGCCGCGTCGCGCGAGCGCCTCCACCGTCATCTCGATGTGCGGAAGGCTGGGGAGCCGCTTGCCGGTGTGCTTCAGGTGCAGGCCAACATCGAATCGCGGCGCAGCCAACAGGAGACCGGAGACGAACTGGCTCGACGCCGATGCATCGATCTCGAGTTCACCGCCCCGAATGTGTCCGCGGCCGTACACCGTGAACGGCAGGCTCCAGTTACCCCCATCGTCGATGTCGACGCCCAGGTCGCGCAGCGCCTTGATCATCGCGCCCATCGGACGGTGAAGGGCATTCTCATCCGCTGTCATGTGCACCTCGCCATCGGCAAGGCCGAGGAGAGGAGCGACGAAGCGCATCACGGTGCCAGCCTGACCGCTGTCGATTGTGCACCCGCCCGTGAGCGTCTTCCGCGGTGTGATCACCAGATCATCGCCGAAGGGGCTCTTGCCGGGTACCCGCTCAACACCGACGCCGAGAGCACGGAGCGCATCCCCCATTCGATGCGCATCCTGCGAATGCAGGGGGCTCTCGACGCGCCCTGGTCCGTCGGCGAGAGCCGCGAGAATCAGCTCGCGGTTCGTCAGCGACTTGGACCCAGGTACGGGGATCGTGACGCTCAGCGGCGACTGTGCCGTTGGCGCGCCATACGCGCCCCGGGGCGCTTCGGTCGGGGCGGAAGTGGACGTGGGGGAATACCCTCGCGTTGTCATCGGTTTCAGCCTACTGAATGAGAGCAGTGAGGTGACGAATGACAGGCACGGCGTGTATTGCGGCGAAACCCCAGTTTGAGGAGGAACTCGTCGACGTAGGCTGGCTGATCATGGACCAGCTCGACGCACCGACACCGCCCGCGGATCCCCGCGCGCAGTTCGAAGAGCAGGCGTTGCCGTTCATGGACCAGCTCTACGGCGCGGCGATGCGGATGACGCGTAACCCCTCGGACGCGGCTGACCTGGTGCAAGACACGTTTGTGAAGGCGTTTGCCTCGTGGTCGTCGTTCACACAGGGGACGAACCTCAAGGCGTGGCTGTACCGCATTCTCACGAACACGTACATCAACGGATATCGCAAGAAGCAGCGCGAGCCGTACCAGAGCGCGATCGATGATCTCGAAGACTGGCAACTCGGCGGTGCCGAGTCGACAACGGCCACAAGCCGGCGATCCGCCGAAGCCGAGGCCATCGATCACATGCCCTCGTCAGCCGTGAAGGATGCGTTGCAGGACCTTCCCGACGATTTCCGGATGGTGGTGTACCTCGCCGACGTCGAGGGCTTCGCCTACCAGGAGATTGCCGACATTATGAAGAGCCCCATCGGCACCGTGATGAGTCGTCTGCACCGCGGCCGGCGTCTGCTACGCGAAAAGCTGAGGGGATACGCGGCTGAACGAGGAATCGTGGCCGCCGAGACAGGAGCGGAAAAGTGAGCGACTGCGGGTGTGAGAAAACACGCGCCGACCTCGAAGCGTTTGTTCGCGGTGAGATCGCGTGTTGTCAGACGGCGTACGCCGAAATTCGTGAGCACATCGAAACGTGCCCGAGCTGCCAGGACGAGGCGACTGTTGCGCGCACCCTGACCGTGGCGGTTCAGCGAGCATGCCAGGAAGAGACCGTTCCGGCTGACCTCAAGTCGCAGGTGATCGCGAAGCTCCGCGATCTTCAGCGCGAGCACGAATAACCAAAACTGCCCCGGCAACGAAGAGGACGCCCCGCTCAGCTGAGCGGGGCGTCCTCTTCGTTGCCGGGTCTAGTCGGTGCCGGTATCGAAGGCGGCGGACTCGCCTGCCCGATCGATGTCCTCGTTTTCGGTGCCGGAGCCGGAGGTGATCTGCGAGGCCTCGCCCTGCTCGAGCTCGCCGATGAGGTCACCGGTTGTGCCGCCGATCATGCCGCGGGCGACATAGCCCTCCAGGCGGGCGCGCGAGTCGGCGATGTCGAGGTTGCGCATCGTCAGCTGTCCGATGCGGTCGCCGGGGCCGAACGCGGCGTCGCCGACGCGCTCCATCGACAGCTTCTCGCCGGCGTAGGAGAGGCTCGGGCCGGTCGTGTCGAGAATTGTGTAGTCCTCGCCGCGGCGCAGACGCAGCGACACCGTTCCGGTGATCGTCGATCCGACCCACTTCTGGATCGACTCGCGCAGCATCAGCGACTGGGGCTCGAGCCAGCGGCCCTCGTACATGAGGCGGCCAAGGCGGCGCCCCTGTTCGTGGTAGGTGGCGAGGGTGTCTTCGTTGACGATGGCCGCGAGAAGGCGTTCATACGTGATGAACAGAAGCGCCATTCCCGGTGCCTCGTAGATTCCGCGGCTCTTGGCCTCGATGATGCGGTTCTCGATCTGGTCGCTCATGCCCAGACCGTGGCGGCCGCCGATTTCGTTGGCCTTCTTGACGAGCTCGACGGCGTCGGAGAATTCCTCGCCGTTAATGGCCACGGGGCGGCCCTCGTGGAACGTGACGGTGACGTCTTCTGTGGCGATCTCGACCGACGGGTCCCAGAAGCGCACACCCATGATCGGCTGAACTGTCTCGAGTGACACGTTGAGGTCTTCGAGGGTCTTCGCCTCGTGCGTTGCGCCCCAGATGTTCGCATCCGTGGAGTAGGCCTTCTCGGCGGAGTCACGGTACGGGTAGCCGTGTTCGATGAGCCACTCGCTCATCTCCTGGCGACCGCCGAGCTGGCTGACGAACGTGGAGTCGAGCCACGGCTTGTAGATGCGCAGGCGCGGGTTGGCCAGCAGGCCGTAGCGGTAGAACCGCTCGATGTCGTTGCCCTTGTACGTGGAGCCGTCGCCCCAGATGTCGACGCCGTCTTCCTTCATGGCGCGCACGAGGAGCGTGCCGGTGACGGCGCGGCCGATCGGCGTCGTGTTGAAGTATGTGCGCCCGGCGGAACGGATGTGAAACGCACCCGTTGCGAGGGCGGACAGGCCCTCTTCGACCATGAGCGGCTTGCAGTCGATCAGCCGGGACTTCTCGGCGCCGTACTGCAGGGCGCGCTCGGGAATCGACGCGATGTCATCTTCGTCGTACTGGCCGAGGTCGCCCGTGTAGGTAAACGGCACCGCCCCGGCGTCACGCATCCACGCAACGGCACAGGAGGTGTCGAGACCCCCGGAAAAGGCGATACCGACGCGCTCGCCGACAGGGAGGTTCTCAAGCACATTCGACATGCCTCTAATTCTAGGGGAGAAGGAAGACCCCTCGATGACGTCGTGTTGGCTTGGTATGATGCGGACAAGCGGAGGGGAGCGGATGGCTGCTCACATGGCACGAAAGAAGCGCGGCGGCACGGTCGTCACGGCGCTCGGAATCGCCCTGCTCACCGTTGGCGCCGTTGTGCTCGGCGCCACCCTGCTGATGCCCGAACAGACCGAACGCATCTACGGCCAGGCGAAGACGCAGGTCAACCAGGTCGTCGACGATGTGCGCGAGCAGGTGCTCGAGGAATACCCCACCGTTCGCCTCGGCGTTGAGGGCGGCATGGCGGAACTCGACTCGTGCGATGGAACCTTCACCATCATGACCTCGTATGAACGCGAGGGTGTTCCCACCACGGCCGCGGCGCACAACAACTGCGGTGGAGACGTTCTGCTGCCATGGGACGAGGGACAACGGATCAACATCGACGGCCTCGACGGGGTCTACGAGATCGTTGACATCCGCTACACGTCCAAGATCTGGTCGAGCACGGACGACCTCGTCGGCCTGCAGGGCGATATCGCCCTGCAGAGCTGCTTCTACGGTGAGGACCGCATGAAGTTCATCGGCCTGGAGCGCGTCGAAGACGCCTAACGCGCCGATCGGCGTCGCCTCAGGGACGCCTCGATGTGTTGTGTGACGGAGTCGTTGCGAGAGAGGCTGCTCTGCCCAGTTTGACGGCGGCGGGTGCGTTTCGATGACGATTGAGGTCGATGGCCGCACCAAGCGCGAGTCGGAGAACATCGTCAGATGAACCGCGGAGCGAGCGCCGCGGCGCAGCGGGAGTCTCGCCGGCGATGCGTGCGAGCGGATGCCGTCGCCGTTCCACCGCGCCCAGTCGCTTTCATCGAGCTGTTTCGCGTTCCGCGCCGAGAGGACGGTGCGGCCAGCGAGCGCCTCACGATACGACTGCGCGGCTCGCAACGGGTTCCGCATCGTGACAATGCCGCGTGAGTGGCAGAAACGGTTCAGCGTCGCTGTGAGCCGCGTCGCCGCAGTGTGCCTGTCGCTGTACATCAGGGTCACACACACCTCATACGCGATCATCGCGAATCCGGCGGTGATCGCGGCGCGAAAATGCTCGTACGCCTCCGGCAACAGCCCGGCGTTCGCTGCACGCTCGCCACGCCAGAAGGACCGGAGAGCACTCTTGTGCACGTTCTGATCGTCGAGCGACTCCAATTCGTTGATCATTCGAACCAGGTCTGGCCAAGTGCATCGCTTTTCCAGGAGCCCAGCCCTTCCGCGGCACAGCTGTCTAACAACTTCTTCGCGTTCTTCTCGCCGACGAGGACGCCAGCCGTGGGGATGTCCACAGTCCGGGGCAGAGAGATAGGGCGAGTTCTCGGCGCACAAGCGTGTGGATAACGACGATGAGGTGCCGCTTTCGGACGATCTGGCCTTTGCCCTGGAATACAGCTACCCGAGCGATCAGGCTCGGGGCTTCACCGGCGGGTCCGGAACGCTGATGCTGCCGGTCTCCGGCGATCTGGTGATGAGCGACGCCCTGCCGGTCGGCGCAGAACTGACGTTGAGCGAACCGAACCTGCCCAACGTGCCCGGCGCGACGTGGGGTGAGCCCGTGATCGATCCGTTGACTCTGACGATCGAAGCGGGTGGCGTGACCGCTTCGATCACGGTGACGAACACGATCACGCAGGACGTCGGAGGGTTCTCGGTCACCAAGACGATCAGCGGTGACGGAGCTTCACTCGTTCCCGAGAACGCCGTCTTCACCGTCGGCTATGAGTACGAGCCGATTAACGGCTTCAGCACGTCGCGGGAGACGGGGCCGACCTCGTTTCCTCGGAGGCGCTGTTCAGGGTCGACTACACGTACACGCTCCCGGAGGCGCTGTCGGCGGAACCCGCCACGGGCAGCGAGGTGACGCCCTGGATCGTTTCCGGAGCCGTCCTGCTGGCGCTGCTCGGAACAGCGCTTGTCGCTGGAGCCCGACGCCGCCAGAGCTGACGCTCGGCACGACGTCACGACATCGACCCACTCGGTTTCCGGGCGCGTCGATGTCGTTTGCGAGCGCGTCGAAACCCCAGCGCGCTCGTCGCGCGCGGTAGCTTTCGACAATGAACGCTTCTGACGTCGAGCACGACGGCATTGCGGTGCGGTCCGTTGCCCGCTCCTTCGGCCCCGTTGAAGCGGTGCGCGACATGACGTTCGACGCGCATCCGGGCAAGATCACGGGCCTGATCGGTCCGAACGGTTCTGGCAAGACCACGCTGTTTCTGATGCTCGCCTCGCTCCTCGCCCCCGATTCGGGGACGATACGGGTGACCGGAATCGATCCGATCGCCGACCCGGCCGCGGCACGCGCGAGGCTCGGATGGATGCCCGACGCCCTGGGTGCGTGGGACTCGCTCACTGTTGTCGAGACGCTCGTCGTGGCCGGGCGCCTGTACGGGCGCGATCGCGCCGATGCGCGCACACGGGCGGATGAGCTCATCAACGAGGTGGGGCTCGACGCCGTTGCGACAAGTCCAGCCCGCGTGCTGTCTCGCGGACAGAAGCAGTTGCTCGGCCTGGCGCGCGCTCTTGTGCATGAGCCGCGAGCTCTTCTGCTCGACGAGCCGGCGTCCGGTCTCGACCCGTTGGCCCGGCTTCGCCTTCGCGCCCTGCTTCGGCGGCGGGCCGACGATGGCGTAGCGATTCTCGTCTCGAGCCACGTTCTGTCGGAGCTCGAAGAGATGGTGGACGACTCCGTGTTCGTCTCGGGCGGACGCACCGTGACCGCCCCTGAGAGCGTACGCGAGTGGCGAATACGCGTTTCTGGCACCCCAGAAACGGGCGCGCACGTCTGGCAGGACGTTGTCACGGCGGCGCTTCCCGGGGTCCCGGTTCGGGTGGATCGCCGAGATCTTTTCGCGTCGTTCCATGACGACGCTGCGGCGAGCACGGCGCTGCGGGCTCTGATCGCTGCCGACGTTCCCGTTTTTGAGTTCGCTCCCGCGCAGGGCAACCTCGAGCGAGCATTTCTGGCGATGGGAGAGCAGTCATGAGCCTCACACGGATTGGCGTGCTCACCGGCCTCGACCTGCGACAGCGCGCCCGTCGCGCGGCCTTCTACATTCTTCTCACCATCTTCTTCGTCGTTGTCACGGCCATCACGGTTCTGGCATACATCGCGGGCGGCCGGGGCTCCGGATCGCTGACTTTCTCGATCGGCATCTACGGCGTTCTGCTGATGGCCACACTCGTGACACCGACGTTCACGGGAAACGCGGTGAACGGCGACCGGGACGCCGCCACGCTGGCGCCCGTGCAGGTCACGCTGGCGACAACGGGGGAGATCCTCGTGTCGAAACTGCTGTCCGGCTGGGCAATCGGCCTCGTCTACCTCCTCGCCGCGCTTCCGGCGCTCATCTTCGCGGTGGTGATGAGCCTCGCCGAACCCGAGCCCTACGCGCTCTTCGGTGGCGAACATGACCCGATCGGAATCGACGTTCTTGCCATCTCGATCCTCGTGCTCATCGTTCAGGTGGGCATCATCGCGGCGATCGGTGTGGGCCTGAGCGCGATCATCGCCCGTCCGCTGTTCTCCGTCGCGGCGACGTATCTCATCGTGATGCTGCTGACCCTCGGAACGCTGATTGCGTTTGCGCTGGGGAGCTACGCGATCCGGTCCGACACCGTTACCCTGACCGAAAGCCCCGGGAGCTTCACGGACTTCGACAGTGGCGGATCCGCGCTTCCGCTCTGCGCGGATGCGCCAGCGGGCGCGGCCTGTGTGACACCGCGGCCGGATGTCACCGAGGGGTGCTACGCGGTGGAGAACCTCTCGTGGAGCTCCGCGATGAGATCCGATCGGGTGTGGTGGATGCTGGCCATGAACCCGTACATCGTGCTCGCCGACGCAACACCGACCACATACACGGATCACGGTTCGCCCGTTGACATGTTTGGGTTCATCAAGGTCAGCGTGCGGATGGCGCAAATGCCGCCAGACCTGGAGACGAGCGACTGGTCGGACCCCTGCGACGGGCGAGAGCCGCCGGCGGAGGGGAGCGCTTGGTACAGCGAGGATTATCCGACGGACAAAGAGATTGTCGAGCAGACCGTTCCGAGCTGGTTCGTTGGCCTGGGCATTCAGGTGCTGATCGCCGCCGCGCTCATGCTCTGGGGCGCAGGGCGCACGCAGACGCCGGCGAAAAAGACCCCGCCGGGAAGTCGTATCGCATAGGGGCGCGGCTCGCCCCGATAGGATGGGGTCTCAAACACCCGATCTGTCAGGGGGCATGCCGTGCCGGGAATTGTGATCGTCGGAGTCCAGTGGGGCGACGAAGGTAAGGGCAAGGCCACAGACCTGCTCGGTGAGCGCACCGACTGGGTTGTGAAGTTCAACGGCGGGAACAACGCCGGCCACACCGTCGTCATTGGCGATGAGAAGTACGCCCTGCACCTGTTGCCGAGCGGTATTCTTTCGCCGGGCGTCACGCCCGTCATCGGCAACGGTGTTGTTGTCGACCTCGGCGTGCTGTTCCAGGAGCTGGAGGCGCTGGACGCACGCGGCATCGACACGTCGAAGCTGAAGCTCTCCGCCAACGCGCACATCATCACGCACTATCACCGCACGCTCGACAAGGTGCAGGAGCGCTTCCTCGGAAAGCGTCAGATCGGCACCACCGGGCGCGGCATCGGACCGGCCTACGCCGACAAGATCAACCGTGTGGGCATTCGCGTTCAGGACCTCTTCGACGAGTCGATTCTGCGCCAGAAGGTTGAGGGAGCCCTCGACCAGAAGAACCACCTGCTGGTGAAGGTCTTCAACCGTCGTGATGTCACGGTGGACGAAATCGTGGACGATCTTCTTTCCTACGCCGATCGCATTCGCCCCATGGTGTGCGACACGGGCCTGCTGCTGACCGAGGCGCTGGAGCGCGACGAGGTTGTTGTTTTCGAGGGCGGTCAGGCGACGATGCTCGACGTCGACCACGGCACGTACCCGTTCGTGACGTCGTCGACGGCGACCGCCGCGGGCGCCGCCAGCGGGTCGGGAGTCGGCCCCAACCGTCTCGACCGCATCGTCGGCATCGTCAAGGCCTATACAACCCGCGTCGGCGCCGGGCCTTTCCCCACCGAACTGTTCGACGAGGACGGCACCTGGTTGCGTGAAGGCGGTCACGAGTTCGGCACGACGACCGGCCGTGAGCGTCGCGTCGGCTGGTACGACGCCCCGATTACGCGATTCGCAACACGCATCAACGGCATCACCGACCTGGTTCTCACCAAGCTCGACGTGCTCACGGGCCGTCCGACCATTCCCGTGTGCGTTGCCTACGACGTGGGCGGTGAGCGGTTCGACGAAATCCCCGTCAGCCAGAGCGACTTCCACCACGCGAAGCCGATCCTCGAGGAGTTCCCCGGCTGGACCGAGGACATCACGGGGGCTCGCACCTTTGAGGACCTGCCCCAGAACGCGCAGGACTACGTTCTCGCGCTCGAGAAGATGAGCGGAACGCGCATCTCCGTCATCGGTGTCGGCCCCGGCCGCGACCAGGTGATTGTGCGCCACGACCTCGTGAGCTAAGACATTCTGTGACAGCGCCCTCCAGAAGAATCTTCTTCCGGAGGGCGCTGTCGCGTGTGCGCGCGTAGCCTGAAGGGCATGGACGTTGCCGGAGTGATGGCCGAGATCGCCGCGGGTGAAGACGCGAAAACACGCGAGATCAACGAGCGTCGCGGGGATGACCTCGGCGTGAAGCTCGGAGACCTCCGGAAGATCGCGAAGACCGCGCGCGGTGCGGGCCTGGAGGACGACCTCTGGACAACGGGTGATGTGGCGGCGCAACTCATCGCGGTTCTCGGGATGAAACCGCGCGCGGTCGACTCTGACCGCGTCGATGCGCTGCTGCGCGAGGCGGCGTCGCCCAAGGTGCACGAGTGGTTCGTGAACTACGTCGCGAAGAAACACCCTGCTGCGGAAGACTTACGAGTGCGGTGGCTCGGCGACGGCGACCCCGTGACCGAGAGTGCCGGATGGGCGCTGACGCAGGTGCGGATCCAGAAGTCGCCGGAGGGACTCGACCTGCCCGGAATCCTGGATGAGATCGAGGCCAGGATGGTCGACGCGGATCCCCGGCTGCAGTGGGAGATGAACAACTGCCTGGCCTACGTCGGGATCCACCACGGTGAACTTCGGGAGCGGGCGGTCGCGATCGGTGAACGCCTTGGCGTCTTGAAGGACTATCCGACACCGCCGGGCTGCACCTCCCCCTACGCCCCGCTCTGGATCGCCGAGATGGTCTCGCGCCAGGAGTGAGCGGGGCCAGGACGGCGATCAGGGCCGCCGCGCTACCCGCTCACCCCTCGAGGATTGCGCGAAGCCGGTCCAGATCCTCCGCGACGAGACGGCAGTCGCGGTCGAACTCCTCATCCGTCAGCTCGATCTGACGCACCGTGAAGATCACTTCAGAGCCGTCGGGATGGGCGACGACGCGGAGAGGATTGTTCACCGTGGTTCCGGACGGCAACGTGACGGCGTGATCGAGCACACCGAAGTCGTTGTGCGGCACGAAGCGCACCGTCACCTCGCCCATCGGTGACTGAAGCACGAGATCCTCACCCCGCTCCTGCACGTCGGCCTGCGCGAGGCCTGCCGCCCAACGGCGGAGGTTCCCCGGCTGCGCGGCAAACGCATAGACGCGTTCGGGGGCGGTGCGGACGACGACGCTCACGTGGCGGGACTGCATATCGGTCACCATGCCATAAAACTCCGTCGCGAGGACGCGCTCCGGCGGACAATAACGGGCGCCAGTTCGGAGATGTGCGCTCCAGCGGACGTTATGGCAGGTGTTGGGTCCTCGTGAGCGCACATCTCCGCGGGAAGGCACGGGGTGTCCGCCCGAGCGCGCAGCTCAGCCCGCGTAGCCGGTCTGACGCGCTCAGGAGACGGGGTCGCCGGACAGGCGGGCACGGAAGAGGTCGACGTCGTTTTCGCTGAGGCGTTCTGTGGCGTAGAACAGCAGATCGAAGCCCTCGATGGGTGCTCCCGGAGCCGCGATCGCCTCACGCCCCGCGCGCACATCGCCCGTGTCGTCGTTTGAGAGGTCGGTGACCATCGCATAGGCGATCGTTCCCGACGGGCCGCCGGGGATGCCATCGTAGCCGCGAGCGGCCCACTCCCAGGTCGACTGCTGGCGGGGGTCTGCGGAGCCGTAGAGGCCTTCGAGAGCACGATCATCCAGGCCCCAGCCCGGCTCGTTGAGCGGCTGAAGGGCCCAGAAGGAGTCGCTCTCGAGAAGAACGGCATCGACCGTGCGCATCATCGCGATCTTCGTGTCGTAGTCCTGAACGGGCTGCTCCGTTCGCCAGACGGGCGATGCCCACCGCTGCAGAAGCGACTCACCGCCGTATCCGTTGCGCACATACCGGGAGTCGGCGTCCGACACCTGGTACCAGGTCACCCCGAACTCCTCGCTGAGCCGGTTGCGTAGCTCTTCCGAGACGACCTCGGCAAGCCGTTCCGTGTGCTCCAACGACGGGGCGGCGAGAATCGCCTCCGGAGACATCCCCGCAATTCCGGGGTACGCAAGCTGGGCCTGGCGTTCGGGGGTGAGTGACCCCTCGTACGAGCCGGTGGCGTCGGCGACGATCGCCGCGGCGGCCCCCGCCGTTCCCACGTTGATCAGCAGAACGATCGTCAGGCCGACCGCGCCAAGAACGCGCGCGCGGCCAATGAACAATGCCGCGATGATGACCGCCGCAACGCCCAGCTGGAACACGAGAGCGGTTGTTCCCGTGATTGCGGACAGCGAGCCGGTGGCAGCAGCGGCGATGAGGACGATCGCGTTGAGGATCGCCGCGAACAGCGCGATCCACCCGAGCGGATGGGTCGAACGGCGGGGCACCGCGGCAGCGGCCGGGCGTTGCGGGGCGACGAAGGCGGCAGAGAATGGGTCGCCCGAGAAACGGCGCTCGCCGCGGTAGCCGCCGGGAGGGGGAAGGGGCGGGGCGCCGTCCGCTCCACCCAAGTAGCGCGTTGTCACCATGGCCGCTCGACCCCCGATCCCTGGCCGCCACCCTGGTCGTCGAAGTCGCGCAGCTGCTCGCGCTCACCCTCACCGCGCTCGAGACGTTCCTCCAGCTCCTCCAGCGCATCCTGGTCCGGCATCTCGTCGTCCTCGCCGCCCTCCTCGGGCTCAGGCTCGGGTGGTGCCGGATCGCGCTGGGTGAGGCGCTCGATGAGATCGTCGAGGATCTGCGCGGGATCGCGGGAAGGATCGGGTGAGGCCTCGCGTGCCTCATCGGAGCGGCACTCGTCGGGCGCGTTGAGCGCAAGATCGAGGGCTTCTCCGAACAGGTCCGCCGCGTCGGATCCGGTCGCAGCGTTCCCCATCCGTTCCAGCACGAGGGCGAGGTTAATCTGCACGGGGCACACATCGAGGCCCGTCGCGTGTTCGAGCGCTTCGTCGAGGCGTGCCCGGGACTCCGGCAGCCGGTCTCCCATCGCGAGCGCTGTCCCGGCGTTGTACGGCGCCTTCCAGCGCTCGAACCAGTTCACCTCCGCCTGCCGTTCGGACGCGGCGATTGCGGCGGGGGCGTCGTCGCGAATGTGCGCCTGCACGGTCTGGTGAGCGAAGAGGATCATGGCGACGAGGCCAATCACGAGCACAAGGCCCATCGCGGCAATCGGGGCGAAGGCGATAAACGCCCAGCGGCGCGCCCGTCGGCGCCGGAGGGCGGCCTCGGTGAGAGTTGTCATCACGCCACCCCGTCCCGCTCGGCGGAATCGTGCAGTGTCCGCCGCAGGCGAGTTGCGCTGGTGGCAAGCTCCCACAGCAACAAACCGGAGACCACGATGCCGATCATCCACGCCAGCTCACGCCGGGCGCCCGGCGACTGAACGTCGGCGAAGCCTGTCGTTGTGCGGGGAGCGTCGGGGAAAGACGCCTCAGCGCCGGCGTCGCGGTGAACGTACGGCACACCGAGATCGTCGGCGATACCGCGCAGCGCATCCTCATCGATCACCGACAGCGCGGTCACACCGCTGTCCTCCAGGTACGGCACGTTGTCGCCGCTGCCGGGCATCACGAGCCGCATGGGCCCGCCCTCGGATGTCCCGTATCCGAAGACGGCTCCGCCGTCGATAAGGTCGGCAACGGGGGCGAACGATACGGGCGGCTCCTCGGCGGTCTGCTCTCCGTCTCCCAGGTAGAACACCATGCGGGCCCGGTCGGGCGAAATCTCCGCTGATTGCTGCAGTGTCGATTCGAGCAGGGGAGCCGCGAGGGTGATCGATGTTCCGCGAGCGTTCGGCGTTGCCGGCGGGCGAAGAACCTCTAGCGACGCCATGACGGCGCTACGGTCGGTTGTCAGCGGAAGCCGAACCGACGCCACGTTGTCGAACGTCAAGAGGCCAAAGCGCGCGCCGGGGTACGCCGCCATCACCCCGCGCACGTCATCGCGGACACCCGCGAGGCGCTGCTCACCCGATCCCCAGTCTTCCGCCGTGATGCTCGTCGTGCTGTCCACGAGCAGAAAAACGTCGACATCGCTTGTTGCCTGCTGGGACGCCCCGTCGGGGAGGCCGGGGCGCAGCGCGAGAACGCCGATGGCGAGGACAAGGAGGATACGCGGAATCCAGGCGAGTCGGCGGGTCTGGAACAGTGACCAGATCGCGATCCCCAATACGGGCAGCACGAGGCCCGCGATCAGGACGGGGTGGACCACGGGGAGAAACGTCATAGCCGCACCCGCCACATCACGAAGACCGATGCCAACGATGCGATCGCGAGGACGAGGATCCAGGGGGAGGGTGCGTCCGTTTCGACAACCTCCGCCTCGGCTGTCAGCGCCCGCGCCTCTTCGCGCCGCACCTCGCGCAGAATGTCGCCGACCGTCGTCTCTCCGCGGAGGCCGTACGACGCGCCATTCGTGCGCTCGGCCGCCTGTGACAACTCAGCGCTGAGCGGCGACGATGGATCTTGGAGCGGATCGATGGCGAAGACCCGCACACCACGGTGGGCCGCCAGCCCTGCCGCCTCCATCAGGGTGACAAGCGGGTCACCGACGAGTTCGTTGTCGGTGGCGAAGATGATCGATCGCGAGCGCTCCTCATCCGTGTGGTCGAAGCGCGTTGCGCATGCTGCGAGACCATCGCCGATGAGCGACGAACCTGCCCCCTCCAGCGTTCCCGCCCAGTGCTCGGGGATCGCCCCGTAGTCACCGTCGAGACTCTCCCGGATGCTGCGCATGTTCTCCTTCACGAACGCATAGTCGTCGGTGAGGGGGAACACCTGCACGGGGGAGGCGTTGAAGATCGTCAGCCCGATCCGCTCGCCCTCGAAACCGTCCACGAGCTCATCGAAGATGTCGAGCACCTCGATGTCGATGTCGGTCATCGACCCCGACACGTCGAGGCACAGCATGATGTCGCGATTGGTGTTCTCGGGAACGATGGTCTGCGCGGCGATCGGGCGGGCAATAACGATGCCGCCCGCGATCGCCGCCGATGCGCACAGAGCGACAACAACGGCCAGCGCCGTCAGCCGCCGTGACGCCGCACGCCGCGCTGCGGGCAACCGTGTCACCCGCTCCGCGCGCGACACGAGATCGCCGTCGGACGTCTGCCGCCCTCGACGAAGGCTGAATCCGATCGCGAACGCCGCGAAGACGGCGGCGCAGGCTACGAGCACCACCCACGGGAACATCAGTGCCATGCCATCACCACCCGGCGCGCAGCGTCGGCTCCGGCAATCGGATCAACAACGAGATCGCCGCGGAACAGGCTGGGGTAGTAGTGCCGCCGGAGCGCGTCGATCAGGGACGGGTCCACGCCACGGCGTTCCAAATCCTCGAGAGTCATCACGGGGGCCTCAACGCCCGTATACGCGTTCACGAACGCTCGGGTGAGCCGGCTGAGTTCGGCGTTCGCGTGCCGCGCCGTGATCGCCCCGGACCGGTAGGCGTCCTCCACCTGCGCGATGGCCCCCAGAGAACCATCGCGGAGGGCGTCGAGGGTCTCGGGCTCGTCGCGCGACAGCGACGACGGAACGGCCTTCGGCGGGCGCGTCAACGCCCAGATCATCCACGCGATGAGAGCGAGGAGGGCGAGAACTCCGCAGGCAACCAGCATCCAGACCGGGCTGTACTGCACGGGAGGATAGAGCTCATCGGTGAACAAGGGACCTCCTGCGGAGCATCCCGAGGAGCGACGGAACAACGGTGGCCTCGGCGCTCAGCTCTGCATGATCGATCGAGAGCGAATCCAGGAGCGTCGTCCGGTGATGATCGCCGCGCGCGCGTTCCTCGCGGATCTCGCGCACCACATCCGCATCGCCCGCGAGATAGTCGGGCACCTGCCAGCCGGTCGTGACATCCAGGCGTGCTCGCCGCGTCTTCTGCGGTGATGCCGGGTCGGCGTCACGCACGGTCAGCCACAGCAGGTCGTGCTGTGCGGCAAGCCGCCGGATCATCCGTTCGTCCTGATCGGTGATCGGCGCCTCGTCTGTCACGACAACGAGGATCCGGCGTCCGGTGACGGTGCGACGCACGGCATCGAGCAGCGCGGAGCGCGAGCTGGGCGGGGCATCGGGCGTGGACGCGCGGTCGATGGTGCGTAGCGCGTGCTCCAGGCCGCCCTCCGAGCGGGTGCCGGGGAGGCGCATCGCACCGGCGCTGTGGGCGAGAAGAACGGACACCTCGTCGCCCGCCCTCATTCCGAGGAGCCCAAGCGTTCCCACGGCCTGGATCGCGAGCGCGCGCTTGGGGTGATCGTCTGGGGCGATCGCTGCCATCCCGCGCCCCGTTTCCACGGCCAGCTGCAGGGGATGCATGCGTGTGGCTCGTGAGCGCTTCACCAGCAGGTCGCCGTGCCGCGCCGTCGCCTTCCAGTCGATGTCCCGCACGTCATCGCCCACCTCGTAGTCCCGCAGGTCCTCGAACTCGAGGCTGCGGGCGCGCTGCAGCGACGCATGTGCCCCGTCGAGGGGGTGCGTTGCGGCGAGGTGCGTTCGGAGGAAGAGGCGGCTCTTCACTCCGGTGAGCAGGGCGGTCATCGGGGCCTACGGTGTGGGAACGGCGTCGAAAATACGGTCGATGAGCTCTTCGCTGCGCACACCGTCGGCCTCGGCTTCAAACGTGAGCAGAACGCGGTGGCGCAGCACAAGGTGGCGCAGCGCACGAATATCTTCCGGCAACACGTGCGAGCGGCCGTTCAACAGGGCACGGGCGCGCGAAGCCTGGAGGAACGCGATCGACGCTCGCGGGCTCGCGCCGTAGCGGATATAGCGCGCCTGCTCCTCGCCGATGTATGCGGCGGGATTGCGGGTGACATAGGTGATGCCGACGATGTAGTTGCGAATTGCGGGCGAGACGTGAACGCCGCGAGCGACGCGCTGCAGATGCTCGATGTCCTCGATCGTTGCGGCCCGGCCGACGTGATTGTCGGGATCGAGGGCACCGGAATCGATACGGTCCAGCACCTCCATCTCTTCCTGTGGGCTGGGGTAGGTGACGATCTCCTTCAGTAAGAAGCGGTCGAGCTGTGCTTCGGGAAGCTCGTATGTTCCCTCCTGCTCGATCGGGTTCTGCGTAGCGATTACAAGGAACGGCCGCGGCAGGTGGTGCACTTCTCCGCCGATCGTCGTCTGGCGCTCCTGCATCGCCTCGAGCATCGCCGACTGTGTTTTCGCGCTGGAGCGGTTGATCTCGTCGAGCAGCACGAAGTTCGCGTGAACGGGCCCGAGGATCGTCCGGAACGAGCCGGTCGATGCATCGTAGATCTGCGTTCCGGTGATGTCGCTCGGCATCAGGTCGGGTGTGCACTGAATGCGGCGGAACGACGCCTGCACGGTATCGGCGAGTGTCTGCGCCGCCGTCGTCTTGGCGAGCCCGGGCACGGACTCGAGAAGAACGTGTCCTCCCGTGATCAGTGCCACGAGAAGGCTGGTTCGGAGGTGCTCCTGGCCGACCACCTTGGCGGCGTAGGAGGCTTCGACGCGGGCGAGCACCTCCCGCGCCCGGGCCAGGTCATCCGGTGTGGGGGCGAGGCTCTGATCGCTCATGCCTCCACGCTACCCTCGGGGATATGAGCGAGACGCACGAGGACCCGATGGACACACTGCTTCGCCTGCGCGCGAGCATCGACAACATCGACGCCGCCCTTGTCTATATGCTCGCCGAGCGCTTCCGCTGCACGAAGCGCGTGGGGGAGTTGAAGGCGAGCCACGATCTTCCGGCGAGCGACCCCGCGCGTGAGGAGCGTCAGATCGCGCGCCTGAAGAATCTTGCGCACGAGGCGGAACTCGATCCCGCCTTCGCCGAGAAGTGGTTCAACTTTGTCGTCGCCGAAGTGATCCAGCACCACAAAAAGGCCGCCCAGCGCGAAGACTGAGCGGCCTGTTCGACGGAGGCTATGCGATTGTTCTCCGCAGCGTCGCGTAGGACCCGAGGGACAGCACGGCGACTAGCCCGAGACCGTACAGCGTGAGAACAGTCGGCCCGGCGTTCGTCGCCCACTGGCCCACCTGCGGCCACGATTCCGTACGGGTGATGATGAACGCAATCGCCAGGATCAGGAGGGAAACGCCGATGATCGCCAGCGTGAGAATCGTCGCGTTCCACCGCTTGTAGATCGTCGCGAACCAGAAGCCGACCATGAAGGCCAGCATCGGCAGGGTGAAGTACGTCAGCCACGCCGACACCCATCCGTTGGCGAACAGATCGGGCACATAGGCCACGTAGGCGTTCATCCAATAGCCGTCCGTTGCGCGCTCAAATGCCGCGATGAGGAGGAAGATGAGCGACAGACCTGCCGCGGACAGAGCGGCCGCCGCAACGGTTCCGATGAAGAACTCGCGCCGGGTGGCGCTCATCGCCTGTGAAAAAGGGAACGAGTAGGCCAGGGCCATCGCTCCGGCCGGAATGAAGTACCACGGGGGCGACTGGATTCCCATCCAGTAGCGGTGCTCTTCCGTTGGAATCATTCCGAGGATTATCAGGGCAAAGACAACGGTCGCTCCGACGATGATCAGCGGCACCCACACGAAGGTCTGCGTGTTGATGTACTGCAGACGGATGACGTTGATGATGCGGCTCGGCTGGTGGGCCCGGGTGGGCATCTCGGCGAGCGGGTTTGCGGTACTCATCGCAGGCTTCCTTCCTGCTCGGTCGCGATCTGGTTGAGATCGCCGGTGGATGTCTGGGTGGCGCGCTGTGTGCGCCGGACGATCAGCTGCTGCAGCGAGACGGGCGCGAGGTCGAGGCCCGCCTGGGTGACCTGGTCGCGCTCGGCGTCGGTGAGCGCGCCCGTGAAGGTGACGGATGCGACGCGACCCAGCTGCTCGCGGTGGAGAATCTCGCGTCCGGCGGCGAAGCGATCAACGCGTTCGGCGTCGCCGACGAGGTTCGTCGCGGAGGAGCGGGCCTCGTCGGCCGATTGGTCCATGATGATGCGTCCGGCATCGATGACGAGAACGCGTTCGATCAGGTTGGCGATCTCGTCGATCAGGTGGCTCGACAGCAGGATCGTGCGGGGGTGCTCGGCGTAGTCGGCGAGCAGCCGGTCGTAGAAGGTCTGGCGTGCCACGGCATCGAGGCCGAGATACGGTTCGTCGAAGAACGTGATCTCGGTGCGCGCGGCGAGTCCAATGATCACGCCGACTGCCGAGAGCTGACCGCGGGAGAGCTTCTTGATGGCCTGCTTCATGGGCAGCTGGAACTCGTCGATCAGTTCATCGCAGAGTTCCTGATCCCAGTGCGGGAAGAACAGGCGTGCCGTGCGGAATGCGTGGCCCGGTTTGGCGTCGTCCGGGTACTTCTGGCTTTCGCGGACGAAGCAGAGGCGGCGCAGGACGCGGGCATTTTCGTAGGGGTTCTCGCCGAACACTTTCACGGAGCCGCTGGTGGCGAAGTTCTGTGCCGTGAGGATCGACATCGCGGTGGTCTTTCCCGCGCCGTTTCGGCCGAGGAA
Organism: Microbacterium amylolyticum; assembly: GCF_011046975.1. Lineage (NCBI taxonomy): Bacteria > Bacillati > Actinomycetota > Actinomycetes > Micrococcales > Microbacteriaceae > Microbacterium > Microbacterium amylolyticum. Next base: position 1,551,611 of record NZ_CP049253.1, on the reverse strand, counting down.
CCCGGTGATGGAGTTCCTTTCGACGTCGAAGCTCACGCTGTCGAGCGCCGTCTTGTCCCGGTACTTCTTCGTGAGGTCGCGAACCTGGATCACAGAGTCCATGGGGTTCCTTCCGACGGGCGGCGGTGCCGCGGGATTACGGGGATGGTGTGGGGGTCGCGTGCTCACGGACGAGCCGTGCGACGTCATCAGGTCCGAGGCCGAGCTTGCGGGCCTCGTCGATGAGGGGGGCGATATAGCGATCGGTGAATGCGGCCCGACGCTCGGACAACACGGCCTCGCGGGCGCCCGCAGCGACGAACATGCCGATTCCGCGGCGCTTGTAGAGGATGCCCTTTTCGACGAGCATGTTCACTCCCTTCGCGGCGGTAGCCGGGTTGATGCGTGAGAAGGCAGCGAGCTCGTTGGTGGACGGAGCCCGATCTTCTTCCGCGAGAGCGCCGCTGACGATGTGGTCTTCGACCAGTTCGGCGATCTGCATGAACAGCGGCCTGCTCTCGTCCATCTCACGCTCCCTGGTTGCTTGGTTAGTTACATGACTAATGAACCATAGAACTGGGCGCGCGTCAACCCCGCCGCAGGGAGGTCCTGTGGCCGGGATGAACTGGCAGCTACGCTTCGAGCTCGCCCGCAGCCTTGCGCTTCAGATCGGCTTCGGCGGCGTTCGACAGCACGATGAGGCCGTCGAGTTCCTCCCGCACACGGCGATACGCCGTCTGACGCTCGGCCGCGGTGGCTGACTTGTCGACGGCGACGTTCAGCAGTTGCTGAGCGCGTCCCAGTCGCTGCCTCTCGGACTCCGTAAAGCCGGAGTCACGGATGCGCCGTGCCTGCTGCTCGGCAACGTCGAACGCCACCTCATAGTCGTGCACCGCATCGCGATATTCGGCGTATTCCTCGGCGCTCATCCGCTCCTTCACCGAATCCGGGCGCAGCGAATCCGCGACCTTCTTCGCCCGCAGGAACGCCGCGGTGTGCGGATCGCGCCCATCGCTCATCGTCGGAAACGCGATAACGCGCGCCACGTCAAGCTCGTATTCCAACCAGCGCCGCGTGAGATCGTCATGCATCGCCATGATTCGGCGCAGCCGCGCACCACGATCGGCATCGTCTGCCTTCGCCACCTGCTCGGGGGCGAAGTGACCGTCCCCGGCGATCGCCCGCGCGCGCGCCTTCGCCTCGATCAGCTCGAGCTTGCGCTTGTGGCCGATCTCCTGTTGCTGCGAAGACAACCCTGACACCAATCCGACAACACCTAAGGCGGCGCCCCCGAAAGGGAACACCAGCCACCAGTAGTCGCGGGCGAAATCGAGGAACGGCTCCATGGGGCTAACCGAAGAGCGTCAGCAAGACTGTCGATCCGCCGCCGGCGAGGATGAGGGCCGCGATGACGATCCACGCGACGCCGCGCACACGCCGGTTGCGGCGGTACACGTACGACTGGCGGATATCGTCATCGCCCTCCAGCTCGGGCGGAACCGACAGCTCTTCGTTGCGCATGATCAGACGATCGCTTCCCGGACCGTGTCCCCGAAGTATGCCGGCAGCGTCGAAGCGGACATCTCGCGCAACTCAGCGGCGGAGAACGTGAACGCGTCCTGCACCTCGAGAACGGGCTCGGTGTCAGTGACACCGATGCGGAGAACGGGGTAGCCGCGTCCTGCGCACAGACCGCGGAACTTGACGTCCTCTTCGCGCGGAACCGTGACGAGCACGCGGCCCGTCGACTCGGAGAACAGCGCCGTGACGGCGTCGAGGCCGCCCTGATCCATGATCTCGTTCAGCCACACACGGGCGCCGACACCGAAACGCATCACGCCCTCGGCGAGGGCCAGCGCGAGACCACCCTCGGAGAGGTCGTGGGCGCTGGAGACAAGCCACTCATCACGCGCGGCGCCCATGAGGTTGGCCAGGCGGCGGTGCGCGGCCAGGTCCACCTGCGGCGGTCGACCGCCGAGGTGGCCGTGGACGACATCGGCCCATGCCGAACCATCGAGCTCCGCGGAGGTGGTGCCCAGCAAGTAGATGTTTTCGCCCGCGTCCTGCCATCCGCTGGGGATGCGGCGCGACACATCGTCGATGATGCCGAGAACGCCGACAACGGGTGTCGGGTGGATCGGAGTGTCACCCGTCTGGTTGTAGAACGACACGTTGCCGCCCGTGACGGGAACGCCGAGCTCCATGCACGCGTCGGACAGGCCATCCACCGTCTCGGAGAACTGCCACATCACCTCGGGGTTCTCGGGAGAACCGAAGTTGAGGCAGTCGGTGACAGCCGTGGGATTGGCGCCCGTGACTGCGACGTTCCGGTAGGCCTCCGCGAGGGCGATCTGCACGCCGCGGTTGGGGTCGAGCTGGCAGAAGCGCGCGTTGCAGTCAGTCGCGATCGAGAAGCCGAGTCCGGTCTTCTCATCGACACGAATCATGCCCGCATCATCCGGGAACGACAGGGCGGTGTTGCCCATCACGTAGTAGTCGTACTGGTTGGTGATCCAGCTGGTGTCCGCCAGGTTGGGGCTCTTGACGAGCTTCGCGACCTGCTCGCGCAGCGCATCGGCGTCGTTCTCGCGGGGGAGAGCAGCGGCCGAGTCGGCCTGGAGGGCGTCGAGCCATGCGGGGTACTGAACCGGACGGTCGTAGACGGGGCCATCGACAGCGACGGTCGAGGGGTCGACGTCGACGATCTTCTTGCCCTTCCAGTGGATGACGAGGCGGCCATCACCCGTGACCTCGCCCAGCACGCTGGTTTCGACCTCCCACTTATTCACCACCGCGAGGAAGGCATCGAGCTTCTCGGGAGCGACGATCGCCATCATGCGCTCCTGTGACTCGCTCATGAGGATTTCCTCGGCGGTCAGCGTGGGGTCGCGCAGAAGCACCTTGTCGAGGTCGACGACCATGCCGGAACCACCATTGGCGGCCAGCTCGCTTGTTGCGCACGAGATTCCCGCAGCGCCGAGGTCCTGAATCGCCTCCACGAGCTCGCCCTGGTACAGCTCCAGGCAGCACTCGATGAGCACCTTCTCGGCGAACGGGTCGCCCACCTGCACGGCAGGACGCTTGGTGGGGCCACCATCGCTGAACGAATCGGACGCGAGAATCGACGCTCCGCCGATTCCGTCGCCTCCCGTGCGGGCGCCGAAGAGAACAACCTTGTTCCCGGCGCCGGTCGCGTTGGCGAGGCGGATGTCTTCGTGACGCATCACGCCAACGGCGAGCGCGTTGACGAGGGGGTTGGCCTGGTAGACCGCGTCGAATACGGTCTCCCCGCCGATGTTCGGCAGCCCGAGGGAGTTGCCGTAGGAGCTGATCCCCGCCGTGACGCCGTGAACAACGCGTGCCGTGTCGGGGTGATCGATTGCGCCGAAACGCAGCTGGTCCATCACGGCAACCGGGCGGGCGCCCATCGAGATGATGTCGCGGACAATGCCGCCGACGCCCGTGGCGGCGCCCTGGAAGGGCTCGATATAGGACGGGTGGTTGTGGCTTTCCACCTTGAAGGTCACGGCCCAGCCGTCGCCGACGTCGACAACGCCCGCGTTCTGTCCCATGCCCACCATGAGGCGCTCGCGCATCTCGTCGGTGACCTTCTCGCCGAACGTGCGGAGGTACTTCTTGCTCGACTTGTACGAGCAGTGCTCGCTCCACATCACCGAGTACATGGCCAGCTCACCCGATGTGGGGCGGCGGCCGAGAAGCTTGCGAATCTCCTCATACTCATCAGCCTTGAGACCGAGTGCACCATACGGTTGCTCGCGCTCGGGGGTCGATTCTGCGTTCTCGACGGTGTCAACGACGTGTTCAGTGCTCACCCGGGAGGCTCCAGTGGTCTCAGTGCGGAGGGACTTGCTCAGTCTAGTTGGCCCGCGCCGAAGAGCTGTTCCTGATCGGCTACACCTGCACCCTCGCCTTCGCAGAGGGGGATCCGAGCCCGCGAGAAATTGCCCGTGCCGTGGTCGACAGGGCAGGAAGAACGGATTCGGGCGGGCAGCTGCCGCGACGAATCGTCATGCCCAGGGCCGAGACGACGCGGTCGCCGGGACCGCGTACGGGTACGGCGATGGCGATTGCGCCCGCCGTTATTGACTCGTCAACCACGGAATAGCCGCGGCTGCGCACCTCCGCAAGAGTGCGCCGCAACGTCTCGGGGTCGGCGACCGTCTTGGGTGTGAACCGCTTGAGCTTGCCCCCGAGAACGGCTTCTTGGACCTCGGCGGGTGCGTTGGCCAGGAGCACCTGTCCTGTTCCCGTCGCGTGAAGCGGCCAGCGACCTCCGAGGCGGGTGAGAACGGGAGCCCCGTGGCGGGAGCGAAGGGACTCGACGTAGACCGCGTCACAGCCATCGCGCACCGAAAGGGTGACGTCGGTTGCGAGGGCGCTGTGGAGATCGCTGAGGAAGGGGAGGGCGACGTTGCGCAGCCGCAGGCCCTGTGGTTCGGGCGCTCCGAGCTCGAGAACGCGCATACCGATGGAGTAGCGGCCGTCTTCCGAGCGATCGAGCGCTCCCCACGCGCGAAGCTCGCCGACGAGGCGGTGCGCCGTGGAGAGGCTGAGGTTTGCCCGCCGTGAGATCTCGCTCAGGGTGAGGAGGAGGTGAACCGGAGTGTGGTGGGGTGCCGTTCGCGCCGGATCGCCACGCGCGCTGGCGCCGTACCTCCGCTCGCGTTCCGTGAGGCGGAAAGGCGGGTGAAGAGCATCATTGGCGCCCATAGCGTTCTGACAAGGCGTCGAAAAAGGAGGCGGCATGCCCGCGAATGAACTGTCGCAGTTGCAGGCACTGCAGGAAACGCTGCGCGCCGATGATTATCACCTCAGCGTCGAGCGGACGGGGGACGATGCGGTCGCAACGATCGCGGCGGGACCCACCGCCTGCGCAGAGTGTCTGGTGCCAAAGGACCTGATGAGGCGCATGCTGGCGCCCCTCGTCGGCGTGGAGGTCGAGCGCATCCGCGTGAACTACCCCGTGGATGTTCCCACCCTCGCCGAGCGCGAGGTTGCGGCGCAGGACTAGCGTTTCGCGTTGGCGAGAGCCGGAGCGTGCCTTGCCGACGAGATGGACAGAGCCTCTTCCGACGTCCATGCCGAGGCCCGCTGAGTGCGCGCGAGTTTAACGCAAACATCGGAGCCGCCACGCAACATGTCCAGAACTCCGACATTCTCGAGAAACTAATCCTGTGGCCAGGAAACTCACAGCATGATACTGTCTGGCGAGCGGCCCGGCGCGCGTGTCCCGACATTGGACACGCCAACGCACTCTGGGGGGAGATAAAACTGTGTGCCGTGTCGCTGCGCCGACGCGCGTCATGGCCCGTCCGCGCGCCATCGTGTCCGCGAGATCTCATCCCGCGGATGTTCGTCGAGAGGATAAACGTTCGTGACCCACACAACAACTCGCTCGCAACGCGAGCTACCCCGTGCGGGAGGGCGGCGCGGACAACGGTCGCTTGCTGTGACAGCGGCCTTCGCGCTGGGGCTTGGCTTGATCGGTGGCGCTGCCGTTCCGATGGCGGCTTCAGCAGCTGTCGGTGAGATTACGGGCACCGTTTTCCACGATCGCAACGCGAATGGTTCATTCGACGTTGGTGATGAGGCAGGCATTGAGGGCGTTACCGTCTCGGCGTTCGGCGTGGACAACTTCCCGGCGGGTTCCACAACCACGAACGCCAACGGCGAATACACCCTGTCCTTTGACACCGAAGACGCCCTCACCGAGGTACGGATCGAGTTCGGGACCCCCGAAGGCTACGCGCCTACGCGCGCCGGTATCGCTGGCGCAACGGCCGGATCAACCGTGCAGTTCGCGGCAGCAGGCGATACCGCCGATGTCGGGTTCGTTATTCCCGGGCAGCCGGTAACGGACAACCCACCCCTGGTGTGGACGGAGCAGCGCGCACAGGTGACCGGTCCGGAAGGCGGCGACTGGATTGATCCCGCCGAGCAGCCGAGCATTCGGTCGATGTCGTACGACCAGCGCGGTAACTACCTCGACGATGAGGTCACGGAAGCGACGATGGCCCAGACGGGCTCCATTTGGGGTCTCGCGAACCTCGGTGACGAGTTTGTCGCCACGTCTGCGCTTTTTAAGCGCCACGTTGCCACGGGTCCGGGAGGACTCGGAGCGATTTACCTGACAGAGATCGGTGGAGTCCCCGACGCGGCGCCGTTCGTGACCATTCCGAACGCGGGAACAGACCCGCGTCCGTTGGTTGACGATGCCGATATTCAGGATTACGACTGGTTCCATGACGGCGCTGGCTTTGATGGTGCCGGTGTTCTTGGTCTCGGCGGTTTGTCGTCCTCCGATGCTTTCGATGCCCTCTACGTGGTCAACCTCAACGACAAGCAGCTCTATCGCGTCGGTGTTGACATGTCAGGCGGTACACCCACGGCGGGGGTAGTCGAGGCGATTGCGGACCTCGGTATGCTTCCCGGCGCAACGTGTGACGCGGACCTCGTTCGCCCATATGGCGTCGAGGTCACGGGCGACAGCGTGTGGGTCACCACAACGTGCACGGGCCCCACAACCGACGATCTGGCCGGGTTCGTCTATGAATTCACGCTTGACGGTGGCCTTGTTGGCGGGGCACCGGTTCTTGAGTTCAGCCTGGATTACGAACGCGGCGTAGGCTTCGGTCCCGCGCCAGTCCCCTCAGCTAACTGGAACCCGTGGACCAATGACCACGATGAGATCTGGTTCGAGACGGACGATGACTGGAAGTTCGGTGTTGCGTATCCGCAGCCGTTGCTTTCCGACATCGGCATGGATCGCAATGGTGACCTCACGATTGGCATCAAGGACCGCTTCGGTGACCAGTCGGGCTACCTGACCGGACACCCTTCAGGCAGTGACGACTTGTACAACGACTTGTACAACGGGACCGCATCAGGTGACCTGCTTCGCGCCTGCATCGTGGACGGAGCGTTCGTTCTGGAGAACGCTGGCGAGTGCGGCGGCGTGACAGGCTGGAACCCCGCGAGCGGTGAGGGTCCCGGCGGTGGTGAATACTACGATGACGAATTCACGCCCCCCGGCCTTGGCCGCCACGCACAGGTCGGACTCGGAGCTGTTCTGCAGGTGCCAGGGTTCACAGACTTCGTTGCAACAGCCTTTGACCCGGGCGACCGTGTTTGGACGAACGGCTTCCGGTTCTTCGAGAACGCCACCGGTGAATACGGCGGTAGTGAAGGAACGGGCTGGACGGCAGTTGCTGCGTCCGAGTTCGACGGATCGAACACAGAGAACGGATCGATGGGTAAGGGCTCTGGCCTCGGAGATTTGTCGGCGCTCGTTGCTGAACAGATCGAGATCGGCAACCGGGTCTGGATCGACGAGAACCGCGACGGTATCCAGGATCCCGATGAGGTTTCCGTCGAAGGCGTCGAGGTCACGCTCACCTGCGGTAACACCGTGGCAACCACGACGACCAACGCTGATGGCGAGTACTTCTTCAACGACGAGAACGTCGATGGCGGCCTCGTGGCAAACATCGAGTGCACGGTGACGTTTGACACCACGGGAACGATTGCCGAGGGTCTCGAACTCACGGTCGCCGAAGCAGGCGACAACGTGGCCATCGATTCCGATGCGGTTGATGTTGACGGCGTTGCCACCATTACACTGATCACGCCCACGAGCGGCGCAGACCACACGTTTGACGTAGGTTTCCTGCCGCACCTGTGCTCGATCGGTGACTATGTGTGGTTCGACCTCAACAGCAACGGTCTGCAGGACGGCGGTGAACCCGGTGTTGCCGACGTCATCGTGACTCTGCTGGATCAGGACGGCGAGCCTGTTGAGGGCGTTGAGCCGTTTGTGACGGGTGAGGACGGCTTCTACGAGTTCACGGGTCTCACCTGTGGCACGTACCGCGTGTCGTTCGAAGACCCTGAGGGTCGCAACTTCACGACGCAGTACGCCGACGACAACGTCGACAGCGAGATCGACTCGAACGTGAACCCGGAGACGGGTGTGACGGATGAGGTTGTTCTGGGCGGCGATGAGCCGATCGACAACCCCACGATCGATGCCGGCCTCGTGCCGTTCTGCTCGGTTGGTGACTATGTCTGGTTCGATCTGAACAGCAATGGTGTTCAGGACGAGGGTGAGCCCGGTGTTGCCGACGTCATCGTGACTCTGCTGGATGCGAATGGTGAGCCTGTTGAGGGTGTTGAGCCGTTTGTGACTGGTGAGGACGGCTTCTACGAGTTCACGGGTCTCACCTGTGGCACGTACCGCGTGTTGTTCGAAGACCCTGAGGGTCGCAACTTCACGACGCAGTATGCCGACGACAACGTCGACAGCGAGATCGACTCGAACGTGAACCCGGAGACGGGTGTGACGGATGAGGTTGTTCTGGGCGGCGATGAGCCGATCGACAACCCCACGATCGATGCCGGCCTCGTGCCGTTCTGCTCGGTTGGTGACTATGTCTGGCTCGATCTGAACCGTGATGGTGTTCAGGATGCGGGTGAGCCTGGTGTTGCCGGCGTCATCGTGACTCTGCTGGATCAGGACGGCGAGCCTGTTGAGGGTGTTGAGCCGGTTGTGACTGGTGAGGACGGCTTCTACGAGTTCACGGGTCTGGAGTGCGGCGCGTATGTTGTGTCGTTCGAGGATCCTGAGGGTCGTGAGTTCACGGAGCAGTACGCCGACGACAACGTCGACAGCGAGATCGACTCGAACGTGAACCCGGAGACGGGTGTGACGGATGAGGTTGTTCTGGGCGGCGATGAGCCGGCTGATAACCCCACTGTTGACGCGGGTCTGCTGCCTGTTGTTGAGGTGTGCTCGGTTGGTGACTATGTCTGGCTCGATCTGAACCGTGATGGTGTTCAGGATGCGGGTGAGCCTGGTGTTGCTGGTGTTGTCGTGACTTTGCTGGATGCGAATGGTGAGCCTGTTGAGGGTGTTGAGCCGTTTGTGACTGGTGAGGATGGCTTCTACGAGTTCACGGGTCTGGAGTGCGGCGCGTATGTTGTGTCGTTCGAGGATCCTGAGGGTCGTGAGTTCACGGAGCAGTATGCCGACGACAACGTCGACAGCGAGATCGACTCGAACGTGAACCCGGAGACGGGTGTGACGGATGAGGTTGTTCTGGGCGGCGATGAGCCGGCTGATAACCCCACTGTTGACGCGGGTCTGCTGCCTGTTGTTGAGGTGTGCTCGGTTGGCGACTTCGTGTGGCTGGATGAGAACGGCAACGGTGTTCAGGATCAGGGTGAGCCGGGTGTTGCTGGTGTCATCGTGACGTTGCTGGATTCGGAGGGCAACGCGGTTGATTCGGTGGTGACCGATGATGCGGGGTTCTACGAGTTCTCGGGTCTGGAGTGCGGCGCGTATGTTGTGTCGTTCGAGGATCCTGAGGGTCGTGAGTTCACGGAGCAGTACGCCGACGACAACGTCGACAGCGAGATCGACTCGAACGTGAACCCGGAGACGGGTGTGACGGATGAGGTTGTTCTGGGCGGCGATGAGCCGGCTGATAACCCCACTGTTGACGCGGGTCTGCTGCCTGTTGTTGAGCTGTGCTCGGTTGGCGACTTCGTGTGGCTGGATGAGAACGGCAACGGTGTTCAGGATCAGGGTGAGCCGGGTGTTGCTGGTGTCATCGTGACGTTGCTGGATTCGGAGGGCAACGCGGTTGATTCGGTGGTGACCGATGATGCGGGGTTCTACGAGTTCTCGGGTCTGGAGTGCGGCGCGTATGTTGTGTCGTTCGAGGATCCTGAGGGTCGTGAGTTCACGGAGCAGTACGCCGACGACAACGTCGACAGCGAGATCGACTCGAACGTGAACCCGGAGACGGGTGTGACGGATGAGGTTGTTCTGGGCGGCGATGAGCCGGCTGATAACCCCACTGTTGACGCGGGTCTGCTGCCTGTTGTTGAGGTGTGCTCGGTTGGTGACTATGTCTGGCTCGATCTGAACCGTGATGGTGTTCAGGATGCGGGTGAGCCTGGTGTTGCCGGCGTCATCGTGACTCTGCTGGATCAGGACGGCGAGCCTGTTGAGGGTGTTGAGCCGGTTGTGACTGGTGAGGATGGCTTCTACGAGTTCTCGGGTCTGGAGTGCGGCGCGTATGTTGTGTCGTTCGAGGATCCTGAGGGTCGTGAGTTCACGACGCAGTATGCCGACGACAACGTCGACAGCGAGATCGACTCGAACGTGAACCCGGAGACGGGTGTGACGGATGAGGTTGTTCTGGGCGGCGATGAGCCGGCTGATAACCCCACTGTTGACGCGGGTCTGCTGCCTGTTGTTGAGGTGTGCTCGGTTGGCGACTTCGTGTGGCTGGATGAGAACGGCAACGGTGTTCAGGATCAGGGTGAGCCGGGTGTTGCTGGTGTCATCGTGACGTTGCTGGATTCGGAGGGCAACGCGGTTGATTCGGTGGTGACCGATGATGCGGGGTTCTACGAGTTCTCGGGTCTGGAGTGCGGCGCGTATGTTGTGTCGTTCGAGGATCCTGAGGGTCGTGAGTTCACGACGCAGTATGCCGACGACAACGTCGACAGCGAGATCGACTCGAACGTGAACCCGGAGACGGGTGTGACGGATGAGGTTGTTCTGGGCGGCGATGAGCCGGCTGATAACCCCACTGTTGACGCGGGTCTGCTGCCTGTTGTTGAGGTGTGCTCGGTTGGTGACTATGTCTGGCTCGATCTGAACCGTGATGGTGTTCAGGATGCGGGTGAGCCTGGTGTTGCTGGTGTTGTCGTGACTTTGCTGGATGCGAATGGTGAGCCTGTTGAGGGTGTTGAGCCGTTTGTGACTGGTGAGGATGGCTTCTACGAGTTCTCGGGTCTGGAGTGCGGCGCGTATGTTGTGTCGTTCGAGGATCCTGAGGGTCGTGAGTTCACGACGCAGTATGCCGACGACAACGTCGACAGCGAGATCGACTCGAACGTGAACCCGGAGACGGGTGTGACGGATGAGGTTGTTCTGGGCGGCGATGAGCCGGCTGATAACCCCACTGTTGACGCGGGTCTGCTGCCTGTTGTTGAGGTGTGCTCGGTTGGCGACTTCGTGTGGCTGGATGAGAACGGCAACGGTGTTCAGGATCAGGGTGAGCCGGGTGTTGCTGGTGTCATCGTGACGTTGCTGGATTCGGAGGGCAACGCGGTTGATTCGGTGGTGACCGATGATGCGGGGTTCTACGAGTTCTCGGGTCTGGAGTGCGGCGCGTATGTTGTGTCGTTCGAGGATCCTGAGGGTCGTGAGTTCACGACGCAGTATGCCGACGACAACGTCGACAGCGAGATCGACTCGAACGTGAACCCGGAGACGGGTGTGACGGATGAGGTTGTTCTGGGCGGCGATGAGCCGGCTGATAACCCCACTGTTGACGCGGGTCTGCTGCCTGTTGTTGAGCTGTGCTCGGTTGGCGACTTCGTGTGGCTGGATGAGAACGGCAACGGTGTTCAGGATCAGGGTGAGCCGGGTGTTGCTGGTGTCATCGTGACGTTGCTGGATTCGGAGGGCAACGCGGTTGATTCGGTGGTGACCGATGATGCGGGGTTCTACGAGTTCTCGGGTCTGGAGTGCGGCGCGTATGTTGTGTCGTTCGAGGATCCTGAGGGTCGTGAGTTCACGGAGCAGTACGCCGACGACAACGTCGACAGCGAGATCGACTCGAACGTGAACCCGGAGACGGGTGTGACGGATGAGGTTGTTCTGGGCGGCGATGAGCCGGCTGATAACCCCACTGTTGACGCGGGTCTGCTGCCTGTTGTTGAGGTGTGCTCGGTTGGTGACTATGTCTGGCTCGATCTGAACCGTGATGGTGTTCAGGATGCGGGTGAGCCTGGTGTTGCTGGTGTTGTCGTGACTTTGCTGGATGCGAATGGTGAGCCTGTTGAGGGTGTTGAGCCGTTTGTGACTGGTGAGGATGGCTTCTACGAGTTCACGGGTCTGGAGTGCGGCGCGTATGTTGTGTCGTTCGAGGATCCTGAGGGTCGTGAGTTCACGGAGCAGTATGCCGACGACAACGTCGACAGCGAGATCGACTCGAACGTGAACCCGGAGACGGGTGTGACGGATGAGGTTGTTCTGGGCGGCGATGAGCCGGCTGATAACCCCACTGTTGACGCGGGTCTGCTGCCTGTTGTTGAGGTGTGCTCGGTTGGTGACTATGTCTGGCTCGATCTGAACCGTGATGGTGTTCAGGATGCGGGTGAGCCTGGTGTTGCTGGTGTTGTCGTGACTTTGCTGGATGCGAATGGTGAGCCTGTTGAGGGTGTTGAGCCGTTTGTGACTGGTGAGGATGGCTTCTACGAGTTCTCGGGTCTGGAGTGCGGCGCGTATGTTGTGTCGTTCGAAGATCCTGAGGGTCGTGAGTTCACGGAGCAGTATGCCGACGACAACGTCGACAGCGAGATCGACTCGAACGTGAACCCGGAGACGGGTGTGACGGATGAGGTTGTTCTGGGCGGCGATGAGCCGGCTGATAACCCCACTGTTGACGCGGGTCTGCTGCCTGTGCTTCCGGCAGAGCTCTGCACAGTCGGTGACTTCGTCTGGCTGGACGAGAACGGCAACGCCATCCAGGACAACGGTGAACCCGGTGTTGCGGATGTGCTCGTCGAACTTCTCGACATGGACGGAAACGTCGTCGCCTCCACGGTGACGGATGCTTCCGGTCACTATCTCTTCGAGGACGTCGAGTGCACGCAGTACCAGGTGCGCTTCACGAGCCCCGAGGGATACGAGTTCACCGAGCCGGAGTATGGCAATGACGATACGGTCGACTCGAACGCCGTTCCTACCACGCAGAACCCGCGGGTTGGCGTGACGGCAGTGTTCGAAGTGACGCCGGAGAACCCTGTCGACCTGACGATCGATGCGGGCCTTCTCGTGGTCGAGGACGATGACCTCGCCCCAACCGGATATGACGGAAACGGCATCCTGATGGGTGGCGCACTCGGTGCGTTGCTCCTGATGGCGGGTGCGGCATTCCTGGTTGTGCGGAACCGGGCGCAGCGCGCTTAAGCGGTAAGCGGTAGCAAGGGGCGGTGACGGTTGTCACCGCCCCTTGTCGTGCGTGGAGTGATAAACGTATGGGCGAGTTTTATGGCGAATCGCCCGCGGCTCGTCAGAACGACTGCGGCGCCGCTTTTTCTCGCTCTGCGCGGTACACGGAGGAATCGGTGAGGAAGGGGATCGCGCTCGCCCGGCGTTCGTCGATCTCCTCGTCGGGGAACCCGTTTTCGATCGCACGGTGACGATCGCGCACGCCCTCGGCGAACTCGGGGTGGGTGAGCAGAAACATGTCACCGCGCTGCACGCCGCGCACAACGCGTTCACCCGCCTCCTCTGCCGATTCACCCCGAGCGCACCATCATTGAGGGAGGCCGACAAGACACCTCATAAGGATGCCGCTGGTGGGATGGCGAAGGGCGCACCTCCTCGTCGACGCGACGTAACAGTGCAGTTCGGTACACGTCTGAGCGAAGAAATCGCCAACCTCATCGACGAAATTCACTTCCGGGAGGGCCTCACCAAACGGCAGATCGTCGAAGACGCAGTTCGTCAAACATGGGGGAGCGGACGATAGAAAACACCACTCCGATCGGCATCTTCGCCAGTGGCTCCCACCTTTGAGTGGGAGCCACTGGCGTTACACCGAGACTCCGGTGCTGGGCCTGTCCTGACGCGGAGGAACGTGGTTCACGTGGTTGACTGCTTCACAGGAGGTGGTCGTTATGGCCGGATGTGATGTGGTGGCGCTATGGCCGGATCTCTTCGTCGATCTCGACGAAGACCGCCAGGACTTGTTTCGGCAGACCTTCGCCTCCCAGTACCTTTCCGGCTGGGAACCCAACCGCGCTGACGTTGTAGATCTCCTCGAGCTCAAAAGCGGTGCGATCACCCGCGACGAGTACACGCAGCGCATTCGCTCGCGCGCTTAGCGACCGATGGCGACCGGCTGGGAAGCATGGGAGTCGTATTTCTACCCCGAGACGATTGATCCCGAGACGATTGATCCCGAGACTCATCAGGGGACGCTCCGAAACAAGTTCGGCGAACGCGACCCTGACCGATTAGAGGCGAGAGTCCGAGCGGCAACGGCCGATCGCCTCATGGATCTCGCTGACGGCACTGCGAACAATGAGCGTACGTACGGCCTCGATCATTTGCGGGCAATCCACCGCTACCTCTTCCAAGACGTCTACGACTGGGCCAGTAGAGCTGCGCACGGCTCGAATGCAGGCTGATCGAGAGACCGAATTCGCGAAACCGCGCAACGGTGAGATCGAACAGCGTGTCGCGAGGTCCAAGAATTCACACGGGACACCCCTTGGAAGGATCTCGACCGGAGGCGCTTCATCACGAGCGCGGCAACCGTTTTCGCCTACCTCAACCAGGCGCACCCCTTCCGCGACGGGAACGGCCGGACAATACGGGCATTCGTGACCCAGATCGCTGAGCAAACACCGTTCAAGGTCGATTTCTCCCGCGTGAGCGCGGAGGAGCTGTACGCCGCATCCGCGAAAAGTACGCCTCGCGGAGAACGAACCTGGATTGATTGACCCACGCCCCCTCGTCAGCGTGACCGACGCAGCAACGGTGACCCGCTCGGATCATGCCGCCGGTGACCGTGACACCTCTGGAATCCGGCGTCGGCCAGCTGATCCGAACACCGGACCCGTCACACCCGGCTCATCGCGGACGGGTCTTGCTGGCCCGAACCTGTAGCGCCATTTACCGGTAACTATCGAAGCACCGGGCCCGCAGACGGGCCATCAGGAGTCTGTCCCGTGACGGGGCCCGTATCGGGGTTTGCAGCACGACGTCCGTGTTGTGAGGGCGGCGTCAACCGTGCGGCCCCGGCCAGAACATGCTCGAGCGCGGCAGCCTGTTCCTCGGTGCCTTGTTCGTGCGTCGCTCGAATCAAGGCGCGAGCAGGACCGTTCGCAAGAGCAATCATCGTGCGCAGCATCCCTGGATCTTCAGGCTGCTGACCGGACGCCATAATGGTCGACGCGCGAACATACTCGTGCACCCATGCGCGCCCGTCCTCCCGCGTCAACGTAGCAACGTCTCGCCCGTCCTCCACGGCCGAACGTGCTTCTGCTCCCAACCGTTCGGCAGCCTCCGGTGTCACACGCCGGTCCAACAACACCTGACCGGAACGCTTCTGCACAACGGCACGATCGACATTTCCGCTGGCGATCACGGCCTCTAGAGTGCCCGGCATGGCCTCATACGCAGCGTCGTGAAACGTCGAGGGAGCCCAGCGCCCCCGCTCCTTCGCGTCCGTCAAACATCGCGTTACCGTCGCGAGTCTCGACACCTCAGCCGGCACGGCAAGGCCGCGCACCTCCACGTCGTACCCTGCCGCACGAAACTCGCGCACGGTCGCGACGACCACTGACGGCTGCCGCATCGTCGTCTCGAGCAACACACTCTGACGCTGCTCGCGCAAATGCGCAGCTGACATCCCGACCCACGCCCCGGAAGCCTGCTGAGTGACTGCCGGCATCGCCAGCGGATTCGAGCGCATCAGCGCCCGAAAATCCGGATGATATGGACGCAGATCATCCCCAATCACGGGCACCACATCCGGATGCTCGCGCCGCACCGCTTCGATCGATCGAGATTTGCCGGCACCAGGTTGCGCCCCAATGATCACGAAGAGCGGACGCTCACGCGTCGGCGACGATGCGGCATCCAGACTCGGCCGCACCTGGGCTTCAAACAGCGCCCGAAGCTCAGCCTGGTCCAGGTTGCTACGCCTCGCCACTAGATCGACCGCAGCTCACTGGTGCGGCCGCGGAACTCCGCGGTCAATGACTCGACCGCCGCCCGGTCATAGCTATCAACCGCATCCACCTCGCGAGACACCGCTCGCTCAGCTTTAAGAAAGCGCGACCGCTCCGGCTCCGCCGACTCGTTCGCCAAGCCGATGTACTCACCGCGCAGGACGTTCGCTGCCTCCCGAAGGAGGTCATAGATCATCGGGTCGTAGTCGTACAAACGCTGACCCTTGCTGGAAGGAAGACTCTCTGTCATTGTGTCCTCTCAATTCTTTTCTGGTGGCGATCTGCCGCGCGATAGACGCTCGCACGTGACGTGCCGAACATCTGGGCGATCTCCATGGCGCTGAACTCGCCGTCGGCGAGGTGGCGGGCGATCGCCGCGTCCTGCTTCGGCGTGAGGCTCGGGCGACGGCCCTTGAGTTTCGCGCGGACTGACGGACGCGCCATCGCCTCCTGAGTGCGGAGGCTGATCCACCCGCCTTCCGCTTCGGCGATCGCGGCGAGGAACGTCAGGAAGAGCTTCGAGAACGGATCCGCAGGGTCGTAGACCGTCTTCCCGAACTGGAATGCGACACCGCGATCTGCAAGTTCGCGCACGATGCGCAGCGTCTCCTCAACGTTGCGCGCGAGTCGATCGAGCTTCGGGACCGTGAGCTTGTCGCCCTCGCCAAGGACCCCGAGTACCGTCCGCAGACCATCGCGATCAGCCGTCTTCCCCGAGAATCCGTGATCGAAGAAGATTCGCCCCTCGGGGATCCCCTCACCGAGGAGGAATGTGCGCTGCACCTCGAGATCTTGCCCGACGGTCGAGACCCGGGAGTAGCCGAAATCCATCAGTGATCTCGACGAGGCCGCAGCGTCTGGGAGATCTCGGTCTCATCCTCAGCCCGGCGAACTGTCGGCACCCACGTCTCCTGCTGGTTGTCTTCATCGCAGACCATTCCGGTCTCCTCTTCGATCACGTGGGTGCGTCTCATATAGGCGGGCATTAATGAGTTTTCCTATGGTCACCCTATATGAGACGAGGGTGTCGCGCTATGGCGCAGGATGTGACTCTCGGCTTTGAATGACGGTTTGACCGCGCCGCTAAATGTCGCTTTCGACGGGCATCGCACGGGGACTGGAGTGCTCTTCTTCGCTCGAAATCGGCACCGGCAGCGCCTTGAAGTCGCGAAGTACATGACTTGCGGTGAGGCGCATCCAGAGACCGTACGTGCTGGTGACAATCGCCGCACCAAGGCCGGAGACACCCCATACGGTCTGCCACGACACCGTTCCCTGAGTGGAGAGATAGAGCCCGACAGCGGCGACGATGAGCATTGCAGTTCCGAGGTAGAAGTCGATGGTTCGGCGGAAGATCCACGGCATAGGAAAGAAGTGCAGCGCGACGACCAGCACCACGACCGGGAGTATCCAGGTCCACAGTCCGAGAAGAGCTAGCGTCACGCCCGAGGTGAGTATGAGACCGCCTTGGATGCTGCTGACGATTGCCATGCACGTATGCCGGGTCGGTGTAGTGAGCGTTGATCGTTGTTCGTTGGGCTGCGTCGTAAGACGCTTCATCGAGCAACGTCTGTAGCTCGGCACGTTCGTGCGCCCAGCTTTCTTTCGCCGGGTCGAACACGTCAGGCACTGCGCCCCAGGAACCGTATCGGGCGAGGGTGCGTTGCTCGTCGGCGGTGGCCAGGCGCTGCTCACGATCGAGTTGCTGGGCAACACGGATCGCGGCGACGTTTGCTGCGAAGCGTGCTTTCGCACCTGATGGTGCGAGGTCATCCTGCGTGGCCGGCAGGAACCGGGCTACACCGGGAGAGGCCGCCCGAGCTTCTCCCACAACTTCCGATGCGCCTTCGTGATCTCTGCGCGTGACTGAGCCGACTCCAGTTCCAGCTCCGGGAACTTCGCGTCCCAGATCCGCTGCGTCATTTCCTCCGACAGTCCGAGCTCCTCGGACATCTGTTGCGGGCTCAGCAGCTCTGCTTCCTCGCGCGCCTCCGGAGTGTCCGCGGACTCCAGTGACCTCGCCCAAATGTGAAGGGGACCGCTGATATCGCTCTGGCCCGCCATCCACTCCTCGAACGTCTCGTCGTCCGTCGTCTCGGCCGGGATCCACACCAGGTCGGACAGGACGATCTCCTCCGCCTGCTTCCGCGCGGCGTTCAGCCGGCCCACCTTCTCGAGGTACCCCTCGGTCTCCCGATCGGTCCCCTCGAGCTTCGCCGCGAGCGACGTGATCTGCTCCATCGCCTGTTCCCCGAGCATCTCGAAAAACGTCGTTGGATTGTCGATTTCCGCGTATCGCTGCGGGGCGTGAGTCTGCCAATGACTCATCGCCAGCTGTCCGTATTGGTTCATCATTTCCTCCCTCGAATTCGTCAAGAAGTGAGAAGCCGAGCAAGCCGTCTACGAGCGCCGACTCGGTGGGGGTGGCTGAAGCCTCCCGCACCGCCCGTACTTCCGTATCTGCTTCCGATGGTGACATTCCCCACAGGTCCAGCTCCGGTTGCTGAAACGACTTTGAGCTGTTGGGCCGCCCCCTTCATTCGGTCCGGACGCTCTGTGAGTCGTCGGTTTCCATTTGATGAGTGCACTGCCGAGCGTACTCGGCTGGGGGTAGGTAGCCGAGCGAGGAGTGCCGGCGGTGATGGTTGTACTCGTCCTTCCAGTCGCCGATCACGACCTGCGCGTGCAGCAGCGAGTAGAAGCTGTTGATGCCCAGACACTCGTCGCGGATCCGGCTGTTGAACGACTCGACGTATCCGTTGCGCCACGGCGATCCTGGTGGGATGTAGGACAGGCCGGTGCGGGTGCCTGCTCAGTCGGCCATCGCTTCGCTGATGAACTCCGGCCCGTTGTCCGACCTGAGCGCCGCCCGGGGCGCCCCAGCCCTCGGCGCGACGTCTGCCCGGGCCTAGAAGTTTCCCTCAGCCAACTCCTTCAGCGCGCTGTTCGACATGATCTGACCAGTCTCCCTGCCCGCGACTCCGGGCGACAGGACGACTCTCAGAACCACCGGACCTACGAAACGGGGTCAGCCCACAGGCGTCGCGATGGCGGCTGTGCGCTTGGCATACTCCGCGGCCACCGGGTCGGCCTGTGTCACCTTCACATCGTCGGCGCTGTCCCAGCGGGCGATGTTGATGACGCGGCTCTTGTCGGCGCTGGCGAGCATCGTGACCGAGATGAACCCGGGCCGCCAGTGCGTCATCATCGCTTACGAGAGCGGACTTCTTATTCCGGATAGTGCCGAGGTGTAAGGCGCTGGGATACTTGTTTAGAATCCTTGCGAGGCCAGCCAACCGCGTAGTTCCGTTTCGCGTTGGGTGCGCTGTTCTGGCGTCCATTTGCCGATGCTCGCGGTGTCGAGAATCTGCCCGTCGCGAAGATAGATAACCCGGTCGGCGCGCGCCGCGCAATTCGCATCGTGGGTGACCATGACGATTGTCGTACCTGAGCTATGCATCGTGGTCAGCGCGTTCAGCACTTCTTCCGTCATGCTGCTGTTGAGTGCTCCGGTGGGCTCGTCTGCGAACACGATCCGGGGTCTTGTCGCGAGCGCGCGGCAGAGTGCTGCGCGCTGAAGTTGCCCGCCCGAGACACGGGTGATGCTGTGATGTGCGATGTGAGTGAGGCCGAATTGCTCGATGAGGGCGTCGACGTGCGCTTCGGCCTCGGCAGTGTCTCGACCGGCTGCTTTCGCTGCAGGGAGCAGGATGTTGTCTCTGGTGCTGAGGTTCTTCAGAAAGTGCGGTTGTTGGAACACGAACCCCATGGTGGTGAGTCTGAGGCGGCTGAGCTCGGTGTCGGTAAGGGTAGTGAGGTCGTGCCCGTCGAGGGTGACGGTGCCGCTGGTGGGCTGATCCATACCGCTCAGGGCGTAGAGCAGCGTGGACTTGCCTGATCCGGAAGCGCCCATGATGGCAAGAAATTCCCCTGCGCACACGCTGAGGTCGATACCGTGGAGCACCTGCGTTGGCGGGTCGGTGGTCGAGAAGGTTTTCGTGAGTGCTCGCGCCTCAAGCACGTAGGTATCTGGCCGGTGGGGGCTCTCCGGTGTTGTGCTCGTCATGGTGAGTCCTTTCGTCATCGAAGCCACTCGCTTCGATTGGTGTGGCGGAGCGTTCGGGTGAGGATGATGGCTCCGACGGCTCCTGTGGCAAGGAGCAGGGCGGGGTACCCGAGGTAGGAAAGCCACGGGTTCGGGATGAAGCTGAGCTGGCGGATCCCGGTTCCGGATGCGCTCAGCAGGGCAGATATGATCTGCTCACCGAGGGTGGCGGCGAAGAGCGTTCCGAGGACCGTCCCCACTGCCACCAGAAGCAAAGCTTTTGCTCTGAACTGGGCGATGATCTCACGGGCCGAGAATCCCAGCGTCGTGAGGACACCGACTTTGGTTCGGTCTTTGGTGAGACGGAGGCGGAGGAAGAGCACGGTGATCAGCGCGGCTGTTCCGATGCCGAAAGCAAGGGTGATGAGCGCTACCGCACGCAAGGATCCGATGATGTAGGAAAGCGTCTGCGAAAGGTAGGACTGCATGGCGAGCACAGCAGCGTCCTGATACTGCTCTTGATACTCCCTTGCGATCTCCTGGGGATCAGTCCCCGATGCGAGATCCGCGTAGATCGTCCACCGATCAGCGTGTTCTCCCACGTTGCCCTGGAGCTTCGCCGTGTATCCGCCGCTCGTGACATCTTGATACACGCCGCTGACGGTGACCGTGCGCTCGCTCTCCTCCTCTTTGACGGTGAGACTATCGCCGGGGCGCAGCCCGTATTTCTCGGCATTCAGCGTCGAGAGCGCAATCTCTCCCTCGCCGGGCGCATGGCCGGTGGCGAAAGCGAGACTGGTGTCTGTGTAATCTCCCACCTCGACACGAAACACTTCCCAGCCCTCTTCGCCCTGGATTTCGTAGAGCATCCCCGCATAGGGGTAGACAGCGGTAACTCGGGAGTCCTGTTCGAGCGTGGAGCGGATGTTCGCGCTCACGGCATCTCCGTCTTCGACGAAGTTGATGTCGACGCGAAGGTCGCGATCGGGAGCACCCAGGTAGGTCACAAAGCGGGGGCTCTCGAATGTGGTGAGGAGGTTCAGCGGGATAGTCACGAGGATCGCGACGAGGAAGAACACCAGAGGGAGAATTGCCCAGTCGCGCCGTTCGGCACGCAGATCACGCAGCACTAAGCGCGCTCCGATGCCACTCGGACGTGCACGGCTAAACAGCGACCGTGAGACGCGCTTTGCCCCGCGTCTCGCCTCGCGCTCAGCCCGCTTTCCCGCGGAGGAGATACCGTGGATGAGCGCACCGACCACATCAGCACGCGCTACCTGGCGGAGCGTGCGTGCGCAGATTCCGATGACGATAAAGAACATCGCGGCGAGGGCAGCGAGAGGGACGAGAATCGTCACAGCCGTCACTGGTGCCTCCGAGAAATTCGCTCGGATGCTCGCGGTAAATCCGCTGATAGCAATCGTGCTCAACGCACCGCCGAGCAGGCAGGCCACGAGTGTGATCACGGCGTACTGAGAGAGGTAGAGACGGGCGATAGTGCGGGGCGGCAAACCGATCGCGCGCATCGCTCCTATCTCATGTATTTCGTCTTCCAAGGAACCGCGAATCACGAACCTCGCGTTGAGCAGCGCAATGACGATGAGCAGGAACGCAGCAAACGCGAAGGCGATAGCAACAAGTCCGTCGCTGAGCATGTTGATGATGCGGATCATCACTCCGGTAACGGCTTGCCCATTCTTCGGGAGCGCGGAATCCGACTCGTAAGCCCGTTGGAAACTTGCGAGGTCTGCGCCGTCCGTCAAACGATATTCGACCATGATCTCGGGGGAAGCGCCCCCGGCGGCTAAAAGGTGATCGAAGTCCTTATCTGAGATGAGAAATCGGGTCGCCGACGACATCGAGGAAGCCATCTGCGCATCACGCACCGCTCCCGCAACTCGAAACGACTCTTCCTTTTCGTCAGTCTGGACCGTGAGCGTGTCGCCGATGCTGAGCTCGAACTGTTGGGCGACGGCAACGGGAATGAAAACCTCGCCGGCAGCCGGGGTAGGGATGGAGTCATCGTCAGCGTTCAGGAGGAAATCGAAGTTGGGGTTTTGAGTGACGAACAGATTGTCGATCTGGCTCTCGGAAAGATCCCCTTGAGAACCGTCTGCCTGCTTTGTCCAACTGACCAATTGCCCGTCGTTTCCGAGCATTTCTTGGACGACCCAAGAGTCGATGTCGGAGCGTTCCGCCGCGAAGGAGTCCAGGGCTTCACGGTCGTACTCTCCTGTGTGCATTTGGAGAAAGTGCGGTGGTTTCGCGACGGAGAACATCTGTCCCACCGACCCCGCGAGGCGTTCCATGACCATCGCCCCGCTGGAGAGGAGAAAGGCGCTGAGTGCGAGCACGGTCATGAGCGCTATGGTGACGCCCGGGTTCTGGCGCAGGTCGCCCATAGCCCGGCGTAGATAGAGTCGGCGGATCACTGATCCTCCTTCGATGAAGTGACGGATAGTCGGAAGCCTTCTTGCGCGTGACGCAGCCGCTGGTTTCGAGGAATGAGTATTGGGCCGCCCCCTTCATTCGGTCCGGACGCTCTGTGAGTCGTCGGTTTCCATTTGATGGGTGCACTGTCGAGCGTACTCGGCTGGGGGTAGGTAGCCGAGCGAGGAGTGCCGGCGGTGATGGTTGTACTCGTCCTTCCAGTCGCCGATGACGACCTGCGCGTACAGCAGCGAGTAGAAGCTGTTGATGCCCAGGCACTCGTCACGGAGCCGGCTATTGAACGACTCGACGTACCCGTTGCGCCACGGCGAGCCCGGAGGGATGTAGGACAGGCCGGTGCGGGTGCCGGCCCAGTCGGCCATCGCCTCGCTGATGAACTCCGGCCCGTTGTCCGACCTCGTCGCCGCCCGGGGCGCCCCGGGCGGCGACGAGGTCCTCGAGGTGGGCGGTGAGTCGGTCGGCGGTAATCGAGCGCTCCACGAGGCCGCCGATGCACTCCCGGGTGTGTTCGTCGACGATCGAGCAGATCTTGATCGGTCGGCCGTGCTCGTCGGCGTCGAACTGAGAGTCCACCGCCCACACCACGTTCGGCGCGTCCGCCCCGACTTTTATCACCGTGAGGACGGTTCGTGATGTCGGGGTGTCTTGACCTGGGGTTTTCTCGCGATGCGGGCCCGTTTCGGGGCACTAATCTTGAGGGGTGTCTCCGTATCTGCGCACCGTGAAGACCGCCTCTGGCGCGACCGCGGTGCAGATCGTGGAGAAGAAGCAGGGCTCGCGGCGGATCGTCGAGCACCTCGGGTCCGCGCATACGCCCGAGGACGTCGCGCTGCTGAAGGCCGCGGGGAGGCAGAAACTCGCAGGCTCCCAGCCCGAGCTGGACCTCGGGCTGGAGCCAGATCCAGACCGGGGTGGACCGTTGCCGATGCGGTTGACGATGGGTCCGCTCTGGAGGTGTCTGAATCTCGCGTTCGATGCGCTTCGGTTTGGCGATGTCGATGGGGCAGATGACGTCTTCCGGCAGCTCGTGCTCGCGCGGATCATCGAGCCGACCAGCAAGCTCGATACCCCGCGGGTGCTCGAAGAGGCGGGTGTCTCATCGGTGTCGTATCCGACGATCAATCGGCGGTTGCCGGTGTTTGCAACCGACACGTTCCGAGATGATCTCGCGCGAGTTCTCGCCTCGAACGCGGAGCTCGGTCCTGCGGCGCTGGTGCTCTACGACGTGACCACGCTCTACTACGAAGCTCACGAGGGTGACGGGTTCCGTGAGCCCGGGTTCAGCAAGGAGCGGCGCCTGGAGCCGCAGATCACTGTTGGCCTGCTCACTGATGCGGCGGGATTCCCGTTGCGGGTTGAGGCGTTCGAGGGCAACAAAGCAGAGACTGCGACGATGCTGCCGACGCTTGAGGCGTTCATGACGGCGCACGGCCTGTCAAACATCACGGTCGTCGCGGACGCGGGCATGGTGTCCAAGGCGAACCAGAAGGCCATCGAGCAGGCGGGGTTGAACTTCATCCTCGGCGCGAAGACCCCGAAGGTCCCGTATGTGATCGAGCGCTGGCGGAACGAGCATCCCGGGGAGCCGATTCCCGACGGACACGTGTTCACACAGCCCTGGCCCGCCGGCCCCACGGATGGCCGACGTGATCAGGTCTACTACTACCGCTACAAGCACGACAACGCTCGCCGGACGCTCAAAGGCATCGCGGAGCAGGTCTCGAAGGCCGAGAACGCCATCGCCGGGAAGACACCGGTCAAGCGCAACAGGTTCGTCAAGCTCACCGGCGGCGACAAGACCGTCAACCGTGAGCTCGAGGACAAGGCACGCGCATTGGCGGGCATCAAGGGCTACGTGACGAATCTCGTCGATGAACCAGCAGAGTTCGTCATCGCTTCGTATCACCGGCTCCTGCAGGTCGAGAAGAGCTTCCGCATGTCGAAGGGCGACTTGAAGGCGCGGCCGATCTACGCGCGATTGCGGGACTCGATCGACGCACACCTGCAGATCGTGATCGCGTCCCTCGCGGTGTCGCGTTGGATCGAAGAGACCACGGGCTGGTCCATCCGGAAGATCGTCCGGACGCTACGCGTCTACCGCGAGGGCGTCGTGACCATCGGCGACCAGGAGGTCGCGACCGCGGTCCCTCTCGACGAGGACGCCGCGGCAGTTGTTGAGGCGATCAAAACCCGCGTCTCCGCGGGGCACTAACCTGATAAAAGTCGGGGCGTCGAACTGAGAGTCCACCGCCCACACCACGTTCGGCGCGTCCGCCGTCGGCGCGTCGACGGTCGAGGACCCGACGTGCTTGCGTCAACGCCGCATCCGCGACCGCTCGCGGCGACGGTAGCCGGTTCACCCACTCGTAGTAACCGGAGGTCGAGACGTTCAGGAACCGGCAGGCCACCGCGACGGGGATCCCGTCCGCGGCGAGCTCCTGGACCAGCCGGAACCCTATTTTGGGAGCACGTTCTCCCGCGCGAAGTACGCCGACGCACGCTTGAGGATCTCGATCTCCATCTCCAGCACGCGGTTGCGGCGACGCAACTCGAACAACTCCTTGTGCTCGTCAGTGGTGACGCCGGCCTTGCGGCCGGAGTCGACCGCGTCACGGTTCATCCAGTTCCGCAGACACGACTCGCTGATCCCAAGATCACGAGCCGTCTGGCCGACAGGGTTTCCCTGCGCAACAAGGTCAAGGGCACGACGCCGAAACTCCGGCGGGTGAGCAGCAGGCATTACACGGACTCCTTCCGAGACGATCATCGCCTCAACTCAGGTGTCCGGGAAACCGGGTCAGGCTCCACCCAAGGATCATGTCGTTGAGGTTGTGCCGCCCAGCAGATCTCGCACTCGAAGTGTTTGGGCATAGGTCGCGTACGGATAGAGCTGGACGGCGAGGATCGACCGAAGGTCTTCAGGTAGAGCGTCGATGACTTCCGTGACGATCGATTGAAGGTTGGTCGCGACGTGCAGAGCGAAATCTTCGAGGTGTCCGCTGGGAAGCTCGGCGTCTTGCTCCAAGGCGCGGAGGCTCCCGACATTGACCTCGCCGATCGTTGCCGACCCGCCCATGCTGAACGCAAGCGAGACGCCGTCGTATGCTCGGTAGTCCTTCGCTCGGACGACATCGGGCAGCTCGAAAGGGAGGACAGTGTTGAGGTCGTAGAACGGAGAGAGGAATGACGCGTCGGGCGCATGAGTAAGTGAATAGTTCTTCGAATGCCCATCGTTATGCCCGATGATCCAGGAGAACGTGAGGCATTCTGAAAAGCGACGCTTCGCTTCCCTGGCCAGTGCGGGTGCGAGGTCGCGATCGAAGACGGCGAAGATCGTCCGATAATTCGGGCCCGCGTCACGCTCGTACTTGTTGAGATGTGACGTGCCGGTCGCTTGAGCGAGATCCTCCTGGTGCAGACGAACGTAGCTGTCGTCGATAAAGAATCGATCGAACCGTTCAACGACGAGGACATGCTCGCCGTCGAAACAGCCGATCTCGGTGCTCGCCACGATTAATCCGAGTCGACGTGCCACCTGCAGGGTGATGTGCTCGGTGACATCTGACCCGTCGAGATTGTGGACGCCGGGCTTGAAGATGTGGGTCGACGGGTGTCGACCCGTGGGCTCGAACCACTGTCCATCTCGTCTGGCCAGGGCGAACTTGCCCTGTGCACCGCCCAGCGAGAACCCTTCTTCGATCGGGTGATGTTCGAGCCAGTTCGAGTCATCGGCCCGAATCTGGCGGGTTCGAGCCGCGATCGCTTCGTCCGTCACGGGCGACAGCTTGGCGTCCACGCGCGGGATAGTACCTTCGCGGTAGAACTCAAGGGCGCCTGCGACGTCGGCCCCGTACACGGAGAGCAGATCGAACGCGCTCTCGCTGGTGAGCTTGGCTTCTCTGGCCCACCGGGTTCTGACATCTGCGCGGTCGGGGAGGAGGTTCTCCAGGAAACGCTTGGTCGTCTCGCTAGGGGCGACGCCTGCAACAACCGGAAGCTGCACCGATATGGGAACTGGATTCTCGCCCTGCACATAGTCTGGCAGGTAGCGCAACCGCAGGTTGTCTCCTCGACGTGAGATCGTTGCGACTCGCTGACCGTATAGATAAACGTCGAGCGTGTCAGCCATTGCCTGCACTGCCTGACAGATCCGCCAACGAATTTTCTCCGGAAGCCGTTGGCTTCTCCCGATCCGGATCTGCTGCCTCGATCGCGGCGTTCAGACGCGCCCTCTGTGCTGATCTCGCGCTGAGGTGGGATGCGGTGTGCGTAGCGGGTGCGTGAACGCCACGGATGAGATCGTGGATGGTCTTCGGCAACCGGGAAGTGGGGCGCGGATCGTCGGAGGGGGTTTGGGCGTTAGCCGTTGCGTCGAGACGGATCCCCAGCGTCTCGAAGATCCGAAGTACGGTTTCGAAAGACGCACCGCCGTGGCCACGCTCGATTCGAGCCAATGATTGCCGGGTAACCCCGACCGAGTCTGCAAGGCTCTGCTGGGTGAGATCCTGTATCTGTCGCTGCGTCTTCACGATGCGGGCAAGGTCAGCTGGCTTCTGAATCTGCACGGCGCCTCCCGGATCAGTGGATGTTCGAAAAATATAACACGCACCTCATGTTAAAGAAAAGTGACATCGCGGAAGGCTCCGTTCGCGCGGTGCCGGGAGACATGTGCCTCATCCGTGAGCGGAGCGGGTGGTCAGTCAACGCCGCCGCCGACGGGCGGCCTTGCTCCATCCAGTAGTGGGCGGGGCGCCGTTCTCGGACGGCTCATGATGTGTTGGTCGCCCGGCGCCCGAGGGTCGCAATATCAGGGTCAAACCGTCGATGTCGACGGGTGCCCAGTGGTGTCCGTGGACGCGAAAATCCAACCCCTGCTCGGTCTTCGCTTGAGTATCTGTGCCGCTCGGCAACACGGACCCCGCTCGCGCCACTTACCGCCGGCGCATGTTCCGGAACTGCAGCACGGCCGCCGCGACGGCGATCGCGGTGAAGCCGACCGCGTTTGCGAGGCCCACCGCGGTGGCCTGGGCGGCCCAGACGATCGCGGAGGCGGCCAGGCCGGATGCCGTCCACCACCGGGTCGTGCGCCCTGCGCCCAGGGCGGTGACAACCGCGACCGTCAGCAGCACGAATGCGAGCGCCGCGAGCCCGGGCAGCGTTGTGCGCGCCGGCGTGAGAATCGAACCGAACATGACTGCCGCGCTGCTTGCGCAGATCACGGCGTCGATCCAGGTCAGGTGTGGCCGTGAACGTGCGGCGAGGCGCTCCGGCGATACGTGCTGTCGCTTCTTCCACCGTCGCCCCTTTGCCACCGTGCCCAGCGCGTAGACCACCGTGGCGGCAGCAAGGCCCGCCCAGACCGGGGCGATCGGCGACGCAGCGGCGACCGCGAGGAAGGCAATGAACGCGGCGGACCCGCGCAGAACACGGTCGGTGCGCACCGCCGCCACCTGCTCACGGCGAGCGGCGCGCAGCATCGGCGTCGGCGCCACGCCTGAGAGGTGCCGTTCCACCTCAGCCATCACATCGACGCGGTTGTCGAAATAACGAACATGGTCGGCGATCGACGCGGACTGGGTGATCCGGTGCAGGCGCTCTGGCGCTCCGAGAACCGTCATCGGGTGCGAAACAGGATCGAACGTGGCGCAGATGTCAACGCCCGCCAGGCGCACCCGCGTGAGAGCGCGTACGTCATCCGAAAAGGACGCGACGGTTGCGGCGTACACGAGCATGACCACGGCGACCGCGGGAACGCAGAACGCGAGCAGCAGTAGATCCGGTGTGAGGGCGTCGAACGAACTCGTCAACGCCGCGAGCATCGTCTCCGCGGCGTGATTGATGTGGTGGCCGGCGACCTCCAGGTTCAGCGCGGCCGCCCACATCGCCGAGCCGGCATCAAGAAGCGCCACGGCCCCGCTGGAGGCGAGCGTTCCGGCGGTCAGGGCGATAGTTCGGATCACATATGCCGCAACGGCGACGTAGACAAGGATCGCTGCGATCAGGGCCGCGAAGGACCAGGGGCCAACATGAACCGACGCCCGAATGGGAGCCAGCAGGGCCTGGCCGCTGCCGATGGTGACAAGCGTCGTTCGCGCCGGATCGAGGCCACGGGCGGCGTTGCTCGCAATCGCCCCACCCTGTGAGTGGCCGATCAGAACAGTGCGATCGGCGGGGGCCTGTTTCGCTCGTGCATGAACGCGATCGATCACGGCCTGCCGGGTTTCGGGGTCGCTGGTCCACCCGAGCGCGTCGGCGACGAGGATGCGCGCCCAGGGGATGAGAAGAACCGCGAGCGTGAGGGGGACGACGAGCGCGAGAGCGGCGCTCCCCAGCGCGAGCATCCACACCATGGCCCGCAGTGCGCGCCA
This sequence comes from Microbacterium amylolyticum, assembly GCF_011046975.1. Lineage (NCBI taxonomy): Bacteria > Bacillati > Actinomycetota > Actinomycetes > Micrococcales > Microbacteriaceae > Microbacterium > Microbacterium amylolyticum. Next base: position 1,522,985 of record NZ_CP049253.1, on the reverse strand, counting down.
GACCGATCGGGCCAGATCACGAAGGCGCCCGCGCGGGAGATCGCGCAGCACCAGTGCGTTGACCAGCAGATGCACGGCGCACAGAACGAAGAGCGTGCGCAGAAGCCACCATGTTGCTCGCCACCGTGAGGGTTCGCGGATCTCGTCGAACCAGGTGACGGGGTCGAGAACCAGCTCGTCGCCATCGACACCGTTGAGGTGACGATGGCCGGGCTCGAATCCCGTGCACGCATCGGTGCACGCCGTTTCCTGCCATCGCCCGTTCGACGTGCCGAGATGCTCGGCGATACGGTCGACCGTCTGTTCGGCAAATTCGCCGTGGTGACGAATGCCGATCCCGTGCACGACGAGACCGTGAATGCGCCCGGCGGGGGCGGAGTTCGTGATGTCGCGCGGAGACGTCGCCATCGTTGCGCGGTCGCTCACGTGGTCGCGGCCGACTGCGTCCACTTCGGCGTCGGCGGCGTCCACCCGCGCAGCTGCGCGAGCAGGTCTTCCGGGGTGGTCGTCACGATGAGTCCCTCGCGGAAGCGTGCATCGACGAACCCTTCGCGAACGAGCGTGTCGACCAGGGCAAGCAGCGGCTCCCAGAATCCGTTGACGTCGAAGAGGGCAACCGGCTTGGCATGGATGCCCAGTTGCAGCCATGTCCACACCTCGAACAGTTCCTCCAGTGTGCCGATACCGCCGGGGAGCGCGACAAAAGCATCACCCAGTTCGGCCATGCGCATCTTTCGTTCGTGCATGTTGTCGACCACTTCGAGGCGCGTGAGATCGTCATTGGCGATCTCTTTGTCCACGAGCACGCGGGGGATCACGCCGATCACCTCGGCTCCGGCGCCGCGAGCGGCCGTTGCAACGGCGCCCATGAGCCCGACATCGCCGCCGCCGTACACAACGCCGACGCCCTCGCCGGCGAGCGTCTTTCCGACGTTCTCGGCTGCGGCACGATAGGCGGGGGAGCTCCCCTCGGAGGAGCCGGTGAAGACGGTGACGAGCGTGAGCGAAGCGGACATGACATCAGCCTATTTGCCGCGGGCGTTCTGCCGCCGTTCAGCAGGGCGAGAGACGGTGGAGAAATGATCACCCCTCCTCTCGATGTCGACACCTCCGCCCTGGACAACCCGGCATGGTCTGCGCTGACGGGCGCCCACGCACGGTTTTCCATCGGTGGCGATCGCGTCAAGCGGTACCAGGACGATGTTTCGCCCTTTCTCGGCGTCTCCAGCTGGGAGGACCCCCTCGTCTGGTCGGCTCTTATCGACATGCACGGGCCGGCTGCGACCGTGACGATTGCCGGTGCCGATCCGGCTCTTCCCGACGGATGGAGCGAGGTCTGGCGTGGCGCCGGCGTGCAGATGATCGAGACGGATCGCGTGATCACGGAGCGGTTCGATGAGGCTGTCGAACTGGGAGCAGAACACGTCGCGGAGATGCTCGCCATCGTCGAGCGCAACGCACCGGGTCCGTTCCTGCCCCGCACTCACGAGCTGGGCCGCTATATCGGCGTCATCCGCGAGGGACGGCTGGTCGCGATGGCGGGTGAGCGGCTGCGTCCCGCGGGGTGGACGGAAATCAGCGCCGTATCGGTGGACGAGTCTCATCGGCGCCAGGGGCTTGCCTCGCGGCTGGTGCTCGACGTTGCGCACGGCATTCGAGCGCGCGGAGATCGCGCATTCCTGCACGCAGCCGAGACCAACACCGGAGCTGTCGCCGCTTATGAGCGGATCGGCTTCGAGGTGCGCACCCGCGTTCCGTTCATCTCGGTCCGCACACCGGGCGCGGTGTGAGGCGACGCCGTCAACGCGCTCGGTAATGCCACCCCTGACGCAAACGTCTACTTCCTGACATCATGAGGGCATGTCCGTTATGGAGAGTCCGAAGGTCACGGTTGTTGGTGCGGGAGCCGTCGGATCGGCGACCGCCTACGCAATGCTCATTCGCGGCACCGCGCGCACGGTGGTGCTGTACGACATCGATGCTGCACGGGCCGAGGCCGAGGCACTCGATCTGACGCACGGGTCGATGTTCACGGGGTCGAACCCGGTTGTCGGTTCCAGCGACATTGCGGCGACCGCTGGCTCGCATGTGATCGTCGTCACGGCGGGAGCCGCGCAGAAACCCGGTCAGACGCGACTGGAACTGATCGGAACAAACGCACGCATCATTTCGTCGATGATTCCGCGGCTCATGGCGGCGTCGCCGGACGCGATCATCATCATCGTGACGAATCCGTGCGATGTTCTGGCGACCCTCGCGGTCCAGGAAACCGGCGCTGATCCGGCGCGATTGTTTGCTTCGGGCTGTGTGCTCGACACCTCTCGGCTGCGGGGGATCCTTGCCGAGCGCGCTGGCGTTGCGACGCAGTCGGTGCACGCGCACATCGTGGGTGAGCACGGTGACACCGAGTTCCCGCTCTGGTCAACGGCGAGCATCGGCCCCGTCCCGCTGCTGGAGTGGACACGCGACGGCCAGCATGTTTTCTCCGCCGATGATCTCCATGACATCGCCGAAGACGTGCGCACAGCCGCCTATCGGATCATCGAGGGCAAGGGCGCGACGAACTATGCCATCGGTCTGTCCGCAACGCGCATCACCGAGGCCGTGCTGCGCGACGAGAACGCGATTCTGCCCGTCTCGCCCGTGCTGAGCGACGTCGATGGCGTCGATGGCGTCGCGCTGTCCGTGCCCTGTGTGGTCAACCGAAACGGAGCTGTTCCCGTGCAGCAGATGCGGTTCTCCGACCGTGAGCGCGAACTGCTTCACGCGTCGGCCGAGACCCTGCTGCGCACCGTTGCCGACGTTCGCGGAGCCTGACGGCGGGGCGGTTCGCCCCGCTCGCTACAGGATGTTCCGGATCACCTGGTAGACGATGATCGCCGCGATGCCGATGCCGATGCTCCACGAGAAGCGAGTGCGCTGCAGGCGCCGGCCCTCGTGGGCGACGCCGTGCGGCGGGCGAAGCGCCTCCGGACTCTGGATGGCGGAGTGTTCGACGTGATCGGGTGAGACAGGGGTCGGCCCGCCGGCTCCCGCGGGAACACCGGCCGCGCGCAGCCGCTCGTCTCGCCACCTGCCCCACTGTGCGAGCTTGTCGAGCATGGCGCCGACAACGCTGAACGTCCACGCCCACTGGTCGGCGTCGAGCGTGACGAGGTTTCGTCGCGAGTAGAAGAACAACCAGTCGTCGACGATCTCCACATCGAGCTGTGCCGCCGAATCCAGAAAGCGCTGCATCACATCGGGCGTGAAGAGATAGAGCGCATCGGTTTCGTACCCGCCGGGGCAGTACAGGCTGAAGTGCGTATTGAAGTCACCCTCGAGATCGAGCCGTTGATCCTTCCGAAAGCCGATCGGCAGACTCGAACGAAACAGGCCGTTGTTGCTTTCGGCGTCGAGAACGATGTGCGGAAGGGGCGTATCGAGTTTGACGGCGATGTAGCCCCAGGTGTGCGTCGTCCGGTTTTTGCCCGATCCCGTTGTGTATTGATAGTTGCCGAATTCGACGAACCGCGGCTGATCGCCGTATACGAGGTGGCGTGAGGCCCGACTGCTGCCGATGTGGAAGATCATCCCCGGCAGGTTCGGGGCCCGGCGGCCCGGGTGATAGTGCATCCCGTTTGCTCGTGCGAACGCGTCGAGACGGTATCCGGTTGTGCTTTCTCCGCGGACGAGGATGAGGATGCCAACGCTGGCGAAAACGATGCCAACGAACGCGAACAGGATCGGGATGAAGGCGATCGTCATCGACGGGAAGAGGCCGCCGCTGGCCATGCCAACGCCAATCATGGTGATCCCCACGATGGCGAAAATCGAGCCCATGATCGTGAAGATCACGCCGCCGAGAACCCGTGACATGGTTCCGCCCGACCCCGCCGAGGCCTCGGACTGGCGCAGCGCCTTCATCCGCTCGGCGAATGCCTGCTTCGCCTGCGCGTCGACGGGGCCGGTGAGCGCTGTCGGGTCGAAGCGGTAGGTGGGTTGCGTCGGGACCATGGGTCCACCGTACGGCGAGGGTCCGTGGACGAAGCGCCGACAGCGTAGCGTGGCGGAATGGAATGGGTGAGTGATGTCGCGGTCGGTCAGTGGTTGCGAGACCAGCGGGCAGGTGCGTGGGGAGTGCCGGAAGGATTTCCGGCCTATGCACGCGTTTTCCACCCCGCCTATCGCGAACGCCCCGTCGGGACATCCTGGCCACCTCCCGAAGATGCTGCCGCGTGGGAGAGTTTCGCCGAGCGGCAGCCTGAGGTGGATCAGGAGCGCGTGACGTGGCGCGAGACGGCAGACGCGCTCGGCGTTCCGATGCATCCGCTCGTGCGCTGGAACGACCTGGTCGGTGTTGATCCCCATTCCGGCAGCGGCGATGTGCGCGATCTCGCAGGCTGGCGCTACCACGATCCGGAGGACGGAAACCTCGAACCGGACGTGCTGGCCGCCACCTCCCGGCATTTCATCGCCCACACTCCGACGCCCGACGACGCATACGCCGCCGTGTGGGATGGCTGGGCCGAGATCGTTGGCGCCCCGCTGTCCGGGGGTTCCGGCGCCGCCATGCGATACGCGGGAGGAAAAGATCCGCGCCACGACGCCGTTCTCGCATCGAGTTTCCGCGACGCGTTCGGCAGCATCTTTCGGAAGCCGCGATGGCGAGCGGGGATCCTGCCCGACGACGTTTCTCGGGGACCCCGCCTTCCGATGGTGGGGCGCGACCACATTCTCTTCCGTGCGCCCCTAGGTCACTGGGAGCACGACTCCTGGCCCGAGAGCACGCCCTGGTGTGCGCCCGAGCGGATGCGCGTTTTTTCGCCGAGCCTGATGTGGCCGGAGGATCGATCGTGGGTCCTCATGACGGATCCGGACGACAACTCGACGATCATTGCGGGTTCCGAGGCGCTGATCGACGCGATCTGTGCGGATGACGCGATCGAGGCGCTGCGCCTGGCGGAGCTTACGTAAAACTTGCCGCGACGCTGTTGCGGTGGTACTCGAAGATGATGCTGGTGCGGGTCGAGGCGACGATGCTGTCGTGGCGCGTTCCGCCGCGCAGGCTCACGCCGATGATCGCCTGTAGGCCGCGGCCGATGCGACCGTGGTCGACGGCGGCGTGGAACCCCTGAATAACACCCCTGTCCACGAGAGCGCGCATCCGGGCATGGGCTGTCGACGGTGCGATGCCGACCGCCGCCGCAAGATCGGCGATGGTGATGCGCCCCTCCTTGTTGAGCGCATCGACGATCTTTCGGTCAACATCATCGAGTTCAACCGTGCGCAGATTCTTCGACCCGGAGGCGCTTTCGGGGCTTGTCATGCGGGAAATCCTAGGTTCTCGTGCCACGCCACCGAAGAATCCACAGGCTTCGTACACAAGTGGCGAACGTCCTGCGAAGCTCAAAAGACGTCCCCGGCACGACAAGGCCGTCGTAGGAGAGGAAAAGCCATGAGGATCGCTGTCCCCACCGAAGTGAAGAACAACGAAAACCGCGTTGGGCTCACGCCCGCCGGTGTCGACCTGCTCGTGCGATCGGGCCATGAGGTGTTTGTGCAATCCGGGGCGGGCGAGGGGTCACGCATTCCGGACGAGGAATATGCGGAGTCAGGGGCGACGCTGCTGCCGGACGCCGCATCCACGTGGGCAGCGGCCGAGCTGCTCATCAAAGTGAAAGAGCCCGTTGCCAGTGAATACGACTTCCTGCGGCGAGACCTCGTGTTGTTTACCTACCTGCACCTGGCGGCCGAGCGTGCCCTGACGGATGCGCTGATCGCGGCGGGAACAACGGCCGTCGCCTATGAGACGGTGCAACTCGCGGACGGCTCGCTACCGCTTCTGACGCCCATGAGTGAGGTGGCGGGCCGGATGTCCATCGTCGCCGGCGCCTTCCACCTGCTGCGCTCGCAGGGTGGGCGCGGCGTCTTGATGGGCGGCGTTGCTGGCGCACCGCGAGCAGATGTGGTGGTGATCGGCGGCGGAGTTGCCGGAGAGCACGCCGCCGCAAATGCACTCGGACTCGGCGCGCGTGTGACGGTTCTCGACGTCAATCTGCCCCGTCTGCGCGAACTCGATGCGCGATACGCGGGGGCGCTCGAAACGCGCTATTCGACGCCGTACGCGATCGCCGAGACGCTGCAGAGCGCCGACCTCGTGATCGGTTCCGTGCTGATTCCCGGAAATGCCGCCCCCAAGCTCGTTACGGACGACATGGTGGCGGGGATGAAACCCGGATCGGTGCTCGTGGACATCGCGATTGATCAGGGTGGGTGCTTTGCGGGCTCGCGCCCGACAACGCACGATGAGCCCACATTCACGGTGCACAACAGCATCTTCTACTGCGTCGCGAACATGCCGGGCGCTGCCCCGGCCACGAGCACCGTTGCCCTGACCAACGCGACGCTTCCGTACATTCGGCGGATCGCCGACGTGGGATGGGATGCCGCGGCGGCGTCCGACGCCGCGCTCGCCCGTGGTCTCAACGTTCGCAGGGGAGAGGTGGCCAACGCCGGCGTAGCCGAAGCGTTCGGATACGCACTCCGCGCATGAGCGGGCCCCGTGCACTCGCCGTACAGGAACGAGTCGGGTAGACTGGACCGGTTGCCCGGCGTGCATCCGATTCCGGAAACCGCCAGGCAACGTGCACCACACCCTCCTGATGCCCGGAAGTACCGGGTATCCGTTCGAGTCCGAAGGAGGTGGGATAGTGACGCACGCACACCAGTACGAGCTGATGGTGATCATCCAGCCCGAGGTTGACGAGCGCCAGGTTCCCGCGTACCTCGACAAGTTCCTCAAGGTCATCACTGACTCTGAGGGAACCATCGAGAACGTGGACATCTGGGGCAAGCGCAAGTTCGCCTATGAGATCCAGAAGAAGCACGAGGGCATCTACGCCGTCGTCAACTTCACCGCAACCAGCGAGGCGACCCAGGAAATGGACCGCCAGCTGAACCTCTCCGAGCAGATCATGCGCACGAAGGTTCTGCGTGCTGAGGAAGCCATTGCAATGGTTGCTTCCGAGGCAAAGCGGGCCGAGGCGAAGGCTGCTCGCAAGTCGGCGGCGAAGGCCTAAGGTAATCGCATGGCAGGCGAAACCGTCATCACCGTCGTAGGCAATCTGACCGCCGACCCCGAGCTGCGCTATACGCAGTCCGGTGTTCCCGTGGCGAACTTCACGATCGCTTCGACCCCGCGCACGCTTGATCGCGCGTCGGGCGAGTGGAAGGACGGGGACGCCCTGTTCCTGCGCGCCAGCGTGTGGCGCGACTTCGCGGAGCACGTCGCGGGTTCACTGACGAAGGGCATGCGCGTCATTGCGCAGGGCAACCTCCGTCAGCGCGACTATCAGGACCGTGAAGGCAACCGCCGCACGTCGTTTGAGCTTGATGTCCAGGAGATCGGCCCGTCGCTGCGATACGCAACGGCGCAGGTCACCCGCGCAGCAGCCAGTGGGAACTTTGGTGGTCGCTCCGGCGGCCAGCAGCAGGTTCCCCATGGCGGCGGCAACGGCGGCGGACAGCCCGCTCAGCAGCCTTCGAACGAACCATGGGCAACGCCCGGTTCGGCCGGCGGCGACGCGTGGAGCACCCCGGGGTCGTTCTCAGACGACACCCCCTTCTGAATCTTTATCACCCGTAAGGACCCACAATGGCTGGAAAGTCTAGCGGCGACCGCCGCAAGCCGCGGAAGGGCGGCAAGAACGCCGCTCCCGCGAAGCACATCCGGGTCGGCGTCATCGATTACAAGGATGTCGCCACCCTTCGTAAGTTCATTTCGGAGCGCGGAAAGATCCGTGCCCGTCGCATCACTGGTGTCTCCGTCCAGGAGCAGCGCCTCATCGCACGCGCCATCAAGAACTCGCGCGAGATGGCACTTCTCCCCTACGCCGGCGCTGGCCGCTAAGGAGCACCCATGTCGAAGCTGATTCTCACTCACGAGGTCGACGGCCTGGGCAGCGCCGGAGACGTCATCGAGGTCAAGGACGGGTACGCCCGTAACTACCTCATCCCGCAGGGCTTTGCTGTCGCGTGGTCGCGCGGCGGCGAGAAGCAGGTCGCGCAGATTCGTGCGGCTCGCGAAGCTCGTGCGATTGCTACTCACGAAGAGGCCGAGGCTCTGAAGCAGAAGCTCCAGAACGCACGCGTGAAGGTGTCGGTCAAGGCCGGCGCCGAGGGCCGTCTCTTCGGTTCAGTGAAGCCTGCTGATGTCGTTGCTGCCGTTTCGGCTGCTGGCATCGGTGAGCTCGACAAGCGCAAGGTCACGATTCCTTCGTCGATCAAGGCTGTCGGCGACCACGAGGTTCTCGTTCGTCTGCACGACGACGTGACCGCGGTCATCAACCTGCAGGTCGTCGCTCTCAAGAAGTAGCGACCTCCGCGTCAAGCGGCGCCACCCCTCGTGGGTGGCGCCGCTTGACGCATTTCGGAGAGCGCAGGCCGAGAGACTCATCCACATGTGTGGGGAAAGCGTCAACCTTCAACCCCAACTTGATCCGAACCTGTTTCCACAGGGTGTGGACAAGAAAAATCACTGCTCATGCGCACAATATGACCTGATAATCGCCCCTGTCCTGATGGTTGTCCACAGGAGTTTTCCACACCACGTCCCCGGTTGTACCCAGGTCTCTCCACAGAGTTATCCACAGGTTGCCTTGAGAGGCGCGGGAGACACTCTTAATGTGAGTCGGCGGTGGTCCGTCAGGGGAATGAGACCGCGCGCGTCGAACGATTGTCAGGGGCTGGTGCTGTGATGAACAGCGTCACCACGAGAGCTGTGCACCCAGCTCCTCAGGGAGGAAAAAACTGTGACGTCGATCGCTGATATCGCCGCCGAACGTTTCGGAGAGCCTGCCGAGCCCCGCGGCGGACGCGAGCAGGAGCGCACCCCGCCGCACGACCTGCTGAGCGAGCAGTCTACGCTCGGCGGCATGCTCCTCTCGAAGGATGCCGTTGCCGACGTTGTCGAAACCCTGCGTGGCGTCGACTTCTACATTCCCAAGCACGAGGTCATCTTCGAGGCGATCCTCACGCTCTACTCGCACGGCGAGCCCACTGACGTCATCACGGTCACCGATGAGCTGATGAAGTCGGGCGACCTTCAGCGTGCCGGCGGCGTCGACTACCTCCATTCCCTGACCTCCATCGTTCCCACTGCCGCCAACGCGGGCTATTACGCCACGATCGTGCAGGAGCGTGCGCTGCTGCGCCGCCTGGTCGACGCCGGCACCCGCATCGCGCGGATGGGATACGACGGCGAGGGCGAGGCCGTTGAGCTCGTCAACCAGGCCCAGGCCGAGATCTATTCGGTCACGGGGCAGGAGCAGACGGAAGATTACGTTCCCCTCGAGGTCGCCATCGGCGCCGCCGTCGAAGAGATCGAGCTGGCCAAGGGACGCGATGGTCAGATGACCGGCGTTCCCACCGGCTTCGCCGAGCTCGACAACCTCACCAACGGCCTGCACGCCGGCCAGATGATCGTTGTGGCCGCACGACCAGCCATGGGTAAGTCCACGCTGGCACTCGATTTCGCCCGCGCATCAGCGATCACCCACAATCAGCCGGCCATCTTCTTCTCGCTCGAGATGGGGCGATCCGAGATCGCAATGCGTCTACTCAGTGCCGAGGGCCAGATTCCGCTGCAGAAGCTCCGCAAGGGTGATCTCGACTCGCGCGACTGGACGGCGCTCGCCTCCACGCGTGGCCGCATCAACGATGCGCCGCTGTACGTCGACGACAGTCCGAACATGACGCTGGTCGAGATCCGTGCCAAATGCCGACGGCTGAAGCAGCGCGTCGGTCTGAAAATGATCATCATCGACTACCTCCAGCTGATGACCAGCGGCAAGCGCGTCGAGTCGCGTCAGCAAGAGGTGTCGGAATTCTCGCGTGCCCTCAAACTGATGGCCAAAGAGCTGCGCGTTCCTGTTATCGCCCTGTCGCAGTTGAACCGTGGCGCCGAGCAGCGCCAGGACAAGCGTCCGATGGTCAGCGACCTGCGAGAGTCGGGATCGATTGAGCAGGATGCCGACATGGTCATCCTGCTTCACCGCGAAGAGGCTTACGACAAACAGGCCCGCCCGGGCGAAGCAGACCTCATCGTCGCCAAGCACCGAAACGGTCCCACGGCCGAAATCGCGGTGGCCTTCCAAGGCCACTACAGTCGTTTCCGCGACATGGTGCACATGGACTCGGGCTTCGGCGAGGAGTAGGCCGTTCCGGCCGGAGCGTGCGCGCGGCTTGAAGCCTCGCCCGATTTCCGCCGCGCGGGGGAGGTGCGCCGCTCTCCGGTGCGAGAAGGTTGTGGCATGAACGCCGCAGACCTTTTCTCTCCGCACGATGTCCGGCCCGGGATTCCGCCCGAGAAGGTGCCATGGGGCCCGGTGGCCGCATTCCTCGGCACAGCCTTCGGCCTCGGGTGGCTGGTGTGTCTCCCCCTTTGGCTGGGTGATGGGCTTCAGGATCCGCTCTTTCTGGTGCTCGTCCCATTGCTGATGTTCACGCCAACGGTGGCCGCGCTGATGGTGACCTTCGTCACGGTCAAAAAGGGCGCGCGTTCCCGCTATTTGGGCCTGCTGCCGTTCCGGCCGATCGCCCGAAAGATCTGGCTGTTTGTTTTGTTGCCGATCGGGTTCGTTCTGTGGGCCGTCGGATCGTTCTGGATGGCCACGCTGCTCGGGTGGGCGGAGGCGGACTGGGCGCTCGAGGCGCAGCGCGCGGCCCTGCCTGCCGGGATGGAGCTGGACGCGGTGCTCGTGATCCAGCTGCTGACCTTCCCCCTGGTCCTTCTTCAGGCAACGTTCTTCGCCTTCGGTGAAGAGCTTGGTTGGCGCGGTTATCTGACCACCGCGCTGTCGCCGCTGGGGTTCTGGCCCTCGGCACTCATCTCGGGAGTCGTGTGGGGCGCGTGGCACGCACCGATCATCCTGCTGGGCTACAACTTCGGCCGCACCGATGGGTGGGGCGTTGTGATGATGATCGGCTTCTGCCTGTTCGTCGGCATCTTGCTGCAGTGGACGCGGTACTGGACGCGCAGCGTATGGCCCGCCGCGCTCGGGCACGGTGCGCTGAACACGGCGGCGCCGGTGGGGCTGCTGTTCGCGACGCCCGACCTCAACCCGTTCTGGGGATCGTTTCTGGGCATTCCCGGCTGGATCCTTCTCGCCGTGATCATCGCCGTTCTCTTGCTGCTTCGCCAGTTTCGCCCCGCCCCCGACTGGACGCCGAAGCCAGATGCACGTGCGGCCCAACCCGGATTCGGGTCGGGCCGCGACGACGCGTGAACCTTAAGCGGGGCCGAGCAGCTGCACGCCGCCCAGGGCCAGCAGGCCGAAGGCTACGCCCCAGAGGACGATGGAGATGACTTGCCAGAAGATCACCTTGTTCTTCGGAGCGCCAAAACCGACGATGATCGCCGAGGTGATCTGGCTGGGCAGCACGAGCTGACCGAGCAGGCTGACGCCAGCGATGCCGTAACGGTCGAAGCGCGCCTTCAGCTTCTGCTTGCGGGGCGACAGCTCCTGCGGTGCGGAGTTCTTCGTCGCGGCGACGCGAACGCCGTGCGCAGACAGAACAAAGATGGCCATCGAGACGACGTTGCCGACGACGGCGGCGGCGATGGCGACAACCGGGTTGATTCCGGCAATGACGCCGATGAAAGCGCCGAAATAGGACTCAACGAACGGAATCGCGCTGATAAGAATCAGGCCCAACCATTGGAGGGCGGCGGGAAGGGACTCGGTGAAATCCTGGAGTGCGATGAACATGTTTCTATTCCATCGGAAAGCGTCTCCCGTGCCATCCTTCGGACGGATGAGATTGTTCTCCGACGAAGGGGTGAGGACGCTATGAGATCCCCGCGTCGCGTGCGATCACGGCGGCGCGCATACGCGTGGGGGCGCCGAGCTTGGTGAGCACCCGCGAGACGTGGCTCTTGGCGGTGGGCTCCGAAATGAAGAAGCGCTCGCAGATCTGCGCGTTGGAGAGTCCCTCACCCAGGGCGCCGAGGATCTCCTTCTCGCGCGGGGTAAGTTCCTCCAGCCCGGGGTGCTCGGTGCGAGAAGGCGTGGCGCGCGCCTTCTCGAGCACACGCCGGGTGACTTCGGGGGAGAGAACGCCCTCTCCGGCCGCGACCCGGCGCACCCCATCGGCGATGTCCTCGGGTTCCGCTGTTTTCAGGAGGTAGCCGGCCGCCCCGGCCGCCAGGGCGCCGTCAACGTAGTCATCGACCGCGAAGGTGGTCAGGATCAGAACGGGGATGCCGCGGTCAGTGAGCTGCGCGGTTCCGGCGATTCCGTCGACGCCCGGCATGCGGATGTCCATGAGAACAACATCGGGTTCGAGAGCAGCTGCCTGGGCGACGGCGCTCTGGCCATCAGAGGCCTCTCCGATGACGTCGATGTCGTCGGTCATGTCAAGAACGGCGCGCACTCCCGCACGGACGGCAGCATGGTCATCGGCGATGAGAACTCTGATCACGCTCCGACTCTACGGGGAGGGCGCGTCCGCTGCGGTAAGGGGAAGCGTGACCGTCACGTTCCACTGGTCGCCGCTCGGCCCCGCGCTACCGGTGCCGCCGAGGGCTTTCCAGCGTGCGGCCATGAGCTCTCGGCCGAGGCCGGACCCGTGCGTTCTCGCCGGAGTAGCGGGAAGCGGGTTGCTGATCGTCATGGTGATCGCCGCGTCGTCCCGGCGAAACGCTGTCCGGATCGTCTCGTGCGGCGCGTGTCGTGCGGCGTTGGCGATGGCTTCTTTGCCGATGCGCGCCAGCCCCTGAGCGACGGGGGCGGGGAGATTTCCGGGGTCGCCGTCGATGTGTACAGTGGCGCCGAACGCCGCGGCCTGTGCGCGAACGGCTCCGACCGGATCGGTCACGTCCGCTTCTTCGTCCGCACGTTCTTCGGCGAGAACGCCGATCAGCCGGTGCAATTCGTCGAGGGCCTCGTGACTGGAGGACCGCATCGCGGCGATCGCCGTGCGCCGTTTCGGGTTGTCGTCGGGAAGCGCGCCCAGAGCGCCCGCCTGCAGGGAGATCGCGCTGAGCCGTGCGGCGATCTCGTCGTGGAGCTGCGCCGCGACCTCACCCCGTTCGGCGCGAACGGCGGCGTCGCGCTGCGCCTCGGCGGCGAGGGCGATGGCCTCAGCCCGCTGTCGCTCGGATTCGAGCAGTTCGTCGCGCTGTTGCACCGATGTTCCCCAGAGGATCGGCAATCCAGCGATCGCCGAGATGCCGACAATCACCCATAGCAGGGTTCCGACCTCGGCGCGCGTGATGTGTTCGCTGGCGATGACGGCGGCTGTCTGGAGAATGACGAAGGAACACGCCAGGCCGATGAGCACGCGCCGGTGGCGAGAGTAGAGGGTGGCGGCGTAGAGCACATCGACCAGGGCGATCAGGGGGATGATCGGCAGGTTGCCGGTGATGAGCACAGTTGTGGTGACCATCAGTGCGATCGTGGCGGTGAGCGCCAGCAGGGGGGCGCGCCGCTTGAAGAGCAGAAGCACTGCGCCGGCGAGGGCGACGACCCACATCGACCCGGGGTAGCCGAGGGCAGGGGCGGTTGTGGCCGGGGGAGCGAACTCTGCCGTGATGAGAATCGCGCCGAACAAGACGAGCATGGCCGCGCTGGCAACGTCGCCGCCGGTGGAGCGATAGGGAACTCCGGGGAGCACGTACTCGTCGAGCGAAAGGCGCTGCTTGTGCATGTGTCCATCCAACACGTCCGGGGCGTGCCCGGCATCATCCGAAGGGAGGGAAAGAGGAAGGGGCCGGAGCTGCTACCAGCTCCGGCCCCTGGTTCCGCCGCACCCATTCGGCGGAACCATCGCGCGGACCCCAAACCCGCGCACGTCCTCGTTCAGCTTACCCCACTATTGAGAAACGTTCTCAATAAATTAGAGGTTCAGCGCCATCTCGTTCGGCGCTGCGGGAAGGGCATCGCTCTCCGCGATGATCTCGCCGGTTGCCAGGTCGACCGCGATGACGCGTTCGTTCGCCACGTCTGCGACGTAGGCGACCACGCCGTCCGACGTCAGAGCGGGGTGCGGGTCCTGCCAGTTGACGGGGCTTTCCCACGCGTCGATCACGGGGAACTCATCCGTGAACTCTTTGGCCTCGGGATCGAACACGTGGATCGATCCGTCCGAGGAGAGAACGTAGGCGAGGTCCTGCGGGCCACGGGTGATGCCGCGCCACGTGTACTCGATGTCGCCGATGTTCAGCGTCTCGTACTCGCCGGCCTCGGTGTCGAGGACGACGAGGTTGTTCAGGAAGTAGCCTTCGGCGTCCTGGTCATCCTTGTAGTCGCCCACCACGATCGGGCTGGTTTCGGAGACGAAGGCGTTGCCCATGCGGCCGTACTCGACGCCCGCATCGAACTTCGTGAACTCACCGTCGCTGTACAGCAGAGCGCCGTCTTCGCAGCCGAAGACAACGGCCTCGTTCTGCGCGGTGCCCTCGCCGTGGATGCCGGGGCAGTTCGTTGCCTCGGCGATCGTGTCGTAGTGGTCACCGTGGGGCTCGAGAGCGAGCGCTCCCGTGCGGCCGGTGTCGTCGCCAACCGTGGTCAGCAGCGTGCCATCTTCGAGGACGATCGATACGCCGTGGTGTGCGTGCTCCGCCTGGTAGGTCTCAACCTCGGGAAGACCGCCGTCCGATGCCAGAATCGCGTCGGTGTCGAGAATCGTGGTTTCTCCCGTGCCATCGGCGTACAGAACCGTCTTGCCCGCATGGCGCACAACGTGTGCGGCGGCTTCGGCGGCGAAAACGGTGTCCGTCAGCTCCGGAGTGGCCGTGTCGAGCACCTGGAAACCGGGCTCGGTGGTGACGAAGACGTTGCGTCCGTCACCCGAGGCGTTCAGGCGCGTGAACTCCTCCGTCTCGAACTGGCCCAGCACCTCGAGGGTGGCGGAGTCGAGCACCAAAACGGCGCCCTCGATCGAGACGGCGAGGCGGTCGCCTGCTGCGACGTCGGCCGGATCGATCGCGTCTGCCGCGTCCGTTCCGGTCTCGGCCTCCTGTGTGACCTGATCGTCGGTTGCCGTCTCTTCGGGCGCATCGCCCGCGGTCGCACCGCAGCCCGCCGCAAGAAGGGTGATCGCTGCGAGCGATCCGATCACGGCGCCAGCGCGCTGTCGTGAAAGCGTGGTCATCCTGTTCCTTTCGTTGGCCCTCATCGTGAGAGTCCGTTGGTTATGCGCTCGGTGTTGACGCGCATCATGGTGATGTAGGTCGAGGCTTCTTCGTCGGCGCCTGTGAGCGACTCACTGAACAGCTCGACGACGTCGATATGGATGTCGACCTCGCTCGCGAGCACCTGGATCAGACGATCCGGTTGCGAGGACTCCGCGAAGATCGCCGGGACGCCCGTCGTCTGGATCGCCGTCGCGAGGCTGTCGAGGTCCGCGGCGGACGGAGAGGCAAGCGTTGTGCCCCCGGGAATCACGGT
The DNA here is from genome assembly GCF_011046975.1 of Microbacterium amylolyticum. Taxonomy (NCBI): domain Bacteria; kingdom Bacillati; phylum Actinomycetota; class Actinomycetes; order Micrococcales; family Microbacteriaceae; genus Microbacterium; species Microbacterium amylolyticum. Next base: position 1,507,554 of record NZ_CP049253.1, on the reverse strand, counting down.
GCCGACGGTGGTGAAATCAAAGCGATCCGCCAGATACCCGAACACGTGGTGGTTCGTCACGAGCGCCCGGTTTTCCCGCGGGATCGAGGCGAAGGACTCCGTCATCTCGGCATCGAGCTGTTCGATCTCGGCGAGGTAGGCGGCGGCATTCTGTTCGATCGTTGCGGAGTCGATTTCCGGCATCGCCGTGAGCTGTTCCTCGAGGGCGACAACAACGTCAACGATGCGACCGGGGTCGGTCCAGAAATGCGGATCGGGGCCGGACGCTTCGTCAGAGGCGTATTCGATGACTTCGATGTGGTCACCGGCGACGAAACGCATTGCGCCAGCGGACGCGGCTGTCGCGAGATGCAGTTCGACGTTCTCTTCCAAGCCGAGTCCGTTGGAGACGAGAAGGTCGGCATCTGCGAGCATCGCCGCCTCCTGCGCGGAAATCTCAAAGGAGTGCGGATCGGCATTGGGGCGCATGAGAACCGTGACGTCCGCTGCATCTCCGGCGACCTCCGACACAACATCGCCGAGGATGTTCGTTGTCACGACCAGGTGGGGACGATCTGACGAGAGGGTCGCGGGCGCACATCCAGCGAGAATCAGCGCGCTCGCCGCTGTTGTCGCGGCAGCGAGGCGAAACGTGAGCGTGGACGCGGTCATCGGCCGAGCTCCGTGGCGAAGTCGGGGGAAACCGACGGCGTCAGCTCGCGAGCGATGCGGGCACCGTCGGCGTAGTCGATTTCGTAGACGACGCCCTCGGACGGCGCACTGAGGTAGGCGCGCTGCTGGTCGACGACGAGGTCGACATGGGCGCCGTCTACGAGTGAGTCGGCGACGATCGGCTCGGTTTCTGCGAGTTGCTCACCGTCCTCGCTGAAAACGATGATCCGGCCATCGGTATCGAGGGCGACAACATGGCCATCGGCGTTATCAGCAGTCGTTGCGATCACCAGATCCTGGTCGGTGTCAACGTGCTGCCACGCGCGTGACCTGGTGCTGAGCAGCCAGAAACCGCCATCGCCGTCGACTCCCGAAACGGTGGGCCGGTTCTTGCGTCCGGAGAAACTCTCGGTCCGCGTCGCCCCGTCGGGGTACTCGACCATGGAGATGTCAATGCCATCACCATTCGTGACGGCGATGAGGGCGCCGTCCTCGCATCCAACGACCGTTCCCACGCGGGTGGTGATGGCGCCCGACGGCGCGATACAGGCCGCGCTTGCCCCGTCAACGGGTTCACCATCCGCGCCGAAGAACTGGGCGGTGTCAGCCAGGGCGCCGCCGTGCGTTGCGACGATCGCGCCGTCTCCGATGGGTGCGACAACTCCCGATTCGGCGCCCGTGTCGATGCGGAGCGTCTCGGTGATCTCACCGTCGGACAGCGCGCTGTTGTCGATGAGGACGGCCTCGCCCGAGCCGTCGAAGAACAGACCGGTTCCGCCCGCTGTGGACAACGGTGAACCCGTCACGTGAACAGGACCGCTTCCCGGAATCGTTCCGGCAAGCGCGGGCGTAGCACGGTAGTAGTGGAAGTGATCCCCGTGATCCCAGGACCAGCGGCCCCCATCGATCACGGTGGCACCGTCTTTGGTGGTGACAAAGGCATAGCGCCCGTCGCTCGCGATATCGCTGGGTGTTCCGACCGTGCCGAGCTCCGTCTCCTCGCCCGTCAGCAGGTCGAGAAGGCCGACGGAGCCGTCGGCGGCAACGGACACCAGTTGTGACTGCGGCTCAGCGACTTCTTCGGCCCCCGGTATCAGGCCGTGGTCGTCCTCATCCGCAGGTCCTTGTGCGTCGGATGCCGCCTCGGTTGCTGACGGCGCTGGCGGGGCCGGCTCTCCCGTTGTCGGTGCACAACCGGCCAGGACAAAGCCCAGGGCGAGTGGTGCGGCGACGAGAGAGAAGCGGGTGGTGCGGGTCATTGATCTCTTTCCGTGACGAGATCTCCCGGGGCGGATGCCGCGGAGAAGGCGGGGGCGGCCGAACGCGACGGGGCGTGGGGAGCGTGGGAACCGAGTCGCATGCGCACGTGACGCACACCGCTGGACACTGCGGCGGAAACGCCGGCGAGCACGATGGCGGTGCCAGCAATCGTCGGCCCTGCGGCGGTTGCGCCGTACCAAGAAACGAGCAGGCCGATCACAACGGCCACCGCGCCGAACACGGTGGCGAGCATCATCGTGGACACGATCGACCGGGTCCATCGGCCAGCGGCAACGGCGGGGGCCAGCAGCATGCCGACCACGAGAAGCGATCCGACGGCCTGATACGAGGCAACAACCGCCAGGGTGACCAGCGCCGTCAGCATGATGTGTGCCAGGCGCGGGCGGAGGCCGATCGTAAGAGCGATGCGCTCGTCGAAAGCTGCCGCGACGAAGGAACGATGGAAGGCCATGGCGACAACAACGGTCGCGACAAGAGCACCAGCAAGAAGAAGGAGGTCGCCCGCTCGCACCGCGAGGATGTCGCCGAACAGCATCACGGTTGCATCGGTGGCGAAGCTGCGCGAGTGCGACACGATGATCACTCCCAGCGACAGCATGCCGACGAAGAGAAGACCGATGCTCGTGTCATAGGACAGCCGGCCCCTGCGCTGCAGGAATCCGATCGTTGCGCTCATGAAGGCGGCGCTGACGGCGCCGCCGAGGATGGCTGGCCACCCGGCCAGCGTGGCGATCGCGACACCGGGCAACATGCCGTGGCCGATCGCCTCGCCAAGGAATGCCATGCCGCGTGTGACGACCCAGGTGCCGACGATTCCGCAGATCGCGGCGACGAGAACGCCGCCGAGAAGCGCGCGACATGAAGTCCGCGGCGAACGGGTCGAGGAGGAGGGGCATATTCGACGACTATATATGAGGATGAGAATGGTTATCGTTTAGGATTGCCAGAATGACAACACCAGCCCTCCTGGCCCGCGGCGTTTGCTTCGCCTACGCGGGCCATGACGTTCTCCACGACGTTGACGCGCGCCTCGACGCCGGCGTACTCACGGCGATCGCGGGCGAGAACGGATCCGGTAAGTCGACCCTGGTCGAGATCATGGCCGGTGTGCGCTCGCCGCGGAGTGGTGTCGTTGAGCGCACGGGTGATATCGCGCTTGTCGTGCAGCGCGTCCGCGTTCCCGAAGGATTTCCCCTCACGGTGCGCGAAACCGTGTTGATGGGAACCTGGACGCGCCGACGCCCGCGGCGCGAGGTGCAGATCGCGGTGGATGACGCGCTTGCGCGCGTGGGCCTCATCGATCTCGAGAAGCGATCGATCCATGAGCTGTCGGGTGGTCAACGTCAGCGCGCGCTGATCGCGCAGGGCATCGCACGCGATGCGGCGATCATGCTGTTCGACGAACCCGCCGCGGGCCTCGACGCGGAAAGCCGCGAGCGCACCCGCCAGATCCTCAAAGACGAAGCCGCCCGCGGTCGGGCGATCGGCTGGGTGACGCACGATGACGAAGACCTGCTGTGCGCCGATCGTGTGATCCGGCTCGAAGCCGGGCGACGCACAGGCGACGCAAAGGAAACGCTCTGAGGGCATTCATCAGCGGGAAACAATAGGATGGGTACCACCCCCTCCCGCTGAAGGAACCTGCATGCCCGCACGCTCTGTCACGCCGCGCGACGCGCGTGTTGTTTTGGTGCTCCGGGCCCTCATCGTTGCCGTGGCCGCACTGACCGCCACCTTCGTGCAGGAGCGAACCGGCGAGTTCAGCCTGCTGCTCTTCCAGGTATTCGCCGGCGCGATGGCGATTCTCCTCTGGGGCTTCGTCGCGTACCGCCGCGGAAACGTGGATCGCATCTACGGGATCCTCGGCGCCGTACACGCACTGGCGTTGATCGCGGGATTCCTCCCGTGGGGTGATGCGGCAACGCGTTTTCACTGGGTACTGATTGCCTGGGCTGTTGTCGCGGGCAGTGCCGAGTTGATGTCCGGACGTCGCGCCCGCGATATCGGAGAGCAGGAGCGCCGCGACCGCCTGGTCGTCGGAGCCTTGACGCTGCTGCTCGCGGTGGTTTCGCTCGTGGTGTCGCCGCAGTATTCGCTCGACTACTTCATCGAGGACGCCGGGCGCACCTTCACCCTGACGGGAACGATCATCGGCGTCGGCCTCTTCGGCGGATGGGCCGCGATCGTGGCCGTTTACCTCGGCATCGGCGCTGCGTCGCCCGCGCCCGTAGCCACGCATAAGGACGAATCGTGACCGACAAGCAGCCCACCCGTCGTGACCTGATGAAGCCGATTCAGCTTCTGGGGGTCGCGTTTGCGTCCGCGCTTTTCGCCGGCTTTGTTGCCGTGATGTCGATGGGCGGGTTTACGGGCGCGGGATCTGAGGTCGTCACCTCTGCGTGGCGCGTCGGCGGCATTCTCGCCGGCATCGTTTTCATCGCGGTGCTTCTGGGGCTTGCGCTTCTGCTGCTCGTTGTCGACCCCCGCGATGTCGTGACGCCGACGGATAAGCCCATCCTCACGCAGCACGAGGACGATGTTGACGACGGCGCAGACGGCGACGCTCCTGGGGAAAACCGAACCGAGTAGCGCCGGAGCACCGGTGCCACTCGTCGTTAGGCCAGCGTCCCGACAACCTCGACAACGCGGGCGATCGATTCCTCTTCTCCGACCGAGATCCGCACGCCCTCGGGGAACGGTCGCACCACGATGCCCGCGGCGTCGAACGCGGCCGCGACGGACGGGTCCGTTGTTGGCAACCACACGAAGTTGCCGTGTGACACGGGAATGTCCCAGCCCGTGTCGCGCAGCTGCGCCGCGAGGCGGTCACGACGATCGATGAGAGTGCGCACGCGCTCCGCCATTTCGTCCTCGTGCGCGAGGCTGGCCAGGGCTGCTTCTTCTGCCTGCTCCGTCACGGACAGGGGCATTTGGGTGGCCCGTGCGCCGTCGAGCACCCGGCTGTGTCCGATCGCGTAGCCCACTCGCAGAGCAGCCAGGCCGTACGCCTTCGAGAACGTGCGCAGCACGACGACGTTGGGGTGTGCATCGAACACGCGTTCGGCGATGCCATCGACGGCCTCGTCATCCGTGACGAACTCGGCGTAGGCCTCGTCCAACAAGACGAGCACATCGGAAGGGACCTGCGCGAGGAATTCACCGAACTCGGCGCTCGTCACGATCGGGCCCGTGGGATTGTTCGGCGAGCACACGAGGATGCACCGGGTGCGTTCCGTGATCGCCGCCGCCATCGCCTGCAGATCGTGTCCACCATCGGGCCGGTTCGGAACCTGCACGCTGGTGCCGCCGGCGACGAGCGTCAGTGAGGGATAGGCCTCGAAGGAACGCCACGCGTAGATGACTTCGTCCCCGGGGCCGGCGGCGGCCTGCAGAAAACCGGCGAGAAGGGAAACGCTGCCCGCGCCGATCAGTACCTGATCGGGGTCGACGCCGTAGCGAGCACCGAGCGCGGCGCGCAGTCGGCCGGCGGTGGCGTCGGGGTACCGGTTCAGCGTGACCGCACCGCGGACCGCGTCGATCACACCGGGAAGCGGATCGAAGGGGTTCTCGTTGCTCGAGAGCTTGAAACCCGTCGAATCGGCGGGGCGACCCTGGCGGTAGGGAGGAAGCGCCGCAATCTCAGGACGGATACGAGGCAGAACAGGTGTGTCAGTCACGCGATCGACTTTAGGTCATGTTGCCAGCTGTTCAGCACCCCTGAGTGTGCGGTCCGCTCACTTTTCCGTGGTGCGCCGCGTGCCACACCTCCCTCACGGGACATGCTCAGCGGATGGCCTGCGGCGGGGTGCCACGATGGGCGCATGAGATTTCTCATCACATCGATCATGAATGGCTTCGCCATTTGGGTGCTCACGCTCATTCCGTTTCTTAGCGTGAGCATCACGCCGTTCGGCGGCGACGACATGTGGTGGTTCCTGTTCACTCTCGTCGCCATCGGTGCGCTGTTCGGGATCGTTAACGCGATCATCCGCCCGATCATCAAGGTCGTGGCGTTCCCCCTGTTCGTGCTGACGCTGGGGCTCATCGCGCTGGCGATGAACGGTTTCCTGCTGCTGATCACCGCCTGGTTCACGAGTTTCTGGCACTGGGGCCTGGATGTGGGCGGCTTCTGGAGCGGTGTAGGAGCCGGCATCATCCTCGCGATCATCAACATGATCTTCGGAATCGTTCTGCGCCCCCAGAAGAAGCGCCGCTAGTCACCTTTCTCCTGTTCCGGCACGGAGAACACAAAGCGCTCGACGCTCTCAGCGCCGCCGAGATCGGCGAGATGCTCTCGGAAGCCCCCGACCCGCGGATCGCCGGATTCCTCGAACACTCGAGCGGTTTCGGCGTAGCTGTTTACCCGGTGTGATCCGGCGACCCACGGGTCCCAGAGCGGCCCTCCGCCATCGGCATGGCGCCGGGTGACCAGCACACTGTCCTCATCCGCCAGGGTGCTGGGAGACCCTCCCGCCGCCAGCGCCGCCACCGGATCGTCCGTATGCGCGATGGTGAGGGCGGTGGCGTCGTCGCCGAGCACCGCGTGCTGCGGCGAGCCGACGATCGTGACGCGCTGCACGTCGAAGTCGCTGTCGGTGGCGACTCGCTGAGCGATCATCGCTCCCTGTGAGAACCCGTGCACCTCAACAACATCTCCGGGCTGGGCGCCGGCCTGACGCAGTGCCTCGACAGTGAAGTCGTACCCCGCCGATTCGCGTTCTCCCAAATACAGGCCCAGGTTTCGCTGCCAGGACCAGGGGTCGCTCGGGTCGAGGGGGTTGCCCTGTGACCCTGCGATGTACGTCACGTACCGGGCGCTGCCGTCGGGCATGGTGTACCGATCGACGCGTACTCTGTCGCGGGCGTCATAGCCGTTTCCCTCATCGTTCGGGATTCGGCGAATCGACTCAGCGATCGTGGACGGGGCCGCGGAGCGCGACGTGGCAACCTCCATGCGTGGTGGTGGCCCAGCCGCGGCGCTGCCGCTGCGATTCTGCTGTCGGCGGAGCTCCCCCGTCGATCCCGGGCCCATGCGTGCGCCGGCGCGAAACATCGACAACCCCACGGTGAGCACCATTGCCAGGTCTCCGCCGCGGATGAACGGGGAAGGCGATGGCGTGTATGCCCAGTCATTGACCATCCGCATTCGGGTGAGGGTCTGCCAGGCGTCGAACGCTCGATCGGCGGCCGCGGCCGCATCGGGATGAGCATGCCTGAGCCGCACCAGGTGAACCAACTCATCTTCCGGCACGGTGGCACCCGCTTCGGAGAACATATAAGCGCGCATGCGCCCTTCCACCAGCTCGTAGACGTCTGCCGCGTGGCGAAGGGAGACCGCGAGTGTCTCGAGATCGTGGATAACGCGATCGAGGCGAGAAGGGATCAGTGTGCGCCCTGTCCATCCGATGGGGATCTCGGGCGGAACGAGGGCGCGGTGCTGATCGGCGGCGAGGCAACTCGCCTGTGCGCGCCGTGCTTCTGCGGGTACGTTGTCCACGCGCTGTGCCATGGTCCTGAGCTCATCGGGGTTGACTTCGACGATTGCGCCGTGCGTGACCGTGAGGCTCATAGGGGCAGGCTTTCGACGTACTGGGCCTGTGTGCGAAACAGGGCGGCCTCCGAGTCGAAGGACTCGACGATTCCCGCCAGCTCTCCGGCGATGTCCCACGTCGATTCGTGAAACCGCTCCGACGCCGGGGAACGCCAGGCGATGTCGCCCGCGACGGCCTGGAGCAACCGCATCGCATATTCCGCCTCGCCGCGGCCGCGCTCCATCGCCGCGGCGGCATCCGTGAGCGCCTGCCGTGCCTGCTCTCCGATTGACATGCTGTACATACGGCCAACGATGCGCGATGAACGGCGCCGTCACGCGCGTGAGAGCGGCGATCGTCAGATAACTTCACGAACCGGCGCGTGTGGACATGTAACTCCGTCTCTCGCGCGCGGACAAGTATCGTGTGAGGTGCTCCCTTCCCGCCTCGTACCGGAGGTGCCTCATGGCCGATTTTCCCCTTCAGCCCCTTAGTCCGCTCGATGGACGCTACCGCTCAGCGGTCGCGCCGCTGGCGAACTACCTCTCGGAGGCCGGCCTGAACAGGGCGCGGGTCGAAGTTGAGGTGGAGTGGCTGATTCACCTGACCGATAACCGCCTGTTCGGAACGGAACCGCTTGCGGGTGACGTGAAGGAACAGCTGCGCCTCGCCTACCGTGAGTTCGGGCAGGAGGAGATCGACTGGCTGGCCGAGCGCGAGGCCGTCACCCGCCACGATGTGAAGGCCATCGAGTACTTCGTGCGCGAGCGTCTCTCACAGCTGGGCCTCGATGCTCTTGCGGAGCTCACCCACTTCGCGTGCACCAGCGAGGACATCAACTCGGCGTCCTACGCCCTCACGGTCCAGCGGGCCGTAAAAGAGGTCTGGCTTCCCGCCTTCCGTGACGTCATCGAGAAGCTCCGCACGGTGTCGCTGGAGCTCGCCGACGCGCCCATGCTCGCCCGCACCCACGGTCAGCCGGCAACGCCGACGACGATGGGCAAGGAACTCGGTGTCTTTGTTTGGCGCCTGGAGCGCGTGCTCTCGCGCATCGAGCAGACGGAGTACCTGGCGAAGTTCTCTGGTGCGACCGGAACCTGGTCAGCTCACATCGCCGCCGAACCGGCAGCGGACTGGCCTGCTCTCACACAGACGTTTATCGAGGGCATCGGGCTGGGATACAACCCCCTGACGACGCAGATCGAGCCGCACGACTGGCAGGCAGAACTGTACGACCACGTCAAGCACGCCGGCGCGATTCTGCACAACCTCGCGCAGGACATATGGACCTACATCTCGCTCGGCTACTTCACGCAGATTCCGGTTGCGGGAGCCACGGGGTCGTCGACGATGCCGCACAAGATCAACCCGATTAAGTTCGAGAACGCCGAGGCGAACCTCGAAATCGCGGGTGGGCTGTTTGCGACGCTTGCGCAGACCCTCGTGACCTCGCGCATGCAGCGCGACCTCACCGACTCCACCACCCAGCGCAACATCGGCGTGGCATTCGGACACTCGCTTCTTGCGCTGAACAATCTGCGTGGAGGCCTTGACCAGATCGCGCTCGCACGTGATGTTCTGCTGGCCGATCTGGACCGCAACTGGGAAGTGCTCGCCGAGGCCATCCAGACGGTGATCCGTGCCGAGGTCGTCGCGGGCCGGTCGGACATCACAGATCCCTATGCTCTGCTCAAGGATTTGACGCGAGGTCACCGCATCGGAGCCGAGGACCTGACGGTGTTCGTGGACGGACTGAACATCTCTGACGAGGCGAAGGGCCGACTGAAGGCGCTGACACCCGCAGGCTACGCGGGCCTCGCCGAGAGCCTCGTTCGGTCGAAGCTCGAGAAGTAGGGGTTCGCGTAGCCCGCCAGAATGTGTCGGCGGGCTACGCGGCCGCAGGCGATCCATAGCTTTGTATAGACATTTTTGGCTTCCCGTTTCGTCAACAAGGGAGACCACTGTGTCCGACACCACCGCTACGCCTCACCGAGCTCCGAAGGTTCTTTCCGCCCTCATCATCATTGCCGGGGCGATCATGCTCATCGCCGGGATTGCCGCCTGGGTGGTGGTCGCTACTCAGCTCGCCGCTGATTATCGGTGTCTGTTACGCGAACGTCGTTCGCCAGACACCAACCCGCCGGAGCTTGAGCTCCGGCGGGTTTTTCGTTCTGCACCTCTGATCGTTGTGATCATCCACTAGAGGAAACGCCGATGCGTTGTGGGCATCCTTTCGGCACACTCATCAGCCGGGGGGCATAGCGTGGAACGGTGACATCGGCACAGAACCTGAACCCCGCGGCTGACGACGCCGTGGTGCGCTTCCTTCAGCCGGACGGAACGCTTGCGCCAAACGAGCAGGCAGAGCCGTACCGTGCGATCGTCGACACCCTCGACGACGACGCGCTCCGGCAGATGTACCGCGATATGGCGGTCATCCGAGCCTTCGACCGGCAGGCGACCCTTCTTCAGCGGCAGGGTCAGCTCGCGCTGTGGCCACCGTCCTGGGGCCAGGAGGCCGCGCAGGTCGGCTCCGCGCGGGCCACACGTGCGCAGGACACGATCTTCCCGTCTTATCGCGAGCACGTTGTCGCGAAAATTCGGGGCGTCGACCCGGTCGACATCCTCGGTCTCATGCGCGGAACAACGCACGGAGGGTGGGACCCGACAGACCCCAAGAACGGGAACACGCGCCTCTACACTCTCGTGCTCGGAACGCAGACGCTGCACGCAACGGGGCTGGCGATGGGCCTGAACTTTGACGGCCGCGCCGGAAGCGGCGACGTCGATACGGACGAGGCCGTCGTCGTTTACTACGGTGATGGAGCCGCGAGCGAGGGCGATGTTCACGAGGCGATGGTGTTCGCCGCGTCGTACAACACGCCGCAGCTGTTCTTCCTACAGAACAACCACTGGGCGATCTCGGTTCCCGTTTCCACGCAGGCGAAGGCGCCTCTTGTCGAGCGTTCCGCCGGGTATGGCATCCCCAGTGTGCGCATCGACGGCAACGATGTGCTCGCATCGTATGCCGTTTCGCGCATGTTGCTGGACGAGGCACGAACGGGCGGAGGGCCGCGGGCGATCGAGGCGGTCACGTATCGCCGAGGCGCACACACGACAAGCGATGACCCCACCAAGTACCGCACCCGCGAAGAAGAAGCGGCGTGGGACGCGAAGGACCCGATCTCGCGGATGAAGGCGTTCCTCGAAGCGCGGGGCGCCGATGCCGCCTTCTTCGCCGATGTGGAGCGGGAAGGTGATGAGCTCTCGGCTGATGCACGAGAGCGGATCGTGAAGCTTCCGGAGCCCACAGCGGACAGCATGTTCGCGCACGTGTACTCCGAACCGCACGCCCTCATGGAACAGCAGGCGGCGTGGTTGGCCGAATACGAGGCATCGTTCGAGGGAGGCACAGCATGAGCCGCGAGACGATGACCTTCGCGAAGGCGATGAACGCCGGACTGCGCAAGGCGATGGAAGACGACTCCCGCGTGCTGCTCATGGGAGAGGACATCGGCAAGCTCGGTGGCGTCTTCCGGGTCACTGAGCACCTGCAGCGCGACTTCGGCGAGAACCGGGTTCTCGACACCCCTCTCGCCGAGTCCGGCATCGTGGGAACGGCGATCGGTCTGACGATGGCGGGTTTCCGCCCCGTGATCGAGATCCAGTTCGATGGCTTCGTGTTTCCCGCGTTTGACCAGATCACCACACAGCTGGCGAAGCTGCAGAACCGCCACGAGGGCGGCATCACGATGCCTGTTGTCATCCGCATTCCCTACGGCGGACACATCGGCGCGGTGGAGCACCACCAGGAGAGCCCCGAGGCATACTTCACCCACACGCCGGGTCTGCGCGTTGTCAGCCCGTCAACGCCCAACGACGCGTACTGGATGATCCAGGATGCGATCCGCTCGAACGATCCCGTGATCTTCATGGAGCCCAAGAGTCGGTACTGGCAAAAGGGCGAGGTGGACATCGATGATCGGGCCCTGCCGCTGCACGCCACGCGGGTTGTCCGTCCGGGAACGGATGTGACGCTGGCCGGACACGGCGCGATGGTCGCCGTGCTGTTGCAAGCAGCCGCGATCGCTGAGTCCGAGGGTACGAGTTGCGAGGTTGTCGACCTGCGCTCGCTGTCGCCCGTCGACTACGACCCCCTCGTGGAGTCGGTTCGGCAGACCGGCCGCCTGGTGTGGGCCCAGGAAGCACCCGGGCACACATCGATCGGCGGGGAGATCGCCGCAACCGTGACGGAACGTGCGTTCTACTCGCTCGAGGCGCCGGTTCTCCGGGTGTCAGGCTTCGATGTTCCCTTCCCGCCTGCCAAGCTGGAGGGCACCTATCTTCCCGATGCGGACCGCGTGCTCGAAGCCGTGGACCGCGCGCTCGCCTACTGAGAGGATCTCCGTTATGGAGACGTTCAACCTGCCGGATGTTGGCGAGGGTCTCACAGAGGCCGAGCTGATTGAGTGGCGCGTGAAGCCGGGCGATCAGATCGCCGTGAATGACACGATCGCTGACATCGAGACGGCAAAGAGCGTTGTCGAGCTCCCGTCGCCCTTCACTGGCACGGTGGGCGAGCTGCTGGTCGACGAGGGAACAACGGTCGACGTCGGAGCTCCGATCCTGACGATCGACACCTCCGGTGGCGCGCCAGAAGAGCAGGCGTCGGCATCGGAAGGCGGGGCCACCCCAGAGCCGACGCCGGATGCCTCCGACTCGGCGGTGCTTGTCGGCTACGGTTCCGGAGCCGAGGCGAAGACCCGCCGAGCACCTAAGACGCACGATCGTGTTGTCGCGTCGAGCGTTGGTGTGATCGCGAAGCCTCCCGTGCGCAAGCTGGCACGCGACGTCGGCGTCACGCTGAGCGATGTCGCGGGCACGGGCCCGGCAGGCGAGGTCACCCGCGAAGATGTGATGCGGCACGCCGAGCAGGCGTCTGTTTTCCGCAATATGTCGACTCCGGAGTGGCCGGCAGAGCGCGAGCGTCGTATCCCCGCTCCGCAGAAGCCGCTGGATGATCGCTATGAGGCGATCCCCGTCAAGGGCGTGCGCAAAGCCACGGCCAGCGCGATGGTTGGGTCCGCCTACACGGCGCCGCATGTGTCGGTGTGGACAGATGTCGACGCCACGCGAACGATGGAATTCGTTGCCCGGTTGAAGAAGCAGCCGCAGTTCGCGGATGTACGCGTGTCTCCGCTGCTTGTGTACGCGAAGGCCGTGATCTGGGCCGCGCAGCGCACTCCCGAGATCAACGCCGCGTGGATCGATACCGAAAGCGGCGCCGAGATCCAGGTGCGCAACTACGTCAATCTGGGGATCGCCGCGGCCACGCCGCGCGGACTGCTCGTTCCGAACATCAAGGACGCGCAGAAGATGTCGATCCGCGAGCTGGCGATCGCCCTGCAGAGCCTGACGCAGAAGGCACGCGACGGCAAGACCAGCCCCGAGGACCAGCAGGGCGGAACCATCACGATCACCAACATCGGGGTGTTCGGAATGGACGCCGGAACGCCGATTCTCAACCCGGGTGAGGCGGGCATCGTGGCCATGGGCTCGATTCGCCAGAAGCCGTGGGTGGTCGATGGCGAGGTGCGTCCGGCGTGGGTGACGACTGTCTCCGGATCGTTCGACCACCGTGTCGTTGACGGCGACAAGATCAGCCGGTTCTTGGCGGACATCGCCGCCGTGTTGGAGGAGCCGGCGCTCCTGCTCGACTGAGTCTGTTCGTCAGAGGTGAGCTCTAACGTGGTGCGCATGCCCCGGCTCGTCCTCACCCCAGCGCACGTTGACGCGTTTTTCGCGGCCGATGACGCTGATGATGGGCGCGCGCTGTTTCACGGCCTTCCGGTGCGTGTTCTGCGCAAAGAGTCGGGGCGTTCTGTGGCCACGGGATTGGTCACGGTGGGGTCGGTCAGCGTTGAGGTGATCCTCGATGGCACCCAGGGCGAGACCAGTATCGACTGCTGGTGTTCTCACGACGGCGCCGGCATGTGTGCGCACGCCGCTGCCGCGGTTCACGCGCTGGCATCGGCCGAACCACCGCTGGCGCTGACGGGAACCGGAGCAGAAACGACCCGCCGCACTCCGCAGCCGCCAACGTGGCAGAAGGCGCTCGAGCGAGTGATCTCTGCGGAACCCGACGATGATCAGGCTGACCCGCCGTCCGACATCGCTCTGCTCTTTGCCGTGCGCGAGGCCGAGGCGGGTGATCCGCCCGGCGCGGGAATCGCGATCCGGCCCGCCGTTCGAGGCAAGGGCGGCACCTGGGTGCGCGGCGAGGTCACGTGGAAAAACCTTGCGGCCCAGCGGTGGAGTAACGATCCGCGGGCGCGCGTGCTGGGCGAGATCGAGGCACTGTTTTCGTCACGCGTGAACTTCCCCGCTCTCGTCGACCGCATGCGTGAACACAGTGGGAACCGTGTCTACTTCGGCACGGGATGGACAAGCGAGTGGATTCGCCTGGACGCGACGCCAGCGCGCGGCCTGTGGGAGTTGTTGCGGGCGGCGCACGACGCCGGCGTCGTCTTCGTGGCCGACGAGCGCGAGCAGCGCGAGATCGCGGTGGGCCAGATCCCGAGCAGGGCGGCGATCGATCTGCGCATGGTGCGCGGAACACTCTGGGTAGACCCCGTGATCACGCGCGACGATCGCGCGCCCGAGGCATCGGACGCTTCCGCCGTGTTGTCACTGGGCGCGCCGACGATCGCCGTTGCCCGCGCGGAGGGCACCGCAATCACGGATATTGTGCCGCTGGAAGCGCCGGCCACCGACGAATTCGATCGTCTCCGCCGTGGCGGCCGGCTCACGATTCCTGCGGTGGGGATCGAGGATTTCCAGCGGGACTATCTGCCCCATGTGCGCGAGGTTGCCCCGCTGTTCTCCAGCGATGAGTCGTTCGAGATTCCCCTTCCGCCGCGCCCCGTTCTTGTGCTCGCCGTTCGTCACGCGGACCCCGTTGCCCGGCTGTTCTGGGAGTGGGATTACCCCAACGGTGCGCGCCGGGATGGCGCGGCTGAGCGCGAGATCATGTCGATGGTTGAGAGCGCGGCCGGACGCTTTTCACACCTCCTGCAGCGCGGGCGGGCCGATCGCGTGTTCCCGGCGCGTGACCTGGACCGCGATGAGACGGTCGAGTTCCTGGCCGAGGTATTGCCGGCCGTGCGCGCACTCGACGATGTCCGGTACGAGCCGCACAGTGAGGTTCCCGCGTACGCGTTCGCCACAGAGGAACCGCTCATTTCTTTCGGTGCCGACCCCGGTGGACACGACTGGTTCGAGCTGAACATCGTCGTCACCATTCAGGGCGAGCCGGTGTCCAGCAGTCAGCTCGTCACGGCGCTCTCGCGCGGACAGACGTATTTCCGCCTGCTCAGCGGCACGGTATTCCCGTTGGTCGATGAGCGGTTCGCGCGCCTTCGCGACGTTCTCACACAGGCGAAGGCGCTGCACGACACCACATCCGACCGCGTTCGGATTCCGCGCTATCAGTTCGACATCTGGCAGGAGCTCGCCGAGATCGGGGTGATCTCTTCGCAAGAGAAGCAGTGGTTCGCGGCGATGCGGCAGCTGGGGGCGGATCGCGTGGAAATGCGGCATCCTCCGTCGTCGTTCACGGCAGAGCTACGCGAATATCAGCGCGAAGGGTTCTCCTGGCTCGACTTCTTGCGACGGCATCGCCTGGGCGGCATCCTCGCGGACGATATGGGGCTCGGAAAAACGGTGCAGGTTCTCGCGGCGCTCGCCCAGGCCCGCGAGGACGAACCGGACGCCCGCTTCCTCGTTGTCACGCCCACCAGCGTTGTCGGCCACTGGGTGGCCGAGGCCGAGCGGTTCGCACCAGCACTCGGGGCAACAGCCATCCGCGACACCGCCGGAAAGCGCGGTACTCGGGTTGCCGATGCCGCCGGAAACGCCGCCCTCGTCGTCACGAGCTATGCGATCTTTCGACTGGACCACGAAGACTTCGCTCAGATGGGGTTCCGCGTTCTCGTGCTCGACGAGGCGCAGCAGGTCAAGAACACCGCGTCACGCGGATACGCCCTCGCCCGCACGCTCGACGTGCCGACGAAGTTCGCGATCACGGGAACGCCCATGGAGAACAACCTGATGGAGTTGTTCGCGATCGCCACTCTTGTCGCGCCCGGGCTCTTCGGCACCCGCGCGCATTTCCGCGACCAGTTCCAGCGTCAGATCGAGCGCGAGCGGAACGCATCACGGCGTGATCGTCTGCGGGCGCGACTGCGCCCGTTCCTGATGCGCCGCACGAAAGAGCAGGTGGCGCCAGAGCTCCCTCCGAAAACGGAACAGACGCTCGAGGTGGTTCTGCACCCGGCGCACCAGCGGGCGTATGAGCGACGGTTCCGGCGTGAGCAGCAGAAGCTGTTGGGGCTGCTGGACGATGTCGAGAAGAACCGCATTCAGATTCTCGCGTCGCTGACCACGCTGAGAATGCATGCTCTCGACCCCAGCTACGCCGGCGCTGATGGCGGTTCGGCCAAGCTCGACAAACTGGGGGAACTTCTCGACGAGATCGTCGCGGATGGCCACCGCGTGCTGGTGTTCAGCCAGTTCACGTCTTTTCTTGGTCTTGCCGCACAGGTTGCCGAGGCTCGCGGCATTCGCTACGCATATCTCGACGGGTCCACCCCTCACGCACAGCGTGCGCGGGCGATCGACCGCTTCTCGGCGGGTGAGGTGCCGGCCTTCTTCCTTTCTCTCAAGGCGGGCGGAACGGGTCTGAACCTCACCGCGGCCGACTACTGCGTTGTTCTCGACCCGTGGTGGAACCCCGCGGCCGAGGCACAGGCCGTTGATCGCGCGCACCGCATTGGCCAAACCAAGCCCGTGATGGTTTATCGCCTGATCTCCGCCGGAACGATCGAGCAGAAGGTGCTCGATCTGCAGTCGCGCAAGCGTCGCCTGTTCGAGGAGGTGCTTGCCGGGGCCCCGGCCGAGGCGCTCGGAGCCGACGACTACCGTGCCCTGTTGGGGGAGCCTCGGCCATAGGTGCGCGGAGCGCCTACGCCACGGCCCAGGCGGGGAAGGGGTCGTCGTAGGTCATCCACACCGCCGGACCCTGCGCGAACTCTTCGTCAGTAAGGGTGGCGTCGCCGAAAGCGCGCGCGAGAGCGGGGCGATCGAGATCCAACCCGAACAGAGCGATGTCTTGTCCGGCCGCGAGCATTTCCTCGTCGTCCTCCAGCTCGTCGTCGCGGCTGACGGGAGGCAGCGACAGCATCGACCCGACGTGTTCCCAGTGCGCGGTGACGCCGGGCCGTGTGGCGAGGCGACAGAAGCCGGCCGACCGGAGAACGCTTCCGAACGCGCCTGCCTCGATTTGCGTGTCGAGCAGTTTCTCTAGCCGTGCGGGGTGGAACGGGCGTACCGACTGGAAGCGCAGAGCACTCACACGATCGTCGGTCATGTGCGGCTCGAAGTCGTCGTTGAGCAGGGCGATCCAGCCGGGTCGATCCTGAACGGCGGTGAGAGGGGTGGTCTGTTCCGGGGCATCGTATGGCGACGGGTGCAGGCGGGTGCGTACGCGGGGGCTGAGCGCGCTGATGAGCGCGAGCATCGTCGAGAGCTCGGGGGTGGAGAGGGCATCCCAGTTGATGAGGACGACGGTGGTGGCGTATTCGATCTGCGTGACCGTTGCCAGGGCACGAGCGCGGAAGACCCGATCGCCGTCGGGTGAGCGGTGCACGAGGTAGTCGTCGCGGGCGATGTCATCGAGCAGGTGAGGTGCGTCGACAACGCAAACGAGACCGACCAGGGACGCCGACGAGGTGGGGTGCGCAAAGCGGCCGATGATCTCGGTGGGGGCAACAGATGCAGGGAACTCCACAACGGCTCCTCCGGGACCATCCGCCCACGCCGCCAAGGCTTGTGCCTCATCGACGGGATCGGGAGAGACAGCGATCCGATGTGCGGGGAAGAACGTTCGCCCGGTGCGCTGGGCGATATGGACGCCGTGCTTTCCGCGCTCGGGAATGCACGTTCCCATGACCGCGACAACGTCAACCTGCTCCATGTGGGTTCCCTTCGAACTCTCGAACTGTCCACGGTACAGTAATAACGACAATCATTCTCAAGAAGGAGTCGTCATGAAGGTCCGTGCTTCACTCAAGTCCCTCAAGAATCAGCCGGGTGCTCAGGTGGTCCGCCGCCGCGGGAAGATCTACGTCATCAACAAGCAGAACCCCCGTTTCAAGGGTCGCCAGGGCTGAGCGCGCCGCGGGCACAGCCGTGCGAGTTGCATCAGGTGATGCGAGAGCCCCACTCGTTCCGGAGCATGATGAACCGGCGGCGAGTGGGGCTGTTGTCTGCTCGTTGAGTCTGATAACGATTCTCATCCGGTATTGTCGAGGCATGCGTAACCGTCGTCGTCTGATCCCCGCCGCTTTCCTCGCGGTGCCCGCCCTTGCTCTCGCCGGATGTGGTTCTGCGGGCGACCAGGGTGACGACGTCGCGTCGGGCGATGCCGCAACGGATGAACCCACGGCGCCCACGTTCCGCATCGTCGCGTCAACGAGCGTCTATGCCGACATCGCTCAGAAGATCGTCGGCGACGCCGCGGTTGTTGAGGCGATTATCGACTCGGCATCGCTTGATCCCCACGCCTACGAGGCAACGGCCCAGGATCAGCTGACGATCCAGGACGCCGATCTGGTCATCATGAACGGCGGCGGCTATGACGTGTTCATGGAGGGTCTGATCGAGCGGGCCGCCACCGCGAACGTCATCGAGGCCGTTGAGTACAGCCACGACTATCCCGGCGGTCACGAACACGCGGACGACGATGACCATGATCACGACGACCATGATCACGACGATCACGACGACCACGGTCACATTCACGGCTTCAACGAGCACGTCTGGTACGACCCGCACACGATCGAGCACCTCGTCGAGGCGATTCGCGACACCGTCGCGGACCTCGAGCCCGAACTGGCCGAGATCGTCGTCGACGGCGCGGACGAGGTTATCGCGAACATTGCGTCTCTCGAGGACAGGCTGTCGAGCCTCGAAGATGCGCACGCGGGGGCCACGGTGTTCTTCACGGAGCCCGTTGGTGGTTACCTCGCCGAAGCCGGCGGTCTGATCGATGTCACGGTGGACGGTTTTGCCGAAGCCGTCGAACACGGTCAGGATGTCTCGCCGGCGGTTCTGCTGGCCGCCCTGACGGCTCTGGAAGAGGATGACGTCGACGTGCTCGTCGCCAACGCCCAGACCGGCGGCTCGGAGACGGAGCGAATGATCACCGAGGCAGAGTCTCTGGGAATTCCGGTGATCGAGTTCACCGAGACGCTTCCCGACGGCCTCGAGTACTTCGGGTGGATGGACGCCAACATCGACGCACTGATGGACGCGCTGGGCTAATCCCGCCTCCGAGGCTCTGAGAGGGGCGCAGGTTCCCAGCCGCCGTATTGAGAATCATGATTATGGTGGTCTGGTGACGGAACCCGTTCTGCAGATTGCCGGTGCCGGTCTTCGGCTACGCGGCCGCGACCTTTGGCAGGGCCTTGACCTCTCGGTGGCGCCCGGCGAGCTGATCGCCGTTCTGGGCCCCAGTGGCTCGGGGAAGACGTCGCTGTTGCGCGCGATTCTCGGCCTGCAGAGCCTCAGCGCCGGTGACATTCGCGTGAACGGCCGCCCTGTGCGCCAGGGAAACAAGCGGGTTGGTTATATCCCGCAGCAACGTCCCTTCCCCCTGGGCACGAACATGCGGGGCCGTGACCTTGTCGCCCTCGGTGTGAGCGGCGCGCGTTTCGGTGCGCCGATTCCGCGCCGCGGCGATCGCGCCCGGACGGAAGCCCTGCTCGAGGCCGTTGGGGCATCGTCCTTCGCAAATGACCCCGTCGGGTCGTTGTCGGGTGGCGAACAACAGCGGTTGCGTGTGGGACAAGCGCTCGCCGATAACCCGGATCTGCTGCTGTGCGACGAGCCGCTGTCCAGCCTCGATCTGGCCAATCAGCGCGCCGTCACGCGCATCATCGACCGCGAACGTCGCGACAGGGCCGCCGGTGTGGTCCTCGTGACCCACGACGTCAACCCGATCCTCGACATCGTCGACCGCATTTTGTACATCGTCGGCGGCCGTTTTCGGCTGGGAACACCGGAAGAGGTGCTGCGAACCGATGTGCTCACAGATTTGTACGGGGCGCCTGTCGACGTGATTCGCGCCGCGGGTCGCCTGCTGGTCGTCGGAATTCCTGACGCCGAACCGCATCACCCGCATCACGAGCATGACCACGCCGACGATCAGGGAGTTCTCTGAGATGGCCACGATTGTTCCGGCTCTCGGGTGGAGCGACGTGCTCTCGTTTGAGAATTACGGCGCCCTGCTTCAGCTGATGATCAACCCGCTTATCGCGGGAACGGCGCTCGGTATTGTCGGCGGTCTCATCGGAGTCTTCGTGATGCAGCGCGATATGGCGTTCGCGGTGCACGGCATCAGCGAACTCTCCTTCGCCGGCGCAGCGGCGGCGCTGCTGTTCGGCGGTTCCATTGTGCTCGGTTCGCTGGGCGGGGCGATCGTGGCGGCGCTGCTCATCGGGCTCCTGGGAGCCAGGGCGCGCGACAGGAACTCCATTGTCGGTGTTCTCATGCCGTTCGGCCTGGGCCTGGGCATCCTGTTCATCTCGCTCTACGAGGGCAGATCAGCTAACCGCTTCAGCCTGCTGACCGGCCAGATCGTTTCGGTGTCGAGTCTGGACCTGAACTGGCTCGTCGGCATCAGCGTCGTCGTGCTGGTCGGCCTCATCGTCGTGTGGAACCCGCTGAGGTTCGATTCGCTCGACCCGCAGGGCGCGGAGGCCCGCGGCCTGCCCACAGGTGGCTTGAGCATCGTCTTCATGCTGTTGCTGGGCGCGATCGTCGCGGCGGCCGTGCACGTGATCGGCGCGCTTCTGGTGATGGCGCTGCTGGTGACCCCGGCCGCGGCGGCAATGCGCGTGAGTAACAACCCGGTGGTTGTTCCGCTGCTGGCGGCGCTGTTCGGCTTCGTGTCCGCCGTGGGCGGGATCCTGCTGGCGATCGCGGGAACGCTTCCCGTGAGCCCCTACATCACGACGATTTCGTTCACCATCTACCTCGTGTGCCGCATCACCTCGGCCTGGCGCGGACGCGTGGTTCACATCCGACTCCAGGCACTCGGTGCGGACGAACTCAGCACCGCAAAGTAGGGTTCGCACTATGGCACAGCGCAACACTTGGCAGAAGGAACGCGTGCGCGAGGCGCTCGGAGAGTCCGACGGTTTCGTGAGCGCGCAGGACCTCCATGCTCTGATCCGGGAGGACACCGGTATCGGGCTGGCAACCGTGTACCGCGCGCTTTCGTCACTCGCAAAGGCGGGTCAGGCGGACAGCCTGCAGAGCCCCGACGGTGAGAACCTCTACCGGGCGTGCGTGATGGAGGGCCACCACCACCACCTGATCTGCCGCAGCTGCGGTCGCACGGTGGAGATCGAGGCGACGGCCGTTGAGAAGTGGGCGCACGATGTCGCGTCCGAGAACGGCTTCACTGAGGCCGAGCATGTGGTCGACGTTTTCGGCCTCTGCGCCGACTGCGCTGCCAAGCGAGCGTAAGGTCCGAGCGTTTGTCCGAGCAGATCGCGCCCGCGCGTGATCGTCGCGAGGCCGTAGATCTGTACGGAAAGCCCCGCGGCGCCCGCCGAAACGGTCGTGCTCGCGCGATCTGGACGGCCATCGGCATCGGGGCGCTCCTCGTCGCGGCCACCTTCGCCGCCGAGCGATGGATCCCTCAGATCTTCGACGCACCCCTGCCGGACCGTGCGCAGGATGGGCTCACCCTTGCTCTGAGCGTCCTCATCGAGTCGATGCCCTTTGTCGCACTCGGCGTCTTCTTGTCGATCGTGATTCAGGTGTGGGTGCCAGCGCACATCATCCACCGTCTGCTTCCGAAGCGCGCCTGGGCGCGGCGCATGGTGATGGCCGGACTGGGCATGCTGATCCCCGTGTGTGAGTGCGGAAACGTGCCCTTCGCGCGCGGGCTCATGATGCGCGGGCTCACCCCCGCCGACACGCTCGCCTTTCTCGTTGCTGCACCGATCGTCAATCCGATCGTCATTATTACGACGCATCAGGCGTTCGGCTGGTCGGACGGCATTCTCGTCGCGCGCATTCTGGGCGGCTACGTTGTCGCGCTACTGATCGGCTGGCTGTATAGCCGGTACCCCAATCCGGAAGGGATGCTCACCGAGAAGTTCCAGATGGCGTGCGACGCTGCTGCGAGCGAAACGGGTCCGCGGTGGCGACTGAGTTTGGCGCAGTTCGTCATCGAGCTGCGCGCGGTGATGCCTGCCCTCATCATCGGTTCGGCAATCGCGGGGGCGGTGCAGGTGATGATTCCGCGCAGCATTCTGATCGCGATCGGTGCCAACCCCGTGTTGTCGGTCGTCGCGATGATGCTCCTGGCGCTGACGGTGGCGATCTGCTCGAACGTGGACAGCTTCTTCGCGCTGTCCTTCGCCTCCACCTTCACAACCGGTTCGCTCGTCGCGTTCCTCATCGTCGGCCCCATCGTTGACGTGAAGATGATCGCCCTGTTGCGCACGACGTTTACCACGCGCGTCATTGCGGGCCTCACAACGGTCACACTGCTGTTCGGCTTCGCGGTCGGGGTGGTGATGAACCTTGTTCTCTGATCAGCGTGCGCGGGCCCTCGGGGTGCGCTGGCTCGGTGTGGGGCTCTCGACGGTGATGTCGGTTGTGACGGTGGCGCTCACGGTGACGGGGCGCCTGCACCTGTACATCAACCCGGCGCAGGCGTGGTTCGCGTGCGGCATGGCGGTGTTGTTGCTCCTCGGCGCGATCGCGTCGTTTGCCCTTCCGCTCGGCGATGAGGAGGACCACGGTCACGCAGAGCACGAGCACCACCGCGGCGCTCCCGCACGAGGGACGTTCGTGGCAACGGTCGCGGGCGGGGTGATCGCGTCGGCGGTGGCCATCAGCGCGCTGATCCTTCCTCCCGCGACGCTGTCGGCCGAGGTCGCCATGGATCGAGATTCGGGAACGGCGCCCCTCTTCGCCGGCGCGGACGAGATTCAGCTGGGTCTCGTCGACACATCAGGCTTTGGGGTCGGCGACTGGTCGGCGGTGTTTTCAACGGCGACGAGCCCCGAGCGCTACGAGGGGGAAAACGTGCGGCTGACGGGCTTTGTGACTCCCGGAATGAACGGCTCTCTCAACCTCAACAGGCTCGTCATCACGCACTGCGTTATCGATGCGCAGACGGCGGCGCTCCCGCTGGCCGATGCCGATGCGATTCAGGGGCTCGAAACGGGCGAGTGGATCGAGATGACCGGCGCGATCACAGTCAACAGCGCGGGTGGTCTGGTGATCACCCCGGCATCAATCGACCGCGTTGACGAGCCCGAGGATCCGTATGAGTACTAGTCGCCGGATGCGACGACGGCGACGCGGGGGCTTTCTGCTGGCCTTCGGGGCGGTCGTGGGCGGTCTGGCACTGGTATCGGCGGTGGGCACCGTTGCGGGCCTGACACAGGGACCGCGGCTGACGGATGTTCAGGTGGATCCGGCCGCGTCAATTGCGGAGTCGGGAAGCCGCGTCATTCTCCGCGCGAACCAGGCGCTGACCGCGATCGACCCCGATCAGGTCACGATCATGCCCGAGACTGAGTACACCCTCGACGCCGCGGGGCGCACCGTTGGGGTGCGGTTTCCGACGGCACTCGATGCCGACACGACGTACTCCGTGAGCATTGGCGGAGTCATCGGCGCGGGAGGCGGCCCGGCGTCCACTCTTGAGACCAGCTTTACGACCCCGCGCGCGAGCATTCTGGTGGTGGAGCGCGACGGCAACGGCCCCGATGAGATCCGGCAGGTCGAGATCGGCGGCGACAGCACCCGCGTCATTCTTCGCGCTGACAGCATCGACGATTTTCGTGTGACGAGCCGCTATCTGATCGCGTCGATCGTCGAGGGGGAGGCGATGCGCCTGCTCGTGGTTGATCGTGAGGCCGGCGCCGAGGGGGAGGCGCAGCGCACGGTGGACGTTCCGCTTCCCGGGGAAGGGACGGTGACGGGGCTGCAGGTATCGGATCGCGGTGAGCTCTACGGGTTCACGTTCACGGACCGGGGCATCTCGGAGGGCTCAGGCCGCGCGAACGTGTTGTTCACCGGCTCCCTGCGTTCGGCTTTCGCCGGCGATGAGCCGGAGGCAGTTGTTGTGGGGTCAGATGAGCCGAGCATCGACCGGTGGCGCTTCGTCCCGGAGACATCGTCGCTGTTGCTCAATGATTTCGACGGTGACCTCACCCTGGTCGACCTGACCAATGCCGAGGCGGATGCGACGTCGTTCGGTGTGGCGCTCGGCATTGAGGGAGTGGCCAGATCGACCTACACGGCCCTGATCGAGCACGCTGAGCAGGGTTTTATCGAGCTCGATCTGGCGACGGGCGAGTCGCGAACGCTGGACGATGTCGACCTCGGTGTGGAGACGACGCTGGGGCACATTCTGCCGATTCCGCAGGGAACGCTGCGCAGCTACGCCGAGATCGAAGACAATCTTCCGACGCGAACGCTCGTTGTTGCGGTGACGGGCGAGGATGACCAGGTGACGGAGCTTGCTGAGGTCCCGCAGCAGGATGCGGTCCTGCAGGTGTGTGCATCGCCGAGCGCGCAGTATGCGGCGGTCACGGTGGCTCCCGATTTGCCGAACAATCGCTACGATGATCTCGTTCAGCGCATGCCGGAGCGCGTCGAGACGCGAGTTGTGGACGTTGCCTCGGGGGAGACCGTGACAACGGTGCCCGGCTTCGGCGCCAGCTGGTGTGATGTTGGCCCCTGGTAAAGCCTTTGCCTCTCGGGGCGGCCCCGAGAGTGATCATCGTGGCCGTGTCCATTGCGGATAGGGACAGCCCCCTCTCCCCATCAGCGTTTCTGCAACACGCCCGGGCCGTGGTAGGATCGTTCGTTGGCTGTGCACGCTCCTGTGCGCATGCCGCGTGATCCCCTCCCGACACAGCCCTCACGGGCGGGAGATGGATCGCGCAGACAAGAGATCTTGGGTGGTCCCATCGCGGATCACGGTATTGAAGGAGAGTGAACCATGGCAGCTGTGTGCCAGGTGACAGGAGCCATCCCCGGCTTCGGTCACAACGTTTCGCACTCGAACCGTCGCACCAAGCGTCGGTTCGACCCGAACGTGCAGAAGAAGACATACTTCGTTCCGTCGCTGGGCCGCAAGGTCACGCTGAACGTTTCCGCTAAGGGCATCAAGGTGATTGATGCTCGTGGCATCGAGTCGGTCATCAAGGACCTGATCGCGAAGGGTGTGAAGCTCTAATGGCGAAAAAGTCTCAGGATGTTCGTCCGATCATCAAGCTCCGCTCGACCGCGGGCACGGGCTACACCTATGTGACGAAGAAGAATCGTCGCAACAACCCCGACCGTCTCGTGCTCAAGAAGTACGACCCGGTAGTCCGCAAGCACGTTGACTTCCGAGAGGAGCGCTAAGCATGGCGAAGAAGTCGAAGATCGCAAAGAACGAAAAGCGCAAGGTTATCGTCGAGCGCTACGCCGAGAAGCGTGCCGAGCTCAAGAAGACCCTTGTTGACCCGAACGCATCGGATGAGGCTCGCGAAGCCGCCCGCGTTGGCCTGCAGAAGCTGCCCCGCAACGCTTCGCCGGTCCGCGTTCGCTCGCGCGACGTCATCGATGGCCGCCCCCGCGGTGTCCTGACGAAGTACGGCATCTCGCGTGTCCGTTTCCGTAGCATGGCGCACCGTGGTGAGCTGCCCGGCATCACGAAGTCCTCGTGGTGAGCTAAAGCTCAACTGCTGAAAGGCGGGATCTCTTCGGAGGTCCCGCCTTTTTGCTTTCCTCGAAAGTACCTATCTAGATAGGTATATGCTGGCCCGCCCGCACTGACGCGTCCCAGAGCACGTGCCAAAGAAGGCACTCTCTAGGACTCACACCGTTCGCGAGGTTCGCGACCTGCGATCGCACCTCGAACATGCCCCGATGTCCGTCTATCAGTGGCTGATCGTCGCCTGCGCCGTTCTTCTCAGCGCCACCCTCGTCGGTATGGCGATCGGCGCATTCACGATCGGCCGGCTGGCCGACACCTTGGGCCGTCGCTGGACGGTTGTCGGCTCCGCGGTGGTCTCCACCGTCGGGATGTTCCTCGCGGCATCGTCGCAGGACGTGGTTCAGCTAGGCGTCTGGCGGGTGCTGACCGGCCTCGGCGTCGGCGGAATCCTGGCGAGCATCACCGTTATCACGTCCGAGTACTCCTCCGGCAGGTGGCGTGGCCTCGCCATCGGCGGCGCGGCGCTCGACGCCGGCTGGACTAACGTCATGTTGTACACCGGAGCGGCCGTTTTGTTGCTGTTCGGAGCGGTCGCCGTGTTCTTCCTGCGGCGTATCCCCGAAGCCCCTGATGAGGTGTGAATCGGGCCGCTTTTGCCCCGCACGGTTCGCCTGGGGCGAAATTCGTGCCGACACGCCGTGCAGATTCCTCTGAAATCCGCGGAAATACGCGGAAAACCAGGGGAAGCGGCTAGTTTTGTGCTCGGTCACCTGACCGCCCGGGGGTACATGCCTTCGGTCCACTGAATCGTTGCGGCGCACTCGTGCCGCTGGAGGAAGACAATGGCCGACAAGAACATCACCAAGACCGAGCTCGTCGCGAAGATCGCCAGCGCCACCGGTGAGAGCCAGGCCACCGTTTCGGGTGTGCTCGACTCCCTCTTCGGAACCGTCTCCGAGGCTGTCGCCGCGGGCACGAAGGTCTCGATCCCCGGATGGCTCTCGTTCGAGCAGGTCGACACGGCTGCGCGCACGGGCCGCAACCCCCAGACCGGCGAAGAGATCAAGATCCCCGCTGGCAAGCGCGTCAAGGTCACCGCTGGCTCGAAGCTCAAGGCAGCCGTTAAGTAATTCGGCTCCCTTTTCACGCGAACGGCGCTCTCCTTCGGGAGGGCGCCGTTCGCGTTTTCGCACAGTGATGGCAAAGGGGCGGACATTAGTGTGTAGCGGGTGATCTCTCCGCGCGCGCTGCGGGCCGTCGGGCCCGGAATCCTCGTCGCCTCCGCGCTCGTCGCCGTCGTTTTTGCGCTGCGAATGACGGGCGGCGCCGCGCCGAGCGCGCTCCAGGACGCCGGGGCGATCGTGCGGTGGGGTCTTCCCATCGCCAAGATGCTCGTGAACGTTGCCGGCGCTGTGATGCTCGGTTCGATCGTTCTCGCGCTGTACGCGCTGACAACCACCGACAAGGCCTTTGCGCGGGCCCTCGACACGGCCTCGATCGGCGCGGCCCTGTTCACGGTCGCCTCCGGCGCAACGGCTTTCTTCAACTACCTGCGCGGCTTCAACCCCGAGTTGTCTCTCGGGCCGGAGTTCGGCGAGCAGCTCGGTTCCTTCCTCACGAATTTCGAGCTGGGCCAGGCATGGCTGCTGCAGACGGTCGCCGGCGCGATCGTCACGGTTCTTGCTTTTGCCGTGCGCGGATGGACGTCGACGCTGCTGACGGGAGTGCTCGCCGCGGCGAGCATGGTGCCGATGGCAACGCAGGGGCATTCCGGAGAGCTGTCAGACCACAATCTCGTCGTGATGTCGATGATTCTGCACATCCTCGGCGCTGCCGTGTGGTTGGGCGGAATCGTCGCGCTGGTGGCGATTCGTCCGTCCTTTGCGCAGGGGCAGATGCGTGCGGTGCTCGAGCGCTACTCGTCACTCGCCCTGGTCTCGTTCATCGTCGTGGCCCTCTCGGGCGTTCTGCGGTCGTTTTCCGCCATCGACAACCTGACCGAACTGGTCACCCACCCCTATGGCCTCGTTCTCCTGGCCAAGATCGTCGCGCTCGTCGCCATGGGCGCTCTCGGCGCCTGGTATCGCCGCCGCCTCATCGCGTCGAGCGCCGAAAAGCGCGGCGCGTTCTGGGGAGTGCTGACGGTCGAGATCGTGCTGATGGGTATCGCCTCCGGCGCCGCGGCCGCCCTTGCGCAGTCGCAGCCGCCCGTGAGTCTCGTTCCGCCTGCGACGCCAACGGCTGCGCAGATCCTCACCGAGTCCCCGCTTCCTCCGCCCCTCACCGTCCAAACGTTCTTCACCGAGTGGGCGATCGATCCGCTCTGGTTGCTGGTGGGCGGCTTCGGCATCGCCTTCTATCTGCTGGGCGTCCGGCGGCTGCGCCGACGCGGCGACAGCTGGTCGCCGTACCGCACCGTGATGTGGGTCCTGGGGATGCTCACGCTGATCTGGGTGACCAGCGGCCCGCTGAACGCCTATGGGCACTACCTGTTCAGCGTGCACATGTTGCTGCACATGCTGCTCTCGATGGCGATTCCGCTGATGCTCGTTCCCGGCGCCCCCGTGACTCTGGCGGCGCGCGCCATCGACAAGCGCTCCGACAACAGCAGAGGCGGGCGCGAGTGGATTCTCTGGGCCGTTCACAACCCCCTCGCCAAGGTGCTCACGCATCCGCTCGTTGCCGCCGGCATCTTCATCGGATCGCTGTGGGTGTTCTACTTCACCGACCTGTTCCGCTGGAGCCTCTACTCACACTTTGGCCACGAGTGGATGGTGGCCCATTTCCTCATCTCCGGCTATCTCTTCGTGATGTCGTTGACCGGCATCGACCCGGTTCCGCTCCGTCTGCCGTATGCGGGGCGCCTCGTGACGCTGATCGTCGTGATGGCCATGCACGCGTTCTTCGGCATCACGATCATGAGTCAGGACTCACTCATGGTCGCCGAATGGTTCGGGTCGATGGGACGGCAGTGGGGTCCGACGCCGCTCGAAGACCAGTACACCGGAGGCGGGATCGCCTGGTCGGTGGGCGAGATTCCCACGGTCATCACGGCGATCACGGTGGCGATCCAGTGGAACCGTCACGATGAGAAGAAGCAAAAGCGCCGCGACCGGCACGCCGATCGCACCGGCGATGCCGAGCTGGAGGCGTACAACGACCGGCTCGCGAAGATCGCGGCGCGCGACGCGAGCCGAGGGCTGTAGCGGCTACGGAGTTCGTTGCTGTGGGTCGCTGAGCGACGTATCTCGGATCAGCGCACGGATTTGTGTGCGTGCTCCTGACGAGCAGCTCGCCGGGCCACGATGCTTACCCCACTTGCGAAGAGGAGGCGTCCGGCGAATAGCGCAGCCCACACGGGCAGAGCACTGGCAGTGCCCGTCAGGACCAACACAAGAAAGATGACGGGAACGACACCCCCGTACACGGCAAAGAGTACGGGGGCTACGGTAGCTGGACCGTATTGCACCTGAGCCAGTGCGTATGCGATGCCGGCGAACGGTTCGACGAGGAGCTGTCCGAAAACCATGAGTGCGATCGGGAGGCGAATCTCCTCGGGAAGCATGATCATTGCCAGTGCGGCGGCGATGATTCCCGCGATAAGACAGGGCAAAAACGCTTTTTGTCGCGATTCGCGGGCAGAGCTGACGTCTCCGCCTCCGAGAAGCAACGATCGCCCGGCAACGAGACCAAACTGCTTGAGCGGGATAACCACGAGCCGCATGAACGAGACGATGAGCGCTACCGCCGCACCATCGGAAACACTGTGGGTCATCGCAACATAGGTTGCAATGAGAAACACCATCATGAAGACAAGGCCGTCAACGCCAGCGAGCGCACGGTCTCCGATCTCCCTCAACCGGGGGATCTTCCATGGCGGTGCATAAGTGCCACGAATCGACACGCCGAATGTGCGCGACACGAGCCGTGCCCGCCAGCACAGGACGCCGACACTGATCAATGCCTGTGATGCGCCCAGCAGGCATAGCGCCACGATGAGGCTGGGCCGGAGGAGCACGATCGCTAACGTTGCGCCCGCTTGAAGGGCGGCGATGATGATGTTCGCGAACAAGACCTCCTTGTCGCGGTTGTACGCCTGCATGGCGCCGAAGAGCACGTTTGAGATGGGGAACGATGCGATCCACGGCACGAGAGAAAGAAGGTATGCCGTTGTGGCGCCGCCCGTAGCAGGGAGAAAGAGGTGTGCTGTGGTCGCGAACAGGCACACAACGAGAACCCCCAGAACGGCTATGAACGCCGCAACCTGATTTTCCTGCCGGAGTGCGTCCCGCAACTGTGAGCCTTCCGCTCCCTCACGCCGCAGCCGTGCGAACGTTCGCACGGACATGACGGTGCAACCCGCCGAGAGCGCGACGGCGAGACCGATGTAGTTGACACCGGTTCCCACGACGAGACCACCGATGTCGCCATACCCGACTCGGAAAATCACGACTGAGACGAATCCAGAGATGAGCGGACCCATGGATGCCGCGGCGAGCATCAAAGCTCTGGAAACAAGAGTCATCTACATTCCGACTTACGACGTGAGGGATTCTAGCTTTCGTAAGTTTTCGCGAGTGATATCAAAACGAAAGTATTTCTTATCGTACGACTTGCCTTTGCAAATCTCGAAGTAGCACCAGAAAGACCTTGCCGAGGGGCGACAGATCGCCGAGATTGTCGTGGAGGCGTTCCATACCTGCCCGATCCCCGAGATCGCTCGGCTCGACCGCACACTCCGCCGCTGGAAGGATGCGTTCCTCGCCTACTTCACCACCAGCCGCGCGAACAACGTTGGCGCCGAAGCGGTCAACGGAATCATCGAGCTACACCGCGGGCTCGCCAGAGGATTCCGCAACCGACACAACTACCGCCTCCGCATGCTCCTCGCCGCCGGTGGCCTCATCCCATGACCCCACCGGATGTCGGAAGAGTCGCTAGAAGCCGCCAGCCGAGTAACCGCGACAGGACTGGTTACGCGGTCTGATCACGTCGGCCTCGATTTTACAGCGATCCATCAACGGAACGTTCGAGAGGGACTACAGCGAGCGATGCCACGACGCACGTGAAGAGCATGGCGCCGACCGCGGCGCCCGTAGCGTAGACGCTCTTCGTCATGAGCAGGACGCTGAGTACAAGGGTGCCCGTGGTTGCCCCCGCAGCGATAACCGCGCCCGACCGCGCAACGGCACGCCGACCGATCCGCCTCAGGACACGGTGGGTGAGTGCTCCGCCCAAGAATGAAGCTGTGCCCGCAAGCGAACCCACAAGCGCCGCGCCCGCCCCCACCCACACGACAAAGCCGCTGCCGTCAGAAACGACAATCGCATACCCTGCACCGACAACCGCACCAACCACTGCGGAGAAGAGCGTTGCCATCAAAAAATGGCCGAGCCCTGGCGCCTCAGAGATCGCGAGTCCATGCTTCTTCCCTCCTACTTCGCGTTATTCAGGTTTGTGGCGAATTTCTGCCAGTTTTGAGCGGCGCCCGCTCGGTAGCGAGCATTACGGCAGATCGAGATCGGCCTTATTGATCACGATCTCCACCGATCCGCCCTCGTGGATCTCAACCGTTCCATCCATCGCGAAGTGCACGTCTTCGTCCACCTGCTCCATCACGCCGTCGAAGTAGCGCTGCATCGTGAGGGTGAGGTGCATCACGCCCGTGGTGGGGGAGATCCGCCAGCCGTCGCCATCGGGCACAAGAGCCGTCTGCGGATAGCGAGCGACGGTCCACTCGATATCCGGCTGGGCGATGCCCCATGACCCGTCGTACTCGAACGGGCAGTCTTCCGGTTTCAGGCGTCTCTGCACGGTGCACACCTCGTCGAAGTGGCGCTGCACACCGTCCTGCACCAGCTGGCTGAGCTCGGCCGTCGGCAGAGCCTGCACGTCGATGTCGACGACGTCGAGGGCGGCCTGAGCGCGCACCGTTTCGGGAGACGCGGCGGTGGCGGCGGTATCGACCGACACCTCGTACGCACCGGGGGCGAAGGCGAGCATCGGAATCGGCTCGAGGGGGTCGGCGTCATACCCCGCGAACGAGACCTGGCGCTTGTCCATCTCGAACCCATTGATCGTGTAGCGCCACGACCCGCGCACGGTCACATCGATCACCGTCATCGGCGATGTGGTGAACGCCCAGTCGGGAACGAGTCCCGCCCAGCCGGTCCGCGTCACGGAGAACGTCATCGCGCCGGGGACACCATCGATGGTGTATTCCACGTCGACCTCGACGGCGTCATCACCCGTGCGGCGCTCAGCGACGGCTCGGATGTCCTCAATGTCGCTCGTGAGTGTTGCCGACCGCAGCAGCGCCGCGGAGGCATTGGGGTATCCCGCGGCCTCGAGCTGCGTGAAGTCGGGGTCGACGCCGGGCATCGCCAGCGCACCGGATGCATCGCCATCGGCGATCTTGTGCACATACCGCTCCGCGAACGCGCTCGCACTCCAGAAATTCTTGTGGAGAACGAAGAAGGACGCGACGATGGCGGCGATCAGCGCGAGCAGCAGCAGGATCGCGAGCACCAGTCGCAGCACAGGGCGCGACGGAGCCGGCGAAACGGCAGGCTGCGCGACAGATCCGACTGGCATAACGCTAAGTGTAGGAACGCGTCGTTGTGGAACAGCTATCCGCCAGCCGTTCGTTGTCGGACCGTTTCGTGAGCACGGGCGAATATCCTGGAGGAATGGCCGCTCCCACCCTCTCCGCCGAACAGGAAGCCCTGTTTCGGCTGATTGAGGACACCCGAGAGCATGTCTTCGTCACGGGGCGCGCAGGAACAGGAAAGTCAACGTTGCTGCGGCACCTGCTGCGCAAGACGAGCAAGCAGATCGCCGTGTGCGCACCCACCGGTGTTGCGGCGCTCAACGTCGAGGGTCAGACGATCCACTCCCTGTTCAAATTGCCGATCGGCCTCATCGCCGACGGCGATATCGACCAGAACTCGGCAACCCGCAAAATTCTGGGCGCGATCGATACGCTCGTCATCGACGAGATCTCGATGGTCAACGCCGATCTGATGGACGCGATCGACCGCTCCCTGCGGCAGGCGCGCGCACGGCGCCGCGAGCCGTTCGGCGGTGTGCAGGTGGTGATGTTCGGCGACCCCTACCAGCTGGCACCGGTGCCCCCGCGCGGTGACGAGAAGCGCTACATCGAGGACCACTACCGGTCGTTCTGGTTCTTCGACGCGAAGGTGTGGGCGGGAGAGAACTCGTCTGACGGTGTCCTCGAGATGGGCCGGCATGGCGCCGAACTGCACATCCGAGAGCTCACCGAGATTCACCGTCAGTCCGACGACGGTTTCAAGACGATGCTGAACGCGGTCCGCTACGGCAGGGTCACGGCAGATATCGCGTCAACGCTGAACGAGATGGGCGCGCGCACGCCGCCCGAGGACGTGGACAATCCGATCCTCACGCTCGCCACGCGCAACGACCGCGTCAACGCGATCAACGCGAAGCACCTCGCGGCGCTCCCTGGAAAGTCGCAGACAGCGGTCGCCGAGGTCAGCGGCGATTTCGGCCGGGGTGATGCGTATCCGGCGGATGAGAACCTCGAGCTGAAGGTGGGCGCGCAGGTGATGTTCCTGCGCAACGATTCCGCCTCGGGCGGTGAGCCGCCGCGGTGGGTCAACGGAACGCTGGGAACAGTCACGCGCATCCTCGGTGACTCTGTGCGCGTCGAGGTCGGTGACGAAGAACACGATGTTGAGCCCGCCGTCTGGGAGAAGCACCGCTACGCGTATGACTCGCTCTCCAAGAAGCTCTCCAGCGAGATCGCGGCGGAATTCACGCAGTTCCCGCTGCGGCTGGCCTGGGCCGTGACGATTCACAAGTCACAGGGGCAGACCTACGATCGTGCGGTTGTCGACCTCGGCGGCGGCGCGTTCGCCGCGGGACAAACCTACGTTGCGCTTTCTCGGCTGACATCGCTCGAGGGCCTGTACCTCGCCCGTCCGCTGCGCCCGAGCGACATCCGCGTGGACGAGAACGTGCGGCGATTTATGAGGGCTGCATGGGAACGTCAGGGACACGAGATGCGGGTCGCTGCCACATCGTAGCGCGCGGCTAGACTCAGTGCATTCTGTCTTTTCAGGGGGTTTCATGTGCGTGATGCACCGCCGCGGTCGCGTTCTCGCCGCTGGCGCGACGCTGGTCGCCGCCAGCGTCGTTCTGGCCGGTTGTACGGGTCAATCCAACGATCCTGCTCCCGCCGAGATCACCAATCCTCTTCCGGATGACATCGTCTCGCAGCTCGAAGACGCAACAACGAGGGCGATGGCTGCCACCGGTGCTCCCGGCGCCATTGCGGGCGTGTGGGTGCCATGGGCTGGCGAGTGGATGACGGGCCTTGGCGAGACCGCACCAGGGTCTGGCGAGCAGCCGGCGACGGATATGACCTTCCGTGCCGGCGAGATCACGCGCTCGATGACGTGTGATGTTCTCTACGAACTTGACGACGCCGGCCGTGTTTCGCTGAACGATCCCGTGATGAAATACGTGCAGAGCACTCCGCAGCTCGACGAGATCACACTCGTTGACCTCTGTGACGGCGTCGCCGGAATCGCGGCATCGGAGCCCCTGCTGTGGAACCAGATCAGCAGCAACCGCGACCGGGTGTGGAAGCCGCGCGAGTTCGCGGCGGCCGGTCTCGGCCGCGGCATGGGTGAGTACGGTGTCTGGCGCGACTCCGACACGTCGTACTTCCTGCTCGGGATCGCGCTCGAGAACGCGACGCGAACGAGCATGGCTGATCTCTACACCGAGTACGTCACGGCTCCGCTGGGTCTCACCGACACACAGCTGCCATCTGCCGCTGCCGGAGAGCCGGGCGCGCGGCCCCTTCCCGGCCACTACACATCGTTTGCCGCTCGCAAGAACAACTGCGTGGCTGAGCCCGGCGACGTCACAACGCTGTCGTCCTCCATCGGATACGCCAACGGCGGTGTTGTGACGACGCTGCCCGATCTGCGTGACTATGCCTTCGACCTTGCGCGCCGCGCCGGAACATCCGAGGACCTCGGCGATCGGTGGGCGAACTCGTTGCCGACGAACTCCGACGGTGATCAGTGGGTGCGGTACGCGGGCGGAGACCTGATGTACGGGCCCATGATCGGCCAGGCCGGCGATATCGTTGGCTACTCCACGGCAGCGTTCTCCGATATTGACACGGGCCTGACGGTGGCGGTCGTGCTCAACAACTCTGCCGGCGGAAACGAGCTGGCGGGGGCTCTCGCGCGCGAACTCGCTGCCATCGCTGCGGAGGTCCCCGGCACCGAGGATCGCACCGTGAGCTTGCCCTGGACGATCGACCAGGCGCGCTCGGCCGTCAACGACGCAGCAGTCTGCCCCATCGACTGACATGCCGGTTCCTGCCTGGGCACTTTTTGTCTGGGTCGGGCTCGCCTGCCAGGAGGTGGGCGCCGCGTTCGCGGTGCTCCTGTTTCCGGAGGCGGGCCCGCTCGGCATGGTCTTGCTGCACCAGGCGATGAGCGTGCTGGAAGTCGTCGGCCTCGTCCTCGTGATCATCGCTTCGGCGGGAGCCGTGCTGATGAAATGCGTCCCGCCGCCCGTTCGGTCGCTGACGGAGTCGCCCTAGTTTCCGCGCACCATCCGCGAGAGTTCGGCGACGATCGTTTCCCGGCGTCCGTCCGGGTACGGCGCCTGCTGCATCGCCTCGTCGACCCAGATGCCGTCGGCGGCCGCGAGAGCGATCTGCTGGGTGATCGTGAGGGTCGAGACATCCCCGATCCACTTCTCGCGAAGCGAGGTCCAGATTCCGACGTAGCGGTCGTCGCGCATCACATCGACGAGGACCGAGAGGTCGCCGGCCGCGGTGATCTCATAGCCCGGGTCAACGCACGAGAGAAGGAACGCGATGATGCGGTCTTCGCGGGTGGCATCATCGAAAGGCACGCCGAGGTGGCGGCTCGCGTCGGCATCCCACTCGTCGATCAGCTGTTGTACGACGGCCCGCACCAGGTCGTCCTTGGAACGGAAGTGATAGATCACTCCGCCCTTCGTCTTTCCCGCAGTTTCGGCGACGGCCTCGAATGTGAGTGCGGCGAGGCCCGTGTCGGCGGCCAGGCGCAGTGCGGCCTTGACCACCTCCTGCTTGGCGCTGGGGCGACTCATGCCCTCACGCTACCGCGCGTTCGCGGGCATCCGGTGTGGGCTATGCGCCGACGTAGCGGCCGGGGCGGTGGTTCAGCGCGAGAATCAGGTTCATGACGATCGCGCCGATGGCGGAAGCGAGAACGTGGGGCCAGTCGGCGACGAAGAATGCGCCGAGGACGACGCAGGCGTCGAGAACCATCAGCACGTACCCCGCTCGGACGCGCGCGAAACGCTCTTGCAACACGAGCGCGATGATGTTGAACCCGCCCAGGCTGGAATTGTGTCGGAACACCATGAGAACGCCGACGCCCGCGAGAATCGCCCCCGTGACCGCGGCGTAGAAGGGGTTCAGCTCCAGGCCGGAGAAGAAGCCCGTCATCCCGTGTACGGCGGAGAAGAGGGAAACGAGGGCGACGGAGATGCCGCTGCGGATGGTGAAGCTCCATCCCTTGTCGCGAATGGCGAGCAGGAAGAACGGCAGATTCACGAGGAAGAAGATCATCCCGAACGAAATCGGCACGACATAGCTCAGCAGGAGCGACAGCCCGGCCGTGCCACCCGTGACGTCACCTCCGGCCCGCAAGATGAACAGGCCGAGCGAGACAATGAACGCGCCGAACAGGATGCTCAGAATGTCCTCAAGCGGCGAGTGCTTGAGGATGCGCGGGTCGATTGTCTGAGGGGAAGTCACGAGTCGTATCGTCGCCGCGTTTTACAGTGAGCGCAAACTGGAATCTCAAACATGATCATAATGATCAAAATAGCGGCCCAGGATGGGTCGCGACCGGGCGGGAACGTGCGAAACGGGCGCCAGCCGGATATGTCCCTAGTGGGTATCGCCAGCGGGTTCGCGCAGATCCCTCGTCGTGCCGAGGGTCGTGCGGATCGCGATGCCGATCGCGCGAACGAGATCCGCGTGGGCAATCGACGGGGCGCCATCAGGGGCCGTTTCCGCCGACCAGGGAACGTGGATGAAGCCCGCACGTGCATCCGTGGTCGCGGCGGCATCCGCCGCGACGTAGAACGTGTGATTGCACACAAACGTTCCCGCCGTATCGGAGACGGCGGCGGGAATACCGGCCCGTGTGATGTCGCGCACGATCGCCTTCACGGGAAGGGTCGCGAAGTGTGCGGCCGGGCCTCCGGGAACCGACGGCTCATCCACGGGGCGCGCTCCCGCGTTATCGGGGATCCGAGCATCGCGAAGGTTAATCGCGACGCGCTCCGGAGTGACGGCGGTGCGCCCGCCGGCAAGTCCCACCGCGATGATCACATCGGGAATGTGTTCCGCGATCAGCTCTCGCAACCGGGATCCCGCCGCGTCGTACGCGACGGGAAGGATCTCGGTGACAAGCCGCTCTTCTCCCTCCCACTGCTGTGCAACATCGCGGACGACCTCCTCAGAGGGATTGCGCGCATCGCCGGCAAAGGGGGAGAACCCGGTGAGAAGGACGGTTGTCATCCCTCCAGAGTAGAGCGGCCATCGCGTCACTCAGCCGATCAACGACGGCCGCAGATCCCGCAGGGTGCGCTGCCGCGTCATCCGCGCGAGCACCACAAACGCCACGATGAGCGCCCCGATCAGCCATGCCATCAGCGACCACACATCCGCCCAGGCACGCGCCATGTCACCGCCGTACATCAGCTGGCGCATGCCGTCCACGGAATGACTCATCGGCAGCACCTGGTGCAGGGTGCGTAGCGGCGCGGGAAGCGTCTGCCAGGGGAACGTGCCGCCAGCGG
Organism: Microbacterium amylolyticum; assembly: GCF_011046975.1. Lineage (NCBI taxonomy): Bacteria > Bacillati > Actinomycetota > Actinomycetes > Micrococcales > Microbacteriaceae > Microbacterium > Microbacterium amylolyticum. Next base: position 1,470,429 of record NZ_CP049253.1, on the reverse strand, counting down.
TCACCAGCTGCAACACCATCATCACCAGGCCGAGGAACTGACCAACGCTGCCGAGCAGAACGTTCAAACACAGGATGATCGCGGCGAAGGTGACGGACGTCAGAACCATGAAGGCGAGCATCGGGCCCGGCATCGCGATCTCGTATCCCAGCCCGAACGACAGCACGCTGAACACGGCCGCCATTTGCAGGGCGCCGAGCAGGGCGGGCGTTGCCCATGCGCCCAGCGTGATCGGCAGGGGACGGCGTAGCGCCGTCACGGCCCGCTGGGAGTATGGCTTAACGATGAGGAAGAGGGCGTAGATGCCGATCCATCCCGCAAGGCTGATGAAGAACGGTGCCATCCCGGCGCCATAGGAGGACGCCTCCGTGAAGGCAGAACTCGACACCGTGACGGGATCGGACATCATCGCCGCGGCGGTCCCACGCTCTTCTTCTGACTGATCGGGAATGTCGGAAACGGCATCGGACAGCCCGGAAGCCAGCTCCGCCGATCCGCTCTCGAGCTCACCGAGCCCATTCGCCAGGTCGTTCGACCCATCACGCAACTGGTCGAGTCCGCCCGAGAGGTCGTTTGCGCCGCGCGCGGCGCTGGCGATTCCGTCGGTCAGAGCGGGGATCCCGTCGGAGAGGCGCTGCGTTCCCTCCGCCACCTGGCGGGAGCCATCCGCCAGTTGTTGCACGGCGCTCGCCGCCTCCTGTACCTGCGTGTTCGCGTTCGTCAGCTCTTCGCGCCCGGGGGAGACAACGCCGACAATCGCGGCGATCTCTTCCTCACTGAAGCCCTGTTCCGTCAGGCGCGCGCGCATATCGTCTTCCGTGGGGAGAGCGTCGATGGCCTGCCCCACACGTTCCGCCGCGGGCGTGACGGCCTGAGCGAGCTGCGCGTTTCCATCGGCGACCTGGTGGGCGCCATCGTTGAGCTGCGAGATCTGGCCGGGAAGCTCCGCGGCAGAAGAGTTGAGGGTGACAAGTCCGTTCGCGAGATCGCGCCCGCCGTCGGCGGCGCTGCCCGTGCCATCGGCGAGTGTGGTTGCGCCGGTGTGCGCGGATGTGGCGCCCTCCGCGAGCTGGTCGGCGCCTGAGGCGGCGTCGACCAGGCCGGAGCGAACCGTTGCCAGCCCGTCGAGCAGTGTGCGAGCCGCCGTTTCTCCCACCTCCTGCGTCAGGCTCTGGCGCACGGAATCGGTGACCTTGTCGGCAATGGTGCGAGCGATGTAACTGTTGGAGTCGTTCGTTGTGAGCTCGACGACGGCGCGCGTCGGATCGTCATCGGCGATCGAGGTCAGGTTCGTCGAAAAGTCGGGTCCCAGGGTGACGATGAAGTCGTATTCGCCGGTTTTCAGGCCAACCGCCGCGGTGTCGGACGTTGTGACCTGCCAATCGAGCGTGCCGTCGTCGAGCAGGTTGTCTCGGACGGTTTCGCCGTAGTTGACGTGTTCGCCGTCGTCATCCGTCGCTCCCGTGTCTTCGATCACGAGGGCGGCCGGAACGTCATCGAGGTTTCCGTAGGGGTCGTCATTGCCCCACAGGTACAGGCCCGAGTACAAAACGGGGATCATCATCAGGGCGACGAGCGCGAGAATCGCCATCGGAGACGATGTCAGGCGCCGCAGTTCGGTGCGAATGAGGGCGATGGTTTTCATCGTGCGGTTCTTTCTGGCTGCGCGATCGAACCGGCCGAGGCGAGAACGATGACGGCGTATCCGCGGGCGGCCCAGGCGTTCGCCGTGCCCAGCCAGCCGCTGGCGTCGCCGCCGTGCCGGTCGGGGGTGACGAGGATGAGGGCGTCCACATCGGGGTGTGACGCGGCTGTGCGCGTCAGAACGCGGGTGCGTGCGCTGGGGGACAGCTCGCTGATCGGTGTGCGGGCGTGATCGGCCAGGCCCTCGTCGGCGATGAGTCGGCGGGTTGCGGCCTGCGGGCGTCGGATGCCGGCGAAGGTGAGTTCCTCGCGCACGACGGCGGCGAGGGAGAGGCCGTCGGCTGGCGCGCTGGCGTCAGGCGCATCGACAACCGCCACGCGCGTGCGCAGGGCGCGAGGATCGTGCTGTCCGTCGATCGTGACCTCGCCCGCATCTGGTGCCATGCGACCGGAGAGAATCAGGGCGAGCAGTGTGGGGCGCTGACCGCTCTCGACCGGGACAACAGTGACCTCGCCGGTGGAGGCGTGCACGCTCGTCTCGGTGAGGGGCCCCTTGGCGATTCCGCGTGCGGAAATTCTCATGCGACCTTCCTGATGGCGGCGTCGGCGTCCCGCCACGAGAGGCCGGCGATGCCGAGCGCGGTGGTGATCACCAGGCGCTGAGCTTCGTCATCGGGGATATCGCGGGTGACGACGGTGTCGAGAACGGCCAGAGCCGAGGATTCGATGAGCCGTGCGATCACCTCGGGATCAGCGTCCCTGCGAAGCGATCCGTCCTGGGCGCCGCGGGTGACCCCGTCGCGAAGGGACCGGCGAATCAGTTCTAGGCCGCGAGCCGCCGTGCGATCGAGCGGGCTGCGGACGATCATCCTGGCCACGAGCTTCACATGCGCGATCTCTTGCCACACGGCTGCGCCGATGCGGGCGATGTGCAGGGCGGGATCGTCGTCGCGGACTCCCTGCACGGCCGCGGAGATGCGGGCGGCGCCGCGGTCCACAAGAACGGCGAGCATCTCATCGCGCGAGGCGAAGTGGCCGTATACGGCGCGGCGCGTAAGCCCCGCCTCGTGCGCGATGGCGTCGAGCGAGGCGTTGGGTGAGGTCCGGAAGACGCGTGCCGCCGCTTCAAGCAGTGCCTCGCGATTGGCGACGGCGTCTCGGCGGCGCGGACGTGAAGGGGAGCTCATGCCCCCAAGCGTACTAACTTGCACATCGTTGTGCAGGTTAATTCAGCAAACTCTTGACAAATGCCGCAGCGTCGAACAGGCGGAGCGGCGGCTCGCCGCGCCCGTGCGGTCGGCTCGCGCCTCGTTCGCGAGCGGGGTGGTTATTGGCGCACCGTCGGGCGCCCGGCCTCGCGAGCGCTGCCCGGGTTGCCGAGTGGCGTGTTTATTGGCATGCCACTCGAAGGGGTGTATGCCGCTCGCGAGGGGGCGTCTTGGTGCCGGGCGCGATGCCGGCACGCACCGCGCGAATGCAAAGGCCCCGCTCACCCTGTCGGGCGGCGGGGGTGCTACTCGGGAAAATCCCTGGTTGGAGGGGCTGACGGGAATCGAACCCGCGCTGTCTGCTTGGGAAGCAGAAGTTCTGCCATTGAACTACAGCCCCGTGCGGTCCGGGCGTGCGCTCGGACCAGACGATCGGCACGAGCCTACCGGCCGCCGAACCCTGCGGCAAACCTCACGCCGCGTCGACGGGCGGGGTGCTGTCGCGGAGGATCACCTGGGCGGCGAGTGGGGCGGGCGGTGTCCACGTCTCGGCGACGACGGCGCGCACGGCCTCTTCGCCGAGTTTTTCGAGGGGCGCGTGAACCGTGGTGAGGCCGGGAACGATGTCGCGGCCCGAGTCGATGTCGCCGAAACCGGCGATCGCGATGTCGGTTCCCACCTCGAGGCCGGCGGCGCGGACAGCGGACATGGCGCCGAAGGCGACGACGTCGGTGATGCCGAACACGAGAGTTCCCGGGTGCACGCCCTGTTCGAGCGCCGACGCCATGGCGGTGTACCCGCTGTCGCGGGAGAATCCGCCGCGGACGATGAGCGGGGCGTTACCTCCGGACGCGACGAAGCCTTCCTGGAAGCCCGCCAGGCGCTCGTCGCTGGTGACGAGCCCTTCTGCTGCTCCGATGAGGATCGCGTTGCGGTAGCCGATGCCGGACAGCGCTTGTCCCAGTTCTCGTGTGCTGCCGAAGTTGTCGAGGGTGAGTGTGCGCGTCTGCATGCCGTCAGCGGGCGCGCCGATCGACACGACGGTTCCGCCGGCCGCTTCGATGTCGCGCAGCACATCGGTCAGGGCGGGGCTGTGGTGGCGCGCCGAACGGGAGGCGGCGAGGACGATGCCGCGGGGGCGCTGCCCGCGCAGTGCTCGCACGAGTCGCGTTTCACGTTCGGCTTCGCGTTCGGTGATGCCGATCGTCATGATCAGCCGCTCTTCGTCTGCCGCGCGGGCGACACCGGCGGCGATCTGCGAGAAGTAGGGGTCGGCGATATCGGCGACCAGCAGCGCGAGGGTTGCGGAGGTGCCGCGCGCCGTTGCCTGAGCGGACATGTTCGCGGAGTAGCCGAGCTTTGCGGCGGCCGCTTCGACGCGTTCTCGGTAGGAGTCGGCGACTTTTCGCGCGGAGCCGTTGAGAACGCGCGATGCGGTGGCAAGCGACACTCCCGCCTCGCGTGCGACGTCGTGGAGCGTCGCCGCGCGCGAGGCGGGAGTGTCGGTCATGCGGATCAGGATACTGGCGTGTTGCTGAGGAACGGTGCTACGGCTCGCTCGAAGCCATCGATCGTACGGCGAACGGCCTCGGCGGGGTCGGTGTCCCAGATCTCCTGGCTCAGCAGTTCGACCTCGACATCACCGGTGTACCCCGTGGCCTCGACGGCCTTCGTGAAGGCGGCGAAGTCGATGACGCCGTCGCCCGGGTAGTGACGCGAGAGCAGCACGTCAGCCGCGAGCGGTGTTTTCCAGTCACACACCTGGTACGAGGCGATACGGCCCTCACGGCCGGCGCGCGCGACCTTGTCGAACACGTCCGGGTCCCACCACAGGTGGAAGGTGTCGACCGTGACGCCGACGACCTCGGGGGCGAAGTCCGCCGCGATGTCGAGCGCCTGATCGAGCGTGGAGAGCACTGCCCGGTCCGAGCAGTACATCGGGTGCAGAGGCTCGAGCGCCAGCTGCACACCGTTGGCCTCGGCGTGCGGGGCGAGCGTGGCAACGGCATCCCGCACGCGCTCGCGGGCGCCGACGATATCGCGCGATCCCTCGGGCAGACCGCCGACGACGATCACAAGGGCCGCCTTCGATCCGGCTGCTCCGGCGGCTGCCAGCGCGGCTGTTTCGTCGATGGCCACGCGGTTGTCGTTGAGCGCCGCCTGGCGCGCGGGTCCGGGCTCGGCCGTGAACCAGCCACCGCGGCAGTGTGTCGAATAGCGCAGGCCCGAGTCGGCGATCATCTTGACCGATTCGTTCAGGCCAGCCTCCTGTACCTGCTCGCGCCACAGCCCGATCGACTGGATTCCGGCGGCGCTGACGACATCGATCGCCTGCGCCACCGTTGTGTACTTGATGGTCGCCTGATTGATCGATAGGCGGGGGTGCGGGGTTGTCATGCGTCCACTCCGTTCAGGCGGAGCAGGCTGTGCCAGCGTTCCGCCGCCAGGTCGGGCTTTTCGAGCGCGTGCGCCGCATTGGCGAGGCGCACGATCTCGCTGAGGTGCGGCAGGCTGCGCGCGGAGTGCAGGCCGCCCACCATCTGGAATGCCGTCTGGTGTCCGTTGAGCCAGGCGAGAAAGGCGACGCCAGTTTTGTAGTAGAACGTCGGCGCCGCGAATACCTGCCGGCTGAGGGCTTCCGTGGGTTTCAACAACTCGTAGTACCGATCGGCGTCGCCCGCGTCGAGCGCCTGGATCGCCGCGGAGGCGACGGGCGTGATCGCGGCGAACGCGCCGAGCAGCGCGTCTGAGTGGGTGCGGCTGGTGTCGGCGGACCGCGCCGGCTGGGCTGCCTGCGGAACGTCGGCGCCGCCGATGAGGCCAACATAGTTGAAGTCGTCGCCCGTGAACATGCGCACGCCCTCGGGGAGACGTTCGCGAACGGATACCTCGCTGGCGGCGTCGAGCAGGCTCATCTTGACGCCGGCGATCTTGGCCGGGGCGTGGTGGATGATCTCCAGAAGAACGTCCGACGCACCCTGCCAATCGGGCCACCCGAAGTACCCGGCAAGCTGCGGGTCGAAGGCGGTTCCCAACCAGTGCAGGACGATGGGAGTTGTCGCCTGGTCGAGAACGGTTCGGTACACGTGAAGGTAGTCCGCCGGCGACTGCGCAACGCGCGCGAGGTGCCGGCTGGCCATGAGAACAGGAACGGCGCCCTGTTCTTCGGCGTGGTGCAGCTGATACGTGTAGCCATCGATGATCTGCTGTAGCGAGATCATCTCGTCGTCGATGTGGTCGGTGTTGACGCCGACCGCGACGGAACCGCCCTCTTCCCGAGCTACCTGAGCGCTCCGGGCGATCAGCTCGCGCACAGCGGCAGGGTCGAGGCCCATGTTGCGCTGTGCCGTGTCCATGGCGTCGGCCACGCCGAGCCCCCAGGAGTACACCGCGCGGCGGAAGCCGAGCGTCTCATCCCAGTCGATGTCGGCGGGCTGACCGGGGGTGTTGTCCGCCCAGGCGATGGGCGTGACGTGCGCGGCCGCGTAGGCGACGCGCGAACGCAGACCCGCTGCGGGCTTCGTGAACGCGGGCGCCTCGTTCAGCGGTGCCGGGGTGACCTTGCCCGCGGCGTCGAGCAGTGCGAGTGTGTCTGCCATCGCGATCAGTCCAGGGCGAGCTTCGGCAGGGACACCTTGCTGCCCGTGCGGTCCGACTCGAGGCCCGCTTCGGCCAGCTGCACGCCGCGGGCACCGGCCAGCAGGTCGTATTCGTAGTCGGTTCCGGTGACGTAGCTGGTGAGGAATTCCTGCCACTGCTGGCGGAAGCCGTTGAGGAACACGTCGTTGGTGGGCACGTCCTGCCAGGTGGCGTCGTAGTCGATCGTGTCTTCGAGGTCGGGGTTCCACACCGGCTTGGGCGTGGCGATGCGGGGCTGCACCTTGGCGCCGAACAGTCCGACGACGGCCGAGCCGAGCGTGCCGTCCACGTGGAACTCGACGAGCTCATCGCGGTTGACGCGGGTGGTCCAGCTGGAGTTGATCTGCGCGATCGCACCGCCCTCGAGCTCGAAAACACCGTAGGCGGCGTCGTCGGCTGTTGCGGTGTACTTCTCGCCGTTCTCATCCCAGCGCTCGGGGATGTGGGTTGCCGTCTTGGCATAGACGCTCTCGACTGATCCGAAGAGGTTCTCGAGGACGTAGTTCCAGTGGGGGAACATGTCGACGATGATGCCGCCGCCGTCTTCCGAGCGGTAGTTCCAGCTGGGGCGCTGGGCGGGCTGCCAGTCGCCCTCGAACACCCAGTAGCCGAATTCGCCGCGCACGGAGAGGATGCGGCCGAAGAACCCGGAGTCGATCAGGCGCTTGAGCTTCTGGAGGCCCGGCAGGTAGAGCTTGTCGTGAACGACTCCGGCCTTGACGCCGGCGTCCTTGGCCAGCTTCGCGATTTCGAGGGATTCCTCGAGCGACTCGGCCGTGGGCTTTTCGGTGTAGATCGTCTTGCCTGCGGCGATGGCCTTGCGCAGGGCGGAGGAGCGGGCCTTCGTGACGAGGAAGTCGCCGTAGATTTCCCACTTGGGGTCGGCGAGCGCTGCGTCGAGGTCGGTGGTGTAGTCCTCGATGCCGTGGCGCTTCGCGATCTCGGCGAGCTTCGCCTCGCTGCGGCCGACGAGGAGGGGACGCACGGTCACCTTGGTGCCGTCGGGGAGCTCGAAGCCGCCCTCGTCGCGGATGGCCAGAATGGACCGCACCAGGTGCTGGCGGTAGCCCATGCGCCCGGAGGCGCCGTTCATGATGATGCCGATCTCGCGGACGGCGGGGGTGTTGTCAGTCACGATGATGCTTCCTTGCCTCTCGTCGATCCGGGTAAACGCTTTCCCGTTGCACCGAGTGTGACATATGACCGCCCAGAAGAGCAAACGCTTTCCCGATGCAAAGTCTCATCAGGTGAGATGTCGGCTGTGCGTCCTGCGCCCGCGGTGACGTCCCGATCTACCACCCCGGGTAAGGGACCGTGTCGCCGATTCGCGCGGGGAACGCCGCAGGAACAAGGCGCTCGATGCGCTGAGCCCGTACTGGACGTGACACATCGGATCGGTGAGGCGCCGGTTTACCCAGGAGCCCACGAACATGGGACCCGTCGCAACGGCCGTTCTGGATGACACCTGCGGCAACCTGATCCAGCTCACCAGCCCGGTCTGAGTGCGACGGTGACACACGCCCCGGTCACCGCGGCGCGAGGACGAAGGCAAACTCCTGCGGGGTGAGGGTGCGCGTGCCGAACGGCTCGCCGCTGTCGAGGACCGTTCCCGGGGCCGTCACCTGCGCCGGTGTCTCGCCGTGGTTGATGATCGTCAGCAGATCCCCACGCCTGGCCACCTCGACGCCCGCGGGGACCTCGGCGATCTCGCCGTGAATGCCCGCCGCATCGAGCAGCGCGCCGACAACGGCATCGAAGGATTCGGGCGTGGGGTGCGTGGCCAGGTACCACGCGGAACCGTCTCTGTGATCGTGGCGCGTGACGGCAGGGCGCCCGGAGCTGGGACCCGTTGTAAAGGTGGCGACAACCTCGGCGTGGTCCGCCCAGATCGCCTCGGCGACGAAGGATCCGGCACCGCTGAGTGAGCCATCAAACCGCGCGAATGACCTCTCGTCGGACGCACCCGATGCGGCCGCGCCGGTCTCTCCGGCGCGCTCGGCAACGTGGTCGCGCGCGGGAGGGACGATCGGGCGGAAGTCCTCGAAGGTGACGCCGAGAACGGGGCCGAGCTGGGTCAGAAAACCGCCGGGACGGAAGCGGTCGTTGTCGTCGACGATGTCGGTGAACGGCCCCGCCGCCAGAACGCCGCCCTGCTGGACAAAACGAGTGAGCGCTGCGGCGCCCTCTTCGCGCAACAGGTACATGAACGGGGCGATCGCCAGGCGGTAGCGGTCGTCGACGTCCTCGGGGCGCACGACGTCGACCATGACGCCGCGGCGCATGAGCGCCGCGTGCCAGTCGCGCACCAGGCCGAGGTAGTCGAGCGTTGCGGGGTGTCCGTCGCCCTCCACCGCCCACCAGTTCTCCCAGTCGAACAACAGGGCAACGCGGGCGTCGTCGCCGGGATCGGGCAGATCGGGCAGGGCGGCGAGCGTCTCACCCAGCTCGACCGCTTCACGCCAGGTGCGTGTGCGGGTTCCGGCCTGCGGCAGCATCGCCGAGTGGAATTTCTCAGCGCCCGCCCGCGACTGACGCCACTGGAAGAACATGATGCCGTTCGCGCCGCGTCCGATGGACTGCGCCGTTTCCGCGGCAAGCTGCCCGTCGTTTTTCGACGGATTGGTCGGCCGCCAGTTGACCGCGTCGGTCGCCTGCTCCATGAGGATCCAGGGAGTTCCCCGCTTGAGGGAGCGCACGAGGTCGCGCTGGAACGCGGTCGTGGCGGGGCGGTGCGGGTCGAGAGGATCGGGGTAGCAGTCATCGGTAACGATGTCGATGTGCGGCGCCCACGATGCATAGTCTGCGGGAGGGAACGCCCCCATCATGTTCGTCGAGATGGGCTGCGCGGCACCGGCCGCGCGAATGATCTGCTTCTGCTCCAGGTACACCTCGAGCCACATATCGCTCATGAAGCGCTTGTAGTCGAGCACCTGGGAAGGGTTGCGGATGAAGGGGGCGTTGCGCGGGGGAAACACCTCGTCGAGCGATCCGTAGCGTTGCGACCAAAAGGCTGTTCCCCAGGCCTCGTTGAGCGCATCCACCGACCCGTATCGACCGGCGAGCCAGCGCCGGAACGCATCGCGTGCGGCATCGGAGTAGTCGGCGTTCAGGTGGCAGCCGAGCTCGTTGTCCACGTGCCACATGACAACGCCGGGGTGTTCGCCGTATCGCTCGGCGAGCCGTCGGACCAGTTCGGATGCGAGGCGGCGATAGGTGGGCGAAGCCGGCGAGTGGTGCTGCCGCGAACCATGCCAGTACGGTGCGCCCGATTCGTCGGCGGCGAGAACGTCGGGGTGGTGAACCGTGACCCACGGCGGAACCGAGGCCGTCGCTGTGGCGAGGTTAACCGCGACGCCCCCGGCGTGCAGCAGGTCGATGATGCGGTCGAGCCACGCGAAGTCCCACACATCCGGGGAGGGCTGAATGCGCGACCACGAGAAGATGCCCAGGCTGACGGTGGTGACGCCCGCCTCGCGCATGAGGCGAACATCCTCCTCCCACACCTCTTCCGGCCACTGGTCAGGGTTGTAATCGGCGCCGTACAGCACAGTGCTCCTCCAGGAGAGAATTTGCGGGGCGCCGGGGCGGGAGTCCGCTCCGGCGCCCCGGGGATGTCGTCAGTTCAACGGCGCCGCGGCCGTTCCGGAATCGCGACGGCGGCGAGGGCCGCGCAGCCGAGAGCCGGAAGAACGAGCGGCGGCAACATGGAGCCGGCCAGTGCGATGAACCCCGCGGCGATGATCAGATAGATCGCGCCGGGGATGTCGCTGGCCATTGATCGGGGAAGGCCGCGGAAGGCACCCTTCCATCCGCCATCGGCCGTCCAGCGGCCGGTTGCCGCCAGAAGAGCGCCCGCGGCAACCGCGGCGAGCACCCATCCTGCGGCGACGATCGCGCCGCCGCCCGGGAGCGCCCCGGAGCGGCCGATGGAGATGTCGACCCAGAGAATGGCGGCGACGGCGACGCTGGTGGCCCCCACCACCAGCCCTCCTGGCAGAGCACGCACGAAGTCTGCCCATGCCTGCCCGAACGATGAGGTCTCCGCGCGCACGTATCGGCGCAGGTGGCTGGTGGCCGCCGCAAGAGCGGCGGGGAGCGTCACGATCAGCGCGCCCCCGACCGCTACGAGAACACCGGTCAGCAGCACTTCGCCGAACAGGGCGAAGGCTCCCGTGGCGCCGGGGTGACGCGCCGGTGCATCGTTCGTGTGCCCGGAGCCGGACGTCGCGGCCCTCCGCAACGCCCTGTCGACGCGTGCCATGGTCAGCCCTTCAGGCCCTGTGTGGCAACGCCGTCGACGAGGAAGCGCTGGAACACGATGAAGAACAGCAAAACGGGTACCAGGGCAACGAACGATGCCGTCACGGTTGCGCCGTAGTCACTGGTCGACGTTTGGTCGTTGTAGAGCCGGAGGGCGATGGGGAGCGGGTAATTGTCGGGGCTGTTCAAATACAGCAGTGGGCCGAGGAAGTCGTTCCATGACCAGATGAAGGCGAAGATCGCGCAGGTGATCAGGGCGGGCTTGACTAGCGGCAGGATGATCGAGAAGAAGATCCGTCCGTGGCCGGCGCCGTCGATGCGAGCGGCCTCGTCCATGTCGCGGGGGATGCTGCGGATGAACTGCACGCACAGGAACACGAAGAACGCCTCGGTGGCGAGGAACTTCGGCAGGATCAGCGGCACGAAGGTGTCGACGAAGCCCAGCTGGTTGAACCAGATGTACTGGGGAATGATCACCACGTGGAACGGCAGCAGCAATGTGCCGATCATGGCCGTGAACAGAATGCCAACGCCCTTGAAGCGGATGCGCGCGAAGCCGTAGGCCGCGAGGGCCGAGGACGCAACGGTTCCGATCACGGCCGCGACGGCGAGGATCAGCGAGTTGGCGAAGAAGCGCCACATGGGCACACCGCCGATGCCGTCGGCAACCTTGATGTAGTTCGCAACGGTGGGATTCCACGGCAGCAGTCCGGGGTTCTGGCCGAACTCGGGGTTCGGCTTGAACGTGGACATGAACAGCCAGATCAGCGGATAGATGACGACGCAGGTGATCGCGATCAGGGCGATCATCCAGATCACCGTCTGCCATCCGCGGCGGGTGATGCGGCGTCGCGGGGCGGGCGCGCCCGTGGTGATGAGGGCGGTGGCGGTCATCGGTCTTCTCCCGCGTAGTGAACCCAAGACTTCTGGGTGCGGAACAGGATTACGGCGAGCACGGCCACAACGGCCATCACGACCCAGCCGAGCGCCGCGGCGTAGCCCATCTGGCTGTCCTGGAATCCGCGCTTGTAGAGGTACAGGGTGATGAAGTTGGTCATACCGGCGGGGCCACCCGTTCCGTTCGAGATGATGTACGCCGAGGCGAACACCTGGAAAGCACCGATCAGTTCGAGGACGAGGTTGAAGAAGATAACCGGGGAGAGCATGGGGATCGTCACCGCGCGGAAGCGGCGGATTGCTCCCGCACCGTCGACCTCAGCGGCTTCGTAGAGCTCCTTGGGGACCTGCTTCAGGCCGGCGAGAAAGATCACCATGGCGCCGCCGAACTGCCAGACGGCGAGCAGGATCATCATGGGAACGACGAGGCTGACGTTACCGACCCAGCCGCCGAGGTTGATGCCGACGGTCGAGAGAGCGTTGTCAACGGGGCCGTCGGTGTTGAACATGGCACGCCAGACGATGGCGACCGAAACGGATGCGCCGATCAGGCTGGGAGCGTAGAAGGCGGAGCGGAAGAATGCGGCGCCGCGGTCGCGATAGTTCAGCAGCAGAGCCACCGAGAGAGCGGCGGCGAGCTTGATGGGTGTTCCGACGATCACATAGGTGAGGGTGATCGTGGCCGACTGGATGAACACGGGGTCGTCCGTGAACATCCGGATGTAGTTACCCAGCCCGATCCAGCGAGGAGGGGAAAACAGGTTGTAGGACGTGAACGACAGGTACAGCGAGTACGCCATCGGGCCAACGGTGAGGCCGATGAAGCCGATCAGCCACGGGGTGAGGAAGGCGTAGCCCGCGAGCATTTCGCGCAGCGACCTCTTCTTCAGCTCGCTTCGCACGGGCGGAGCCGATAAGGCTGGTCGCCGGAGCGACCCGCGGGTCACCGCCGTTCTCGTATCTGTCGCGGTCATGTTCTCCCGATCTGTGGGGGTGGGCGGGGCGTCATCGCCCCGCCCACCGGAGGGCAATTAGTTGAGGATGACGTTCATCTCGGAGAAGAACTGGCTGACGGCGGCGTCGACCGTGGTCGTGCCGTAGCCCAGCTCTTCGCCCAGCTGACGGAACTTCTCTTCGAGGGTGCCGTAGCCGACGATCGGCACAGGCGGGGCGGCTCCGATGCGGTCTTCGATCGAGGCCTCGTAGTCGGCGATCTTCTGGCTGAAGTCATCGAGCGTTGCTGCCTCGAGCGCCGTTGCCGACGCGGGAAGACCGCGGTTGGTGCCGAAGATCTCGCCCGACTCCGGGCTGTTGATGAGGAAGTCGACCAGCGTTGCCGCGGCGTCGGGGTGGTCGGAGTTGGCGGCAATCGCGTGCAGCATCGAGGGCTTCAGGTACAGGTCTGTTGCGCCCTCGACGGTGACCGGGGGTGCGACCAGGTCGAGCGTGTCGTAGCCCTCGCCCAGGTTGGCGAGGTAGCCGGCGCCGAAGTTGTCCCACGTGAGCTCGCTGGCCACGGCGCCGATGTCGAATCCGCCCAGAGGGTGGAGTTCTTCGTTGCGCTGCATCGGCATCACCGAGCCGTCGGTGCGAACCTCAGAGCCCTGCTCCCAGAACTCGCGCAGGTCGTCCTCGGTGAAGTTGGGCTCGCCGTCCTCCGTGAAGAGGTCCTGGCCCTTGGCGCGCTGCTGCACCTCGAAGTTCTGGATGCGGCCGGTGAAGTCCGACCCGCCGAAAGCGTCGACGCCGTTTGCGGCGGCCGTGTCGGCAGCGTCCTTCATCCAGGCGGCGTAGTCCTCCCACGATCCGCCCGCGAACGGCGCGACGCCGATTTCCTCGATTGTCGTGGGGTTCAGGAACATCGCCCAGGCGTTGGTGGAGGTGGGAATGCCGAACATGCCGTCGGCGACCTGTCCGATCGAGAGGATCTCGTCCGACAGCGGTTCGTCGTCGATGATGCTTCCGACATACGGCGTCAGATCCAGCAGCAGGCCGTTCTCGGCGTACTGGCGCAGGTAGGAGTAATCGAACTGCATCACATCGGGCAGACCGCCGCCGGCGGCTTCCGTCTGGCGCAGCTCCCAGAATGCGGGGAAGTCCAGGAAGGAGCTCTGGATCTGAATGTTGGGGTATTCCTCGTTGAAGGCGTCGAAAGCCTGGTTGTACAGGTCGGCGCGCACATCGTTGCCCCAGAAGGCCATGGTGAGCGTGATCTGCTCGTCCGGGTCGACCTCGGCCGGCTCGGCGCCGCCTCCGGTGTTGCTGGAGCACCCAGCGAGGGTGAGACCGCCGATAGCGGCGATGGCTGTGATCGCGGCCGTCTTCTTGGTGCGGAACATCCTTGTCCTCTCAGAACGTCATTGTTCGATGCCCGTCGATGGGCGAGCGCTTGGGAAAGCGCTTGCCGGTGAGTTTAGGGCTCTCCGAAACGATTCACAAGGGGGAGGAACCCCGGCGACGTCACGATTTCGTCACGCCGCCGGGGCGGGGTCAATCGGTGAGAATCACGCGTGATTCCGCGAAGAACTGGTCGACGGCAGCGTCAACCGTGAGGGTTCCAAGGCCGATTTCCTTGCCGATGTCCCAGAACTTCTGCTCGAGCGAGCCGTAGCCCACAACGGGCGCGGGGGGCGCGGCTCCGATGCGGTCTTCGACCGACGCGAGGAACTCGGCAACCTGCAGGTCCGCGCCCTCGAGTGTGGCGCCATCGAGCTTGGTCTGCGAGGCAGGGAAGCCGAGGGATGTGCCGAAGATCTCGCCCGCCTCGGGGCTGTTGACGACGAAGTCCAGGAAGATCGCCGCGGCCTCCGGGTGCTCGCTGTTCGCAGAGACGGCCATCTGCAGGCCTGCCTGCTGGTACAGGTCCGCCGAGCCGGCAACGTCCGTCGGTGGGGCGGCCATCGTGATGCTCGATGCGCCGGAGTCGCCGAGATAGCTAGCGATGAAGTTGCTCCAGCTGGCCTCGCTGGCGGTGAGGTTCGCGCCGAAGCCCGAAACGGGGAAGGACTCTTCGAGGCGCTGCTGCGGGACGACGGCGCCGTCGCGGTCGGCCGCGCCCATCTCCCAGAAGTCGGCCAGCTGCTCTTCGGTGAATCCGAGCTCGCCGTCCTCCGTGTAGAGGTTTCCACCCGAGGCGCGCAGAACGTTCTCGAAGTTCTGGATGCGCTGCGTGTAGTCCGTGCCGCCGAACACCTCTCCGCCCGTTGCTTCGGTCACATCGGCCATCCACTGCGAGTATTCCTCGAAGCTGGTGCCGCCGGCGTAGGGCTCGATGTCGTACTCGGCCAGGATGTCGTCGTTCAGGAACACAGCCCACGTGCTGTAGCCGAGGGGCAGCGAGTACTGCGTGCCCTCGAGCTGGCCCGTTCCGAGCAGGCCCTCTTCGATCGCGTCCGTCGTGACGTACTCGCTGAGCGTGCCGAGGTCGACGAGCAGGTTGTTCTCGGCGTACTGGCGCAGGTAGCTGTCGGAGAACTGCCACACGTCGGGAAGGCCGCCGCCGGCAGCTTCGGTCTGTCGCTTCTCCCAGTACGAGGGGAAGTCACTGAACGATCCGTTGATGCGGATGTTCGGGTGCTCTTCGTTGAAGGCGTCGATGAGTGTCTGGTAGCGCTCCGCACGATCGTCGTTGCCCCACCAGGTGAAGGTCAGAGCAACCTCGGCGTCGGGGTCGTACTCTCCGGACCCCCCTCCCGTGCAGGAGGTGAGGGTGAGAGTGGCGACACCGATCCCCGCGAGGATCGTGATCGGGCGCGTGAACGGTCGCTTCATTGCTGTTCCTTCGTGCGTCGTTGCCGGGGGAGGATTGCGCCCATTGGAAAGCGCTTCCCCGATCAAGCTAGCGCACGAAGAAACGTTTTACAACACCGCCATGTGGGGGGTGCCACGGGCGGGCGCGGCGCGCTGGTCGGGCACCGCTCGGCGAGCGCGCCGTTCCCGCGAGAGGGCCCCGGCTACGGTGTGAGGCGTGCGGCGAGCGCGGCGATCTCCGGGGCGCTGTGGATGCGATCGGTGATCACGAAGCGATGCGAGAGCTCGAGGCGGTCGCCGGGGGATAGCACGATCGTCTCCGAGAACGTGGGCGATGGTGCGATCACGGGGAACGGCTCGGATCGAACGAACCAGCGCAGCGGTGGCTGTCCGGTCGATGTTCCGGCGAAGGCGAGCACGGTGGCCCCACCATCGATCTCGTCGTGCGCTCCGGAGAAGGCGAGCCATGGCGCCTGTGTTCCCATGACGGCGTCCGCCTCGGCGCCGCGGTATTCGCCGTCGGGTGTTGTCACCACACCGCCGGCGAAGGAGCGGGTGAGCCGCAGGAACGCACCGGAATAGCCGGCGTTCTCGCGGCCGAGCGTTGTCGGACTGCCGAGCACGAGCTCGTGGCCGCCGACGTTGACCAGCGCCGAGGTCATGTCGAGGGCCCAGGTGCCGCCCGCGCGGTCGACGCTGTGAAAGCGGTGCTGCCGTTCCTCCGACAGCCACTCCTGGCCCGCCCGTGTGATCCAGGTCAACCGTTCATCGCAGTGGGCCTCGACGCCGGAGGCCACCGCCGTGAACTCGTCATGCCGGATCTGGCCGATGTTGTCGAGGGGCAGGTAGCCCTCGCCGTGGACGTAGGTGTTGCCGCCCCAGAAGTTCTGCCCGGACACGTCGGTGAGGGTCATCTGCAGACCCTTGTGCCACCGGTGGTCCCAGGGGCGGTAGCCCGTGATGGGCGCGCCGCTCAGCGTGCGCAGCGGGTGCAGGAACGGTTTTGGCCCTTCGAACGCGTCGGCGTTGTCGCGGAACACGTACCGGGCGATGTCGGTTCCGCCCGCGGTAACGGTGAGTGCCTCGTCCTCACGCGCGATCGTGATCTCAGCCATGGGTCACCTCGTGTGCCGAGGACCTGATCGTTCCGGCGTGAATTTGTGCGGTTGCGGCGGCCGGGTCGGCTCCCGCCATCGACGCATAGAAATCGTCACCCGGTGTGAGTTCGTCGCGTGAGACGGAGCGTCCCTGCAGCGCCGACTTGTACATGCCCGCGGCGAGTTCCATCACCCGGCGTCCGTCCGCTCCGCTTGCCCGCGGGCGCTCTCCGCGCTCCATGCAGTCGATCACGTGTGCGAACAGGGGTGCGTGGGAGTCGCTCGGAACGTTTTCGGTGGGGGCCCATGTGGCGGCGACGGCGGGGTCCACGTGCGGCGCGGGTGTCCACGTCCAGTGCGCGTTGTCGTACCCATAGAGGTGCTCGACCTCGACGGTGGCGTGTTCGAAGTCGATGCGGATCACGCTGGTTTCCCGCGGAGAGACGAGGCTGTTGGCGATCGAGCACATCGCCCCGGAGGCGAACCGCACGGCGGCCATCGAGACGTCTTCCGTTTCGGTGTCGCGGGCCAGGTTCGACATCACGGCAGAGACGTCGGTCCAGTCGCCCAGAAGCGACAGGAGGAGGTCCATCTGGTGGATGCCATGCCCCATGGTCGGCCCGCCGCCTTCGGATTCCCATCGGCCGCGCCACGGAACCGCGAAATAGTCGGCGTCGCGGTACCAGAGGGTGTCGCACCGTGCGACGAGGGGGCGTCCGAGCGTTCCGTCGGCGATCAGCTGCCGCAGGCGTTCGGCGGCGGAGCCGAAGCGGTGCTGGAAGATGTAGCTCGCGAAGGGGCCGCCTTCGCTCTCGTGCGTCGAGATGCGGTCGTAGTCGGCCAGCGAGAGGGTCGGTGGTTTTTCTGACAGCACCCATGCGCCCGCGCCCAGTGCGGCGATCGCGGCGTCGCGGTGCGCGACGGGAGGCGTGGCCAGCGTCACGAGGTCGGGGCGTTCGCTTGTGAGGAGCTCAGCGAGGTCAGACGACGAGCGGCGGATGCCGAACTCGCGCGCGGTGGCCTCCGCGGCGTCGGCGTTGACATCGCACACGGCGATGACGTCAACGCGGTCGCCTAAGGCGAGGAGGCTGGGCAGGTGTTGCCCGCGAGCGATGGCTCCTGCTCCGACGACAACGACGCGAATGGGCATGTTCCTCCTCGACTGGAAAGCGCTTGCCCACAGGCTAGACGTCATCCGTCGATCACGCCACCCGGCCGCGACGATCACCCACTCTGCGTGTTGTGAAGATCGGCATAGCGACCGCCGTGATTGATCAACTTCTCGTGGCGCCCCTGCTCGACGATCTGACCGTCCACGAGCACGACAATACGGTCGGCGGAGCGAATCGTCAGGCTGACGTCGTCCAGCGCTGGAGTGTCCGCATCGGGGTAGGCGTGTGTGACGTGTTCGAGGGCGACCGAACCCTCCACCGCCGCGACAGGGGCGCGCCCCGCGTTGATCTCCAGGTCCGGCTCCTCCAGGATCTCGGCGATCGATCGCACGGATTCGATACCGCGCGTTGCGACGGGGATCAGCATCAGCATCTGCGTGAGTCCCTGCGTCAGAAGCGTGAAGTACGCCGACAGCATCACCACCTCGCCGGGGGTGATCGGCAGCAGTCCGGTGAGCGTGAATGTTGCTGCCAGGGCCAGGCAGATCACACCCAGCAGCTGCATCGCCACCCACGACATCGACGCGATGCGGCCGTTGAGCATGTCGAGCACGAGTCCCTCACGCCGCACATCGTCCGCGCGCCGGACAGCACCATGACGGCTGACAGCAAGGGGTGGGTGATCTGCTGCAGCATGATTTCGACGTTTTCGACGTCGCGAACAACGGTCATGAACATGCGCGTGTAAATCAGGTGGTTCGGGTAGTTCTGGAGCAGCAGAACGACGGCCAGCGCAAACCACCACCACACCGTGCTCACGGCGCCGCCGAGGGATGCGGGAAAGCGTTTGCTCGGGCATGATGTCCATCATGCGCCCTTTGGGCATCATAAGGAGATGACGATGACGTATCACCTGGCGGGAGACTCCACCGTTGCTGCCTGCCCACCCGAGGAATGGCCCATGTCGGGGTGGGGTCCGCACCTCTCACCGCATGTCGATCGGCCCGTGCGCAATCTCGCATTCGGCGGCGCAACAACGGAGTCCTTTTTGGAATCCCGGTGGGACGAGCTTGTCAGCGAGGTGCGCGCCGACGACACCGTGGTGATCCAGTTCGGGCACAACGATCAAAAGCAGCCGCAGCTCCTCGATTCACGCGGGGGATACAGCGATCGTCTGCGGCGGATGGTGGGTGACGTGCACTCGCGGGCCGCGAATGCCGTGCTGTGCACCTCGTGTGAACGGCGCTGGTTCGATGGTGACCGAGTAACGCCAACGCACGGCGACTATCCGAACGCCGTCCGAGACCTCGCCGCCGAGCTGGCGGTGCCCCTCATCGACCTGACGGCGTTCACCACGTGGCTGTACGAGGACGAGGGGCCCGAAGCATCCGTGCGCCTTCTCAGCCATTTCGCCCCGGGTGAGCACGATCTCTGGCGCGATGGGCTCGCCGACGACACGCATTTCCATGAGCGCGGTGCGCGGCGTATCGCGGCCTTCGTTGGACGTCAGTTGCGCGGTATTGCACGGCTGGATGGCCACGACGCTCCGAAGGGCGGCGCGCTCGTCCACTGACGGGCGTGCGGAAAGGGGGACAGCTGTGAGGGTGGGAATTCGCGAGGTCGCTGCCCATGCGGGCGTGTCGATCGCGACCGTATCGAACGCATTGAATCAGCCTGATCGTGTCAGCGAACCGCTTCGCGAACGCGTTCGCGCGTCCGTCGCCCACCTCGGCTACATCCCGATGCCCGCCGCGCGGCAGCTGCGCGCCGGGCGCAGTGGTCTCATCGGCATGACGGTCATCAACATCTCGAACCCCTACTTCGCCGCGCTGATCGACGGGGCGGAGGGCGCCGCATCGGATGCCGGAATGCGCGTTCTCGCGGCGAACAGTCACGACGACGCGATTCGTGAGCGCGATCACCTCGGGCTCTTCGAGTCCGTTCAAGTCGAAGGCGCTTTGGTATCGCCGTTTGGCGATACCCGTGCGCAGCTGGAACGACTGCGGCGCCACGGTATTCCCGTTGTGCTTGTCGATGCCACCGACCCGGAACACTCCTCGGTGGCATTCGACAACCTGGCGGGAGGCCGAATCGCGGCCGAGCACGTAATCGCCCGTGGACGACGGCGCGTTCTCTTCCTGGGCGCCCGCGACGAGCTCCACCAGGTGCGCGAACGCGCGCAGGGCGTGCGCGATGCGCTTGCTGAAGCCGGCCTCGAGCTGGAGACGCGTCGTGTTCCGCATACCGATCCGGCGGCAGGGCGCGCCGCCGGAGCAGAGATCGCCGCGGCGGCGCAACGCCCCGACGCGATCATTTGCTCCAACGACCACCTGGCGATGGGTCTCGTGCGTGCCCTCGTCGACGGCGGGATCCGCGTGCCCGAGGACATCGCTGTTGTGGGCTATGACGACACCGAGCTGGCGGAGGTTGCCGCCGTTCCGCTGACGGCAGTCCGCCAGCCCGCAACGGCCATTGGGCGTCGTGCCGCGGAACTCCTGATCGCGCGTATTAGCGACCCGCACACCCCGCGCGAAGCGCTGGTCTTCCCGCCGGCGCTGTCGGTGCGGGCGTCAACCGGCGGGTAGGGCGGGGCGAGCTCATGGAGCTCGCCCCGCCTCACTCATCCCTGTTC
The DNA here is from genome assembly GCF_011046975.1 of Microbacterium amylolyticum. Lineage (NCBI taxonomy): Bacteria > Bacillati > Actinomycetota > Actinomycetes > Micrococcales > Microbacteriaceae > Microbacterium > Microbacterium amylolyticum. The sequence goes on along the minus strand of NZ_CP049253.1, from coordinate 1,450,190 downwards.
CGGGCGTGGCCGTGAGGTCGTGCGCCGCACGATGAGGTCGAAGGGAAGGGGCGTTTCTGCCGGAGGCTCTGCGGCATTGGGCTCGATCTGTGCCAGCAGAATGTCGACGGCGAGGGCACCCTGCGCGCGGGGATAGTGAGCGATGGTCGTGAGCCCGAAGAACTCCGCCGTGTCGTGATCGTCGATGCCGATGATCGACACGTCCTGCGGCACGGAAAGGCCGAGGTCCTGCGCGGCGAGTATTGCGCCGATCGCCATTTCGTCTGATGCGGCGAAGATCGCCGTTGGCCGCTGGGGGCGTCCGAGGAGCAGTTTGGCAACGCGGTAGCTGCCCTGCACGGTGAAGTCGGCGCCGCCGACCATGTGCTCGTCCAGATCGATGCCAGCGGTGCGCAGCGCCTGTTCGTAGCCGCGCCGACGCTTGAGCGGCATGTGGAAGTCGCGGTCGGATGCCGCGTCGCCACCGATGTGCGCAATACGGGTGTGGCCGAGGCTGAGCAGGTGCTCGGTGGCCAGGCGCGATGCGGCGATGTCATCGAGCGCGAGGGTCCGAACGCCTTCGATGGGTCCGCCGACGCCGACGATCGGCTTCCCGAGTTCGCGCAGACGGGTGACTTCGCATTCCGTGAGTTCGAGGGAAACGGCGATCACCGCGTCAACGCGTTGGCGGGGAAGGAAGTTCTCGAGCACGATGCGCCGCTCATCCCCGCGCCCGGCGAGGTTATAGAGCGTGATGTCGTATCCCGCGTGCATCAGGCGTTCCTGGGCCCCGGCCAACACATTGGTGAAGAACCAGCGGTCGAGGAAGGGAACGACGATGCCGACGTTCCGGTTGCGGCCGCTGGCTAGCGTTGACGCAGCCTGTGACACGACGTACCCGAGGTTGCGGGCCGCTTCGACGACCTTTTCCCGTGTGGCGGGGGAAACGGATCCCCGGCCGGACAGCGCCCGTGACACCGTTGCCGTCGACACTCCCGCAGCGTGGGCAACTTCATCGATGTTCACGCCTCGTATCCTCTCATCGTCCGCCCCCGATCATGTTGCGCACGCGTTTCTCCCCCGACGCGCGTGGCGCCAGGGGAGAAACGCGTCGATCGTTATGGCAGCTCGATCCAGACGGCCGTGTCGACCGGCAGCAGGTTCTCACCGACGAGCGGTCCGCTGGTCGTGAGGACGCGCGCGCCCTCCGGCAGCGTCAGCGGAGCGGTACCCAGGTTGGCGATCACCGTGACAGCGCCGATGCGGAAGGCAATGGCATCGTCGGGGTAGCCGTCGACCCAGACGAGGTGCCCTGTTGCCATCTCGCGTTCGCGTCGCAGGCGCAGCAGCGTGCGGTACATCTCGAGTGTCGAAGCAGGGTTGCCGCGCTGCTGATCGCGTGCCAGTTCGGCCCATTCAGCGGGCTGCGGCAGCCACGATTCGCCGGAATCACTGAAACCGTATGCCGGCTGCTCGGCCTCCCAGGGCAGGGGGACGCGGCATCCGTCGCGGCCATAGCGCTCGCCGGAGAATCGGAACCATGTCGGGTCGCGGCGCGCATCGTCCGGCAACTCAATGACCTCGGGAAGGCCGAGCTCCTCACCCTGGTAGAGGTATGCCGAGCCGGGAAGTGCGAGCATGAGCGTCGTCGCGGCGCGGGCGCGGCGCAGGCCAACGCGAGGGTTGGGCTTCCCCTCGGAGCGCGGTCCGATGCCGTGTCCCTGCGGGAAATTGGCCTCGAGGGCGAGCCGTGAGGCGTGACGGATGACGTCGTGGTTCGACAAGACCCAGGTGGCGGGCGCGCCGACGCCGGGGAAGATGCGCAGCGACTCATCGATCACATCACGCAAGACCGTGGGGTCCCACTCGCTCATGAGGTAGCTGAAGTTGAACGCCTGGTGCATCTCGTCGGGGCGCACCCACTGCGAGATTTCCTGCATTGTCGGCAGCCATGCCTCGGCGCAGAGCACGCGGTTGCCGTCGTAGCTGTCCACGAGGCGGCGCCATTCGCGGTAGACCTCGTGCACGCCTTCCTGGCCCCAGTACGGAACGGGCTCGTTGCCGCCCATCGAGTCCCCGTCGGCCGGCGGGGTGTAGTCCGGAAGATCCGGGTGTTTGATCAGGCCGTGGGCGACATCTACGCGGAAGCCGTCCGCGCCGCGATCCAGCCAGAAGCGCAGGATGCGCAGGAACTCTTCGCGCACCTCGTCGTTGCGCCAGTCGAAGTCGGGCTGCGAGGAGTCGAACAGGTGCAGGTACCACTGGCCGGGTGTTCCATCGGCGTTCGTCAGTCGCGTCCACGCGGGCCCGCCGAAGATCGACTGCCAGTTGTTGGGAGGTTCGTTGCCGCCCTCACCGGTGCCGTCGCGGAACATGTACCGCGCGCGTTCTGGGCTGCCGGGCTCGGCCGTGAGCGCCTGCTGGAACCAGGGGTGCTGGTCGGAGGAGTGGTTCGGAACCAGGTCAACGATGACCTTGATGCCGAGCTCGTGCGCACGGGCAAGGAGGCGGTCGAAGTCGGCGAGGGTACCGAAGAGGGGATCGACGTCGCAGTAGTCCGCAACGTCGTATCCGGCGTCCTTCTGGGGCGACGTCATAAAGGGAGAAAGCCACACGACATCAACACCGAGGTCGTGGAGGGAATCAAGCCGGGCCGTGATGCCGGCGAGGTCGCCGACGCCGTCGCCCGATGCGTCGCTGAAGGAGCGCGGATAGATCTGATAGATCACGGCGGAGCGCCACCATTCGTTGGTCATGGCGAGAAAGCCTAAGCGAGATGCCGTAAAAATGGAAACGCTTGCATTTTGCGTGGCGATGTTGCATCCTTTAGTTCCCAGCAGCGTTCGCCAGTGATGTGAGCGCGGCGGGAACCGAACCAAGAGACGTAACCTGTAATCGCTTCCACTGCCGGTGATGCTGCCGGCATCAACAGAAGGGCCACCAATGACGGTGAAGAAGAAGGGCCGCGTTTTCGCGGCCGTCGCGCTCGCGACAACTCTCGGCCTCGCAGGCTGCGGCAACGGCGACCCCGCACCGGGTAACGGCGACGCCGCCGGCTCCGGCGACCAGGGCGGCGCCAGCGCCGCGCTGACCGTATGGGTCGACGCCGAACGCCTCGATGCCCTGCAGGACGCAGCTGACGCATACTCAGAATCGACGGGCGTCACCGTGAACCTGGTCGGCAAGGACACCGCCGACATCAAGGACGACTTCATCCAGCAGGTGCCGACGGGCGAAGGCCCCGACATCGCCATGGGCGCACACGACTGGCTCGGCGAGCTCGCCACCAACGGTGTCGTCGCCCCGCTCGAACTCGGTGAGTCCGCTGGCGACTACCTTCCCGTGGCGATCGACGCAGCCACGTACGACGGCACCGTCTACCTGCTCCCGTACGCGGTGGAGAACATCGCCGTTCTGCGCAACCAGGAGCTCGTCCCCGAGCGGCCCACCGACTTCGACGACATGATCGCCAAGGGTGAGGCCGCTGGCCTCGACCGTCCGTTCGTCGTTGAGCAGGGCGCAGAGGGCAACCCCTACCACCTGTACCCCTTCCAGACCGCGTTCGGCGCTCCCGTCTTCGGAACGGACGACGCCGGCTACAACGCTGACGACCTGCAGCTGGGCAACGCCGGCGGCGAGGAATTCGCCGAGTGGCTGTCCAGCCAGGGCCGCGGTGGCTCCGGTGTCTTCAACACCGACATCGATGGCGACCTCGCCAAGCAGTCGTTCCTCGACGGCACATCGGCCTTCTGGCTGACGGGACCCTGGAACGTCGGTAGCGCTGTGGACGCCGGCATCGATGTCGCCATTGACACGGTTCCGAGCCCCACGGGTGACGCCGCATCGCCGTTCGCCGGTGTGAAGGGCTTCATCGTCTCGTCCGAGTCGAACAACAAGGTCGCCGCAACCGACTTCCTTGTCAACTACATCGGCACCGAAGACGCACAGGTCGCCCTGTACGAGTCGGGCCAGATCCTTCCCGCCCTCGAGTCGGCCGCCGAAACGGCATCGGCTGACCCGATCATCGCCGGCTTCGCCGAGGTGGGGCTGGAAGCAGTTCCCATGCCCGCCATCCCCGCCATGGGTGCTGTGTGGGAGTTCTGGGGAGTTGCCCAGGCTGAAATCATCAACGGCGCCGATCCCGTGGAGCGCTGGCAGAAGCTCGCCACGGACGTCGAAAACGCCCTGAACTAGCACCGGACGCGGGCGGCGCTCCTTCCGGGAGCGCCGCTCGCCCCTGCCCGAGGGGCCGGAGGAGATATGACCCATTCTCAGACCGAGACCGAACGCGTGACGGTCGATCACAGGCGCTCGCGACGCGAACGCCAGGCCCGCCACATCGCAGATGCGGCCGGTGGTGGCTTGAAGTCGCTGATCCTGAAGATCGCGCTCATCGCCATCGTCGATGCGATCGCCGTTTACGCGGTTTTCGTGCTCATCAGCTTTGAGGAGTGGGGCGTTGTCGCGGTTGTCGTCGCGGTGGCGGCCGTCGTCAACTGGATCTACTTCTCCCGCCGCGCCCTGCCGGCAAAATACCTTGCGCCCGGGGTGATCTTCCTCGCGCTGTTCCAGGTGTTTGTTCTGCTCTACACGGGCTACATCGGCTTCACCAACTACGGAACCGGCCACAACGGCAACAAGGACCAGGCCGTGTCGTCGCTTCTGGCGTCGTCGCTGGAGCGCGTTCCTGAATCACCCGCCTACCCGGTGACGATCGTCGAGTCGGACGGTGAGATCGGACTTCTCATCACCGACCCCGACGGCATCGCCTTCCTCGGAACGGCCGATGACCCCGCCGAGATCGTTCGCGACGCCGTGTTCGACGGCAACCGCGCTGTTGAGGCACCCGGCTGGCGCACCCTGCAGTTCGCCGACGTTCTGCAGCGTCAGAGCGAGGTCCAGGCGCTGGCCGTGCCGTTCTCCGACGATCCCTCCGACGGCGCCTTCCGCACGCCGGACGGTTCCAGCGCCTACCGCTATACGTCCACGCTCGATTACGACACTGCAACGGGCGACCTGACAGACACCGCCTCTGGTGTGGTCTACCGAGACGTGGGAACGGGCGCGTTCACCTCCGACAGCGGCCAGGAGCTCAAGCCCGGCTGGCGAGTCACGGTGGGCTTCGACAACTTCGCGAAGGCTGTCACGGACGAGCGCCTCGCCGGCCCCCTCGTCTACGTCACCCTGTGGACGTTCGCCTTCGCGATCATCACGGTGGCCGCGACGTTCTTCCTCGGACTGTTCCTCGCGATCGTCTTCAACAGCAAGCGCATGAAGGGACGCCACCTCTACCGTGCGCTGCTGATCCTGCCCTACGCCGTTCCGTCCTTCCTCTCCGCCCTCGTGTGGGCGGGCATGATGAACCAGAGCTTCGGATTCTTGAATCAGGTGCTCTTCGGCGGCGCCGACATCCCCTGGCTCACCGATCCGGTCATGGCGAAGGTGTCGGTGCTGATCGTGAACATCTGGCTCGGCTTCCCCTATATGTTCCTCGTCTGCACGGGAGCGTTGCAGTCGATCCCGGACGAGCTACAAGAGGCCGCAACGGTCGACGGGGCGAAACCATGGGCGGTGTTCCGCCTGATCAAGCTGCCGCTGCTCCTCGTGAGCATCGCGCCGCTGCTGATCGCCTCGTTCGCGTTCAACTTCAACAACTTCAACGTCGTCTACATGTTGACGGACGGTGGTCCACGCGATTCGAACGCGCCGATCCCCGTCGGACACACGGACATCCTCATCTCGATGGTCTACAAGGTGGCCTTCACCGGTCAAACGCGTGACTTCGGGCTCGCGAGCGCCTACACGATCATCATCTTCTTCGTCGTCGCGGTGATTTCGATCGTCGCGTTTAGACGCACCAAGTCGCTCGAGGAGCTGAACGGATGAGCGCCACCGTGACAACACGTCGTCGCCGCAGCATCGGCAAGTGGTTCTTCGACACCGGCTGGCGGCACGTCGTCGGACTGATTATCCTGGCCTTCGCGCTGTTGCCGATCGTCTTCGTCATCTCCAGCTCGTTGAACCCGCAGGGAACCCTTACGGGGTCGAACCAGCTGTTCTCCGCGATTGGCTTTGACAGCTACCAGCGCATCCTGAGCAATCCGCAGGCGCCGTTCCCGAAGTGGTTCGCCAACACGCTAATCATCTCGGGGATCACCGGCATCCTCACCGTGTTCCTGGGAGCGCTCGCGGCATATGCGTTCTCGCGTATGCGCTTCGCCGGTCGGCGCGTGGGCCTCATCACGATCGTCGTGGTGCAGATGTTCCCGCAGCTGCTCGCCGTTGTGGCGATCTTCCTGTTGCTGACGACCATCGGCGAGTGGTTCCCCGTGCTGGGGCTCAACAGCCGGATCGGCCTGATCATGGTCTATCTCGGCGGTGCCCTGGGCGTGAACACGTACCTGATGTACGGGTTCTTCAACACGATTCCGCAGTCGATCGATGAGGCTGCCCGCATCGACGGCGCCGGTCACGCTCGCGTCTTCTTCACCATCATCCTTCCGTTGGTGACGCCGATTCTGGCGGTGGTCGCGCTGCTGAGCTTCATCGCCTCGGTCAACGAGTTCGTTGTGGCCTCTGTTGTGTTGATCGACACCGATGTTCAGACGCTGGCGGTGGGGCTGACCAAGCTCGTCTCCAACCCGCGGTACGCCGACTGGAGCGCGTTCTCGGCGGGTGCCGTGATGGCGGCAATCCCCGTTGTGATCCTGTTCCTGCTGCTGCAGAAGTACATCGTCGGCGGCCTCACGGCCGGCGCCGTGAAGTAAGCCGAATACACCGAACGCCCCGGGTTTCCCCGGGGCGTTCGGTGTTTTGGGGCCCGTGCGGCCGGGGCGACGGTGCGGAACAGCGGGGGCGAATGCCTAACGAAGGAAAATTGTTGGCATATGGGCCCGTATCCGCTGTTTTCGGGCTGCGGGCGCCAGTAATTCCTTCGTTAGGTTCGGCTGGCGCGGCGGAGCCGAGCTGTGCCCGGGGCTTTCCGGGCGCGTTTGACGCTTCTGGGGGCTAGGACAGGCGCTTCAGAACGCCGTCGATTGTGGCGGCCGTCGCATCCCAGTCGTAGGTTCGCGTCTGGGGCATGACGCGACGGTGCGCGTTCACGGCGTCCTCGATGCGATCAGCCCATTCGACGGCATCCTGCGAGTCTTCGATCGCCCAGCCGTCATCGCCGACGGTTTCGGCAACGGCGGAGCAGCCCTCCCAGAAGATGACGGGTGTTCCCGTCATAATGCTCTCCAGTGGCGGCAGCCCGAAGCCCTCGACGACGGAGGGCATCACGGTGGCGGAAGCGCCGCGGTACTGACGGGCCAGGTCGTCGTCGCTGAGCCCCGCAAGCAGCTGCACGCGATCGGTGATGCGGAGCCGATCGCAGATGGCGTGGGCTTCGTCATGTTCGCCTGCAGGAATCAGCGCTCGCAGGTGCGCGCCGGGAAGATGCTTCAGGGCGCGCAGCACCGTGCGAAGGTTTTTGTGCGCGCGGAGGTTGCCAACGTACATCACATAGGGGTCGTCGGCGGGGGCGGCCTCAACGTCGGTGCGGAAGGCATCGGACGATCCCAGACCGGCGTTGATGATCTCCACCGACGGATCCTTCAGCCAGGCGGCGATCGCGCGACGCGAGGTTTCGGACACCGTGAACACAACACCGGCCCGGCGGATGACGGGGCGGGCAACGGCGTTGTAGAACGCCAGGTACTTTGCGCGCTGCGGCCAGGGCGTCTGCAGGTGGATGAGATCGTGGATCGTCATCACCTGGCGCTCGGCACGGGCAAATGCCGCGTATCCGGGGGAGTAGATCAGCCCCTTCGGTACGCGCTTGATCGCGTTGAGTCCGGAGGCGGTTGCGCCCCGGACAGGGAGGGGGGAGGACTCGACGGTGAGGCGCGGATAGATTTCCCGCGCGTACCGGCCGATTCCGTGTTGCCCGTCCCAGCGGGTATCGATCCACGTGGTCATCACCACCAGCGTAGGGGGTGCGGCCGGGTCGCAGGAAAAGTGTTTGCCGAGGGCGCAAACCGATGGGTGGCTCTCTTCATGCGCCCCGTTCGGCAACGGCCAGCACGGTGTCCAGGGTGACGTCGGCACGGAGGATGTGCGAATGCCCGAGGCCCACTGTTTCGACGAGCCGTACCTGGCCGGGATGCCGGGCGGCGAAGCGCCGACTTTCGGTCACATCAGACAACGGGTCGTCGGTGTCGTGGACGACGTCAACATGGAGGTGCGGCGGAAGGTCTCGGGCGAGGAGGTCGTAGGGTCCCGCATCGACGCCCTCTCGTCGCAGCCGGGCGGCGAACCACCCCTCGTGGCGCAGCCGCGCGGCATTCCCCAGGCCGGCCATGCGCGCGAATGCCTCGCCGAGATAGGAGAAGCGCACGACGGGGGAGATCGCCACGATGCGCCCGGTGATGCCCCGATCCGCTGCCGCGACGAGCGCCGCGAGAGTTCCGGCCGAGTGTGCGACGACCAGGGGGAAACGGCCCGTTGGCTCGCGTCGTGCGAGCACGCTGATCACCCGTTGGAACTCTCCCATGTGCGTCCGCCTTCCTTGGGAATCGCCGGAGGCGGGTGCGTCGAACGAAACCACGCGGAATCCGGCGGACCGCAGCTCCCGCACGATCGACGCGAACTGGGAGGCGCGTCCGCGCCAACCGTGGACGAGGAGCACGGTGCGGGGTCCTGTGCCCCATTCGTACACGATGATTCGGCGGCCGCCGATGTGCATACGGGTTCGCCGCGCCTCTTCATGGGTCGCGCGTTCGCGTTCATGCACCGCACGCCGCTTCCCTCCGCCGACATAGGTGGGGTAAGTGATGGCGGCGGCGAGCGTGGGCGACAGACGATCAATGGCGTGAGTCAGGGCTTTCGCGGGCATATCGGTCCTCAGAAGACAGGGAGTAACAATACGGACGATCGTTCATAAAGATATACGGACGATCGTACTGATACCTTGGTGAGATGACAACCGTGGTCGACGGGCGCCGGGCACGCGGCGACAGGTCCCGCCAGGCCGTGCTCGCGGTCGCGATGCAACGGGCATCGACCGATGGGCTCACCGGCGTCTCGATCGCGCAGCTCGCCGCCGAAACATCGACCAGCAAGAGTGGCGTCGCGGCGCTGTTCGGCTCAAAGGAGCAGCTTCAGCTCGCCGTCGTTGCCGAGGCCAAGCGCACTTTTATCGACGTGGTCGTGAAGCCCGCCCGTTCTGCCCCTCGCGGTATTCGGCGCCTCCGGGCGCTCGTTCGCACGTGGATCGACTACTCCTCCGGGCGCACCTTCGCCGGCGGGTGTTTCTTTCTCGCGGTATCCGCGGAGTTCGCCGCACACCCCGGTCCGGTGCGCGACGCGATCACCGAGGCCATGGATCTCTGGCGCTCGTATCTGGAGATCTCGATCGCACGCGCGATGGAAGACGGGGATCTGCCGCGCCTCGATGATGCGACACAGCTGGTTTTCGAGCTTGAGGCGATGCTCTCCCACGCCAACGCCGCGTCCGTGCTGCATGGCGGCGACGTCCCGTACCACCGCGCCGAGCGCGCGATCTCGGAGCGTCTCATCGCCCTGGGGTACGCGCCGCGGTAGGAAGGGGCGCCGCCCGCCTTCACTCCTCGCGAGCGGGGTACTTGTTGCCGAGCGGCAGGTTTGTATCTGTGCCGGTCACCCTCGCGCCGACGTTCTCCACCGCGACATCATCGACGCGGACGGTCTTCCCCCTTCCGAAGAACTCGGCGGAGTCAGGGATTTCGACGCAGCTCCACGTCTCGCCCTTCACCTCGACGCCGATCGTGGTCTGAAAACGCAGCTTCTCCGCACTCATGGTGAACGGGGTAGGTGTTGGGCGCCCGCCCGCGACAGGGACCGGGAGGATACGCAACCGCACGGGTAGGGTCCCGGTATGACGGACACACTCGCTGCCGCCTATAGACACTGGGCCGATGTTGAGGCCCGCGGTGTTTCACCCGTGTACGAAGACTGGGCCCGTGGCATTGCGGAACATCCGGCCACGCTGCGACTCATCGCGTCACTGCCGCACGGCAAGCGTCAGCCGAATCTTGTCTTTGGCGCCGCACGCTTTGTCGGGGCGCCCGTCGGATCGTCGAGGGACGTCATTTCGTGGCTCGCCGAGCATTGGCATCGCGTTGATCCGGTGATCGTTTCGCGCAGCACTCAGACCAACGAGGCGGGCCGGTGCGCCGTTCTGCTCCCTGTTCTTTCGCGAATGGATGGGCCGCTGGCGCTGATCGAGGTGGGCGCATCCGCGGGTCTGTGTCTGTTCCCGGACCGGTACAGCTATCGCTACGCCGCGGACGGCGCAGAGACGACGATTGATCCGGCGGAGGGGCCGAGCCCCGTAGTGCTCCCGTGCTCTATCGACGCCCCATCCGTCCCATCCCGGCTGCCGGAGGTGGTGTGGCGCGCGGGCGTCGATCTGAACCCGATCGACGTGACCGATGCCGACCAGATGAACTGGCTGGAAACGCTTGTCTGGCCAGAGCATCATGATCGCCGTCAACGTCTGCGCGCCGCTGCCGCGCTCGCCGCTGGCGATCCGCCACACGTGGTGCCGGGAGACCTTATCGAGCGACTTCCCGACCTCATCGATCAGGCTCCGGACGGCGCGCGCGTGGTCGTGTTTCACAGCGCCGTTCTCGTGTACCTGACGCCGGAAAGGCGCGAAGAGTTCGCCCGGCTGGTCAGATCGTTCCCGAATGTGACGTGGGTGTCGAACGAAGGCGCGGGCGTTCTCCCGGAGGTCACAGCGCGGGTGCGCGAACCCATCGGCGGCAGGACGATTCTTGCTGTCGACCAGAAGCCGGTTGCGCTGGTCGCCCCGCACGGGCAGAGCTATCAGGCGGTGTCGGCGGCGTGAAGCCCACCCCTCGCGAGTGGCTTCGCCAAACCGGGCACGAAACCCCCACAGAGCAGAAACGCAACGCGGGGATGACCGCCCTACGCCCGAACGGCTTTCGCCACGGGCGTCGGTAGAACGAACACCACGCGCGCCGGGGTGCGCATCGCGAGCTCGTACACGGCGATCGCGGCGGCGGCGCAGCCGAGGGTGATGAGGATCGGGCTCAGCTGCAGCAGGGCCTCGCTCGATTGCAGCGGGCGCACCCACCAGCCGGGGAAGAGGATGAGCAGCTCCAGGAGAAGTCCGTGCATCACGTAGATCGGCAGGGTGCGCCGGCCGATCCACGCGAGCGCCGTGCTGGCGGGACGCAGGCGGCACACGAAAACGATGGCGGCGAGTAGCGCCAGGGCGCCCGCGATGTCGCGGGGGAGGGCCACGAAGTCACCGATGTGCTCGGTGTCGACGAACCACTCCAGTCCGCGGAACGCGACGAATGCGAGCGCCGACCAGCCGAGAACGCGCGCCGGTTCGTCGCTCATCCACCTGCGCAGGAGCCGGGCCCCATAAACACCGATCGCGAAGAACACGGCGTACCGGCAGATGTTGCGGTACTGGTCTGAGCCTTCGAGGAGCGGCATCCAGGAGCTCAGTACCGAGACGGTGCCCAGGAGCACCAGCACGAGGCCGGGGTCGGCGCGGCGCACGGTGGTCAGCAGCGCGCTCCACACGGCCAGCGCCAGCACGTACCAGAGCACGGTGCGCGGCAGGATCAGTTGTGACGCGAACGCCTGCCAGGCCTGCTTTGTCGTGCCCATGCCGATCGGCCCTGTCCAGAAGAAGGATCCGACGGTGATCGCGAAGATCGTGAACAGCAGCAGCCAAACGGCGTAGAGCCAGAGGGAATGGGCGATCGATGAGCGCACGGAGCTGTCATGCCACCCGGTGCGGATGCGGCGCGAGAGCAGCAGGCCGCTGAGCAGCGAGAGCGCCGACATTCGGAAGGGCCCGAACTCGTCAACCGCGATGCGCCACGTGGGAATGTCGAGGCTGAACGCCTGGATCGACAGCACGGTGTGCATGAGAACAACGCCCAGCACGCAGATGGCGCGTGCGGCGTCGATCCAGGCGATCCGTGATGCCGGGTGCATTACGTGTTCCTGGCGACGAAGTCGCGGATTTTCTCGTCGAAGACCTCGGCGGAGAAGTCCTTTGCGCGCTCGCGGCAGGCGGCGGGGTCCGCGGCCGTGGCGCGTTCGACGGCCGTGCGCAGTTCGGCGTCACTGTTCCAGTCGTGCACGTGGGCGCCCGTTGTGCCGTCGATCACCGATTCCACGGCTCCGCCGACCGCGCCGGTGATGACGGGGGTTCCGGCGGCCATTGCTTCCACGGGGATGATGCCGAAGTCTTCGATGGGGGCGAATACGAGCGCGGTGGCGCGGCGGAGGATGGCCGACAGCAGCGCGTCGGAGGGGTTTAGGCAGAAGGTGACCTTGCCGGGGTGGCGATCGTTGCCGTATGCCCGCAGCTGGGCTTCGCCGTCGCCGCCGCCGGCGAGGACAACGGGAAGTCCCGAGACGCGACCGGCGTCGATGGCTGCTTCGAGGCGCTTATAGGGCACGAAGCGGCTGAAGCCGAGGAGGAAGTCGGCGGGCAGGGCATCCAGCGTGGCCTGTTCGGCGGGGGTGAGTTGCGGTTCGGCGAGGATTCGCGTGACGTCTACGTTGGGGTAGATCACCTCGGCGTCCCGTTCCCAGGTGTCGGCGATGCGCTGGGCGATGAAGCGGCTGTTGGCGGCGATCGCCACGGGCTCCTGGGCGCGCTTGCGGTCTAGGGGCTTGAGCAGTGCGGAGGCGGCACGGGCCGGCAGGCTTTCGCCGCGGCCGTCGAGCTCTGGCACCCAGATGTACCGAGCGGGGGTGTGGGCGTAGACCAGTTTGGGGGCGTCGCGGGCGGGGCCGGCAAAGCGGGCGTGGTGCGCGAACAGGTGGGTGCTGGCGAGGATCCAGTCGGCGTCGCGCCTCGGGAGGTTGCGCCACACCGCCGGCATGAAGGGCAGGGCGAGGGCCTTTTTTCCCTTGAGGGGAGTGCGGGCGAGGACCGTTTCGTTGATGGGCTGCAGCCGGTTTGCCTCGTTCCACAGGCACCAACGTTCGGCGTCCGGGAAGGCGCGCGCGATCGCCTCGAAGACGTTCTCCGATCCGCCAGCGGGGGAGAGCCATTCGTGCATGATGATCCCGTTTGTCACGGCCCTATCTTCGCTGATCGTTCCGGGCGTTGTCACACAACGTCGCACAGCTCGCAAAGTTGAGCAGCACCACTAACCTGACCAATTAAGTCGAGTTTGAAGAAGGAGGGAAACATGCCGATCATCATCGTTGCATTGCTTGCGGGGTTCGTTGCGCAGATGGTCAACGGCAGCCTCGGGATGGGTTACGGCACCATCACCGCAACGGTTCTGCTCGGCATGGGCATCGCTCCCGCCCTCGTTTCCGCCTCCGTGAACATCGCCACTGTGGCCAGCGACATCGTCAGCGGCATTGCCCACCACCGCTTCGGCAACGTGCACTGGCCCACGGCAATCGCGCTGGGCATCTCCGGCGCCGTTGGCGGATTCGTCGGGGCATGGGCCCTGGTATCGCTGTCGGGGCTCGACGCCGCCCGCCCCTTCACCAGCTCCGTTCTTGTGGCGCTGGGGGTTCTGATCGTGTGGCGATTCGTCCGCCGCGGCGGACGCCTCCGGCAGTCGGCGGGGCCGCGTCGGTTCATCATCGCCCCCACGGGCCTGACGGCCGGCTTCCTCAACGCGGTCGGCGGCGGCGGGTGGGGCCCGGTGACCATGCCGGTGATGCTCACCACGTCGAAGCTGCCCGCGTACCAGGTGGTCGGATCGGTGTCGGTGGGAGAGATTTTCGCCGCGGGCGCCGCCGTGCTCGGATTCTGGTGGGCGCTCCCGAACGGCCTGACGGTTGCCTGGCCCCTCGTGATCGGCCTCGCGGTGGGCGGCATGATCGCCGCGCCGTTTGCGGCCTGGCTCACGCGGCGCATCCCCACCGAACGGCTCGGAGCGACGATCGGGTTCCTCGTGATCGGCCTGAACCTGCGCACCTTCTCGAACTCGGTTGGCGTGCCCACCTGGCTCACCGTCACGCTGTACATCACGGTGGCGGCGGCCTGGATCACGTCGATCGTGTGGGACGTGCGCCGTTCGCGCTCGCCGCAGCCCGTGGCGGTCGGCTGACGCTAGGCGTTGGCGTCGACCTTGGCGAGGGCGGCGATGATGCGATCGACGGACTCATCGGGCGTGAGCGTGTGGTCGATCGTCACATCGGGATCGATCGGGAGCTGATACGGGTCGCTGATGCCGGTGAACTGGTCGATCTGCCCCGCGCGCGCCTTAGCGTAGAGGCCCTTGCGGTCGCGCTCCTCGCACACCTCGAGGGGGGTGGCCACGTGCACCAGCAGGAATCGGCCGTGCTGTTCGGCGCGGTCACGCATCTCGGTGCGCATCACCTCGTACGGGGCGATCGGCGCGCACACGGCAATCCCGCCATGCTGTGCGACCAGCGCGGCGACCCAGCCGATGCGCCGCACGTTAGCCAGCCGATCCTCGCGCGAGAAGCCGAGGCCGGCGGTCAGCATCTGCCGCACCTCGTCGCCGTCGAGCAGGGTGGCGATGCGTTCGTCCGTTTCTGCGAGCCGCTGGACCAGCAGCTTGGCGATCGTGGACTTCCCGGAGCCGGAGAGGCCCGTGAGCAGCAGAACGCGGCCGGGGGAGACGGGTAGGGGCGTTTCCCACACCGTGATGGTGTCGGCGACGATCTGCTCGGCCCACTCGGCAGCGTTGCGGGGAGGCTCGGGCAGGACGATCGCGCGTCGCTCTGCCGCTGCGACGGCCGTGACCGCCGCGGCCAGGTGGCGGGAATTGCCGCGATCGATGACGATGACGGGGCCGGGATGCGATGCCCACCCGGCGTCGCCCGGGGCAGGAACGGTTCCCGTGATGAGCACCGCCTGAGGCAGGCGGGGGAACCCGTGTGAGACGCGCAGTTCGCGCTGGTCGAGATGACCCAGCGGGCGGCGGGGGGTCAGCGTGCCGTCGATGATCACCTCCGGCTCGGGCGCCGGCGCCACTCCCGTGCCCAGCTGCGCCGGTGTGATGCAGACGGCGGCGCTGATGCGCACGCGCTCGGCGCTGAGGGAGGCGATGTCGGTGCCCTCCTCATCGCGCAGCACGAGGGTGTCGCCCTCGTGGGCGTCGAGGCCGGGGCGGGTCAGGCGGGCCGTCCGCGTTGGGCTCGCCAGGGCAAGCTCGATGTGGCGCAGTTCGGCGGCGCTGAGGGTGATGTGCACGTCGGTCACGTGACCCAGAGTGCCCCGCGGCGCGCGAAAAATCCAACTCTGCGGTGCACCGGAACAACGGGCCCGTTGTGACGTGACTTCACAGTGCGTAACGCCGCGTCAGATGGATGCGGTGGGGGCGATGCCTGCGCGGTAGAGTCACGGCGGCGCCCTCCGAAACACGGGGAAGGGGCCGGGGCCTAGAGGATGTGAACGTGAGCCACGCGCAGTCGACACCGCTCGTCGGTCAGGCAGATGCCGCCGACGCCGGTATTGCGCGTTCGCTCGCGGTTGCCGCGGCCACGCGACTTCTCGAGGTGCGTCGGGACAACCCGCACCTTCGAAGCCAAGCGCTCAAGGACTTCGCCGATCGTGCGGCGCAGGACGCGATCGCCACGCGGCTGGCTCAGCTGGTTCCTTCGGACGCCGTGCTCAGTGAAGAGGCGCCGGACAGCGATCGCCGTCTCGGCGCTGATCGTGTGTGGATCATCGATCCGCTGGACGGCACGCGCGAGTTCGGTGAGGGCCGCGACGACTGGGCCGTGCACATCGCGCTCATCGTTCGAGGCCAGCTGGCCCTCGGCGCTGTTGCCCTGGGCGGGCCGGAGGATGTTCTCGTCTCGTCCGAGGTGGCGCCCGCGCCCCGCACGCCGGGTCCGATCCGCATTGCCGTCAGCCGTAGCCGCCCGCCCGCGGTGGTGCAGAGCATTGCCGCAGCGCTCGGCGCCGAGCTGGTGCCGATGGGATCGGCCGGCGTCAAAATTTGCGCCGTTGTGCGCGGCCAGGCCGATGCCTATGTTCACGCCGGCGGGCAGTACGAGTGGGACAGCGCTGCTCCCGTTGCTGTTGCGCGCGCCGCGGGGCTGTTCACCTCCCGCCTCGACGGCTCAGATCTTGTCTACAACCAGCCCGACCCCTACCTTCCCGACCTCGTGGTCTGTCGTCCGGATGTCCGGGACGATGTGACGGCCGCGATCCGCGCCGCGCTGGCGGAGTGAAAGGAACCGGATTGTCCACTGACACTCACTATTCGATCTCGCAGCTGAGGCAGCTCGAGGCCGAGTCGATCCACATCATCCGCGAGGTGGTGGCTCAGCTCGAGAAGCCGGCGCTGATGTTCTCGGGCGGCAAGGACTCCCTCGTCATGCTGCACCTGGCGATGAAGGCGTTCGCGCCGGCGCGGCTGCCGTTCCCGGTTGTGCACATCGACACGGGGCACAACTTCCCCGAGATCCTCGATTTCCGCGACAGCTACGTCGAAAAGCACGGGCTGCGTCTGATCGTGGCGTCGGTGCAGGAAGCGATCGACAAGGGTCTTGTGCGCGAAGAAGCGAACGGATCGCGCAACCGCATCCAGACGCCCGTGTTGCTGGACGCCGTGGAAAAGCACGGCTTTAACGCGATGCTCGGCGGCGCTCGCCGCGATGAGGAGAAGGCCCGCGCCAAGGAGCGGGTGTTCTCGTTCCGCGATGAGTTCGGGCAGTGGGATCCGAAGAACCAGCGCCCCGAGATCTGGAGCCTGTACAACGGCCGCGTGAACCCCGGTGAGTCGATCCGCGTGTTCCCGCTGTCGAACTGGACCGAGCTCGACATCTGGCAGTACATCAAGGAAGACGGCGTCGAGATCCCGTCGATCTACTTCGCCTCCGAGCGTCAAACGTTCGTGCGTGGCGGCATGGTGTTCGAGGCGAACGAGTTCTGCCAGCCGAAGGACGACGAAGAGGTGTCGACGCGCCTTGTGCGGTACCGCACGGTGGGCGATGCGACGCTGACGGCTGCCGTGGAGTCGGACGCTGTCGACATCGACAAGGTGATCGAAGAGGTTGCCGCAACGCGGATCACCGAGCGCGGCGCCACTCGTGGTGACGACAAGGTCAGCGAGGCCGCGATGGAAGACCGGAAGAAGCAGGGGTACTTCTAAACCATGGACATGCTGCGATTTGCGACCGCGGGTTCGGTCGACGACGGCAAGAGCACGCTCATCGGCCGGTTGCTGTTTGATTCGAAGTCGATCTTCGAAGACCAGCTGCTCAGCGTTGAGGAGACCTCGAAGAGCCGCGGGAACGAGTACGTCGATCTGTCGCTTCTGACGGACGGTCTGCGCTCAGAGCGTGAGCAGGGCATCACGATCGATGTTGCCTACCGCTATTTCGCCACGCCCAAGCGGAAGTTCATCATCGCCGACACCCCTGGCCATGCGCAGTACACGCGCAACATGGTCACGGGGGCGTCAACGGCTGATCTGGCGATCGTGCTGGTGGATGCGCGTAAGGGCGTTCTGGAGCAGTCGCGTCGTCACGCCACGATCGCGTCGCTGCTGCGCGTTCCGCACGTGGTGCTGGCCGTGAACAAGATGGACCTTGTCGACTATGACGAGACGGTGTTCGACGAGATTCGCGCGGAGTTCCTCGACTTCTGCTCGAAGCTGAACATCACCGACATCACGGCGATTCCCATTTCGGCGCTCAACGGCGACAACGTCGTCACGCGCAGCGAGAACACCCCCTGGTACGAGGGCTCGTCGCTGCTGCACCACCTCGAGAACGTGTACATCGGCGCAGACCGCAACCTGCAGGATGTGCGTTTCCCGGTGCAGTACGTGATCCGCCCGCAGCAGAAGGACGTGATCGACTACCGCGGGTACGCCGGCCAGGTGGCCAGCGGTGTCATCAAGGTGGGCGATGAGATCATCGTGCTGCCGTCGGGGCTGACCTCGCGCGTGAAGGCGATAGATACGGCTGACGGCCCGCTGCAGGAGGCGTTCCCTCCCATGAGCGTGACGATTCGCCTGGAAGACGAGATCGATGTTTCGCGCGGTGATGTGATTGCGCGGCCGGGTAACCAGCCGAACGTGTCGCAGGACATCGATGCGACGATCTGCTGGATGGACGATCAGCCGCTGATCAAGGGCAAGAAGTACGCCGTTTTGCACACCACCCGCGAGGCGCGGTGCGTTGTGAAGGACGTGCAGTACGAGATCGACGTGAACACCCTGCACCGTTCGCTGGGCGCCGAAAGCCTGGGGCTCAACGCGATCGGCCGCGTGACGCTGCGGATGACGACACCGCTGGTGGCCGATTCCTACGCCACCAACCGCCACACGGGATCGTTTGTGCTGATCGACGAGGCCACCGGTGCCACGGTGGCGGCGGGAACGATCAACGCCGCGGAGTAACGCCAGGTTCTTCACGGGCCCGGGAGCGCATATGCGTTCCCGGGCCCGTTTTGTGTACACGCGGTGTTAATCCGCGGTGCGCTGTGGTTGTGCTCGATTGTGAGGAGCTTTTCGCGAGCGGCACGCTATCGCGGCGCGGCGAGGGTTCTGGGCATTGATGAGGTGAGTATCGAGCTACTCGAGGGGCAGCGCCTGGGGGTTGAGGCACGGAACGGCTTCTTCAACCACCAACCTTTTTCGGTGGCCGTATCGGGCGCGGAGCCCGATTCTGCTTCGTAGCCCGGCGGGCCTGCACCACACGCTGAGCGTCGGCGGCCGCGGGGCCAGCCCACTACAGAGGACCGCCCCCGCGGCGTACGGGCTAGTGTCCGAAGATCATCTTGTAGGCGACTTCGGGGAGGAACTGTCCGGCCGTGGAGCCGAGTCCCACGCCGCAGTCGCCGTCCGACTGCCCGGGGGTCTTGATCCAGAGGAGCATTTCGGCGCCGCCGCCGTACCGGCTGGTCGCGCCGAGCTTTTGACCGGCGGGGTTGCACCAGGGGGTGTTCGCCGCTCCGACGCCGTTCCGGCTGGTATCGATCACGAAGGGCTTCGTGTAGCCGAATCGGCTGCTGAGCTGAGCGTTGATGGCGTTTCCGTACGAGGTGTTGCTCGCTGTGCTGATGAAGTTCGAGATGTTCAGCGAGAAGCCGCGAGCGTTCTGCACTCCGGACGAGTGAAGGCGTTCTGCCATGGCGGCGGCGCTGATCCACCCGGGGTTCCCCGCGTCTAGGTACGTCCATGTGTTGGGTGCCTGGGTGTTCAGCTGATTGATGGCGTTTCGGAGTAGGGCCTGCCGCTCGCTCACCTGCGCTGAACTGAGGCAGTTGAAGTCGCCCAGGGCATCCGGTTCGAGGATGACAACGGCGGGCCGCTGCGCGATTCCGCCGGCGAACGCGGCGATCCATGAGTTGTAGGCGCTTGCCGTTCCGGCGCCACCGCCCGAGTGCCCACCGCACGCGTCGCGACCGGAAATGTTGTAGGCGACCATGATCGGCAATTTCCCGCTATGGGAGGCGGCTCCGGCGTATGAACCGGTGGCCGTGCCGATCGGTCCGCTCCAGTTCCCGAACCAGCGCGCCATGGGCTGTTGTGCGATCGACTGGCGGATGGCTGCTGATCTGCCGTCCTGGGGATTGGCGTTGGCCCATTCCGCCGGTCCTGAATTGGGATCGACGTAGAACCCGGACGTGAGGTCGGGGGGATTCGCTGCGGACGCCGCTGGTGCGGCGCCAAAGGCGGTCAACGTGAGGGCCAGGGTCGTTGCTGCGATCCGGATCCATGGTCGCGAAAGCAGGCGCATGTCGTTACTCCAGTCTCTGAAGCCTCGGGGGCTGCCGTAGCCCGCGAGGTTCCCCTGCGGAGGGGCACTCCGGTGACACACGAGCGTCCCATCTTTGGGAGCGGTGCCAGTTTTTTCCGGGAGCGATTCCGGACAGTTTTGCGTGAATGCCCCCGGGAGTCAAGGGAGTTTTTCTGGATGGAATCGTTCGTCGAAGTGAGTACCGTGGATGACACTGGAAGCGCTCCCGGCTTGTCAGAGCGTGAGCGCGATGGTACTTTCATGCCACCCAATGATCGTGAGGCGCACCCCTGCTCAGCGTGGGAGCGCTCCCAAATAGCTTGGAGTCCACTTGCTACCCCATGACCGTAGAGCCCGAGCGCGCGCCGTTCGGATAGGTGCTCTCACAACCTCAGTTCTTGTGCTGAGTTCGATGGCGACGATGCCGTCGGCACTCGCTGATTCTCACGATGCCGTGGGAATCATTCATGACTTCAGCGACGGCGATGCCGCTGGATGGCACGCTTACGCAAACGCCGGTTCGGTCTCCACATCGACCGACACCGAGGAATTCTGCGCCACCGCCTCGGGCGGAGAAAACCCCTGGGACATCGCCGCGCAGCTGGATGACGTTCTTTTCGAACGCGGCGCAACGTACGCCGTCTCCTTTGACGTTCACGCCTCGGCGCCCGTCACCGTTCCCTTCCAGGGCGGTGCCGGCTACCCCGCCGTGTTTATGCAGTCAGTCACGGTGGATGGCACGGCAACGCCGCAGCATGTTCAGTTCACATTCGCGCCCGACGACTGGGCGACGGTGGCGGACAACCCGGAATCGCCGTTGGACGATTCGTGGACAGAGGCAACAGGCCCCATCAGCTTCCAGCTGGGCGCACAGGCCGAGACGTACACGCTGTGCTTCGACAACTTCCGCCTGCAGAAGGAGCAGTCGGACGAGGGCGAGGACGAAGACGTGAACGTCGGCAACCCTGCCGAGCAGGTCGTGGGCGGCGACTTCGAAGACGGAGAGCTTGCCCCGTTCTACGCCGCGGGAACCGGCGTGGACGCCGGAGTGGAAAACGGCGTGATGTGCGCGCGGTTGGACGGCGGAACGTCCCAACGCTGGGACCAGATGATCGGTTTCAACGGAATCGTTCTCGAGCCTGATGTGACGTACACGCTGTCGTTCGACGCGAGTTCCTCCACCGGGCGGCCCGTTCGCGTCGTCATCGGCGAAGACGCTCCTCCCCACACCGTGCTGTTCGAACAGAGTCCGACGCTGTCGGAGGAGATGGAGAACTACAGCTACACCTTCACCCCCGAGGTCGGATTCACGGCAGCGGATGGCGAAGGCCTCGGAAGCGGCGAGCTTTCCTTCCAGGTGGGAGGGGCGCCCGAGGACTGGACGTTCTGCCTGGACAACGTCTCGTTCCTCACGGGAACGGAACGCCAAGCGTATGCTCCGGAAACGGGCCCCCGCGTGCGCGTGAACCAGGTCGGGTACCTGCCCGACGGCCCCAAGCGGGCAACGCTCGTCACTGACGAGACGTCTCCCGTTGCGTGGGAACTGGTGAACGAAGAGGGCACGACGGTCTCCGCTGGCGTCACCGAGCCGGCAGGGATCGACGAGACCGCGGGCTTGAACGTTCACGTGCTCGACTTCGGTTCGGTTACCGAACCGGGCACCTACTCGGTCCGCGCCGATGGTGAACAGAGCTACGACTTCGCCATCGCGCCGGACCTGTACCAACAGCTGCGGTACGACGCGATCAACTACTTCTACCCGGCGCGCAGCGGAATCGCCATCGATGGTTCGGTGATGGTCGGTCAGCCTGATGCCGATCAGTACACCCGCGAGGCCGGCCATGTGGGTTCTCCTGGCGACGATTCCGTCAACCAGGGCGACTGGAACGTTCCGTGCCTCACGCCTGAGGCGGAGGGCGAAGACTATTGGATGTACGACGACTGGACGTGCAACTACACGGCTGACGTCGTGGGCGGTTGGTACGATGCCGGCGATCACGGAAAGTACGTCGTCAACGGTGGCATCTCTGTCGCTCAGCTTCTGAGCACGTACGAGCGGACGCTCTACACGCCGACCGGCGCAGACGCGGATCTGGGCGACGGCACCCTCAACATTCCCCGCGACGAGAGCAGCAATGGCGTTCCCGACGTGCTGGATGAGGCGCGCTGGCAGCTCGAGTGGATGATGAAGATGCAGGTTCCGGCCACGGCGGACATGTACCCCGGCATGGTGCACCACAAGATCGCCGACCTGAACTGGACCGGTTTGCCGCTGATGCCTGCCGATGACCCGCAGGAACGCTACCTGCACCGACCGTCGACGGCAGCCACGCTGAACTTTGCGGCCGTTGCTGCTCAGGGATCGCGGTTGTGGGAGAGCTACGACCCGACATTTGCGGCAGAGCTGCTGGCAGCGGGCAAGGTGGCCTGGGAAGCGGCGCATGAAACACCGGATCTCTATGCGCCCGCGCCCAACCACAACCCGAGCGCGGGTAGTGGACCCTACGACGACGACAAGGCCGAGGATGAGTTCTACTGGGCTGCGGCGGAGATGTTCCTGACGACGGGTGATTCTGAGTTCCGGGATTACGTTCTTGCCAGCGACTACAACACGGCTGACATTTGGTCGGCCGGAGGGTTCAACTGGTTCGAAACGGCAGCGCTTGGACGAATCAGCCTCGCGATCGTCGAATCGGATATTCCGGGACGAGCAGACATCCGCCAGTCGGTGGTTGATGCGGCCGAGCGATACCTGGGCTGGCAGTCTGAGCAGCCTTTCGGCACGGCGTACCCCGGGGTTGATGGGAACTACGACTGGGGATCGAACAGCTCGATCCTCAACAACCAGGTTGTCCTCGGAACGGCGTTCGACCTCACCAGCGACCAGCGGTTCGCTGATGGTGTTCTCGAGTCGATGGACTACCTCCTCGGCCGCAACGCGCTGAACAACTCGTACATCACCGGTTACGGTCACCAGTATTCGAAGAACCAGCACAGCCGTTGGTTCGCGAACTCCCTTGAGCCGAGCCTGCCGAACCCTCCTCGGGGATCGGTGTCGGGTGGCCCCAACTCGATGACGGAGACATGGGACCCCGTTATCAAGTCGCTGTACAACGAGGAGCACCCGTGTGCGCCGCAGTTCTGCTACGTCGATGACATCCAGTCGTGGGCGACCAACGAGATCACGGTCAACTGGAACTCGGCGTTGACGTGGGTGGCCTCGTTTGTGGCCGATCAGGCGGCGGTATCTGACCAGCCGTCAGAAGCGCCGGATGATCGACCAGCCGAGCCGGACGATCGACCAGCCGAGCCGGACGATCGGCCAGCGGTGCCGGATGAATCACCGGCTGACGATCCCACACCCGCACCTGAGCCGGACGAGGTTGCGGATGATGCGGATCTCGTCGCAACAGGTTCGGAGCAGATGGGGATCGTGTTCGTGATTCTGGCGTCGCTCGCTCTGGGCGCTGGAGCGTTCGTGCTGACTCTCCGCCGCCGACGGATGTCTGCGGAATGAGCGTGAGCTGACACCGTCCGCGCAGGAAGCGCCGGCCCCTTTCGAATGCCCGAGAGCCCTCACGGTTCTTCGGGTATCCGGAAGGGGCCGGCGCTCTGCGGTGCCCCATCATGATGACAGTAGGCTTCAGATATGCCGGATTCACCCACAGGGCGTCGTCAACCTTCCGGCTCCGCGTCCGATTCTCTTCGCCCGCGTCGCGATGCGCGCAGCATGCCGTCTCTGGAAGAAGTGGCGCACCGTGCCGGAGTGTCTCGTTCGGCTGCTTCGCGAGCGCTGAACAACGCTCCCCACGTCAGCCCGCTGAAGCGCGAGGCGATTCTGAAGGCAGCCGAGGAACTGGGCTACGTTCCCAACGCGACAGCGCGTGCCCTTGCCACGAACAAGGTCGGCTCGGTGGTTCTGGTCGTGCCGAACGAGGAGCCGGGATTCTTCGCCGACCCGTTCTTCTCGCAGATCGTCGTGGGAATCGCCACGGCTCTGGAGAAGTCCGATCTGGTCCTGACGCTCATGTTGGCATCGTCGGGGGAGGGCTCAGACCGCCTGAAACGACTGCTGAGGTCTCGCAGCGCGGATGGTGTGATGGTGTTGGCAACGCGCAAAGATGACCCTCTGAACGACATCATCGAATCAACCGACCTGCCCGTTGTGTTCTGCGGCAGAACGCTGGGCCGAGAGCCGCGGTGGTACGTCGACGCCGATAACCGCGGAGGTGCGCGGCTGGCGGCCGAGCACCTGCTGGGCGCCGGACGCCGGCGTATCGCATCCATCGTTGGCCCCATGGATTCGCAAGCATCGGTGGCCAGGTATCAGGGCTTTGTGGATGCTGTGGCTGCTGTCGGTCTTCCGACGGACTGGATAGAAGAGGCCGACTTCACGTATGACGATGGCGCCCGCGCCATGACGACGTTGCTGGACAGGCACCCCGACCTTGATGCGGTTTTCGTCGGATCAGACAATATGGCTGCGGCAGCGCTTCGCGTTCTGAAGGCACGCGAACGTTCCGTGCCCGACGACGTCATGGTTGTGGGTTTCGACGACTTGGCCGTTGCGCAGCAGGCGGAGCCGTCCCTGACCACGGTGAGTCAACCGATCCGTTCCCTGGGCCATGAGATGGCCCTGATGCTGATGCGTGTGATCGATGGCGAAAGCCCCAGCCCGATCATCCTCCCGACGCACCTGGTCGTGCGCGAATCCGCCCCGAGCGCGGAACGCGGTTAGGTGGTCGAGACCCTCTCACGAGCGGCGCTCGAGCATCGCGGGGTTCTTCGCGAGCGGCGCTCGACCATCCCGGCCCCTCATCGTCACCCCACCAAAACCTCCACCTCACCCGCTTCGAGCGCCTCGGCGAGTGCTCCGGTGGCCTGGGTGACGGTGCGCACAGATCCGCCGAACAGGAACGGTTCGCCCCTCGCGTCGCGGCGGCGCTGTGCGACACGGTCGATGTGTTCGGGATGAATGAGGACGACCTGCAGGTGCGCATCGGGCGGTCGATTGATCTGCACGACGTGGGCGACGTTGCCATTGCGCTGGAGGAGTTGCGGCAGGCGATTCCCGGTCCGACCCTGGTTGTTCACACCCGGTTCTGATCGGTGTCGATCGGTCTGCGCGCGGAACAGTTTGCGCAGGCCATGGATCATGGAAACGCCTCGGCCGCCGCCCGGTACCTGCACGGTGATGCCGTGCGAGAGCAGGACATCGTGCGTGTGCTGCAGGGCCCGTGGCAACCGGCCAGTGAGGTGTTCGCCCAGGGCTTGACGGTGTTGCCGGGCGGGCGGGGCCTTCGCGCAGGAATACCTGGGGCGTGCGCATGGCAAAGCGGAGGCGTGGTGGATTCTCACCTCGGGCGTCGTTCACGTGGGGCTGAAACGCGACATCAGTAAGCCCGATCTGCTCCGCCTGATCGAGAAACAGGACACCGCAGCGCTGCTGGACGTCCTGCACGAGGTTCCCGGGCGCGGTGGAGACGTCGTCTTCGTCCCGCCCGGAACGCTGCATGCGATCGGTCAAGGCATTCTGCTGGTGGAGGCACAGGAGCCCGAAGACCTCTCGATCCTGGTGGAGTGGGAGGGCTTCGATCTGGACGGCTCCCGCCACGGGCACCTGGGTCTCGGATTCGACCGTGCGATCGATGCCATCGACCTGCGCGGTGTGGCGCCCGCCGATGTTTCGGCGCTCGTGCGGCGCAGCGAGCTTCCCGCCCCGGCGGAGGAGTACTTCCGGATGGAACGCGTTGTGTGCCACAGCAGCGCGACGATAGGCATGGGCTTCGCCGTTCTCGTCGTCACGGTGGGTGAGGCCACACTCCGGCCCGCCACCGGTGACCCCCTGCGCGTCACACGCGGATCAACCGTTCTCGCGCCGTTCGCCGCGGGAGACATCGACGTGGACGGAGAAGGGGAGATTCTGGTGGTGCGGCCGCCGAGGGTGGGGTGATACAAGCACTCCTCGTGGTGTTCGCGTGGTTAATGAGCCAGGGATAGACAGCCGCGATCCGTGCACCATGACGATTTTCACGGTGAGTTGGTCCTCCGACTTTCCCAGTCGCGGTCAGGACTAGGGATACCCGGCTATAGAGAAGGGTCGAGCTTTTCGCCCTAGCTCAGCTGAACGGAGCGGGCTGCTCCTGCGCGATGACTACGCCGGAAGCGTCTTCGACGATGATCCAGCCAATGTCTACGGACTCGATCGTGTCTGCTGATAGGAGCGTCGACAGAGCCTGCGCGGCGCGCTGGCCAAGGTCATCACGCATGGGATCGTCGGCGGCAACCTGAAGCGTAATGAACGCCAAATCGCCTTCCGTGCGGACTCCGTTGATGTAGCCACCCCAGAGTGACGGATCATACGCGTACAACTCGGAGAACGACGACTCAATACCCAAGGCGCCCTTGATTGCCTCTTCCAAGTCCGCTGCGCGAGCGTCCTCGTCGACTTCGACAGGGGGCTCTTCGTCGATCGGTTCATCACCTGTCTCGTTCATCGGATCCTGTGTCGGAGCCGGCATCTCTGACGGGGCGACAGTGCCTGCGGATACCGAGGGTACTGGGTCTGCGGACGGGGTGGGCGTACCGCAGGCGGCCAGTGCTAGGGCTAGGAATCCGACAAGCGCGGCCGGGATGATGCGGGTCATGACAAGGGCCTCCAAAGGGCAGGTATACGCATAATCTACGCGGTGTCGGCGGCGCTCAATTTCTGAACACTTCCGGCGTGGTGGGTTCCAGTCATCGTCGCAACACCTCCTCGATCCTGGGAATTGTGTTGTCGTCGTCTCGTCGTGTGAAGAAGGGCCCCGGGGCGTCGCCCGCAGTCGGTCAAGCGTAGAAGGTTCATGGAGCTCCGCGAGAGGGGGTGGAGCATCGCTGCTGCGGCCCGGGAAGTGGGTGTCTCTCGCACCGCCGGCCATAACTGGTCACGCGGTTACAAGACCTACCGCGATGGCACCGTCGCCCGATCCCATGCCGCATGCAGACCAGTGCGGCACTTGTCTGACCCAACCTGCCGTTCGGCAGGGAAACGCGGTCGGGCGATTACGTTGTCGCAGTGCTAGCACGCCACCAAGTGACCGCCCAAGATTTTCCTGGTGGATCTGTCGTGCAGTGACAGCAAGGCGCAAGCCGGGCACGTCTGAAGAGGGCTCTCGGGTCATCTGATGCTGGCGCGAGCATGTGATTGCGGGTCGCATGCAACCAAGCAACTAGGGCATGTCTCATAAAGGTTGAGGTGTACGGGTGAGAGGCTGGGGGGTGTCTCGTTTCCAGCTTCTCTCTGATGATCAGTGGGCGTTGATCGCGCCGTTTCTTCCGTCTCGGACCGGCCGGCAGGGTCGCCCGTTCTCTGACGCACGGAGGATCGTGGAGGGCATCATCTACCGGTACCGGTGCGGGATCGCGTGGCGTGACCTGCCGCGGGAGTTCGGCCCCTGGCAAACGGTGTGGCGATGGCATCGTAATCTCGCGGCCGACGGCACCTGGGACCGGGTTCACCAGACCCTGCTCGCTGCGGCAGACAGGGACGGGAAGATCGGCTGGACGGTGTCGGTGGACTCCTCGATCGCTCGCGCGCATCAGCACGCGACCAACCTCACGCGCCTCACAGGGGGCTGGATCGAATTACAAGAATCCGGCCGTCGAGCCGGCTGATCACGCGATCGGCCGCTCCCGCGGCGGGCTGTCGACGAAGATCCACCAGCTTGTCGATGACCACGGTTTGCCGCTGGTGATCGCGGTCGCATCTGGCCAGTCTGGCGACGCGCCCGCGTTGTTGCCGCTGCTGTCCGGGCTTCGCGTCACGCGCCCGGTCGGGCGCCCCCGCACCCGTCCTGACGCGGTCCGTGGTGACAAGGCGTATTCCTCACGAGCGATCCGCAGTCACCTGCGTGACCGCGGCATCCGCGCCGTGATCCCGCAACCGCGCGACCAGCAGGCGCACCGGAAACGACGCGGGTCGCGCGGAGGGCGACCGCCCGGGTTCGACGCCATCGACTACAAGTGGGCCGCCCCCTTCATTCGGTCCGGACGCTCTGTGAGTCGTCGGTTTCCATTTGATGGGTGCACTGCCGAGCGTACTCGACTGGGGTAGGTAGCCGAGCGAGGAGTGCCGGCGGTGATGGTTGTACTCGTCCTTCCAGCCGCCGATCACGACCTGCGCGTGCAGCAGCGAGTAGTAGCTGTTGATGCCCAGGCACTCGTCGCGGAGCCGGCTGTTGAACGACTCGACGTATCCGTTGCGCCACGGCGATCCTGGTGGGATGTAGGACAGGCCGGTGCGGGTGCCTGCCCAGTCGGCCATCGCTTCGCTGATGAACTCCGGCCCGTTGTCCGACCTGAGCACCGCCGGGGCGCCGAGGGAGCGCCGCGGGCGGCGACGAGATCCTCGAGATGCGCGGTGAGCCGGGCGGCGGTGATCGACCGCTCGACAAGCCCGCCGATGCATTCCCGGGTGTGTTCGTCGACGATCGAGCAGATCTTGATCGGTCGGCCGTGCTCGTCGGCGTCGAACTGGAAGCCCACCGCCCACACCACGTTCGGCGCGTCCGCTGTCGGCGGGTCGACGGTCGAGGACCCGACGCGTTTGCGTCGACGCCGCTGCGGGACCCGGAGCCCTTCGTCACGCCAGAGGCGTTGGATCTTCTTGTGGTTCACCACCCACCCCTCGGCGCGCGCGTCGTGATACGCCCGCCGGTACCCGTAGCGGGGATGGCTCTTCGCCCAGACGCGCAGCCAGTCCCGCAACGCCCGGTCCGGGTCTGCGGTCGTGTCGCCCTTGAGCGGCCGCCGGTACGCGGAGCGACTCAGCCCGACCAGACGGCACGCCATCCGTTCACTCACCTGCAGTGTCCTGATCAGGTGAGCGACGGCGGCGCGGCGCCTGCCCGGGCCTAGAAGTTTCCCTCAGCCAGCTCCTTGAGCGCGGCCTTCTCCAGTTCCGCCTCGGCGAGCAGCCGCTTGAGCGTCGCGTTCTGCTTCTCGAGCTCCTTCAGGCGCTTCGCGTCGTCGGCTTTAAGGCCGCCGGACTGGTTCCGCCACCGGTAGTACGTCTGCTCGGAGACCCCGAGCTCCCGGCACACCGCCGCGACATCCGCGCCATCGGCGAGCATCCGGTCGGCCTGCCCGAGCTTGCGGATGACCTGTTCCGGGGTGTGACGCTTCCTGCTGTTCGACATGATCTGACCAGTCTCCCTGCCCGAACCCTCGGGCAACAGGACGACTCTCAGAACCACCGGACCTACGAAACGGGGTCAGCCCACCCCGTTCTGACGGAACGCCCCTGAAGAACGCGAGCTTGCAGGGTCCGTCCGGTCGCCACGCGCCCGCCGCATCTCCTGGTATAGGAACGAGCCTGCACTCGCGCTCAGTGACACCCTGCCGCATCCAGGTCTAGCGGGACGTCGTCTTCCAGCATTGGCGTGTGGGCGAGATTGATCGGACCATACTCTTGGCCTTCCCCGCCTGCGAAAATGACTTCGACATCGGTTGACGTCGACGGCTGTTGTTCGATGCGAATGCGCACAGCAGCACGCCCTAGGTCGTTTGTTCCGGCATGCGGGACATACTCTTGACCGTCAACTTTGGCCGAAACGAAGGTGCTACCGACAGGACCATAGAAGACGAGGTCAGTCGCCTTGACGCCCTTTGGATAGTAGCGCTCGGTTGAAATGTAGTGGGGCAAGCCAGAAACGTCGTTCGGATCGAGGTTGTAGTTGTACGTGGCTGTTGTTGTGAAGGTCGGAACGTCGTCCTCAGACACCGTGCACACGTCGCTCGCTATCGCTACTGACATGTCGGTGTAGTAGTCGAGCTTTCCCTCGGTCGTGTCGTTGATGAATACGCCAAGCAGGGTTTCAGCGCGGTTGGTTGATCGGTACAGCGGGCCCTGGAGCTTCGAACCCTTGATGGCCTTGTTTTCGCTCGCGTCAGTCGAGGCGTAGTACAGGCGACCCTCGCTGTAGGCCTTGACGATCGGCGACGCAAGGTCTGAGAACACTCCGTCAATTGAAGTCAGTTTCGCGAAGATCGAACCAGCGGCGAGGCCAAAGAACTCGTCCTGCAACTGCATCGACTCCATCGTGTCTCCGGGAAAACGGAAGTACACATCGTTCATGAGGATGCGTGCTGCGTTTTCCTCGGTCAGCACGACGTCTCCGCCGAGATCGATGGGGCCTGTAGCCTCGATGAAGTATCCCAGTGCGACAGGGTCGATCGAAAGTACCGCGTGTCCCGGATCGCCTAAGGTTTCCTCCCAAAACGCCCGAGCGAGATGCGCTGTTTGCGCGAAGTCGGGCGTCATGGTGATGTCTTGAAGCCACTTTCCGACGCGGTCGGTGTAAAGCTCTTCGGTCCAAGGGTTCAGCGGGACGATGCTCTCATCGCGGCCGGTGTTGACGTCGAACCGACCGGCTTCCTCTGTGACGTCCATTCGACCTTCGTCGAACGTAAGCCGGAGCATCACCGCCGGGTTCCCGCCGAGCGAACGAGCTTCGGCTGTGTTCTGTACAAGCACGAGATAATTGCGCGGCTCGTCCGCACCAATCATTGTCGGAAGATGTGGCCCGAGGACCGCGAACCGCGCGAGCAGATCGGAGACCAAGCTAATGGCATCGACAGCTTGTCCCGCCGGCCCCTGAAGCGGTTCCAAAAGTTTGTCGGTGTCGAGGCCTGCCGCAATCAGTCGGAGGTGAACTTGCTGCGCGGCCGGCCCTACCTCGGCGAGGACGTTTCCGACATCGCGCACGGCGTCGACGTTGAGCACGCCGTCGACAGGCCCGATGCTGGTGAGATCTGCTTGGAGAAGCGGGGCAGCGACATCGCCGACAAGATCGTCGGCAGAAGCGGAAAGGAGGCGTATCGCACGTGTGTTTTCACCAACTACGGGAATGACTTCGGTCGCTCTCCAGAGGGGGTGAGCCGTGGCGAAACGTGCTGCCCGCGTCGAACTTTTCATGCTGTCGACGTGTTCGTCCACAGCATCCGAGTCGCCGATGTCGCTGACGAGTTCTTTCGCTTCGTCGACCACTGACATCAGCGATGTGTAGGCCACGGCAGCGCTAGCTCCAAGGATCGTGGCAAACAAGCCCAGCGCGCCGACGATCGACCAGATGATGGTCTTCATCCGCCGACGTGGCTTGCGACCCGCCGGCGTGGACGGTGTGTCATGAGGTGTGGACATGTGCACTGCTCGCGCTTCTTCCAGTGGTGCTCGCCAGCCAGTCGGCTCGCAGCGGTGGGGCCCGACCAGTTTACGATCCGAGACTGCCGAATCGCGGTTGCGCGAACTCCAAGCTTCCATTGATCGCGTTTTCCGCAGGCTAGCGGGGTAACATGGCATGCGACTATGTCTGACAAACAGCTTCTGGTGGGCGATCCACGCTTCGCCGACGTTTTCGGAACCAGGCCGAAAATTCTCTGGGTCGCCTCATCTGGTGGGCACGTAGCGCAGGCGCATCGTATCGAGCGCCTACTTGGCGTGAACGAGCAATCGATGTGGATTACCTTCGACGTACCGCAGACGCGTTCGTTGCTCGCGGGCCGTCGTGTTGTGCACGTTGACTACGTTGCGCCCCGCGACATGCGCGCTGCCGTCCGTGCGGCCAAGCAGATCCGGCGCACGGCTAAGGCCGAACATTTCGACTTCGTGGTGTCGACGGGGGCCGCTATTGGCTTCTTCGGGCTGCCAATGGTCGCCTTGACTGGAAAAGTCCCGGTGGTTTATATCGAGAGTCTCGCACGCTCACAGGGGCCGAGTCTGACCGGGAAGATTATGCGTGCGGCTCCACGCATCCGCACTTATACGCAGTACCCCTCATGGGAAGGTGGGAGCTGGAGCTACACGGGCACGATCCTTGACAGTTTTGACTCCCGTGCCGCGGAATCCAAGCACGACGTTCGGAAGATCTTCGTCACACTGGGGACCATTCGCCCATACCGTTTCGACCGTCTTGTTGATGCCGTGTTGAAGGTGCTGGAGCCGACCGACGAAGTGACCTGGCAACTGGGTGTGACGGAGCGTTCGGACCTTCCGGGCGCGGTGCACGCGGAACTTCCGGGCGAAGAGATGAACCGGTTGATGGCAGAGTCGGACGTAATCGTCACTCACGCGGGAGTCGGGTCGATTCTTGCGTCGCTCGAGCTCGGGAAATCACCGATCGTCGCCGTGCGTCGGGGAGCGCATAGTGAGCATGTTGACGATCATCAGCAGTTCATCGCGGAGGTCGTTGCCGCTCGCGGTTTGGCGTTGAGCCTGGATCTTGATAACCCGTCGCGCCGGACGTTCGAGACGGCGGCATCAGTCGTTGTGTCGAGCACAGACGCCACCGATCAGGAGGATGATCGTGACCAGTGACGCGATTTTCATTAGTTGGATTCGGCACCACGGACGTAGTGCGGGCCTCG
Source organism: Microbacterium amylolyticum (assembly GCF_011046975.1). Taxonomy (NCBI): domain Bacteria; kingdom Bacillati; phylum Actinomycetota; class Actinomycetes; order Micrococcales; family Microbacteriaceae; genus Microbacterium; species Microbacterium amylolyticum. Next base: position 1,418,099 of record NZ_CP049253.1, on the reverse strand, counting down.
CTGATGCATTGGGGATTGATTCGTTCTATGTGACGGGTGGGAGCGGCCCGGCACCTCTCCGCTATTTGCGAGCCTGGCGCGAGACAGCTCGGATTCTCCGGGATTGCAAGCCGAACAGCGTCGTTGTTATGCAACCGCCCGTGGTTGCGTTGCTGAGCGTCGCAATGTCAGCTCCGCGTTCGACGCAGATTATTGGCGACCTGCACACCGGCGTCTTCACAGACCCGAAATGGAAATGGGCGCTGGGGCTCACGATGCGCATCCTGCGGAAGCGCGGTGCCGCAGTGGTGACGGGCGCGGATCTTGCGCAACGCACTCGTGAATATGGCGTTGAAGCCCTCGAGATGCATGACATGATCACGTCCGTTGCGGTCTCGGACGAGTCGCCCGATGATCCAGGGCTAGTTGACGTGATTAAAAACGATTTCGCGCTCGTACCCTTGGCCTACGCGTTCGATGAACCGGTCGATGAGATTCTTCAGGCTGCACGCGACTATCCAGACGTGACATGGGTTCTCACTGGGCGACCTCCGCATGCGGTGCGTGACGCCGCGCCAGACAACGTTGTGTTCCCGGGCTTCGTGACGAACGAGGACTATGGGCGACTCGTCGCCAATGCCACGGTCATGGTCGCCGTGACGACGCAGGAGAACACGATGCAGCGCGTCGGCTATGAAGCCATAGGCAGCGGAGTTGCCCTGGTGACATCAGGAACGAAGGTCCTCCGGGACTTCTTCGGAGATGCGGCGCTTTATATTGAACCAACTTCCGCTTCCATCGGCGCACAGGTGAACGAAGCGATTGCGGATGCGAAGGCGTTAGCTGCCAGGATTGTGACGAGGAGAGCAAGTATCGTTGCTCAGCAAGCCGCGCAACTGGAGCACCTAGGTGGAGTGATTAGAAAGGACACGTAAAAATGACCGCAGCACTGCAAAGGATTGCGTACCAGCACAGGCGTCTGCGGACAGTTTTCGCGGGTCCACTCGGAGCCTTACTTCCATTGCTGGTGTTGTTGCCTGCCCTCACCGGCTACGGCGCCATCCAGTCTTTGTTCGGCATCGACAACGGTGCGATGCTACAGAAGATATTTGTATTTATATGTGTCGCTGTGGCGGGAATTCTGGTCGGTTTTCGAATCCCACCCTGGCCAGTGCTTGTTCTTTTCGGTGTTTTTGCAACCGCTTTCTTCATAGCATCGTTGTTGGACCTGCGCGATGCAGGGCCAGGTGATCTAGTTCTCATTCGTGGAACTGCGGGTTACGTGTACGCCTGGTGTGTTTTCTTTGTGGATTGGCGTCAAGTGAATGTTCGATCGCGAGCTGTCTCGCTTGCATTTGCGCCAATTATTGCTGTGTTGATCAGTGTACCATTAAGCATTTCTGGTCACACGATCTTCATCATGCATGAATACACTGGAGCACTTCGACTTGCCGCTGGAATGCCGCCGGCGTATCTCGCGTCCCTGGCTCTATTCGGTGTCATCGGCGCAGCCTGGCTGTGGAGCTTGGGTAGTCCTTGGGGGCTTTGGGTTTCGGTAGCGAATGCGGGAATTTGTGCGCTTACCGGAACGCGTGGAGCGACGCTCGCTGCAGGTCTGGTATTCGTCGCAATGTTGATAGTCGCTGTCCTCTATCGCCTACGGCAGTGGCGAGTTGGAATCGGAGTTGGCGTTGTTGGTCTCGTTGCTGGTGCGATGCTTTTTATTCCTCTGTTCATGCAGAGGTCGACTGCTTCCGCACATGGCATTCTGGGCTTCTCCGGCCGAACTGAAGCCTGGTCTTACTTTATGCGTAGATTTCAGGAGCATCCCTGGACTGGGTTTGGACCCGGGGGTGCGACTGTCCTCGCTGAAGAGTCGGGAAATGCAACGATTATGCGATCGTTTGTTTCGCCTCATAGCGCATATGTAAGTTTGCTCGTAGATATTGGTGCGCCGCTATTTATCGTCTTTTTGGCGATGTTTGCATTTCTATTTTGGTTTGCGTTCCGGGGTGTGGCGCACGAATTCCGGGGTATGGTTTGCGTGATAGCCGTTGCGTGTGCATTTTACGGTGCGTTCGACAATCTCCTCAATGCTCCACAGTCTGCGGTGCCACTCGCGCTCGTGCTCGCGATGGCAACGGCGGGTGTGAATCAGGCCAACAGTTCTCACGGTGCCGACGACGGGTCGCGGGTATCCCCTCGCCGGGCTTGGCGTGAGGCGCAGGCCAGAAAGCAGTAGAGACCTTTTCTCTCTTTACCCGAGCGCCACTAGAATGATAGGGCCGTGCATAGTCCATTCGCATTCACCTGTCCGAGATGCGTTTCGCCAGGATAGAGATCCTGGCCGGAGTTTATGGCAGATGATTGCAGTCACGCCGGATTTTTCTCGGACGCGCGGTCGAAGCTCATGGGCGATCAGGCGTTGCCTGGGATCTGCCTTGCCGGACGGGGGTCGCCACCGGATAATCCAGCCGCCCTCCTTTTAGCCTCGATCTTTCGTCGGTCTCTTGAGTGTGGCCGGTTGGGCGTCGGTGCGCCCGCTTGGGCCTGATTCTGGCATGAGGGTGCGACAGAGCGCCGCGTGGCGCTGCGGGGCGGTTCTCCGGGCCCTCGGGTCGTGATGGTCAGCAAGGTCGGCGGTGTCAGCCGCTGGGTGCGGGGAGTGCGCGGATCCGGCGGATCGCTGTGAGGGCGATCTTTGCCCAGCGTGACCGGTTCGAGAGGTGCAGGATCGTGCGCCTCCCGTGGTGGGCGAGGGTCGCGGGGATTGTGAAGAGGCGGTGCCGGAGTCGTTTGGGTTCCCAGCGTCGGGCTTCGTGTCCGGGGTGAGCGAGGAGGCCTGTCCAGGCGGTGATCTCGCTGGCGAGGGCGACGACCTGGGTCCAGATCCGGTTCTGAGCGAATCCGTGGAGGGGGAGGTTGCGGAGGCCTTGGTCTTTCGTGTTGCGGATGCGGTCCTCGCAGCGTGCGCGGCGCCGGTGGCGGAGCTCAAGCTGTTGCAGCTGGCCCCGCTTGCTGTTGGTCGCGAATGCGGTGAGCCGGTAACCGTCGACGTCGTCGAAGCGGAGTTGCGCACCGGGGTGCGGACGTTCCCGCCGGACGATGACCCGCATCCCGGCGGGCCAGCCGGTCATGTCGAGTAGCCCGGTCAGCTCCGCGACGGCGGCCCCGTCACGGACGTCGCCGTCGGCGTCGAGCGCGGCCTCCCAGGCTTTGTGGTCGGTGATGAGTTTGTAGAGCTCGGGGGTATGGAACGGGAGGGTGTAACCGACCGAGTACGACAGGCGCTGTTTCGTCAGCCAGGACAGGAAGTCCTTTGTCCCGCCGGCACCATCGGCGCGGATCAGGACGCTCTTCCCGGGACGCGGGCTCCCGTCCGGGAGCTGCGCGAGCGCCGCCTTCGTGACGGCGATGTGGTCGGCCGCGGTGTTCGAGCCCGCATTCCCCGGGCGGAGCTTCACGGCCAGCATTTCCCCGGAACCTGCGGGGCCGTGGTCGGCGAACGCGATCAGCGGGTGGAACCCGAACCCGCGTTTGAAGGTCGCCGCGGCCTGCTCCTTCTCCGAGTGCGCGGTCAGCAGCGTAGCGTCCAGATCGATCACCAACGGCGCATCCGCGCTGATGCCGGCCTGGGGTGCGTGTCCGCCGGCCAGGGCCCACGCCTGCTCGCGCGCCGCTTGCCGGGCGGTGTCAATCGCGGCGAGCACCCGGTCAGCATCCGCGGCCAACGCGGTGACAGTGCGGGACACCGTCGGATCCGACGCGACCAGCCCGTAAACACCCGGCTCGGCACGAACGGTCGCGATATCAGAGAGCGCGTCACCGCCGAGAGCGAGCGTGACCGCGAGATCAAGCAGTACTTTCGCCGGGTCATGCGTCGACAGCGGCTTCCGCCACGGCCCAAGGCTCTCCGACAGGATCCGGTCCAGGCCCGTCGCGCGGATCGTTTCGGTCAGCAACACCCCGCCCGCATGACCGGCCGCGGACACCGCCGCAGTATCAACATGGGCGCGGGGATAGGCTCCGGTATTCTTCACCTTGAAGGTGCTTCTCGAACTGGACGAACAAGTGCTCTAGACAAGTCTTATTCTTCCAGATCAGGGGCACTTTTCACGTCCAGGACACGAGCTCAGAGCGCTTCAACGATGAAAGCCCGAGGGTAGGCCGAAACGGTCACCGGTTCGTTCCGGATGCCCGCTTATACGCAGCAAGTCAGCTACGACCGATGCTACCGAAAGGGAGCCGACCAAGCACGGGTGGCATCTCAAAAATGTACTTGAACGGACTATTGCGTACGACGCGCTCCAACCCCAGACTTCCTGCAATCGCAATGATCGCAACTCCGAACGGGAAAATTACCGGCATCCAGTCAATCACTTCGAAATTCAACTTCCAAAGCGCCCAAACGACCAGGATAATGATGGGAGTATGTGCAAGATAGATCGGCAGAGTGCTCTGCCCGACTTGGTGAATCATAGGAACTCGTGCAAGTTGCCCGGCGATGGCGATGCCCGCTACGACCCCAAGCACGCTCAGCAGACCAACCCATGGCGAATTGTTCGCAACGCGCCAGACTACGACAGCGAGTACAGCCCAGCTTCCAAACGCAACTGCGCCCCACGGGCCTGCCAGCTGTCCTTGCAAACGGAAGATCTTCTCGCGCAGATATATTCCTACCAGGAAGAAGAAGAAATACTTCGGCGCCCCGGACCAGCCAACGTTTATCACAGGCAAGACCCAGCCAACCACCCCAATCACGGACGCGAGGACTAGCTGAACGGCGATCGGAACTCGGCACATAAGTCTAACTGCGATGAAATACAATACGAGCGCCCAAATGAACCAAAGCTCTCCCGTAGGTCGCACCGGGGCAAGCACAAAAACTCCGATTCGTGATATCAGCGTCCGATCATTTCCTTGCACAGCTTCACCTAATGGAAGAACAAGAGCACCGATAGCAGCCCAGATTAAAAATATCCAGATAAAGAATTGCACTTTCTTGGTGAGTAATGAATGCCACGGCGCGGCCACCCACTTGATTGCAAAAATCCCTGATACTGTGAAGAGAAGCGGCATGCGCATCGAGGTAAATAGGTGCTTCATGTCGTGCCACCAGGGCGCTGTAAGGCCGACTGGCGTGAGCCAGTTAAGCGAATGATCGAGAACGACGAGAACTATCGCAAATGCTCGTGCAGCATCAACCCACGCATACCTAGACGTCGTGATTCTTGTCATAAATTCTCCAGAATCCTAAATATCGCAGTGTCGTTCGCGTGGCGTGCATCGATTATAGGCGATGCATATGTGGCTCTTGGGACATTCGGTAGGGGTCAGGTTGTGAGGCCGCCTGCGGCGAGGAGCATGCGGAGTCGATAGTTGTCTCGGTTGCGGAACCCGCGGGCCAGGCGTCGGTGGAGCTCGATGATGCCGTTGAATCTCCTATGTTTGTCAAGCGGCGAGTTGGGCGCGGGCTGCGGTGGTGAGGTGGCGGTAGATCTCGCGGGCGAGGTATCGCTTCAGGCAGCGACGAATTTCGCGGAGGGTGCGTCCTTCAGCGGTGCGGCGCTCGACGTAGGCGCGAGTTCTTGGGTCCATGCGCATGCGAGTGACGATGGCCATGTGGAGGGCGCGGTTCAGACGGCGGTCACCGCCGCGGTTGATGCGGTGCCGCACGGTGTTGCCCGAGGACGCGGGGATTGGGCTGGCGCCGGCGAGGCTGGCGAACGCAGCCTCGGATCTGATCCGACCCAGATGCGACCAGGACGTCAACGCGACGGCGGCGGTGACCGGGCCGATGCCGGGCTGGTCGAGCAGGCCACCAGCGGGGCTCTGGCGAACAAGGTCTGTGATGCGCTTGGTGATGTCCTTGAGCTCCTTGTCGAGCGCAGCGAACCGTTTGCCGAGCCTGGTGGCCTCGCCACGTGCGGTCGCTGTGGCGAGGGCTTCATGGCGGGCCCGCCATGCGGCAGTTGCGTCGATTTGGGCCTGGGTGAGCGGGCGGCGAGCGTCGATGCCGAGGTCGACGACGCGCAGCAGCGCGGTAAGCGCGTTGATCGTCGCGGTGCGCTCGGTGCTCATGTGGTCGCGAGAGGCGAGCAGCACCTTGACTGCCGCGCGGACCCCATCGTCGGCGCGCGGTTCGCGCAGCTGCGTCTCGTGCAGCGGGAGGGCTGCAGCAGCGATACGGCGTGCATCGAGCGGGTCAGACTTGCCGATCGTGCGGTTCGCGCGGGCGTTCATCCGCGGAGCCTCGACGACCGTGTATCCGTTGTCCGCGGCTACTGCGCGCAGACGAGCACCGTAGGTACCGGTGCCCTCGATCACCCAGAGCACAGTGACGTCACCGCCAGTGCGGCGCCCGGCCCACGACACGGCCCGAGACAGGCCAGCGGCGGTAGCTGGAAACTGGGCCTCATCAACGATCTCGCCGGTCGGGCAAGCGAGAATTGAGACGGCGTGGTTGCGGGCGTGGGTGTCCACGCCGATGACGAACGGACGAGCATGCGCGACGATAGCCATGGCGATCGACGCTCCTCTCCTCGAGACGGACATGGTCACGGTCGCTGAACGGCCGGCGCCGGTCCGGGAAGAGGTCACTTCGGGGCGAATCTGTGATGGGCCACGACCGGAGGGTCGGGCAGTCTCCTGATGAGGTCACCGAGGTGGGCCGGACGGCGCCGGCCGCGCCGCACCGAGCGGACAATTCAACGGGAAGACACCGCAAGCTGCGGGCCAATTGCTTCGAGAGTCACACCCGGTTCGACACGACCGGTATCCATCCTGACCAGCCGATCCCAGATCAGCCAGAGCCAGACTCACAGATCGCCTCGGTGCCGCCGTTGTTCGCGCGCCCGGTCGTGAAGTACGCGAGGAACGCGTCCTTCCAGCGCTTCAACGTCCGTCCCAGCCTCGCGATCTCCGGGATCGGACACGACGAGAATGACGCGACGACCTTCTCGGCGATCCCGAGCCCCGCCGCGAGGTTGTCCGGCTCTTCGCAGTTGAGAGTGTAGGTCGGGGCCGCGCGGCGATCGCCGGATAGGTGTCGAGGTCTTCCAGGATGGAAGTTCCTAAGCTGTCCATCTGAAAGACCTCGACGTTGTTCAACGCTACCTTCGCCGCACCGTGCCTGACCACTTTCTGCCGCCTCGACGAACTCGGCCTTCAAGCCGTCGGCCAACGACTCGAGCCTGAGCGCGCGGTGATCGAGTGCCGCGTCGCCGAGCCGGACCCGTGGTGCCGGAAATGCGGTGCCGAAGGGGTGGTCCGGGACACGGTCGTCCGGCGGCTCGCGCACGCGCCGTTCGGCCACCGGCCCACGACGCTCCTGCTCCGGGTGCGCCGGTTCCGGTGTGATCACTGCCGGCGGACTTGGCGGGAAGACACCACGAGGGCTGCGCCGTCTCGGGCGAAGATCTCCCGCGGTGGACTGGGATGGGCTCTCGCCGGGATCGTCGTCGACCATCTCACCGTGACCCGCGTCGCAGCAGGGCTGGGGGTGTCTTGGCACACCGCGAACAGCGCGGTCCTCGCCGAGGGCCGCCGACGCCTGATCAACAACTCCCACCGGTTCGACGGGGTCCGGGTGATCGGTGCCGACGAGCATGTCTGGCGGCACACAAGGTTCGGCGACAAATACGTCACCGTGATCATCGACCTCACCCCGAACCGCGACAAGATCGGCCCCGCACGCTTGTTGGACATGGTTGAGGGGCGATCGAAGGCCGTGTTCAAGGACTGGCTCGCGGGACGCCCGAAGTCGTGGCGGGACGGGATCGAGGTCGTCGCGATGGACGGGTTCACCGGATTCAAGACCGCCGCCGCCGAAGAGCTCCCGAAAGCGGTCGCGGTGATGGACCCGTTCCATGTCGTCCGCCTCGCCGACGACGCGCTCGACGTCTGCCGGCGGCGCGTCCAGCAGGACCTCCACGGCAGGCGCGGGATGAAGAACGACCCGCTCTACAAAGCCCGCCGCACCCTGCACACCGGTGATGCCCTCCTCACCGAGAAGCAGGTCACGCGAATCCAGGTGCTGTTCGCCGACGAGCAGCATGTCGAGGTCGAAGCGACCTGGGGCATCTACCAGCGCATGATCGCCGCTTACCGGGAACCCGACAAGAAGCTCGGGAAGCAGGCCATGCAGGCGGTCATCGACGCCGTCGCCACCGGCGTCCCGGCCCGCTTGGTCGAACTCCGCAAGCTCGGCCGGACACTGAAGAAGCGGGCCGCCGACATCCTCGCGTTCTTCGACCGCCCCGGGACCAGCAACGGACCGACCGAGGCCATCAACGGCCGCCTCGAGCATCTCCGCGGATCCGCCCTCGGCTTCCGCAACCTCACGAACTACATCGCCAGATCGCTGCTCGAGTCCGGAGGATTCAGACCCCACCTACACTCTGGAATGCGATGAGCCGATAACCCACATAGTCAAAATCACGATCCATCTTTCTCACTTAATGCAATAGCGCAACCTTCGTCATATCAGTACATAAGATAATGGTGTGGTGATACGATCGCAGGAGAAAGTCCGTTTTTGCTACCGTGAGCGGCGGAAACCATCGCGGAGGCCCCGGAACCCTGACTTCAATTTTACGAGGCGTGCTTGCGGTTCCTTGAGTGGGCGGAGGGAGAGCTTCAGGGTTTCTTTTAGGCCCCGCCCTAGAAGCAGGTTCCAGCGAGATGTCCATGGTGCAGCCACCAACATTCGGTTGCGTTGCATGTGATAATAGTACACGGCACTTTTCCCAGAACGATCACCAGAACCTCCGACGGCATGCCAAATATGCGCATCAAGATCTACAGCGAGCCGCAACCCTGCAGCGGCTGCACGTCGAGAGAAATCTGCGTCTTCCCAGTACAGAAAAAGATCTTCACGAAATCCTCCCATTTGGTCAAAGACGCGGGATCGCATCATCGGCGCGGCTCCCGTGAGGAAATCGGCGGGCGTTAGGCCCGTCAAGCCATCCAGTCGTTCTCCAAAATGAACGTGCTTTGTGCGGCCCTCTGACTCGATAATCGAACCGCCGCCAAACCATACGACCGGTTGAGCCCGCGAACCAGTGAGGATCAATGGGGATACGATATCCGCATCACCGTCAACGATGCGACCGGCAAGAGACGAAAGTGCGTCCGAATTGACTTCGGCGTCAGGATTCACGATCCAGACGAGATCTTCTGGGGTGCTTCCTAGCGCCGCGAATCCGCGGTTCACTCCTGCTCCGAAGCCAATATTCTCTTCGAGTGGCGTAAATGCTGCCTCGATCGGGGATTGGCGTATCACCTCTTCGATAGCTAGTCTTTCATGTGCGGTCGAATAATTATCGACCACGCTCACTCTGTCGATACCGGCAAGCGCCAGTGAATTAAGGCAAGCGCGAACATAGTCTGAGCTTTGGTAGTTTACGACGACTGCCTGAACTTTCATAGTTCTCCTGCGTTCCTTCGGCTTGAGCGGCGTGACGCCGACGAGAGAATCTAACTCACAATTCTAACCTCGATCTTTCGTCGGTCTCTTGAGTGTGGCCGGTTGGGCGTCGGTGCGCCCGCTTGGGCCTGATTCTGGCATGAGGGTGCGACAGAGCGCCGCGTGGCGCTGCGGGGCGGTTCTCCGGGCCCTCGGGTCGTGATGGTCAGCAAGGTCGGCGGTGTCAGCCGCTGGGTGCGGGGAGTGCGCGGATCCGGCGGATCGCTGTGAGGGCGATCTTTGCCCAGCGTGACCGGTTCGAGAGGTGCAGGATCGTGCGCCTCCCGTGGTGGGCGAGGGTCGCGGGGATTGTGAAGAGGCGGTGCCGGAGTCGTTTGGGTTCCCAGCGTCGGGCTTCGTGTCCGGGGTGAGCGAGGAGGCCTGTCCAGGCGGTGATCTCGCTGGCGAGGGCGACGACCTGGGTCCAGATCCGGTTCTGAGCGAATCCGTGGAGGGGGAGGTTGCGGAGGCCTTGGTCTTTCGTGTTGCGGATGCGGTCCTCGCAGCGTGCGCGGCGCCGGTGGCGGAGCTCAAGCTGTTGCAGCTGGCCCCGCTTGCTGTTGGTCGCGAATGCGGTGAGCCGGTAACCGTCGACGTCGTCGAAGCGGAGTTGCGCACCGGGGTGCGGACGTTCCCGCCGGACGATGACCCGCATCCCGGCGGGCCAGCCGGTCATGTCGAGTAGCCCGGTCAGCTCCGCGACGGCGGCCCCGTCACGGACGTCGCCGTCGGCGTCGAGCGCGGCCTCCCAGGCTTTGTGGTCGGTGATGAGTTTGTAGAGCTCGGGGGTATGGAACGGGAGGGTGTAACCGACCGAGTACGACAGGCGCTGTTTCGTCAGCCAGGACAGGAAGTCCTTTGTCCCGCCGGCACCATCGGCGCGGATCAGGACGCTCTTCCCGGGACGCGGGCTCCCGTCCGGGAGCTGCGCGAGCGCCGCCTTCGTGACGGCGATGTGGTCGGCCGCGGTGTTCGAGCCCGCATTCCCCGGGCGGAGCTTCACGGCCAGCATTTCCCCGGAACCTGCGGGGCCGTGGTCGGCGAACGCGATCAGCGGGTGGAACCCGAACCCGCGTTTGAAGGTCGCCGCGGCCTGCTCCTTCTCCGAGTGCGCGGTCAGCAGCGTAGCGTCCAGATCGATCACCAACGGCGCATCCGCGCTGATGCCGGCCTGGGGTGCGTGTCCGCCGGCCAGGGCCCACGCCTGCTCGCGCGCCGCTTGCCGGGCGGTGTCAATCGCGGCGAGCACCCGGTCAGCATCCGCGGCCAACGCGGTGACAGTGCGGGACACCGTCGGATCCGACGCGACCAGCCCGTAAACACCCGGCTCGGCACGAACGGTCGCGATATCAGAGAGCGCGTCACCGCCGAGAGCGAGCGTGACCGCGAGATCAAGCAGTACTTTCGCCGGGTCATGCGTCGACAGCGGCTTCCGCCACGGCCCAAGGCTCTCCGACAGGATCCGGTCCAGGCCCGTCGCGCGGATCGTTTCGGTCAGCAACACCCCGCCCGCATGACCGGCCGCGGACACCGCCGCAGTATCAACATGGGCGCGGGGATAGGCTCCGGTATTCTTCACCTTGAAGGTGCTTCTCGAACTGGACGAACAAGTGCTCTAGACAAGTCTTATTCTTCCAGATCAGGGGCACTTTTCACGTCCAGGACACGAGCTCAGAGCGCTTCAACGATGAAAGCCCGAGGGTAGGGAGATCGCAAATAGAGATATCTCGTATTACTTCCACTTCTTTGTGCTAATGCTGGGAAAGCTGGGCGCGCGGAAGAGCCATTTTATTGGCGGTATATTCTGGAAGTATGCAAGCCCGGTGCAGGCGCTCAAAGCAAGGAAAAATAGCGCGATGGAGATGGTGTCAGGGCGAGCGTCGCTCCAGAGCGTGAATAGTGTCCAAGCTCCGTAAATGATTGGAAAATGAGCGACGTAGAACACAAGGGACGAACGCCCGATAAAACGAAACGGGATTGTCCAGCTACGGCCATTCACTCGTGATGCAAGATATATCGCGACGGCGATTCCGCAAATACTAAATGGTGCGCCCCATGTCTCATACTGCGTATCGACTCGTGTCGCGAGTGTTCCAAATGCAACTGCAACCAGACCCGCCCCGCCTATCACCCATCCGCCGCGCAAAATTGCGTCCAATAGCTTGGCATGAGTCGCAACGAGTGCCCCGCTAAAAAAGAATATGGCGAAGTATGCGAAGCGTTCTGGGTGCCCTTCGGGTAGTGCGAGAGCCATGATCGCAAAGAATGTGGGCGGGCACCAGGCAGGAAAATACCTCATGAAAGGGGCTATGGAGTAGTAAACTCCGATGAAGAAGAGAAACCACAAGTATCCAGTTGCGATCCAATTTTGAGGATTCGTAATCGGACCGGCCGGGATATGTTGAACCATGTGGATTCCTGACCAAATAAGGTAAGGCCACAAGACTAACTGGTATTTTCCCCAATAGTATCGTGTCAGCGGCTTTTCCAATGAGCGTGGCACGAGAAGCCCCGACAGAAACATGAGGGTAGGCATGCGGTATGGCAGGAGGAAGTCGTTCACCGTCCGCAACCAGTCAGGCATCGGGCTCCCGAGCATAGAAGGGATTCCCGGGGCGTGCCAAGCGATGACCAACACAATCGCGACCCCACGGAGGAAGTCCATCCACTGCATGCGTTCAGTTGAGGTAGGCACGACCACGGATCTTACCTTGGCATCGGATCGGCTCGTCACAGCTCTCGCTCTGTCGGGAGTAGCTTCGCAGGTGGATGGCCGTAGGATGGGTCATCAGTGGCGCGGTTTCTCACGTCACTTTTCCGGGAGGGGAGAGGCGACGTTGCGAGTTCTTGTTCTTTGGGCGGATAGCCGTTCGGCGAATCTTGGTGTGCAGGTGCTGGCGTATGGCATGAAGGAGCTAGCGCGTCGGGCGTGGGGTAGCGACGTCCAAGTGGATTTTCAGGACTATGGCCGTGGTGACTCGGATGTCGCCTTTGGGAATCGAGCGATTGTAGCCGACTTGGGGAAGCGGCGGGGGGATCTGAAAGTGAAGCTTTCATCGTATGATCTCATTATTGACTCAGGGGCAGGCGATAGTTTCGCAGATATTTATGGTGCCCAGCGTCTTTTGTGGATGGCGAACGCCAACAGATTAGCCGCGTCCTTGAACGTTCCAGTAGTGCTTGGGCCGCAAACAATCGGTCCGTTCAATACCTGGTGGGGCAAGGCGATCGGTCGCTATGTAATGCAGCGCGCGAACCAGGTGCACTCGCGAGACCGCGCAAGTAGTGACTACGTTTCAGAATTGCTTGGTCGCCGTCCTGATGTGTCATCCACTGATGTTGTTTTTGCGCTCCCAGTTCCAAATGTCTCCGAGAAGCGGGATGTCTTGCTCAACGTCTCTGGGCTGCTCTGGCAAGAGAACCATCACGTTGACTACGAGAAGTACCGGCGCGTGATACGCGAGATAATCGCTGAAATGACGCGAAACGGTCGGACGGTGTCTCTACTCTCCCATGTGATTGAGAGCGAGAGCCCTGACAATGACGTTCCAGTTTGTCGCGCGTTGGCGGATGAGCTCAATCTGGAGGCACTCGTTCCCGTTGATGTAACTGAAGCAAGGCGGATGGTTGCGTCGGCCGAGTTGGTTATCGGATCGCGAATGCACGCATGTTTGAATGCCCTGTCCGTGGGGACAAGGTCGCTTCCTCTGGCCTATTCGCGCAAGTTCGCGCCATTAATGAATGATATTGGATGGTCGCACGTCCATGACCTACGCGACGAGGATTTGACCGTCGAACGAATCGTTGCAGAGGCGGAAGAGCTGCTGCGCGGTGAATATGACGATGAACTCGATGCGCTGAGAGCGAATGCTGAGTCGAGGCTGTCCGATTCCATTGAAGCTTTGAAGAAGATCTCGCTTACCGCATGAGTTGGTTTCGCCGCGCGCTTGGAAGTATCGCCGAAGATAGCCCCTCCTTGCTTGCCTTCGCCCGGATCTTCTCAGCAGGATTGGCGCTAGTCTCTGCGCCGATCGTTGCGCGCGCAATTGGCCCTGCGGGACGGGGGGAGACGGCCGCTGTCATCGCGATCTTTCACATTGTTCCCGTCGTTTTGGCTTTCGGTGTTCCGCTAGCCGTTCGTCGCCGGGCGGCTATGCCAGCTGGCGCCCGCATCGTGGCATCCGCGCGAATCATCGCATTGCTCGGATTTGTCGGAGCCATTCCGATATCCGTCACGCTGCATCTTACGATGTTTTCAACTTTTCAGCCGCTGGCCGCGCTCGTGGCAACGATGAGTGTACTTTTGGCGCCCGTCGTCGTGAGTTGGACCTGCGACGTCAGTGTACTCGTAGCGCAGTCGAGATACCGCGCCATCGCGTTGATTCAGCTCACGCCCCCAGTCTCTTACCTTGTGGTGGTGCTCGCGTTATGGTTATCGGATAGCGCTTCCACAGGGACGGTTCTGATTGCCTACGTGTGTGGGCATGTGCTGGCATGCATTGTAGGCCTGTGTCTTGTGCGCGCTTCTTGGCAGGGTGCTTGGCGGGAGATTCCGAGCCTTGCGCGTGAGGGATTGCGTTTCTCTGGTTCTTCTCTCGCAGAGACAGCGACTAACCGGATGGATCAGGCCATTGCTTTGCCACTGATCGGAGCGACGCAGGCTGGCTACTATGCTGTAGCCACGACGATTGTGACAATTCCGCTTGCTTTCGGACAGGCACTTGGTGCGGCCTACTTCACGCCGATCGTCCGAGCGGAAGCTGGGGAGCCGCGCCGTAAACTCCAGCAACAAGCGACGCGTTCAGCAATCGCGCTTGCGCTTGTTTGCTTCCCGTTGCTTTGCCTTGCGACACCTGTTGTGGTGCCGCTGCTGTTTGGCCCGAGCTTTGCGAATGCCGTACCGGTAGTGTGGGTAGCCTCAATAGGAGGATTCGCAATGACGAGCGGGTACGTGATCTCGATGGCACTCGCAGCTGAAGGACGTGGCGGGCGCATGTCCATATCGCAAACGGTCGCGCTTGTCGTTTCAGTCGGATCGTTGATTGTTCTGGGACCGATTCTCGGTGCGGTTGGCGCGGCGCTTGCTTCAACAATGGGCTATTTTGTCATGATGTTGATGCTCAGCGGAGGGCTCAAAGCCCCATTTCGTGCGTTTGTGCCAATGCCGAACGATCTCCAAGAAGCTATCAAGCGCTTAGTAAAGCGAGGCTGATCTGCCCAACGCTAGCGGTCTGCGCTTCGGCCCCGAACACGTGACTTGACTGAACGTAGAAACGTGCCGGCAGCCGTTCTGAGATTTAGGACTGCTCGCTTGGTGAAGTGAGGGGCGAGACTGTAGCCAGGGTAGTGCGGTACACGATAGCCAGCGAGGCGGCGGCCGAGGAGGCGTCCTGCTAGCGTCCGTCGTCGTTTTACCTGGAGCGGCTGCACAGCGATGAGGTCATCGAGGGTGACCTCTTCCACGATAATCACCCCAGCTTCGGCAGCCCGGCGGATAACGTCATCACCCCGGTGAGTCCTCGCGATTGCCACGGACTCACCGTCCCCTTCCGAAAATAGTGGATAACCAGCGCTATCAGTCTCCCAGAAATCTCCGACGGCGATGTCTGATGCTTCGCCAGTGCCGTCGACGCACAATTTGCATCGCATTTGAAGGTCGCGCCCGAGATGCGCCCCCCAGGACTCGGCGTACGAAAGGGACTCTTCGCGGCCGTCAGGATCTATTGCCGTGAAGTAACCTGGCCATCCGCCGCCCCTATAACGCATTGACATGAGATTGTTCGTCTCAAGTCCAAGCTTGCGCACAAGCGAGTCTGTTGCGTGTTGGCTAGGGGTCCCAGCGCAAAAGAACGAGAGCATCAGAGGGGCGGAGCCCTGGCTTTCGGATGTAATCGCGCGTGCGGCAGCGATTTCACATGGCTTTCCGACCAGTGCGTTCTCGGAACTGAGGGACGTTCCCTCAAGAGCGGCGACAGGAGCATATCTTGAACCTGCCGCGGACAGCGCTTCTTGACGAGTCGTAATTCTCACCGAAACTGACCGATTCGGTGCGCAGGTGCTCGCGGCAACGGCTTGCGTGGATGTTACCTGGCCGGTATCAGCGAGCCATGCCGTCAACGCAGTGAGGACACCTCCACTGCTTCCTTGCTCGCGGACCTCAGGATCACTTGCCCAAGCGCGCCACACTGAGATATAGCGTCCGAAAATTTCATGATGGCTCCCGCCTTCCTCGACTACTGGCGCGCTTACGCGTCTTCCTGGACATACACGATTGAACTGCTTGATCGTGTCGCGGCTACTCTTCGTGTGGCCATTTTCGGCGACTGGTCGGAGAAAACCATCAGCACTTTCTCTCATCGATATTCCATCGGCTAGCAAGGTGCAGGCGCCGCATCCGGTGCAGGACCCAGATGTGACAACTCGATCAATAGACCGTGCGAGGGAAGACTTGTGTGGCATCGTGGTGAGGCTCCGGTCGACGGGGGCTTTTGCCTTTTGGTTGGCATCGGCAGTGGTCGGTCCGACTGTAGCCGTAAGAGGCTCCGACGGGCGTGAGGAACGAACTGGTGACAGGTTCGGCTTAGGCCGCGAGTGTGAGCGGCTCGGCTAGCTTGGCTTCGAACTCGATGGGAGTCAACCCGCCGAGGGTGTCCTGGGCGCGCTGGCGGTGGTACTTCCGCTCGATCCAGACGACGATCGCGAGACGCAGCTCCTGCCGTGTTGTCCAGCGCTGCTGGTTGAGCACGTTGGTCTGCAGGAGCGACCAGAACGACTCCATGGCCGCGTTGTCCCCGGCGGCGCCGACACGGCCCATCGATCCGACCATGTCGTGGCGGCGTAGCTCGCGGGCCATGGCACGACTGCGGAACGGGCTACCCCTGTCGGCGTGCAGGATGCACCCGGCGATCTCACCGCGGCGGGCGACGGCGTTGCGGACGGCATCGACGGCGAGCTTCGCGGTCATCCGGTCGCTGATCGAGTACCCCACGATCCGGTTGGAGCGGACATCCTTGATCGCGCAACAGTAGAGCTTGCCTTCGCTCGTCCAATGCTCCGTGATATCCGTGAGCCAGAGCCGATTCGGCGCGTCTGCGCGGAACACTCGTTGCACGTGATCGTCGAACACGGGCGGGCCGGCGTTCTTACCCTTCCCGCGCCGTCGGCGCTGCGCGGACGAGAGAATCCCGGCCTGCGAGCACAGCTTCCACGCCGTCCACCGACTCATCCGCCACCCCGCCCGCCGCGCTTCGTCGGCGAGGTATCGATAGCCGAACGTCGGGTCGTCGTGGTGCGCGTCGTGCAGCGCGTTGATCCGATACGCGCGGAGCACATCGGCATCCCGCACCGGGTCGTTTCGCCAGCGATAGTAGGGCTGGCGGGCGAGCTTGAGGACCCGGCACGACACCGTCACGGGGATCCCCGCGTCGGCGAGCTCAGCAACGAGCGGGTACGTCATTTTGGGGAGCCACCGAGTTTCAGGTTCGCCTGCGACAGATACGCCGCCGCGCGCCGGAGCACCTCGTTCTCCTGCTCGAGCAGCCGGATTCGCTTCTTCAGCTCACGGGTCTCAGCCGCGTCCGCGGCGGTCTGGCCAGGACGGTTGCCTTCCTCGACGTCAGCTTGGCGGAGCCAGTTCTGCAACGTTGCTTCGCTGATACCGAAGTCAGTGGCGATCTGCTTGATGGTGACGCCGCTCTCACGGCTACGAGCGACCGCGACAACGTCCTCGCGGAACTCTCTGGGATAGGGACCGGGCATGATGACATCCTCCCCGCCAGCGCCTCCCGGCACTAACGATCAGTTGTCACCGATTCGTTCCTCACGCCCCAAGATCGCTGCTCGAGGCCGGAGGCTTCAGGCCCGCGCTACACCCTCGTTCGTGAAGAGCCAGTATGGTGAGACGCGGCGAATTGCGTGTGCTTGATCAGCGTGCTTGATCGTTCGTGATCTTCGCAGGCGTTGACCACGCCAGATGCCCGAAGCGCCGCATGACCAGTGTTCCCGTGAGCACCCCGACGCCGAAGAGACTATGAACGAGACCCGCATAACGAAGACGGCGTACTCATCCCGTGAGGTCGTACGCTCGACCTATCGTCCTGAGATCGAAGGCCTCCGCACCGTGGCGTTCATGCTCGTCGCGGTCTTCCACATCTGGTTCAACCGCGTATCCGGTGGCGTGGACGTATTCTTTACGATCGCCGGCTTCCTCGTCACGGCGACGCTCCTCAGCCAGACGCGGCGATTCGGACATGTGCGAGCGAGAACGTTCTTCGGCCGCCTCGCCATGCGCTTGCTTCCGCAGGCAGCAGTCGTTCTTGGCGCTGTACTCGTTCTGACCATCGTCGTCCGGCCGTACGCATCGTGGCGTGACGGGTTTCTTCAGATCCTCGCGTCGGCTTCGTACTGGGAGAACTGGTTCCTCGCTTTCAACTCCGTGGACTATCTCGCTGTTGACACGACGAGATCGCCCGTCCAGCATTTCTGGGCGATGTCGATCCAAGGTCAGTTCTACGTGATCTGGTTTGTCCTGTTCCTCCTCGTCGCGTTCATCGTGCGTCGGTCCGGAACGAGCACGAAACGCGCAGCGGTTGTCGCTGTCGCCGCCCTTATTGTGGTGTCGTTCGTCTGGTCCGTGCTGCAGACCGGATCCGACCAACAGTTCGCGTATTTCAGTACCTTGACGCGGGTATGGGAGTTCGGGCTAGGCTCTTTGCTCGCCTTAACCATCGATAAAGTCAAGCTCCCCGCGCAGGTCGCGGCAGTACTTTCATGGATCGCGCTCATCGCAGTGGTAACTGTCGGAGCGGTGCTTCCTGTCGCTGATCTTTTCCCGGGGTACGTCGCTCTGATTCCCGTGGTCGCGGCCTGCCTGATAATTGTGACGGGGCAGCAGGAGGCCAAGTGGGGGGGCAAGTAGCCTTCTATCCTCAAAGCCCCTGGTATGGCTTGGTGGCCTGGGCTACGGCGTGTACCTATGGCATTGGCCGATCCTAATCTTCGCGCTGGAAGTTCGCGATATGTCAGAAGCGGGTTGGAAGACTGGTCTTGCAGTGATCGGCGGAGCGCTTTCTCTGGCTTTCCTGACAAAAAAGCTCGTTGAAGACCCTATATTGCGCGCGCGAGCTTCATCGCGACCGCGGAACCGCCGGCTCGCCCTGGCACTCTCCGTCACTGCGGCAATTGGAGTCAGCTGCGTCAGCGCGGCTGGGGTCATTGCCGTTGAACATCGCGCCGAAGTTGACCGTGTTGCCATCCTTGCAGCGATGTCGAGTGATTGTTTCGGAGCCCGTTCGCTCGCTGTTGACGCAGAGTGCGACGGCGAGCTTGAGGAAACAGCGGTTTTTCCTTCTTCGCCGTACGACGACGTGTCTCCGCTGTTCGATGCAGAATGCTCGACCGGAATGACGGGCACTGAGATCAAGCAGTGCGTATGGGGAGACCCAAGCTCCGAGACACGTATCGCACTGATCGGTAATTCGCACGCCGCAGTATGGATGCCTGCGTACGCAGAAATTGCTGACCGATACGGTTGGCGGCTCGATACCTATTTCAAGCACTCGTGCACGTTCAACAACGCGTCTCGTACGCAGTCTGATGACACCTGGCGTACGACCTGCGATGAGTGGGTCTCGGACCTGACTGCTTTCCTCGCCGAAGAGGAAGCGTACGAGTACGTCCTCACGTCTGCGATCGCCCAGAACCGAGCGTTTCGCGATCCTGACACTGGTGCGGAGAGCTTCAACGCGGGCGTTCAGGGATATGAGTCAGCGTGGCAACCACTCATCGACCGAGGCGCAACGATTCTTGCGATTCGCGACTACCCCCGCACCACGCTAGAGCTCATCGGTTGCGGCGTGAAGACGCCGCATACCCCGTGCAGTCGTTCAGTCGAGGAAGCAACCGTTGATTTCGAGAATGAGGTGCTGGCAGTCGCTGCCGATCGAGTGCAGGGGGCGGAGGTCGTAGACATGTCGAACTGGTTCTGTGCCGACGGTGCTTGCCCCGTGGTGATCGGAAATGTCCATGTCTATAGGGACGCCGGGCACTTCACGGAGACATTTGGCCGTTCGCTGTCGGAGCCACTGCTTCATGAACTGAAGGAACAAGCCGGATTCCCAGACCCGCAATGATTGTGCCGAACCGGCGGGACGCGCTGAGCCGTTGCGCGCGGCCCGGGCTATGAACGGGAAGGTGCCACTGGGGTAGACTTCACTGTGCCGAGAGGCTGTGGGGATGCGGAGAGGCGACGGGTGACAACCGAGATCACGAGGCCAGCCGAGCAGTCAGGCTCGGAGGTGGCAGCAACAGTGACGGCTGCGCGCGCGCGGGCAGCGTCGGGTGAGTTGCCGTCAATTGTCCGAACCGCCAGTGGCAAGGTTCCCGTGGTCGCCGCGGGGAAGCCTGCATCATTCGACTGGCGAGCGCGATACGCCGGATACCTGCGCATCACCGATTCCCTGATCGTTCTCGCGGCCGTTTTCGGCTCGCAGATCGGCTGGCTCGGTTTCCACACCGACCTCGCCATGCCCGCTGCGTTTCGGGCCTGGCCCATTCTGACGTCCTACACCCTGCTGTCAGTTCTGCTGGTGGGGGCGTGGCTGATCGGCCTCGCGCTGAACGACACCCGCTCCGATCGCGTGATCGGCGTCGGATCCGACGAGTATCGCCGCATTTTCGATACCAGCGTGATGCTGTTTGGCATCATCGCGATCTTCGGCTTCGCCTTCCGAGTCGAAATTGCGCGCGGATATCTGTTGATCGCGCTCCCCGCCGGGCTTGGGGGCCTGGTGCTCGCTAGATACTTCTGGCGAATCTGGTTGCGTAAACAGCGCCGTAAGGGTCAGTACTCTGCTCGCGTTCTGCTGGTGGGCTCGGAAGCCTCGGTCAAGCACATCTCTAACGAACTCAAACGCACCAAGGCATCCGGCTATGTCGTGGCGGGTGCCTGCATCCCCAGCGGACGCGTTGCCGGCGAACTCAGCGGTTCTGACATCCCCGTGATGGGCAGCGTGAATTCGGTGGAACGCGCCATCGAGGTCACCGGCGCCGACAC
Source organism: Microbacterium amylolyticum (assembly GCF_011046975.1). Taxonomy (NCBI): domain Bacteria; kingdom Bacillati; phylum Actinomycetota; class Actinomycetes; order Micrococcales; family Microbacteriaceae; genus Microbacterium; species Microbacterium amylolyticum. Next base: position 1,397,601 of record NZ_CP049253.1, on the reverse strand, counting down.
GGTGGTCATCACCAGCACCGATGAGCTCGGGCCGCAGCGCGTGAAGCAGATTTCGTGGTCGCTGGAGGCCGGCAAACAGCACCTGGTGCTCGCCCCCAACCTGACTGACATCGCCGGCCCGCGCATTCACACCCGCCCCGTTTCGGGCTTGCCGCTGATGCACGTGGAAACCCCGCGGTTCTCGGCCGGTCAGCGCTTCGTCAAGCGGATGATGGACCTCTTCGGCTCCTTCTTCATCATCGCCGTGCTCAGCCCCGTCCTGATCGTGATCGCGGCGCTCGTGAAGTTCACGTCGAGGGGCCCGGTGATCTACAAGCAGACCCGCATCGGCCGTCATGGGCGCGAGTTCCAGATGCTGAAGTTCCGCTCGATGAAGGTGGGCGCAGACGCCGAACTGGCCTCGCTGCTGGACGCCCAGGACTACGGCAACAAGGTGCAGTTCAAGATGAAGGACGACCCGCGCGTGACGGGCATTGGCCGGATCCTGCGCAAATACAGCCTGGACGAGCTGCCCCAGCTGTTCAACGTGCTCGGCGGCTCGATGTCGCTCGTGGGCCCCCGCCCGCCGATCCTGCGCGAGGTCGAGCTGTACGACGACCACGTACACCGCCGCTTCCTGGTGAAGCCCGGCATGACGGGGCTGTGGCAGGTATCCGGGCGCAACACCCTCTCGTGGGACGACAGCGTGCGCCTGGACCTCTCGTACGTCGAGAACTGGTCCGTGATGGGCGACATCGTCATCCTCTTCAAGACCTTCAAGGCAGCGCTGATGCCCGGAGACACAACGGCATAGTCCGCACTGGTCAGTGGTGGCGGATCAGCCCGCCGACCCGCCAAACACGCGCCGCCACGGCACCGTTAGCGCGATCGCTGTGGCACCAACGCCGACAATGCCGACCGAACCGATCACGGCCACGATCAGCAGCCACTCGCCCCCGCGCGAATCCGACTCGACAAGCGGCGTGCCCGTGATCGTGGGCGTGGGGGTGGGCGATGCCGTCGGTGTTGGTGTCGGAGTGAGCGTTGGCGTCTGAGCGGGCTCCGGGGCCTCGGTTGGTTCCGGCGTTTCCGTGGGCTCTGGTTCCTGATCGGGTGCGGGAGCGGGTGCCGGGGCAGGCGCGGGTGCCGGAGCCGGCGGGTAATAGGGTGCCGGGGCGGGCTCCGGGTGCGGCTCAGGCTCCGGCTCAGGTTCGGGCTGCGGCGCGGGATCCGGCGATGGCTGCGGAGGTTCCGGCTCGGGATCGGGATCGGGATCGGGCTCCGGATCCGTCGATGGCTGCGGCTGCGGCTCTGGATCCGTGCTCGGCTGCGCCGAGGGGGAGGGATTCTGAGCGCCTTCGTCCGGAGCAGGCGTCGCGGCCACCGCCACAGCGGTGTCGAACGAGGCCGTCAGCGGCGTCAGAGCCAGTCCTAGGCTCAGCGCACACGCCACAAGAACGCCCGCAGGCCGCACTGAACCGTTAACGCTCCCCGTCACGTCTTTGAGCGTATTTCGGGGTAGCCCTGCCGTCACGTGGGCGCGCCGACCCTACGCCAGGTAGGAACGCAGCGAATCGTCCGCGTTCTGCGGCCGGAAGCCGCTGCGTTCGATCTTCGTCAGATCCAGCACACTGTTCGCCGGACGCGGGGCGATCGGCCCCGCCGCGTTCGCAAAGTATTCCGCCGTCGATACCGGGGTCACCCGCTGCGGGTCGTGCCCGGTCAGCTCGAACACCCGGCGGGCGATATCCGCCCACGAACGGGGCTCGCCGCCGCCGGTCAGGTTGTAAATGCCGAAGGGGGCATCCGTCTCGATCAGATGACGGATACCGCGCGCCAGCTCGCTGGTAAACGTCAGCCGCCCCACCTGGTCATCCACAACCGTCGGGTTGATGCCGCGCTCGGCCAGGGACGCCATGGTGCGCACGAAGTTGCCCCCGTCACCCACCACCCACGAGGTGCGCACAACATAGTGCCGCGGGGCCACCATCACGGCGGCATCACCCGCCGCCTTCGTCTGCCCGTACACACCGGCCGGGGCCGTCGGATCGTCCTCACGGTAGGGGCGATCGATCGCTCCGTCGAAGACATAGTCGCTCGAGACGTGAACGAGCGTGATGCCGTTGTCGGCCGCAACGCGGGCCAGGGCCGAGACCCCCGTCGCATTCGCCGCCCACGCGGCAGCACGGTCGCTTTCCGCACCGTCCACGGCGGTGTAGGCGGCGGCGTTGATGATCACCCCGTAGTCGCGCCAGCGCCGAGCGGAGGCGAGATCACCCGTCAGATCCAGGTCGTCCCGTCCGGCATATTCCACATGGGGCATGCCGTCGAACTCGGCGCGCAGCGCGCGGCCCAGCTGGCCGTTCGCGCCGGTCACCAGGATCTTCCGAGGCCCGACGGGCGTCACGTCCGCCAGTCGCGGATGCGCGCGATCCTTGTCACTCAGCTGCGCGTCCGAAAGCGGAATCGGCCAGTCGATCGCCACCGTCTCGTCCGCCAGGTTCACAAAGGAGTACTCAGCGTCCGGCGACCAGTGGTCATTGACCAGGTACGTATACGCCGTGTTCGGCTCCAGCGTCTGAAACGCATTGCCCACACCGCGCGGAACGAAGATCGCGCGAGACGGATCGATCTCGGCGGTGAACACCGCGCCGAAGCCGGGCCCCTCGCGCAGATCCACCCACGCACCGAAGATGCGGCCCGTTGCCACCGACACCCACTTGTCCCACGGCTCCGCATGAATGCCGCGAGTGGTGCCGGGCGCATCGTTGAACGACACGTTGTTCTGCACGGGCCCGAAGTCCGGCAGCCCCGCGGCCATCATCTTCTCGCGCTGCCAATTCTCCTTGAACCACCCGCGCTGATCGCCGTGAACCGGCAGATCGAACAGCATCAGACCCGGGATCGTCGTCTCGGTCACGCCCAGCTGCTTGCCGAACACCGTCACTGGCCCTTCGACGCGTAAAACGCCTCGACGCGATCCTTATCGGCGGCCCACCACGCCTCGTTCTCGCGATACCAGGCGATCGTCGCCTCCAGGCCCGAACGGAAATCGCGATACTGCGGCTGCCAGCCCAGCTCGGTGCGCAGGCGCGTGGAGTCAATCGCATAGCGCAGATCGTGCCCGGCGCGATCAGCCACGTGATCATACGCATCGCGCGGCTGGCCCATCAGCTCCAGAATCGTCTCAACAACGTTCTTGTTGTTTTCTTCGCCGTCGGCGCCGATCAGGTACGTCTCGCCGATCACGCCCTTCTCAAGAATCGTCAGAACGGCCGACGAGTGATCATCCGCGTGGATCCAATCGCGCACGTTCTCGCCCGTGCCGTACAGCTTGGGGCGAATGCCGCGCAGAACGTTGGTGATCTGGCGCGGAATGAACTTCTCGATGTGCTGGAACGGACCGTAGTTGTTCGAACAGTTCGAGATCGTCGCCTTCACACCGAACGAACGCACCCACGCCCGCACGAGCAGATCGCTCGCGGCCTTCGTCGAGGAATACGGCGACGACGGGTTGTAGGGGGTGAGCTCCGTAAAACGCTGCGGGTCGTCCAGCTCCAGATCCCCGTAGACCTCATCGGTGGACACGTGGTGGAAGCGCACATTGTGCCGCCGCGCCGCCTCGAGCAGCGTGAACGTGCCGACCACATTCGTATCCAGGAACGGACGCGGATCGTCCAGTGAGTTGTCGTTGTGGCTCTCGGCGGCATAGTGAACAACCGCGTCGGCCTCGGCGATCAGACTGTCCACCAGGGCGGGGTTGGCGATATCACCCACCACCAGCTCAACGCGATCCTCCGGCAAGCCCTTCAGCGAATCGGCGTTGCCGGCATAGGTCAGCTTGTCGAGAACCGTCACATGGTGATCCGTGTGCGCCACAACGTAGTGAACGAAGTTCGATCCGATAAAACCGGCCCCGCCGGTTACGAGAAGGCGCATCTCAGCGGCCCCTTTCCATCATGTCCAGCAGATACCGTCCGTAGCCCGACTTCACGAGCTTCTCCGCCCGCACCCGCAACTCCTCATCATCGAGGAAACCCAGTCGCCACGCGATCTCCTCGGGGCTGCCGATCTTCTGCCCCGTTCGCAGCTCCATCGTGCGCACAAAATCGCCGGCGTTCAGCAGGTCATCCACCGTTCCGGTGTCCAGCCACGCGGTGCCGCGGGGGAGTACCTCCACCTGCAGCTTCTTCCGCTCCAGATACGCGCGGTTGATATCGGTGATCTCGTACTCACCGCGCGCCGAGGGCGCCAGGTTCCGGGCAATGTCGATCACGTCGTTGTCGTAGAAGTACAGCCCCGGAACGGCGTAGTTGCTCTTCGGCTGCGCGGGCTTTTCCTCCAGCGACAGCGCGTGACCCGATGCGTCGAACTCCACAACGCCATACGAGGAGGGCTCGGCCACCCAGTACGCGAAGATCGCCCCGCCGTCCACATCGCGGTAGCGCTTGAGCTGTGTGCCCAGCCCCGGCCCGTACAGCAGGTTGTCGCCCAGCACCAGCGCCACCGAATCATCACCGATGAAGTCGGCGCCGATCGTGAACGCCTGCGCGAGGCCGTCCGGAGATGGCTGCTGTGCGTAGCGGATCGACACCCCGAACTGCGATCCATCACCCAGCAGGCGCTCAAAAGCGACGGCATCGTGCGGGGTGGTGATCACGAGAATGTCGTCAATACCCGCCAACATCAGCGTCGACAACGGGTAATAGATCATCGGCTTGTCGTACACCGGCACGAGCTGTTTCGACGTGCCGATCGTAATCGGATGCAGACGCGTGCCGGATCCCCCGGCCAGAATGATGCCCTTCACGAGAACATCGTGTCATGCATACGTGTGTGAACCCCGCAAGATAACATCGCTGGGGTTCACGACCGGGAGGAACTCCATGACCGACGCCCCCAGCACCACCACCGGGGCACCGGCCACCGAGATGCTCATCCAGCGCCTGCGCTGGCCGCTGATCGCCGTTTCGGTCACGATCCTCATCGCCCTGTCGCGGCTGATCATCAACCCGCGCTTCTACTTCACCGACGACACCGAGCGCGGATCGTTCGGCCAGTGGTACGCCCTGGGCGAGCACCTGTCGCAGGGACGCCTGCCCATCCTCAACCCCTCCGCCTGGCAGGGCGGCAACTACTTCGCCGAGGGGCAGTGGGGCATCCTCAGCCCCGTCACCTGGCTGATCGGGCTCACCGCCTACATCTCGCCCGACGCCGCGCTGCACGTGACCGTGTGGAAGATCGCCTTCCTCGCCCTGTTCTCCGCCGGCATGTTCCTGCTGGCACGCGACATGGGGGCCTCCCGCCCCTGGGCGGCGCTCGCCGGCGTGCTCGCCCCCGCAGCCGGGTTCACCGTCTACATAGACGCAGCATCGTGGTCAACGGGCCTGTTCGACGCGTGCCTCTTCCCCCTGCTGTGGTGGGCGCTGCGCCGCACCGTCGAACACGGCAAATCGCCCGTGCCGTACGTGATCCTCAGCTTCACGCTCGTGACCATCGGCTACGTGTTCGGCGTGATGGTGCTCGTGATCATCCTCGTCGAATCGCTCGTGCGCCACATCGTCCACCGCGACGGTACCCGCATCATCCGCACGCTCTTGGCCTCCGCCTGGGGAGCGGCGTGGACGATCGTCATATACCTGCCCGCCATCGCCACCGCCCCCGTCACCGAGCGCTCATCCGACCCCTTCGCCAACGAGCACTTCCTCAACGCCGACATCACCGATCTACTCTCGGCCGGATCGCCCCTGACAACCGCCACGATCAAATCGTTCTGGGGCGACACCACGCAGGGGCCGCTGGTGTACATCGCCTGGCTACTGCCGCTGATCCCGCTGTTCCTCCCCATCGCGCGCGACGCCGTGATCCGGCTGCTGCCGGTGTGGATCTTCGGCGCCGTGATGCTGGCCTTCATCCTCGCCCCCAGCGAAATGGGGGCGCTGCGCTGGCCGCTGCGCATGATGCCCTACGTGGCGATCGCCGTGATCATCGTGCTCGTCGTCGCCGCCACCCGCGCCTACCCGTATCGCGTCACGCGGGCGCGCGCCTGGGCGGCCGTTGCCGTGATCGCCGCCACCACCTACATCGGGTGGGTGGAAGAGATGTGGTCGTGGAAATCGATCCTCGTCACGTTCATCGCCCAGCTGGTGCTCGTGGCGATCTTCTACCTGCACGCCACTCGCGCGCGCACCCGCCAGGTCACGGTGGCCGTGCTGCTCAGCATCGCCATCACCGTGGGCGTCGCCGGTGCGCAGATGCTGCAGTTCCGTGAATCACCGATGCCAACGGTCAACGCGCCCACCTCCACCGATGAGCTGCGATCCGTTCTCGACGAACCGCGGGGCGATGCGATCGTCGTCGGCAACTACTACACAGGGCAGAACACCCCCGCCAGCTGGGACGAGCGCCTGATGGGCAACCTCTGGTACCTCAGTGAAACGCCCGTCGCCAGCGTGTACACGGTGCTGCCCTTTGAATCCTTCGCCGACGACCTCTGCAGCGATCTGCGCGGACTCACCTGCGAAGACGCGCTCGACACGCTCTGGAGCATCGACCCCGACACCGGCGAGCGCGTCAGCGACCTGATGAGCATCTCCACGATCATCGCCGCCAAGGCCACCTACCCGGACCAGCCCGTGGTTCCGGACGGATGGCACGTCGCCGACGACCTCGACTGGAACTGGTACCTGCAGCGCGACGAGGAACTGCCGAGCGCCGGAGGCGTCACCTGGACGGGCGAGGGTACCGCAGTCACCGTCACGGCGCAGTCGGACACCTCCGTCACCTTCTCCGTCGACGCCGTCGGCTCCGACCCCCGGGTTGTGCTCAGCCGGTTGCCGTTCCCCGGCTATGAGGTGTCGGCCGGCTCCTTTGCTGACCCGGTTCGCGACTATCTGCTCACCGTCGACGTCACCGCCGCCGCGGGCGAGGAAGTCACGGTGCGGTTCCTGCCGCCGCCGTTCCCCGTGCTCGCCGGATCCTTCGTACTGGCCTGGCTGGTGCTGGCTGGCTGGCTGATCGTGTGGCGACGGGACGCACGCCGCGCGCGCTGAGGAGAGGCGGGGCGGAGGTTCGGGACGGAGCGCGTGCCGCCCGCCCCGAACCTCGCGATCACCTAGCCGCCGAGTGTCTTGTCGATATTGCGGCGAACATCGTCGATCTTGCTGTCCGCGGCATCCGGCGTCGCCTTCTTCGCGGCATCGGTTGCCTTGTCGAGGGCGTCGCGTCCCTGATCGCTCTTCGCTGCCTCGGCCAGCTTGTCCTTGTTTTGTTCAAAGGCGTCCTTGCCCTTGTTCACCAGATCCCCCAGTCCCATCAGAAACCCCCAATATGTGTGACCTCAGAGCGGCCGTTCACCGCTCACCGCATACTCTTGCACGCGTGACTCGTGTTCGGAAGGGGAATTGTGGCTGAGACCGACAAGGAGGCCGTCGGCGGCATGAAGGGGCCAGACGGCCCGCTGCTGAAGCTCTTCAAAGATCGCCGCATCGCCTTCCTCGTCGTCGGCGGGATCAACACCGCGATCGGCTTCGCCTGGTTCGTCGTGTTCTCGCTGCTGTTCCGGAACCTCTTGCCCGACACCGCCTGGACCGTTTTCGTCGTCATCGCGTGCGCTCAGGTCACCTCGACGATCAGCGCGTTCTTCCTCTACCGGCGCCTGGTCTTCCGCGTCACCGGACAGATTTGGCTGGACTTCTTCCGTTTCCAGTTGGTCTATCTCGGCGTTTTTCTGTTGAATTATCTAGTTGTTCCGCCGCTCACGCTCTGGCTCGGGATGGACGAGATCATCGCCCAATTCCTCTTCACCTTCGTGATCGCCATTGCCAGCTGGTTCGGACACGCGAATTTCTCGTTCCGCCGCAGCAACAAGGAGCAGAAGTCATGACCGGCACGCCGAAGCTCTCGGTTGTCATCCCCGCCTATCAGCAGGGACGATTCCTGGGCGAGACGATCCGATCCGTTCTGCAGCAAAAAGACGCCGCACTCGAGCTGATCGTCTCGGACCACTCCTCAACAGACGACACCCTCGACATCGCCGAGCGCTTCCGCAGCGACCCGCGCGTGCGGATCATGACAACGCCAGCGGGCGGGGGAGCGGCGGCCAACTGGGCGGCCGTCACACGGGCCGCACGCGGCGAGTACATCAAGCTCCTCCCGGGTGACGACACCGTGACGGACGGCAGCCTGGCCCGCCAGGTCGCCCTGCTGGACGACAACCCCGACGCCGTTCTCGTCGGCGGCGCTCGCCGCATCGTCGGAGCAACGGGCAAGACCATCGCTCCGCGCCGCGGCCTGCAGGGCCTGAGCGCGCACATGAGCGGCGAAGCAGCCGTGCGCCAGTCGGTGCTCAGCGGCACGAACCCCTTCGGAGAACCGGGCGCCGTGATGATGCGCCGCGCCGCCCTCGAAGCAGCGGGCGGCTGGCAGGGGGAGTGGTCGTACGCGATCGACCTGGCCACGTACTACGCCGTTCTGCGCCACGGCGACTTCGTGCGCGACGACGCCGTTGCCGCCACCTTTCGCGTCAGCGCCGGCCAGTGGTCCGTGGCCCTCGTCGAAAAGCAGGCGCGAGAGATCCGCGCACTGTTCGACCTGGCCGCCGTCACCTTCGACGGGATCACCCCGGCAGACGCGAGCCGCGGTGCGAAGAAGGCGCAGCGCATGGCACGCTTGCGTCGACTGATCTACACCCTGATGCCGGGAGGACGCACGCGATGACCGATCGCCGCAACATCGCCTTCGTCCTGCCGATCTACAACGAAGAGGGCAACATCCCCCTCCTGTACGAGCGGCTGACACAGGTGGCCGAGCGCGCCGCCGAGCGATACGTCGTCGAGTTCATCTTCATCGACGACGGCTCGCGCGATCGCTCACTCGAGCTGCTGCGTGCGCTACGCGAACGCGACGAGCGGGTCTCGGTGTACTCCCTCGCCCGCAACCGCGGCCACCAGATCGCTGTGACCGCGGGCATCGACGTTGCCGACGCCGACGCCGTCATCGTGATGGACAGCGATCTGCAGGATCCGCCTGAGGTCGCCCTCGACCTCATCGCCGCGTGGGAGCAGGGGGCCGATGTGGCCTACGCCAAGCGCCGCACACGCGATGACGGCTTCCTCAAGCGACTGACGGCCGGCGGCTACTACTGGACCCTCAGCAAGCTCGCCCGCATCGACATCCCGCGCGACACGGGCGACTTCCGGCTGATGGATCGCCGTGTCGTCGAAGAGCTGCGGCGCTACCCCGAGCGCAACCGCTTCATCCGCGGAATGGTGGCCGAGATCGGATTCCGGCAGGAAGCGGTGCTGTTCGATCGCGACGCCCGTCACGCGGGAACAACCGGCTACCCCCTCGGCAAGATGCTCAAGCTCGCCGCCGACGGCATCCTGGGCTTCTCCTCGTTCCCACTGCGCCTCATCAGCGCACTCGGGCTGACCCTCGCCGTTGGTGCAGGCGTCTGGACGCTCTACCTGGCCATCTCCCGCATCGTCGCGCCCGAGAACCAGGTGGAGGGCTGGACGTTCCTCGCCGCCGGAATGTTCCTGCTCGGCGGAATCCAGCTGCTCATGCTCGGGGTGCTCGGGCAGTACATCGGCCGCATCTACGAAGAGGTGCAGCACCGCCCGCTGTACGCCTTCGCCGTGCGCGAAACGGGCCCGCACGACCCCGCCTGATCCGGGGTTTCCGGGAGGGCGCTGAGAGAGTGCGGGGTGCCCCCTGAAATCCGCGGAATGACGCGGCCCTCAGCGCGACACGCCCGGGTTGCGTTATGGGGTGCGCGCCTGGCAGAATAGACCAGTTCCACATTCCGGCCGTCGCCTCGTGCGCGGTGCGGATCACTGTTACGGCAGTGCACAGGCGACGCGATACGCGTACAGACCTGGGCCGCGGGCAGAGGATCAACTCACACACCCACATGCAACGGGCATTGTCCCGTGCGCTCGTGGGGGCTGACATGTGAACATGGCGCGGCGTCTCCGCGCACCAGGCTCCGGCCTGTGCGTGAGGCGAGCGGTGCCGCCCGAAGGGTTTCCGGAGGGCACGTGCGTCCAATGCCCAAGAGGTAAGACGCGAGAAGAGAGTGAGCAGACAATGGCGGGACAGAAGATCCGCATTCGCCTGAAGTCGTATGACCACGAGGTCATCGACACGTCGGCGCGGAAGATCGTCGACACCGTGACCCGCGCTGGTGCGCAGGTCGTGGGCCCGGTGCCCCTCCCGACGGAGAAGAACGTCGTGGCGGTTATCCGTTCGCCCCACAAGTACAAGGACAGCCGCGAGCACTTCGAGAAGCGCACGCACAAGCGCCTCATCGACATCATCGACCCGACGCCCAAGGCCGTCGACTCGCTGATGCGGCTGGACCTGCCGGCTGATGTCAACATCGAGATCAAGCTCTGAGGTGCGACGTGGCTGACATCAACAACAAGGTTTCCAAGGGCATGCTCGGCAAGAAGGTCGGCATGACCCAGGTCTGGAACGAAAGCGGCAAGCTGATCCCCGTCACGGTGATCGAGCTCGCTCCCAACGTCGTGACTCAGGTCCGTACGCCCGAGAAGGATGGCTACAACGCCGTTCAGATCGCAGGTGGCGAAGTTGACCCCCGCCGGGTCTCCCAGCCCCTCACCGGTCACTTCAAGGCCGCAGGCGTGACCCCCCGTCGTCAGGTCACCGAGATCCGCACGGCCGACGCTTCGTCTTACGAAGCCGGCCAGGAGATCACGGTTGACGGCACCTTCGAAGCAGGCCAGCTCGTCGACGTCGTCGGCACGAGCAAGGGTAAGGGCTTCGCCGGTGTGATGAAGCGTCACAACTTCGCCGGTGTCGGTGCCTCGCACGGTGCCCACCGCAACCACCGCAAGCCCGGCTCGATCGGTGCTTCGGCAACGCCGAGCCGCGTCTTCAAGGGCACGCGCATGGCTGGCCGCATGGGTGGCGAGCGCGTGACCGTCCTCAACCTCACGGTGCACGCCGTCGACGCCGAGAAGGGTCTGATGCTCGTTAAGGGCGCCGTCCCCGGTGCTCGTGGCCGCGTCGTATACGTCCGCAACGCAGTGAAGGGGGCTTGAGTTAGATGGCTGACTCGACTCTCGCTCTCGACGTTCTGAACACGGACGGCAAAAAGGCAGGCTCTGTTGAGCTGCCCGCCCAGGTGTTCGACGTCAAGACGAACGTTCCGCTGATCCACCAGGTCGTCGTCGCGCAGCTCGCGGCGGCACGCCAGGGCACTCACTCGACCAAGCGTCGTGGTGAGGTTTCGGGTACCGGCGCCAAGCCGTTCAAGCAGAAGGGCACTGGCCGCGCACGTCAGGGCTCGATCCGCCAGCCCGAGCACCGCGGCGGTGGCATTGTCCACGGCCCGAAGCCGCGCGACTACTCGCAGCGCACCCCCAAGAAGATGATCGCTGCCGCCCTCGCTGGCGTGCTGAGCGACCGTGTTCGCGGGGAGCGCATCCACGTCGTCGAGTCGTTCGGCGTCGATGCACCGTCCACGAAGGCAGCATCGGGCTTCCTCGCCACGTTCACCGCACAGAAGAACACGCTCGTCGTGCTCGACCGCGCGGATGAGAACGGCTGGCTGTCGGTCCGTAACCTCGCCAACGTGCACGTCATCGCGCCCGACCAGCTCAACGCCTACGACGTTGTCACCAGTGACGACATCGTCTTCACCAAGGCTGCCTTCGACGCGTTCGTCGCGATGAAGGTCGGCGCGAAGGAGGTCTCGGCATGACCGCTCTCAACAAGGACCCGCGCGACATCATCCTCGCGCCCGTCGTCTCCGAGAAGAGCTACGGCCTGATCGACGAGGGCAAGTACACGTTCATCGTGGACCCCCGCGCGAACAAGACCGAGATCAAGCTCGCGATCGAGAAGATCTTCGGAGTGAAGGTCGCCTCGGTGAACACCCTGAACCGTCAGGGCAAGTCACGCCGCACCCGCTTTGGCACTGGTAAGCGCAAGGACACCAAGCGCGCCATTGTGACCATCAAGTCGGGCACCATCGACATCTTCACGGCTGTCGCCTGATAGCTGGGAAGGACTGAAGGAACGAATATGGCTATTCGCAACTACAAGCCCACGACCCCTGGTCGCCGCGGCTCGTCGGTGGCCGACTTTGCCGAGATCACGCGTTCGACGCCTGAAAAGTCGCTGCTCCGCCCTCTCACAAAGACGGGTGGCCGCAACAACCAGGGCCGCATCACGACGCGTCACATCGGCGGTGGCCACAAGCGCCAGTACCGTGTCATCGACTTCCGTCGTAATGACAAGGACGGCATCAACGCCAAGGTCGCTCACATTGAGTACGACCCCAACCGCACCGCACGCATCGCGCTGCTCCACTTCGCCGACGGCACGAAGCGCTACATCGTCGCGCCGAACAAGCTGAAGCAGGGCGACATCGTCGAGTCGGGTCCCCAGGCTGACATCAAGCCCGGTAACAACCTGCCGATGCGCAACATCCCCACAGGTACGGTCATCCACAACGTGGAGCTCCGTCCCGGTGGCGGTGCAAAGATGGCTCGTTCGGCGGGCGCCTCCGTGCGTCTCGTCGCCAAGGACGGCCCTTACGCTCAGCTGCGTCTCCCCTCGGGCGAGGTCCGCAACGTTGACGCGCGTTGCCGCGCGACGATCGGCGAGGTCGGCAATGCCGAGCAGTCGAACATCAACTGGGGTAAGGCCGGCCGTAACCGCTGGAAGGGCAAGCGCCCCACGGTTCGTGGTGTCGTGATGAACCCTGTCGACCACCCCCATGGTGGTGGAGAGGGACGCACCTCCGGTGGTCGTCACCCCGTGTCGCCTTGGGGCCAGGCTGAGGGTCGCACCCGCCACGCCAACAAGGAAAGCGACAAGTACATCGTGCGTCGTCGCACCTCGGGCAAGAAGCGCAAGTAGGAGTTCAAGAAGATGCCACGCAGTCTGAAGAAGGGCCCCTTCGTCGACGAGCACCTGCTTCGCAAGGTTGTCTCGCAGAACGAAGCCGGCACGAAGAACGTCATCAAGACCTGGTCGCGTCGCTCGATGATCGTCCCCGCCATGCTGGGACACACGATCGCCGTGCACGACGGACGCAAGCACATTCCTGTGTTCGTGTCTGAGGCCATGGTCGGCCACAAGCTGGGCGAGTTCGCGCCCACCCGCACCTTCCGCGGCCACGTGAAGGACGACAAGAAGGGCCGTCGCCGCTAACGCGGGGACGCAGAGGAGAGAGAAATGGTGGAGTCCATCGCACGCGTGCGACACATCCGCGTGACCCCTCAGAAGGCTCGTCGTGTCGTTGCGCTCATCAAGGGGAAGCAGGCCGAAGAGGCCCTCGCCATCCTGAAGTTCGCACCGCAGGGTGCATCTGAGCCCATCTACAAGCTCGTTGCGTCGGCTATGGCTAACGCACAGGTGAAGGCCGACGCCGCTGGCGAGTCCTTCGACGAGCAGGAGCTGTTCGTCAAGAACGCCTTCGTGGATGAGGGAACAACGCTGAAGCGTTTCCGTCCCCGCGCTCAGGGTCGCGCCGACCAGATCAAGAAGCGCACGAGCCACATCACGGTCGTGCTCTCAACGCCCGCGACTGCTGCTGACGCGGCAGACGCCAGCGAGCAGAAGGCGAGCAAGTAATGGGACAGAAGATCAACCCTTACGGCTTCCGCCTCGGAATCACCACGGACCACACCTCGCGTTGGTTCGCTGATTCGACGAAGCCGGGTCAGCGTTACGCTGACTACGTTGCCGAGGACATCCGTATCCGCGAGCTTCTGCAGAAGAACCTCGACCGTGCCGGTGTGAGCCGTATCGACCTGGAGCGCACGAAGGACCGCGTTCGCGTCGACATTCACACCGCCCGTCCCGGCATCGTTATCGGTCGCCGTGGCGCGGAGGCCGAGCGCATCCGCAGCGAGCTCGAGAAGCTCACGAGCAAGCAGATCCAGCTGAACATCCTCGAGGTGAAGAACCCCGAGGCTGACGCTCAGCTCGTCGCACAGGGTGTCGCAGAGCAGCTCGCTGCTCGCGTGGCATTCCGTCGTGCGATGCGCAAGGGTCTGCAGGGCGCCATGCGCGCCGGCGCCAAGGGCGTTCGGATCCAGGTTTCGGGCCGTCTTGGCGGCGCCGAGATGAGCCGTACGGAGTTCTACCGCGAGGGTCGTGTGCCGCTGCACACACTGCGCGCGAACATCGACTACGGCTTCTACGAGGCAAAGACCACCTTCGGTCGCATTGGTGTGAAGGTCTGGGTCTACAAGGGTGACCTCACGAACAAGGAACTCGCTCGCGAGGAGGCTTCGAAGAAGCCTGCACGCGACCGTGGTGGCCGTCGCGGACCGCGTCGTAACGACGCCGGCGCCGAGAAGAAGGCCCCGGAAGGAGCATCGGCGTAATGCTTATCCCCCGCAAGGTCAAGTTCCGCAAGCAGCACCACCCGAAGCGTTCGGGCCAGGCCACCGGCGGCACCCAGGTGTCGTTCGGTGAGTACGGCATCCAGGCGCTGACTCCCGCTTATGTGACCAACCGTCAGATCGAGGCAGCTCGTATCGCCATGACGCGTCACATCAAGCGTGGTGGAAAGGTGTGGATCAACATCTACCCCGACCGCCCGCTCACCAAGAAGCCTGCGGAAGTTCGCATGGGTTCCGGTAAGGGTTCGCCCGAGTGGTGGGTCGCCAACGTCAAGCCGGGTCGCGTCCTCTTCGAGGTCGCCGGCGTGAGCGAAGAGCTCGCACGTGGCGCACTGACACGAGCAATGCACAAGCTGCCGCTCAAGGCACGCATCATCAAGCGCGAGGAGGGCGACGCGTAATGGCGATCGGCACCAAGGAGCTCGCCACGTCCGAGCTCGACACGTTCGAAGACCAGCGCCTCGTCGAGGAGCTGCGTAAGGCCAAGGAAGAGCTGTTCAACCTGCGCTTCCAGTCGGCCACCGGCCAGCTTGAGAGCCACGGACGTATCCGTGCTGTCAAGCGCGACATCGCCCGTCTGTACACGGTCATCCGCGAGCGCGAGCTCGGGATCCGTGCGACGCCGGCGCCTGTCGAGAAGAAGGCCAAGAAGAGCAAGGCAAAGAAGGCCGACGAGGCTGCTGCCAAGGAAGAGGCTGAGTGATGGCCAGCGAGAACAAGGCTGAGGAGACCGTCGAGCGCGGTTACCGCAAGTCGGTCCGCGGTTACGTCGTGAGCGACAAGATGGACAAGACCATCGTCGTCGAGGTCGAAGACCGCGTTAAGCACCCGCTTTACGGTAAGGTCCTTCGCCGCACGAAGAAGCTGAAGGCGCACGACGAGCAGAACACCGCTGGTGTTGGCGACCTCGTCGTCATCAACGAGACCCGCCCGACCAGCGCCACCAAGCGCTGGCGCCTGGTCGAGATCGTCGAGAAGGCGAAGTAACCCATGATCCAGAACGAATCCCGCCTCAAGGTCGCCGATAACACCGGCGCGAAGGAGCTGCTGACGATTCGCGTTCTCGGTGGATCCAACCGCCGCTACGCCGGTCTCGGTGACACCATCGTCGCGACGGTTAAGGACGCGATTCCTGGCGGCAACGTCAAGAAGGGCGACGTGGTCAAGGCCGTCGTCGTCCGCACCCGTAAGCAGGTTCGCCGCGCTGACGGTTCGTACATCAAGTTCGACGAGAACGCCGCCGTGATTCTGAAGAACGAAGGGGAGCCTCGCGGCACCCGCATCTTCGGTCCGGTCGGTCGTGAACTGCGTGACCGCAAGTTCATGAAGATCGTCTCGCTCGCCCCGGAGGTGCTGTAACTCATGGCGAAGATCAAAAAGGGCGACCTCGTCCAGGTGATCACGGGAGCCACCCAGGAGCGCGGTGGAGACCGTGGCAAGCAGGGCAAGGTTCTCGAGGTCATCGGCAGCCGCGTGGTTGTCGAGGGCGTTAACTACATCACCAAGCACACCCGCGTCGGTCAGACGCAGCGTGGCACCAAGACCGGTGGAATCGAGACTTTCGAGGCTCCGATCCACGTGTCGAACGTCGCCATCGTCGACCCCGAGACCAAGAAGCCCACTCGCGTTGGCTTCCGCGTCGAGGAGCAGGTCAAGGACGGCGTCAAGAAGACCGTGCGCGTTCGCGTCGCCAAGGGTTCGGGAACTGACATTCCCGACCCCAAGGGAAAGTAAGGACCAGGTAAATGAGCACGGACACCGCCGCGCAGACTGGCAAAATCCAGCCGCGCCTGAAGCAGGTTTACCGCAACGAGATCCGTCAGAAGCTGACGGAAGAGTTCGGTTATGCGAACGTCATGCAGGTTCCCGGCCTCGTCAAGGTTGTTGTGAACACGGGTGTCGGCGAGGCAGCTCGCGACAGCAAGGTGATCGAGGGTGCGGTCGCAGACCTCACGGCGATCACTGGTCAGAAGCCCGTCGTCACAAAGGCGAAGAAGTCCATCGCGCAGTTCAAGCTGCGTGAAGGCCAGGCCATCGGCGCGCACGTCACTCTTCGTGGTGACCGCGCGTGGGAGTTCCTGGACCGCCTCGTCTCGCTGGCGCTTCCCCGTATCCGCGACTTCCGCGGCCTCTCGGCGAAGCAGTTCGACGGCAACGGTAACTACACCTTCGGTGTGACCGAGCAGTCGATCTTCCACGAGATCGACCAGGACCGCATTGACCGCGTTCGCGGTTTCGACATCACGGTCGTCACGACCGCGAAGTCGGACGACGAGGGCCGTGCGCTGCTGACGCACCTCGGCTTCCCGTTCGTCAAGGCCAACTGATCGCCGCAATACCGGCAATCAGCTGAGGGTGCCGGGCTCGACTTGGTCGGGCCCGGCACCCGCATGCACAATTGAATATTGGCTATCCACGTCGTGGAAGGTCGTCTGTCGTGTAACGGCAGCCGAAACCTCATGAACAAAGGAACACTCATATGACCATGACAGACCCGGTCGCAGACATGCTGACCCGTCTGCGCAACGCGAACTCGGCGCACCACGACCAGGTGTCGATGCCGTCGAGCAAGCTCAAGACGCACATTGCTGAGATCCTCAAGAATGAGGGTTACATCTCGGCATGGGAGGAGACCGACGCACGCGTCGGCAAGACTCTCACCGTGACCCTCAAGTACGGCGCAACCCGTGAGCGTTCGATCGCTGGCATCAAGCGCGTTTCGAAGCCCGGCCTCCGCGTGTACGCGAAGTCGAACGAGCTCCCCAAGGTGCTCGGCGGCCTCGGTGTCGCCATCCTGTCCACCTCTAACGGTCTCCTGACGGACCGTCAGGCCGAGCAGAAGGGCGTGGGCGGAGAAGTTCTCGCCTACGTGTGGTGACCTGATATGTCGCGAATCGGACGACTTCCCATTGACATTCCCTCGGGCGTTGAGGTGAAGATCGACGGCCAGAACGTGACGGTCAAGGGGCCCAAGGGCGAGCTCGCCCTCGAGGTCGCTGCCCCGATCGAGGCCAAGGTCGAAGAGAACCAGGTTCTCGTCACCCGTCCCGACGACGAGCGTGAGTCGCGTGCCCTGCACGGCCTGACCCGCACGCTCATCAACAACAACATCATCGGCGTGACCCAGGGCTACAAGAAGGACCTGGAAATCGTCGGCACGGGTTACCGCGTGCAGAAGAAGGGCTCGAACCTGGAGCTCGCACTCGGTTTCTCGCACCCCGTTCTGGTTGAGGCACCTGCCGGGATCGAGCTTTCGGTCGACGGCAACACCAAGATCACCGTGAGCGGTATCTCGAAGCAGGCCGTCGGCGAGATGGCTGCCAACATTCGCAAGATCCGCAAGCCTGAGCCGTACAAGGGCAAGGGCGTGCGCTACGCCGGCGAGCAGGTCCGCCGCAAGGCCGGAAAGGCTGGTAAGTAACATGGCTGTGAAGTCGAAGTCCGCAGCGCGTTCGCGCCGCCACGCTCGCCTTCGCAAGAAGGTCGTCGGTACCGCAGAGCGTCCCCGTCTCGTCGTGACACGCTCCGCTCGCCACGTCTTCGTGCAGGTCGTCGATGACGCCCAGGGCCACACTCTTGCCTCGGCGTCGACGCTCGAGACCGAGCTCCGTTCGCTTGAGGGCGACAAGACCGCCAAGGCCCGTAAGGTCGGCGAGCTTCTCGCCGAGCGCGCGAAGGTCGCTGGCATTGAGACCGTCGTGTTCGACCGCGGTGGCAACCGGTACGCCGGTCGCGTTGCAGCGATCGCCGACGGCGCCCGCGAAGGAGGGCTGAGCCTGTGAGTGACATCAAGGAGACAACCGAAGTGACCACGGAAGCAGCTCAGACCGCGCCCGAGACGGCACCGGCCGAGCAGCGCAACGACCGTCGTGGGGGTGGCGACCGAGGTGGCCGCGGCCGTGGCGACCGTCGTGGCAACGACCGCAACAGCCGTGGCAACGACAGCCAGTTCCTGGAGCGCGTCGTCACGATCAACCGCGTCTCGAAGGTCGTGAAGGGTGGTCGTCGCTTCAGCTTCACCGCTCTCGTGGTCGTCGGTGACGGCAACGGTCTCGTGGGTGTCGGCTACGGCAAGGCCCGCGAAGTTCCCCTCGCAATCTCGAAGGGTGTCGAGGAAGCTAAGCGCAACTTCTTCCGCGTCCCCCGCATCGAGTCGACGATTCCCCACCCCGTCCAGGGTGAGGAAGCCGCCGGTGTTGTGCTTCTGCGTCCGGCCGTTGCGGGTACCGGTGTTATCGCCGGTGGTCCCGTCCGCGCCGTTCTCGAGTGCGCCGGTATCCACGACATCCTTTCGAAGTCGCTGGGTTCGTCGAACACGATCAACATCGTGCACGCGACGGTTGCGGCCCTGAAGGCACTCGAGGAGCCTCGTGCGGTTGCCGCACGTCGTGGCCTCGACTTCGACCAGGTCGCTCCCGCCCGTATCGTCCGTGCGGAGGCTAAGGCCGCCGCTGCAGCGAAGGCAGGTGCCTGATGGCCGCGCGTCTGAAGGTTACGCAGATCAAGTCCAAGGTGAGCGAGAAGCAGAACCAGCGTCACACGCTTCGCAGCCTCGGTCTCAAGCGCATCGGTGACGCGGTTGTCCGCCCCGATGACGCTCAGACCCGCGGCTACGTTCGTGCCGTTGCTCACCTCGTCAAGGTTGAGGAGATCGACTGATGGCTGATAACACCGAGACACGCCCCGGCGTGCTCAAGGCTCACCACCTCCGTCCCGTCCCCGGCGCCAACACCGCAAAGACCCGCAAGGGTCGCGGTGAGGGCTCGAAGGGTAAGACGGCCGGCCGAGGCACCAAGGGAACCCGCGCTCGCAACACCGTGCGCGTTGGTTTCGAGGGTGGCCAGATGCCGCTTCACATGCGCACCCCCAAGCTGCGCGGCTTCAAGAACCCGTTCCGCACCGAGTACCAGGTCGTGAACGTGGACAAGATCGCTGCTGCCTTCCCTGAGGGTGGCGACGTGACGGTTGAGGCTCTCGTTGCCAAGGGTCTCGTTCGCAAGAACGAGCTCGTCAAGGTCCTGGGCGGCGGCGACCTCGATGTCGCGCTGAACGTCAAGGTCGACAAGGTTTCGACCTCGGCGCAGGCCAAGATCGAGGCCGCTGGCGGTTCGATTAAGTAAGCACGGACCTCGTGCGTTACACGGAAAGGGTCGGGAGCTCACAGCTCCCGGCCCTTTCCGCTAGTCTGGTGGACGGTGCGCGCTGACGCGCGCATCTTCCATTCCTGGGAGGCAGTTACTTGTTTAGCGCAATCGCGCGGATCTTCCGCACGCCCGACCTGCGTCGGAAGATCGGCTTCACGCTTGGCATCATCGCTATCTATCGATTCGGCGCGCACGTTCCGTCGCCGTTTATCGACTACCCCAACGTTCAGCAGTGTCTTGCTGAGACGTCGGGGCAGGATGGCCTGCTGTCTCTCGTCAACCTGTTCTCCGGCGGCGCCCTGTTGCAGCTGTCGATCTTCGCGCTCGGCGTTATGCCGTACATCACCGCGACGATCATCACGCAGCTCCTGCGCGTCGTCATTCCGCACTTCGAGACGCTCCACAAGGAGGGGCAGGCGGGACAGGGCAAGCTGACGCAGTACACGCGCTATCTGACGATCGCGCTGGCGCTGCTGCAGTCGACCACCCTCGTCACCGTTGCCCGCTCCGGTCAGCTCTTCGGTGCCACCAGCGTGCCTGAGTGCATGCAGTTGCTCACGAGCGACAGCTGGATGGCCCAGGGCATGATCATCCTCACCATGACCGCCGGAACCGGCCTCGTGATGTGGATGGCGGAGCTCGTCACCGAGCGCGGTATCGGCAACGGTATGTCCCTGCTGATCTTCACGTCGATCGCCGCAACGTTCCCCGGTGCCCTCGGCGCCATCTGGGCGGCACGTGGCTTCGAGATCTTCCTTCTCGTCATCGCGATTGGCATCGTCATCATCGCGGCCGTCGTCTTCGTTGAGCAGTCCCAGCGGCGGGTTCCTGTTCAGTACGCGAAGCGCATGGTCGGACGCCGCACCTACGGTGGCTCGAACACGTACATCCCGATCAAGGTCAACATGGCGGGCGTTGTGCCGGTCATCTTCGCTTCGTCGCTGCTGTACATCCCTGCCCTCATCGCGCAGTTCAACACGCCGACAGACGGCCAGCTTCCCCCGGCCTGGGTGCAGTGGATCAACCAGTACTTCACAACGGGCGATCACCCGCTGTACATGGCGGTCTACTTCCTGCTCATCATCGGATTCACGTTCTTCTACGTCGCGATCACGTTCAACCCGGTCGACGTCGCAGACAACATGAAGAAGTACGGCGGGTTCATCCCCGGCATCCGTGCGGGTCGCCCCACGGCCGAGTACCTCGACTACGTGCTCACGCGTATCACGACGCCGGGTTCGATCTACCTCGGTCTCATCGCGCTCATCCCGCTGATCGCTCTGGCAACGGTTCAGGCCAACCAGAACTTCCCGTTCGGCGGCGCCTCGATCCTCATCATCGTCGGCGTGGGTCTGGAGACGGTTAAGCAGATCGACGCGCAGCTTCAGCAGCGCCACTACGAAGGACTTCTCAAGTGACGGCACGTCTGCTCATCGTCGGCCCCCAGGGGTCGGGCAAGGGAACGCAGGGCGTTCGCATCGCCGAGGCCTACGGCATCCCCACGGTCTCGACGGGCGACATCTTCCGCGCGAACATCAAAAACGAAACCGAGCTGGGCAAGAAGGTCAAGGCCATCACCGACGCCGGAGATCTCGTTCCGGACGAGGTCACCAGCGAGATCGTTCGCGATCGCCTGGACGAGCCCGACGCCACCGAGGGTTTTCTGCTCGATGGCTACCCGCGCAACGCGGTTCAGGTGGGTCACCTGGACGAGTTCCTCGCCGGCCGCGAAGAGGCGCTGGAAGCCGTGATCCTGCTGGACGTTCCTCGCGAGGAATCGATCGCTCGGATCACGCAGCGCGCCGCTGAGCAGGGCCGTAGCGACGACACCGAAGAGGCCATCGCCAAGCGCCTCGAGATCTACGAGCGCGAAACGGCGCCGATTGTCGACACCTACGCCGAGCGTGGCATCGTCGACCGCATCAACGGCGTCGGAACGCTCGACGAGATCACCGCGCGCATCTTCGCTGCTCTCGACGCGCGCGGCTTCACCCGGTAACGCTCGTGTTCCGCAGGTCGATCTACAAAAAGCCCGATCAGCTTCGCGGCATGGTCGAGCCCGGTCGCATCACTGCGGCCGCGCTCGACGCCGTGAGCGAGGCGATTCGTCCCGGTATTACCACCGGCGAGCTCGACCGCATCGCGAACGACGTGATCGTCGCAGCCGGGGCCCACAGCAATTTCCAGCTGGTGCCCGGATACAGCCACACCGTGTGCGTTTCGGTCAACGAGCAGGTGGTGCACGGCATGCCGGGCGACCGCGTGCTGGAAGCCGGTGACATCGTCTCCGTCGACTGCGGCGCCGAAACCCCTGAAGGCTGGAACGGCGACTCCGCGCGCACGTTCATCGTCCCGGGCGGAGAAGACACCGAACTGGTCCAACAGCGCCAGGAGCTCAGCGATGTCACCCGCGGATCAATGTGGGCCGGTATCGCGGCGCTGGCATCCGCCTCGCACCTGGGGCAGGTGGGCGCGGCCATCGAGGATTACATCGAGGCCAACCCGCTTCCGTCGACGGGTCAGCCCGCCGGAATCCTGCGCGACTATGTGGGGCACGGCATCGGGCGCAAGATGCACGAAGCGCCAACGCTGTTCCACTACGCAACGTCCGAACGCGGCGCCGAGATCAAGCCCGGACTGTGCATCTGCGTTGAGCCGATGATGACCGCCGGCGACGAAGACGTGTTCGTGGAAGACGACGAGTGGACCGTGACAACGGTCGACGGATCCAGCGGCGCACACTGGGAACATAGCGTTGCGGTGCATCATAAGGGAATCTGGGTTCTCACCGCTCCTGATGGGGGAGCGGCGGGGCTCGCGCCGTTTGGTGTGACACCCACCCCGATTCCCTGACCCCCCTCTACAGGAGTATTCAGACATGGCAGGCAAGAACCGCAATGTGTTTGCGATCATCATCTCGGCGGTTGTCGTTGTGGCAGTTGTTGCCGTTGGCGCACTCGTCGTTGTGATGAACAACCGCGCAAGTGCCCCCGCGCAGGCGCCCGCGGCCGGTCTCGTCAACCAGGACAACGGTGGTGTCGCCCTGGGCGACGGGCCGGACCTCGTGCAGGAGTACGTGGACTTCATGTGCCCCGCCTGCAAGCGTTCCTTCGACGCCTACGGTGACGACCTGACCGAGCGGATCGAGAGCGGCGACATCACGCTCGAGATCCACCCGATCTCAATCCTCGATCACCAGTCGCAGGGCACCGAGTACTCCACGCGCGCGGCCGCAGCAACGTACTGCGTCGCCGAAGATAACGGCGATGCGTTCTACCCCTTCGTCGACCTGCTGTTCAAGAACCAGCCGCGTCAGAGCTCCACCGGCCTGGACAATGACCAGCTCACCAGGTACGCCGAGCAGGCCGGCGCAGCTGGGGCCGCATCGTGCATCGCCGACGGCACCTACATGGACTTCGTCGCCGAGAAGACCTCTGAGGCCAACATCACGGCAACGCCCACGATTCGCGTCAACGGCGAAGAGATCGCCCCGACAATGAACTTCGAGAACGACATTCTCCCCTTGCTGGCAGGCTAAGTCGTTTTGTGCTCGTCGCCGCGCCTTCTTCGGAGGGCGCGGCGACGAGTATTTTCCGTTGGCGCCGGGCAAACCTGAGCGCTAGCACGAAGCCGACACGCCCGGGTTGATCCACACAGGCGTGTCGTCTACTATAGATCTTTGGCGTGTTGCGCCTGCGTTCGCGCGCATCAGCACCGCCGAATCACCCCATTCACCGCAGACCGGCCGGTCTGCTCAAGCGATAGCGAGTTTATGGCTAAAGACGGTGTCATCGAGATCGAAGGCACGGTGTCCGAGGCGCTTCCCAACGCGATGTTCCGCGTTGAGTTGTCGAACGGTCACAAGGTGCTCGCCACGATCTCGGGCAAGATGCGGCAGAACTACATCCGCATCATTCCCGAGGACCGTGTCGTCGTGGAGCTCAGCCCCTACGACCTCACGCGTGGACGCATCGTCTACCGCTACCGCTGATCGGCCTGGCCGAGAAGTAACGTCGCCGGTTTCCCAGCCGGTGCACGAAGACAGCGATAGGAACACCCATGAAGGTTCAGCCCAGCGTTAAGCCCATTTGCGACAGCTGCAAGATCATCCGCCGCAACGGCCGCGTGATGGTTATCTGCAAGTCGAACCCGCGTCACAAGCAGCGCCAGGGCTAATCTCCTGACGCGGCCGCCGCGGCCGCTAGGCATACAACTCAACATGATTTCGGCAGAGTCAGAACCCGCATAACGCGGGGGACACCTCGGGGCGGAGGCCCGGGCACCGATTCTGCTCCACACCTCCACTATCAACAGGAGAAACCGCATGGCACGTCTTGCCGGCGTTGACATCCCGCGTGACAAGCGCGTGGTGATCGCACTCACATACATCTACGGCATTGGCCGTACTCGTTCGATCGAGGTCCTTGCGGCCACGGGTATCGACGAGAGCATCCGCGTCAAGGACCTCAGCGATGAGCAGCTCATCGCACTCCGTGACGCGATCGAAGGTACATACAAGGTTGAGGGTGACCTCCGCCGTGAAGTTGCCGCCGACATTCGCCGCAAGGTCGAAATCGGTTCCTACGAGGGTATCCGCCACCGGCGCGGCCTTCCCGTGCGCGGTCAGCGCACCAAGACCAACGCGCGTACCCGCAAGGGTCGGAAGCGCACGGTCGCAGGTAAGAAGAAGGCTCGCTAAGGGTTTATAGGAGATCACAATGGCAACGCCGAAGACCGCCGCGCGCAAGCCGCGCCGCAAGGAAAAGAAGAACGTCGCACTGGGCCAGGCCCACATCAAGTCGACGTTCAACAACACGATCGTTTCGATCACCGACCCCTCGGGCGCCGTCCTGAGCTGGGCCTCGTCGGGTGGCGTGGGCTTCAAGGGCTCACGCAAGTCGACGCCGTACGCCGCCGGCATGGCTGCCGAGGCTGCTGCACGTCAGGCACAGGACCACGGCGTCAAGAAGGTCGACGTCTTCGTCAAGGGACCGGGATCGGGTCGCGAGACCGCGATTCGTTCGCTGCAGTCGGCTGGCCTCGAGGTCGGCTCGATTTCGGATGTGACGCCCCAGGCGCACAACGGCTGCCGTCCGCCGAAGCGCCGCCGCGTCTGAGCACGCTCTTTGCCGGGGCGCCGACACTGTCGGCGCCCCGGCAAGACGCCGTTCCACCCGTGCGCTGGAAGCGCGCATGAGGAACAGCAGCTCGCACGCTGCTGTCACAACTCACGACCTCATTCACCAAGTGTCATATAGCGGGCACTTGATCGAAAGGAACACATAGTGCTCATCGCACAGCGTCCCACCCTGACCGAGGAGAAGATCTCGGAGTTCCGCAGCCGGTTCATCATTGAGCCGCTGGAGCCCGGGTTCGGCTACACGATTGGCAACTCGCTGCGTCGCAGCCTGCTGTCGTCGATTCCCGGCGCTGCCGTCACGAGCATCCGCATCGACGGCGTGCTGCACGAGTTCAGCACCATCCCCGGTGTTGTTGAAGATGTCACGCAGATCATCCTCAACATCAAGAAGCTTGTTGTTTCGAGCGAGCGCGACGAGCCGATCACGGCTTACCTGCGCAAGACCGGCGCGGGCCAGGTTACGGCTGCCGACATTTCGGCTCCGGCCGGCGTCGAGGTGCACAACCCCGAGCTGGTTATCGCCACGCTGAACGACAACGCCAAGTTCGAGCTTGAGCTCACCATCGAGCGTGGCCGCGGCTACGTCTCGGCTGGTCAGAACCGCAACGAGTACGCCGAGGCCGGGCAGGTTCCCGTCGACTCGATCTACTCGCCCGTGGTCAAGGTCGCCTACCGTGTCGAGGCAACTCGTGCCGGTGAGCGCACCGACTTCGACAAGCTCATTCTTGACGTTGAGACCAAGGCGTCCATCCAGCCGCGCGACGCCGTCGCATCGGCAGGTCGTACGCTGGTCGAGCTGTTCGGCCTCGCTCGCGAGCTGAACGAAGAGGCTGAGGGCATCGAGATTGGTCCTGCACCGGTTGAGCAGGTTCTCACGAACGAGCTGTCGATGCCGATCGAAGACCTCGATCTGTCGGTTCGCTCGTACAACTGCCTCAAGCGCGAGGGAATCAACACGGTCAGCGAGCTCGTCGCCCTTTCGGAGACGCAGCTTATGAACATCCGCAATTTCGGACAGAAGTCGGTGGACGAGGTGCGCGACAAGCTCACCTCGCTCGGACTGTCGCTGAAGGATTCGGTGCCCGGCTTTGACGGCGCCAACTTCTACAGCGGCTACGACGACGAGACGATCTGATCCACCTGACTCTCTGACACTGGAGCAACGAGAACATGCCTAAGCCCACGAAGGGTGCCCGCCTCGGTGGCGGCGCAGCCCACGAGCGTCTGATCCTCGCGAACCTCGCGTCGGCGCTGTTCACCCACAAGTCGATCAAGACGACGGAGACCAAGGCCAAGCGCCTGCGTCCCATCGCTGAGCGACTCGTCACGTTCGGCAAGCGCGGCGACCTCGCCTCGCGTCGTCGCGCGCTGGCGATCCTCCGCGACAAGAACGCCGTCTACGAGCTGTTCGACGTCATCGCACCGCAGGTTGCGGACCGCGAGGGCGGCTACACCCGCATCACGAAGATCGGCCCCCGCAAGGGTGACAACGCCCCTATGGCCGTGATTGAGCTCGTTCTCGAGCCCGTCACGCCCAAGGTCAAGGCAACCGCGACCTCGGAGGCTCCCGTCGAGGAGCCCGTCGAGGAGACCCCGGTTGTTGCCGAGGACGCTCCCGCCGCTGCCGAGGAGGCTCCCGCTGAGGAGACCACCGAGGACGAGGCGAAGTAACACCTCTTCACCACCGCGGGCCCCCTGGATTCGTCCAGGGGGCCCGCGGTGTTTTGCGCGCTTTTCTGGCGGTGTGGGTGGGCCGCGCGTCGCACCCTCCGACCGAACGAAGGAATTCCGTGCGCCCGGGGCCTGTTTCGGGCGGGTTCGGGCCGTTTCGGCGCAGTTTTTCCTTCGTTCGGCATCGCGGGGGCTGCGGGTCGCATGGAAAACACCCGACCGCCCAGCGATTTTGGCCGGTAGCTTCCGGTGCTAGCGGATACGCCCGTCAACGCGAAAAGGCCTCACGCGATGCGTGAGGCCTTTTCTAACGTGGCGAGTGAGGGATTCGAACCCCCGAAGCATTCCGCGGCTGATTTACAGTCAGCTCCCTTTGGCCGCTCGGGCAACTCGCCAGGTGCGCACCCGCCCAACTTTCCCAGCCAACCGGAGACGCAAGAGTTAATCATACGCACGCCCTCGCCACAGGAAAAATCGAGACAGCCGGGCGCGCCTGAGAATTTCTCGGACGACGGGTGTCGCCCCGGATGATCCCGGGGCGACACCCGGGTGAACCCGCACGGTTTCGTACCCGAACGGCGTCGCCGGATGCGATCATGGGGCTCTGAAGACAAGGGAGACGCTATGTCCGAGTCAAACGTTCCCATTCCGCCGCGACCCGCCCCTGCGCCAGAAGCGCGGGAATCGGACGGTATGCCCCTGCTGATGAAGGGGGCCATCTGGGTCGCGATCGGTTCGCTGATCGCCGCGGCGATTGTCACGGTCGTCTGGGTGCTCTTGACACCAGAGGGCGACATTATCGGGAAGGCCTTCCTGACGATTCTGCTCCTGGCAGGCTTCGCGGGCGTCACGCTCCTCGACGCGAACCTTGCGTCGAAGCGGCCCCAGTGGTTCGTCCTCGCGAGCACCGTCGGATGGGTGATCGTGCTGTTGTCCAGCCTCACGATCCTCTGGTCCGATTGGGGGCCCTGGGGTGAGATCGGGAAGGCTTTCAGCTTCATTTCCGTGATCGTTCTCGTTGTCCTGGCGCTGGTCCATCAGCGACTGTTTTGGAAGTCGCATCTGCGCTACGTCACCACGTTCACGCGCACGATCGCGCTGGTGACGACCGCGCTGGTCGTTTTGCTGCTGGGCATGGCGCTTCTGCGGCTCGTTTTGCCGTACGTCATCGACTTCCCCGATATCTACGGGCGGCTGATGGTGTCGGTCGCGATCCTGGGGGCCGTGGGAACGGCCATGATCCCGTTGCTGAACGCGCTGTTCGGCCCGAAGAAGTCGCGGCCGCAGCCTCCGGCGTACGCGAAGCAGGTGCCGGTCCCGCAGCCGGCGGGGGTCGAGCAGGCTCCGGTCGAGCAGCTTCCGTGGCCCATGTACGCCGACGGTGTCACGCCGTTCCCCATGCTGCCCAACGGCCAGCCCGACTTCGAAGGCGCCCACTCCGGTGTGCTCTCGCCGGGCGCACGCCACCTGACGCCAGCGACAGAGCCAGCGGCCCCCGAAGCCCTCGAAGCCCCGGCTGAACGGGTCGCCCCGGCTCCTGCTCCGCCGCAAAGCCCATTCCCCCCAACGCCCCCGCGTCCCGAGTAGAACGCACATGTGGCCCGCGCACCGAATTGGTGCGCGGGCCACATTCGTGTTTGGCGCATGGACTTGAGGTCCGTCTCGGGCAGGAGAGGGGCCCGGGCCGCCATTACCGACGCGCGCGATAGCGTGGACGCATGAGCCTCGAGATTCAGTTGCGCGATCTTGCCCGCGACGTTGCGATCGAAGCGGGGGAGCTCGCCGTTCGGAGACGCTCGGAGGGCGTCAGTATCGCCGAGAGTAAGTCGTCGGTCGCCGATATTGTCACCGAGGCTGACCGCGAGGTGGAGACCCTCATCCGCGGGCTTCTCCTGGCGGCGCGCCCCGGCGACGGTTTCCTCGGCGAGGAATCGGGGCATGAAGAGGGAACCACGGATGTGGCGTGGGTAGTTGATCCGATCGATGGCACCGTGAACTACGCATACGGCATCCCGCAGTACGCGGTGAGTATCGCCGCAGCGCGTGGGGGAACGGACCCGCTGGCGTGGACGGCGATCGCCGGAGCCGTTCGTCACCCCGCTTTTGATGAGACCTTCTCGGCCGCGCGCGGCGAAGGAGCCGTGCTCGACAGTCTCGACGGAAGCACCCGCCTGGCCGTGAATACAGAGTTTCCGGCCGGAGCTCTGCTCGCCACCGGTTTCGGCTACGACAAGGCGACGCACGACGCTGATATCGACACCGTTCGCCGGGTGATGCCGATCGCACGCGATGTTCGTCGTGCGGGAGCCGCGGCGCTCGACTTCGCGCATGTGGCGGCCGGGCGCCTGGACGGCTACTTTGAGCGCGGGTTGAAGCCGTGGGACCGCGCGGCCGGCGCGCTCATCGTGCAGGAGGCGGGCGGGCGGATTCTCGATCTGCCAGCAGACCGGCACGGACGCATTATGACGATCGCCGGCGATGCGGAACTCGTGAGCCGTATCGGTGATCGCGTGTCTGGAATCACCGCCGACGAGTAGACAGGCGAGGCTCGGAATCTGACGCGGATCGTCGCCGATTCCTGGCGAAAACCTGGTGTTCTCCTCCATGACACCGTCGCAACAACGGAAAAAGGTTGACTCGATTGGCGTTTTCAGGGGGATACCCGTACCGTAGTTACCTGTTCGTTACTTTGCTCCCCCGCAAGGGCACGCACCACCCGCTCACAGCCCCGCCCAGGGCGTCCCCCGAAAGTGCGCATTCGTGAAATCTGATTCCTCTGCCGCGGCGACCGCGACTACGCGACGCTCACGGCGTGCCGCTCGCGCGGCCGACGCACAGGTCGCAGAGGACGTTATCGCAGAGGTCACGATCTCCGAGCAGCCTCCGCTGTCGCGCCGCGCACGCCGGCGTGTTGGGACGGGCGCTACGCCCGTTGTTGAGGACCCGGCCCCGATCGCTCCCGAGTTCGATGCGCCGCTCGCTCCCGCAGCAGATGTTCCGACGCCGTCGGAAGAGCAGCAGAAGCAGCAGGATGCTTTCGCCGCAGCTGCGGAAGCATTCAGCTTTACGGGTGAGCAGATTCGCGTTGTCGACGAAGAGTCGGCGGCAGAGCGCGAGCAGCCCACACGACGTGAGCGTTCCGCAGCGAGCAAGGCGCTGAATACTCCGTTCCGTCGCTTTGCGGCAGCTACGGCATCGGCAGGCGCACTCGTGGCTGTCGGCCTCATCGCCGCTGGCGCAACGTTGCCGTTCGCCACAGGAACCGGTGCTCTCACCGATGTTGCCGCGGCGAGCGGGTCTGAGACCGAGACCGTCGAGGTCGCGGCTCTTCCTGAAACTCAGCTGCAGGCGTACGTTGCAGGCGAGAATGTCGAAACGAACGCCCTGACGCGCGTCGAGGGCTACGAGGCATCCACGCAGCAGAACGTGGCCTTCGCGGCCGCCGCGGCCAGCGGCATCAATACCGCCAACGCGGTGTTCGAGAACGACATTCGTGCGGATATCCAGTGGCCGTTCATCGTCGGAACCGGCATGAGCTCGCCTTACGGCATGCGCTGGGGACGTTTGCACGAGGGAATCGACTTCGTTCCTGGCGAGGGTGCTCCGATTCAGTCGATCGCTGACGGTGTTGTCCGTATCGCTACCGAGGCGGGCGGCGCCTACGGTGTGAACGTGTACGTCGACCACATCATCGACGGACAGCTTGTGTCGTCCCACTACGCGCACATGCAGTACGGCTCGTTGCAGGTGCAGGCTGGTGACACGGTCAAGGTCGGCGATGTGCTCGGAAACGTTGGCAACACGGGCCGTTCGTATGGTGCACACCTGCACTTCGAGGTCATCGTCAACGGAACCGCGATCGACCCGATGCCCTGGATGCAGGAGCACGGTAACCGTCACTTCAGTGACGAGGAGCGCGAAGCGGCACGGGCGGCGATCGTTGATCAGCTCGGCGGCGCGTTCCTTACTGATTAATCGCCGAGGATCGCAACGCCCGGGGTGCCGGGATTAGCGCATCGGAAATCGGCTTGGTATGATTTTCTGGTTGCCCAGATAAGGGCACACGCCCCGATAGCTCAGTGGTAGAGCACTTCCATGGTAAGGAAGGGGTCGTCAGTTCAATCCTGACTCGGGGCTCGCATGGCAACTAAATACGGCGGAGTAGCTCAGATGGTGAGAGCGCACGACTCATAATCGTGAGGTCGCGGGTTCGAGTCCCGCCTCCGCTACAGATAGCCCCTCGAATTTCCCGGAATCACGCGGAAATCGAGGGGCTTTTTCATTTTCATCGGCGTCTCGTATCGCCTGCGTCTGACATTGCTTCGCGGATGCCGAGTTCGACTGGTCGGCCGCGTCGGGGGGTGGATACAGGCAGTCCGACAACGGGCGGGAACTCGGAGGCGATGGCATGGACGAATGCCTGGAAACCACAGTCCTGCGCGAAGCCGAACCTCGCCCAGGCTCTGTCGAGTTTTAACGCCCGCCGTCGTGAGTGCATCTCGGTGTGCCATGGAGTTCTCCTGTTCCTAGGCATATCTTTCCCTGGTTGATTTCCCTGCTCCCGTCAAACATGAAGGGGACATCACCTGTTCGGCGACCTCGATCGCGACGTTCTGCTCACCCTCCGAGGCCACCACTCAACGGGCAACGACGGGCTCGTGCGCGTGACCTACGACGTCGCGCGCCGCTGAAACAGTGGCTATCGGCGTTCTTTCGAAGAACGGCCCACGGATACGCCGTTCGTCTTCTACCGTGGCGGAGTGCGTTCTCTCATCAGACTCGACGACTGGACTCCTGCCGACATCGAGCAGGTTTTCGCCCTCGCTGACGACTACGACGCTGGTCGTGGGGCGGTGACGTCAGGGTGCGCCGTCATGTTCTTTCCCTCGACGAGCCTGCGAACCCGGGTCACCTTCGAACGCGGGGCCTCGCTCATGGGGCTCCAGCCGATCGTGCTTCCCGACTCGACGCTCGATAAGACCGAGGCTCTCGGCGATGTTACGGGCTACCTTCACGCGTGGGCGGACGTCGTTGTCGCCCGACACCGCGACCTCGCCGTTGTGGACGGCTTGGACGCAGCAGGTGTCCTTCCGATTGTGAACGCCATGACCGACGAGAACCACCCCTGCGAAGTGCTCTCCGATCTCTGGTCGCTCCGGCTCCACGCCGACCTAGCGTCGATGCGATTTCTGTTCGTCGGAGCCGACGGCAACATCGCGCGGGCGTGGCACGAAGCCGTTCGCGTGCTCCAGCTCGATATGGTTCAGTGCTGTCCGGGCGAGGTCCGAACGCCGGGCGCCCGGTGGACTGATGACCTCGAGACGGCGATCCGGTCCGCCGATGTGATCCTCGCCGACGGACCGGGCCCGCACAGCGATGTTCTCGCGTCGTACCGGATTACCGCGGCTCTTCTCGATACGGCCCCAGCGGGCGCGCGCCTCAATCCTTGCCCGCCCTTCATTCGCGGCCGAGAGGTGAGCGCAGATGCGCTGGAGCACCCCGCCTTCGTCGGCCACGCTTTCAAGAGGTCTCTTCTGCCTGTGCAACAGGCGGTCATGGCCTTCTGCCTCGGACTTGCGTGATGACGGAGCACCTGTCGGCCGCGCTCAGCCCTGGGCCCGTCGGCCGGCGGCGGCTTCGGCGACGACGTGGGCAATTCGACGCGACCGCGTCACATCTCGAGCTGCCGTGACGATCCACCACAGCATCTGTTTGCGCGCGCTGGGAGGAAAACCATCCCAGTTGCTTCGTGCCAGCGGATTCCGATCGAGTGCCGCTTTCAGTTGTGGTGGCTCCTCGAGATCTTCGACCTGATCCAAGATCGTCCACCATCCGGTGGACTTTGCTGCGGCGATGGCGTTACGGCCCGCGTCGACCATGAGCCCACGCTCTTCCATGGCCGCCGCTCGGGTGCGGTTGAGTCGGGTCCAGGAACTCTTCGGTCTGCGCGGCGTGAACAACTGAAGGTTACGTTCCTCGTCGAGGACGGCGATCGTGGAATCGATCCATCCGAAGCATATGGCTTCCTCGACGGCCTCGGGGTACGGACAGCGCGCGCGGCCCGTGGCGGTGCGCCAGGAACACAACCACACGCCGCGAAAAGTCGTGTGGTTGTCTAACAGCCATGTCCGCCACTCGGCCCGGGTCTCGGCATGGAAGATCGGGTAGTCGAATTTCCACGTCGGGGGATGATCCGAGGCTGCGGGGGTCGCATCCGAAGCGGTCACGAGAGTCGCTCCCGATCTACGAGGTGAGCGGTGAGTCGCCCAACGGCGCTCGCGAGCTCGTCCGGCTCGAGGACAGACACAGGGGCGGTGAGCGCTATCTCGGCCACGGTCATCGCGAGCCGTCCGAGGTCTTCGCTGCGGATCTGGACGACGCAGTGTTCTGTGTGTTCCTCCCTCAGAGCGTGGTCAGCCCACCGGAGGACGCCCTCAACCTCGGCGAAAGGTTTGTGAATGATGAGCGTCGCGTTGTGGTCACGGGCAGTGAGGCCGACCGAGCTCGCGACGAAACCGGCCGCGTCTCCACCGGGAATCGTGCGGGGCGCAAAATGGCTGCCGAGCTGATGCGGCTCGACATGCCGTCTGCTGCTCTCGCCCTGATGTCGCCGGTAACCGCCGTACCTTCCCGAGATCGAATCGATCGGGTAGCCGAGCTCGCGAAGGCGGTCGAGGTCTCGGCGCACCGTTCGTTCGGTCACTCCGAGCCGCGCTGCAAGTTCTGCGCAGGGCCAGATGCGGTGGGTCTGCAGAAGCGACAACAACTGCAGCGCCTGGCCCGTGGAATCAGTTCGCATGACCTCAGCTTGCCGAAGATCGAGGACACCCGGTGTCCAGAATGCTTCGTCGGTCACGATTGGGGCGCGAACGTCGTCTGAGGATTGGCCCTGCTGCACCCGGTCCGTGTCGACAAGGTGATCAACCTGAGCCTGCCGTGTGGATATTGCGTACGTCGGTCATGCCTCATGCTCTCGCGGTCTCGGACGTGACCGCCCGGCCGTGTGCTCATCCGCGCTCAGCCAGGGCACCATCAACGTCGTGGACGGGTTTTCTGAATAGCCCTTCCACCGCAGCGCACTGAGCTCAACGTCATCCATGACGTCTCGGAGGGCCTCTGCCGTTACTGCGTCCAGCTCGCCCATGCAGGGAGTGATGTCGCGAATCTCCGGGTGATCAGGTGCCGCGCGGTCAACGACGTCCCACCACCAGTCGAGCGTTGCCAACTCCTCGTCGAGCGAAACGTACTCGGACCACCGCACGGCGTGCCCTTCAGTTTCATGCGACGAGGGTAGGGGGGAACGGCAAAGGTGCACGAGCCCTGCGCCCGACGGCCATTGTCGTTGTCCGGCCCCGGGTTGCGCCAGTGACGGTAGCGTGGAGGCGATGGCACTTTCTTCTCAGACCACACCTCGCCCTCCGCGGCCCACGATCGACCTGACCGTCGTTCAGACCGTGCGGCTCACGCCGCACCTGGTGCGTGTGCGCCTGGGCGGGCCGGAGTTCGCGAAGTTCTCCGATCGCCTCGAGACGGATAAGTACATCAAGCTGAAGTTCACCACTCCGGCTCCCGAGTCGCACCCCGTCACACGCACCTACACGGTGCGTGCCGTCGACCACATCGCGCAGACTCTCGACGTTGATTTCGTCGTGCATGGCGATGAGGGCATCGCGGGCCCGTGGGCGGCGTCCGTGCGCCCGGGTGCCGTGGTGACGTTTATGGGTCCGGGTGGCGGGTTCCGTCCCGATCCCGAGGCCGACTGGTATCTCTACGCCGGCGATCTCTCGGCCGTTCCGGCCATTGCCGCGAGCCTCGAAGCGCTGCCCTCCGACGCCACGGGCGTCGTGCTGATCGAGGCCGAGGCAGACGACGCTTTTCTCGAGCTTGATGCGCCCGCCGGTGTCGAGGTGCGATGGCTGATCGATGTCGCACACGAACCCGAGTTCCTGGCCGATGCCGTGCGTGACCTGGAGTGGCGCGATGGCTGCGTTGAGGTTTTCGCCCACGGCGAGCGTGAATCCATGAAGGCGCTGCGCCGCGTGCTCCTCGACGAGCGAGCTCTTGAGCGTTCACAGGTATCGCTGTCCGGCTACTGGGCCCGGGGGCGCAACGAAGACCGGTTCCAGGCGGAGAAGCGTGAACCGATCGGGCAGATCCTTCCGTAAGGGACGGACATGCTGGTCTCCCGGGCAAAGATGCTTACGGAAGGATGCGTATGCATGGTTTGACGGGGGTGTGTCCGTCACGCACAGAATGAGGCCATGAATCTCTCGGCGTCAACGACGACCCCACCGGACGATGCGAAGCTGCTGGACTATAACGCGTGGCTTTTTAGGTCTGAGGCAACCCCGGAGCAGCGTGAGCGCCAGATCGCCCGCCAGGCCGAAATCCTGCAGCGTGCCGAGGGTGCGATAGGGGACCAGTGTTTTCTCTCCGATCTGGCGATGGTGCAACCGACCCGCCTGGTGCTCGGAGACGGGAGCTACGTTGGCGCCCACGCCTATCTGACGGGCACGATCGAGACAGGGCCCGACTGCACAATCAACGTCTTCACGGTTGTGCGCGGAACGGTGAGGCTCGGAGAGGGCGTGCGCATCGGCGCGCACACCTCGATCCTCGGCTTCAACCACTCGATGGCGCCCGATCGCCCCGTGTACAAGCAGGCGGGGACAGAGGTCGGGATCACGGTGGGGGACGACGTCTGGATCGGATCCAACGTCACCATCGTCGACGGGATCACAATCGGCAGCCATGCGGTCATCGGTGCGGGGGCCGTTGTCACAAAGGACGTCCCCGAGTGGGGGATCGTTGCCGGGAATCCCGCGCGGTTCGTTCGCGATCGCCGGCACGCGAAAACGAGACGAAAAACGGCTCATGCGGAGCTCGCCTCCCGCCTCGCCGAGTTCTCGGCTCGTGCGAAGAGGCAGCGGGAACAGCTGATCGATGCGTGCTAGCAGCCCGGCGCCCGCGCCGCGGATGGAACCGACAGTGGACGGTACGTCGATTCACCGGCCGGCGAGCCGAGTCTTCGCGCCCACGCCGATGCGGTTGAGATGTCCTTTCTGCTCGGCGGTGAGGCTCCGGCTTAGCTCAGCGTCGACGAGCACGTGCGACGGTTGCGTCAGAACCAGGACCCGCGCACGGGACTGACGCCACTTCTGACATCGGAGGGGCTGCATGGCGTTGCGCCCGAGGGCTGGGCGAACGGCGAGGTGCACTATCACGTGCTCAGCCTCGGCTATGCCTCCGACCACCGATGGCAGATGGCCCGCAGGTTCCTGTCCGATGCCGACATCGTCTCGGACCTCCTCGGCATCACGACGGCGTCCGCTGCCTCATGGTCACGTCTCGCCGGCGGTGAGTGGTCCGATTACCCGGCTCTTCGTTCCACCCGCGCCTGATCAAGCATCACCCGTCAGCGCTCGCCCGGAAATCGCCTCGCGCAACTGCTCGACGGTCGGAGACCCTCCCAGCCCGGCAGGGGTACTAAACACCCGGCAGGCGAGCCCGACCGGCGCGTGCTCGTCTGCGAAGGGATCGACCCCGTCGACGAGAACGGTCGGTGACCCGTGGAACCCGAGTCGCACAGCGTCCTCCGGGGTCTCGACCAACTGACGTGTGACGCGGACATCTGATCGGCCGTCGAGCAGCCCAGCAAGCCGACTATCGAGTATCTCCCAGTTCGGGCACCCGTCGAAGTATTGCAACGTAATCTCCATGACCAACTCCTCTCAGTTCCGACCCGCGTGGACCGCGACAGGTGAAGAAGGCGTTACCGACGACAGCGCGGGCGACTTGGCGCGCGCGGCGCGCAGGCCGTTAAGGATCACGATGACCTCAGCGATCTCGTGGACCAGGACGACGGCGGCCAGCCCCAGGACTCCGAACAGCGCGAGTGGGAGCAACGCGGTGATGATCAGCAACGACAGGAAGATGTTCTGGTTGATGATCCGCCGACACCGGCGGGCGTGGTCGAACGCCCGCGGAATGAGGCGCAGGTCGTGGCCCGTGAACGCGACATCGGCGGACTCGATCGCTGCGTCGGAACCGGTCGCTCCCATCGCGATGCCGATGTCCGCGGAGGCGAGGGCCGGGGCGTCGTTGATGCCGTCGCCAATCATCGCGACCGATCCCGCCTTCGACAGCTCACCGATTGCCGCTGCCTTGTCCTCGGGACGCAGCTCCGCACGCACATCCTTGATGCCAGCCTGTGCGGCGAGGGCGCGTGCGGTGCGGGCGTTGTCCCCGGTGAGCATGGTCATGTCGATGCCCTGATCCGCGAGCGTGCGGACGGCTTCGGGAACTTCGGGGCGCAGTTCGTCGCGGACACCGATCGCCGCGACCGGGAATCCGTCCCGGTGGACGATCACGACGGTCATGCCCTGTTCCTCGAGACCCGCGACCCGGTCTCCGAGCTCCCCGGCGTCGAGCCAGCGGGGGCTGCCGACGGTGATTCTCGACCCGTCGACGGTGCCTTCGATGCCGTGCCCGGCCTTCTCGGTCACGTCTACAGCTGCCGCAATGCCCGGAGTCGCAGCGGTGATAGCGGAGGCGAGGGGATGCGTGCTGTGCTGTTCCAGCGCCGCCGCCCAGGCCAGCGCCTGTGTTTCGGTCACGCTGTTCGCGGTGAGGACGGCGGTGACCGCGGGCTCGTTGCAGGTGAGGGTGCCGGTCTTGTCGACGGCTACATGCCGGACCGTGCCGAAGCGCTCGAAGACGGCTCCGGATTTGATGATCACGCCGAACTTGCTCGCCGCGCCGATCGCGGCGACGACCGTCAGCGGAACAGAGATCGCCAGCGCACAGGGTGAGGCTGCGACTAGCACGACGAGTGCGCGGGTGATCCACATCTCCGGGTCGCCCAGCAGCGATCCGAGGATCGCGACGAGGGCGGCGAGGATCAGCACACCGGGCACCAGCGGGCGAGCGATCCGGTCCGCGAGACGAGCACGCTCGCCCTTCTCCGTCTGCGCCTGCTCCACCAGTTCGACGATCGTGGTTAGCGAGTTGTCGGTACCCGCCGCGGTCGTTTCGACCTCCAGTGCGCCGGCGCTGTTGATCGCGCCGGCCGACACCGCATCGCCGGGCTCGACCTCGACCGGGATCGATTCCCCGGTGATCGCCGAGGTGTCCAAGCTGGAGCGCCCCGCACGGACGATCCCGTCGGTCGCGATCCGCTCGCCCGGTCGGACCACCATGACCTGGCCGACCGTCAGCTCCTTCGCCTGAACCTGCACGGACACCCCGTCGCGCAGCACTGTCGCCGTCTCCGGCACCAGCTTCAGCAGCGCCCGCAGCCCTCCCCGGGCGCGGTCCATCGCCTTGTCCTCGAGGGCCTCTGCGATTGAGTATAGGAAGGCCAACGCTGCGGCCTCCTCGACGTAACCGAGAATGACCGCGCCGATCGCGCTGATCGTCATCAGCAGCCCGATCCCGAGCTTGCCCTTTAACAGCTTCCGGATCGCGCCAGGAGTGAAC
Organism: Microbacterium amylolyticum; assembly: GCF_011046975.1. Classification (NCBI taxonomy): domain Bacteria; kingdom Bacillati; phylum Actinomycetota; class Actinomycetes; order Micrococcales; family Microbacteriaceae; genus Microbacterium; species Microbacterium amylolyticum. Next base: position 1,359,805 of record NZ_CP049253.1, on the reverse strand, counting down.
GTCGACGCGCCCAGCAACAGGCCGGCCCAGAACAGCACGAGCGCCGGGATCTCGAGGCCGGACCATTCAAGGATTAGACCGGTGAGGAATGCGACACCTGAAAAGACCGGCACCATGATGCCGCGGTCCTTCCACCAGGGTCGCCCCACCTCTTCATTCTCATCATCCGCCGCAGTAGCAGGCTCGTGTTCGCAGCCACACGCCGCGCTCACGCGTCCGCCCCCGTCCCGCAGCAGCAAGGTACCGTGCATGCTGAGTCCACGCAAGGTGCGTGCTCATCGACAGCCAGCGTCACGTCCACGAGGGAAACGAGCGCAGCAGCAAGGTGCGGATCTGCGATCTCGTAGCGAGTCTGGCGACCCTCAGGCTCAGCGACCACGACCCCGCAGTCGCGCAGGCAGGTGAGATGGTTAGACACGTTCGAGCGCGTCAGCTCCAACTCGCGCGAGAGCACGGCCGGGTAGCTCGGACCATCGAGCAACGTCATCAGGATCCGGGAACGTGTCGGATCCGCCATGGCACGGCCGAGCCGGTTCATGACGTCGAGGCGTGAAGCAATAGTCAGCACACGCTGAACTATACAGCACTGACTGATCAATCAGTGCTCCACCGCCAAGCGACACAGCACCCGATATCTGCTGAACACGCGATTCAACGATGCGGCTCGGCAGCGAGATCGCGACCCACAGTTGCGCCTCGATGCGTCAGCGTCTGGCATCCCGGCGGGTTCGAGCGGAAGAACTCGTCTTCGAGCATTTTCGCCTGCTCTTCGGTAAGCGTCGTGCCTTGTGCGCGGAGAGGAAGATGCATGACAGTCAGCCTGCGCCAATCACGATGTTTCCCGACTCGGGGCGGCTGTGAATAGGTCGCAGCTCAACGAGGCGGCGTTTGGCACTGCGGACGCGCGCATGTATGAACGCCGCAGACGTTGTGACCTTTCGTGAAACAGGCAGTCAGAGCGTCGATCACAACCTCCGCGTGATTCCGCGGCTCTCACCTCACCGGACGAGGCGGCCGATGGCTTGAGATGCCTCTCGTATTTTCTCTTCGGCAGTGTCCCCGCCTGCGCGGACGGCGTCTGCGACGCAGTGGCGGAGGTGGTCTTCGAGGAGTCCGATGGCGACGCCTTGCAGGGCGCTGGTGAGTGCGGAGATCTGGGTGAGGATATCGATGCAGTATTGCTCGTCTTCGACCATGCGGTGCACGCCACGTGCTTGGCCTTCGATGCGTTTGAGTCGGGCGAGGTAGCGGGCTTTGTCGGTGATGTAGCCGTGCTCGCCGTGGTCACACGAAGCTGCAGGTTTAATGACGTCGGTCATCGTCTTCTCCTGATTCGTCATGGTCATCGGTCGAGGATGGCGCGAGTCGTGGTCTCAGGACGAAGGTCCAGGCGCCGCAACAGCTGCGCGTTGAGCGCGACGACGATCGTGGACAGCGACATGAGGACGGCGCCGACCGACATCGGCAGCACGAACCCGATAGGGGCGAGGGCACCGGCTGCGAGGGGGACGGAGATGAGGTTATAGCCCGCAGCCCACCAGAGGTTCTGTTTCATCTTTCGGTACGCGGCGCGGGACAGTTTGATTACCGAGAGCACGGAGCGGGGGTCGTCGCTGGCGAGGATGACGCCGGCCGAGGCGATCGCGACATCCGTGCCCGCGCCGATTGCGAGCCCGACGTCGGCTTGGGCGAGTGCGGGCGCGTCATTAACACCGTCGCCGACCATCGCGACTTTCCGACCTTCTCGCTGAAGCTCCTGGACCTTCGCGGCCTTGTCTTCTGGACGGACCCCGGCGAAGACCCGGTCGATGCCGAGATCTTGAGCGACGGCATGTGCGACGGCCTCTGCGTCTCCGGTGATCATGACCACTTGCACGCCGAGGACGTGGAGCGCATCGACCGCTTCGCGCGACTCCGAACGCACCTCATCGGCGAGCTTCAACGCACCAATCACACGCCCGTCTTGAATGACGTGGAGGATGATGGCGCCGTCCGTGCGCCAGGCGTCGGCAATGGGGAGTTCGTCTGCGCCTTCCTCCGTGAGAAGGTGCGGTCCACCGACGCGGATGGTCGACCCGTCGACGGTTGCAGTGACGCCAACCGCGGGAGATGAGGTGAAGTCGCGACTTCCGGGCACCGTGAGCTTCTTCTCGGCAGCGGCACGGACAATCGCCTTCGCCAGGGGATGCTCACTGTCGACTTCCGCGGCGGCCGCCAGCGCAAGCACCTGATCCGCGTCGCCCCCGTCGGTGATCGATACTTCGGAGACGACAGGCTCGCCTTTCGTGAGAGTTCCGGTCTTGTCGAACAACACAGTGTCGACAGTGCGCATGCTCTCCAACGCCAGCCGGTCCTTGACGAGGACGCCACCGCGCGCGGCCCGCTCGGTCGCGATCGACACGACTAGCGGGATGGCCAGACCGAGCGCGTGGGGGCAAGCGATCACCAAGACGGTGATCGTGCGGATGACGGCGGCATCCGGGAATCCCACCAGGGTCCATACGAGCGCGGTGATGGCCGCAGATCCGAGTGCGAACCAGAACAGCCATCCGGCGGCGGTGTCGGCGAGTCGCTGGGCGCGGGACGAGGAGCTCTGCGCTTCGGTCACCAGGCGTTGGATGCCGGCGAGGGTGGTGTCATCACCGATCGCAGTGATCTCAACACGCAATCCCGAATCGGTGGCGACAGTGCCCGCTGTGACCGGATCACCGCTGCCGCGGGTGACCGTGCGAGATTCACCGGTGACCATGGACTCGTCCATCGACGCGCGTCCATCGACAATGCGCCCATCCGCGGGGACGCTGCCTCCAGGCCGAACGACGACAACATCGCCGACGACAAGGTCGGCGGGTGAGACGACAACGACCTCGCCATTCTCGACCCGTTCCGCCTCATCCGGGAGGAGAGCGGCCAGAGAGTCGAGGGCGGAGGTGGTCTGGGCGAGGGAGCGCATCTCGATCCAGTGACCGAGCAGCATGATGACGATGAGGAGCGCCAGCTCCCACCAGAAGTCGAGCTCGTGATGCAACATCCCTAGGGTCGCACCCCACGATGCGAGGAATGCGACCGTGATTGCGAGGCTGATGAGGAGCATCATCCCGGGCTTTCGGGAGCGGATCTCGCTGACGGCGCCGACGAGGAACGGTTTCCCGCCCCAGACATACATCACCGTTCCCAGCACCGGAGACACCCACATGATCCCGGAGATGTCCGGGAGAGAATAGCCGAGGATCATCGAGAACATGCCCGACAGCGCAACGGTCGGGACCGCCAGGACGAGCATGATCCAGAACAACCGGCGGAACTGCCCGACATGGTCGCCGTGCCCCGCATGACCACCGTGCCCCTCGTGGGCCCCGTGAGTGTCGTGCCCTCCATCGGTGCCGTGCGCACCGTGAGACATCGTGTCGGGATGTGTATGGTGCGAGGAGCCCGATGTCGCGGCATCGGCCACATCCGTATGGGCATGATGCGCCATCTCATGATGGGACTCGTGCTCCGCGGGTGTGTAGGACTTGTGATGTCCGTCGGTGTGTTCAACGCCGTCGTGGTGCGAGTTACTCATGGATCGATCCTCCTCGAAATAGTGACGCTAAACAGGGGTGTTTGGTAGCGAGTACCGCGGGGGTGGTGCGTGTTCAGGTGGCGGCAACGTACTTGGCGGGGTCCGCGTCGAAGCGGGGGCCGCATGCTGCGCAGCAGAAGTAGTAGCGGGCGCCCTCGTAGTCACGGAACAGGCCCGCGGCTTCTGCGTCTGCTTTGACGACGGTGCTGCCGACCATCACCGGGCATTCAGCGAGCTCGTCCGCGGATGGGGCGAGCAGATCCTTGCGCCCATCGGCCGCGACCGCCACGTGGCTGTTGTGGCTGCAGCAGGATCCAGCGGGGGAATCGGACATATTGTTTTCCTCTTTCAGGCTTGCGGCTCGACTCTGACACGCACAACCATATACCCCCTGAGGGTATTCCTGTAGAGTGAGCGGAACAGGCTTCACCATCATCGCGTGACGGTTTGGTGAGTGAGATCCGCTCATTGTGTTAGACCCATCACTCAACCGTCGGCGGTGGGCATCTCCCCAGGGTGTTCGTGAAGTTGGTGGTGTTAGCGCGGGAGAAGGAACGGAGGGCCGAGCATATGCAGATCACGCTACGCATCGCGCGTCAGCAGCTATCGTTGCGTGCCCTGTTGCTGATCGCCGGTGCCGCACTCATGATCATCGTGGGGCTGCTTGGCATGCACACCTTCAGCGCCGACGTGGCAGGCCACGACGCCCACCATTCCGCGACAGCGTCAACAGCCCCCGAGCACTCCACCCCGATAGCGGCCACCTCTGACATCAGCGGCGCTATCGCGTGTGATGACACCTGTCTGATGGGAACCGGGCAAAGCCATTCGGACATGGTCACCGCGTGCGTCCTCGCATTGCTTGCAGCACTTCTTCTGCTGGTTCGCCCGATGCTTCTGGAGCATCTCGGCCCGCCCCTGCGGGCGCTGGCGTCGTCTTTGCGGTTGCGGGCTGTGAGCATCCTGCCGCGCACACCCTCACTCATATTCCTTTCGATTAGTCGAACCTGATCGGTCATCGTCGGCATCTTGCCGACACCCCGGCGTCGCCCTCTGCGCGGCGCTGTGTCCACGACCCCTCATATCTACTCATTCGAAGGATTTACTCATGAAGAAGCTTCCCCTTGCCCTCGGTGCTGGCGTGTTCAGCCTCGCTCTCGTTCTCACCGGCTGCTCCAACACCCCAACCACCGAACCCGACGCTGCCACACCCCGTATCGAACATGTCCACGGCATCGCCGAAGACCCCCGCGGCACTGACCTGCTCGTCGCCACCCACAACGGCATCTACGCCGTCACCCCGGACGGGGAGGTCTCCGGCCCCATTGGCGGCCACGACTTCGACGCGATGGGATTCACCATCGCCGAAGACACCTTGTTCGCTTCCGGGCACCCCGGCCCCAAAACCGCCGCAGAACTCGGCGCCCCCAACCTCGGCATCATCCAAAGTGACGACTACGGCCAGACCTGGTCACCCGTCGCGCTCAACGGCAGCACCGATTTCCACGTCCTCACCGCCGGCCCCGACGGCACCCTCTACGGAATCGCGTCCAGCGACATCGAGCTCCTCATCAGCACCGACGGCGGCCACGAATGGACAGCAGGAGCATCGATCGGAGCGGCAGATCTCGTCGCCACGGACAACGGCATCTACGCCGCAGCCGAAGAAGGACTCCTGCGCAGCGACGACCACGGTATGACATTCGTCCCCGTCGAGGGCGCGCCACTGTTATACATGCTCGACGCCCGCCCGGACGGCGTCCTCGTCGGCGTCGGCACGGACGGCGCTCTGTGGGAACAAGACGCCGACCAGACCTGGCAACGCCTCGAGGCCGTCGACGGTGCTGTTCAGGCCTTCGCCGCGATCGGCGATGAACGAATCGTTCTCGTCGACGATCGAGGCATCGTCGACATCATCGCAGATGACACCACCGTCCTCAGCCCCGCACGGTAGGCAACGCTTTACTCTTCGGAGCGAGGCATCATGAAACAGCGAAAGAATCCTCTTAGCACCCCGGTGATCTTCATCACCGCCGCGACGATCGCCCTCATAGTCGTGGCGATCGCGAGTTACCTCGCTATCGGGGCGATGTTCCAATGACCCCCCACCTACACCCAGACGGGAGACCCACGGATTCATTGCGGCACCTCCGGCCTCTTGCTGACATCTCGCTGTCCCCGTCTGTAACGACATCGACGGTTCCACATAACGAACGGACGCTTCCCCCACCACGTCGACGTTGGCGCCCTCATTCCCGTGCCAGCGATATCGGTGATCGGCTTAACCGGCAGGTCCTGGGCTTCGAAAGGGGTGGGGAAACCCCGACGACTTCCGGGTGGTGGTCCCCGCTGTGCTCACGAGTGTGAGTTCATAGCGTTGTGGACATGACCTCACACGACCTCGGCGCAGCACCTCGTATGCACACGCCACTCAAACTCCTCGGGGCCGTTGCGCACCTTGTCGTCCTCGGCTTCTGGGGTGTCTTCGTCTTTTCTGTTGCCGCGACGCTCCTCGGCCTCGGCCTTGGCGGGCTCCTTCTCGCCGGCCTCGGCGCGATCGTTCTGTTCGGCCTCGTCTACTTCCTCTACGCCGCGGCGTTCCTCGAAACGGCCCGTGTGGAAGGGCTGTATGGCTTCGGGTTGACGATGCTCCGTCCACGACGCTCACCCAAGCGCGGCTTCGTCGGTTTCCTCCACACCGTCTGGTTGCAGTTCATCGATGGCGGAATGTGGCGTGCTCTTGCACACCTCGCCATCGCGACGCTTCTCGGCTGGGTGGCATTCGCGCTGGCCGGACTGGCTGTTGCCGGTCTGACCGGTGCGTTCGCGCCGCTCTATATGCCCGACGGGAACGTGTCGATCGGCTGGTTCCAGTTCAATGCCCTGTGGGCGGCGATCGGCGGGCCCCTCATCGCCCTCGTCGCACTTGGCCTCCTTCTCGGCATCGCGATGCTGCATGGCGTGCTCGCCCGCGTCATCATCGCCCCGATGCGCGAAACCCAGCTTGCAGCGCAGGCGCGTGACGCCAGCGAGCAGCGCCAGGGAGCCATCCGCGCCAGCGAAGTTGAGCGCACGCGTATCGAGCGCGATCTGCACGACGGCGTTCAGCCGCGGCTTGTCTCTGTCGGTATGACACTCGGTCTCGCGCAGCAGAAGATCGACAGCGACCCGGCCGCTGCGAAGGAACTGATCGGCGAGGCTCATACCTCCACCAAGGCCGCGATCACCGAGCTACGTCAGCTGGCGCGCGGGATCCACGCCTCCGTGCTGGATGACCGTGGACTCGACGCCGCCCTCAGCGCGGTCGCGAGCCGGTCCCATATCCCCGTCAGCCTCGATGTGCGGATGTCTGGCGCATGCGGCCGAGACGCCGAAGCAGCCGTCTATTTTGCCATCGCCGAAACGTTGACGAACGCCGCCAAGCATTCTCGGGCAACCGATGTGCGCGTCACCGTTCGTGCCCGTCCCGACGGCGGCCTGCTCTGGGCCCGCGTCGAGGATAACGGTATGGGCGGAGCCCACGTCGTTCCCGGCGGCGGACTGGACGGGATCCAGAACAGGATCGCCGCGATCGGCGGCACATCCCGGATCGACAGCCCCGTCGGCGGACCGACATCACTGGAAGTGAGTGTGCCATGCGCATCCTGATCGTTGAAGACTCCGTGCTGCTCCGGGAGGGGCTCGTCCGGCTCCTCGAAGACGCCGAACACGAGGTCGTTGCGGCTCTGCCTGATGCCTTCGATGTGATGCGCCAGGTGGACGACACCGATCCCGATCTGGCGATTGTGGACGTGCGCTTGCCTCCGACGTTCACCGATGAGGGCATCCGTGCCGCGCTGGCTCTTCGTCAGCAGAACCCCACGCTGGCAGTTCTCGTGTTCTCGCAGTACGTCGAGGAGCGCTACGCGTCCGAGCTCATCGCCCAGCCAGGCGGTGCCGTCGGATACCTCCTGAAGGATCGCGTGACAGATGTGTCCGATTTCCTCGAATCCATCGAACGCATCCGCGAGGGTGCCACTGTTCTCGATCCGGAGGTCGTCGCGCAGTTGCTCACGCGGCGATCACGCGATGAGAAGATGCAGCGTCTCACCGAGCGCGAGCGCACCGTTCTCTCCCTCATCGCTGAGGGTAAGTCCAATGCCGCGATCTCCAAGTTGCTGTTCGTGAGCGAGGGCGCGGTCGAGAAGCACATCACGTCGATCTTCCAGAAGCTCGACCTCGAACAGGACCAGCGAGGCAACCGGCGCGTCCTCGCGGCCCTCGCCCACATTGATCACACCGCGGAGCCCGGACCTGTCGGCCCCGCATCGCAGAACGGGACGAACCGATGACCGACACCACAACACCCATGCCGCCCGCGGCACCGCAACCGCAACCGCCGCAGCAGGACGCCCCGCAGAGTGACACAGCGCGCGTCGGCTCGCGGGCCCTGGCGATCGCCGTTGCCGTCATCGGCGCGATTGTGCTCGTGTTCGCGGGTGTCGGCGTTGCGTTCACCACGGTGGCAACATCGGGCCCCTGGACGCAGTCCGTGTCCGAAACGGGCAGCGTGACGGCCGCCGGATCCGTGCGCAGCGTCGACATCGAGATGAGCGCGGGATCTCTCGTGGTCGAATACGGCGATGTCGATGCGGCAACGCTCGACTATGCGTCTGATCGCGGTGCCTGGAGACTCGAACGCACGGGAAACGGCGTCCTGGAGGTGCGGTCTCCGAACGGTCGCTGGAACTGGTGGGACTGGGAACGGGCGGAGGCGTGGGCAACGCTGACGCTACCGGCCGCGAACGAGCGAGTTGACCTCTCCGCCGATCTCGGCGCAGGCATGCTCACGCTCGTGGGCGGAACCTATGGTGACGTGACCGTCGAAATGGCAGCGGGCTGGATCGGAATCGATGCCGCCGCCGCCTCTCTCAATGTCGATATGGCTGCGGGTGGCGGAGAGATTGACCTGGAGGATGTGCGGTCGGCGACGTTCGAGATGGCTGCCGGCTCGCTCGAGGTGGCGCTCACGGGAACGGCGCCGCGCGACGTCGATATTGACGTCGTCGCCGGTTCCTTCGACCTGACGCTGCCCGATGTTCCGTACAACGTGCGCCACGAGAGCGTTGCCGGGACGTTTGACAACGGCCTCACCTCCTCGCGCGGCGCGTCGAACAGCATCGACGTCACTGTGACGGCGGGAAGCGTGAGCCTTTCCGCCGAATAACCACACGTACCCTTCTCGCGAGCGGTGCCCGGTTTGCTCGGGCCCCGTTCGCGAGAAGGCGCCGGGCTGCGCGGGCGCCGTTCGCGAGCGGCGCCCGGTTTGCCGGTGCCCCGCGAGCGAAAGGCGATCGGCGCGTGAAGCGCTACAGCTCGACGCCGACGAAGACCGGTTCGGGGTTTAGCTCGATGCCGTATTCCGACGCCACACGAGACCGCACGAAACGCGCGAGCGCCGCAACCTCATCCGCCGTTGCGCCGCCACGGTTCGTGATCGCGAGAGTGTGTTTCGTCGACAGCGTGGCGCGGGACCCCGGCAGACCGAAGCCCTTCGTAAGCCCCGCCTGCTCGATGAGCCATGCCGCGCTCACCTTCACCATGCGCGGGGCGCTCGAGACCGGCTGGATCTGACCATCCCAGCTGTCGAGCGGAATAATCTGCTCCTGATCGATCACCGGCTCCATCGGCCACCGCGGGCAGCCGGAGGGAAGAGCGCGCGCGGCGTGTTCGGGGATGATCGGGTTGTTGAAGAACGAACCCGCGCTCGTCGAATCCGGGTCGGAGGGATCCAGAACCATCCCCTTGGAGCCGCGGATCTCGAGAACCGTACGGCGAATCCACGAGAGCGAAGCGCGGCCGGTTCCATCTTCTCCGGCGGAACGTGCGCCGTCCAGGCCCAGCGCCTGCCGCAACCGGGCGTCGGAGATTTCGCGCGGCGCGGTTCCCACGCGTGCGAGGTCGAGGGTGATGCCGAGGATGACCGCGCTGCGCGCGGGCGCCTCACCGTAGTGATGCTTCAGATCGGACGTTCGCGGCCCGAGACCGAGATCGGCGGCCGCCACCTCGGACACCTCGTGGGTGTCCTCGTCGATCAGGTCGACGGAGATGAGGGTCTGGACGATCTCCTGGCCGTACGCGCCGACGTTCTGGATGGGAGCGGCGCCGGCTGTTCCGGGAATTCCGCTCATCGCCTCGACGCCGGCGAGCCCGCTCTCAACGGACCACGCGACGAAGGCGTCCCAGTTCTGCCCCGCTTCGATGCGCACGCGCTGGAAGCCCTCGGGCGCGCCCGAGACGGGTTCGAAGCCGGTCGTGAGCAGGCGGATGACGGTTCCGTCGAACGGCTCATCGCCGGCCAGCAGGTTCGATCCGCCGCCGAGCACAAACCAGGCGTCACCGGACGACCACACATCTCGCAGCGCCGAGACGATCTCGTCGCGCGTTGCGGCGTCGACCATGCGCTCCGGTGCAGCGCCCACCCGCATCGTCGTGAGTTCGCCGAGGGGGATCGTCACGCCTTCTCCGCTCCGATCATGAGCTGCGCTTTGCCCAGAACCTTCGTCTCGCCGTGGAGCACGGCGATGTCGATGCGCGCTGAGCCGTCGTCCTTCACCAGACCGACGGTGGCCGTCACATCAACATCGGCTCCGGCCTCGCCGTCGACAACGACCGGTTTTGTGAAGCGCACCGTGAACGTTTCGATGCGACCGGTGTCGCCGAGCCATTCGCCGACAAGCGACGAGGCGAGGCCCATCGTGAGCATGCCGTGTGCGAGAACGCCGGGAAGCCCCACGCGTTCGGCGACGTCATCGCGGTAGTGGATGGGGTTGAAATCACCGGAGGCACCCGCGTACTTCACGAGCGATTCGCGCGTGAGGTGCACGGACGTCTGCGCGACGACCTGGCCCTTTTCGAGGCTGGAAAGATCCATCACTCGTCCCCCGATCCGATCAGAAGCGTTGACGACGCCGTGACCACATGGGCGCCGGATGCGTCGGTGATGTCTGTTTCACTGGCGACCATTGCGCCGGATCCCATCTGGCGCACGCGTGTGACGCGCAGCTGACCGGTGAGCTCATCGCCGGCCACGATGGGACGCGAGTACCGGAACGACTGGTCGGTGTGGAGGGCACGTTCGAGGACGATGCCCGTCGACTCGTCGTGCAGCAGCTGCTGCAGCGTCTGGTCGGCGATGACCATCGCGAAGGTGGGCGGCGCGACGACGTCGTTATAACCCTGTGCGCGGGCGGCGTCGACGTCGGTGTGCTGCGGGGCTGTTGCGAAAACGGCGCGGGCGAACTCGCGCACCTTCTCGCGACCAACGAGGTACGCGGGGGTCGGAGGGAACTCGCGGTTCGCGAGATCAGGGTCCACTGCCATGGGTCAGTTCTCCTTGTTCTTTCTCTGGGCCTTGATGGCCTTCTGGCCCATTTGCACGGCGATGATGACGAGGAATGCAGCAAAGAGGATGTTCGCCACGAAGGGGGACGTGACACCAGCGACGATCGTGCCGAGAGGCGTGGTAATCACCGTGGCGACGGCAACAATTCCCGCCGCGACGAAGTCGATGTTTTTGTTCTTCGCATTGCGGATCGCGCCGGAGATCGTCGTGGGGATCATCATCAGCAGCGACGTTCCCTTTGCGACGAGGTCGCTGGTGCCGAAGAGCAGGATGAGAACGGGGACGACGATAATCCCGCCGCCGACGCCGATGAGACCGGACAGGATACCTGTGAGCACACCAACGCCGACGAGCGCGGCGCCGAGCCAGATGTTCATCGGAACGGCCGACACATCACGGTCGGGAACGATGAAGAAGAGGCTGACGATGACGACGGCAAGGAAGCCGACGAAGAACCAGCGCAGGAATGCTTCGCTGAGTTTGTGCAGCAGCTGCGCGCCGATGGGAGCGCCGACGATACCGCCCGCCGCGAGGAGCCCGGCCGCGAGCCAGTCGACGTTTCCACCCGTGGCGTAGGAGATCACACCGACGGCGGCCGTGAAGATGATCGATGCTCCGGAGGTGCCGGAGGCGAGCTTTTGGCCGAACAGCGCAAACGTCACCAGAAGCGGCACGATCACGGTGCCGCCACCCACTCCGAACAGCCCTGACATGAACCCCGAAACGAGGCCAATGGCGAGGAAAGTGAGCAGGGTCTTCGCGCCGCGGTTGCCCGACATCATGCGTTGATCACGCGCCCCACTTTACTCTCGGCCTGCTGGCGGGACGTGCATCGTTCACAGGCGAGACACCGTGGCAGGGAATGCGAAAGCGGCACAGGAATCGGAAGATCCCTGTGCCGCTTGTCGTCTCTTAGGCGAACAGCTCCTGCAGGCGACGGATGCCCTCGAGGAGCTGGTCGTCGCCGAGTGCGTAGGACAGGCGCAGATAGCCGCTGGGCCCAAAGGCCTCGCCGGGAACCACAGCAACTTCGGCTTCGTCGAGGATGAGGTCGGCCAGTTCGAGTGTCGACGTGGGGGTGCGGCCCTTCCACTCACGGTTCAGCAGCCCGCGTACGTCGGGGTACACATAGAACGCGCCCTGCGGAACGGGAACCTCGACGCCATCGATCTTGGACAGCTCATCAACGATTAGGCGGCGGCGGCGATCGAACGCCGTGCGGAAGTCGCGGGCGTCGTTCTGCGGGCCGGTGAGCGCGGCGGCGGCGGCCACCTGCGCGACGTTGTTGACGTTGCTGGTCAGGTGCGACTGCAGGTTGGCGGCGAGCTTCATGGCGTCTGCCGGGCCCACCATCCAGCCCACGCGCCATCCCGTCATCGCGTAGGTCTTGGCGACACCGTTGAGGAGGATCGTCTGGTTCGCCACTTCGGGCAGGGCCTCGACCACCGAAACGGCCCGCACACCGCCATAGGTGAGGTTCTGGTAGATCTCGTCGGTCAGGATCCAGATGCCGTGTTCGAGCGCCCAGCGCGCGATGCGTTCGGTTTCTTCCGGCGTGTAGACGGCACCGGTGGGGTTCGACGGCGAGACGAAGACGAGTGCCTTGGTCTTCTGTGTGCGCGCGGCCTCGAGCTGCGCAACGGTCACCTTGTACTCCTGGTCGGCGCCCGCGAAGACGGCGACGGGGGTGCCATCGGCCAGCTGGATGGCCTCGGGGTAGGTGGTCCAGTACGGCGAGGGCAGCAGGACCTCGTCACCCGGGTTCACGATCGCCTGGAACGCCTGGTAGACGGCCTGTTTGCCGCCGTTGGTGACGACGATCTGGTTCGGTGCGACCTTCAGACCGGAATCCCGCTTGGTCTTTTCGATGATCGCCTCTTTGAGGGCGGGAAGCCCTCCGGCCGGCGAGTAGCGGAAGTTGGCCGGATTCTCCAGCGCCTTCTGCGCGGCCTCGACGACCGCGTGCGGAGTGGCGAAGTCGGGCTCGCCCGCTGCGTACGAAATGATGGGGCGTCCCTCGGCCTTGAGCGCCTTGGCCTTCGCATCAACTTTCAGCGTGGCGGACTCGGCGATGGCGGAGATTTTGCGGGAGAGCGAGGCGCGTTCAGTCACGCGTCAAGCGTACCCAGACGCGGCGAAATCAGTGGCGGAGTCTCGGCCTTCTCACGGGACGTCGCGCGAAGTGCCGCCCAGGCGCGGGCCCTGCCGTCGAAAGTGGATAGGTCGAGCTGCAGAATCTGAGCGATCTGCGTCAGGCGCGTGCGCATCGTGTGCCGATGCACGCCGAGGGTGGTCGCGGCGCGATCAAGGACGGCGTCGTTGTTGAGCCAGACCCCCAGATCGTGGACGAGTGTCGATCCTGACTGGGCATCGCGGGCGGGATGCCGCTATCGGCCGTTACCGGGCGCGCGGAGATCATGGACGCGGCCCACGCCGGTGGGCTGGGCGGCACCTACGGCGGCAATCCCGTCGCGTGTGCCGCGGCACTGGCAACAATCCGCGTTATCGAGGAGGAAGATCTCCTCGTACGCGCGCGCCAGATCGGCGACATTCTGGTCGAACGGCTCACGGCGATGCAGCAGAGCGATGCCCGCATCGGCGACATTCGTGGACACGGCGCGATGATCGCCGCCGAAATCGTCGACCCCGCGACGGGCGAGCCCGACCCCGCAACGACGTCCGCACTCGCGGCCGCCTGCGCGGCCCAGGGTGTCGTCATGCTCACGTGCGGGACCTTTGGAAACGTGATCCGTTTCCTCCCACCCCTCGCGATCTGCGACGAACTGCTCAACGATGGACTCGACGTCATCGCGCACGAACTTCAGAAGATCTGACATGAAGGCAGCTGAGATGAACAAAGCAGAAAAGGCAGTCCTCGAGCGCATCCCCACGGGACTCTTCATCGCCGGCCGGTGGCAAGACGCCACGGGAGCGGCAACGTTCGATGTTCGCGACCCCGCAACGGGGGAAACCATCGCGCGCGTGGCAGACGGCACCGCCGCTGACGCCACCAGCGCCCTCGATGCCGCCGTCGCCGCGCAGGAGGGCTGGGCAGCAACCCCGGCTCGCACACGCAGCGAGATCCTGCGCCGAGCATGGGAGCTTGTGCAGCAGCGCGCCGAGGATCTCGCGCTCGTCATGACGTTGGAGATGGGTAAGCCGATCGCCGAGTCCCGCGGCGAGGTCGCCTACGGCGGCGAGTTCCTCCGCTGGTTCAGCGAGGAGGCGGTTCGCATCCAGGGTCGTTACGGACAAAACCCGGAGGGAACAGGGAACATGATCGTCTCCCAGCATCCCGTCGGGCCCTGTTTCTTCATCACCCCGTGGAACTTCCCGCTGGCGATGGCCACGCGCAAGATCGCTCCCGCGCTTGCCGCGGGGTGCACGAGCGTGATCAAGCCGCCGCAGCTGACACCGCTCACAACCCTGCTGTTCGTCAGCATTCTCGAAGAGGCGGGGCTCCCGAAGGGCGTGGTCAACGTCGTCACCTCGTCGAGCTCGCGCAGCGTCTCGGAGCCGATCATCGCCGATCCGCGACTGCGAAAGCTGTCGTTCACAGGGTCAACCGGCGTTGGAAAGCAGCTCATCGCGCAGGCCTCGGAGAACGTCTTGCGCGTGTCGATGGAACTCGGCGGAAACGCCCCGCTCGTCGTGTTCGAGGACGCTGATCTGGACCGGGCTGTTGACGGCGCCATCGCGGCGAAGTTCCGAAACATCGGTCAGGCGTGTACAGCAGCCAACCGCATCATCGTCCACGAGGACATCGCCGAGGAGTTCACTGCACGGGTTGCCGAGCGTGTGCGGGCCATGACGGTCGGTCGCGGAACGGACGCCGGTGTGAATATCGGTCCGCTCATCGATGAGGACGCCGTCGCCAAGGCAGAACGACTCGTGGATGACGCCGTCGCCAAGGGCGCGACTCTCGTCTGCGGCGGGCACCGCGCCCAGGGCGATGGCACGTTCTTCGCCCCGACGGTGATTGCTGATCTGTCGCGCGATGCCGAGATCATGTCCGAGGAGATCTTCGGACCCATCTTCGCGGTGACGACTTTCCGTACGGAGGACGAGGCCGTTGAGGTGGCTAACGACACGGAGTACGGGCTCATCTCCTACGTCTTCACGGAAAATCTCGCACGCGGCAACCGGATGATCGACCGGCTCGAGACCGGAATGATGGGTCTGAATGTCGGCGTGATCTCCAACGCCGCTGCGCCTTTCGGCGGTGTGAAGCAGTCGGGCGTCGGCCGGGAGGGCGGCGCCGAGGGCATCGGGGAATACCTCTCCACGAAGTACACCCTGGTGCCGACGAGCTGACGGGGGCGGGGGAATGCCTCAGCGGGTGAAGAGGAGTATCGGCAGATCGGAGGCCGCGCTCTGAGATGTCATGCCCTCGAGATCCTGCGCTGAGGCAATATCCCCCGCCACGAAGTTCCCGGCTGATGCCGCGATCACGCGGTGGTCATGATTGACCAGCAAAGCGTCATCGCCGATCCGCTAGTTGATATGCCCGCTTCGTGACGCGTGTCACCCCGTCGCAGCCAGCGTCTCCATGTTCGCTGCCGGCGCGACGTCTTGGCGCTTCGCGAGGAGCTCGTTGAGCAGCGCGGTTCCCGCCTCGTCATACAGGCGTGTGACAAGGTCGAGATCGCGCGCGACGATGGCTTCGGCGATGGCGATGAGCTCACGCGTTCGGCGAATTCGCGATGCCTCGTCGAGCTGCAAGACGTACGCATACGCCGCGAACTCGACCTGCAAGCGCAGGCTCTCGCGCGTGAGGCGCTCCGAGTGGCTGAGCGCCGCGAGATCAACCGTGACGTTCTCGACCGTGAGTTGCCACTCTTCGGGGTCGGACGGGTTAATCGCGCGCGCATGCTCAAGCACGCCGCGCGCTTCCTCGTCGGAAGCGCGACGCACAGCGAGCCGGGCGCACGCATAGTTGATCGTTCCGCAGTGCATCATCAGATCGCGAAGCGCCAAGCGCGATGTTGCGGCCAGTTGTGCTCGTGCGGTCGCCAGCGGGTCGGCGTCGCTTGCGACGAAGCTGCCTCCGTTGCGGCCGCGCAGGGTTGTGATCAGACCGCGCTCTCGGAGTGTGCTCAGCGCGTCGCGCACGGTCAGCGTTGATACGCCAAAAGATCGCGCCAAATCACTCTCTGTCGGCAGGCGTCCGCCTGCCGGCAGGTAGCCAGCACGAATCGCGTCCAGCAGTCGTTGCTCGACGATCGCCGTTCTACCGGTATCGCCAAGGGGTTGGAAAAGGGTATTGCGCAGTCGGGAATCTGCGTGGCTCGGGTATCCCATAAACCATAGTGTTGCACTCTAAGTCAAGTCGGCACTTAGGAAACAAGCAATCTACCCCCGATCGCGGGCAAAAATCACCCTTTTCACCCGCGCGCGTCACATTCGAGACTCGCCGGTGACGCTCCGCCCTGGTTCGCCTTCGAGTTCCTCATGCCCTATGATCGATAGAGCAGTCGTTCGCTGCATCCTTTCGCTGTGCCCCGCGCAGCTCGAGGGTGTTGTGAACTAACCCCAGGCCCTTCCGGGCCAGAGGGCGGTAGCTCAATTGGCAGAGCAGCGGTCTCCAAAACCGCAGGTTGCAGGTTCGATTCCTGTCCGCCCTGCGCGTCAGCGCATCAGCTGACTCACGAAAGGTGACGAATGTCTCAGGAAGCCATCGGCGGCGCAGCAGCGAGTGCGAGCGTCGCGAAGAAGCCCAACTTCTTCGCCCGCATCCTGATCTTCTTCCGTGAGGTCATCGCTGAACTGCGCAAGGTCGTTACACCGACCCGCAAAGAACTTCTGAAGTTCACCAGTGTTGTGCTGGGGTTCGTCGTCGTGATGATGGCGATCATCTTCGGTATGGACTGGATCTTCGCCGAGGTCAACAAGTTCGTCTTCGGCAACCCGAACATTTCTTAAGGGAGCACCACGTGTCCGACAAGCATGCAGACGACGCAGACTGGGCGCCGGCCGCAGAGCAGTCCAGCGAGTCGGACGAGGCGCAGACGGGCGACACGCTCGCGAGCGAGGAGAAGTCGACTTCTGCTGCCGAGATCGTCGCGATGCATATCGACGACGGCGGCGCGATCGTTGACAACGAAGACTTCTCTATTGCAGACCCGGAGGCAGACGCCATCGTGAACGACGCACTGAACATCGACGAGACCGCAGAGGTCGAGGCGGCAGCGGAGGTCCTCAACGAGGACGCGCAGGAAGACTCCGCGGCAGAGGTCGCCGACGCGGCTGCCGAGCCCGTCGATGAAGACCCGTACGCCGAGTTCCGCGCCGAGCTTCGCACGCTCGAAGGAAAGTGGTATGTGATCCACTCGTACGCCGGTTTCGAGCGCAAGGTCAAGGCCAACATCGAGCAGCGCAAGTCGACGCTCGAGGTGGAAGACGACATCTACCAGGTCGAAGTACCGATGGAAGATGTCGTTGAGATCAAGAACGGCCAGCGCAAGATGGTCACCCGCGTTCGTATCCCCGGATATGTGCTCGTGCGCATGGAGCTTAACGAGGACACCTGGTCCGTTGTTCGCCACACACCCGGCGTGACCGGATTCGTTGGCAACGCGCACCAGCCCGTTGCTCTGCGTTTCGAAGAGGCCTTCAGCATGCTGAAGCCGCTTGCCGAGATCAAGGAGGCCGAGAAGGCCGCCGCTGGCGATGCGCGCGCCAAGCAGATCAACGCCGACCGTTCGATTCCCGCCGAAATCGACTTCGAAATCGGCGAGACGATCACCATCAAGGACGGCTCGTTCGCTGGCCTTCCCGGTTCGATCAGCGAGATCAACCCGACCAGTGGCAAGCTCACGGTGCTCGTTTCGCTCTTTGAGCGCGAGACTCCGGTTGAACTCTCGTTCGACCAGGTCTCCAAGATGCAGTGACCCTTCGGGGCTCACGCACTCTGGTTTTCTCCAGTCTTCCCGGTTAACATCCGGGTTTGCGCGCTTCCGCGCGTATACCGCCACCACGCCGCTCCCGGTGTGGGAGGGCGCGTGCACACGGCACGTGCTCGACGAAAGGAAGAAACATGGCACCTAAGAAAAAGGTGACGGGGCTCATCAAGCTCCAGATCCAGGCCGGCCAGGCCAACCCGGCGCCGCCCATCGGACCCGCTCTGGGTCAGCACGGCGTCAACATCATGGAGTTCTGCAAGGCGTACAACGCTGCTACTGAGCAGCAGCGTGGCAACGTCGTCCCCGTTGAGATCACCGTCTACGAGGACCGCAGCTTCACCTTCACGCTCAAGACTCCTCCGGCAGCAGAGCTGATCAAGAAGGCTGCTGGCGTGAAGTCCGGTTCGGCAACGCCGCACACGGTCAAGGTCGCGAAGATCACGAAGGCCCAGGTCGAGGAAATCGCCAAGACCAAGGAGCCCGACCTGAACGCGAACGACCTCGAAGCCGCGTCGAAGATCATCGCCGGAACTGCCCGCTCCATGGGCATCACGGTTGAGGGCTGAGGGAGTACAGAAAATGGCTAAGTCCAAGGTTTACAACTCCGCAGCTGCCAAGGTCGAGGAGGGCAAGTTCTACACGCCCACCGAGGCCGTCGCGCTGGCCAAGGAGACAGGTTCCAAGAAGTTCAACTCGACGGTTGAGGTTGCCCTCAAGCTCGCTGTTGACCCGCGCAAGGCGGACCAGATGGTCCGCGGCACGGTCATGCTTCCCCACGGCACGGGTAAGACCGCCAAGGTCATCGTGTTCGCTAACGGTGCAGCGGCTGAGGCCGCCATCGCAGCGGGCGCTGACGAGGTCGGCGGCGCCGAGCTCATCCAGCGCGTTGCTGATGGCTGGACCGACTTCGACGCGGCTGTTGCCGTTCCGGAACTCATGGGCCAGGTTGGTCGCCTCGGTAAGGTCCTCGGCCCCCGTGGTCTGATGCCGAACCCGAAGACGGGCACCGTTACTCCGAACCCCGCGAAGGCGGTTGAGGAGATCAAGGGCGGCAAGATCGACTTCCGTGTCGACAAGCACGCCAACCTGCACTTCATCGTTGGCAAGGCATCGTTCGACGTTGCGCAGCTGGATGAGAACATCCAGGCCGCCCTCGAAGAGGTCGTCCGCCTGAAGCCGGCTTCGGCAAAGGGTCGTTACATTCAGAAGGGCTCGGTGTCGACCACGTTCGGCCCCGGTATCCCGCTCGACGTCAGCTCGATCTCCGCATCGGCCTGATCTCGTTCGTCGAAAACCCCGTCGCGTTTCGCGGCGGGGTTTTCGACGTTTTAGGGGCGACCATTCCGTCTCCGGGCGTCGTCCTGCTCCACGATCAGCGCGACTCCTCGCACCCCGACTACGCCGTTACCCGGGAGCTGCGCAGCGTAATCGCCGAACAGACGGACGCATCCGGGCGTGCGTTCGAGATCGTCGATCTGCCCGCTCCGAAGACTCGCCGCGACGCGGAGGGCTGGACCGACTGGAGCTACGTCAACCATTTGGTCGTTAACGGTGGTGTTGTGGCCTGTGTCTTCGGAGAACCCGAAGCCGATGCGGTCGCTCGTGAGGTCCTTGAGGGCGTCTATCCGGGCCGAACGGTCACCACCGTTGACGCGCGGGAGATTTTCGCGCGTGGGGGCGGGATCCACTGCATCACCCAGCAGCAGCCGGCGGTGGCATTGTGATCCAGGTGTGGGAGGCGTCAATCGCTGAACTCCAGGATGCGCTCGCGGATGGTCGAACAACGGGTCTGGAACAGCCACCGCTGCCAGTCTCGCGGCCTTCGGGCTCGGGGAGGAGACATGGTCGAGTGGCCGTGCCCCTGCCGCCTGTAACGCCCTGTGCGCGTACACACCCTCGCGCGGCGTGATCTCCGTGGGCGGGAACTGGCCGCTTGTTCCCACCATGGACGTCGGTGTTTCGCGGATGTATATCAACGCCGATCTCGAGGCCGCGGGTGCCACCGTGATCGAGGTGGACTTCCCGCTGGTGTCCAACGCCGAGGGGGATCGGCCGGGCGCTTCCCGATTGCTACACCGGCTTCGACGACGACATCGCGGAGTACCCGGAGCTGATTCGGTCACGCGCGATCGCCGAGATAACAGACATTCCGGAGCTGGAGGACGGGGTGCGGGGCCTCGAAGAGACGCGGAGCGTCGATCTTGAGGCGTGGATGGACCGGCTCGGATTGGACGCCGTTGTGTTCCCGACGATGGCGGATGTGGGACGCGCGGATATGGACGTCAACCCCTCGTCAGCGGACGCGGTGTGGCGCAACGGTGTGTGGGTGGCGAACGGAAATCTGGCGATCCGTCATTTCGGCGTACCGACCGTGACGGTTCCGATGGGTCTGATGGCGGACACCCGCATGCCGTCCGGTCTGACATTCGCTGGGCGCGCATACGACGACACGGCTTTGCTCGAACTGAGCGTGGCGTTTGAGGCCACATCGCGGCGGCGTTCTGCGCCGCCGGCGACCCCGCCGCCGTAGGGGCTCGCCTGCCGACTCGTTTCCCGGGCCTGAGCCGGCAGGCGTCACATAACGGGTATCTGGGCTCCGAGGGTTGACCGTCCTCCTCAGCATTCGCTAAGGTTCACCAGGATGTTCCCGGTAACACGCTTGCGATTCCGCGGCGCGTGCTCGTGGAAGTCCTCGCCGCGCAGAGAAGCGCGGAGGCGTGGAAACGCCTGAAACAGACTCGAAGGAGAGTCCATGCGAGAGCGACGAAAAGTCATGAGATCGGCTGTTGCCTTCACGGCAGCGCTCGGTCTCGGCGCCGCCACGCTCGCGGCAGCGCCAGCGATTGCGCAGGAGGGGGAGGGCCCACTGGCTCACTACCTCTTCGATCAGCACGATGGCCAGGAGGTGGCGAACGCGGCAGGTGACGCATTCGGTCCCGCCGCTGTTGTGCGCGGCCAAGAGGGGGACTGGACCGATACGTCTCTCACCCTTCGCGGTGGCCCCAAGGACGGCAGCGGAAACTTCGTTCGCCTCCCGGACGAGATGCTCATCGGAGCCGAGTCGGCCACCATCTCCATCGAGGTCAAGCCGTCACAGGCCGCCCTCGACGGGTGGCACTTCCTCTGGAACTTCGGAGGTCAGACCAATCAGGACGAGTACTTCTTTTCGAGCCTGAATCAGGCACAGGGCAGCCGCACGCCGCTCGTCGGTATCAAGGACGCCGGCGACGAGCGCCTGCTGCAGTCGAGCCGCACTCTGGCTGCTGACGAGTGGGTCAACGTGACCTCTGTGATCGATGGTGAGGCCAATCAGGCACACTTCTACATCGATGGAAACCTGGTAATGTCTGGCGCCATGCCTCACTCTCCCGGCGCCGTCGAGGACCAGACTTTTAACACGATCGGCTATGCACCATGGCCCGATCCGCTTTTCGCGGGCGAGGTCGCATCCTTCCGGGTGTACGACCGCGCTCTCGGTGCCGATGAGGTGGCGAGCGTCGAACGACTCGACGCCGAGATCCATGCTGAGGCGTTCGCCGCTGAAGCACAGGGTCTCGTCGACGCCCTCGACATCGAAAGCGAGATCACGACGAACACCGATATCGACCTTCCCACCGGCGGTGGCAAGGTCACATGGACATCGAGCGACGAGAGCGTCGTCGCCGCCGACGGCACCGTCTTCGCTCCCGTCGAGGGCGGCGATGCCGCCAGCGCAACGCTCACGGCCACTGCGGATGTGCGCGGCTACAGCGCCGAGCGCGTCGTTGACGTGACGGTCACGCCGAGCGACGAATCTGCGCAGGAGCGCATCGACCGGCTCGCACAGCGGTTCGTGCTTCCGCACGTTCTCGCATCGGGCGTCGCCATTCCTGCCGCACCGCACGGCACGGTCATCGACGCGGTTGACACCAGCGCGAACTATGCCGATGGCGTTCTCACCGGATCCGGCGAGACCACTGTCGACGTGACGTTCCGTGACGAGGCAACCGGCGCAACCACCGTTCGTTCTTTCGAGGTGGACCTGCTGGACGACGCCCGCGAACTGCTGGCGTACGACCGCAACCCCACAAACGCCGGCGAGGCGAACAACGCTGACATCGCGCGGAGCATGCACCTTGCTCTGGACGGCGAGCCGCTGTTCCACGGATACGGCATTTTCTTCGCACACATCGTGGAGCCCCCCGGGCCGCGCGGAACGCGCAGCGACCAGTTGCGCAGCCTGATCGACCCTCACGTTGCCTATCTCGATGACCGCACCTTCGGTGTGATGTCGACACGGCAGACGCGTGGCGGCGGAAACGATGGCACGCAGGCATCAAGCGTGCTCTTGGCGCAAACGGACAACCTGCTCGACTACACGGAACTGGGTCTGCTGAATCTGGGTGTGACCTCCGGCGTCAACGAGCCGGCCTTCGCATACGACCAGACATCGGGCCACTACGTGGTCACGTGGAAGAACGACGTCGGCGCTCCCTACTGGGCCACGTTCGATTCCTTCTCGGTTGATGCCGAGGTTTCGGCTCCTGTTCGCGGTCACATTGACCTCATCGGGGCCGATGCAGAGGGCGACATCTCGGCCTTCCGGTCGGGCAATGTGCTTCCCGTCACCCACGAGGTTGCTCGCGGTCTCGAGATCCGTTTCAACCCGATCCGCAACACCGACGCGTCGTGGAACGATCACATCGCTCTGCAGACGGGCGATGCTTTTGACGCCTCTGCGCTCTCGGAGAAGATCGACCTCGTCTACGACGACGGTTCGACGAACGACCTGGCGATCGAGTGGGATGCCGAGGCGATTGCCGCCATCGACACCTCACAGCCGGGCACCTACGAGGTGCCGGGAACGGTTCGCCAGGCCGAGTACCACCGGCCGCTTGCCGACGAGCGTGCCGACCCGATGATCGTCCCGTTCGACTTCAACGGCGAACAGAAGTTCCTGATGATCGCGACGAAGGATCTTCACCTCGACCCCACGAACAACTCGGGTCAGCCTACGGGAATGCCGCTGCGCATGGCCGACACGATCGAGGAACTCGCCGATGAGGAGAAGGGCCTCGAGATCGAGGTCGATCTTCTCAAGCGCGGTGACCGCGATGTGCACCACGGCACGCAGTATGAGGGCGGAATCCACGATGGTGTGATGACCGGATGCTTCTGGGCACCGGAGATCCACACGATCGACGGCAAGCTGTCGATTCTGTTCATGCCTTGCTACGGCAACAACCCGCACTACATGTCCGGACGCGCCAGCATCATCCAGCTCATGCAGGACGATGAGGGCAACCACCTCGACCCGAGCGACCCGGCGAGCTGGACGCAGACAGAGCATGTTCTGCGCGCCGACGGCTCACCGCTGAACGACCTCGAGGGCATTTCCCTCGACATGTCGTTCATCGTTGACGAGGGCCAGGGGTACTACACCTGGCAGATGCTCGGCTCCGTTTTCATCGCGAAGATGGACCCGTCGAACCCCACGCGACTGACCAGCGACCCTGTTCGCATCATCGCGCCCGAGTACGCATGGGACAACATGATCGCGGAGGGACAGAACCTGTTCATCCGTGACGGCAAGGTGTTCATGCCGTACGCCGCCTCGCTCGTCGGCGACACCTACACAACGGGTCTTGCGTGGGCAGAATCCGGCGCCGACCTCACCGACCCCTCGGTGTGGGAGCGTCACGTCTATCCGCTGCACAAGTCCGAGCCCTTCGAGGGTGAGTGGCTGCTCGGCCCCGGTCACGGCGCCTGGTCCTACGACGCAGATGGCAACCAGATCTGGGTGTTCCACGTTCGCACGCACAACAAGGGCCTCGGCGGTCGCGACGCGTTCGTGCACCGCGTGCACTGGACCAGCCAGGGTCTCCCGCGATTCAACATGGAGCGCGAGCACGAGCTGGCACCGCAGTTCCGCGAGGTCACGACCACTGTCGAAGTTTCCGGCTCTGCCGGCGGCAGCGACGCCGTGGCGGAGTTCCTCTTCGTGGAGGAGCCAGCGGACGGCGTCACGGTTCCCAACACGGGAACGGGTGATGGCGAGGCAATCGTCAACGGCGAAGCGGAGTGGGACAACTCCTCGCTCGTCTTCAACGGAGACGGAACCTCGCAGGAGCCCGGTGACGGGACCTGGGTCGCGCTTCCTGACGACATCCTGGTGGACGTCGAGCAGGCGACGATCGTCACGGAGTTCCGCGCCGACGAGGAGATTCTCAACAGTTGGAACTTCCTATGGCAAATCGGCGGCGACAACACGAGCGAGCACTGGTTCGCCTCCGCTCGCAACAGTCCCCGCACGGTGATCAAGGCAAACGGGATGAACGAGGCCCAGGCGTCCGCGCCGGCGATCGAGTCTGACCGTTGGTACTCACTGGCCTCCGTTATTGACGGCGAGACGATCTCGACGTACCTGGACGGCAAGCTGGTCGGACAGGCGACAACCGCGCTCACACCCGCTGATATCGCTGAGCAGACAATGAACACGATCGGGCGTGCTCCGTACCCCGATCCGCTGTTCGCCGGCGCTGTTTCGACGTTCCGTGCTTTCGACCGCGCGCTCAGCGCGGAGGAAATCGATCAGATCAACGTCGACGACGCTCAGATCCACGCAGACGAAATTAGCGGGTATTCGGCAACACTGCTCGAGAGCATTGCTCCCATTGAGCTGTCTGACACCCACACCCAGCTGCCCACGTATGGCGGCGCGGTGACCTGGGCGTCACAGACCGATCTCGTTGACATCAACGGCGCGGCCGCTGTCGCACAGCTTCCCGCCGCTGGTGAGGATGCTGCTCATGGCACGCTCGTCGCCTCGGCCACCGTTCGCGGTGTGACGGTATCGATCGAGGTTGATGTCACGCTCGTTCCGCAGGCTCTGCCCACGGACGACTACGGCTACCTCATGGTCCACTTCATCGAGGACTCCGCCGGTTACGCCGAGAAGATCCACCTCTCGGTTTCGCGCGGAAACAACCCCGAGCAGTGGGACCGTCTCAATGGCGGGGAGCCGATTCTCGGTTCTCACCTGTCGACAACCGGTGTGCGCGACCCGTACATCACGTACAGTCCCGAGACCGAGAAGTACTACATTCTCGGAACCGACCTGCGCGTGTTCGGCGGGGACGACGCCGGATGGGGCGGTTGGACTGACAACTACTCGACCAAAATCAACATCTGGGAGTCGGACGACCTCATCACCTGGTCGGAGCAGCGCCAGTTCGACGTTGCGCTCGACAGCTCGGGTGAACCCGACACGGACGCCCCCTACATGGGCATGATGTGGGCCCCCGAGGCCACATGGGTGGACGATTTCTACGGCGAGGGTGACGGCGCGTTCGTCATGTACTGGTCGTCGATGGGCGAGGGCGACAAGAACTACCACCGTGTGATGTGGGGCGCAACGCGCGACTTCACGCAGGACACGTGGGAGTTCGGCGGAGCGTTCGTTGATGACGGTCACTTCACGATCGACACGACAATGACGCAGAACGATGGCAAGACGTACCGCGTTACGAAGGACAACACGACGGGCCGCGGCCTGTTCATGGAGGTCACGGATGCCGAGCGCTGGTGGGAGGACGGAACCGAATGGACCGTCACCCAGGAGCAGATCGGTGCTGAGTACGCCGGCGGCAACCCCGGTGGCGTCGAAGGTCCCGCGATCTTCCAGAAGCACGGCGAAGATGTCTGGTACCTCTACGCGGATGTGATTCCGGACATCGGCTACCAGCCGCTGATCTCGACGGATCTCGACGCTGACGAGCCCTGGCAGCTGCTGGACAGCCCGGACTTTGATCTGGCTCCGTCTACAAAGCACGGTGGCGTCATCGGACTTACCAAGGCGCAGTACGACGAGATCCGTCAGGCGGACGCCGCGTCGGTCAGCGCTGAGGTATCTGCCGAGGTGGCAACGGGCTCCGACGAGGACGCGATTGCCGCGGCTCTTCCTGCCGAGGTGGCAGCGAACCTGCACTTCGATCGCGGAACGGCATCGTTCCCTGTTGTGTGGGACATCGCCGACGTCGACACAAGCACGGAAGGAACGTTCACCGTCTCCGGCGTGCTCGCGGGAACGCTCGGTGCGAACCTCAACGCATGGGTGGGCGACGACGGCTCCACGGAGTGGGATGCCGAAGGCAAGACACCGTTCAGCTCGACAGAACTGACGGTCGAGGCCGAGGTGTCGGTTGTCGAAGGTGAGATTTCGCGGGGTGTTCCCACGGAAGCTGACCTGACGGACGAGAACCGCGACCCGTCGTTGCTCGAGGACGGGCTGGAGGTGCGCGGCGGTGATGCGCTTCCCGCAACGATCGTCAACCGTGAGGGTCAGGAAGTGGACGCATACGCGTTCTCCGAGCCGACTGCGCTGGGAACGTTCATCGTCGAGGACGGCGGCATTGCGCCGGTCGCCCCCGAGGAGCTGGAAGTTGGCGACCACCGCTTCGTCGTTGTTTACGAAGACGGATCGATCGCCTGGGATACCTTCGCTGTTGTGACGGCTGATGCCGGAACCGACGCGGACGCCGACGCTCAGGCCGGTAGTGATGCTGGTGCCTCGGGTGATAGCGATGCGGGTGCTGATGCTGAGGCTGGTAGTGATGCTGGTGCCTCGGGTGATAGCGATGCGGGTGCTGATGCTGAGACTGGTAGTGATGCTGGTGCCTCGGGTGATAGCGATGCGGGTGCTGATGCTGTGGCCGGTAGTGATGCTGGTGCCTCGGGTGATAGCGATGCGGGTGCTGATGCTGTGGCCGGTAGTGATGCTGGTGCCTCGGGTGATAGCGATGCGGGTGCTGATGCTGAGGCTGGTAGTGATGCTGGTGCCTCGGGTGATAGCGATGCGGGTGCTGATGCTGAGGCTGGTAGTGATGCTGGTGCCTCGGGTGATAGCGATGCGGGTGCTGATGCTGAGGCTGGTAGTGATGCTGGTGCCTCGGCACAGGCCGGTAGTGACGGTACTCCCGGCCCGGGAGGAGCCGACGCGGACGGCGATGACCTCGCCCCCACAGGAGGATCGATCGCGGCCATGGTGATCGCCGCTGGTCTGCTGTTCGCAGCGGCCGGAACAGCGATCGTCATTCGTCGACGTCGTGTCCTGAGCTAAGGCTCACTCACAGCGGTGCCCCGCCCTTCCGGAGAAGGGCGGGGCACCGCTGTGTTGTGCCGGTGGTTTCCCGGCCTGCGACCGTTAGTTACATAACCGAGGCCACGGGCGCCGATCGTGTCATGCTCGCACAGCGATTCCGCACCAACTCTTACGAGAGGTCAATGATGACATCCTCGCTGAGCACGACAGCGCTCGCCGCCCGCGGCAATGCCGGTCCGCGTCCGGGCGCTCCCGAAAAACATCTCCCACAACTGCGCCTGTGGGCCGGCCGGGCGCTGAGGCCCGTGCTCGCCATCATGGTCTATCTGTTGATCCCCGCCGACGGTCTTCCTGTTCCTCGGCGGCTTTATGATCGCCATCGCGATGCAGAAGTGGAACCTGCACGAGCGCATCGCCCTCATCGTCATGCGGTCCATTGGCACCAAGCCACGGCAGCTGATCCTCGGCGTCATGATCGCAACGGCGTTTCTGTCGATGTGGGTCAGCAACACGGCCACCACCCTCATGATGCTGCCGATCCGCGTGAACGTCCGCTGAGGGGAAGGGCGTCAGCTCGACGCTTTCCGGAATGACGTTGACCGCGCCGTGTCCCTCTTCACCCGGCTGGAACATGAAGATCACCGATCCGTGAAGGTCTTCGCGTCGTGCGCTGAGCAGCTTCGCCGCGCCAACGAGGCCGGCCGTGTGCAGATCGTGGCCGCACGCGTGCATATTGCCGTTCGTCGAGATCCGTCTCTTCGACGAGGGGCAGGCCATCCATGTCCCCGCGCAGCAGGACGACCGGGCCGGGGAGCGTTCCGCGCAGAACGGCGACGACCGACGTGGTGCGCGTGCCGGTGGTGATCTCGAGCGGGAGCCCCTCGAGAGCCGCGGGGACCCGCCGTTGTGTGCGCGGCAGAACGAGCCCGATCTCGGGGCCCGCGTGAAGTGCGCGACGGAGCGCGATGAGTTCGGGGAGGAGCGAACGCGCATCGGCGGTGAAATCCGGAATGATCATCGGCCTGCCTTTCGTCATGGCGGGAGAGAATCGATCCAGCGGGGGATGTCTGCTCCGGCGTCCATGACGTCAGCCCGGAGGTTAGTCGGTGAGGGCGAGTGCGCGGTAGGCGTCGTTCGTTGCGGCCCTGAGCATCGCTTGTTCGCGGGGCGTCAGATCGCCCTGCGGAACCTTTTGCCCGGTCGTCAGCTGGTAGAGCTCGTCGATCAGATTTGTCGCCATCGTGACGAGCTTGTGGATTTCGGCGTCGTCGCGGTCGATCCACCGAATCATCGGTTCGTCGCTGAGCGGCCGGAAGTTCCGGTGCTCTTCCCAGACGAACAGGGTGCGTTCGGCGCCGAGCACGTGCTGCTGCCACCACACTTGGCGCAGATAACTGCGCGGGATCGTTCGCCACGACTTGTTGGTGGTCTTGATCTCGGCCAGAACCACCCGACCGTTGGCGTCCTGTGCAATGCCGTCGGGGGTGGCGAGGTGGCGCCGCTCGATTTCGGAGCGGAACAGCGCCGTTGAGGGCAGAATGCCGTGCTCACGCTCGACCCATGCGGCGATTTCCGGCTCACGGCGCCGTCCGTGGTCGGTGTAGGCATTGCCCGAGAAGCTCGACGGGCGGAGCTTTTGCTGTGCCGCGCGAAGGATCGATGCGGGGGTTGAGAGATTGGCAACGTCGGTTGCCGTGATGCCCTGCGACCGGGCTTTGAGCCACGCCACTCGGTCGCGCGAATCAGCAACGATTCGGGATTCGAGTTCTGGCGTGAGCATCTCTCAGACGATAGCCGGATCTTGCCTGTGATGACGGTGACGGCGCGCGAACGGAGGGATAACGGGCAGCGCACAGGGAAAAGTAGTTGCGAAAAATCAACTACTCGCATATGGTTGACAAACGTCAACTGTCAGCGCCTGTCGCGGACTCGCAGAAAGGACACCCGTGGCATCACCCACCACAACCGTCTCGTCCAGCATGTCGAGGCGCCAGGTTCTCACCGCCCTGTCCGGCCTTCTTCTGGCGATGTTTTGCTCGATGATGTCGATGACCGTCGTCGGCACATCGCTTCCGATCATCGTTCCCGAGCTCGGCGGCACCCAGGCCTCCTACACCTGGGTCGTCACCATGACCCTCCTCACAACGGCTATTTCCACGCCGATCTGGGGCAAGCTCGCTGACCTCGTGAGCCGCAAGACCCTCATGCTCACGGCCCTGGTGCTGTTCGTTCTCGCCTCCGCCGGTGCGGGAATGTCGCAGAGCGCCGAAATGCTCATCTTCTTCCGCGCCCTTCAGGGCATCGGCGGCGGTGGCCTCCAGGCGCTCAGCCAGATCCTCATGGCCGACATCATCAGCCCTCGCGAGCGCGGGCGGTACATGGGCCTGTTCGCCGGGGTGATGGCTCTCGGAACCGTCGGCGGACCGATCCTTGGCGGGGTCATCACCGACACAATCGGGTGGCGCTGGAACTTCTACGTTGGCGTTCCGCTGGGGATCATCGCGTTCATCGTTATCGTCCGCACGCTGCGTATCTCCCAGATCCCGCGAGAACGCGTCACGATCGACTATCTCGGGATCGTTCTGCTGTCAGCCGGGGCCGGAACGCTCCTCGTGTGGATCTCGAATGTGTCCACGTACGGCTGGATCAGCTGGGAGACGTTGGTCATGGTGGGTGGGGCGGCAATCGCGACGGTAGCCTTCATCCTTGTCGAAAGCCGAGTGCGCGAGCCGCTAATCCCGCTGTCGCTCTTCCGGGACCGCACGTTCTCCCTCGCGGTTCTTGCATCGATTTCGATCGGCGTCTCGATGTTCGGCACGGCCGTGTACCTCGGCCAGTACATGCAGGTCTCCCGCGGCTACGGGCCAACGGAAGCGGGGCTGCTGACGATTCCCATGGCGGCCGGCATGCTCGGCGCCTCGGCGATCATCGGCCAGCTCGTCACACGTTCCGGCAAGTGGAAGAGCTTCCTCGTTGTCGGCGCGGCCCTGATGATCGCCGGAACCACCCTGCTGTCCACGCTGGAATACGACACCTCCCTTGTCCTTGTCGGCGTGTACATGTTCCTCCTGGGCTCCGGAACAGGCATGACGATGCAGAACCTCGTCCTCGTCGTGCAGAACTCGGCCAACCCCGCGCAGATCGGCGTCGCCAGCTCGGGCGTGAACTTCTTCCGATCCGTTGGAGGCACCGCCGGGGTGGCGATCATGGGTTCCGTTCTGGCCGCAAGCATGACCCAGCAGATCACCGACCGAATGGCCGAGATCGCTCGGGCCGTTTCCACGCTCGGTGCGGAGGGGGCGGTCATCGCCGAACAACTCCAGTCCGGCGCGCTGCCCACCACGCGGGACATGCCGCAGACCATCGCCGTCATCATCGAGCAGGTCTCCGCGCAGGCGATCTCTCACGCCTTCCTCGTCGGGGTTCCGCTTGCCGTGCTCAGCCTCGTCGCCATCTGCTTCCTGCCGAATGCTCCGCTGGCAACGCGCACAACGATCGAGCGGCTGCAGCACCAGCGTGAACAGGCAGAAGCGGCCGCAATGGCTGAAGAATCTGCCAACACCGCGCTCATGTCGTCCGGATCCATCACAACGATCCGCGAGGATGGAGTGATCAGTCACGAACCGGGACGAAAAGGCGAGAGATGACCTCCGACACCAGCGACGCCGACGCCGCGTTCCTCACTGCTGTGAAGTCCGTCGAAGCCGGACTCGGTGACGTTTTCGCGCAGTTCCGTCGCGTTCTGGCGGAAAACGCTGATCGCCTGCACGCGGGCATGCTGCCGGGAACATACAAGCTGTTCAGCGTGATCGCCCGCCGCGCTCCCATCACGGCAAAAGAGCTCGCCGCGTCCCTCTCCATCGACAAGGGGCAGGTCAGCCGGATGGTGCGCGAGCTGGAAGACCTCGCGCTTGTCGCCCGATCTCCCGACCCGAACGACGGCAGGTCTTCCGTGATCGAACCCACCGAGAACGGGCGGCAGCGCCTTGAAGCGGCGCGGGGAGCCCAGGAACACACGCTCACCACGATCATGCGTGAGTGGTCGATCGACGACATCGAGCGCCTCGGAGATCTTCTCCACCGGCTCACGGCGCGCATTCCTCCTGCTGAGAAATCTGACGCCTGACCGACTCATCGCCGATTCGCGGGCGTAACCAGCGCCCGATTGGATGAGACGTGATCACCGCCAGCGCGTCGCACCGGAGGGACACGATGAGAGTTCGACCACACCGCCTCGATGAGAGTCGCGACGAGGGTCAGTCCATTCCCCCCACGATGCGGGCCGTCGTCTTCGACGAACCCGGCGCGGCGTCCGTGATGCGCATCGCCACCGTCCCTGTTCCGGTTCCCGTCATGGACGAGGTGCTCATTCGCGTCACGGCAGCCGGTATCAACCCCATCGATGCCAAAACCCGAGCTGGCCGCGGGGTCTCTGCCCACCTGTCCGCGTTGCCGGGAACGCTGGGCTTCGATGTTGCCGGCGTTGTGGTGAAGACCCCGTACGAACTGCACCCGCTTCCCGTCGGAACGCGGGTGTTCGGCATGGTGGCGTACCCGCGAACTCCCGGTTCCTACGCGGAATACGCGATCGCATCGACGTCGTCGTTGGCCGTGATTCCCGACAGCATGAGCGACACGGATGCCGCGGCGGTTCCGCTTGCCGCCCTGACCGCGTGGCAGGCCGTTGTCGACATCGCCCTGGCGCACCAGGGATCACGCATTCTCGTTCACGCCGGCGCTGGTGGCGTCGGCCACCTTGCCGTGCAGTTTGCGCGTCACATGGGCGCGCATGTGACGGCAACCGCTTCCGGAGCCAATGTCTCCTGGCTGCGGGAACTCGGCGCCGATGTCGTTATCGACTACTCCACCACGCGCTTTGAAGAGGTCATTGGCACCGTCGACATCGTGATCGACCTCGTCGGAAACGTCACGGAGCGCACCGGCTCACGGTCGCTGCAGGTGTTGCGTCAGGGCGGTCTTCTCGTTCAGGTGCCGACGGGATCCTGGCCCGAGTATGCGGCCGAAGCGGCCGAGGCGCGCGTCCGGGCCACCAGCATGAAGGTCATCCCCGACGGGCAGACGCTCGCGACCATCGGACGTCTGCTCGCGGAGGGGAACGTGCGAATCAACGTCTCTCAGGTGTTCCCTCTCGCCGACGCGCGGCGGGCCCACGCGGTTCTCGAGGAGGGACACACACGTGGAAAGCTCGTGCTCAGCATGGCGGAGCCGGCCTAAACACCAGCCACCGCGCTGGTCTTTCGTGTGTTCGGCCCCGGACCGCTGATCCGCGTTCGACGCCGCGGGCCCGCCTGAGCAGGGTGGCCGCCGATGCCGAACGAAGGAAGAAACGCGCTGACTGGCCTTCTGCGTGGCGAATTCGGCGCGCACGGCACGGTTTTTCCTTCGTTAGGGAATCGGGAGGCCGCCCACGCGTGCTTCCCTGGGGATTTGCCGGGCCGATTAGTTGTCCGAGCGGAAGTGTCCTATATTGGACGAAGCCGAAGACCGCCGGTCGTCGTGATGTGCCCAGCACAGATCGATCGAAGCACTGCTCATGCAGGGGCCCGCGCAGGTGTACTGAATCTTTCCCGTTTCGGGAATCGAGCTCCGTGCGCCTCGCGCCGGAGCTTTTTTGTGTGTAGGGCGGGATCCGGCTGGCACCTCACCACCGTGGGGCGCCTCGTACGTTACAAGGAGTGGCCATGGCGCTGAAGGAAGCATCGGTCGCCGAGCTCGAAGGCAAGTTCGAGAGCTCGACCGCCGTTCTGCTCACCGAGTACCGCGGTCTGACGGTTGCTGAGCTCAAGGAGCTCCGCGACAGCATTCGTCAGGACGCGGAATACGCCGTGGTGAAGAACACGCTGACCAAGATTGCCGCGAACAACGCGGGAATCGCAGCATTCGACGAGGACCTCAAGGGTCCCTCGGCGGTTGCTTTTGTGCACGGCGACCCCGTCGCTGTTGCCAAGGGTCTGCGTACCTTCGCCAAGGCACACCCTCTTCTCGTGATCAAGGGCGGGTACTTCGATGGTGCCCCGCTCTCGGCTGAGGAAGTCAACAAGCTTGCCGACCTCGAGAGCCGTGAGGTTCTCCTCTCCAAGGTCGCCGGCATGATGAAGGCCTCGATGTCGAAGGCCGCAGCCGTCTTCCAGGCGCTGCCCTCGAAGACCGTTCGCACGGTCGAGGCACTGCGCGAGAAGCAGGAGAACGCGGCCTAACGGCCGACGTTCACACACCCCACTTACCTACATACCTCTCACACAAACAGGAGATACATCATGGCGAAGCTCAGCACCGAAGAGCTGCTCAGCGCGTTCGAGGAGCTCACGCTCATCGAGCTCAGCGAGTTCGTGAAGGCATTCGAGGAGAAGTTCGACGTTACGGCTGCTGCCCCCGCCGCTGTCGCAGTTGCTGGCGCACCCGCCGCTGCAGCTGAGGCTGCCGAGGAGCAGAGCGAGTTCGACGTCATCCTCGAGGGTGCCGGCGACAAGAAGATCCAGGTCATCAAGGCTGTCCGCGAGCTCACCTCGCTCGGTCTCGGCGAAGCAAAGGGCCTCGTTGACGGCGCCCCCAAGGCTGTCCTCGAGGGCGTTGCTAAGGACGCTGCGAACGACGCCAAGGAGAAGCTCGAGGCCGCTGGCGCCTCGGTCACGGTCAAGTAATTCGACCACTTCTTTCGCAGGGCCCCGGAAGCTTCACGCTTCCGGGGCCCTGCGGCGTTTCCGGCACCGATCGTGACAGACGGGTAACGGTCGGCGAGTGCCATTGCGTGCCGTCCCCGCCGCGCCATAGGTTTGCTAGCACGACGGCCACCGACGGCCGTCTGCAACACTGATGTCAATGTCGACCGGAGCGAAAAATGAAGACGGTACGCACACGCACCCTCATCTCAGCAGCAGCGCTCTCCGCAACAGCCCTCGTACTCGCGAGCTGCGGAAGCGGACCCGGAACCGGGGGTGGCCCCGGAGGAACCGGTGGCGACGATGCCGGAGATGGCCCCCAAACGGTACGCATTTACGGCACGATTGTCGATACCGAAGCTGCTCTTCTCGAACAGTCCTGGGCGGACTGGGAAGAACAGAGCGGCATCGACATCGTCTACGAGGGCTCCCAGGAGTTCGAGGCGCAGATCGGCATTCGCGCTCAGGGCGGAAACCCGCCCGACCTCGCCTTCTTCCCGCAGCCCGGTCTGTTCTCGGACCTCGCCGCACGCGGACACCTGGTACCGGCATCCGACACCGTCGCGACGAACGTTGCGGAGTACTGGAACGAATCGTGGGCGACGTACCTCACCGTCGGCGATGAGCTCTACGGCGCCCCCCTCATGGCCAACGTGAAGGGATGGATCTGGTACAACAACGACGCCTTCCAAGAGCACGGTTGGGAGATTCCGGACGACTGGGATGGGCTGTTGGACCTCAGCGATGAGATCGCCGCCGACACGGGCGGTCCCGCCTGGTGCGTGGGCTTCGGCTCTGACGCCGCGACCGGCTGGCCCGGAACGGACTGGATCGAGGACATCGTCCTTCGCGAGTCCGGAACGGATGTCTACGACCAGTGGGTTGTCGGCGAGATCCCCTTCACGGACGACAGCATCAAGAGCGCGTTCGAGCACGTCGGCGAGATTCTCCTCAACCCCGAACGCGTCAACGCGGGCTTCGGCGGTGTCGAGTCGATCGATTCCACGGCGTTCGGCGACGTTGCCAACCCCCTCGTCTCCGGTGACTGCGTTCTCACGCACCAGGCATCGTTCCTCGAGGGCTTCATCATTGACGCCGGCGGCGAGGTTTCCGAGGACGGCGATGTGTGGGCGTTCATGCAGCCCCCGATGAGCGCGGGCGACGACCCGGCGATTACCGGTGGCGGTGAGCTGGTGGGTGCGTTCAACGACAACCCGGCAACGATCGCTGTTCAGGAATACCTCTCGAGCCCCGAATGGGCCAACTCCCGCGTCGGCCTCGGCGGCGTGGTCAGCGCGAACTCGGGCCTCGACCCGTCGCTCGCATCGAGCCCGATCCTTGAGCAGTCCGTTGAACTGCTGCAGGATCCCGACACGGTGTTCCGTTTCGATGGCTCCGACCTGATGCCCGGCACCGTTGGCGCCGGAACGTTCTGGGAGGGCATGCGGTCGTGGGTAGGCGGCACCGACCTCGATTCCGTCCTCCGACAGATCGACTCGGGCTGGCCTGACGAGTAAACCTCATGGCCGACTTCCTCACGTGGCTCAGCTGGCTGTCGCCCTGGGCCCAGATTCCGATCGTCGTCGCGACCTTCGCGGCGGCGGTCGGGATCCTCCTCTTCTTCATCGAAATTGCCCCGCGTAAGGGACGCATCTATACCCTGATCCGGCTCGCGGTCTGCGTTCTCGCGCCGCTGGGTGTGCTCTGGCTGCTGCAGTCGTGGTGGTGGGCCATTCTCGGCGCGGGAATTCTGGGCCTGCTCTTCTTCTGGTTCGACCTGCGGGCGAAGGAAGGGGCGGGCTACAAGTTCCAGCTGTTCGCGTTCCTGGCCCCGGCGCTGTCGCTGCTGTTCGTCGGCTTGATCCTCCCTGTTGTCGAGACGATCATCCAGTCGTTCTTCAACTCGACGGGAACGGCGTTCGTCGGTCTCGCGAACTACGAGTGGATCTTCACCCAACCTCAGGGCATCCGAACCGTGGCGAACACCATCGTGTGGGTGCTCATCGCCCCTGTCGCCTCGACAGCGATCGGTCTGGTGTATGCGTACTTCATCGATAAGACGCGCGGCGAGAAGATCTACAAGACACTGATCTTCTTGCCGATGGCGATCTCGTTCGTCGGCGCCAGCATCATTTGGCGCTTCATGTACACGCATCGCCCGTCCGGACGAGACCAGATTGGTTTCCTGAACCAGATCATCGTCTGGTTGGGCGGAGAGCCGATCTTCTTCCTCCAGCTCGAGCCGTGGAACACTCTCTTCCTCATCCTCGTGTTCGTCTGGATCTACACCGGTTTCGCGATGGTCGTGCTGTCTGCGGCGATCAAGGGTGTTCCGGCCGAGCAGATCGAGGCCTCACAGCTCGATGGCGCGAATGCGATCCAGCGCTTCCTGCAGATCGTTGTTCCGAGCATTAAGACGTCGATCGTTGTCGTTCTGACGACGATCGCCCTCACGTCGATGAAGATCTTCGACATCGTTCGCACCATGACCGCCGGTGGCAACAACACCTCGGTGATCGCGAACGAAATGTACTCGCAGTTCAGCAACCTGCAGACGGGTCGCGCTGCGGCGTACGCCGTTGTGCTGTTCGTCCTCGTGCTGCCGCTCATTATTTACAACGCGCGGCAGATGAACAAGCAGAAGGAGATTGCGTGATGAGCGAAACACGGACACTCGTCACGACGGGGCCGGGCACAAAACCCGGGGCATTCTCAAACGCGAAGAAGACGCTGACGTCGCCGATCGCGACGATCGCGGCAATCGTCATCGCGGTGATCTGGACGATCCCCACCTTCGGTCTGCTGGTGTCGTCGTTCCGTCCTCAGACAGAGATTCAGACCACCGGTTGGTGGACGGCGTTCCGTAACTGGGGCTGGACGACGGACAACTACACGGAGGCGCTGTCGACGACCGTCGGCGGTATCACGATGGTGCAGGCGTTCGTGAACTCGTTCGCCATCACCATCCCCGCGGCGCTCATCCCGCTGATCATCGCGACCCTTGCCGCGTACGGATTCGCGTGGATGGATTTCAAGGGAAAGAACGTTCTGTTCGTTCTCGTGTTTGCGCTGCAGATCGTGCCCATCCAGATGGCGTTCATCCCGCTGTTGCGGTTGTTCTCGCGGGGCGAGCTGTTCGGATTCCCTGTCATTCAGGCCTTCGGGGCAGCAGGCTATGCGCAGGTGTGGATCGCACACACGATCTTCGCCCTGCCCCTGGCGATCTTCCTCCTGCACAACTTCGTGTCGCAGATTCCGAAGGATGTCATCGAGGCAGCCCGCGTTGACGGTGCCAGCCACGGCCAGATTTTCTATCGGATCGTGTTGCCGCTGAGCATGCCCGCGATCGCATCGTTCGCCATCTTCCAGTTCCTGTGGGTGTGGAACGATCTGCTCGTGTCGTTGATCTTTGCGGACGGTAACGTCTCGCCGGTCACGAAACTCTTGGCA
This sequence comes from Microbacterium amylolyticum, assembly GCF_011046975.1. Lineage (NCBI taxonomy): Bacteria > Bacillati > Actinomycetota > Actinomycetes > Micrococcales > Microbacteriaceae > Microbacterium > Microbacterium amylolyticum. Next base: position 1,322,745 of record NZ_CP049253.1, on the reverse strand, counting down.
CAGATGACGGGGCAGCGCGGAGAGGCGTGGCACCTGCTCACGGCCGGTGCGTTCATCGCGATCATCGTGCCTCTGGTGGTGTTCCTCGTGCTGCAGCGGTACTTCGTCCGCGGCCTGCTTGCGGGGGCGTCGAAGGGCTAAACAGCAACTCAGAATTGGCGTTATCGATGAACCCGCGCGATCCGATCGCGCGGGTTCATCGTATTGTGGCTTGCATGCGGCACCCGGCCGCCGGAAGGATCGATGTTATGACTGAGACTGGCTCCGAGTGGTGGCGTACCGCCGTCATCTATCAGATCTACCCGCGTTCCTTCGTCGACTCAGACGGCGACGGAGTGGGCGATCTGCGTGGTGCGCTCTCACGCATCGACCACCTCGCCGATCTCGGTATTGATGCGGTGTGGTTCTCGCCGTTCATGCCATCACCGCAGAAAGACGCGGGCTACGACGTTTCGGACTACCGCGACATCGACCCAATCTTCGGTACGTTGGATGACTTCGACGCGTTCCTCGCGGCGGCGCACGAGCGCGGTATCCGGGTGATCGTCGATCTCGTTCCCAACCACACGTCGGATCAGCATGCCTGGTTCCAGGAGGCGCTCGCCGCCGAACCGGGTTCGCCCGAGCGCGAGCGTTACATCTTTGCCGACGGGAAGGGCAAGAAGGGGAACCGTCCGCCCAACAACTGGCCATCGTTCTTCGGCGGCTCCGCGTGGACGCGGGTGACGAACGAAGACGGAACGCCCGGTCAGTGGTACCTGCACCTGTTCGACAGCTCGCAGCCCGACCTCAACTGGCAGAACCCGGTGGTGAAGGAAGAATTCCGCTCCATTTTGCGGTTCTGGCTGGATCGCGGCGTCGACGGTTTCCGCATTGACGTGGCACACGGCCTCGTGAAGGACCCGGAGCTTCCCGATCACATCATCGCGAAGAAGGGGGCGATGGGAGGGCTCGGCAACGAAGCCCCCTATCTGGCACAGCCCGGTGTCCACGAGATTTATCGCGACTGGCGCAAGCTCCTCGAGGAGTACGACGGCGACCGTGCGCTGTGTGCCGAAGCGTGGCTGCCGACCCTCGAACAGGTGGCTCTATGGGTGCGGCCCGATGAAATGCACCAGGCGTTCAACATGTCCTACCTGGGCACACCGTGGAAGGCGCCGCGCATCCGCGAGGTCATCGATCACTCCCTTGAGGTGTTCGGATCGGTGGGAGCGCCGTCCACGTGGGTGCTCTCGAACCACGATGTCATCCGCCATCCCTCACGCTTGACGCTGCCGCCCAGCAAGCAGCACTCGGGCGTCGGCCCCGAATCGCGCTATCAGCCCAAGCCCGAGCGCGAGGGCCCCGTGGGACGCGCTGCCACCACCGTCATGCTCGGATTGCCCGGCTCCGCCTACCTTTTCCAGGGGGAGGAGCTCGGCCTGCCCGAGGTCATCAACATCAGCCGCGAGCAGCGCCGCGATCCCCGGTTCCTGCGCACCGACGGTAAGGATGTCGGACGCGATGGCTGCCGCGTGCCGTTGCCGTGGTCGGCTGATGGGGCCACGTTCGGGTTTAACGACACCGATCAGTCGTGGCTTCCGATTCCCGAAGAGTGGGGTTCCTACGCCCGCGATGAGCAGGCGGACGATCCGTCCTCAACGCTGTCGCTGTACCGGGAGCTGCTTCGTCTGCGCCGCGAATACAACCTCGGGCAGGGCAGCCTCGAATGGATCAAGGGCGTTGAGAACAACGTCGTCGCGTATCGCAACGGCGATGTGATCGTTGTCGCGAACCTCGGCGCTCGACCCGTTGTGCCCCCCGCGGGCAAGGTGATCGCCCGCTCTGGCGAACTCGGAATCGACGGCTCTCTCCCGAAGGACCACGCCATCTGGATCGAGGCTACGGACTAGGGGAGGCCGGCTGCTAGCAGATCGAACCAACTGATCTCGAGGGCATCGGCATCCCCGTTGACGTAGTTCACACGAATCGGATGGTTCGGGTGGTACGGCCCGATAATGACGACAGTTGCCGTGCCATCGGGGTTGATTAATGCTTCTTTGGAGAACTGATCCGGTCCCTGTGATATCGCGACGGTAATGTCTTCGCCGGGCGTCCCGGAGATGGTGAGCTCGATGGTGAGCTCGACGGTGAGCTCAGCGGTGAGATGAGCGTTCCAGCAGACCTCGGTGAGCGTGAGCGCCATGAGGGGCGCTTCGTCGGCAGGGTCGTCTGGTTCCCCTGGTGTGTCATCTTCAGCAGGTTCGCTTGGTTCCTCGGGCTCGACGCTTGCGCATGAGTCCTCGGACCCCTCGTTCGAGGGTGGTGGCGTAGGAGCAGGAGTCGGCTGCGGCTCCGGTGTGGGATCCGGCGTCGGAGAAGGAACGGGCGTGGGTGATGGCTCTGGCTCCGGTTTTACTTCGGGCGATGGAGCGGGCTCCGGCGTCGGAGTTGGTGCGGGTGCAGGCTCCGGGGTGGGCGTGGGCGTCGGCTCCGGAACGGGAGCAGGTTCCGGAGTAGGCGTCGGTTCTGGCTCCGGCGCGGGGGCAGGTGTGGGCTCCGGCGCAGGCGCAGGAGCAGGAGCAGGAGTGGGCTCCGGCGTCGGCACGGGCGCAGGCTCCGGCTCAGGAGCGGGTGCTGGCTCCGGCGTCGGGGTCGCTTCGGGCGTCGGCTCTGGCGCAGGCGCAGGCTCCGGCTCAGGAACGGGGGAGGGGTCCGGCGTGGGCTCCGGCTCAGGAGCGGGTGCCGGCTCCGGCGTCGGGGTCGCTTCGGGCGTCGGTGTCGGCACAGGCGCGGGAACCGGCGTGGGATCCGGAACCGGCACGGGAGTGGGATCCGGAACCGGCACGGGAGTGGGATCCGGAACCGGCACGGGAGTGGGATCCGGAACGGGCACGGGAGCGGGCTCGGGCGTCGGTTCCGGCTCGGCCTCTTCTGAGGGGGTGGCCTCGGGCTCGACTTCCACCGGCTGCATGGCGGCGAGAAGTTCGGCTCGGACGCCCAGCGCAGACAGGCTTGTCGCGACGGGCGCATCTGCCTCGCCGTCATACACAAACGTCAGCGGAACGTCAGATTCCACCTGCGCGCGGGTAACCGCGAAGGTCAGCGACGTCGAACCGCTGTCGCCGATGCCGGAATCAGTGAGGCCGGGCCCCACCACGCCACGAACGACAGAGAGCGACGGTGCTGTGTTGCCGCCTCTGGCCGTTGCCGGCTGGGCGCTTCCCTCGGCGTGAACGCGCACGGTATAACCGGGCTGGCCCGTGACGACGACCGTGATGACACCGGCCGCCGCATCCACAACGCGCGCTCCCGCAACGGTGATCGCCGATCGCGTTTCTTCTTCCGGAAAGGGAGCATCCTCAGCGGGGAGAACTTCCTCATCACCCTGGGCGATTGAGGCATCAGCCTCGATCTTGGCGTCGCCGGGCAGCGAACCGCCGCCGAATGCATCGCTCGCGGCTGTTGAGCCCACGGTCCCGCCCGTCAGCGTCGCCGCTGCAACCGCAACGACCACCGCGAGAGCTGCGGCTCCTGCCGTGACGAGCCCGCCAAGTGTCCAGGCTGAGGCGTTTCCTGCGCTGCTGATTGCGGAGCTACCTGCGGCTGCTGCTGTTCCTCCGGCGACGACGGCTCCGCCGATGGCGACGCCGCCTTCGACAACAGCCGGCGGCATCGCGGCCAGCGCGACGACGGCCGCGTCTCCGCGCTGAAGCGCCGCGAGATACCCGCCGGCAGCAGGGATGCCAACGGCGAGCGGAAGCAGAATCATCGCCAGACGACTTCCGACGTCCTTCGCCTCGGCGGCGACGATCGCACATCGCGTGCAGTCGGCGAGGTGGGCGTCGAGCTTCTTACGCTCGCGAGAGCTGAGGTTGCCGCGCGTATGCGCACCCAACCGCTCGATCGCCCAGCGGTGCTCGGAACCGGCTTCGACTGACGTGATGTGGGCCTGAATCCACGCTTCGCGGAGGCCTTCTCGGGCGCGGAAGGCGAGTTGCGAGACGGCCGCAGTCTTCATCCCCAGAATCGGCGCGATCTCACGCGGCTTCATCTGCTCGATCTCGGCGTACCAGAGCACTTCCTGCCAGCGGGTGGGCAAGGAACGGAATGCCGTGTGCGTCAGACCGCGGTCGAGCGCAGCCTCGGTAGCCTCCGCCGCTGTCTCGGGGTCTTCGAATGCATCGAGTTCCTCAAACGGAACGTCGTCGCGCGCACGACCCCAGCTTGCCGCCGTGTTGCGGATCGTTGTGAATAGATAGGCGCGGAACGATCCGGTGGGACCACCGCCGCGTCGGACCGTCTGGAAGATCTTCGCGTAAGCCTCTTGGACCAGATCGTCCGAGTCGATGCTCGCCGTGATGCTTCGTGCCGCCGTGATCCCCGAGCGGTAGTGCCGCGACCAGAGCTCCCCAAAGGCGTCGGAATCTCCGGAGCGGGATCGGAGCAGGAGATCGGCGTCAGAGGCATCGGCGGCGTCGATTGCGCGCGCGTCGCTCTCTTCTCGCACGGGTCTCCTCGTCGGGTTTCGGGAGTGGCACCGACTGTGAGGCGGTCGGCGCCGTCGGACGATTCTCTCTCGTTGGAGAGCCTCGTGCCAACCCCAATCGATCATTCTCAGGTTTCTGGCCTGTGACCGAGGTTTTTCTCCCGATTCGAGTGTTTTTTTCTGAACTCGCGTAATGAAACGGACGGTTGCCTGTCTTGTGGGGTGAGAGAGACGTTGCTCGGCATCCGGGGGAAGAAGTCCGAGCGGCGGGCCCAGGAACGTGGAGCCAATACCCGAGAGGCGGCTCACAGATATCCGAGTGGATACCTGTGAGCCGCCTCTACTTTGTGCGGAACGGTGTCAGCGTGAGAGCGTGCCGAGCTCGTCGCCCGCGGCGTCATACACGCGCAGGGTGTCGCCGTCGAGAGCCACCGTCTTTGCGTGCTGCAACCAGCCGTCGACACCCTCGCAGGCCTTGAGCGTCGTGAAGCCGGGGTTGAGGACGAGAACATCCCCATCGACCTCGTACTCCCCGCCGAATCCGTTACACCCGTCGCTGCCCGTGAACCGGCCGTTCTCGCCGAACTCGACGTACGGCTCGCCGGCTTCCGTGCTCGAGAAGGTGGTGTCAAGGTAGGGGCTGAGGTCCATGTCGTTCGCTCCTGGTGCGTTGGTCGCGCATCCCGCGAGAATCAGCGTTGCGGATGCGGCCAGACTCATCACTGCTGCCATGCGTCTGCGATTCATCATCGGCCTCCCTGTCTGAGTGTTGAGGAATCATCCACCCACTTTTCAGTTTAGGACACCTGAATCCTGGCTGGGTAGCGCCTGTGCGTCGTGGCGATCAGCGCATCGAGGAGACGGTCGCTCCCGACCATTTCGCAGGTTTCGCGATTTCCTGTACTGTGGACACGCTGTGTCGACTCTAGGGATGCGCTGAACTTCCTGAATCGACGCCGTTGAGAGTTCTGATGACGGCGAATTCGTCGCCAAGATCCCAGGGGAGAATCGTTTGCAGTTCTTGAACAAGAAGCGCGTCGCGCTCGGTGCCATGAGCACCGCAGTTGCGCTCGCCGCCAGTGGCCTGATGGTCGCTCCCGCTGTCGCGCAGGATGCCGCACTGACAGCGGATTTTGATGAGATCGCCGCACAGGCGAAGGCCATCCCCGGCGTTGTGAGCGTGACGACAGACGCAGACGGCGTCATCACGATCGGCGTCGAGGGCGAGCTTTCCGAAGGTCGCTCCGCTGAGACGGCCTTCTCGGCCGACGACGCGGCTGTTTTGTCCGACTTCGAAGACTCCTACGAGAACGTTCGTATCGAGGGCGACAGGGACCGCGAAGTTGCGTTTGACCTTGCTTGGCAGGAAGAGGACGAAGTCGAGTCGCTTCCCGCTTCCCTCGCGACGATCGTCGGCGGCGCAGGTTACGGTGTGGCCGACCTGAACGAAGACGGCAGCATCCAGGGCTACGGCCTGTGCTCGGTCGGCTTCACGGCATGGTCACCCGAGGGCGAGCCCGCTCTGTTGAGCGCCGGTCACTGCATGCCTGAGGACTTCGGCCCCGGCTCGATCTTCGCAACGCTTCCCAGCACCGAGGATGCTGTCGGTTCCGACGAGGGCGTTGTCATCTACGACTACATCGGCGAGTGGGTTTTCGCACAGTTCGGTGGCCCGGGCAACGAGGCCGTCAACTGGGACGACCTCGACGCCGGTATCCTCCCCGACTTCGACACCCTCGAGGGCACCGATGTTTCGGTGATCTCGGTCGAGAACCCCGAGCTTGAGCTCAAGCCCGAGGTTACCGACTGGACGCTGGGCGCCGAGGACAACCTCCCCGGTTCCACGCACCTCGTCCGCAGCGTCGGCACGCCGGAAATCGGCGAGGTCGTCACACGAAGCGGCCGCACAACGGGTGAGCGCGATGCGCTCGTCGTTGAGCACGGCTGGCAGATCATCGAAGACCGCTGGGTCTCCGGTTTCCGCGCCGAGTCCATGGACGGCGAGCCCGTCGGTGCACCCGGTGACTCTGGTGGCCCCGCCCTCGCAGGCGACATGGCCGCTGGTTTCGTCAGCGGTGGTCCCGCCGACGGTATGAGCGTGTGGTTCTCGAACATCGAGAACGCACTCGACATCGTCGAGCGCGAGGCCGGTGCGTACACCGTCATGCTTCACGTTGACGCTCCTGTCGTCCAGGACGCAACGGTCGAGGCCGGTAGCAGTGTGTCCGGAACGGCTCCTGCTGGCGCAGACGTCGAGATCACCGGTGACATCACCGCGTCGACCACGGCTGATGAAGACGGCACGTTCAGCTTCTCGGCTCCCGCGGCTGTCGGCTCGTTCGACATCGAGGTTGTCGCATCGCGCGGCTTCGACTCGTCGGAGACCGCAACGGCGAAGATCGAGACGGTTCTCTCGGCTCCGGAGATCACCTCGCCCTCGAACGAGCTGCGCACGACCAGCGCGATCACGTCCATCTCGGGCGAAGGTGCCGTTCCCGGCGCCGAGATCTCGCTTCTCGCTGACGCTTCCGGAACGACGACTGTCGGCAACGACGGCACGTGGTCGGTTGACGTCGAGCTCGGCTTCGGCGCGTACACGGTGGGCGCGACGCAGTCGCTCGGCGACGACACTTCAGACGCACGCTGGATCTCGTTCGAGGTCGTTCCCGGCGCTCCCGAAATCCTGACCCCGGCTGACGGCGACGCCTACGCCGAGGACGCGATTCCTGCCTCGATCACCGGCCAGTCCGGCGTTGAGGGTGCGGTTGTCACAATCGCTCTCGACGCGCTGAACGCATCGTCGGGCCACAACACGATGGCAGCGATCATGCCCGGTCAGACGATCGAGGCTGTTGTTTCCGGCGGAATGTGGTCGGCTGACCTGCCCGCAGACCTCGCGGTTGGCGCATACACGGTTTCGGCCGTTCAGGCGATCGACGGCGCTGTCAGCGATGTGGCCACGGTAGCGTTCTCGGTCGAGGCTGAGGCCGTTGTCCCGACGCCTGCTCCCACGGAGGAGCCCGCCCCCACGGAGGAGCCCGCCCCCACGGAGGAGCCCGCTCCCACGGATGACGCAACCCCGAGCCCCGCTCCGGGTGGCGGCGACCTCGCTCCGACGGACGCCTACGTGGCGCTTCCGCTCATCGGCGGAGCAGCTGTTCTGCTGATCGGTGGCATCGTCCTCATGGTGGCCCGTCGCGCAAGCCGCGTCTAACGCCATCTGAGTTCTCGCAAGGGCGGGGTGAGCTTCGGCTCGCTCCGCCCTTGCGGCATTCACAGCGGTGATGATTTGCCGTAAGATTTATCGGGTCGCGACTGGCGCCTGAGGTGGGCCACCACCGGGAAGCGACGAAAGAACGACATTCGACCGCGCGCCTGGGCCGAAGCGATAACCCCGATGTCCGCACGTCGTTCTGGAGAAACATGACCGAGCCGCTTTTTAACGCCCCCCTCACTGAAGTCGACCCGGAGATCGCGCAGGTCCTGCAGCGCGAACTCGATCGCCAGCGTGGTTTTCTCGAGATGATCGCATCCGAGAACATCGTTCCCGTTTCGGTCCTGCAGTCGCAGGGCTCCGTTCTCACGAACAAGTACGCCGAGGGCTACCCCGGGCGCCGTTACTACGGCGGCTGCGAGGAAGTCGACGTTGCCGAGAACCTCGCGATCGAGCGGGCCAAGAGCCTGTTCGGGGCACAGTTCGCCAACGTTCAGCCCCACTCGGGTGCTTCGGCGAATGCCGCTGTTCTGCACGCAATCGCTCGTCAGGGCGACACCGTTCTTGGTCTGTCGCTCGACCACGGCGGACACCTGACGCACGGCATGAAGATCAACTTCTCCGGACGTCTCTACGACATCGTCGCGTACGGGGTCGACCCCGAGACTTCCCTCGTCGATATGGACGAGGTGCGTCGACTCGCGCACGAGCACAAGCCCAAGGTGATCATCGCCGGGTGGTCGGCATACCCCCGTCAGCTCGACTTCGCGGCCTTCCGCGAGATCGCCGACGAGGTGGGCGCCTACCTGTGGGTGGACATGGCTCACTTTGCGGGCCTTGTCGCCGGTGGTGTTCACCCGAACCCGGTTCCGCACGCACACGTGGTGTCCTCGACCGTGCACAAGACGATCGGTGGGCCCCGCTCGGGCTTCATCCTCACGAACGATGCGGACATCGCCAAGAAGATCAACTCGGCCGTTTTCCCTGGACAGCAGGGTGGCCCGCTCATGCACGTGATCGCGGCTAAGGCGACCGCGTTCAAGCTGGCTGCGTCTGAGGAGTTCGCCGACCGGCAGAAGCGCACGCTGCGCGGTGCGCAGATCCTTGCCGAGCGCCTGTCGCAGCAGGATGTCGCAGACGCCGGTATTAGCGTGCGCTCGGGGGGAACGGACGTTCACCTGGTGCTCGTTGATCTGCGTCATGCCGCGATCGATGGCAAGCAGGCAGAAGACCTGCTGCACGATATTCGCATCACGGTTAACCGCAACGCGGTGCCGAATGACCCCCGTCCGCCGATGGTCACATCGGGCCTGCGTATCGGCACGCCTGCGCTGGCGACGCGCGGATTCGGAGATGCCGAGTTTACCGAGGTGGCCGACGTGATCGCTCTTGCGCTGCAGCCGGGAGCCGACGTTCCCGCTCTGCGCGCGCGTGCGGCGAAGCTCGCCGATGCGTTTCCGCTGTATCCCGGCCTTGAGGCTGCTGGCCAGGGCTACGCCGGCATCTGATCGAATTGGCGTCGCGCATGCCCCGGTGAATCACTACCAAGATAGTGATTCACCGGGGCATGCTCACTGAGGAGGAAACATGACCGCACAGGTTCTGGACGGCAAGGCGGCCTCGGCCGCGATTAAAGACGAGCTGAAGCAGCGCATCGCTGCGTTGAAAGACAAGGGCGTTACCCCCGGAATCGCCACCGTTCTGGTTGGTGCCGACCCGGCCTCGCAGCTGTACGTGGGGATGAAGCATCGCCAGTCCGAGGCGATCGGCATGAACTCGATTCAGCGAGAACTCCCTGCCGACGCGACACAGGAGAAGGTGGAGGCTCTGATCGATGAGCTGAACGCCGATCCGTCGTGCCACGGCTACATCGTGCAGCTCCCGTTGCCGAAGCACATCGACACCGACCGTGTTCTCGAGCGCATCGACCCTGCGAAGGACGCAGATGGTCTGCACCCCACCAACCTCGGTCGCCTCGTGCTCAACGTCAACTCCGAGATCACCAGCCCTCTTCCGTGCACGCCCCGCGGGGTGATCGAGCTGCTGCAACGCAGCGGTTACGACCTGAACGGAAAGCACGTGGTCGTCGTCGGACGCGGCATCACGATCGGACGCTCGATCGGCCTCATCCTGACGCGTCGCGAAGTGAATGCCACCGTGACACAGGTGCACACCGGCACTGTCGACATGGGGCAGTACCTTCGCCAGGCCGATGTGATCGTCGCTTCAGCCGGGGTGAAGCACCTCGTCCGCCCCGAGGACGTCAAACCGGGAGCGGCTGTTCTCGACGTCGGCGTCACCCGCGAAGACAACCCCGAGACCGGCAAGCAGAAGATCTACGGCGATGTTCACCCGGGCGTCGCGGAGGTCGCTGGATACCTCTCCCCGAACCCCGGCGGCGTTGGCCCGATGACCGTTGCGCTTCTGATGACAAACGTTGTCGAGGCGGCGGAGCGCTCTCTCGCTTAGCGTGGCACCGGCCGCAGCGCCGAGGAAGAGTCCACCGTGTGGTCGGACGTTTCCTCGGCGCTGTAGCCGTATCTGAGGGTCAGCTCTCGGCGTGCTTCTCGAGGAACTCAAAGACGTCGCTTTCGCTGACGCCCGGGAAATTCCCGCGGGGGAGGGGGCTGAAGATGTGCGTGTGTACACGCGCGCTCGGCCAGGCCCTTCCGCGCCACCGCTCGGTGATATCCGCTGACGGTCGACGGCAGCAGGTTTCATCGGGGCAGGTGGATACGGCGCGGCTGGGGGTTTCCCGTCCCCGCCAGAACTTCGCGTCGTCGAAGGGCACACCAACGGTGATCGAGAAGTCGCCCCCGTCGTGTGTTCCCGTCTGTGTTGCGCACCAGAACGTGCCGCCCGGAGTGTCTGTGTACTGGTAGTGCTCGGTTGTTCGGTTCTGCTGTTCGAAGGCGTTGCGGGCCGAGAACTTCTGGCACACGATCTGACCCTCGACGGCTCCCGTGACATCCTGCGGCAGGGGGAGGGCGTCGTTTTCGTAGACGCGCTCAATCTGGCCCTGCCCGCCGACGCGGAGGAAGTGCAGCGGCATTCCGAGATGCTCGGTCATGAGGTTCGTCATCCGCATGCTCGCGGCCTCGTGCGTCACGCCGAAGGCATCCCGGAAGTCTTCGACCGCGATGTTGCGGTCTTTCTTCGCCTGCTGGAGGAACCGCACGCCATTGCCCTGCGGGATGAGGCAACAGGCCGCGTAGTAGTTGATTTCGAGGCGCTGCTGCAGAAAGTCCGCGTACGACGTGGGTGGCTGGTGCCCGAGCAGGCGGTGCGCCATGGCCTGGAGCGCCATGGATCGCAGGCCGTGCCCACCGGGAATCGACGCGGGCGGCAGGTAGATGCGGCCGTTTTCGAGGTCGGTGATTGAACGAGTTGAGCGCGGCAGATCGTTGACGTAGATCAGATCGAAGCCGAGTTGCTCCGCCATGATGCTCACGGTGCGGTGGGTCAGCGCGCCCGCCTGGTGCCCTGCGGCGGCGAGTTGTTTCTCCGCGAGATCCTCGATGTCTGGCAGATAGTTGTTAAGGGCACGCATCTTGCGGCGCAGCTCGGTGTTTGCCCGCCGGGCTTCTTCCGGGGTGGCGTTCGCCTCCCGATCGCGGCGTTGCAACTCGTTGTGCAGCCCCAGGATCGACTCGAGGGTGTCGTCGCTGATGCCCTTGGTGACCTTAATTGCTGGAATGCTCAGCTGGGCGAACGAGGGGCTCTGCTGTGCACGTTCGAGTTCGATCTCCAGAGCTGCACGCCGGTTCGGCGGCTCGGAGGAAATCAGGTCGGTGACACTGACGCCGGTCGCCTCGGCGATTTTTTGAAGCAGCGTGAGCTTCGGCTCACGCTTGCCGTTCTCGATGAGGCTCAGCTGGCTACCCGCCACTCCGACGGCATCGCCGAGCGCATCCAGGGTGTAGCCGCGCGCGAGGCGATGGTGGCGGATGCGGTGACCGAGTGTTTTGAGTTCGATGTGGGGCGTGGACGCTGCCCCCGACGTTGCCGGTGCCATTCCGTCACCATATCCGAAAGAAGCGCGATTCTTTAACCCGTTTTTGGTCGCAAGCCTTGCGAATTTGCCATGAAACTTGGTGTACGGCCCCGCCGTGAACAGTCAGACATCCCGAAGGAGCGCACGATGGCGATCGCAGAACCGCAGGCAGTCACCCGCCCCTCCCGCCTCCGTGAGTTCGGAGACATGCCCCGCTTCACGGGCGATGCCTTCCAGGAACTCGTGGCGTGGGTGCAGGAGATCGCGGATCTCACGAAGCCCGACCGCATCCACTGGGTTGATGGGTCCGCGGACGAGAACGCCGCGCTTCTCGAAGACATGGTCGAGCAGGGAACGCTCATCCCGCTCGATGAGGAGCGCCGCCCGAACAGCTACCTCGCCCGATCAGACGCGGGGGACGTCGCCCGTCTCGAATCGCGGACGTTCATCTCCTCGGAGCGCGAAGAAGACGCCGGCCCGACCAACAACTGGGTTCCGCCGCAGCAGATGAAGAGCGTGCTCACCTCACTCTTCGACGGTGCCATGCGCGGACGGACGATGTTCGTCGTCCCCTTCTCCATGGGCAAGATCGGCGGACCGATTTCGCAGCTTGGCGTGCAGATCACCGACAGTCCCTACGCTGTCGCGTCGATCGGCATCATGACGCGCGTCGGCACGGAGGTCACTCGCTTGATCGCCGGAGGGACCCCGTGGGTACGAACGGTGCACTCGGTCGGCCACCCCCTCACCCCAGGTGAGCACGACGTGTCGTGGCCGTCGAACGAGGAGAAGTACATCGCGCACTTCCCCGACACCCTCGAGGTGTGGTCGTTCGGCTCCGGCTACGGCGGCAACGCGATTCTCGCGAAGAAGTGCTTCGCCCTGCGCATCGCTTCGGTTCTCGGCCGGGACCAGGGCTGGATGGCCGAGCACATGCTGCTCATCCGGGTGATCTCGCCCGAGGGGCGCCGTTTTCACATCGCGGCGGCTTTCCCGTCCGCGTGCGGCAAGACGAACTTGGCGATGCTCCGCCCGACGATCCCCGGCTGGCGCGTTGAGACTCTCGGCGACGACATCGTGTGGATCCGACCCGGCGAGGACGGCCGGTTGCACGCCATTAACCCCGAAGCCGGGTTCTTCGGCGTCGCGCCCGGAACCGGTGCGTCGACGAACGTCACGGCGGTCGAGGCGCTTCACGGCAACGTCATCTTCACCAATGTGGCGCTGACCGACGATGGCGACGTGTGGTGGGAGGGGCTGACGGACGATCCGCCCGCGCACCTGACCGACTGGCAGGGGGAAGACTGGACCCCCGACAGCGGACGCCCGGCCGCGCACCCCAACTCACGCTTCACGGTCGACGCCACACAGGCCCCCTCGATTTCTCCCGACTGGGAAGAAGACGTTCCGCTTGACGCGATCTTGTTCGGCGGTCGTCGAGCAACAAACGTTCCCCTCGTTGCCGAGGCGTTCCACTGGAACCACGGCGTCTTCATGGGGGCGACGATCTCGTCCGAGCGCACGGCAGCCGCCGAAGGCGTCGTCGGCGAGCTGCGGCGCGACCCGTTCGCGATGATGCCGTTCTGCGGATACAACATGGCAGACTACTTCGGTCACTGGATCGAGATGGGGCAGACCGTTCCCCAGCCGCCGGCGATCTTCCAGGTCAACTGGTTCCGCAAGGGTGAGGATGGCCGGTTCCTCTGGCCGGGCTTCGGCGAGAACTCTCGGGTGATCGAGTGGATCTGCCGCCGCCTCGACGGTGAGGCGGGCGCGTTCCCGTCACCCGTGGGCCTCCTCCCCACGCCGGGGTCGCTGAACCGTGACGGAATCGACGTTCCCGCCGGCGACATGGTCGAGCTGTTCGACGTCGATGCCGCATCGTGGCTGGCTGAGGCTGATCTCACCGAGGAGTTCTTCGACTCCTTTGGCGAGAAGATTCCGCAGGAGCTGCGCGAGCAGCTTCGCGCGCTTCGTGCGCGCCTTGAGACCGCGAGGGGCTGACCGCACTCGGCCCGCTCGCGTGGGAGAAGGGACCGCACACCTTCTCCCGCACAACGAAAGCGGCCCACCCTTGCCGATCCGGGGGTGGGCCGCTTCTTCGTCTTCTCGGCCGGAGCGGGGGTCAGTGCGCCATCGCCGCGAGTGCCTCCGGATCGATCGTGGCGATCGAGTGGGTGTCCTGGAAGGCTCGGACGCCGTCAATGCCCTGTTCGCGCCCGAAGCCCGACTGCTTCATGCCGCCGAACGGAGCGCGCAGGTCGAGACGCGTTGCCCCGTGGTCGTTAACCCACACGTATCCGCACACCAATTGCGATCCGATGCGCTGCGCGGTCTCAGGGTCTGCGGTCCACACCGAGCCACACAGGCCGGCCCACGTGTCGTTCGCCGCGGCAACGGCCTCCTCTTCCGAATCGAAGGGGATTACGCCGATGACCGGACCAAACTGTTCCTGGGTAACAACGCGCAGCGACGGGTCCGGGTTGATCACGAGGGCGGGGCGCACGAAATTGCCGTCCGTCATGTCGCCGCCGGGTAGCTCGCCGTATTCGCGCACCTCCGCGCCCGAGTCCTTCGTCTCCTGGATCAGCTCCTCGACGAAGGCCTTCTGCGCCGGCTGATGCAGCGGACCCATCGTTGTCGACTCGTCGAGGCCGTATCCGAGCACCGTCTTCGACAGGCGTTCGTCGAGTCCGGCGATAAGCTCGTCCATTCGCGAGCGGTGCACGTAAATGCGCTTGGCATTCATGCAGATCTGACCGGTCGTGTCGTAGACGGCCGCGAAGATCCGATCAAGGTGAGTGTCGTCGATGATCGCGTCCTCCGCGAAGATCGCCGCGTCGTTCCCGCCCAACTCGAGCGTCACACGGGTGAGCGAGGCGGCACCCATCTCCATCATCTTCTTCCCGCCACCGACGCTGCCCGTGAAGCACACCTTCGCCACATCGGGGCTCTGGATCAGCTGCGACATGTTGGCGTCCTCACCGGTGACGACGTTCAGCACACCCGCGGGGAGCTTCTCCGCCACCCGCTGCACAACGCGCGTTGTCGCGAGCGGCGCTGAGGGCGGTGGCTTGACGATGACGGGGTTTCCCGCCAAGAGGGCATGAGGCAACGCCGCTCCGAGAATGGCGATCGGCCAGTTGAACGGCACAATGATCGTGGTCACCCCGAGCGGCTGGTAGCTGACCTCAGTTGTCACGGGGATGCCGGGCGCCGTTTCCAGCATTCGGCCCTGGTCGACCTCGTCGGCGAGGTCGAGGGCAAGTCGCCAGCGCAGTTCGAAGACGAGAGCGTCGATCCAGCCCTCCATCCGGATCTTGCCGTTCTCCTGCGACAGGATCGCGGCGTCGGTGTCGCGATCGTCCGCGATGCCATCGATGGCGTGCAGCATCTTCTCGGCCCGCTCGGCGGGCGTGAGCGTTCGCCAGCCGCGGTAGGCGCCCTTCGCCGCGGAGATGGCCTCGGCGACATCGTCAGCAGATGCGCTCGCAGCCTCGCCGACGATCACGCCGGGCTTGGCGGGGTCGGCGACGCGTAGCACATCGTCTGTGAAGCGCTCCGCCCCGCCAATGAAGAGTCCTGTTCGGACGGGTTCGTGTGATGAGGTAATCGACATTGATTCACGTGCCTCTCTGTGTTGTGTCGCGCCGAGTCACGGACTACTCGAAGGAATCGGCGTTGTCGTAACCCTGCCCGTTGTAGCGCCGCACGACAACCGTCGACACGGCGGGCTGGCCGTCTTCTGTCGTGGTGATCGAGGTTCCGTCGAGCATGAGCGGCGCCTGGAGCCCGTCGATACTGCGGATCGCCGTCATAAACGACTCCCGGGTGGGCTCCGTCATCGTCGTGAACGCCTCTTCGAGGGCGGCGCCGATCATGTAGCTCCACATACAGTGCGGGAAGTCCGGCGTTGTCGAGTAGGCGCCGGAGTATTCCTCGAGCGCCGATCGGCCGATGAAGTCATGGTCGAATGCCACGTTGCGGTCATAGCCCAGGTCGTACGGGGTGAGGTAGAAGTCCGTGATGTCATCCGAAGTGAATGAACCAGCGAGCGACCCCGCGCGTTCCGCGGGCAACCACGATCGGTACTCGGCAGTCTGCTGCCCGGAGAAGATGGCCGGAAGCGGCGATGGCACCCACGCAGATTCGAGGTTGGCTGACGAATATGCCTGCGATCCCACGAGAACCAGCCCGAGCTCCGCGCCCGCCGTGACAATCGCATCACGCACACTCTCGCCCACGGACTCCATCAGCTCCATGGCCCGCGGGCCCTGGATCTCGTAGCGGTACAGCGCGGGGTTGCCGTCGCGAACGAGTGAGTTGCCATCGCGCATGAAGGACACCTCTTCGTCGCCCGTCTCGCCGTGGAACTGCACCCAGTCGATCACCATGGGATGTCCGACCAGGTCGAACTCTCCGTCGTCGAGATGGAAGAGGATCGCGTCGCCGATAAGAAAACCCTCGTGGTTCACCGCGACGAACTGCTTCGCGCGACCTGGTCCGAAGTTGGCGAAGGAGTTTACTCCGATTCGGCTCAACAGGCGTAGCGCATCGGCACCCGTGATGAACAGGTCCGTCATGTGATGGGACTGGTCGAGGAAGGCAACCGACTCGCGCCACGCACGCTGCTCCGATCTCCAGTTGCTGAACTCCGCGCGGACGGGGAATACCGTCGGCACAAACTGCTTCGCGGTGTTGACGGGGAAGTTCGCGAAACTGTTGATGCCCGTCTCGCTGAGGAGGCGCAGCGCGTCCGGTCCCTTCATGAAGAAGTTGACCATGTGGTGGGTTTGGTCTTAGAGAACGGCGGTGTGTCGCCATGCCTTCTGTTCCCGGCGCCAGTTGGAGAACTCGGTGGGGACAGCGGGGTAGATGTATGTGCCGAGCTTTGATCCGCGAAGAAGGTCGACGGTGTTGCCCGATCTGTCGATGAGCTCCTGCAGGGTGTTCGCCATTGTGGCCTCCGTGTGCGACGGCGTTGTCGGATGATCAAACTAGTGTCGCCGAAATTGTAGACAATATCGGCGACATTAAATGGGGGGAGGAGCGAACCCGATCACGCCACCGGGTCTTAGAGTGAGGGCGATGAGCTCTTCTTACGATTCCCTCGACGACTTTCTCGCACTTCCTCGCCTCGAATCGATCGCTCTTGCGCCTGACGGAACCTGGGCCGCCGGCGTTGTCGCGACGCTGGACCACGATGAGACGGCATGGCGGCGCGCTATCTGGCGGCTTCCGATCACAACGCGGGAGGCACCCATGCGCCTGACCCGCTCCGCGAAGGGAGAGGCTTCGGCGGCGTTCCTCCCGAACGGAGATCTGCTGTTCACCTCCTCGCGGCCCGACGCGGAAACGAAAGAAGAGATCGACGCGGCTCAGCTCTGGGTTCTGCCGTCTTCGGGAGGAGACGCGCGCGCCGTCACCGCGCTTCCAGGCGGCGTTGCATCGATTGCAGCGTCGGCGCGCGGCACCGAGTGCGTTGTCGTCGCCGCCGAGCTCCTTCCCGGAGCCGCCAATCTGGACGCCGAGGGGGAGCTGCGGAAGGCGCGCAAAGACAAAAAGGTGCGAGCGATTCTGCACGAGTCCGCGCCCGTGCGGTTCTGGGACCACGATCTGGGCCCCGCCGAGCCGCACCTGCTCGTGCTGGACGGCGCGCTCGCCGCGGAGAGCACGGCCGGTGCGCCCTCGCGTCCGCCCCTTCGTGATCTGACGCCGCGGCCGGGCGGTGCACTCCGTCGGAGCTCGCAGGCGATCACACCCGATGGGTCCACGCTGATCGCCGGATTTTCCCGCATCGCGGACGGACAGCCGACGACGGCTCTTGTGGCGATTGACGTTGTGACCGGGCACCGGACGACCCTCTGCGACGAGCCGGGAATCTCCCACGGCGGCGTTGTGATCAGTCGCGACGGAACGCGCATCGCCTACACCCGAACACCGGAATCGACCGCGGAGGCCGTGGCCGATAGCGAGATCTGGGCGGCGCGAATCGACGGCTCCGATCCCATCCGGCTGGCCGGTGAGTGGGATCGTTGGCCGGCATCGCTGGCGTTTGCCCCCGACGGCAATGCTCTGATCGCCACAGCCGATGACGACGGCCGCGGACACATTTTCCGCATTCCCCTCGACGGTTCCTCACCCGAGGCCATCACGCGTGACGACTACGCATACGCCTCGGTGAATGTTGCCGACGACGGAACGGTGATCGCCCTGCGCTCGAACTGGCTCGAACCGCCCCATCCCGTTCGCGTCCTCACGGACGGAACGGTCACCCGGCTGGCGACCCCCGCGCCCGTTCCCACTCCGAACGCTCGGATGGAGCGCGTCGAGACGCGTGCAGAGGACGGCGCCCGCGTTGCCGGGTGGTTGCTGCTTCCCGAGCAGGCGGACGAGGCATCACCGCTTCTGCTGTGGGTGCACGGCGGCCCGCTGAACAGCTGGAACGCGTGGAGTTGGCGCTGGGCGCCGCAGCTTGCTGTTGCGCAGGGCTACGCCGTTCTCCTGCCCGACCCTGCTCTGTCGACCGGCTACGGGCTCGACTTCATCCAGCGGGGCTGGGGAGCATGGGGTGAAAAGCCCTACACGGATCTGATGGCGATCACGGATGCCGTGGAGGCGCGGGACGACATAGATGAAACGCGAACGGCCGCGATGGGCGGATCCTTCGGTGGCTATATGGCTAACTGGATCGCTGGCCACACCGATCGTTTCGACGCAATCGTCACACACGCCAGCCTGTGGGCGTTCGATCAGTTCGCCGGAACTACCGATTCCCCTACGTACTGGCGCACCCTGATGTCCACGGAAGCGGCCCAGGAGAACTCCCCTCACCTGTTCGTCGACGCGATCACGACGCCAATGCTCGTCATCCACGGCGATAAGGACTATCGCGTACCGATCGGGGAGGGGCTGCGGCTGTGGTCAGACCTGTACACCGCGCACGCGGATGACACCGGTGCGATGGTCCACCGATTCCTCTACTTCCCCGATGAGAACCACTGGATCCTCACGCCGCAGCACGCGAAGATCTGGTACCAAACGGTTTTTGCGTTCCTCGCTCAGCACGTGCTCGGAGAAGAGGCCACACGGCCGGAACTTCTCGGATAGCGGGTGTGGGCCTCGCCGCTACGGCCGCGAGGCCCACACCCGACCTCGGATCAGGACTGTTCGGAGACGTCGTAGGTGCGCAGTCGGCCGCACATGCCGAAGCCGAGTGCTCCCGGAGACGGCGCCGCCTGCTGAACACGGGCGCCCGACAGATGAGAGAGATCGCCCGCCGCGACGGCCTGCGCCATCGCCAGACTGGCTTCAGCAGCGGCGAGCGGGCGGCGCCGAACCAGGTCGGGCCACGCAGCCGCCCGCCCGCGCACGATGGCACCGGCAGCACCGTGGAATGCCGCAAGCGCTGAACGATCCCCCGCGATCACGGCCGTCTTTAGCGCGAGGAACCCCGTCACGGCGAGGTCCCGTCTGGCGGCTGCTCGTTCCGCTCGGCGATCGGGTTCGTCGCCCAGTGACGCCGCATCGGCATACGACGACGCGTCGGCGACGATCTCGGCGGGGAACGTCATGACCGCATCGCCCGCCTCGGGCAGCCCAGAATTGCTCATCAGAACAACGGCCTGCAGATCACCGTGGTTGACGGCACGGTGAATAACGCCCGGCGTGAACCACACGATCGATCCCGCCTCGAGCCGTGTTTCGCGGAACCCCTCATCAGCGTCGAGAGTCTGCAGGGAGCCGTGTCCGGAGATCACGATGTAGGCCTCTGTCGACACCGTGTGCATGTGAGGAGAACCCCCGCAGATGCCGTCGGGCGCTGCATCGCCGTAGACATCGAGGCGCGAGACAAGCGTTCCGCCGGGGAAGGTCGAATCGGGTGCAGAGAGGGCGCCATTATCGGCGCTCATGATGCCACCGGAACGGCTTTGACGGGCGCCCACGGCACGATTCCGCCACTCATCGACGTCATAAACGGATCATCGCCCGAGATGTCTCCCGCGGCGATCGGCGTGCGCCGGAATGCGGACGCATACGTCGCCGCGGCGAACTCCAGGGTGCGGCGGGCATCGACGATGTCGACGTCCGGACGTTTTCCGGCCGCGATGGCATCGGCGATTGCCGCGATCTGGTGGCGATGGCCGCTGATCCCGTCGTCCGGCAGATCGGTGTTCCAGCGCTCGGCCAGATGTTCGTGACCGGGAGCGGGCGTGAACGTCCAGTCGGCATTGGTGTGCCCATACAGGTGCTCCACCTCCACGGAGGCGTTCTCGAAGTCGATCCGCAGGCGCGATGTTTCCTTCGGGGAGACGAGGGAATTGATGACGGTGGCGATCGCTCCGTTGTCGAAGCGAACGAGCGCCGCGGAGACGTCCTCGGTGTCGGTGGGGCGCAGCTGGCGCTCGGCGACGGCCGTGACCTCTGACCATGGGCCGAGAACCGCCAGGAGTAGATCGAATTGGTGAATGCCGTGACCCATGGTCGGGCCTCCGCCCTCGACGTCCCATCGGCCGCGCCACGGCACCTCGAAGTAGGCAGCGGGGCGGAACCAGAGCGTTTCGCAGGCGGCGACGAGGGGACGGCCGAGTGCGCCCGAGGTGACGAGTTCGCGCAGACGCAGCGACGCTGCTCCGAAGCGGTGCTGGAAGACCGTGAGTGTCTGCGTGCCGGTCTCCTCTTCGACGCGGGCGATCTCGTCCAGCTCGGCGAGGCTGAGGGCGGTCGGCTTTTCGACGAGCGCCGTGACACCGGCGCGCATTGCCGCGATGGCGAGGGGAGCGTGGGTCTGCGGCGGTGTGCAGATGCAGACAACATCCGCCCCGGCGTGAGCGAGAAGATCGTCCGCGCTGGCAAACACGGTCGCACCGCCGTGATCTGCCGCGAAGGCGGCGGCGCGTGCCGCGTCGATATCGGCGACGGCGACAAGCTCGACGCTGCCGCCGAGCTCACGGATCGCCGTCGCGTGAGCACCAGCGATGCCGCCGGTGCCGATGACGCCGACGCGGAGCGCCATACGGGAAGAGGTCATCGAGAGAGGTCCTTTCAATCAGACGGGTGGAGAGTTCCCGTGGACTCGCGCCACACGACGCGTGCCAGAGAGCCCGCACGTTCGGGCTCGGCCTCGCCCCGCATTTTGGCGAGGAGGCGATGGACGGCATGCCGGCCGAGCGCCTGCCGATCGAGTGCCACGGTGGT
This sequence comes from Microbacterium amylolyticum, assembly GCF_011046975.1. Lineage (NCBI taxonomy): Bacteria > Bacillati > Actinomycetota > Actinomycetes > Micrococcales > Microbacteriaceae > Microbacterium > Microbacterium amylolyticum. The sequence goes on along the minus strand of NZ_CP049253.1, from coordinate 1,301,871 downwards.
CAGGGACGGATCGAGGAACGCCGAGAGGTCCAGATCGTCCCATCCGCTGACGCTGACCTGACCGGGAACGGTCCATCCACGTGCGTGGGCGCCGCGAATGGCGCCGGCCGCGACGAGATCGTTCGATGCGATGATCGCGACGGGCGGCGTGTCATCCGGCAGGGTGCGCAGCGCGCGCTCACCGGAGTCGCCCGACCAGTCTCCGGCGATGACGCCGAGGGAGTCGAGCCCGAGACGGGCGATGGTGGACTCGTATGCTGCTCGGCGGGCGAGGGCCGATGCATAGTCTTCGGGGCCGGCGATGTGGAGAAAACGTCGATGCCCCTGCGTGGCGAGCGTCTCGATGATCTCGGCGATGGCGCCAGCCTCGGCCATTTCGCCGGACACGTGCAGGTTCTCGTCGTATGCGGAGAGGGCGAAAACGGTGGTGTGTTCATCGAGGTCGTCGCCGCCCGGCACGCTCATGAACGACAGGATCCCTTCGAATTCGCCTGTTCCGGCGATCTCGAGGAGGCGCTGTTTTCGTGCCTCGGCGGTTCCCGTCAGTCCCTGGAGTTCGAGGACGTATCCGGCTTCCTGCGCGGCCTCAGCGGCACCGCTGATGGCGTCGCCGATACTCGGCGTTGTGAGGGGCATCACGACGGCGAGTCGCCCCGACTTGCGCGTGCGCATGGAACGCGCGGCGAGATTGGGGCGGTAGCGCAGCTCTTCCATCGCCGCGAGAACCCGTTGGCGGGTGGCGTCCGTGACGGTTGTTTTTCCGGTGAGGACGTGGGAGACCGTGGACTGCGAGACACCGGCGCGCGCGGCGACATCCCGGCTGGTTGTTCGTTTCGGCACGGTAGGAGCCTTCCACGTGGTGGCGGCCGTCGTTGGCCGCGGTGGTCACCCTTGACGTGAGGGGGTGTTGTCGAGCGTAGTCCATCATACGTATTAATGATACGTATGAATCGCGCAGACAACGCTGTCACGCGAGCATCAGAAGTACTGCCATCAAGGAGGATGTGCACCGCATGAGCATCGCCGAACTGCGCCAGATTGCGCGCGACCGCCGCCGTAAGGGGGTGAAGGGCGCCAGAGTCCGACTGCCGGACAACAAGGCCGCTCTCTTTTTCCTTGCGCCCTTCGTTCTGGGGGCGGTGCTGCTGACAGGCGGATCTACCGCGCGGCGTTCTACATTCCCAGACTGCTTGGCGCATCGGTTGCCATCGCCGTGATGTGGCGCCTCGCGCACGCGCGCGGGGCGCCACATCACGTCAACGAGAAAGAGCCGTCACACCATGTCCCAGTCCACTGCTCCGGTTGTCCGGTCCGGAGAGTTCGTTTTTGCCGCCGCATACCTCGATCACGGACACGTTTTCGGAATGTCGGAGGGGCTCATCAACGCGGGGGGCGCTCCTGGAGCAGCTCGACGCCGTTCGCGAAACGAGCGCCCGCACGGGGAAAAAGTACGCCGTGTACTACGGCGAGAGGGTGCACTCTGAAGCGGCAGTTCTCGCCGGACGCCTCATCGACGACGGCGCGATCGGACGCGTTGTTCACGTCACGGGAATGGGCCCGCACCGCATCGGGATCCCGCAGTCACGGCCGGAGTGGTTCTTCGACCGCGAGAAATTCGGCGGCATCATCTGCGATCTGGGAAGTCACAACTTCGAGCAGATGCTCCACTTCACGGCCGCGCGTTCCTCATCGGAACGGAGGGATACATCGAACTGCGCAAATACACCAACGTTGCCGCCGAGAACACCCCCGGCCATGTATTCCTCGTGAACGGTGCGGGTGAGCAACACCTGAGAGCCGCAGGTCAGACGGGCTTTCCGTACTTTGGGGAGCTCATCCTCGACTGTCTCGAGAGAACCGAGAAGGCGATGACGCAGGCGCATGCCTTCGCCGCAGCCGAGTTGAGCGTTCGCGCACAGATGATGGCGCGTCGCCTGGGATAACGGCGGTGCTCGCCGTTGTTACCAGATGACGGCGAGCCCGGCGTTGGCCGCCGTCAGAATTCCCACCGACCAGAACAGCCCTGCCGGAACCGAACCCGTGCGCTTCTGCTTCGCAGCGCCAATGCCCAGAAGCGCTCCGACGATCACAACGACGATCAGCTTGATGCCGACCTTCATGTGGTTCAGATCGCCGTCGCCGAGACCCCACGGGGCGGCGAGGGCGAGACCAGCCACGAGGGCGATCGCGAGGCCCCAGTTCATGAGCTTCGTGATCTCGCGGCGGCCGGAGACGGCCTCCACAAGCCACGCGCCGAACAGGGCAGCAAATCCGATCAGGTGAACGAGCACAACAATGCTCCGCAGCGTCTCCATGTTTTCTACTCTACGTAGAATTCTTGGCTAGCGAAAGGTGATCGCTGGCGCGGCGAAGAACAGGCGGGAATAGATCTCCGTCTCCAGCGTTATGCTGGGGGAGAACGTGCTCCGGGGTCGGTGAGAATCCGAACCGGCGGTAAAGTCCGCGAGCCCCTCTTCGAGGGGTTGATCCGGTGAGATTCCGGAACCGACGGTGATGCAGGCACACGCCTGCGAGTCCGGATGAGAGGTAGCACGACAGGTCCTTCGCGGGCCCGTTTCGTGAACCCCGGCGCCACCTGCGCAGAAGGGACGAAACGGATGGCCACACCAGCGGAGATCGCCGCGATGCGTCGCGGGCTCGAACTCGCGACCCGTGGACCGGCCAGTCGCAACCCGCAGGTGGGCGCTGTCATCCTGTCCGCATCCGGAGACGTCATCGCCGAGGGATGGCATCGCGGGGCCGGAACCCCGCACGCCGAAGTCGATGCGCTCTCCCACCTCCCCGCCGATGCGGCGCGCGGTGCCACGGCGGTTGTCACGCTGGAACCCTGCAACCACACCGGCAGAACGGGGCCGTGCGCCGAGGCACTCGTGACAGCGGGCGTTGCCCGCGTCGTCTACGCCATCGACGATCCCGGCGACCGCGAGGCGGGCGGCGCTCGCCGCCTCCGCTCGGCGGGGATCGACGTTGAGGGCGGCGTGCTCGCGGACGAGGGCCACGCGCTCCTCGACCCGTGGCTCACCGTGCGACGGCTGGGGCGCCCACATGTCACCGTGAAATGGGCGCAGAGCCTCGACGGCCGGGCCGCCGCCGCCGACGGATCCAGCCAGTGGATCACGGGCGCGCAGGCGCGTCACGACGTGCACAGGCGACGCTCCGAGGCCGACGCGATCGTCGTCGGAACCGGAACGCTGATCGCTGACGACCCCGCGTTGACGGCGCGAAACGGTGACACCCTCTTCGCCCGGCAGCCCGTTCCCGTTGTCATCGGGACGCGGCCGCTGTCGCGTGACGCGAAGATCTGGCAGCACCCGCAGGAGCCCCTGCTGTTTGCAACGTACGATCTCGCCGCTGTTCTGGACGAGCTGGCTGATCGCGGATTGCATCGCGTGTTCATCGAAGGCGGACCGACGCTCGCCAGCGCGTTTCTTGCGCAGGGACTCGTCGACCGTCTGCTTGCCTATATCGCCCCCACTCTGATCGGCGGGCCGCGGCACGCCATCACCGATATCGGCGTCGCATCGATCGGTGCTCAAATGCGCCTGACGATCGACCAACTCCTTCCCCTCGGCGGCGACGTTCTCGTCGTCGCGACCCCTGAAAGCGCGGTGCACTGATGTTCACAGGACTCATCGAAGAGATCGGTCGCATTTCGGCGATCGAAGAGTCGGGCGATGGTATTCGCCTGACCATCAGCGCCCCGGCCGCGACGGTCGGTGCACACCACGGCGACTCGATCGCGATCAGCGGTGTGTGCCTGACGGTTGTCGACCAGACCGAGGGGGGCTTTACCGCCGATGTGATGAAGCAGACGCTCGACATGTCCACCCTGGGCGATCTCGCCGTCGGGGCGCACGTCAACGTGGAACGCGCTCTCGCAACAGGCGATCGCCTCGGCGGCCACATCGTCCAGGGCCACATCGACGGCACGGGTGTCATCGCCGAGGTGCGTCCGGGGGACGAGTGGCAGGTGGTGCGGGTGTCGATTCCGGCACATCTCGCTCCCCTCGTCGTCGACAAGGGGTCGGTCACGCTCGACGGCACCTCGCTGACGATCAGCGATGTCAGCCCCCCGGATGCCCCGGAGCAGTGGCTTGAGGTATCGCTGATCCCCGAAACCCTCCGCGCCACAACGCTGGGGGAACGCGTCCCCGGCGACCGCCTCAACATCGAAACCGACATCCTCGCGCGCCACGTCCAGCGGCTTGCGGCGTTCGCGACGATTGCAGAAGGATCCGCGCAATGACCTCTGACACCCTTCCTCCGCTGTCGACCATCGACGAGGCACTTGACGCGCTGCGCGCGGGCCGACCCATTCTCGTTGCCGATGACGAAAATCGCGAGAACGAGGGCGACGTCATTCTCTCGGCGCAACTGGCCACACCCGAGTGGATTGCCTGGACCGTTCGGTACACATCGGGCTATCTCTGCGCACCGATGCCACAGGAGTGGGCGGACCGCCTTGAGCTGGCGCCGATGGTGGCCAACAACGAGGACATGCGCGGAACGGCATACACGGTGTCCGTGGACGCCGCGCACGGCGTCACCACGGGAATCAGCGCGCACGATCGCGCGCGCACCCTCAACGTGCTCGCCGATCCCGAATCCACGGCGACCAGTGTCATCCGTCCGGGCCACATCCTTCCGCTGCGCGCTCGGGACGGCGGCGTTCGCGAGCGCGCCGGACATACAGAAGCGGGCGTTGATCTGATGCGGCTCGCTGGTCTGAGCCCTGTTGCCGTGATTGGCGAGGTGCTTGCGGAGGACGGCGACATGATGCGTCTTCCGGGCCTGCTCGAGATGGGGCAGCGCGACGGCATCCCCGTTGTCACCATCGAGCAGCTCGTCGCCTACTTAGGTGAGCGTGACCCGCAGGACGACTCCAGTCATGCGCTCCGCTCCGTGAGCCTCCGCGCCGACACGCGCATTCCCACCGCTCACGGAGATATGCGCTTCCTGGCATACCGCGACAGGGTCACGGGAACCGACCACCTGGCGATCGTGTCGGGTGGGCTGAACAGCGACGCCCCCATCGTCCGCGTGCACTCCGAGTGCCTCACGGGCGAGGCCTTCGGCTCGCTGAAGTGCGAGTGCGGGCCTCAGCTGGATGCAGCTCTCGCCACAATCGCCGAGCACGGCGGTGTGGTGATCTACATGCGGGGGCACGAGGGGCGGGGAATCGGCCTCATCAATAAGCTCCGCGCCTACGCGCTGCAGGAGCGCGGTTTCGACACGCTCGACGCCAATCTCGAGCTGGGGCTGCCGGCCGACGCTCGCGACTACGCCGCGGCGGCATCGATTCTGGCTGATCTCGGTATCAGTCAGATCCGGTTGCTCACGAACAACTCCGACAAAATTGCACAGCTGCGTAGCTTCGGTATCGACATCGTTGACCAGGTTCCGCTGATCGTCGGCGTCGGCCCGAACAACCACCAGTACCTAGAGACCAAGCGCGACCGCATGGGGCACATCATCGGAGAGTCTGAGCTTGAGACCGCCGTCGCAAAGATGAACGAGGGAGCATAAACATGGCAGGTTCCGGAGCACCGGTTCAGGATGCCGTCGATGCCACAGGCATGCGCGTTGTCATCATCGCGGGTACGTGGCACGACGAGATCTCGAACGGCCTGATCGCGGGCGCAGAGCGCTACCTGGAAGCAGCGAACGCCGACTATCGCCTCGTGCGGGTTCCGGGGTCGTTTGAGCTTCCCCTCGTTGCGAAGGCGGCGCTCGAGGGTGGCGCTGATGCGGTCGTGGCGCTCGGCGTGATCATTCGCGGCGGAACGCCTCACTTCGATTTCGTTTCCTCGGCCGCCACCGAGGGGCTGACGCGTGTGGCGCTCGACACCGGAAAGCCCGTGGGCTTCGGTGTGCTCACGCTGGACGACGAACAGCAGGGTATCGACCGCGCAGGGCTTCCCGGATCGAAAGAGGACAAGGGGAACGAGGCGGCCGACGCTGCTGTGCGCACGGCCCTTCTTCTTCGCACGCTGTAGGCGCTTTTCCTCGCCCGTCGCGGGGACGTTCCGCTCTCGGATGGTGCTGGCGGGACATTCGAGCGGAGATCGTGTGCGCTGCGGCGGAAATGCGCACAGCAGCGGATCAAAAGCTGGATGCGGGTCCGCTGGAGCGCACATCTCCGCGTGAAGGCTCGGTGATGTCCGCGGGAGCGCACGGCGCATGGCGCCGCTTGTGGCGGTCGCAATAGCCTGAGGGATGATGCGTAACTGGAGCGTTCCCCACCCACCGCACGCGTGCGATTTCGCGAGATGGAGCTGAGCGACCTCGACAACATGGCGAAGCTCGGGGCTGACGTGGCAGAAGGTCAACGGCCGGGATGTTCTCGAGGTGGGTTACCACGTGCGACGTGACGCCCAGGGTCGTGGATACGCCACGGAAGCGGCGCAGGCGTGCCTCGCCGAGGCCAGGCGTCGAGGGGTTTCCGACCCGTTTAGCGGCCATCATCCACCCCGAAAACAGCGCCACCGTGTACTGAGGGAACGACTCGAGCTCAGATACTCCAGGTCGCCTCGGTGCGCGGATCGGTGCTCAGGAGGCCGGCGAGCCAGCCGTCGAATCGCACGTGGCGGCCATCGAACTCGTGGCTGAGGGCGCTGCGCCGTGTGCCCTCCAGCTGGAAGCCCAGCTTCTGGGCCACACGAGCGGACGCTTCGTTGCCGACGACCGCGTGCCATTCGAGTCTGGACAGCCGCATAGGCCCGAACGCGAAGTCAACGGCCGCACGGGCGGCTTCGGTGACATAGCCGCTTCCGCGCGCAGACGGGGCGGCCCAAAAGCCGATCTCTGCTGAGCCGTCGCGAACGTCGTCCAGCCCGACCAGGCCAGCGAACTCACCGCCCGCGCGGAAGGCCCACGTGAAGGATGTGCCGTCGGCCCAGCCCTTTTCCGTCAGGGCGATGAACCCCGTCGCGTGATCGTGGCGGTAGGGGGAGGGAACTGTTGTGAACTTCTGGATCTCCGGATCCTGGCATGCCTCGTAGACGGCGTCGGCGTCGGCAGACGTCGGCGGGGTCAGAACGAGGCGGTCAGTTCGGAGCGTAACCGGCTCAGCCACGGCCGGGAGCTCGGAGCAGGCCAACACGCTCGTACACCTGCGCGAGCGTCTTCTCAGCCACCTCGGACGCCCGGGCGGCGTTGGCACCGAGCAGGCGGTCGAGCTCGGCGGGGTCTTCCAAAAGTTCGAGCGCACGTGCACGCACCGGCTCGAACTCAGCGACGATCACGTCACGCAGGCCCTTTTTGAAGTCTCCGTAGCCGCGGCCCGCGTACTCATCTTCGATCGCGCCGATCTGCCGTCCTGTGAGGGCCGCATAGATCGTGAGGAGGTTTGAGACCCCGGGCTTGTTTTCGCGGTCGTACCGAACGATGCCATCGCTGTCCGTGACGGCGCGCATGATCTTCTTCGCGGTCACGTTGATATCGTCCAGCAGATAGAGCACGCCGGCCTGCGACTCGGCAGACTTCGACATCTTGGATGTCGGCTCCTGCAGATCGTAGATACGTGCCGTGTCTTTCTGGATCACCGGGTCGGGGATCGTGAACGTCTGGCCGAACCGCGCATTGAAGCGCTCCGCGAGGTTGCGGGTGAGCTCAACGTGCTGCTTCTGGTCGTCTCCGACGGGAACAACCTTGGCCTGATAGAGCAGAATGTCGGCTGCCATCAGCACGGGGTACGTGAACAGCGCAACGCTGGCTTTGTCAGCACCGTAGCGCTGCGACTTGTCCTTGAACTGCGTCATCCGGCTGGCCTCGCCGAAACCTGTGACGGTGGACAAAATCCAGGCGAGCTCGGCATGCGCCGGAACCTGCGACTGCACATACAGCGTCGACTTCGCGGGCTCAATGCCGGCGGCGATGTACTGCGCAGCGGTGCGACGGGTCTTCTCCCGCAGCTCCTTCGGATCCTGCGGCACCGTGATGGCATGCAGGTCAACGACGGTGAAGAACGCATCGTAGGTGTCCTGCATCGTGCGCCACTGCATGAGCGCGCCAATGTAGTTGCCGATCTGGAGAGAATCGGCGGAGGGCTGCATGCCGGAGAAGAGTCGAGCCTTTGTCACCTTCTGATCCTACGCCCGTGATGCATGGGACTCGATCGCGATGATCCCTGATCCTGGATTCGTGCGGCTGATGTGCGCAACGGTGAACCCCGCCGTGGCGAGGCGTGTGGCATCGCCGATGTGGCTCGTGCGCACGGTTCCGGTCGCGAGAACGAGAGCATCCATCACCAGCGGGAGAACGGGTGCGTGCGAGCAGAAGATGGTCGCCTTCGTCTTGGCGACGCGCTGCCCGACGATCAGTTGCGGGTCGGTCAGCCCGTCCTGCCACCTGTCCTGGCTGAGGCTCTTGTGCCGGTGGATTTCGCGGCCGAGCGTCTTCGCCAGGGGCGTCATGGTCTGCACACACCGTGTCGCCGGTGAGGAGTGGATACCCTTGACACCGAAGGCGACAAGCGATCCGACGGCCCCCGCAGCCTGGGTCTCACCACGCTTGGTGAGCTTGCGATCGGCGTCGACTCCTCCGGCCTTCGAGGCCGACTCCGCATGCCCATGCCGCATCAGCACGATGGGGAAGGTGCCGAGGCCACCGGCGGCAACGACCTTTTCAAACTCGTCCAGGATGAGCCCGTCAACCGGGTAGCTGAGGCGCTCACGAGCCTCGGCCAGCGTCGCCCACTCGATGCCGGCGATCTCGCGCCCCGGCCGGAACGTCGACATGCGGACGGCGTCTTCTCTGGCCTCAACCGTCCAATAGTGCACCGTCTTGTCGCGGCCAGATGGCAGGCGGTATTGCACCGTGCCAAGTGACGGACCGAGGTTTCCCGCGATCCCCGTCTCTTCACGAATCTCTCGCACGGCCGTTTCGGCTAGCGACTCGGTGCCTTCGACCTTGCCCTTGGGGAACGAGAAATCGCGGTACTTCGTGCGGTGCACAAGAAGGACCCTGAGTTCTCCCGCGACAAAGCGCCACACCACCCCGCCCGCGGCGAACACGTGTCGCGCTGAGCGGGTCGTCTCATCCGGAAGGGACGATACGAGTGTTCCGGTCACGTGGTGGTCCTTGTGCGACGCGGGCTGCGGCGGCGCTGGATGAACTTCATCCTCTGGTCTTGCAGCTCAACCAGCGGTTTCCCGTCGGCGTCGACACGGTGCCGGGTCCAGGTGCCGTTCTCTCCGAGGTGCCACGTGGCCGTGCCATCGTCCATGGCCAGGTCGAGGTAGTCGGTCAGCTCTGTGATCTGCGCAGGACGCGTAATCTGCACAAGAGCCTCAACGCGACGGTCGAGGTTGCGGTGCATCATGTCTGCGCTGCCGATGAATACCTCAGGCGAACCGTCGTTTTCGAAGGCGAAGATTCGGGCATGCTCGAGGTAGCGGCCAAGCACACTACGAACACGGATGTTGTCGCTGACACCAGGAAGATCAACGCGGAGGCTGCAAATACCGCGAACCCACACATCGACCTTTGCGCCCGCCATGGACGCCCGGTAGAGCGCGTCGATGATCTGCTCGTCGACCATCGAGTTCACCTTGATGCGCACGCGTGCGGGCTTGCCCGCGAGGGCGTTCTGCCGCTCGCGCTCGATCAGGCGGAGCAGCCCCTTGCGCAGGTGCAGGGGAGCCGTCAGTAGCCGCGAGAACTTCTTCTCGATGGCATAGCCGGACAGCTCGTTGAACAGGCGCGTCACATCGCGGCCCACAACCGGGTCGCACGTGAAGAGGCCGAAGTCTTCGTAGATGCGGCTGGTCTTGGGGTTGTAGTTTCCCGTTCCGACGTGCGTGTAGTGCCGCAGGCGGCCGTTCTCTTCGCGGACAACCGACGCGATCTTGCAGTGCGTTTTCAGGCCGACGATGCCGTACACAACGTGCACGCCGGCCTTTTCGAGAATGCGCGCCCACTCGATGTTGTTGGCCTCGTCGAACCGGGCCTTAACTTCAACGAGTGCCAGTACTTGCTTACCCGCCTCAGCCGCCTTAATCAGCGACTTGACGATCGGGCTATCACCCGAGGTGCGGTACAGGGTTTGCTTAATGGCGAGAACGTGAGGATCGCTGGCTGCCTGCTCGAGGAATGCCTGAACGCTGGTGGCAAACGACTCATACGGGTGGTGCACGAGAACATCACCCTTGCGGATCGCCGCGAAAATGTCGGCGCGGGCGTGCTTCGAATCGCTGTCGGTGGGAGCGAAGGCCGCGGCCGTGACGGGAACGTGCTTGTTGTGCTTGAGGTCGGGACGGTCGAGCTCGCTCAGCTGGAACAGCGCGCGCTGGTCGAGGGGAGCGGGAAGGCGGTAGACCTCCTGCTCCGAGATGTCGAGCTCTTCGATCAGCAGGCCGAGGGTCAGGTCGTCCATGTCGTCCGTGATTTCCAGACGAATCGGCGGGCCGAACCGGCGGCGCAGCAACTCCTGTTCGAGAGCCTGGATCAGGTTCTCGGTCTCGTCCTCTTCGATCACCATGTCCTCGTTGCGCGTGAGACGGAACGCATGGTGGTCGAGAACCTCCATTCCCGGGAACAGCTCCGAGAGGTTCTGGGCGATGAGGGACTCCAGGGGCAGATAACGCACGCGATCGGTGTCGCGCTCCGGCACCCGCACGAGGCGGGGGAGCATGGGGGGCACCTTGATGCGTGCGAACTCTTCACGGCCCGTGCGGGAGTGGCGAACGCGAACGGCCAGGTTGAGCGAGAGCCCCGAGATATAGGGGAAGGGGTGTGCCGGGTCAACGGCCAACGGCATCAGCACGGGGAAGACGTAGTCGTGGAAGTACTCGTAGAGGCTCGCACGCTCGAAGTCGGTCAGTTCGGACCATTCGGCGATCGTGATGCCCTCTTCTTCGAGCGCCGGGCGCACGCCTTCCGCCCAGGCGCGCGCGTGGCGCTCCTGCAGCGTGTGTGCCTCGCGGCCGATCGCTTCCAGAACACGCTGAGCGGGCGTGCCGATGTTGGTCGGAACGGCCAGGCCCGTGACGATGCGGCGCTTGAGCCCTGCCACGCGCACCATGAAGAACTCATCGAGGTTGCTCGCGAAGATGGCGAGGAAGTTCGTGCGCTCGAGCAGCGGAACCGTTGGGTCCTCCGCGAGCTCAAGAACGCGCTGGTTGAACCGGAGCCAGCTCAGTTCGCGGTCGGTGTAGCGATGCTCGGGAAGTTCCGAACTCGCTTCCTCAAAGAGGTCGTCGAAATCGTCATCCTCGGCGTCACCGAGGCCCGTATCGACGATGGCAGTTTCACTCATGCGTTCATCCTCCCACTCCCGATTGACGACGAGGTGAACGAAAAAGACGTTCTTGCGTCATCTGTGTCTCGGCGGCTGGTTCGCGTTGGATCCCTCTAATCGGCTTGCGATGGTGATTTTGGTCGAGAACGGGGTGCCGGCACCTGATCGTCTTCGTACACGTTGAAGCGGTATCCGACATTGCGGACCGTGCCGATGAGCTGTTCGAGATCGCCGAGCTTGGCGCGCAGACGGCGCACGTGAACGTCCACCGTTCTGGTGCCACCGAAGTAGTCGTACCCCCACACTTCGCTGAGCAGCTGTTCTCGCGTGAAAACGCGGGACGGGTGCGTTGCGAAGAAGTGCAGAAGCTGGAATTCCTTGTAGGTGAGGTCGAGGGGCTTTCCATGCACCTTGGCCGAGTAGGAGGATTCGTCGATCGAGATACCCGATGTCTGAACGCGCGTCGACTGTGGTTCGGCATCCTGGCGGCCGATCAACAGGCGAACACGGGCATCGACTTCTGCGGGACCCGCGTCGACGAGGATGACATCGTCGATTCCCCAGTCGGCGGAGACGGCGGTGAGACCGCCCTCGGTCACGATGAGCATGAGCGGTGAGTCGAGTCCGGTGGTGCGGAGGATCTTGCACAGGGACTTTGCGCCGACGAGGTCGCCGCGCCCGTCGACGAAGATGACATCGGCGCTGGGCGCATTCACGAGCTGGGCGGGTTCCGCGGGGATCTGGCGCACGCGGTGGCTCAGGAGTTCGAGCGCCGGCAGGACCGGGTTGGCGCTGTGAGATGAGCTGAGAACGAGCAGTTGGGCCACGAGAACTTCCTTCCGGGCCAACCGGGGTTGGGCCCTTGCAGAATGCCCATAATAGGCGAACTCTGAAAGGGTGCTGTACGAAGGTCAGAGGCTACCCGAGTTTGCAGGGTGCCGTGAGGCACAATGGAACGGAGTTCACGCCCCGGAGGAGGCAGTATGGCTGACGCCACGCAACGGTCTCACTCTCGCGTTGGAGTGATGGGACGAATCGCGACCAGCCAGGGCCTGGTTCTGCCGTGGGGCGTGACCTTCGTGATCGGATTGCTCATCGCCCTGTTCGGGCCAGCATCCGAACGCTGGTCCTGGTACGCCGCTGCGGCCGGTATCTGCGTCATCGTGTCGTTCGTCGTTCAACTGATCATCGGCCGCGCGGATGGCTTCATTCTTCGTACCGCGACCGCGTCGCTGGGGAGCATCGTGCTGCTGGGGATGATTTCGCTTGTCGGAACGCTGTTTTCCGCCGTCGGCTCGGCGGGTTCCCTCTTTCCATAAGTCTCCGCCGGGACGGCTCGTGCCGTAGCATGGCGACATGCTCGAATTCCTCGCCAACGTGGACGTATTCGCCCTCGAGATGTTCTTCATCGGCCTGCTGGGTCTTGCTGGCCTCGCCATCGCCTTTGTCTCGGGCACCGTTCTCGTGAACCTCTTCCGCGGTCAGAAGTAGCCGTCACGCTCAGCTAGCAGCGCCCGCTCAGAGTCGAGCGATTCGGCGCTGTTCCCGCGTCGCGCGGATACGCTGGAGGGATCATGATCGAGATTCCCGCAGACATTCCCGCCGAGCTCGTCCCGCTGTCCTGGCTTGTTGGCGTCTGGGAGGGCACAGGCGTCATCGACTACACCGTCGGCGACACCCATTACTCGGGTGAGTTCACGCACCGCGTCAGCTTCAGTCATGACGGCGGATCCTTTTTGAACTACTCCGCCACCGGCGTGATGCGCGCGACGGCCTTCCAGGCCGAGCGTCCTCTCGTTTCCGAGACGGGATTCTGGCGGCTCGCGGTTCCTGCCGACGACACGACCCCTGGCCCCGGTCTTCTGCCGCCGTTGCGTGCGGCCACCGAGCGCACAGCTGAGGACGTCGAGCGGCTGCGCACAGCCGACGGCTCCTTTCCGATCGAGGTCGTTCTCTCGCATTCGGACGGTGTCCAAGAGCTTTACCTCGGTCAGGCGAAAGGACCGCGCATAGATCTGGCGACCGACGCCGTTGTTCGTACCGCGACGTCGCAGCCATATGTCGCGGCATCGCGCATGTACGGCCTCGTCGATGGCCATCTGCTGTGGGCGTGGGACATCGCCGCGCTTGGCCGCGAGCTGGGATCACATGCTTCCGCCCGCCTCGAGAAGGTCTCCTGATGCTTGATGTCTTCCGCGCCCGTTCCGGCGTTGTCTCCTCCGATGACGGCGTGATCCAGCACGCCGGTAATCCGGTTCTTGAACAGCGTCGGCTGATCGCGGGAACGGCCATTGCTCCGCGCGCCGACCGCACGGTGATCGAGGTATCGGGGCCAGATCGACGCACGTGGCTCGACTCGATCACCTCGCAGGCGCTCGGCGCACTGCAGCCGGGCGACAGCACAGAACTGCTTGTTCTTGATCCGCAGGGCCGAATCGAACACACGGCGGCCGTCCTCGAAGACGGTGAGTCGATCTGGCTCCTCGCCGACGCGGGCGATGCTCCCGGACTGGCGAAGTGGTTGACGATGATGCGCTTCCGCTCGCAGGTGGCCGTGGCCGTTCGCGACGATCTGGCGGTTGTCGGCGGCTTTCGCGGGGGCGAGGTATTCGACAGCCTGGTCGCCGCGTCGGTTCACACGGGCGACCTTCCTCTCGTCTGGACCGATCCGTGGCCGCAGGTTTCGGCAGGCGGCTGGCAGTACGCACAGGCAACGGATCACCCGGGCGCGGAGTATCTCTGGGCCGAGGCGATCGTTGACGCGGACGGCATTGTGGCGCTTGCGACAGCCGAGATCGCGGGCGCACTGGCCACCGAGGCGCTCCGCATCGCCGCCTGGCGTCCGCGCTGGGCACACGAGGTTGATGAGCGCGCGATTCCGCACGAGGCCGACTGGATCCGCACGGCCGTTCACCTCAACAAAGGGTGCTATCGCGGGCAGGAGACGGTGGCGAAGGTGCACAACCTCGGACACCCGCCGCGGCGCCTCGTCCTGCTGCACCTCGACGGCTCCGAGAACGTCTTCCCCGAGCGCGGTGACACCGTGTTCGATGGCGAAAAAGAGGCGGGCCAGATCACCTCGTCGGCCCGCCACCACGAGCTGGGGCCCATCGCGCTCGCGCTGGTCGGACGGCGCGTCGACGGTGATGCGACGCTGGAGGTGCTGCATGACGGCGTCCGCGTTGCGGCATCCCAGGAGATCATTGTTCCCGCGGATGCCGGATCTGTCGCCGATGTGCCGCGTTTGACGCGCCTCAGCCGCCGCAAGCAGGCGGCCCCTCCCGCGTGATCAGCATCCGCCGGTAACCTCGCACCGTGTCCGATACTGATCCGCTGACCGAGGTCTTGCCCACCCGTTGGCAAAGCCGGTACCGTCCGCGCGCCGGCATCGTCCGCCTCCGGGATTCCTGGGCGGCAATCGCACAGATCGTCATCGCCGCGGCCGGCGCGTACGGTATCGCCCACCTCCTCTTCGGGCACCAGACGCCCTTGCTGGCCGTCACCGTGACGATCTCGAGTCTCGGGCTTGCGCGAGATGCCCGCCCCTCGAAGGTTCTGCAGACGGTGGCGGGAATGCTCACCGGTATCGCGATCTCGGAGATCGCCCTGTTGTTCTTGCGGCCCGGATGGTGGCAACTCGCGGTTGTTCTCGCCGTGACGCTTGTGATCGCGCGATTCATGTCGCCATCACCGGGCTTCCCGATCGCGGCGGGGATTCAGACGGCGATCGCCTTCATGTTGCCGCTCGGCGAGTTCACCGGCATGCGGATTCTGGATGGCGCGGTCGGTGGAGTGATGGCGCTGCTCGTCACAGCGCTGCTCCCGAGGAATCCGATCAAGGCGATCCTCCGCGACGCCCATGTGGTCTTCGCCGACGTCGACCGAACGATGTCCCGCGTGTCACAGGGACTGCGCCGCGGTGATCGCCTGCGGGCCGAACGCGGGCTACAAAAAGCGAGAGAGCTCGAGGGATCGCTCGCGTCATGGGAGACGTCGTTGGAGTCCGGGCGGGCAATTTCGAGCATGTCGCCGTTTCTGCGGTCGCGTCGGCAGCAGCTGGCGCGGCTCGCGCGGATCATGTCGGCGATGGACCTCGTCACACGAAACCTGCGGCTCGTCGCGCGCCGCGCGCACTACGCCGTTGAGGATGGCCAACCTCGCCCCGTTCTGGCGAGGCTCATCGGTGATGTTCAGCGGTCGGTGGCCCTCGTCTCCGAGTGCCTGACGGATCCGAGCGCCGAGACCGCCGCGCAGGACGAGGTGCGCCGTATCGCTCGCACCCTCGACCCCGCTCTCTTACTGCCAGGGGCCGGACTCGGTGACCAGAATGTGGTCGTATCGCTTCGGCCGCTCGTCGTCGACCTGCTGGTCGCCGCGGGCGAACCCCGCGACGATGCCGCTCACGAACTCCCGCGGATCTAACTCTCGTTTCGTGGCTCGACGGCGGACCAGGGCAGCGTGAGTTCTCCCAACCGCCAGCGTGACTTGGTGCCCTGCACCGGCCACCCGGCATCCCGCAGGGCGGAAACGGTCGCGAGCCACCGCTGGATGGGGCCGAACGTCGCGTATCCGGCCGAGCGGTCCCAGGCGCCATCGAGGGCCGTGAGCAGCTCGTGGATCCTCTCGCCGTCAACGTTGCGGTGGATGAGGGCCTTCGGCAGGCGCTCGGCAACGATCGAGGGCCGTTTAACGTGTGCGAGGCTCAACGAGAGGCTGAACCGCAGCGGCTGCGCGTCTGCTGAAACGTCGATCCACGAGCTGACGCGGCCGATTTCGTCGCAGGTTCCCTCGATCAGAAGGCCATCGGGGGTCAGCTGCGCCGCCATCCGCCGCCATGCCCCGCGCACGTCGGACTCGTCGTACTGTCGGAGCACGTTGTAGGCCCTGATGATCGTTGCTGGCCGCGGGACGGGAACTTCGAAGCCTCCGCGGGCGAACGACACCGGAAGGTCGCTCGGAAAGGGTGTCAGACCTGCGCGCGCGGACGCGAGCTGGTCCTCCGCGACGGCCACACGATCGGGGTCGATCTCCAGGCCCAGCACACGAACGGTGGGGTTAGCGCTGCGCAACCGTGTCGCGAGTTCGAAGGCCGTCACACCGGACGCACCGAAGCCGAGGTCAACGACAAGGGGATCGTGTGCGCGCCGGAACGCCGGAAGATGTGCGATCCACCGGTCAACGCGCCTCAGGCGGTTCGTGCCTGTGGTTCCGCGCGTCGGTGATCCCTCGTGCCCAGCCATCCCTCCATCATCCCGTGAGGGAGCGGGGGAATCCGTGTGGGCGAGGAATTCACACGGCGTTTGATCAGAGGTACGGCGCCGGCGCCGAGGCCCGGTTTCGCACAGCGATACGATGGGAGTATGACGCACACCCTGATCCTGCTCCGCCATGGGCAGAGCGACTGGAACGAAAAGAACTTGTTCACCGGATGGGTCGACGTGCGGCTCACCGAGCAGGGCCGGCGCGAGGCCGCGCGCGGCGGCGAACTGATGAAGGAACAGGGCGTTCTGCCCGACGTTCTGCACACGTCGCTGCTGAGCCGCGCGATTCAGACCGCGAACTTGGCCCTTGAGACGGCCGACCGCCTGTGGGTCCCCGTGAAGCGCTCCTGGCGCCTCAACGAGCGCCACTACGGCGCTCTGCAGGGCAAGGACAAGGCTCAGACTCTGGAAGAGTACGGGCAGGAGAAGTTCATGGAGTGGCGTCGCTCGTTCGACGTGCCGCCGCCCGAGATCGACGCCGACGATGAGTTCGCCCAGACGAACGACCCCCGCTACGACGGGATGGACGGCGAGATGCCGGCGACAGAGTCGCTCAAGCTCGTCATCGACCGCATGCTGCCTTACTGGGAGAACGAGATCGTTCCCGATCTGAAGGCGGGCAAGACGGTTCTCGTCACGGCACACGGCAACTCGCTGCGCGCGCTGGTGAAGCACCTCGACGGCATCAGCGATGAGGACATCGCGGGTCTGAACATCCCCACGGGCATCCCTCTCGTCTACGAGCTCGACGACAACATGGTGCCCACGGGCCCCGGACGCTACCTCGACCCCGAGGCAGCAGCAGCGGGAGCCGCTGCCGTCGCCTCACAGGGCAAGAAGTAACGCCGGACACAAACAGAATCGGCCCCCGCCAGCTGGCGGGGGCCGATTCTGTTTGTGTCAGGAGGCGTTCTCGTCGACGATCTCGATGGTGGAAACGTCTTCTTCGCCCGACCAGTCGCCCGTTGCCAGGTAGACAACCTTTTTCGAAATGGCCACTGCGTGGTCAGCGAAACGTTCGTGGTACCGGCTCGCGAGGGTCGCATCGATCGCACCGGAAACTTCTCCGCCGAAGGAATCGCCGAGCACGCGCTCGTACACAGATGCGTGAAGTTCGTCGATCTCGTCGTCGGTGTCGCGAATCTGCGTGGAGTAGCGCAGGTCCTCGGTGCGCAGCAGCTCGACGAGAGCCTTCGCAACGAGAACGTCCAGCTCTCCCAAGCGCTTGAAGGTCTTCTTCAGGCCCTTGGGAATCGCCCGCTCGGGGTAGCGCTGGCGCACGAGAAGCGCGATGTGCTCGGCGAGATCGCCCATGCGCTCGAGTGATGCGCTGGCGCGCAGCACCGTGACGATGATGCGCAGGTCGCGCGCAACGGGCTGCTGCATCGCGAGGGTTTCTATCGCGATTTCGTCGGTGGTGAGCACCATCTGGTCGATGCGCTCGTCGCCCGCAATGACCTCTTCGGCGAGAGCGACGTCGCCCGTCGTGAAGGCGGTTGTGGCCTTCTCGATCGCCTCGGCCACGAGCTCTGCGACCTCGACGAGTCGGTTTTGAATATCTTCGAGCGTGTCGTGGAACACTTCGCGCATCGGAACGGCCTTTCGGGTTTCGGAATCTTGGGGCCAGTATGGCACCGTCGACCACGTTGCCGCATGGGAGCGGCGCGCCGGTCGATCGAAGGTGAACGCCAGGTGTCACCCTCGTGAATAATCCAGGGTGTCGCCTTGATATCGCGCGACGGTTGTCCTCGGACGTACAGCGGATGACTTTACTCTGTAGTCATGCCGCAAGAGCTCCTGGCCCTTCTCGTTGGGGTCGTCATCGGGGTCGCAGCAACGCTCACGATCTTCGCCGCACGCCGGGCAAAGGCCCGTGCGATCGACGAAGCGAGCCCTCAGCTGCCCGACGCCGTTCCGGCGATGCTGGACGTGCTCGATGACGCCGCCGTTGTCACGGATGCCTCGGGCAATGTCGTGGCCGCGTCCCCGACGGCCACCTGGCTGGGCGCCCTGCCGGGCGAGCGGCTGGAACAGGACGAACTCCGGGCGCTCATGAAGGTGGCTCGTCAGCATGGCGTGAGCGAGGCGCAGACGATGCGGATCCGGTCGGGGCGGCTCTCGCGTGAGCCGCGCCTGGTGATCGCCCGCGCCGCGCAGATCGGGCGCGACTATGTCCTGGTCTCGGTGCGGGACATCTCCGAACAAGAGCGCCTGCAGCAGATGCGCCAGGACTTTATTCAGAACACGAGCCACGAGCTGAAAACACCGGTGGGAGCGATTGCGCTTCTGGCCGAAGCGCTCGAGGTGGCGGCCGACGACCCCGATCAGGTGCGCCGGTTCTCCGAGCGCATGTCGGCGGAAGCCGATCGCCTCGGCCAGTTGACGGGCCGCATCATGAACCTCTCGCGCCTGCAGGCAGCGGACGAGCTCATCGATATTGGTCCCGTTGCCGTCGACGAGGTTGTGCAGGGCGCGATTGAGGCAAACGCCGTCACGGCCAAGGCAGCCCTCGTCGAGGTGCGTTCCGGCGGCGATAAAGGCCTGTACGTCCACGGCGATTCCCGCGTGCTGGTGGAAGCGGTGAGCAACCTCATCTCAAACGCCGTGGCCTATTCCCCCGAAGGATCGCATGTCGGCGTCGGTGTGCGATCGGCCGAAGGTGCCGTCGAAATCGCCGTGACTGATCAGGGAATCGGCATTGCTGATGGAGACCAACGCCGCGTCTTCGAACGATTCTTTCGGGCCGACCAGGCGCGATCGCGGCGCACCGGCGGCACGGGCCTGGGGCTGTCGATCGTCAAACACGCGATCCAGCGCCACGGTGGCGAAGTGCGCCTCTGGTCGCGCGAGGGCCAGGGCTCGACGTTCACCATCAGACTTCCGCAGAAGAACGCGCCAGATGGTGCGACATTCGGCGGCAAACGACCTAAAAAGGGCGCCATCAAAAAGGCGCTACGGAAGGAAACGACCGCATGACGCGTGTTTTGCTCGTGGAGGACGAACCCGACCTCGCGGAACCCCTGGCGTACCTCCTTCAGCGCGAGGGGTACGAGATCGAGATCGCCGACGACGGCGAGAAGGCCCTGCGGATGTTCCGCGAACAGGGCGCAGATGTGATCCTGCTGGACTTGATGCTGCCCGGCATTCCCGGAACCGAGGTGTGCCGACAGGTGCGCGCGAGCTCATCGGTGCCGATCGTGATGCTCACGGCGAAAGACAGCGAAGTGGATATCGTCGTCGGACTGGAGCTCGGCGCGGATGACTATGTCACCAAGCCCTACTCGTCGCGAGAGCTGTTGGCGCGGATGCGTGCGGTGATGCGCCGCTCCGCGGCCGCGGAGGAAGACCTTGAGGAGCACATTCTCGAGGGGGGCCGTGTCACGCTCGACATCGACAGGCACACGGTGTCCGTCGGCGGCGAGCAGATCAACATGCCGTTGAAGGAATTTGAGCTGCTTGAACTTCTGATGCGCAACACGGGCCGTGTCCTTACCCGTGGACAGCTCATCGACCGCGTGTGGGGATCCGATTACTTCGGCGATACCAAAACCCTCGATGTGCACATCAAGCGCATCCGGTCGCGCATCGAAGAGACACCGTCCAAGCCGGTCATGCTCGTGACCGTGCGCGGCCTCGGATACCGCTTCGAGGGATAGCGTCCCTCCATAAGTGCGTTGAGCGCCTCCGGACGGATCCGGGGGCGCTCAGCGCACTTATGAGCAAATCAGTGGTCTGCTTCGGAGACCGATTCGTCGAGATAGCGCTCGCAATAGATGCGATCGGATGTGGCGGAATCGGGTGCGAGGCCGGCGTACTCATCGAGGCAGTCGTTGAGGACGGGGATCTGGGCGTCAATGCCGTCGCCGTTCCCGGACTGTAGGTAGATGTCGGCGATGGCGCCGGGCTCGACGCCCAGGCCGCTGAGCAGGAGGGGCTCATCGTCGGCGCCGAGGGCAATCGTCTGCCCGGCCGGGACGGTGTACTGAGCGCTACCGCCCTCCCAGTCCAGGGTGAGCGTTTCGGCCTCGTTGCCGTCGTTGATGAGCGCGGCGACGAAGTTGCCTTCTGCACCATCCGCCGTTGCGACGATCATCGCGTTGCGAACGAGAAGGTCGCTACCGTCACGGTCGGTGACGTTGATGCCATCGCCCGCCGTATAGGTGTAGGTCGTGGCGACGGGCGTCACGGTTCCGCAGCCGGCGGCCGATAAGAGCACGACGCCACCGAGGGCGAGGGACGCGATGGTGCGCGATTTCACGGATCCTCCAGAAGGTACGACAGGGCCGGAGCTCCGGCTCACCTTCTTCATCTTAGAGGAGGTTCCCGGGTGCCAAGAGACACGGGCGCGCGTAAAGGGCGCGCGTAAAGGGCGCCGATCATAGCGCATCTTTGCCTGTGGTAAACTAGGGGAAGCCGGGAAGGGACGTAATCCATATGCTTTTTGAGGTTGGCGAGACCGTCGTCTACCCCCATCATGGGGCCGCGACTATCACTGAAGTTAAGACTCGAGTCATCAAGGGCGAGGAGCGCACTTACCTCAAGCTCAACGTTACCCAGGGCGATCTGGTTATCGAGGTACCGGCCGAGAATGTCGACCTCGTTGGCGTCCGTGACGTTATCGACGAGGGCGGCCTCAGCGAGGTCCTCGACGTCCTCAAGGCTCCTTTTACGGAAGAGCCGACCAACTGGTCGCGCCGCTACAAGGCCAACCTCGAGAAGCTCGCTTCCGGCGACGTCATCAAGGTCAGCGAAGTTGTTCGCGACCTGTGGCGTCGTGATCAGGACCGCGGGCTTTCCGCCGGTGAAAAGCGCATGCTGGCAAAGGCACGACAGGTGCTGGAGTCTGAGCTCGCGCTCGCCAAGAAGGTTTCGGAAGAGGAAGCCGCGAAGATTCTCGACGTGGCTCTCGCAAGCGACTAACGCGCATCTTCTTTGTCGTCCCGTCTCCCCCTGGGGAGGCGGGACGACTACTTTTATGGGGTGAGCACAGCGACCCGTATTGATACTGCGATCATCATCGTTGCCGCGGGCAGCGGCACCCGGCTCGGAGCGGGTGAGCCGAAAGCGTTCGTTGGCATCGATCACCACAGCCTGCTGCGCCACTGTCTGCGCGGAGTATTCGAGGCGGGACCAGCGCAGGTCATCGTCGTTGCACCGCAGGACCGCGCAGGGGAGGCGCTGGCGCAGGCATATGAGGCCGCGGGCGACAGGCGCGAGCTGGTGACAACCGTGGTCGGCGGAGAAACGCGGCAACTGTCGGTTGCCGCGGGCCTGTCCCGGGTATGGCCCGGTGTGGATGTTGTGCTCGTCCACGACGCGGCACGATCGCTCGTTCCCGGTGACATGATCGACCGCGTCGTCGCGGCCGTGCGGGAAACCGGCCACGGAGCCATTCCCGTTCTGCCCGTCGTTGACACCCTCAAGCGCGTCGACGAGAACCGCGTTGTGGGTGTTGTCGATCGTTCCGAGCTGGCGGCGGCGCAGACCCCCCAGGGGTTCCGGCGCGATGTTCTCGACACCGCGTACGCAGTATCGCGCGAGGAGTACACCGATGATGCCGCTCTCGTTCAGGCTGCCGGGCATCCCGTTGTGGCTATCGAGGGATCTGCGCGCGGCTTTAAGATCACCACCCCGGCGGACCTTCTGCGCGCGCGGCGGATCGTCGCCGACGCACCGGTACCGCCCGTCACCGCGGGCGCCGCGCCTCGTACGCCCCTTCCCCGTGTCGGAATCGGAACAGACGTCCATGCCTTCGGCGGAACAGGATCGCTCTGGCTGGCCGGAATCGAGTGGCCGGACGAACCCGCGCTGTCCGGACACTCCGACGGCGACTCGGTGGCTCACGCGATCGTCGACGCCGTGCTGAACGCCGCGGGGCTCGGCGATATCGGCAGTCATTTCGGAACGGACCGCCCCGAGTTCGCCGGAGCTCACGCTGGTGCTTTCCTTGCGGAAACGCACCGGATTCTGCAGGCAGCGGGGTGGCGCGTCGGAAACGTCTCGGTGCAGGTGCAGGCCAACAGCCCGCGGTTCGCGCCCCGTCGCGCCGAGGCGGAACGGGTGCTCTCCGATGCGCTGGGTGCCCCCGTTTCGGTGACGGCAACAACAACCGACGGGCTCGGACCAACGGGTCGCTCCGAGGGGATTCAGGCGTTCGCCGTGGCGCTTGTCGTACCCGTGTGAGGGCCATCCGCCCGTTTCACGCACGACGAGCAGGGGCGCTCTGCGGACAGCAACACTAGGCTGGAGGGGTGACCGTCCAGCTGTATGACTCCCGCGTTCAGGCGCTTCGCGACTTCGTCCCTCTCGACCAGGGAAACGTCACGATCTACTTGTGTGGGCCCACCGTGCAGTCAGGCCCTCACATCGGACACCTGCGCGGGGCACTGGCATTCGACCTGCTGCGCCGGTGGCTCGTTCACCGCTTCGGCCGTGTCACTCTCGTGCGCAACGTCACCGATATCGACGACAAGGTGCTCGCCAACGCAACGCTCGACGAGCCGTGGTGGGCCCTTGCGTATCGGATGGAGCGCGAGTTCACCTCGGCGTACGAGGCGATCGGAATTCTGCCGCCAACGTATGAACC
Source organism: Microbacterium amylolyticum (assembly GCF_011046975.1). Taxonomy (NCBI): domain Bacteria; kingdom Bacillati; phylum Actinomycetota; class Actinomycetes; order Micrococcales; family Microbacteriaceae; genus Microbacterium; species Microbacterium amylolyticum. Next base: position 1,278,764 of record NZ_CP049253.1, on the reverse strand, counting down.
GCGCGCGACGGCAGCGATCGATCAGATGCAGAAGCTGATTCAGCGCCTCATCGACGCAGGCCACGCCTATGCCGCCGCGGGCGATGTCTACTTCGACGTGCGCTCCTGGCCCGAGTACGGCTCCCTCACCCGACAGTCGCTTGACGCGATGGAGGATGCCGCCGATGCGGACTCTCGAGGGAAGCGTGATCCTCATGACTTCGCCCTCTGGAAGGGTGCGAAGGCTGACGAACCCGCGTCCGCCGTGTGGGCCTCGCCCTGGGGAGCGGGACGGCCGGGGTGGCACATCGAGTGCTCGGCGATGTCGAAGCAGTACCTGGGCAGCGCATTCGACATTCACGGTGGCGGCCTTGACCTGCGCTTTCCTCACCACGAAAACGAACTCGCACAGTCGACGGCAGCAGGCGATGAGTTCGCTCGCTACTGGGTGCACAATGGGCTCGTCACGGTGGACGGGCAGAAGATGTCGAAGTCACTTGGGAACTTTGTTCTCGCGCATGATCTGATCGCCGCGCGACCATCGCGCGTGATTCGATACGCCCTCGCTGCCGCCCACTACCGGTCGAATCTGGACGTGTCGGACCGCGCGTTCGACGAGGCCGCATCGGCGCTCGAGCGCATCGACGGTTTTCTGCGCCGTGCCGAGGGCGCGATTGGTGCGTCCGACGCGACCCCGCTTCCCCCTGCCTTTGCCGCGGCAATGGACGACGATCTGGGGATCCCGCAGGCACTTGCCGTTGTTCATGAGACAGTTCGGGCGGGCAACACCGCGCTCGATCGGGAAGACAGCGACGCGGCGCGCGGCGCCTTCTCAGCCGTTCAGGGCATGATGGGCATGCTCGGTTTCGACGCGCCATCCGGCGATTCTGCGGGGGACGGCGCGAAGCACTCGGCGCTCACCACGATTGTCGATGCACTCATCGAGCAGCGCCAGGCGGCGCGCGCAGAGAAAAACTGGGCGGCCGCCGACCGCATCCGCGACACCTTCGCGGCTGCCGGCGTCATCCTCGAAGACACCCCCAACGGAACGGTTTGGAGCATCGATGGCTAAGCCAGGACGCCCGGGCGCAAGCAAGGGCAAAAAGGGCGCGACGAAGGGCTCAGGCGGCCAGGGGCGGCAAAAGCTCGCCGGTCGCGGGCCCACTCCCAAAGCGGAGGATCGCACCTATCACACCGCGCACAAGCGCAAGAAGCTTGCCGAGAAGGCCGCCGCAAAGCGCAGCCCTCAGCAGCAGAAAAACTCGCAGCGTCGCCGTCCGAACGACGACAACGAATACGTCACCGGGCGCAACAGCGTTCTCGAGGCGTTGCGCACCAAGATCCCCGCCGCGTCGATGTACATCGCGCAGCGGATCGAGATGGATGACCGCGTCAAAGAGATGCTGTCGCTTGCGCGCAAGCGTGAGCTGCCCGTTCTCGAGGTCACGCGGCCCGAGCTCGACCGCATGGCAGGCTTCGACGGCGTGCACCAGGGCGTCGCTCTAAAGGTGCCGCCGTACGAGTACCCGCACCCGCAAGACCTGCTGGAGAGCATCGTCGCCCGCGGCGAGACTCCTCTTCTTGTTGCTCTCGACGGCATCACCGACCCGCGCAACCTCGGTGCGATCATCCGATCGACCGGTGCGTTCGGCGGGCAGGGCGTCATCATCCCGCAGCGCCGCTCGGCCGGTGTGAACTCGGCGGCATGGAAGACGAGCGCCGGAGCGGCGGCACGCATCCCCGTTGCGATGGCGCCGAACCTCACGAGCATCATCAAGGACCTGAAGAAGCAGGGCGTTTTCGTGCTCGGCCTCGACGGCGGCGGCGATGTGCAGCTGCCCAGCGTTGAGCTGGCTGACCGCCCGCTTCTCGTCGTCATCGGGAGCGAGGGCGAGGGGCTCAGCCGCCTCGTCGCTGAGAACTGCGATCAGATCGTCTCCATTCCGATCGCCGAGGTCACGGAGTCGCTGAACGCCGGCATCGCGGCATCGGTGGCGCTGTACCAGATCTCCACCATGCGCGCGGCACAAGATAACTGAGCCGTCTACGCAAAACGGCCCCGCACCGAAAGGTGCGGGGCGGTTTTGCGTTCATCAGCCTTAGACAGAAGGCTTGATCGGCTCCTTGATGAGGCGCTCGCCTGTTTCGGCATCGAACACGTGAACGTGGTCGGGCGCCGGGGTGAGCGTCACCTTTTCGCCGGCCATCGGGTGCTGACGTCCGTCGACGCGAGCGAGCAGCTGAACCGTCTCACCCTCAATCTCGGTGTGGCCGTACAGGTAGCCGTCGGCGCCGAGCTCTTCCACGAGGTCGATCGTGACCTGCAGACCGGGCTCTCCGGCCGGGGATACGACGAAGTCCTCCGGACGGACGCCTGTCTTGACCTTCGACCCGTGCGCACGGCCGAGCGCCTTTGCATCAACGCCCACGGTCTTGTCGCCGAACAGCACGCCGCCGTCGGTAATGTCTGCCGGGAAGAGGTTCATCGCGGGCGAGCCGATGAACCCGGCGACGAAGTCGTTCTGGGGGGATTCGTACAGGTCCCGGGGCGTTCCGACCTGCTGCAGAATGCCGTCCTTGAGAACCGCAATGCGGTCACCCATGGTCAGAGCCTCGGTCTGGTCGTGCGTGACGTAAACCGTTGTGACACCGAGGCGGCGCTGCAGCGACGCGATCTGCGTACGCGTCTGAACGCGAAGCTTGGCGTCGAGGTTCGACAGGGGCTCGTCCATGAGGAACACCTGGGGCTCACGCACGATTGCGCGACCCATCGCAACACGCTGACGCTGACCACCCGAGAGGGCCTTGGGCTTGCGGTCGAGGTAGGGCTCGAGGTCGAGCAGACGAGCGGCCTCTTCGACGCGCTTGCGGCGGTCTTCCTTGTTCACACCGGCGATCTTGAGGGCAAAGCCCATGTTGTCCGCAACGGACATGTGGGGGTACAGCGCGTAGTTCTGGAACACCATCGCGATGTCGCGGTCCTTCGGCGGAACATCGGTGACGTCGCGCTCGCCGATGCGAATTGCGCCGGCGTTGACCTCTTCGAGGCCAGCGAGCATACGCAGCGAGGTGGACTTTCCGCAGCCGGAGGGGCCGACCAGAACGAGGAACTCGCCGTCGCCAACCTCGAGGTTGAGCTTGTCAACCGCGGGGCGAGTGCCGCCGGGGTACAGGCGGGTGGCCTCATCGAACGTGACAGATGCCATGATTTCTCCTTCACCGGCAGGTACGTGCCGGACGATCCGTTGTGGAGGAAGCGGTACCTTGCGGCGCCGAACGCCCACCTTTGGGCGCTGGCGTAAGTATGCCACAGGTCTCGAGGAGATCGCGAGGCGGGCCGAACGCGGACGGTTCCCAGGGGGCGTCACTATGATCGCCGCGTTGCCGCGACAGCGGACCTGCGAGGAGAGAACTGTCATGACGAACGATGAGACGCCGAACCCGACCGAGGTGTCCAGTGAGCAGCGCGAGGCTGTGCGCAAGAGGGCGCAAGCCGTCAACGCGCGGATCACCGCGAAGAAGATTGCGCGTCGCGTGATCGTGACACTGCTGATCGCTGCTGTCGTTGTCGCCGGAGCGTGGTGGGTATGGCAGCAGGTTGCGCCCGAGCTCGACAACGAAGTGCAGGTTCCGCAGAACTTCACGAGCACCGATGGCATCGATGTCATCGCGCTTGCGGCGGGGGAGCCCGTCGACGAGCGGGAATCGACTCCGGCCGATGGTGTTTTGGACATCGACGTGTACATCGACTATTTGGCGCCGGAGGCCGGTGCTTTCGAGACCGAGGTTGCCCCGCACATTTACGAGCGCATCGAGGACGGCACGGTCACCCTGACGTATCACCCGATTGCGATGATGACGGGGCAGGCCCAGGGTACGCAGTACTCCAAGCGTGCGGGCTCAGCGGTCGCGTGCGTTGTGACGCTCGACCCCGCCACCTTCCCGGCGTTCAACACGAGCCTTCTCGAACAGCAACCGGCCCCGGACTCTGAGGGATACAGCGACGAGCAGCTCTCGCAGCTCGCCATTGACGCCGGGGCCGCAGAGAACTCCGGCGTGCGTGAGTGCATCGAGGAGCGCCGCTACGCGTCCTGGATCACCGAGGCCACAGAACGCGCCAGGGACGGCGCCGTGCCCGGAACTGATGATGTGCAGCTGACATCGCCGTTCCTTCTCACGGTCGACGGTCAGGCATACGCCGGCAGCCCCGATGATCCTGCGGAGCTGCAGCAGTTTCTGCTGCTGGTGGAGAGCGAACAGTACTTCGCGCCGACGCCGATGCCCGATGCCGACGACACGGACACCCCGGCCGACTCGTCGAATGAGGACGACACCGAGTAAGGTAGATGCCGGCCCTTCGGGGCCACCGCCGGCTTAGCTCAGTTGGTAGAGCACCTGTCTTGTAAACAGGGGGTCGTCAGTTCGAACCTGGCAGCCGGCACCGTCAGCCCCCGTCTCCCACAGCAATGTGCGGGAGGCGGGGGCTTTCTGCTGGCCGGCCGGGCGCGTTCGAGCGTGTCGCTTACGCGTTCGGTCGTGAAACGACCGGGCCTCGGTGAAGGAAAGACAGGGCAACGCCGATGACGATGTAGACCCGTCCGAATTCGTCGGGGTCGCCCTCGATGGCTGCGCCGATCCAGCCCCACTGGTTGTTGTCGTCGTTGATTCGCGTCCAGGACGTTCCGTCGTCGATCGAGCGGAACACTCCACGCACACCCTCGTACTTCGCGGCGGTGTAGATCGCGGGAGAAGATGCCCCGGGAGTGGCCTTTCCGAAGCCAACGGAGTCAGCTTCATCGAACCCCGAAACAGAGGGCCAGGTCGATCCGGCGTCGGTCGAACGCCACATGCCGTACGGCTCTTCGTCGTCATCGCCTCCGGCCAGCCAGAGATGACCCGCCGCGCCTGGAACCGCTCCGAAACGCACCCGATCGGCGGAGCGAAGCGGTGCGGCACCAACCGGAGCCCACGTCACTGCCGATGCATCAGCGTTGACCGTAATCGTGCCGCTCCCGGACGCTCCGACCGCTGCCGGAGACGCTGTCCACGTCTGCCCTGCGTCCGAAGACACGGCGGCGATAATCGATCCGTCCCCGGCCCGCCCCGTGCGAACGAACGTGTCCGGGGCCAGGCTCGCCGCGTCGACACTTGTCGCTTCGCCGTAGTGCGGGTCCTGGAAGGTGTTCGTCACCGTGTCCGCCCAACGCCGCGATCGACCGCTCACCGGGGTGTCAGATCGCGCTCGGGGCGCTGGGCCGCCTCCGAAAAATGACACCGGAGCTCCTCGCGGCGGACACCGCGGCCGAGCCCGAGACGGACGAAAGCTCGGTCCAAGGCATCTTGGCCGGAATCGTCCTTGACGCCCGATCAGGTCGCCGCATCCCGATCACCACACCCCAGCAACAGGCTGATCTCGGCATCACCGAGGGCGCAGCGGCGTCACCAGACGTGGCCTAACTCCCCGCCACCGGGCTGGCGCACCACGGACAACTCACGGGTGGGCCCGCGATGACGACATCGCGGGCCCACCCGTGAGTTGTTACGCCGAACGGTGCTCGCGGTAGTACGCCAGCAGCGCCCTGGTCGAAGGATCCTGAGCCTCGATGGCGCTCTCATCTCCCTCGATCGCGGGGGCGATCTGCAGAGCCAGCTGCTTGCCCAGCTCGACGCCCCACTGGTCGAAGGAGTTGATACCCCAGATGACGCCCTGTGTGAACGTGATGTGCTCGTACAGCGCGATCAGCTCGCCGAGCACCTTCGGCGTCAGCGAGGACGCAAAGATCGATGTCGTCGGACGGTTTCCCTCGAAGGAGCGCGCCGCCACCAGAGGGCCGGTCGTTCCCTCCGCCTCGACCTCTTCCTCCGTTTTCCCGAAGGCCAGGGCCTTCGTCTGCGCGAGGAAGTTCGCCAGGAAGAGCCCGTGCACATCACGGCCACCGTCCTGCAACGGGTAGGCGGGGTTGGCGAAGGCGATGAAGTCGGCGGGAATCAGTCGCGTTCCCTGGTGGATCAGCTGGTAGAAGGCGTGCTGACCGTTGGTGCCGGGCTCGCCCCAGAAGATCTCTCCCGTGTCCGTTGTGACGGGTGTTCCATCCCATCGCACCGACTTGCCGTTCGACTCCATCGTCAGCTGCTGCAGATAGGCAGGGAACCGGTGCAGCTGCTGGGCATACGGGAGCACAGCGTGCGACTGGGCACCGAGGAAGTTCGTGTACCACACGTTCAGCAGCCCCATGAGGACCGGCACGTTCTGCGCGAGCGGCGTTGTGCGCACGTGCTCGTCAACTGCGTGGAAGCCCGAGAGCAGATCGCGGAAGGCCTCGGGGCCGAGGACAACGGCCAGCGAGGTGCCGATCGCGGAATCCACCGAGTAGCGACCACCCACCCAGTCCCAGAATCCGAACGCGTTATCGGTGTCGATGCCGAACTCCGCGACCTTGTCGAGAGCCGTTGACACGGCAACGAAGTGCCGGGCAACGGCTGCGGTACGGGCATCGTCGTTATCGGCGATCGCGCCCGAGGCCGTCAGCCCCTTCCACAGCCAGTCACGTGCGAGACGCGCGTTCGTCAGCGTCTCCAGCGTCGTGAACGTCTTCGACGCCACGATAAACAGCGTCGTCTCGGGGTCAAGACCCGCCGTCTTCTGGGCAAGGTCGGTCGGGTCGATGTTCGAGATGAAACGCGCCTCGATACCGGCATCCGCGTACGGCGCAAGCGCCTCGTACACCATCACGGGGCCCAGATCGCTTCCGCCGATGCCGATGTTGACAACGTGTGTGACCTTCTTGCCCGTCACACCCGTCCACTCGCCGGAACGCACACGGTTCGCGAACGCCTCGATGCGGCCGAGAACCTCATGAACATCGGCGGCAACGTCCTGGCCGTCGACGACAACAGAAGAACCGGCGGGCAGACGCAACGCCGTGTGGAGAACGGCGCGGTCCTCCGTTGTGTTGATGTGTTCGCCGGCTTCCATCGCGGCGAATCGCTCAGCAACGCCCGTCTCCTCGGCCAGCTTCACGAGCGCCGCCAGCAGGTCGTCCGTGATGAGGTTCTTCGACAGGTCGACATGCAGGTCGGCGAGAGGGAAGCTGAGGCGCTCAGCGCGGGCGGGATCCTCCGCAAACCATTCGCGAAGGTCGGGGGAGAAGCCGTCGCCAAGCGACGTAAGCTCCTCCCAAGCTACTGTGGAGGTGGGATCGACGGGAGCTGTCATGGGCCCCAACTTACTCCCTGCGGATCACGAGCCATGATTGCTCGTTGTGACGTCGGTGCGGTATGACGACCTGTGTCGTCGCGTTGCGTAACAGAGGAGCCCCTGTCGCCGGGGCTCCGTAGGCTCGTTGTATGTCGAGTGAGCAGAGTACGTCCGCGAACGCGCCAGCACGTGGCGCACGAACGCGGGCAGCGCGAGGG